>NZ_RHHS01000018.1 GCF_003710935.1 Brevibacillus gelatini
TACTGTTTTCCCCAGGTCTCGGCCAATACTTACGCTAGTTTTTTATTCCAAAAGGGTTTACACAAAATACTGGACAGACCCACTAATTTTTGTACAGCGTCTTTTACATTCTCTAAATAAACAGTTCTACAACTTATTTCTGAATCACTAAGCCCCTTTTGTTTCCAAAGTGTTATTAATCTCTTATCACATATAATTTTTAAAGCTTCTTCTCTTATCTCTTCCCTTAAACAATTATGTCTTACACCAATCTCTGCTAACAGAACGTTAAACATCCAGTTGATTTCCTCATAATCATCGGTTTGCAGTTCATATTCGTCTATTAATCTTGAAATTGCTTGATTAGGAGACAGACCATCTGAAACAAACTTATGAAAATCTTTTGGAACATATTCCATTAGTTCCTCATAAGTCATCGGCTCTATCATTCAAGTTCCTCCATTTCTATCTTTTTAATTCTTTAACGAAGTATACACTAACATCAATATTGGGAAACTTTTCTTTGAATGGTTCAATATTTCATCTCCAATCGTATACCGTTCGCCGGACTCGATTTCGTAGGTGAAAAAATCGGTATCGTGCAAGCCGGCTGCATCGCCGCCCGCCTTTTGGTACGCCAGCAAATCCTTGCTCGCCGTATACGCAACATCGTCCGGCAGCGTAGCTTTTCCCTTGCGGCAGTCCAAACGAAAACCGCGGTGCTGCCTCCATGGTATCACTGACAATGACACCGTGAAAATGGCTGGCCAGCCGCCTGAGCAGCTCCCAGTCCGTCTCATCGTACTGGATGATCGGCTCACCGATCTGGACGCCTTCCCCGATGCTTACGTTCACGTTGTAGCCGGGATACGTCTTGATGATTTCCTGGACCAGTTGGGGATAGGTCATGTCTGCCTGCTGGAAGGAGCGGCGCTTTTTCGTTACATCGAGCTGGAAGCTTCCGGAATGCCCTTCCAGTTCAATCGCGTAAATGCCTTGGCGATGCGCGATTTGAACAGAAGTCACGACTCCCTTGAAAATCGTGATTTCGCTTTCGCCATCCGTGTCATACAGGCGGATTTCATCGTCGGAGGCGGCTTGCAGCACGGCATTTACCGTTTCGCTGTCGTCCACGATGCCCCGCAGGTACAGACGTGCGTGTTCGTTGGGCCTCCACTCCATTCGTACGTCTTCGATTCGTTTGATCCGGTACGGCGCTGTTACCCGGATCCGTTCATACCCTGTCATTCCTCGTTTGCCTCCGTTTGGATCTAGCAGTTTCCCCTAACTGGTCCGGCGTAAAAGTTTAGGGGAAAGCGCTCACTTTTTCCGAGTCATTCCATAATGTCTGTCTTCTCACCCATGTGCCCCATGGCCTGTAACGACTTCAACCTCTCCAAAACCCTTATTAAAGGGAATTTGGAAGATTATTACACACCACTTCTCTGTATGTATCGGAACTTTCTCCCGCCAATTTCACCTATATTTTGGAAATGAAGTGAAAAACGCCTTTTTCCCCACCTCTTCGACCAAGCCCGCCTGCCGAAAATCCCTTCCCGTTTTGATAAAATCGTTGCGATTTTTGCCACGTTTTATAGCCCGTTTGAGTCATCCGCAAAAGAAAAGAGACTGCTATCCTGAATGTAGCTGGCAGCCTTCCCTCCAAAAAAGTTCGAGAGCTCTCATTACAAAGGGGGAATCTACCCTGACTCGCACAAGAAAAAACCAGATCGCGTTCCGCCTGCTGCTGACATCCTCACTGGCGCTTGCACTCATCCTGCCAGCGGCTTATCCAGCACAGGCCGAAGCGTCCCTGCAAGCACTGATCGACCAAGCCGCACCAGGCGACACTGTTACGATACCGGAAGGCAAATACGAAGGTCCCATTCGCATCACGAAGCCGCTCAAGCTGCTGGCACAAGGAAAGGTCAGGCTGACCAATCCGAGTGAAGAAGCTGCCCTGACAATCGCGGCAGATGATGTGACCCTGCAAGGCATTACGGTGCTGGACAGCAGAATCAACAGCGACGACGCCTCCATCATCGTAAGCGGCAATCGCAACCTGCTGGAAAAAGTCACTGTGGAAACGATGGGAACCGGGATTCAGTTGCGAGGCGCAAATGCCAATACGCTGCGCAACGTTTCGGTCATCGGCAAGGTAAAGGACAGGGGCAGTACAAGTGCCGGCCACGACCATAGCGCGCATCTGTCCAAAAGCGCGAGCAAGCCGAAGGTAACAGTCCAGGCGCAAAAAGGAAACGGCATCGACCTGTACGACTCGCACGACAACCACCTGATTGACAATCAGGTCACAAACGTCTTTGACGGGATTTACCTGGAAAAAAGCACGGGAAACGAGCTCACGCAAAACCGGGTGGAAAAATCGCGCTACGGCTACCACCTGATGGGCACCACGCAAACCTCCCTGAAAAACAATACAGGCATTGAAAACGTAACAGGTGCCATGCTGATGGAAACAGCCAATGCCACCGTCGTCGGAAACCGTTTTTTGAAACAGCAGCAAAACCCGAACTCCCAAGGCATCCTGCTCTACGACGTGAAAAACTCGCTGCTTGCCGACAACCGCATCGAAGGAAACCGCGTCGGGCTATACCTGGAGCGCTCCAGCGGGATTACGGTCACAGGCAATCGGCTTTCGCTCAACTTCGTCGGCATGCAGTTGACCGCCTCCACCGGAAATACGTGGACGAACAACCAGTTCATCTCCAATGTCATCGCCGCCCAGGCTCAGAACAGCGAGACAGACAACCTGAACGGCAACTACTGGGACAATCTGCTCGGCCTGGATGTGGACGGCGATCATAAAAGCGATCTGCCGTATGAAATGAATCCTTTTTACCTCGGCCTGACAGACGCGATTCCCGCTTATCAGCTGTTTTTCCAATCGCCGGGCTTCGTGTTTCTGGAAAATCTGTTCACGAGCGGCACAGGCAGCCCGATCCGGGACGAAACGCCGCTGATGCCGACGGCCAATGTTGTGTCGGCTGAATCCCAGACAAACAGCAACTGGGGCGCAGCCATCCTTGGCCTGATCCTTTTGGCAGGAAGCTGCACATTCATTTACGTAGGAGTGAAAAAATCATGATGAAATTAAAAAAATGGGTGACTACACTCGGAGCAATTGCAGGCATCAGCCTGCTCATAGTCGGTTGCGGCAAGGAGGAAGCACAGCCAGTCGAGATCGCGGAAGGCGTGGACAAATGCGACATTTGCCACATGCACGTCCCGAACGATCACAACGCAACCGAAATCATTTTGAAGGACGGCAAAGCGCTGAAATTCGACGACATCGGCTGCCTGCACGAATGGACAAAACAGCACGGTACCGATGAAGTCGCCGCGCAGTACGTCCGCGACTACTACACGGCGGAGTGGACAAAAGCCGAGCAGGCGACATTCGCCTATGACAAGGAATTCAAAACACCGATGAGCTACGGCATCTACTCGTTCAAAGACAAGTCACAAGCGGAAAGCTTCGTCGCGGAGCAAAAGAAAGGCGTCATCATGGATGCGGAAGGCTTGAAGACGCATACGTGGGAGCGCAGCATGAGCAAGCATATGAAAAAGGACGGGCATTCCTCGGAAGGACATTCTGAGGGCGGACATCAATCGGGCAGCACGGAGAGCACTCCTGCACACAACACCAGCACAACGACACACCACGAATAGAGGAAGTGGAGAGCCTTGCACATCAATCTGATCGCCAAACGGGAAGTAAAAGTAGGCTTCCGCAATCCGTGGTCCTACTCCTTCATGGCACTGTTCTCCCTGTTTAGCCTGGGGCTTCTCATCATCCAGTCGCAGTCCTACATGGAGGGCTACACGTATACGACAGGCACGATGCTCAATCTCATCCTGTACCTGCTGCCGCTGATGACCATGCTGCTCTCCTCTTTTTCCCTCACCGCAGAAAAAGAGGAAGGGAACTGGCAACTACTCTCCACCTACGCGCTGACAACCTCGTCGTTTCTCACAGGCAAATACGTGGGACAGGCGCTGGTGCTGATCGCCATCGTCTGCTTCGGCTACGGCATCTCTGGCGTGGCTGGACTGGTGCTTGGAAAAAGCTTTGCCGTTTCCACCCTGCTGTTTCTGCTTGTTTTTTCCATCTGTCTCATCCTGCTGTTTTTAGGGATCGCGATGGTGATCGGCGCGTTGTGCCGCAACCGCTGGCAAGCTTTGACGATGGGCGTCAGCATTTGGTTTTTCTACATCCTGGCCTGGCCGACGCTTTTGATTTCTGTTCTCAGCTTCGTGCCTTATACGTGGATCAAGCCATTGTTGCAGATTGTTACCTTTTTCAACCCGGCTGAATTTGTCCGGATTTACTCCGTGACCAGACTGGGCGGCGGCGCGATCTTCGGCCCCGAATACTACAAGTGGATTTACTGGATGGACTCTGCGCTCGGCGACGTGTGCTTCGTCGCGCTCTGTCTGCTCTGGGTTGGCGCAACCTTGTGGATCGCTGCCCGGGCATGGGAAAGGAGGTAACACAATGCAAACGTTCGGACTTACGGTCGATCAGGTCAGTAAAACGATTGACGACAAAACGATTGTCCACCCGTTCAGCCTGCGCATCGAGCCTGGCGAGGTCGTCGCCCTGTGCGGCGGAAACGGTGCAGGCAAAAGCACCATCCTGCGCATGCTGGTCGGCATCCTCCGTCCCACGACTGGCACGATCCGGCTCAACGGCTTGAGCTGGGAGGAACAGCGCGTTGAATACTTGCAGCAGATCGGTTACATGCCTGACCACTTCTCCTTCAGCGCTGGCCTGACTGCCCGCGAAACGCTGGAGTTTTACGCCGCCCTGCGCAACCGCACCGCCAAGGACGCCGACAAAATGCTGAAAGCAGTCGGCCTGCACGATGTCCGCAACAAGCGCGTGACGCACTTTTCCAAAGGGATGCAGCAGCGGTTGCTATTCGCCCAGGCGATCCTCGCGAATCCCGCGCTCGTCGTCCTGGACGAACCGACAAACGGCCTCGACCCTTACTGGATGGACGCCTTCGTCGACCTGGTGCGCGAGCTGCGGCTGGCGGGACAATCCGTCATCTTCTCGACGCACCAGCTCCAGGTCGCTGATGCCGTGGCAGACCGGGCGATTTTTCTCATGAACGGGCGCATCGTCCGCGACGACAAGATTGAAGCATATCAGGAGCAGTACGGCACGACCGGATTGTACGGCGCGTTTGCCGAGCTGGTATCGCGTACTCATTCGTAAATAAAAACACGAGAAACCTCTCGTGAAAAATGCAAAAAACCACTGACACTATGGATCAGTGGTTTTTTGCATCAAACTTCAACAACCGATAAGAGTTGTGCATAGTCCTCATGAGAATACGTACTCTTATCTCCGTAATGTTTACGTTCTGCCTCCAAAAGTCTCTCTTGGGGATTATGCGCAGTAGCAGCCCAATCCCTGATATACTTCCTCACTCGATCAGAAAATTGCAGTCCGCGTGTCTTATGTATCTTCCACGCTCGGACAACATTGACTTCCGGTGTTGGATTTTTCCATACAACTTCATCATCTAGCAAAATATCCAGTATTCTATTATCTATTGCTTCCAAAAAATACGTACAGTCGAGACTCTGCCGCTGCAAATGGAAGCTAAGGGCATCAAAATTATAAAAGACCCCTTTTGATATATTTTCAAAGCAAGGGGCTAGCAAGCGTTCGCGAAAAGCCCAGTTCGTTTGTATTCCCCATATATCAAATTCCATTCCATCTACTTCAAGCTTATAGCCCCCAAAGCGATTTTGTTTGTAAGACAAGCCCGAAAACGCTGCTGTAAAATCGGTATGTGAGCTATCGACAATAATATCGTAATCGCGTGGAGTTCTGCACTCAGCCAAGTCCCGCACCGCGCCACCAATAAAAATTAAATCGCCATAGGCACTAAGGTCATTTAGCAAGCGGTCTACTTTTGGGCTGACTGTTCTTAGCTGTTCAATCCTTTTTAGGATTACATGTGTCTGCTTATCGTCATCTTGAGCACATTTCCATGCCCCGCCCATAGGTAGCCCCCCTTACAATTTAATGCCCGATAGCTTTTGATACAATTCTAGCGCATAAGTATCCGTCATGCCACAAACAAAATCTGTGACCAATAATAATCGGTCATACAGACTGGGCGATTTATCCGCTTGAATCGAAAACGGATACCTCTGCATAAGGTAACGATAGTTATCGGAGATCAGCATGAAGTTTTTTCCCTTTTCGGATCGGGCAAACTCGCCATGAATCTTGAAGATGTCTCTTTCCAACTCCTTGACATCATAAATGTTATCGCTGCTTACTGCACTCACAAATATCTCCAGCAGCCCACGGATGACCTTCCATCCAACAAGCTCACGAGTGATGATTTCCTGACTAGGAAAAATATATTTGTTCGCAAGGGTTTGAAATGCCTCCCTAACCTTTGCCGCTTTTGAACATGCTAGAATCTCATTATCGAACTCACCGTTCAAGATTTGATCGTGCAAACAAAGGAACGTTTTAACTACCTCGTGAATCATGAGTCCTTGCGCTTTAATCCGCAACTTCTGCACTGCGTTGTCCAAGCGATCTGAACGTCGTTCCTCCGTGTTTTGCTTATAGTCTTTCCTAAAGGATTCGAGTAAGTATTTCTCTTCCTCCGACTCAAAAAATTCCGCAAACACATCTGTAATAATCGAATAATCCAGAACCTTCTTTTTGCAACCGTCCTCAATATCTGCGGCTGAATAGGCAATATCATCTGCAGCTTCTAGCAAAAAAGTAGCAGGATGGCGAAATTGCAAAATTCCCGTATATTCGCGAACCAGTTCAAACCGGTCCTGTTCGGAAGTCATATATCCAAATTTTTTATAGGAAACGCCCAATTTTTTCTCCTGTCGTTCCTTTTTATTTTTGTTTCCTTCCAGCGAAGAACGGGGATATTTCAAAATACTGGCCAACGAAGCTACGCTGAGATTGTAGCTGTATTCATCCACCAATCCATTCAGTTTGGTCAGCAAGCGAAAAGATTGTGCATTTCCTTCAAAATTTTCGAAATCAGCTTGCATCTGTTTTGCATTTTGGGGAGCTGTCGAAGTTAATTTCTTTACATTTTCTTTGTTAAACCACTCTTGAAAAAATTTTTGAATAGCCGCTTCTCCAAAATGGCCAAAAGGCGGGTTTCCCAAATCGTGAACAAGGCCAGCCACTGCCAGCAAAGCACTCAGCTTTCCAACGGACTCTTCCTGGAATACATTGGGCTTTTGCTTGTGGAGGTACTTTTCCACGCTAATCCCCAAAGAGCGGCCAATGGTAGCTACCTCATGAGAGTGGGTCAGGCGTGTACGCACAAAATCACTGTTGTCCAAAGGAAAAACCTGTGCCTTATCTTGCAGCCTGCGAACAGCCGAACTGATTACCAATCGGGTATAGTCGTCATCAAAGTCATTACGCAGATCGTATTCGTTATCCTTGGTTCGATCTTTCACCTGTCGGTCTCGCAAACGAACTCCACTCAACAACTGGTTCCATTGCATACGTGTATTTTCCATTTCCCAACCCCCTTTTTTTCCATTTTACTACATCTAAGTACCATTCCGGAAATTCCGAAACTCCACCCAGGCAAACAACAGTACGTTTAGCCGACATAGCAAAAAAGCTGCCGATAAAATCGACAGCCAAAATTTTAATGCTCCCCCCACCTCAAATCGCCTTTGCTTCCATATAAAAAACAGATAAAAACTTTTTCACACTGATCCGGCACTTCGTCGTTTTCTCGCCGGCCTCCAGCTCTTGCATTCGCTGGCGAATTTCCTGAAAATCGAACAGACGCGGGGCAAAGTGCTCAAATGTCGGGTTGGCGTAATCGGTCAGTCCGAGCGAGGACAAATGCGTAAACGCTTGCAGCACCATCCGGCGAATGCGCTGCTCCATCGCTCGCACCTCTTTGGTCAGCGCCTGCTCATCGAGGTTGCCATGCAGCTTGGTCAAAATTTGCGTGTACAGCTCCTTCAACTGCAAATCGCGCAGCCTGTCCACGCCCCGCTCGTTCTCGGCAAGCCAACCCACGATGGCCAAAAGATCGTGCGCTCCCGCTTCGCTGGCGATGCCAAGCTGGAGCAGCAGCTGTCTCGCTTTTTGCGAGAGGTTATCTCCGTCCAGGGATGGGTTTTTCAGTCCGCTCGCCGGCTGCTCTCTTCCTTTCACATCCAAAATTTGCAGCGACTTGCGGATGGATTGCAGCGAGGCTTCCAGTGTCAGGTAATCGGCTACCCTTCTGAGCACAGAAATGACCTCCAGGCGGTTGATCGGCTTTTGGATAAACGTATCAATCCCCTGCAAATAAGCCTCCCCGATCATCTCCTTGTTTTCCACCTGGGAAACCATGATGAATCGGCCCGTGAATCCTTCCGCCTGCAGCTTTTTGATCGTCTGGATGCCGTCCAGCCCCGGCATGAGCAGGTCGATCAGCACGACGTCCACTCCGTACAGCTGGTCGATGGAGACACGGTTGCCATCGCTGGCCTGACCCACGATCTCGCCCAGGCCGCTGTCTGCAATGATACGCTCCAGCATGCGGCGCACGACGGCATCATCTTCAATCAAAAAGAACCGTATCATCAGCTATACTCCCTCCCCTCTCAGCAGTTGATCTGTCGGAATCCGCACTTCGAAGTGCGTCCACAGCCCTTTGTCGTGCAAAATTTGCAGTTGTCCCTGCAAACTCTGCACGATGCCCCTCGCGTGTGTCAAGCCGATGCCAGTGGACGCGTTTCCTTTCTCATCATACTTGGTCGTATAGCCAGGTTCAAACACCCATTCCCGTTCCTCCTGCGAAATCCCCGGTCCGCTGTCCAGCACGGAAAAGACAATGTAGCGCCCGTCCAACTGGACATTCAATACAATTTTACCCGATTCGTCAATCGCTTCTACCGCATTGGCCACCACATTGTTCAGCACAGACAATAGCGCGTAAATCTGATTCGTCGACAAGCTGGCATAACAGTGCCATGTAAACTGAATCTGTTTTCCGAGCATCTCTGCATACTTCCGGTTGGCTCGCATCACCAGATCGCACAGCTCGCTGATCGGCAGTTGGGCAGCGAGTCCTTCCTGGTTAATCAGCTTGGAGATGCCCGCGAGGATGCGCTGCGAATCTTTTTTTACCTCGTGCACATTTTCGGCAATCGCCAGCGCCGCCGGAGATTCCGCTGGATGCGAGGTCAAAAGCCGCCTGTACAGCCGATAGCTCTCACGCGTAATGTCTTCCAGTTGCGTCATCGACTTGCGCAGGTAGAACGCCTCTTCGTACAGTTCTGTGTTAATCATCCGCAGCCGCTCCAGCTCCTGCTGCCGCACCTCCCCGACCGCGCGAATTTGCCGAATCGAGACGCTGTTGTACAACCCGACGGCAAAAAAGCTGCGCAACACGCCGAAGAACAGGAGCATGAAAAAGCTCTGCCACGTAAGCGGCGAAAAATCGGTAACATACTCGCGCACCCGCAACTCAACCAGGTTGGACAAAAAGTCGACAGACGCGCCGATCAGCCCCAGCTTCAGCGGAAACTCCAGGTAGTCTCTGGCCCGCAGCAACCGGAACAAAATGGCGAAGCTGAAGTAGTAAAAGGCAGACGGCAGGTGGACTGACACACTCTCCAGGAGCGGCCGATAAGCCATCAGCAAATCCAGCCCGACGCGAAAAATGAGAATGAACGTCCCGGTCAAAAAGCCGGTCAAGATCACAGGGACAGACGAAAACCAAAGCAGGCCGAAAAAGAAAGCGGCAATCCCCAGCGAGAAACGAAACGATCCCCCGAACGGGTTGACCTTCATCTCTCCGAAAAAGGCGGTTGCCAGCATAATAATCGTGAGGACCAGCAGGCGCTCGCGCATAAATGCCCCCTTTCGTACATAAAAAGATCTCCCATTCTTATTTTACAAAGAACCGGAGATCGAAAAAAGTTGCCGTTCCATCAGGCGTGTTTGTTTTCAAGACGTTTGGAAACGATTGACAAACCGTAGTTGACCACAAAGTACATGACCGCTACCAGCAGGAAGATCGGGATCACGTAGTTGACGTTTCGCCCATTGATGATTTGCGCGTGGTTCATCAGCTCCGGCAGCGCGATCACGACCGCGAGCGAGGTATCCTTCAAAAGCGAGATAAACTGGCTGACAATTGGCGGAACCATCCGTCTGAGCGCCTGTGGCAGCACGATATGCCAAAGCGTCTGTACGTAAGTCAGACCAGAAGAACGCGCAGCCTCAATCTGCCCTTTTTCCACTGATTTCAAACCGCTGCGCACGATTTCCGACAGCATGGCAGCCTCAAAGATGACCAGCGCCAGCACAGCCGCATAAAACTTGTCCAGCTTGATGCCGACCTCCGGCAAGGCAAAGTACGTAAAGAAAATAATCAACAAGAGCGGCAAGTTGCGAATCAGCTCGACGGCGGTCGCCAGCACCTGGGAGACGACGGGAATTTTCGCGTAGCGCAGAACCCCTACGACGATGGCAATGGCAAAGCTGAACACAATCGATAAAAAGGCAACCTGCAAAGTAATCCAGAAACCTTCTAGCAGGAAGGTCAAATGACTGGGCGCGTATGCTCCGATAAAGTCCATGATGTCCCCTCCCCCTTAGCGGCTTCCAGCCAAGCGTCGCTCCAGGTGGCCTACGAGCAAGCTCAACGGAAGTGTCAGAATCAGATAAAAGCATGCGACAAAAATGTAAACGTCAAACGTCACAAACGTCTCGGCGGAAATCAGGTCGCCGAAATACATCAGGTCAAGACCGGCAATGACACCGAGCACCGAGGAGTTTTTCACCAGGTTGATAAACTGGTTGCCCATCGGCGGGATCACGACCTTGATCGCTTGCGGCAAAATGATGTAGCGCATCGCCTGGTTGTAGGTCAGACCCGAGGAGCGTGCTGCTTCCATCTGTCCTTTTGGAATCGCCTGAATCCCGGCACGAATCGTCTCCGCGATAAAAGCAGCCGTATAGACGGTCAGTCCGAGCGTCCCTGCGACAAATGGCGAAAGGACAATCCCGAGTGCCGGCAATCCGACGAAAAACAGGAAGACGACGAGAATCAGCGGGATGTTGCGCACAAACTCAACGTAAGCGGTACCGATCCAGTTGAGCGGGCGAATCGGTGAAATCCGAAAAATCGCGAAAATCGTCCCTAAGGCAAAGCTTCCGACAAGAGCGAGCAAGCTGGCTTGCACGGTGTTCCAGAAGCCTTCGAGAAACATGTCCCCGTGCTCAAACAAGATAGAAAAATCGATCATCTCTGTTGCGATCCCCCTAGTCGTAAGAAAATAAGGGAATGAGCGGCAGAGTGAACCGCTCATCCGTCATGGAGTCGAACCGCTTAATTTTTTGGTTTTTCCCCGATCCATTTTTCATAAATCTTGTCGTACTCACCGTTTTCTTTCATTTCTTTCAGCAGGTCGTTCACCACTTTTACAAACTCAGCGTCGCCTTTGTTGATCGCGATGCCGTATGGCTCTTCGGTGAAGGTTTCTTCGGTTACGCGGAAGTTTGGATCTTGCTTCGCCATACCGTACAGCAGAGCGTTATCGGTCGTCAGCGCGTCACCTTGGCCAGCTTTGAGCGCGGTGAAGGCTTCTGCGTAGTTTTCAAACTCCAGCACTTCTGCTTCCGGTGCGCTCTCGCGAATGTTTTTCGCGGAAGTCGAGCCTTTTGCGGTCAGCACTTTCATGCCTTTTTGCAAGTCTTTTACGCTGTTGATCGGGCTGTCCTTTTTCACCAGCAAGGATTGTCCTGCCATGAAGTACACATCGGAGAAGTCTACTTCTTTTTTGCGTTCCTCGGTGATGGTCATTGTCGCGATAATCGCGTCAATCTCACCGTTTTTCAGCATCGGGATACGCGTTTTGGAGGTAACTTCCTTCAGCTCGATCTTGTTCTCGTCCCCGAGCACTTTTTTCGCAATCGCTTTGGCGATGTCGATGTCGAAGCCTTCTACGTTGCCTGTCGTCGGGTCTTTCAGTCCGAACAGGTTCAGGTCGTACTTCACGCCCACGACAAACTTGTCTCTTTCTTTGATTTTTGCCAATGTTCCGGCACCTGCGCTCGCACCAGTTGCAGAGCCTTCCGCGCCTCCTTCGGTTTTGCCCCCGCCACAGCCTGCCAGTGCAGTTGCGCTAAGCATCAATACAAGACCCATACCTGCAATTTTTTTCCACAAGCTTTTTTTCATCTGAATTACCCCTCTTCTCTTTTTATTTGTATGTTTAGTGATTCAAAATGCGGCTCAGGAACAGGCGCGCGCGCTCTTCACGCGGATTTTCGAAAAATTCCTTCGGCGTAGCCTCTTCGAGAATCCGGCCCTGGTCCATGAACACGATCCGGTCTGCCACTTCGCGGGCAAAGCCCATTTCGTGGGTGACCACGACCATCGTCATGCCTTCCTTCGCCAGCTTTTTCATAACATCCAATACTTCCCCGATTGTCTCGGGATCGAGCGCTGAGGTCGGCTCGTCAAACAGCATGATTTTCGGCCGCATGGCTAGTCCGCGCGCAATCGCTACACGCTGCTGCTGACCGCCTGAGAGTTGGGTCGGAAACTTGTCCACTTTATCCGGAATCCCTACTTTTTCCAGGTAATAAAGAGCCGTTTCCTCTGCTTCTTTCTGCGATACGCCCAGCACCTTGATCGGCGCAAGCGTAATGTTTTCCAACACTGTTTTGTGCGGATACAGATTGAAATGCTGGAACACCATGCCGATGTTGCGGCGCAGCTTGTTGATGTCGGTGTTTTTGTCGTTTACTTTTACCCCGTCCACCAGCAGTTCACCGCTTGTAACCGTTTCCAATCTGTTGATGCAACGAACCATCGTACTTTTACCCGACCCGGACGGGCCAATGACGACGACTACTTCTCCCTGGTTGATATGCAGGTCGATGTTTTTCAGGACGTGAAAGTTCCCGTAATGTTTGTTTACTTGATGAAAACTAATCAACCAGATCCCCCCTTGCTCTCTGTCTTAGTTGAATAGTAAGGACGAACTACCCGAATCTACTGAAAAATACAAAGTATATTATTTTTCTTTATAATTTTCTAATAATAAAGTCATCGTTTCCGCTTTTTGTCGTGGAAGAAAAACAAAAAACCCAGCCGCTTCCTGCCTGTTTGGCACAGAAAACGACCGGGTTAACTTTGCTGTCTATTGCTCTTTTTTCAATCGCGCATCCAGAACGAAGTTGCCAAATGGCAAGAGCGACGCGACAAACGCGCCAATCACCTTGAGAACAGACCATTTGTCTTTCAAGGTCACATGCGCCAGCGCCAAAATGTAGAGGACAAAAAACAACCCGTGCAGCGATCCGACGATCTTTACAGCCTCGGGAAAATTGAAATAGTACTTCAATGGCATGGCAATCAGGAGCAATACCAGATACGAAATTCCTTCGATAATGCCGATGACGCGAAAACGTCCGAGTGCGGTATTCATCATGTGCAGATACCATCCTTGCCCGTAATTATCACCATTATAAACGAAAAACTATCAAAATGATGGGAATTGCCCATTGTTCATAATAAATTCAAAACTAGCGGCCCCACGCTTCTTCCCGGATGCACTCCATCCAGCACACTTCTGCATGCAGATGCTCGCTGGCCCCGCGCCGAATGGTCCCTCGCTCCCCAGTCCCTCTCCGCTTACCCGCGTTCAGGATTGGGTTGCGTTGCGTTTTTCGCCTTGGCGAACACTCTCTCGTTGCCCATCAGCGCAATACAGGCGACGGCGAGAATGGCAGGCACGAGTGCCCACATGAACGTCTGCGCAATCGAGGAGGCGAGAATATCCGTGATCGTCTCCAGCACTGGAGCCGGGATCGCCGCCCGCGCTTCCGGTGTCAAAATCGCTCGCGGGTCCGTGATCGCCTCGACGGCCCCTTGTCCCGAAAAAGCCGACGCCATGCTGTTTTCAAACTGGTTGCGCTGCAAAATGCCAAAAACGGTAATCCCCAGCGTCATGCCGAGCGAGCGGGCAAACGAGTTGGTCGAGCTGGCCGAGCCTCTCTGCCGCATGTCAAAGCCGTGCACCGCCGACATTCCCAATACGGAAAAAGAAAATCCGACACCAAAGCCTGTCAAAATCATGTACACCGTGACAGTGGAACGGGCCATTTCAGGCGACAGTGTACCGAGCAGAAAGATCCCCGGTACGAAAAAGACAGCGGACAGCAGCATGATGCTGCGAAAGCTCATCTTCGTCGTGAGAAATCCGCCCAGTTGGCTGCCGACTACAGAAGCGAGCATCATCGGTGTCAAGAGCAGCCCGGAATTGGTTGCAGACCCGCCGTACACCCCCTGGATGAAGATCGGCAAATAGACAGTCGTAATGATAAAAGCGGCACCGTACAAGAGTGAGACCGCATTGGTCGTCGCAAACAGCCTCTGCTTGAACATCGCAAACGAAATAATCGGTTCGGACGCTCTCTTTTCTACCAACAAAAACACAATGAACAGCAGCGCAAAGGCCGTGAACAGTCCCATGATCTGTACGGAATCCCAGGCGTACTGGTTGCCGCCAAGCTCCAGGGCAAACATCAGGCTGACGACCGCTCCGACAAGCGTAATCGCTCCCCACCAGTCGATGCTCTGTTTGCGATGCTCCAGCGACTCGCGGTAGTACACGCTGATAAACCAGAGCGACAAAGCCCCGATCGGCACGTTGATGTAAAAAATCCAGTGCCAGCTGACATACTCCGTTATGTACGCGCCTAGCAGCGGCCCGAACACGCTGGACGTACCGAAAACCGCCCCGAACAGCCCTGTCATTTTCCCGCGTTTTTCCGGCGGAAACACATCAAAAATGATCGTAAAGGCAATCGGCATCAACGCGCCGCCGCCGATCCCCTGAATCGCGCGATAAATGCTCAGCTCGACAATACTGTTCGCTGTCCCGCACAAAATGGAACCTACCAAAAAAACGATCAGACCAAAAATGTAAAACCGCTTGCGCCCGTACATGTCGGACAACTTGCCGAAAATCGGCATCCCGGCCATCGTCGCGACCATGTAGGCAGACGTCACCCAGACAAACTTGTCCATGCCGCCCAGCTCGCCCACAATCGTTCCCATCGCGGTCGCCACGATTGTGTTGTCCATGGACGCCATCAAAAGACCAAGCATGAGCGCTGCGACGACAAAGTTCACGTTGCTTTCCCTGGCAATCATTGCCGGTCCCCTCCCTTATCCGTCAAATCAAACGAACCTCGTTTATTATGTGCAATTTTGACCATATGTCTATGTAGTTCCCCCCCTCTCTTTTCCCTGCTCAAAAAAGCACCTTCTCCGGGAAAAGAGAAGGTGCAGCAACATCGACTCAGTTTGTTTTCAACACATCGTGATCGACATAACGCTCGCCATTCAACTCACTGATGACGTTGATCGCGACTTTGGCCCCGTCACCAGCAGTAATGATCGTATGTACGCTCACGCCAGCACACGTGCCTGCCGCCCAAATGCCTTCTATGTTCGTTTTTCCTTGTGCGTCAACATCTACCACTGTCTTGATGCGCGGCTCCGTTCCGTCCTTCGTTTTGACGCCAATCTCTTCCGCAAGCGCCACTACCGCGCCTGTCGCCAGGATGACGTGCTTCGCTTCAAACGAGCCTTTTTCCGCTGTCTCAACGACCAGTCCCTGCTCGGTTTTTTTCACGTTGATTACCTGGTCTTCCACCAGCTCTGCCCCGAATTTGGCAGCCTGCTTTTTCCCTGTCTCGATCAGGTCAGGGCCTGAGATTTCCATGATGCCATAGTGGTTTTCCATCCACGCGCGTTTGGTCATGCTCTTGTCATTGTCAATCAGCAAAGTCTTTTTCCCTGCCTTCGCGGCAAACAGTGCTGCACTTCCACCCGCTGGACCTGCTCCAACAATCACAATATCAAACAAAGAAATCTCCCCTTTCCAAAATACGTTACACAACTTTATTATATACTTTGTTTTAAAAAAGAAAAGGGTCTGACTGCAAGTAAACATATAAAAAAGCGCGAGACAAGCAACCAATTGCTTGACTCACGCCTTTTTGCTTTCTTCCATAGGCAGTGCCTAGTATTTGTTGAACATCATGATCCAGATGGAACCTGCGACGATCGTAAACACGATCACGAGGCCAAGGATCAATGTCTGTACGTTGTAGCGCGGTTTTTCCCCTTCACGAATGTGCATGAAGAAGAACAACTGAACAACGAATTGCAAGATGGCCATCACCATAATCGTAATGACGAGAGCCGTTTTCTCCATCATCTGGTTCATAACCAGCACCAGCGGGATAATGGTCAGCACAATCGAGAGGATGAAGCCGATTACGTACGACTTCAGCGACCCGTGATTGTGATCGCCATGGTTTTGATGTTGTGTCATCTTACATCACCCCCATCAGATAGACGACTGTGAAGAGGAAGATCCACACAACGTCAAGGAAGTGCCAGTACAAGCTCAGATTGGTGATTTTGCGGCGAGTCACCGCGGTAATGCCGCGGCGCTTCAACTGCATCATCAGCCCGACCATCCAGAACAGACCGATGGATACGTGCAATCCGTGCGTACCAACCAGGGTGAAGAAGGATGACCAGTAGCCACTGGTGGCCATGGTTGCTCCTTCATGCACCAAATGCGTAAACTCGTTTACCTCCAGCACGACGAAGGCAAGACCAAGTGCAGCCGTTACAGCGAGCCACGCGATCAGCTCATTTACTTTCCCTTTGTTCATCGCCAGCACAGCAAGTCCGCTGGTAAAGCTGCTGGTCAGCAGGATGAAGGTCGAAGCGATGATCCCGGGCATTTCAAACAATTCTTTTCCAGTCGGTCCGCCAGCAAAGCTGTTCATCATTACCGCATAAGTGGCAAACAGCGTACCGAACAAAATGCAGTCCGTCACAACGAAAATCCAGAAGCCAAGAACCTTTAGCTGCTCATGTTCTTCATGATGGTCGTGGCCATGACTATGGTCGTGATGATTAGCCATCCTTACAACACCCTCCCCAGTGAAGCCTCCGTGCGACGCACTTCATCCACCGGTACGTAATAATCCGTATCATATTGGAAGGAGCGTACCCACATGCACACGGCAACTCCGATGAATCCAATTACGGCCATCCATACCCATCCAAAGGTCAATCCAAATCCGATCAAGAACCAGAAGGTCGACATGACGATCGGAATACCCGAGTTCTTCGGCATATGAATCGGTTCCAAATGCACCGGCTCTGGTTTATACGTGCCATTAGCTTTTGCTTGTTTTGTTGCCCACCAGTCATCCGCTTCCTTCACTTGCGGAACGGTAGCAAAGTTGTAGAACGGCGCTGGAGATGGAATCGACCACTCCAGGGTACGTGCATCCCATGGGTCCCCTGTCGTATCCCGTTCTCCGTGCTTGATGCTGTAAGTGATTTGCCATACTTGGAAAATGAAGCCGATCCCCATCATGAACGCACCGACAGTCGATACGAGGTTGAGGTCTTCCCAACCGCGATCCCAGCCGTATGTGTAGTAACGGCGAGTCATCCCCATGAAACCAAGCGCGTATTGCGGCATAAAGCAAATATAGAAACCGATGTTCCAGAACCAGAAGCCCCAACGTCCCAGCTTCTCATCCAGCTTGAAGCCGAACAGTTTTGGCCACCAGTAGTAAATACCTGCGAGGTACCCGAACACAACCCCACCGATCAGTACCTGGTGGAAGTGGGCGATCAGGAAGTAGCTGTTATGGTACTGATAGTCTGCCGGAGCTACCGCCAGCATAACCCCTGTCGCTCCCCCTACGAGGAAGCACGGAATGAAGGCAATCGTCCACAGCATCGGCTGTTTAAAGGATATCCGACCACGGAACATCGTAAACAGCCAGTTAAACACCTTCACACCGGTCGGGATCGCAATGACCATCGTCGATATCGCAAAGAAGGCGATAACGCTGGCGCTTGTACCCATTGTGAAGAAGTGGTGAGCCCATGTGAAGAACGATGCAATCGCGATAACCATCATCGCCCACACCATGGATTTGTATCCGAAAATGCGTTTGCGCGAGAAGGTCGCCACTACTTCAGAGAAGATACCGAACGCTGGTACAACTACGATGTATACCTCTGGGTGCCCCCACATCCAGATGAGGTTCAGGTACATCATCGGATTACCGCCGCCGTCCATTGTGAAGAAGTGTGCACCTGCAAAGCGGTCAAGGAACAAGAGCGCAATCGTAACAGTCAGGATTGGGAAAGCAAAAATAATCATGATGCTGGACGACAGAACAGACCAGCTAAACAGCGGCATCTTGGAAAGTGTCATACCAGGTGCACGCATTTTGAGAATCGTTACGATAAAGTTGATACCGGTTGCCAAACTACCGATACCGGAGATCTGAATCCCCCAGATCCAGAAGTTTTGCCCTGGTCCCGGGCTGAAATCATTTTGCGACAATGGTGGATAAGACAGCCAACCTGCGTCCGGGGAACCCCCGATTACAAAAGACAGGTTGAACAGCATCGCACCAAGGAAGAACAGCCAAAAGCTGAGTGCGTTCAAAAACGGAAAGGCAACGTCGCGCGCCCCGATTTGAAGCGGAACGACCATGTTGAACAAACCGAACATCATCGGCATCGCCATGAACAAAATCATGATCGTACCGTGAGTGGTAAAGATCGCGTTATAGTGGTCGGCATGCAGGAATTCCAGATTCGGGAATGCCAACTGCAGACGCATCAGCAGGGCGTCCACCCCACCGCGGAACAGCATGAGAAGCGATGAAATCAGGTACATGATCCCGATCCGTTTATGGTCAACGGTAGTCAGCCATTCACGCCAGAGCCAACCCCATTTTTTGTATTTGGTCAGGACAAACACGATCGCGAGTATTGTGAGCACAATCGATACGTCCGCACCGTAAATCAACGGGTCACCAGTTACGAAGAACGTGGATGCAAATTCTTTAATGTCCTCCCACACGTGGTTTTCCTCCTCCCTTTCTCCTAATGTTTCATACTGGAATGATCCATTCCATGCATGTTGCTCATATCAGTTGACTGCTGAGTCTCTTGCGAGGTTTCGTTTGCCTTGTCACCTGTCGGAGCTGGCTGCTTTTGCATGACATGCTCCATATCGTGACCATGGCTGTATCGTTCCACAATCTCTTCAAACAAGCCTTCCGGGAAGGCAGAGTACAGCTTTGTCTCGGACAATCCTTGTTTTTTCAGCTCGTTGTAATCTTCTTTGGTCATGGCCGGGCTGGTGCCTTTTACTTGTTTGACCCACTGATCGAACTCTTCTTTCGGCTTCGCTACCACCTTGAACTGCATGTGAGCGAACTTTTCACCGGAGAAGTTGGAGCTGAACCCGGCGTATTCGCCTGGCTCGTCTGCCTGCAAGTACAGCTCGGTCGCCATTCCTGCCATCGCATAGACCTGACCGCCCAGAGAAGGAACCCAGAAGGAGTTCATCGGCGCTTCCGCAGAAATCTGGAAGTGAACAGGTACGCCAACCGGAATTTCCAGATGGTTGACTGTCGCAATGTTTTGCTCAGGGTAAGTAAACATCCATTTCCAATCCAATGCAGTAACCTGTATTGTCATGGGAGCCACTTCTTTGTTCGGAGACTCTTTCAACACATACGTATCGCGAACGGTAAAGTACCCCAGGATCGCGATGATAACCACCGGAATTCCCCACCAGATTGCTTCGAGGGCCGTGTTGTGTGCCCACTCCGGCTTGTATGCTGCCTTGTTACCCGGTTTATCCCGATATCGAAATACGATAAAAGCGGTAAGCGCAAGAACCGGAACGATGATGACGGCGCACAATATCGTAGAAATAATAATGAGATTGTACTGCGTCTCTGCTACAGGCCCCTTAGGATTCAAGACAAGATACTCACTACCACAGCCTGAAAGCAGGACGGTAGTTACCACTGCCAAGATCCAAAAGTGGATTTGCCTTAGCATTTTTCCTCCACTCATTCTCCTAATCCCTCCTCTTTCACAAAACAACAAGCATCTAGCTGATGATGCGTCCGCTATTTCGCGTTCGCCTTCCCTCTGAGTCTATTGCGGCAGAGGATGGAATCCATCTTCGAGCAGGACTCAGCAGAGATTTTTTTAATGACAGTGAACACACTGCTAACCGCATATTCATACTAGCAGAGACCAAGAACTTTTGTACTTCATTTTGCGGACGTTCAATATTTCGTAGCTTTTCTGTGACAAAGTGTTCACGAAGCGGACACTAGTTGCTCAAATTCTTGTTAGGATTCCCCTTGTATACACATACAAACCCATATTTGGGTATAATATCCAAATGTTGCGATGGCGCTTTTCTCTTTTCACTTTCAATAAAAAAGCCTCCCTTTGGAACGGCTCCAAAAGAAGGCTGCTGGTGTGCACCTGCTGCGGAAAAACAAAAACCTCTCATCATGATTTAGAAAAAATGAGAGGTTTCATGTATAAAGTTGACTTTATCCGGTTACGCTTCTTGTTTGCGCAGATGCAGCAAGCGGAACACCGTGCTCATGATGAAGATGTTCATGCCTGCAATCAAAAATCCGATAGACACCATCAACGGGAAGTTATCCGCCCTGAAATCGCTTGCAGTAAACGCCATCAGCAATCCGCCGATCACAATGGCAGTCCAGGCAATCCATTTCAGTACATCAGCAGCTTTTTTATCTGTATTCATGGTTCAAAACCCCTGTCATTTAGAATTTTCCCTTGCACCATTTTCTTCGTTGAACTTATTGTAACATAAAATTCACTTTTTGTTCATGTTTTGTTCAATTTTTTATTAAAAATTTGTCAAAAGTTTTTTCGCAAACCTATTGGACAAGGGGTTGTTATATTCTTCCTTTGTGTCTTACTTGTGAAGCGGCGTTTTTTGTTGATCCGTAGACGATTTTTGCCTGTCCCGATAAAAAAAGCCTGCAGCTTCGCTCTCGCAAACAGGCTGCAGGCTTTCGTATTCGGTTGGTGCTGCCGGATTTTATAACTGCCCTCCGGTGTGCTTGCGTCAGGCGGTTCTGTCCAAAGTCGCTGCCGCCTCGGCCCGATGCCGTTTTCCCCAGCTACGCCCGCCGAAGGAAAACAGTGTGAGCACAAACAGGACGCGGAACAACTGAAAGGCTGTCACAAGCAGCGGATCTGCCCCGATCGACATCGCGGTCAAGCTCATTTCGGCAATCCCGCCAGGTGCCGTCGCCAAAATGCTCGTCGCCACTTCCATGTTGGCGAAAAAAGCCAAACCTCCAGCCATCGCCGCCACCATGCAAAACAAAAGCAGCGCATGCATGGAGCCGAGCAGGAAAAAACGCTTTTGCTTGCGGATGTCTTCTTTGCGAAAACCAAGCCCGATGCTGACCCCGATCCACACTTGCGCGGCTTTGACCAGCTCTCCGGCAAGTGCCGGATTCTCGCCCGTCCACGGTGTATTTAGGGAAACGATTGCGGCAATCAGCAACGGTCCAAGCAAATACGGCGCGGGAATCGAGCAGCGGGCAGCCACCAGCGCACCGATCAGACTGGCTGTGACAAGCAAAATGGTCGGAAGCCACTCCAGCACGTTACTGCCAGTCGACAACGCCGCCGCAGACGAAGCGTGCCCGTCAAACAGCCAGGAGATGAAAAAAGGCGTGCACAAAACGATTGTCACCGCACGCAGCGAGTGAAATATCGAGATCACCTGTTGATTGCCGCCGACAGACTGACCGATCGTCACCATTTCCGACAGGCCGCCGGGTATATTGCTGAAAATCGCCGTAACCCGATCGACCTTGCCCATTTTGTAAAAAATCCACGCGTTGAGCAGGCTGATGAGCACAGTCAGCAGCGTGGCGATCAGCATCAAACCGATATGATCTGTCATGGTCTGCCAAATATCCGGCGTCATGCGCAGGCCAAGCGATATGCCGATCACAATCAGTCCTGCCTGGCGGAACCAGCCCGGTATCCACAGCTTTTGCACCCCGAGCATGGTCGCCGCGACAGTCGCAAGCAGGGAACCGAGCAACCACGGCAGCGGGCTGTGCAGCACGTTGGCAAACAGCCAGCCGCCTGCGGAACCGAGCAGCAGCGTGAGCAATATGCGAAGCATAAGCATGCGGACCCCTCTTTTCTTGTCTGACGTTGCTTTTGTTGCTCCTTGCTGTACCTCCAGTGTACGCCAGAAAAAGCCATCTGAAAAATAGCGATTCGTTATCGCGGACGATTCCTTGCGCGAATGGCAGAAAAAGAAAAACGCTGCCTTCGAGACGCCCCGAAGCAGCGGTCTGCGGCGGATCGCCCGCTCGCTCTGGCTGTGTTTAATACGAATGCGGATAGTCCATGCGCTGCATGAAGTTCACGAAGGCCCTCACATTTTGCAGTTCGAGGGAAGCCTCGTGGTAAAACATCCAGGTGCTGCGCTTGACAGGCTTGTTCGCGGCATCCTTGATTTCGATCAGGTGCAAGTCTTCTTTGCCTTCTGCAACCAGGCGAGGGAGGATGGCGTAGCCGAGCCCGTTTGCAACCATTTCGCCGCACGTATCCGCCTTGTCCACTTCCATGCCGATCCGGGGCGGCGAAGAGTAGTTTTCAGCCCACCAACTGTCCACCAGCGCCTGCAAAAGCGGGTCTGTCTTGTAGTCGATGCGCGGCAGGTTCGGCAGATCGGCTATATCGACGGGCTCTTTGGAGACGATGCACACGCTCTCTTCAAACAACAATAGCTTGCCATCCGGCCAGTTGTAATTGCCGCGCACAAAACCGACGTGCACATCCTGGTTGTACACGGACTGGTAGACGTCTTTGCTCCAGCCCGTGAAGACCTTGAACTCTACCAGCGGATACTCTTGCTTGAACAGCCGCAACAAACCCGGCAGCTTGTAGTGGGCAAAATAGTTGGAGACGCCCAGCCGCAGCGTGCCGCTCACCTGCTCGCCCATATTGGCGACGTGCTCCTTGATTTTTCGCAGACGCAAAAGCATTTCATCTGCACAACTCGCCAAATACTCCCCTTCTGGCGTAAAGTGGACGCCACGCCTGCCGCGCTGGACGATTTGCACGCCGAACTCTTTTTCAATCTGCCGCAGCCGTTTGGTCAGGGCAGGCTGGGACAAGTAGAGGCTTTTGGCCGTCCTGGTGATGTTTTGTTCCCGATACAACGTCTGAAGAATGGACCAGTCCCGATATTCCATGGCTACAGTATTTCCGCGTGGTCTTGTGCGACGCGGTCCTCCTCTGCTTTTTCATGCTTGCGCTTTAGGTACGTGCCAACAGCAATGACCACCAGTGCCAAAGCGACCGGCAAAATGATGTGCAGCGCTGGCAACACCCCTTCCAGAAACGCTCCGACTACTTTGTCGCCGACGATCATCTCGCCTGCTGTGTACCCAAGCAAAGCCGCCCCCAACAGCACGATGACCGGAAAACGGTTCATCAAGTGCATCAGCAACTGGCTGCCCCAAATAATCAACGGGATGCTGACGGAAAGTCCGATGATGACGAGCAGCATGTTTCCGTTCGCAGCCCCTGCCACCGCAATGACGTTGTCCAGACTCATGATGAGGTCGGCAAAAATAATCGTTTTCAACGCCTCCAGCATGTTCGTGCCGCCGCCAATGTGGCTTTCCTCTTCCTCGCCCTTCAACAGCTTGACGGCAATCCAGATGAGCAAAAATCCCCCGATTACCTGAACAAACGGAATCTGGAGCAGCCAAATGGCAATAAAGGTCAGGATGACCCGCAACCCGATCGCTCCGAAGCCACCCCAGAAAACAGCTTTCTTTTGCAGCTCAGGTCGCAAGTTGCGGCAAGCCAGCGCGATCACGACGGCGTTGTCCCCACTCAAGACCAGATTGACGATAATAATCTGTAGTAAGCTAAGTAAGAATTCTGTCATAATGGCTCCCCCCAAAGATGATGATAGTGACAATAATAGACCTTTTCATTTTCCCGTGCAGTATTTTTTTCGGATTTGTCCGCGCTTTTATGCCGTAAATGTTACCAAAAACAAAAAAAGGTCTGCCACTTGACAGACTTCGCCTACCGTTGCCCCTTGTACCCGTACACGGAGTAATCCGCCTTCACTTTGCGGATTGCGTGCCAGACAGGCAGTCCTCTCGCCACCCAGCGCAGTGCGGACATGATGTTTTGCTCGTTTTCAAACTGCTCGACGATCACTACCGTCTTTTCATTTATATACGATTGCAGTTCCTCCCAGCCCATGGACGAATAGCGATCATTCCCGTATGTGCGGAGCGCCAGATAGTCTGCACGCTTTGGTGTTCGCATCTGTAAAAGCTGGCGGATCGCCCTCGCACACTCGGGATGGACGCCTGGACTGGACGTGCTGGTAACACGCTCATTCATTGGCGCATACCTCATTTCTGCTTGTTGCTTTCCATGCTGCTATCATAGTACGTCGGCCAGTCCGCCGCAACCAAAATAGGGGCTTATCTACGCACACTTGTCCACACCATTGCCATGCTGCTGCATACAGTGAAGGGACAGGAGGTGTTGATCGCAGATGAAAAAAACAGTGACACGCGCAGAAAATCAAGTGTACTCCAACCGGGTTCTGCGTTCGGAATTTGACCGAAACTGGCGTACTGTCGTATCGAGAAGCGGATATGTCATCTATATCGCAACCGCGAACCGGGCGAAAATCACCGTGCTTTTGTCAGATGGCTCAAGAAAATTGCTCATCTTCGGCAAAGGCGGCAGAATCCTGGTTGGCGGCGGAGGCACAAGTCATTACAGCAAGCCGCATATTGCTCGCGATCTGTAGCTGTTCGAGTCAAAAACACCCCCTGCTCGCTTCAAACGGGCAAGGGGTGTTTCGTTTTGCAGGAGGCACAGCTCCCTGTCTATTTGTACGTGAACTTGTTGATTAGCCCTCTCAGTTCCTCGGACAATGAGGACAGCGCCTGTGCCGACGAAGAGATTTCCTGCATGGAGGCGAGTTGCTCCTCGGACGAAGCAGCTACTTCCTCCGCGGTTTCGGCATTGCCTCTGGCGATTACAGCCAGTTCGTTTGCCCCTGCCGTCACTTCCTGGACAGCAGCCGCGATCTGCCCGGCGATGCTCGACACTTCCTGGATGAGCGGATTCGTTTGATCCGTACTCATGATGATGTCGGCGAACTTCTGGATCGTCTCCTCGGAGAGCGTCATGCCTTTTTCCACATCCTGTTTGACCTTTTCCATATTGTCTACAGACTGTCGCGTTTCTTTCTGGATTTCTGCGATCAACTCGGAGATTTGCTTCGCCGACTCCTGGGATTGCTCGGCCAGCAGGCGCACTTCGGTCGCGACGACAGCGAAGCCTTTTCCGTGCTCGCCTGCGCGTGCGGCCTCGATCGCGGCATTGAGCGCCAGCAAATTGGTCTGTTGGGCAATCCCGCTGATGACGTCCGAGATGGAGCTGATTTCCTTGGAGCGATCATACAGGGATCGAATCATCTGGTCGGACTTTTCTACCGAGTGATTTATCGAGTTGATTTGCCCCATAACCTGCTCCACCGAGATGCCGCCTTCGTTCGCCTGCTCTGTCGTTTTCGCGGCAATATCGGAGAGCGCCTGAACGCTTTGCGTAATCTGGCCGACTCCCTCCACTACCTCTTGAAGGGAATGCACATTACCCTCAATCAAACCATTTTGCTTCTCCGCGCTCCCCGCCACTTCCTGAACGGCGGTCGTCACCATCTCTGTTGCAATGCTCGTCTGCTGGGCGCTCGCCGTCAACTGCTCGGAGGAAGCCGCCACCAGCTCGGCTCTCGCCTCCACATCGGAAATGAGCGCACGCAGTTGCTCCTGCATCATGTTAAACGCACGGCCAAGCTCGCCGATCTCATCGCTTGCCCGCACTTCGATTGCCTCCGTCAAAACCCCCTGGCTGACCCGCAACGCATGCTCCTTGATCCGTTCGATTCTCACAATAATCGACCGCAAAATCGCAAAGACGAGCCCCCCGCCCACCAGCAGACAGACAGCAATGGTCCAGATCGTTTGGGAAAAGATCGGACTGGCGGCATCGTCCACCTCCTTGCTATACATCGTGCCAGCTACTTTCCAGCCCGTAATCTCGTTCGTCAGGTAGTGAATCACTTTGGGCTGGTTTTTCAGCAAGTAGGAGAATTGACCAGTCTGTTGCTGGTACAAGTTTTCATAAAAGCTATCCTCCGCTTTTTCCCCAACCTTCTCTTCCGGATGCACCACGAACTTTTTCGACCCGTCGAGCACAATCACATAGCCGTTGGTGCCGATTTTTACGCTGCCGGCGACCTCATTGATCTGATCGATGCCCATCGTGATCCCGACGACTCCCGAGCCGTCATCCGTCACTTTTGCAATCGCCACGAGAACTTCTCCCGTGATCGCCGAAATGTACGGCTCGGTAATAATGGCTTTCCCTTTGTTGGCCATTGCCATTTTGTACCAGTCTCGCGTCCTTGGATCAAAGTCTGCGCTCACTTCCTGCTTGGGCAAACAGTAGTATTGGCCGTCTGTCGTTCCCAGCATGACGCTGGCCGATTCCGGATTCAATCCCATGTAAAGATCGAGGTACTTCATCACTTCCGGGCTGTCAGTGCCTGTGTACATGCTCTTGCTGATGATTTTTGCCAAATAGTCGGCATCCTTTATTTTCGGCTCGAAAGTGTTGCTGATAATGGTGTTGACGAGCGTGACATTCTCGCTTGCACTCTTCATGATTTGCTTGTCAATTTCCTGCCTGGCTTGCTGGAATGAGAAACCTCCAACGATGAGGGAGGGGACAATCAAAATCAAAAGAAACGTCACGATCAGCTTTGTTTTAAAGCTTTTGAGCCATTCTAGCGACCATTTTTTCAATCGTTGCTCATCCTCTTTCTTCGTTAAATTTGGCTAAAGCAGGTCTTTCGCTATAAGCCTTAATGACTAATATCGGTAACTCGATCAAGATTTTTTAGGAGCAATCTGTAAACCGCTCGTGCAAACGCCAAAAAGGCCGGGATCAACCCCGACCTTGATGTGCCCTGCTCTAGTTCCCGCCGCTTTTTTTCAGCTTGGCCAGGCGAATGAACTGCTCGTCTCGGGCATGCAGCTTTTCTGCGACGGAGATATGCTCGTATGAGTAGATGCCCGTCCCTGTTTTGGTTCCCAACTCGCCTTTTTCCACGCGCTCGGCGATGATCGCCGGAGCCGTTGTCGACTGGTCCAACTCTGGCGCCAAATTGTCCATGACCCGCTTCCACGTATCCAGTCCACCGAAGTCGGCCGTCTCGATCGGACCGACAAACGCCCAGCGAAACCCGATGCCTTCTTTCATGACCGTGTCGATTTCCTCTGCATCGGCCACGCCTTCCGCGAGCAAATGAAACGCCTCTCTCATCAAGGCCGCCTGCAGCCTGTTGGCGATAAAGCCCGGCATGTCCTTTTTCAGCAGCACAGGCGCCTTGCCAATCCGCTTCATCAGCCCGACCGTAGCCGCGACGACTTCCTCCGCTGTCTTTTCGTGGCGCACAATCTCGACCAGCGGAACCAACTGCGCCGGATTGAAAAAGTGGGTGATGATAAAACGGTGCGGCGACTGCGCTTTTTCAATCAGCCGCGCAATCGAAAACGTGGAAGTGTTGGAAGCGATGATCGCCTCCGGCTTCGCGTACTGTTCCAGCTCTGCAAACAGCTGCCACTTCAGCTCGATCACTTCCGGCACCGCTTCGGTAATCACATCTGCATCGGCTACCGCCTGTGGCAAATCGGTAGTCAGCACGATCCGCTCCAGCGCGGCAGACTTGTCCTGTTCGGTAATGACCCCCTCGTGTTCCAGCAAGGACAGACTTTTCTCGATGCTCGCCCTGGCTTTTTGCAGCAATTCTTCCTGCAAGTCATACAGAGAAACAGAGAAGCCAGCCAACGCATAAACCTGGGCGATTCCGTGCCCCATAACTCCTGATCCGATTACTGCTACGTGCTTTGTCATGTGAAAACCTCCCGGGAAGTAGGTAAACCGCACTTTCTTCGGAAAATTTCCACAACCAGCAGCCAAATCCTGCCCGGCGCAGCAGAAAAGCCGCACAGCCGGCTGCTGTCTCAACCGGACGTACGGCTTTTTCTTCTTCACAAAAAGCGGCGGTGCACCTTTTTGCCATCGTACGTGAACATCACTTGCCGATCTTCCACTGTCGTCTCCAGGTGGACATTTTTCCCCCACAGCGTGTAAATGTAGGGCAGTGTCTTCTCCACGTACTTTACATCCAGCTCCAGTCCTTCATAGTGATGCTTGAGCAGCAGTTCGCCTGCGCGCAAATAATCTCCGTCATGCACAAGCACATACGGAAAGCCGCCGTTGACCCGCGCGCCGGCAAGACCGTCCCGCACCTGCTCCCACTGTGTATCGGTCACGACCCAGTCGTTGCCCTGCTTGCCGAACATGTACAAGTCCAGATCGCTCACCAAGTCTTTCGTCAGGAAGTTGCGGATAAAGCTGATGTCTGACTCCAGTTCGCGGACTTCAAAAATTTTGGCGCGGCCCTCTCCCGGCTTGCGGCCGTAACGCTCCTGCTCTTCCTTCGTCGGATTGTCCCAGCGTCGTTCAATGTCTTCGAAAATTTTCAACCCCAGATGATATGGATTAATGCTCGTCGGCGACGGCTGGATGACCGAGGAATGCAGCTTGGCAAATTCAATCGTCTCCGATTCCGTCAGCTCCATTTCCCGCAGAATGCGCATGTGCCAGTAGGTCGCCCAGCCTTCGTTCATGATCTTCGTCTCCAACTGCGGCCAGAAATACAGCATCTCGTCGCGAATAATCGTCAGCACGTCCCGCTGCCAGTCTTCCAGTACATCGCTGTGCTCCATGATGAACAGCAGCAAATCTTTTTCCGGTTCGGGCGGGAATTTGCGCACCTGCTTGGCGGGATCAGGCTCGACTTTTTCCTCGCGGTCCAGGCGCCACAGATCATCGTATGGCGATGTGCGCTCGACCTTGCTTTTTTTGGCTGGCTCCTCGGTCTCCCGCTTCCATCTTAGTTTGGGACGAAGCAGGCTCGGATCGATGTGCTCCTGAATCGCAAGACACGCATCCAGAAAGCTTTCGACCGCTTCCTTGCCGTACTCGATCTCGTACTGGCGAATCCGTTCGCTGCTGGCCGCCATGCTCTCGACCATATCGCGATTTGTATTCGAGAAGCGCACGTTGTTTTTGAAAAAATCGCAGTGAGCCAGCACGTGGGCTACGATCAGCTTGTTTTGGATCAGCGAGTTGCCGTCGAGCAAAAACGCGTAGCACGGGTTCGAGTTGATGACCAGCTCGTAAATTTTGCTCAGGTTCAGGTCGTATTGCAGCTTCATTCTGTAAAAGCTCTTCCCAAAGCTCCAGTGCGAAAATCTGGTCGGCATTCCGTAAGCGCCGAACGTGTAAATAATATCCGCCGGGCATATCTCGTATCGCATCGGAAAAAAATCAAGGTTGAACCCCTTGGCTATCTCCGTGATCTCATCAATGGCTCGCTCCAGTTCTTTGCGTTCGTCGCCTGTCATTGCATTTCTCCCTCCATTCGCAAAAAGCCTACTTTATATATATGGGGCTGATGGGGAAAAGACGCCAGGGTTCTTGGGAAAAAACAGTCTTTCGCTGAAGTTGGTCTGTTTTTTGAAAAGCGCGCTTTCTGGGAGTGAAGTACCCAGAATGGTTCCATTCCTTACGATGGTGTTTGGCATTTGGCAAGAGCGATGACTTTCATGCTCCCCAAGAACGTTTGATGTCGAATGTTTGGATTATAGTAGTATCGTCTATCATCAGTTCAAAATGTCTGACCGCATCTTTGCAGCATTATATTCCAAACTATCGCAGTGGATTTTAGATTCTTAAAAAAGTAAGAATATAAATATTTTACATAAATATAAATATTTGACAAATACACTGAGTCTATTTAAAATTTCAGGATAGGCGCACCTTTTTACTTGAAATTTGTATACAAATCAAAAAATAGTGAATGACATCTTGGCAGAGGCATACTCTTCACAAAATTTGCGAATTTACTATTGCCAAACACACCATAGCAGGTTCTTTGTTTTCCAGTCATTTTTTGAGCAATTTAATTTGTGAATTTGGGAGGTTACTATGAAGTTCAAGAAAAGTATATTAACATTATTATCTGCTGTATTGCTTTCTTCTACTTTGATCCCGTCAGCATTTGCTAAGGACAACGTAATTAAACCTGAGAAAGCATTTATTCAGCAAACCCAAAGCAATGAGCAGGAAAATATATCAAATATCGAGAAGATGGAAAAAGAGGAATCTACAGAATCTATTAAACCTTCTGTCGCTCCAATCATCCCCATTCTTATCAGAGCCGGTGTTATCATTTGGAGAGGCTATAAAACGTACGAGTGGGTTTCTGAGGAAATTGTAGAGGGAGCAATTGAAGAACACTATGGGTTAAGATATGCATCATCCAATACTTCTCTGATGCAATACAAAGTTGGAAATGAAGTATTCCATTTAAGATTCGGCAATCGAAATTTTGGATTAGAGCATATCCTTGGAAAGCATCACCCAGAATATTACTATGGGATTGGATTTGGATCAGGAACAAATACAATGTTTGACCCAAGTATCACTATTGAAGATATCGAGAATATGATCGCTGTTATTTCACACCAAAATAAAACTAGAATTGAGAGAGCTTTGAGAAATGATGAGCGGGTTGTTGTGAGAGGTACTTGGCAAGATGAAGAATATCGACTTGTTATTGACGATGGTAAAGTTATAACTCTTTATCCTTATGGATGGAACGAAGCTCAATACGAAGATTAGAAAATTATAGAGAGAGAGGTGCTAACATATTAGCATCTCTCTTCATCTTGGGGGCCGAAACAATGTTGAAAATCAATACACATTTAGTTAGAACTCGTAAGGAACTGCTAAAAAAACATCCAAACATGTACTTACACCAGATTGTATCTACCTATCCAACCGATTGTTTTATAAATATAGAAGATGAAGCTGGAATGACCGATTTTCAGCACAACATAGAAGAATTCTATAATCAATACTGTATAACTATACAATATAATGATTCCGTCATTGTCTCCCATGATTTTATAGGGATTGAATTATGGTATTCCTATATTCATATGATGAGCAAATACATTCGGGAAGGGAAAGCTGTAGAAGAATATGGTATTGATCCTATTGAATTCGTATTAGAAACAATCGGGGGCGATCTCGTGCGTTTTTCCATACGAAACTCATATGATAAAAAAGAAAGCGTAGTAGCTGATTTGCCAAGAGATGAATTTCTATCTGAAATGATTCAGTCCGCCCAAAAGTATTACGAAACAATGATTCGATTCCAACCCAAATACGAGCGTCAATACAATAGAGTTGCTAAGCATATAAAGTACATAATGGAGGCAATAGAAGGTAAAGGAAATGGAACGGAGCTTCAAGGATGAAAAACTTGTCACAGTCTGTACGATCCGTCCGGCATCCTGTTCATCAAATTGCAATTGGGCACGGCGCAGCGTTGTGCGGTACAATGGCAGTGGACATATATGCACAGTTGAGATCGCAGAAGGAGTGAATCACGCATGAAGCTGTTTTTGCTTTTGGGCAGTGTGAGCGGCTTTCTTTCTGTCGCGCTTGGCGCATTTGGCGCCCACGCCCTGAAAGGAAAGCTGGACGAATATTCAATCGGCATTTTCCATACCGGAGTGACTTACCAGACCACTCATGCTTTGGCACTCGTGCTTGTCGCCCTGTTGCTCAAATGGTACCCGGACTCTTCGGGCCTTACCTGGGCCGGATGGTGCTTTGCCGCCGGAACGCTCATTTTCTCCGGCAGCCTCTATACACTGGCAATGACCGGGATCAAGGTTCTCGGGGCCATTACACCAATAGGCGGCGTACTGTTCCTCATCGGCTGGGCACTGCTTGCCATCCATGCCTGGAAAGTTGTCTCGTAAAAGATCCTTGGCTTCGCGCTGACGCCCGACTCTTGCTGGTTTGGGCGTTTTTCTTTTTCGGGATTGTCCTGTCTTGCCATCCCGGCGACACCCTCGCTGGACGTATGCCATATGCTGTAGGGCTGGCACTAACTGAACCGCGAAGGAGAGGAAATCATGACGAAATCCCCTTATGCGCGTCCCTCCTACTATTACAGCCTGCCTGACATGTACATGCAGATGGGATACTTTCCTTTCCCCACGCCGCCTCCCCCGGCGCATTTGAACCGGAACAGCCCTTACGCCCACCCGCTGGCCGATCCGTGCAAATCGTACATGGGGCAGACGGAAAAAATGGACGTTTCGGACGGCAAGCTCAGCTTTGCTTCGCTGGTTAACCCGCTGCGCTCCGGCGTCCTTTTATACGTAAACCAGTGGTTCCTCACCAATTTCTCTCCCGTGCCGATGGAAGCCCACACCTGGTTTGGCAAAGCCGCCAGCATCAGCGGGGCGAAGACGTCGAGCCAGGTGACATCCGGCTACATCCAGCTCGCAGCCTGTCCTGCTGCCCAGGGGCAAATCATGTTTGGAGCAGAGGACGCTCACGACGAGCGGGATGGCGTTTTTGCGTCCACGCGGATCATTCTCCCTCTGACCTCGGCAGGAGCTGAGCCGCATGGACAGTGGGTAATCGCTCCGGGCATGGCTATGGTGCTGCGCGTCCCGAATGCAGGTGAAAAAACTTCCTTTTCTTTTGGCGTAAGCTGGTGGGAACAGCCCCTGTATGAAGGATGACCGTATTAAGGAAAAAGCCCGCTGCTTTTTCCCGTTACATACGCTCTGACAAGCAAGCAACGGTCCTTTTTGCCCAAACCAAAACAAAAAAGCGAAGGCGTATGCATTCTGCACCGTCTTCGCAATCGACTCCATTATTTTCACGCACGCAAGTTGAAAATCCAATTCCCGTCTGCTACAATGGAAATTGGTCTTTAGGTCGACTTTATTAATCCGTACATTATATCTCCAATATAATAGTACCACATTGGATTTCATTTGTCAAACCTTCAGATCAAAAAATGGGGAATGAAAAAGGAGCGGTACCATGAGCGCTACTGAACAAGACAGGCAAAACGAACAACAACGGGTTGAGGTAGTCGTCGCAGAAATCAGCAGGCGGATTGCGGAGCTTACAGAACAGGTAAAAGTCGTAAGTGAAGATATTGTCGGAATCCGCAAGCATTTTTGGGACGATGTGACCGTCAACTTCGAGGATGCCACCGAGGCGATTGAAACTTACGTCAGCATCAAGCAGCAGGCTGAAGTATTGTCGGAGCGGGAGCGCAGCCACCGTCATGCCCAGCGTCAGTTGCGCACCATGCAGCGTTTGTTGCGCTCTCCCTATTTTGGCCGGATTGATTTTCGTGAAGAAACGGAGCCTCACTCCGAACGCATTTATTTAGGTATCGCCTCGCTGCTGGACAAAAGCGACGAGCAATTTCTCATCTACGACTGGCGCGCCCCGATTTCCAGCCTGTACTACGACTATTCGCCGGGCCCTGCCCAGTACGATACGCCGAGCGGAGTCGTCTTTGGCGAGATTACGTGCAAGCGGCAATACATCATCCGCGACGGAAAGCTGCTGCACATGTTCGATACGGGGGTGACAATTGGCGACGAGCTGCTGCAGGAAGTGCTGGGCAAGCAAGCCGACTCGCAAATGCGCAGCATCGTCGCAACGATCCAGCGTGACCAGAACCGGATCATCCGCAACGAAAAAAGCCGCCTGCTGATCGTCTCCGGTGCGGCCGGCAGCGGCAAAACGTCTGCGGCGCTGCAGCGCGTCGCCTATTTGCTCTATCGCTACCGCAAGACGCTGACTGCGGAGCAGATCGTCCTGTTCTCCCCCAACTCGCTGTTCAACAGCTACATCTCGACGGTTTTGCCGGAGCTTGGCGAGGAAAACATGCAGCAGACGACTTTTCAGGAGTACGCCGAGCATCGGCTTGGCGACGTCTTTCGCCTGGAAAACCCGCTGGAGCAGATGGAGTACGTGCTGACAGCAAAAGACCAGCCTGAATACGAAGCACGTCTGGCTGCCATCCGCTTCAAATCGTCCGCGCTGTTTTTGCGGGCCATGGATCAGTACGCGAACCGGCTGATGCAGGCAGGAATTGTGTTTCGCCCGATTATGTTCCGCAACCGGACGCTCATTTCCGCTGCACACATCCACGAGCTGTTTTATGCGCTGGACACCTCCCTGCCGATCCCGAACCGGATGAGTCTGGTGGCGCGCACGTTGCTTGCGGAAGTAAAGCAACTGGAACAGCGTGAACGGACACAGCCGTGGGTTGAGGACGAAATGGAGCTGCTGGATAAAGACGCATTTGCGGCCGCGTACCAGCAATTGCGCCGCAAAAAGCAGTTTCGCGAGGATACGTTCGACGACTTTGGCCGCGAGCAGGAGCTGTTGGCAAAACGGATCGTCAAGCAGCATTTTCAGCCGATTCGCGACTTTATTGCCGCGCTGCAATTTATTGATGTGAAGGCCACTTATCTCAAGCTGTACGCCCAGCCCCAACTGCTCAGCCAGTTGCTGCCAGGTAAGCAGCACCTGATTCCGCAAGCGTGGCCTGCGATCTGCTCCATGACGCTGGCGCAAGTCGAACAGGCACAGCTTGCCCAGGAGGACATTCCGCCCTACCTGTACTTGCAGGAACGTTTGGAAGGCAAGCAGACGAACAATCTCGTCCGCCACGTTTTCCTCGATGAAGCCCAGGATTACTCGGCCTTCCAGTTTGCCCTCATCAAGAACCTGTTTCCGCGCGCCAAAATGACCGTGCTCGGCGACTGGAACCAGGCGATCTACGCGCATGCGTCCCACAACGAAAGCTTTGCCACTGTCGCAGCGCTGTTTGACCCGCAGGAGACGGAGACATTTGTCCTGACCAAAAGCTACCGCTCGACCTTGCCCATCGTGCAGTTCACACGGCAGTTGGTGGACGGCGGCGAGCAAATCGAACCTTTCAACCGTGCTGGACGGCTGCCTACTGTGACGAAGGTTCACAGCCACGACGAGCTTGCCGACCGGATTGTGGAGCGCATCCAAAAACTTTTGGCAAACGAACACAAGACGATTGCCGTCATTACGAAAACAGCCGCGGAAGCCGCCAAAGCCCATGAACGTCTGGCCAGCCGCATGCCGCTCCAGTTGATTACGACCTCGACCCTCTCCTACGATACTGGCTGTCTCGTCATCCCGGCATACCTGGCAAAAGGAGTCGAGTTCGACGCGGTTATCATTTACGACGCGTCATTTGCAAGCTACCGCGAGGAAAGCGAGCGCAAGCTGTTTTACACAGCCTGTACACGGGCCATGCACGAGCTGCACCTGTACTACCTCCAGGAAAAAACACCTTTTCTCGCCGCTGTACCCGCCGATCGCTACGAGCATCTGGAGACGGAGCAGTAAATGCAAAAGACCCGGCAGCGACTGTTTCGCTTAGCCGGGTCTTGCTTTTGTCTGCTTGAGACCGACACAGATCGTAACCGCGAGCAAAATCAGGTCCAGCTCGTATCCACCGATAAACCCTTGCTTCCACTTCACTGTCACAATCGCTCCTGCCATGACCCCCGCAAGCCCCCAGGCTGCGTATTTCGCCCCGATGCCGAGCAAAAAGGCAAGTCCGCCGATCAGCTCAATCGCAAGCACCAGATAGGCGAGCCACCACGGCAGGCCGAGATCGCCAAACATTTGTGTGACCGCCCCCATCCCTTTTTGCAGCTTTGCCAGTCCGTGCAGCAAAAACAGCAAACCGGTAGCCATTCGCAGGACCGTGAACGCTTTTTCGTAGGCCATCGTCGTGTCCCCCCTCTCTTTTAACCATATGCCATCCGCCGGACAATCAGTCGCGGATGGCAGTACGGCGAGCGAGCAACTCGAAGCGGGTATGACGGCAGCGCGGGCAGCCTTTTCTTTTCAATCCTTCAATCGTCGCGATCTTTTCCGTAGCCCCGACCTTGCTGACTTGGGCGCATTTTTTGCAACGATACAAACGCTGCGAACGAACCTCTTCTCCGGTGTAAAGCGGTTTTGTGAAGGCGTGCTCCACGATTGGCGTCGTCTGTTCGGTGGTGGCAAGCACAATCATTTGCCCTTTTCCGCCCAGCATTTGCGCCCCTTCGTACTCGTTAAAATGGCTGATAACCTCGCGGACGGTCACACCCGCTTGCACGAACTGCTGTTGCATGCGCAGCGTAAAATCAGGAGACTTGTGCGCAAAGGACAGGAAAATCGGCAGTCCCTTGCGCTTTTTCAAGCCGCTGATCCCTCGCGACAAAAACAGCGACATCCCTTGCAGCGTATACGGCGGGTCAGTGAAAAAGCAATCGTATTGCTGATGCAGCTCCTTTGGCAGCGGCTTGCGCAAATCGGCACGATGGCAGCGGATCGGCAAGGCGTACTGCTTGGCGACGTCCGTAATGACTTGCAAAAAGCGCTCGTCAATGTCGACGACCTCGATTCGCCCGGAGACTGCTTTCTTCCCCGGAAACAGCCGTTTGAGCAGCAAGGCAAGCGAGACGCTGACCAAATCGTCGTCGCCCACACACAGTATGTTTTTGCCGATGAGCGCATGGCTGCGCAGGCAAAGAATCGCCCGGCGCAGACTCGTCTCTGCCGTACACTTTGCCTGGTCAAGCTGCACGTTGACTTGCGGGCGCCGCGACATAATTTGTTGCAGCTCCTGGTACAGCCCGGACAGCTCGATTTTCCAGGCGGCTTTATCTTGCATCAGTCTGTCGAACAGCTTCCGGTCCAGCCCGCCGAAGCCCAGTACGTTTTCCGTGTAAGCCCGGCCGTCTTCGGTGCAAGTCAGGCCGTTTGTCGCTTGCAGCGCCCCGGCCCGGATCAGCTCTTTTTTGATCGCCGTCGCAACCGGAACGGGCAGCATGAGTTTTCTCGCCACTTCTTTGGTCGGCATTCCCGGCTGGAAATAACAATGGATCAGAAACTGTTCGATTACGCTTGGTCCTTCTTGCAGTTGTACGTTTTGATAAGTTTCGTCGATATAGTTACACATGAGTAAACCTCTTCTCATAAGGGATGATTCCTCCCCTCTCCCACGCAAAAAAAAGCAGAGAAGAACACAATGGTTCCCCTCTGCCTTGGCCTTTCCTGTACAAAAAAACCGCGCCAAAGAGCACGGTTCCGGCAGTCGATGAGATTGGGTAGGTGGATGACCGATGTTCTTAACCAATGGCGTTCTCCCTTTTTTTGGCAGCACAAAGAAAACCAGCAAATTCGTGGCTTTTTTGCTGCAAAAACAGAGGAGAACCTTATCCAATTCGCCTAGTTAAGAACACGCACCAACATCAACATTTCCCCTTTTGAAAAGAGTTATCTATTATGTTATCGCATGAAATGAAAAATGGCAATCCTAAGCCTTGCCCCTAACTGACGGCCTTCCTCCCCACACCGTCCTGCGCACACCGCTGTTCGTGCAGCCTGCGGCCCAGCCAGTAAAACACGACGCTAAACATGGCAATCGCGGCCATCAGCATGAACATCGGCGGCCCGCCGTAAGCCTGAAGCACTATCCCTCCTGCCCACGGCCCGAGAAAGCTGCCCAGCGTGCTGACGCTTTGTGCGCCGTAGTAGGTGCCTCGCATATGCGCCGGGCTGATCTGGTCGATCTGCGCGTACTCGGCTGGCACAATCAGGATTTCACCCAACGTAAACACGATCATCGCCGCCACGAACCAGCCCCAGGTGGCAGAAAAAGCGAAGCCCAGCTCGCCGACTGCCATCAGCGCAGCTCCCCCGGCAATCCGCGAAAACAGGGAGTAGCGCTCGACCAGCCTTGTCAACGGCACCTGCAACAGCAGCACGGTAAAGCCGTTGGCGCTCATCATCACCCCGAACAGCGCCACGCCTTCTGCCATATTTTCACGCAAATACTGGGACAGCGTAACAGACATTTGCCCGTGTACCGTTACCAGCAAAATTCCCCCCACGACAAACGCGAGCAGAGCAACATCCTGTTTCAGCACGTTCCAGATTTGCGGCAAGCTCGCTTTTTCTGCGCTCTGATCGGCAGCTGCATAAGCGGACACCTGATACTTTTTGCAGGCGATCCAAAGCACGAGCGCAAACAACACCGTAGAACATGCCGCCAGCATAAATGCAAGTCCGCTGCCGGAAATCCCCAAAATCGCCCCCAGCATCGGGCCTATGGCTACCCCCAGGTTAATCGCCAAATAGCGATTGGAAAACACGCGAAACCGTTTTTCTTCCGGTGTCAAATCTGCCATCATCGCCTTCGACACAGTGCCGTAAAACGACGCAGCCAACCCAAGCAACAGGCTGACAAGCAGGAGCAAAAGCGGATGCACCAAAAAGACAAACCCCGCAAACGCTGCCGCCATCAACAGCATGGAGAGCACCATAAGCTTCTGCCGCCCGAACAAATCTGATAAAATCCCGCCCAGAAAACCGCCAAATGTCCCGGCCAATGGCCCGGCCCCAATAATCAGCCCGATGTAGGCAGGCGTGAGCGTCGTCGTTTCGCTGAGATAAATCGCCAAAAATGGAATGCTCATCATTTGCATCAGGTTGACAAATACCGTTTCCGCCATAAGCAAATGCACAATCGGATGATACGCCGCAAAAGCCTTTTTCCACTTGCCCATCTTTTGTTCTCCCTGCCTTCTTTTGACCCACCCCGAGCGGATGAGTCTGGTTCCTTACTCACGATTGTGCAAAAACGAGCGCAACAAAACAGGCAGACGCTCGATAAACGATTCGCGCAAACTGTAGGAAGAGACGTTTGTGCTTCCTGCATAGTGCGCGCGGATCAGTCCCGCCCGGCGAAGCGCCGTCACGTGGTGATGGACGGTGCTCTTGGCAAGCGACACTTGCTGCTGCAATTCTCCCAGCGTGCAGCTTTTTTCCGCGAGACAGCGCAGAATGTGAAGCCGCTTTTCATCCGCCAGACACTGGGTGAGCGGCAACAGCTCCGCCAGCGGCTGCGGCCGCGACTGTCCGGCATCTCCCACCGGATACAAGCAAGTGGCCAGTCCACGGTAAAAGTCCAGCACCGCCGCAGGAGCACAATGGTACTGCGGAATGAGCACCACCTCCCGCAAATCCGGCACCGGCTCAATCCACAGCCCGTTTGACGCATGGTCGACCAGCTCGACGGGCGACATGCTCTGCGCAAGCTCTGTCATGTCGGCGGCGCTCCGCTCCAGGCTATCCAGTATGGCTGGCGCAATCCTGGAAAAGTAATGCTCGTGCCACCGCGCCAAAAGCGACACGCTATGGTCGCGAAGCTCGCCGAGATTGAGCGGAATCGTATCCACCCATGGAGCCAGGCGCTCGTAGATTTCTCCCGGCGAAATCCTTTCCAGCCACCCGAGAAAGGCTTCTACAGAATGTTTCTGCGGGCTTTGCGCGACCAGAAGCACCAGCCTGTGCAGCACCTCCCAGCGCTCGTCGGCCAGTTCATCGGCAAAAGATTCCGGAAGCATCTGCTTCGTTTCTTCCTTCCAGGCGTTGCCGAGCTGGAAATGCTTTCGTTCCTTCTCGTGAATGTATGCATACAGGCTGATGATGCATTCATAGACGACAGTCCATTCGATTCTAATTGAATATGTATTTTTCATTCGATCACCATCGAATACATTTGTTTTTTCCAGTGTACCACTTCCATTCCCTTTTGAAAAGAGCATGTTGCCGGATGCCGAATTACGAACGGGGCTTTTGAGAGCATGAAAAAAGCAGCCCGTCACCGAAGCGACAGGCTGCTTTTTTCATGCTTGATCTGTCATGCCTTTTTACGTCAGGCGCAGGAACTCGTCGATGTCTGCCACAGCCAGGTCGACTGCTTTTTGCCAAAACTCGACGGTCGTCATGTCTTCGCCCAGATGCTTATTCGCCAAATCCTCGACCATCAGGCGGCCGGTGTCCTGCAAGAGCGCGTCGTATTTTGCCGCGAAGCTCTCGCCTTCTTCCAGTGCACGCGCGTACACGCTCAGGCTGAACAAGTAGCCGAAAGTGTACGGGAAGTTGTAGAACGGGTAGCTCGTAATGTAAAAATGCAGCTTGGATGCCCAGAAGTGCGGCTCGTACTCGGCGAGGGCGTCTTTGAACGCCGTCTTTTGCGCCTCTTCCATGATGCGGTCGAGCTCGGCTGCGCTCACCAGACCTTTTTTGCGCTGCTCGTAGAAGTTTTTCTCGAACAAAAAGCGCGCGTGAATGTTCATGAAAAACGCAACGACGGATTGCAGCTTGTCTTCGAGCAGCACGAGACGCTCTTCGTCATTGGCCGCGTTCTTCACCGCAGCGTCGGCGAGAATCATCTCGGCAAACGTCGAGGCGGTTTCCGCTACGTTCATCGCGTAGTTTTGGGCGAGCGGCGGCAGATCCCACATCACCTGCTGGTGGTACGCGTGCCCCAGCTCGTGCGCGAGCGTGGAGACGTTGCTTGCGCTGCCCGCATACGTCATGAAGATGCGGGACTGCTTGCTCACAGGGAAGCTTGTGCAGAAGCCGCCCGGACGCTTGCCAGGGCGATCCTCTGCCTCGATCCAGCCTTCCGCAAACGCCTTTTGGGCAAACTGCGCCATGCGCGGATTGAAGCGGTTGAAATGCTCGACGATCATCGCTGCTGCCTCATCGTACGACACTTTTTTGTGCACGCTTCCAATCGGAGCGGACACGTCAGACCAGCTCAGCTTGTCGATGCCGAGCAGCTTCGCCTTGCGCTCCAGGTAGGCGACGATCCGGTCTTTGCGATTGTCGATGGCCTGCCACATCGCTTCCAGCGTTTTTTCCTGCATCCGCCCGATGTCGAGCGGCTCGCGCAGCACGGAATCCCAGCCGCGGTGGCGGTACAGGGCGAGACGGAAGCCGCCCAGGTGGTTGAGCGCCTGTGCGCACAGCTCCGTTTCCTTGCCCCACGCTTCTTTCCATTTGGCAAAAACCTGGCTTCGAACGGCGCGATCCGGATGGCTCAGCAGGTTGGAAGCTTGCCCGACGGACAACTGCTTCGTCTCCCCGTCCAGCTCCACTTCGATTGTCATGCGGCCTACCACGGCGTTGTACAAATCTTGCCAGGCGTGGTACCCGTCTACAGCCAGGTCGCTCGCCAGCACTTCCTGCTCCGGCGGCAGCTTTTCCTGGGCGCGGCGGCGGCGTTCGTTCAGCACAAACGCGAGCGGCTGCAGCTCCCCGTCCTCAAGCAAGCTGTTCCATGCCGCTTCGTCGATGCGCAGCAGCTGTTCATCCCAGCGTGTCAGCACGGCGCCGAATGCAGCAGAGATCGTCTTCACCCGGCCGCCGAGCAGCTTGGCTTGTTCGTCCTTCACATTTTGCGCGGTCAGGCACGAAATGAACGCGCCCGCCTGTTTCATCCGCACCGCGATGCTTTGCACCTGAGAGACAACCTCCAAAAATGTGCCCTTTTCCTGCAAGGCGAGTGCGGCATCTTCCACGCGGGCTTTCAGTTGCGCAATATCCTTTTCCAGCTGCTCCAGAAAGGTCAAAAAGGCAGCCGATTCGCTTCCACCGGGGAAGAGTACATCCAAATCCCAACGCTGCGGCAATGCTTTCGTCATATGTATGCCTCCTCACAAACTACTGATAAAATAAATTCTATAGGATGCGAGTGATTCCTTCTAGTTTATGCAGTTCGTCCGCGTTGCTATTTATGAAAGGCAAACGTCTCTCCCTGCCGCTCGACAATGATCCGGTTTTTTTCCTCGCCCGCGGCTGCAAGCAAGCGCTGCAGCGGTTCATCCACCGGCTCGCGCGAGAGGACGAACGTGTTCCAGTGAATCGGCACCAGCCATTTGCCCCCGCTCTCCTTGAACATCTGCCACGCCTGCTCGGGCGTACAATGCGCAGCCTGGTAGGAATCGGGCTTGTAGGCTCCGATCGGCATGAACACCAGGTCAAATTGTCCAAACTTCTGCGGCAAGTGCTCCATCGACATGTAGGCGGTGTCGCCAGGGTACAAAATGCGCACGCCGTTTTTCTCGATGACGTAGCCGTTGTAGCCGTAGTCATGGTTCCATGGAAAACGGTTGCCCCAGTGTCTGACCGAAATCGCCGTGACCGTCACGCCGTCTTCTGTGGTGATGGCTTGCCCCGGAGCAAGCTCCTTGCAGGAGGCAAACGGCATGCGGCGAAGCAGCTTTCCGGTATTGCTGGCAGTGATGACGTGCGTGGACGGATGAGCCAGCCGACGCAGTGTCGGCAGGTCGACGTGATCCATGTGGGCATGAGACAATAAAATCAGATCCACGCTGCCGATCTCGTCAGCATCAAGAGCGGGAGGCGTGAAACGTCTCGGGCCAACATGCACGATTCCTGCGATGCGAAGTCCCAATTTTTCGCCTAATACAGGGTCCGTCAAGATTTTGGTTCCGTAAACATTCAATAGAATCGTAGAGTGACCTATCCATGTAAACGTCACCTCATCATCGGACCAGTTCCCGGGTGCAGGCTTCGCCTCCAGCTCTTGAAAAGGCGGCTTCGGAAGGCGTCCCATATGGTACCAGAAGCGGTACACCACGTAGCCAACAAAACCTGTAACGAGCACTCCGAGCAGGGAGCCAAGCCAGATGAGGATCGTATTTTGCATCAGAGAACCCCTTTTTCCATAACGTGATTGTCTCATTATAGCAAAAAGTTCCAACATCAACGCAAGGGAAAAACATGTCGAAAACGGTTGCTTTCCACAAGAAAGCCGCATCTTGCCGTTACGCAAAACAGCACCTGCCTCCCGTCGTGGAAAGCAGGTGCTGGCAAAGCATATTGTGGTATACTGCTACTGCCGAATGGGTCGTTGGAAAGGAGTGAACCCCATGATTTTGCACAAAGGCGAAACGCTGTTCCGACAAGGCGAGACAGGGCCGCTCTACCATCTGAAAAGCGGCATGCTCAAAATCAACCGGGTACACGCTGACGGGACGCTCACGCTGGTCAATGTCATCGTGCCAGGCGAGACGATCCCGCATCACTCGCTGCTCAGCCCGAATCCTTACTACGGAACAGCCGTTGCGCTCGTCACCTGTGAAGTCGAGGTGCTGTCGGCTGCCGACTGGTACCGGGAGCTGGAAGAAAACCACGAGAAATGCCGGGAGATCGCCCTGCAACTGCAAGGCAAGCTGCGCATGATGCAGCAGCGCATCGACCAGCTGTCCGAAGTCTCTCCGGCAGAAAGACTGCGCAAGCTGCAGCTCTGGTTCCAGTCGTTCGTTCCCGTTGCTTCCCTGTCCGAAGTGCTGACCCAGGATGAAATCGGCCAGTTCATCGGGCTGCGCCGGGAAACGGTCAACCGCTTGCTGCGCGCCCAGTCCGCCGCCCGCAAGTAAGCGCTCCGGGCTTTTTTCCCTGGCCTACTCCAATGTTCCGGCAGGGCCGAAAAACTCAAAGTGAATGTCCTGTGCAGGCACTCCCCATTCTTTCAGCGCACGGTTGATCGTTTTCATGAAAGGAACAGGGCCACAGAAATAGAAGCTGGCGTTTTTGTCGGCAATGAGGCTTTGCAGCCAAGGCAAATCGATGTAGCCCTCTTTGTGAAAGGCTTGCGCTGCCCGATCCTGCTCGGTTGGCTTTTCATAGCACCAGAACGCTTTTACTTGCGGATGCAGGGCAGCGAGTTCCTCCACACTGTCTCTCATCGCATGCACATTGCCGTTTCGTGCCGCGTGAATGAAAGTAACCGGACGATTTGGCGCTGTTTTCACCAGCGTTTTCAGCATGCTCATCATCGGTGTCAGGCCTACGCCGCCACTGATGAGCACGACAGGTCTGTCATCCTGCTGGTCCAGCGTGAAGTCGCCTGCTGGCGCGGACAGAAGCAACGTATCTCCTTCGTTGACATGCTCCCACAAGTAGACGGAGACTTTTCCGGCAGGCTTGTCGTCAATCGCATCCTCCCGTTTGACGGAAATGCGGTAGTACGGATTGCCCGGCGCGTCAGAGAGGCTGTATTGGCGAATGTGTGTATATTCTTCCCCCGGAATATCCATCTTGACGCTGATATACTGCCCCGGCTCATAGCTTGCAATCTCTTTTCCATCCTTTGGCACCAGGTAAAAGGATGTGATGACGTCGCTTTCTTTCACTTTACGCTGCACGACAAACTCCCGGAAGTCTGCCCAACCGCCTGGCTGCCCCTCTGCCTTGTCGTACATTTCGGCTTCCACGCTGATAAACGCGTCTGCGATCACGCCATATGCTTCTGCCCAAGCCTGGATGATTTCGTCTGTCGCGGCATCCCCCAGCACTTCCTTGATCGCACCGAGCAAGTTTTCCCCGACAATCGGATAATGCTCCGGCTTGATCCCCAGGCTGCGGTGCTTGTGCCCGATCTGTTTTACAACCGGCAAAATATTTTCCAGATGGTCAATGTGCAGCGCAGCCGCATACACCGCATTGGCCAGCGCCGTTTGCTGCCTGCCTTGTTTTTGGTTAGCATGGTTGAAAACGTTCAACAACTCTGGATGGTTGGCGAACATCCGTTGATAAAAACGTTTTGTTATCGCTGTCCCGTGCACTTCCAGTACAGGCACGGTGGATTTGATAATATCAATGGTTTTTTGGTTCAACATATAGTGGCCCTCCTTGAAAATTCAACGTGTGATTTATGTCACTAGTGTACCGGAGCAAAGCTTTGACCCCCTGTGATTGTAATCACAGGAAAAAGAAACGATTTGTGACAACAAAAAAGACCATCCCTCGTCTTGGCCGGGATGATCTTTTTGCGGTTTCTATGAAAATGTTTGCGGCGCTTCCTCTATCCGTTTTTTCACGAACAGGGCGATGCCGTCTATGTCGTCTATGTGAAAGCAGGGCAGCTCCGCTTGCTTCTGCTCGCCCCAGCTCACCACTCCGACCAGGTTGGACACGGACTGGAGCAAGGCAGCGTCTTCCGGTCGCCGCAGCAGCACGAGCTTGGGATAACCCTCCCGCTTGAAGCCTTCCACGAGAACGAGTTCCGCTCCGGCGGCTGCCAGACGATGTACGAGCACAGAGAGCTCCTGCGGACGCTGCTCGACAATCGCCGTCTTCGTCCGGGAGGTGATCGCCACGAGCGAAGCCCCTGCCTCGCGATAGCGCCACGTATCTTTTCCAGGTTGGTCCCATTCGAAATCGTGGCCGCCATCGTGCTTGATGACGCCCACCCGCACGCCTGCGCCCTCCAGCAGAGGGATGAGCTTCGTCAACAGCGTCGTCTTGCCGCTGTTGGCGTAACCGACGATTTGCAGTACACAAGGCTTTTTGCAAAGCTTCCATGGCTCCATTCGCTACCCTTCCTTCCTCCAGCTCGGGGCCGCATGCGTCAAAATCTCGACCAGCTCTCCTGCCTGCTTGCCGCTTCCGCCCGGCGGAATGACGATGAAACACTCACTGTCCTTGAGCGTTCCGAGATTGCCCGCCTTTTCATTGAAATCGGGCATCGCCAAAAGTACGCCGTCTTGTTCCAGGAGCCTGCCGCGCAAATAGCGCGGGTACGGGCACGGCTTTTCATAGGAGACAGCCAGTCTCGCCCGGATCATGCGCGGGAATGCCTCTGCCGCACCGGAAAGGCGCCGGATCGCCGTGCGGGCAAAAAGCTCAAAGCCAAGGAAACAGGCTCCCGGATTTCCCGAAAGCGCCAAATACGGCTTTCCTCCCACGAGCATGCTGGTCGTCGGACTGCCCGGTCGCATCGCTACCCGGTTGAACAAAAGCTCCACATCCGGCTCGTTCGTCAGGAGCGCGATCACATCGAAATCGCCCACGGACACGCCGCCGCTGGAGATGAGCAGATCGACCTGCTGCATGTATTCGCTGATTTTCTGCTTCGCCACGGCTAGTTCATCTGGCAGGCCGGAAAAGCAAACAGGGATGCCCCCCGCCTCGGCAATGAGCGCGGTCAGCATCACCGTATTGCTGTTGCGAATTTTTCCCGGAACGAGCGGCTCGTCAATGCCTAACAGCTCGCTGCCCGTCGCCAAAAGGCCCACCCGCGGCCTGCGAAAAACGTCGACCTGTGCATAGCCGAACGCGGCCAGACTGGCAATCGTCCCCGCGTTGATCCGCTCGCCAGCCTTGGCAATCACCGTTCCTTTGGCCATCTCCTCGCCGCGGCGGGAGACATTTTCCCCCGGACGCAGCGCCCGCTTGATCCAGACGGTTTCGGCGTGCTCGCCAGGGTTTTGCGTTTGCTCAAACATAATCACGGCATCGGCACCTTCCGGCAGCATCGCTCCGGTCATAATCCGCGCAGCGCAGCCTTCCGTCACTGTCCGAGTCGGCACCTGCCCCGCTGCTACTGTCTCGATTACCCGTAAGGCGAGCGGACTTGCAACAGAGGCTCCGACCGTATCTGCCGCTCTTACGGCGAAGCCGTCCAGCGGCGAGCGGTCAAAGTGCGGCAGATCATGCGTTGCGTACAAATCGCAAGCCAAAATTCGCCCGTACGCCTCCCCGATCTGCACCTGTTCTGTTTCCAGCGAAGGCAATACTGACTGCCACTTGCCCAATGCTTCCTTTACCGAGACTGTTTGTCGCGCAAAACGCATTGTCTGTTCCTCCTAATCCTGACCGCCCGTCACGCCGCTTTTGCTCAGCCGACGCTTACTTCCAGATCTTCAATCGGTTTTTCCTTGTATTTCAAATCTTTATTGGCAGTGAAGGAATCCGCCTTCTCGATCTTGACGGCCGTATTGTATTCCGGGATACCCGCGAAGGCTTCGTACACGCCTTTTGGAATCAGCACGTTTCCTTCCGGCCAGTACACCTGAATGTTCCCTCTTTTCGTATCCGCAAACTTGGCGCGTCCCTGGAAAGTGCCATAGCTATTATACACGACAATGCTCTCGCCTTCCGCAATGCGCAGCTCCCGCGCGTCCTGCGGATTGATTAAAATATCGTAGCGATCCGCGTTGTTGAACGGGTCCTTGTTGCTGTAGATCATCGAGTTGAACTGTTTGCCCCGGCGGGTTGTCACGTAAAAATGACCTACCGGCTTGTCAAGCTCCGGAATCTCGATCGGCAGTAGATTCGCCCGGCCGTCCGGCGTAGGACAGACACCGTCCTCACACAGCCAGGCCCCTCCCCATTGAAACACATCTCCGCGCTTTTTCAAATGCTGGATGCCGTCGTAGTTCGGATTCGCCTTGGCGATTTCTGCGCGAATTTCCTCGGCACTGGAAAAATGCATGAGATGCTTTTTCTCCGGATTCACGCGTGCAGCCAGGTCCACGTAAATCTGCCACTCGGCCCGCGCCTCTGCAATCCGCGGCCCCTCGATCTCGGCGCTAAAGTACACCATCCGCTCCGTACTGGTCGACGTGCCGCCGCCCGGCTGCTCGTAGCGCGTCATCGCCGGCAGGACGATTACCTCTTCCTTGGCATCGACGAGAGTAGACGTGTTGAAAATGATGTCCTGATGGACGCGCATCTCGACATTCTCCAAACATTTTTCCATGAAGTCAGGGTCAGGCATTGTCTCCAGGAAGTTGCCGCCGCTCGTGTAAAACAGCCGCGTCTTGCGTTCGTGTCCCTCTGGCAGCAGGGCGTTTTCGAGCGAGATGCCGACAATATCGCCCTGCCATTTCGGGATCGGGAACTTCCACAGCTTTTCGATTCTCGTCCAGTTCTTTTCGTCAAAATCGCCGCCGGGCAAGCTGAACGGGTCCGCTCCCATCTCCCCCGAGCCTTGCACGCCGGAGTGGCCGCGAATCGGCATCACGCCGCAGTTCTTCCGGCCCAAAAAGCCGCGCAGGATCGCCAGGTTGGCTACAGATGAAATATTGTCCGTGCCAAAGCGGTGCTGGGTCAGCCCCATGCTCCAGACAAAGACACCCGACCTGGCATTGGCGAGCAAAAGCGCAAATTCCTTCAGCCGTTCCCTGCTCAAGCCGGACGATTGCTCGATTTTCTCCCACGGCAGAGCCATGACATGCGCGCGCAGCTCGTCAAAACCGTTTGCATGCTCCCTGACAAACTCGTGATTGATCGCCGAGCCCGGATTGGCCTCTTCCATCTCAAACCAATGCTTCATCACACCGTTCATGAAGGCGATGTCGCCGCCGATGTTGACCTGGTAAAAATCGTCCGCGAGCTTCGTACCGAACAAGGCGCTCTCCGGCACCGACGGAATCCAGTATTTTTCCATCGCCGGTTCCTTGTACGGGTTAATCAGGATGATCTTCGTTCCCGCTTTTTTGGCCGCGTACATGTACTTCGTGGAGACAGGCTGGTTGTTGGCCGGAACCGAGCCGAAGAAAACGAGCACATCCGTGCCGATCCAGTCCTTGTAGTTGCAGCTCGACGCCCCGATGCCAAGCGACCGCTTCAAGGCTGTCTTGCTCGGCGAGTGGCAAATGCGGGAGGCGTTGTCGATGTTGTTCGTCCCCAAAAAGCGGGCCATTTTTGCCGCCGTATAGTACACCTCGTTCGTAATTCCCCGCGCCGTCAGGAAAAAGGCGAGCTGCTTCGGACTGATCCCCTTGATTTTGTTCGCAATCCGGTCCAGCGCGTCATTCCAGCTGATTCGCGTAAATTTGTTCTCACCCGGCTTGCGCGACAGCGGGTATGGGATTCTGCCCAGCTTGCGCAGCTGTACGCTGGACATCTTTTTCAGAGCGCTTACATCTTCGAGCCATTTGTCTTCCATCGCCGGCATTGTATTGAGACGCAGCACGTTCAGGCGGGTCGTGCACAAATGCGGGCCTGTCAATGTCTGGTCGTACAAGCCGGATACACCGAGTGCGCAGCCGTCGCAAACACCCTGGGTCAAAATCCGATACGCATAGCCCAGATTGTCCCGGTTGTCATACACGACCTTCATCGTGTCGATGATGTGATGCGGCTTGATTTTGCCGAGTCCCATAGGCATCATGGAAGCCCACAAGGAAGGCTTCAGCGACGTATCCAATTTTACTGGTCCGCTATGTTTTGTCTTGCCCATCTGCTTTTTCGCTCCTCTCTTGTCATCCGTCCGCTAGACTAAAAAACCACCATGAAACCGTCCCTGATCCCCAAAGGAAGAGAGCGCGTTCACGGTGGTTGTCTCCGGCAGGTTCGCTACCTAGTCTCAACGTCGTGTTTGCTTGCGAGGTCCGCTTGTCTAACCGGTGAACAGGAACGCTGCTTCGCTTAGACTTACGGTTCGTTTTTCCACTTTTTCTCGATGTCCTGATCGAACACAAAGATGGACATCCCAAAATCACGTTCGATGTCAATGTCGACGAACAAGTCGACGAGTTTCGCCCCCAGAAACGCCTCCATCTCGACGGGCCGGTGTTTCCGGTACATCTCCTTGACCATTTCGGTTCTGGCAGCTCGCAGTGTCTGTCTTCCATCTTCCGAAGTGGCGATAAACTTTTCCACTGGCGAAAGATTGCCTTCCATTTCGCAGATCGCCCAGTTTTTGCAAAAGGTGGTGCTGATCTTGCTCGGTCCCTTTCCCATATGGCGCTTTCGGAAAGCTCTGACCAGGTTACTGAACTCTGCTTCGAACTTATTCATCGGCGTTACTCACCTTTACTCCACTCATTCTCTACTAAAACTTTACCATTGATTAACTAGCCAATTCAACAGACTTTTCTCTTTGTTTCGCTTCTTCCTTCAATTTTCTAATATCCACCCGGATTAAGAGGGAAATGATGAAGGCGACAATAAACATCGCGGCGAACACGCTCATCGTTCCTGTGTAGCTTTGCGTCGCCTCGCGTACCCACGCGGCAAAGATCGGCCCGGCCAGCCCTGCCGCCGCCCATGCGGTCAGGATGTAGCCGTGAATCGCCCCAAGCTGCCTTGTGCCAAACAGGTCGCCAATGTAGGCCGGAATCGACGCGAAGCCGCCCCCGTAGCAGGTCATGATAATGAACATCGCAATCATGAACAGCACCGGACTATTTATGTTTGGCAACAGGAAAAACAGCACCATCTGGATCGCGAAAAACGCCGTATACGTATTCGCCCGTCCGATGTAGTCAGACAGCGACGCCCAGCCGATCCGTCCCCCGCCGTTGAACAGGCCGTTTAGCCCCACCATCAAGGCAGCGGTCTGCACAGACATGCCGACCATTTCCTGCGCCATCGGGGAGGCGACAGAAATGACAGCGATCCCGCATGTCACGTTGATGAACAGCATCAGCCACAGCCAGTAAAAACGGCGCGTCTTGATCGCTTCGTTGGCAGTAAGCTGGCACAAGTCTTTTTTGATTTGCTTGTCGCCTGCTCCTTCGGCAGTCGAAAATCCTGCGGGAACCCAGTCTTTTGGCGGCGGAGACAAATATTGCGCAGATGCAAACATGACACCGAAATAAATGATGCCTAAAATGTAAAAGGTATTCGCGATTCCGACACTCTCAATCAGCGCGTTCATGATCGGGCTGGCAATCATCGAAGCGAAGCCAAAGCCCATGATCGCAAGTCCGGTCGCCAATCCGCGGCGATCCGGAAACCATTTCACAAGCGTGGACACCGGAGTAATATACCCGACACCAAGCCCGATTCCGCCCAGCACGCCGTAGCATATGTACAGCAGAGGCAGACTGGCAAGCTGAATGGCCAGCCCGGAACCGACGATCCCGACGCCGAAAAAGAGCGAGGCCAGCGTTCCGGCTTTTCGCGGCCCATGCTTCTCCACGTAATGTCCGAGAAAGGCGGCAGACAGCCCGAGAAACAAAATGGCGATACTGAAGGTGAACTGCACATCCGGCAGATCCCAGCCGAACTGCTGGGTAATCGGCTTCGTAAATACGCTCCACGCGTACACCGATCCAATCGAGATATGAATCCCGACCGCAGCCAGCGCAATCAGCCAACGGTTCTTCACTTGTTGCTCCATCATGTTCATCTCCTTTAAAATGGTTTTGTTCGGAATGCCGCCCAATCACTGGTGCGCCACTCCCAAAGCAAAAGAAAAACTGCCGATTTCATCGACACCCCCTGCTTGTTTCCGTCTGTCTATACGGAAACAAAGCAAAGGCATCAATGAAACACAGCAGTTAATCATCAGCAGGAACGCTACATCAGCATCAACAAGCACGTGCCCATCGTATTTAATTGGCGTTTTTCGAAAGCGAGAGATTCGGTGACAGGTTCGCTGTTCCGTGTCTTTTCGCTCTGTACGCACAATAAATTACTGAAAGTCGAAAATTTTATGACACTTTTTCCCTTACATAGTATACTACCATGTAAGCGCTCTCTCGACAACATTTTCTCTGTCAAAATCTGTTCACAACTGCTTGTCTATTCTCAAAGCACTACATAAGACAGGAGGTTCACATGTCAGAACTGAGCAAAACAACCCGTCGGCGCGTCTTGAAGGTTGCAGCAGACCAGCACAACTGGGAAGACGATGAGATCGTCACAGAGTACCCGCTCACGATTTTTCTCAATGACGAAGAGTTCGCGACCGTCGTCTGCACCCCGGCCGATCTGGATGAGATGGTGATCGGATTTCTCGCGGCGGAGGGAGCGATCCAGGGCTACGAAGAGATCAAGCAAATCACGATTGATGAAGCAAAAGGACTGGCCTATGTAGACCTGCACAAGCAGACAATCCTGTCCCAAAGCTTTTACTCCAAGCGCAGAATTACGTCCTGCTGCGGCAAAAGCAGGCAGTCTTTCTACTTTTTCAGCGATGCCCGCACAGCAAAACCAGCCAGCGGCACCATCTCCGCCACCTTTGCCCAATGCATCAAGCTCATGGACGAGCTGCAAGCCTCCTCCGTCATCCATCGGCAGACAGGCGGCGTTCACAACGCGGCTCTGTGCACCCCCGACCAGGTCCTCTTGCAATACTCGGATATTGGACGCCACAATGCACTGGACAAAATTTACGGGAAGTGCCTGCGGGATCACATTTCGACCACGGACAAAATTCTCGTATTCAGCGGACGCCTCTCGTCTGAGGTTTTGTTGAAAGCCGCCAAAATCGGCGCAGGCATTATCCTGTCCAAATCGGCTCCAACGGACCTTGCCCTGCAGCTGGCAGAGGAGCTGCAAATCACCGCTGTCGGATTCATCCGCGAAAACAAAATGAATGTATACACGCATCCGGAGCGGATTATTTTGCCCTAGATGCGCTTCAGCAAAAAACAGGACATGCCTACTGCTGTCCTGTTTTTCTTCGCTTTTCCTCGCGAATGGCCATATCGTACTCTTCCGGTGTGTTCACATTGAACAGCGCCCACGGGTCGAGCCAGCCGTCCGGCACCTCCAGGACGAACAGCTGGCGAATCGTATTCATCAGCCGCAGGTCGCCTTGTTCCAGCGCGTTTTCCCAGCGGGGCTGCGTACTTTTGCGATACAAGGCGCACAGCGGATGAATCCGCCCCTGTGCAGTAGGAATGACCGCGTCCCAGCCGTCTTTTCCGGCGGCGTAGGCAAGCAGGCTTGCCATCTGCGTCCGGTCCATAAACGGCAGGTCGCAGGAGAGCACGAGCAGCACATCCTCGGCACATAGACGAAAGGCCGTTACGAGACCGCTCACAGGCCCCGCAGACGGCACCAGGTCCGGCGTCACGCTCACACCGTCTTGTTCGGCAAGCTCAGCAGGTATGCGTTCAGGCTCGTTGGACACGATCAGGCAAGGCAGCCCCATGGCCAAAATTTCTTTTCCCATCTCCGTCAAAAAAGTGCCTTCGCGCCATGGTAGCTGGTCTTTCGGGACGCCCATCCGGCTGCTTTTTCCACCAGCCAAAATGACCGCGTGTACGCTTGGCTGCATAAACATCTCCTGCCGTCCCTTCAATTTTTCGTGAAAGAGTTGACAATAATTATTATTAGTTTATAATAATTATAAACAAGAAATCACTTTAAAAAAGGAGCGGTTATCAAGATGGAAAACAACGTGTTTCAAGTATTGAATAAACAAGTGGCAAACTGGACGGTTCTGTATACAAAGCTGCACAACTTCCACTGGAATGTAAAAGGCCCGCACTTCTTCACCCTGCACGCAAAGTTCGAGGAGCTTTACAACGAAGCCGCGGCGCATATGGATGCTTTGGCAGAGCGCGTACTGGCCATTGGCGGCAAGCCGGTAGGTACGCTCAGCGCATGTTTGCGCACAGCAAGCATCACGGAAGCAACCGGTAACGAAACAGCCGAACAAATGGTGGAAGCCGTCGCCCGTGACTTCGCGATTCTCGTCGACGAACTGAAGCTCGGGATCGAAGCTGCCGAGCAGGCAGGCGATGAAGCTACCGCAGACATGCTCCTGGAAATTCGCAGCGGTCTGGAAAAACACATCTGGATGCTCAACGCATTCCTGCAATAACAGCCTGTCCGGCTCAATCAAATACAAAGGGGCGATCGTGCTTGCACGTCGCCTTTTTGTTGTGGAATCATGTGTCCTCCCCGGACGGGCAAGCCGTACTTTCTATGCCAGTGAAAAAACAAGTTTCCGTCCATCTTTTTCTACTTTTACCTGCGGCAGAAACTTCAATGATTTTTGTACGCCGATGTAAGGGCTGGCAAACTCGATGTCGTGCCTTTCCTTCAACACCAGGCAGAGATCGGCCAGGGTCATTGGTGACATGCTTTCTCGCAGGATGTTCTCAATGTAATTGGCCACTTCCTGATAATTGTGACGAATGTGGGTCTTCCTTACCTTGATCCGCTTGACCATGTCTTCCGGAAGTTCCTCGGTTGCCACCGCTACTTCTTCCGACTGCTGAATTACGTCCGCGCCTACCTGGTCATCCATTTCCCGAATCCTGTTCAGAAGCTGCTTGATTTCTGCTCCGAGCTGCTTGTCCTGATCTACGTATTGTCGGCGCAAAGCCATTCGCTGCTCCAACGTGGCCTGCAGAGTCATCTGCAACGCTTTTCGCTCATTAAACATTTCGCTATGTATTCCCCTTTTCACAAAAAGTTAAATTTTGTGTAATTATAAATTCCATGATAATATAATTTTTCCCCTATGAAAACGGGAAATTTAGGCTCACAAACGATGGGCAGCCGCTTATCTTAGTGTTAGATGTTCAATCTCAAGCAACAAGGAAAGGATGCACGGGATGGACTATCATCTAACGATTGTTGGGCTTTTGGTAGGCTTTCTTGTCGGCCTCACCGGAGTAGGCGGCGCTGCCCTGCTTACCCCGATCCTGATTTTTTTGGGCATCCAGCCAACCGTTGCCGTAGGCACTGATCTGGCGTACAACGCCATCACGAAAATTTTCGGCACATGGCAGCATTGGCGGCAAAAAACCGTTCACTTTCCTATCGTGCTGTACTTTGCACTGGGCAGCATTCCAAGCGCCATCGCAGCCGTCCATGTCATGAACTGGATTCAGCTTTACGTCGCTTCCGCCGATCAGATTTTCAAAAAGATACTTGGCTTCGCCTTGATCCTCATACCGCTCGCCATGCTGGTCAAAAGCTTGCTGAACCGCCGCAAGCCCCAGCTCAATTCCTGGCAGCAAAAAACCGTCTCCCAAAAGCGCTTTGTGCTGATTGGCATCGGCGCCTTTCTCGGCTTTCTCGTCGGTCTGACCTCAATCGGCAGCGGCTCGCTGTTCGCAATCGCCCTGATGCACCTTTTTGCCATCTCGGGAAAAGAAGTAGTCGGTACCGACATCGCGCACGCCTTTTTCCTGACCACCGCCGCCGGACTCGCTCACATGAGCTTCGGTACAGTTGATTTGTCCATCGTCGTACAGCTGCTGCTCGGCTCGATCCCCGGTGTGCTTATCGGCAGCAGGCTCTCCTGCAAAGTGCCGACCGTCTTTTTGCGCTGGGTAATTTCGATTGTGATTATGATTAGCGGGATGAAAATAATATGATGATTCTTGCAGCTTGAAAAACGCTGTTGTATCGACGCAACAGCGTTTTTTATTTTTCCAAAAAGCGGAATATCATCCCGGATTCAGATAAACCAGTGGATACATCTCGTTGTTTTTCTTTAGATGTGACCAGACTTCATCGTTCTTCCAGCGTGTGCCCTGTTGCCAGCGGTGTGTTTGGCAATCGAAAGGTGCCGTATTTTACAGCAATCTTTTTTCATCAATATTCAATAAAAAGTAATTTTATTCATACATAGGTTTCACCGGGGGCATCTCTGGGTATGAATTGTTACGAGGGCCTGCCAATGGCTTCGTGACGGCTGACAAGTCCCCTCCATGTCTAACCCAGTAAAAGCTTGTGCTACTATTTTTCCATGCATCCATGATGTATACCAGCAAAAATGATTCTCAAAACTTATTTTCTATTAATTGGGGGGTACTACATGAAATGGACAATTAGAAAGAAAATTATCGGGGGATTTTTAACTGTCGCTCTCCTTCTGGTGATTGTGAGTGGATTTTCTTTTTACTCTCTCGATAGCGTAGACAACTCGTACACGGATCTGTTGGACAGAAGGGCGCAAATCGTCATCAACGTCAAGAGTATTCAGGTACATGCTACGCAGATGAACAGCAGTTTGAGAGACTACCTCCTTACACAAAGTGCAGAAGCCACGCAAAAAATGAACGATGCCAGCAAGCAATTATCTGAATTGGCATCCGCCACTCTGGCAATCTCCCTGACCCCGGAAACCCAGGGGGCATTGAACAATATTCTGTCCTTAAACAAGCAACACGACGAGGTAAGAAATCGAATTTCCTCGATGAGCAAAGAGCAGGCCTTGGCGATTGCCAACACCACGTTGATTCCCCTTTCCAGGGACATTCTAGCAGTAGCGGACGAAATTAATGAGCGAGAGCAAAAACGATTGACGCAAGACTCGCAAGACATCACCATTCTGGTACACGATGTGGTCAATACAGGGGTCATTATCAATGCGATTGCCGTCATCCTGGCGCTTTTCATTGGTTATTTTGTTTCCAGGTTGATTGCAAGACCAATCGCATTACTCTCGGCCAACGCAGAAAAAATTGCTGCGCTAGACCTGACAGTTGAAGATATTCATGTAAAGAACAAAGATGAGATCGGGGAACTGGCCCTTTCCTTTAATGCGATGAAAACCAATTTGCGCAACCTGATCCATCATGTGGGAACCAATGCCGAACAGGTTGCCGCATCGGCAGAAGAGCTGACAGCAAGTGCTGAACAAACAAGCAGAGCCACAGAGCAAGTTGCTTCCATCATGCAGCAAGTAGCCTCAGGCTCCGAGCAACAAGCCTCCAGCGTAGACCAGAGTGCCCAGACTGTTAACGTGATGGCACAAGAAGTTGAAAACATTGCAGCCAACGCGCAGAAGGTATCCGATTCCGCAGTGCAAGCATCCCAAATGGCAGAGGATGGAAGACAGTCGATCCAAAGCGCTAACAATCAGATGGGATCGATTCACACCAAAGTGAATGATCTGGCAGATGTTATCAAAGAATTAGGCAATCGTTCCGATGAAATCGGGCAAATTGTTCAAGTGATTACCGACATTGCTTCACAAACGAATTTGTTGGCGTTGAACGCAGCCATTGAAGCGGCACGGGCAGGTGAACATGGCAGAGGATTTGCCGTCGTTGCAGAGGAAGTAAGAAAACTGGCGGAGCAGTCGGCCGGGTCCGCCAATAAAATCAACGACTTGATTTCGCTGATCCGTGAACAGATGGAAAAAGCGCTCGTGTCCATGGATCAGGTGAAAGACGAAGTGAGCGAAGGCATGGTAGTAGGTGCCCAAGCAGGAACGTCCTTCGAGCACATCCAGCGTTCCGTGGATGACGTCGCTGTTCAGATTCAAGAGGTATCAGCCGGTGCGCAGCGAGTCGCAGCGTCTATGGAAGAAATCGTGCAATCTGTCACAGCCATACGGGAAGTCGCGAGAGAAACAGCCGCAGGAACCCAAAATGTTTCTGCAGCTACAGAAGAGCAATTGGCCTCTATGGAAGAAATCTCTTCGTCAGCCTTGGCGCTGTCTAAGATGTCTGAGGAACTTCAGAAGATCATTTCGAATTTTAAGGTTTAGTGAAAGAGTCATATGTTCTTGCTGGGTTGGTGGATAAATAGGATGGTATGAGGGGAGAAAGGTTCGACGGGGCTGTCTCGAAAGTCGCTATTTCGACTTCGAGACGCCCCTTTTGTCTGTCAGAAACGTTGATGTAATCAAGCTTTTAATTTTGAAACACGAATGGAACTGCGCTTTTTGGACATCCCCGTCATTTTTTTGCTGCTTCGAGGGCGGGCATGACGGATTGGAAGAGTTGTTACGTGATGCCAGACCGCGTGCTTGTGCAGACTTTTTAAGCCGGGAGAGCGTTGGCGATAGCTGTGGAAATAATAAATTCTACAAAGAGCAGGCATTTAAGAAATTTGTTGACAAGCGGGGGAAAAAGAAACCTCAAACGACATTGATTAGTTGTTGGGAGAATCTATTAATCTACACACTTTATTTTATTTTTACTGCTTTTTTCTTTTGTATATTAATTTCATATTTCTCATCTGGAAAAGGAGACTCCTTGGTAGTGTGAAGAAGGTAAATGTTTTCGTTAGTAGTTGGTTCGAGGAGAGCGTAAAAAGTTTTGTGTAAATGGTTAAACTTCCCATTAAGGAGATGATCATTTATGCAAGACAAAAGAGACATGACGATCAAGGAGTTAGCGAAGGATTGCCGTACCATCGAAGACGTGCACACCATGCTGAAAGATTTGTTCCGTGACACCATCCAGCAGTTGTTTGAAGCTGAAATGGATGCCCATTTGGGCTATACCAAACATA
>NZ_RHHS01000019.1 GCF_003710935.1 Brevibacillus gelatini
CCCCCGCCGCTACTCTCCCCACCCTCCGACTCCGCTCCCCCAAACAGCAGCGAACCCAAGCATGGAAACAGCACCAACGAAAAAATGACTCTCGCTCATCCAACACAATCTCTTTTCCCACAGCTTCCGTGGCAAACGGAAAAACGGCAAATCAGAAAAAACCTCGGCAAATAAACGCCTCACACTATCTAGTTAAATAGATAGCTACAATACATAGATAGCTAACAATTAAAGCCATTACATCCCACAGCCTTCCCTGCTACCCTACCCTGCTTGCTCCGTCCCTTTTCCTTCGTCCTCCACGCGCAGTTCGGTTTTCAACGCTTCTCCTTCCGCGCGCTCCAGCTCCGCTTCCTGCTCATCCCGCATGCGATGAGCCATCCGGCTGGAGGCGTTTGCTGCCACACTTGCGACCAGGTCGTCGAGGAATGTGTGTACGCGGCCTTCTGACGACTTGGTATCCAGTTTTTTGATGACGCCGACTTTATGTTTGTCCAGATGCCCGAAGGTGGTGACGGCGATGCTGCCGTATCCGAAGACCGACCCCAAAGCCAGTGTCTCGTCGCAACCGAACAGGCCTTCGTCTGTGGCGATGATCGACTGGAGCGGTTCGGACAAAAGCCCTTTTTCCGCCAGCGTATCCAACTCAATGCCCACCAGAATAGCGTGCTGCATTTCCCTTTTTTCCAGGACAGCTTTCACACTCTCGATGCATGGCTCCATGGTCAGGCCGGGATGGTACGGAGACTGCATGAGATAGACGATCTCCGCGATGTCCTCCACCGTGACGCCACGTTCTGCCAGGCGATTGAGAGCAGCGTTTCTGACTTCGATGCTGTGTACTTGCTTCTTCATATAAGAGACAACCCCTTCCACAAATCAAGTGAAGTCGTTTCCTACCATAGTATCACACGGTGACAAAATTGCGACAATCTTTCGCCCAAAGAACATGCGAGCAACCTTCCCGCCGCTTGCGAAAAAGGCATGCAAAAAGCGCTTTGCCACAAGCTGACCGCCTTTTTCGTGGTCGCGCAACACGAAAGCATTGGGCAGTCCATGCGCTCTCCTGTATAATGATTTTTGTGCAAACATCCATAAGGAGGACACCGCTGTGGCTCTTGAGGAAATCGTCTTGGACAGCCGGCATCTGGGAACGCCGGAAAAACTGATTGTCTACACCCCTACACGCTATTCACCGCTCTACTCCTACCCGGTCCTCTACGTGCAGGATGGCGACGATTATTTGGCCATGGGCCGAATGGCGACCTTGCTGGACCGGATGATCGGGGACAAAGAGTTGCCCGATCTGATTGCCGTTTTTCTTCCTGTCGAAAAAACAAAGCGTTTTGACCGCTACCATCCGGACGGCAAGGAGCATCTCGCCTACACCCGCTTCCTCGCCGATGAAGTCGTCAGCTTCGTGGATTCGCACTATTCCACGCACCCGCTCGGCAACGGGCGAACCTTGCTTGGGGAATCGCTCGGTGGCGTCGTCTCCCTGTTTACGGCGCTGGCTTACCCGCATACGTTTGGCCAGGTGGCTTGCCAGTCGGGGGCCATGGACGAACAGTTGAACCGCCGTGTCGCGGAAGCTGAGCTGACAGTGCCGCAGACGTTTTATCTGGAAATCGGGACAAAAGAAACTGCTGTGAACTCTTCTCGCGGCGTCCTGAACCTGTATGCGGCCAACGAGGAACTGCGAACCATTTTGCAGACGAAAAAGGCCACCCTCTTCTACGAAACATTCGAGGGTGACCATACGTGGGGCCACTGGCAGCGGAATCTGCCGGGTATGCTGCGTACGCTTTACGGGTAAACTTACCGTGGCTGTTCTTCTTGCGGGCCTTCATCCTTTAAGGGCGAAACGAAAGCTTCTTCGAACTCTCCTTTGCGAATCGCCGACAAAATGGTGAAGGTCAGCACTGCCAGCAGGAGCAAGACGAGAAAAATGAATGTAATCATCATGGCCGTGTACATGCAGTGCGGCACCTCCTTGCACTACACAGTGTTTCCCGACGCGGCCAGAATATACGGTTCGGCGCATAACTTTACACAAATGAAGAATTTTCTGTTAAAATAGTCTCTTGTAAAGCATATATAATATAGATAGCAAGGAGGAGTGGTTCTCATGATGTATAGTATTGTGATCTTTCCATCCAGCAAAGTGCAAGAAGTGGCCAACTCTTACCGGAAGCGCTATGACCCGACATACGCATTGGTACCTCCATATATCCGCTTGAAAGAAGCCTTTAACCTTGAAGAAACCAAGCTGCCAGAGCTGGTAAGCCATCTGGAGCAGGTTGCCTCCTCTACCGAAAGCTTTACTGCTCATTTCCACCGGGTGTCTACTTTCCATCCAACCACAAACGTCATTTATTTGGCCGTGCAAAATAAAGACCCGTTTACCGCTCTGCACGAAAAGATCGTGAACCAGTGTGTGGCGGAAAAAGAAACCTATGCGTACGTACCGCATCTGACCATCGGGCGCGACCTGTCCGACGATGAGCTGCGGGATGTAACAGGACAATTGAGCATGGCAAAAATCGACTTGACGAGCGAAATTGACCGCTTCCACCTGATCTATCAGCTGGAGGATGGCATCTGGAGCGTGTACCAGACTTTCCTCCTGAAAAAATAAAGCAAAAGGATCGCCCTCCCCGTAAGCATTGGCTTGCCGGGAGGAATCTTTTTTCGGCAACTTTTTACGGCAAGGCAAGTAGAAAAGGACGTGTCCATCATGAAGCAACCATCCTATGTCATCCAAAAAGCAAGCTCTGACAAACAATTGCAGGATGCTCTCGCCGTGCGCAAAGCGGTGTTCATTGATGAGCAAAAGGTGCCTGCCGAGCTGGAGATTGACGAGCATGACCAGCCGGAGAGCGGCACCATTCATTTTGTCGCGTATAACGAGCAACAGCCCGTCGGGGCAAGCCGCTTGCGGCCATATGCGCCCGGCGTGGGAAAAGTCGAGCGCGTGGCGGTACTCAAAAGCGAGCGCGGCACCGGACTCGGACGCCAGATCATGATCGCCATGGAGCAAGCGGCAACGGAGCTCGGCTATGCCAATCTCAAGCTGAATGCCCAGACGCACGCACAGCGTTTTTATGAAAAGCTTGGCTACGAGCCGCATGGCGATGTTTTCGATGAAGCTGGTATCGAGCATATCGCCATGGTCAAGGCCTTGCGCTAACAAGTCTGTGCCTGCAAGCGCAAAGCCAGCCGGATCGCAAAAACGCAAAAACGTTTCGTCTCGCCGTCCGTCCTCCTTCATGCTGGAAGCGGAGGCTGAGCCAGCCAGGGGCGTCTCAAAAGTCGCTATTTCGACTTCGAGACGCCCCTTTTGTCTGTCTGAAATGTTGCTATCGGCATGTTTCTGATGGTGAAACCGCCCTTTTTGGACAGCCCCTTCCTTTTCGTGAGACAACAGGCTTTGCCGGCTCTGATTCGTTGTCGCGATCGAGCCAGTTACCTTGGCAAGCCATCACCTTTTACATCATCGAATCATGAGCCTTGCTGCCTTGCTCCTTCTCACTTCCGGGCAACTAAACCTTTTCCCACTTTCGTCTCCGCGCCACTTCACGCAGTTGCTCTACTGCATCCAGCGACGCCGTATGGGAGCCGAGCATGGCGTGAAATGGCTCCTCGCCGCGCCAGCCGTGAAAATCCGAGCCGCCTGTCATGATGAGGCCATGTTCTGTTGCCCATTTGCTGTAGCGCAGCTTTTGCAATTCGTCGTTGTCCGGGTGGTTCACTTCGATCCCGTCCAGCCCGAATGCGATCAACTCGCGCACCAGTTCGTCATCGTCGTACAGCCCCGGATGGGCAAGCACGGCTACGCCGCCTGCCTCCTTAATCAGCGTGATCGCTTCCTGCGGCGTGATGCGCGGAGGGTTGACGTAAGCCGCCGCTCCTTTGCCCAGGTACTTGTCGAACGCTTCCTGAATCGTGGCGACGACGCCAAGCTCGACCAACTCCTCGGCGATGTGTGGACGGCCGATGTTTTTGTCCGTCCCCTGCTTGCGGCGGTAGACGTTTTCCAGTGTGATCGGAATGCCGAGTTCCTGCAGGCGGGCGATCAGCAGTTGGTTGCGCTGATGGCGTGTCTCGCGCAAGCTCACCAGCCGCTCCTGAAATGCCTGATCCTCGTATGGCACAAAATAGCCGAGTACGTGGATGTCCTGGCCATTTCCGACCGAGCTTACCTCCACCCCCGGAATGACCTCCACGCCGTGCTGCGCTCCCGCCTCGATTGCTTCGGCGACGCCTGCCACCGTATCGTGGTCCGTAATGGCGAGTGCAGCCAGTCCAGCCTCTTTTGCCAGGCGCACGTTTTCCGCAGGCTCGCAGGTGCCGTCTGACGCCTTTGTATGCGTATGTAAGTCTGCCTGTTTGCGCATGTTGCTTCCACTCCTTCTTTTCTTTTTCTCCACGTCTGAATTCCGCACACCGCTCATAGGATGGTATCAAACCCGAATTTTCACACAGGTTGAGCCAAGGAGGATGTCCATGCGGTTAAAAAACAAGACCCTGACCGGTGTCGTGCAGCCACTCTCCTATGTCGACAAAATGCTCAGACAGCAGGGGTTTCACCGATCAGGCGGGGATGGCATGCCCACGTATGATGTCGTCATGTACGATTCTGCCAGCAGCCGCACGTATTTTCTGCGCATTCCCACCAATCTCACCCACTCGTCAACAGGCAAGGGCGAGATGACTGTCAAGCTGGGTCATCCGTATCTGGAAGCGAAATTTTACATGAACGCCTCGGAAGAAATTTTCTTCATACCGAAATCCGTTCGGGAGGCAGCCGAACACAAGCTGGCCGAGATTGCCGATTACCTTTCTTCTCCCTCCGCTCCATCCTGAACCGTGCTCCATAGCCATCTGTTTGCAGCAAACCGATAAGCCACTCTCTTCTCTTTTGCCAGACCGACGAGATAACCCATGAAGGCCGTCCGGAACAGGGCGTAGCTTGTAGCGTTCTCGATGGAAATGCCCAATCGCTCGCACAGAAGGACGAAAGCGTCTTCCAGTCCGCGCTCCTCACGTAAAATGTCTTCGATGACGGAGTAAATCCGTTCATGCCACTCCATATTTTTGTGCACCGCACCTTGAGCGGAGGTGGTGTACGCACCATGACCAGGCAAATACCCTTTGCATTCGGTCGAAAGGAGCTTGCGCAAACTGTTCATCGTCTCATGTGCATCGACGAGAAACGGCAGCTTGTGCTTTTCCAATACTTCTTCCCCCAAATAACTGTCCGCGGCAAAGCAAATATCCTCGCAGATCAGTCCAACCTGCTGATAGCTGTGCCCCGGCAGCGAAAGGACCGTGAAAGACACACCGTCGATTTCCAGCATCCCTTCTATTGGAAGGAGGTGATCCACCCGGGAAGCTTGCGCCAGCAAAAACTTGTTTTTCAGCTCCGCAAGCGGTTCTGCTCCCATGTTCAAATAAATGGGCTCCAGAATCGGATAGCGCATGATGGCTTCTTCCAGCGGTGGCGCGTACACTTTGGCTTCGGGCCAGCAACCGAGCAGGTAGGCGTTTCCTCCGAAGTGGTCAGCATGGGCGTGTGTTTGAATGATCGCACACAAGGGCTGGGCAATGGCATCCAGCCCTTTTTTGATTTTCTTGGCGGTTTGCGCCTCCAGTCCGGAGTCGATCAGAATGGCTCCGCTGTTGCCGATGACCAGGCCGATGTTGACGGGACCGGGAAAAAAACCGACCCGTTCGGTTATCATTTGGGGTAGATAGGCAGACACATGTTGTCCCTCATTTCATCCTTTTCCTATTTATTTTCTCCAAAATGTCCGCTTCCCCTGCCCTGGCTGCCGATCTCCCGGTTTCTTTTATACAAGGAAGCGAGCGGGCCGATGATCGTATACGGAGGCTTCGGCCGTCCAAGCCCGCTGAACATGTGTGTCGTCACCGCTACCGCGCTGATCGTCACAAGCGAAAAAACGGTGCGCTCCAGTCCGATCGTATGCAGCGAGCAGATGACGATCAGCCCGTCGATGGCGAAGATCAACAGCGCCACCGATATGCGAAAGCGTCTCGCCAAAAATTGCGCCAACAGATCCGTTCCGCCTGTGTTTGTTTCAAAAGCGAGCATCAGTCCAACGCCCATCCCGATCAACACGCCGCCCGTCACAGATGATACGGACGTCGAAAAGCTGTTGAAACCGCGCAAATCCGAGAGTACATCAATAAAAAACGAAGAGATCAGCATTCCGTGAAAGCTGTGGAAAAACAGCCTGCGGTCATAAAAAAAGACGAGGGCGTAAACCGGGATACTGACAAACAACATCACCATCCCGGGCGGCCATTGCATGTAATACGTGGCGAGAAGCCCGATCCCGATCATTCCCCCGTCCATGAGACGGTGCGGCACCAAAAACAGGTTGACGCCGATGGCAACGAGCACACTGCCCGTGATGATCGCGACACTTTTTTGCAGCCAGTACACGCGCCTCCCCTCCCCTGGACAACTGCTCGCTTATGTGTATGAAAAGACCCGTTCGCGTATGTCCTGCCAATAGGCAAAATGCGCCGGAGCAAATCGGAACGTTTTGACTGTTCGGTTGACCTGTTGGTATACTTACCTGTAACAAGGAAGCTGCGAATGTTTCGCCATTTTTGTTCGTACATTTAAAATACACTTAGCGTTACGGAGGTGAATTCTCCACCTTTCGCACCGCGGGAGGCTGGAGGTGCGCTTGGAGAGTCCGATCGGGGAGATTACGCTGAATCTGCTGCTCGTGGTGTTTTTGGTCCTTCTGAACGGCTTCTTCGTCGCAGCAGAATTCTCGTTGGTAAAAGTTCGCCAAACGCGTCTGGCCCAGCTCGTCAGTGAAGGCAACAACAAGCGTGCCCACTACGCGCAAAAGGTCACTCGCGAGCTCGACGCCTATTTATCCGCCTGCCAGCTCGGCATCACGCTGGCATCGCTTGGACTAGGCTGGGTTGGTGAGCCTGCAATCGCCCATTACGTCGAACCCGTCATGGCCTATTTCCAATTCCCGTCCTATATGGTTGGGCCCGTTTCGCTTGCCATTGCGTTTGCCATCATCACCTTTTTGCATATCGTGTTCGGGGAGCTTGCGCCGAAGTCGCTTGCGATCCAAAAAGCAGAGGCACTCTCTCTGTGGACGGCTGCTCCGCTCATGTTATTTTACAAGCTCAGCTATCCGCTCATCTGGTTTTTAAACGGTGCGGCCAATCTGTTCATCCGGCGCTTGGGCATCGAGCCTGCGGCGGAACACGATCCGGCCCATACCGAGGAAGAAATTCGGCTGCTCGTCAATCAGAGCCACAAGAGCGGCCACATCGACCAGACGGAAATGGCCCTGGTGGACAATGTGTTCGAGTTTTCCGAACGCCTTGCCCGGGAAATTATGATCCCGCGCATTGATATGGTCTGCCTGTACGATGACAATACATTTGATGAAAATCTCCAAATCATCCGAAAGTCCCGCCATTCGCGCTTCCCTGTCGCGCACGAAGACAAAGACACGCTGATCGGCTTCGTTCATACGTCCGACTTTTTCCTGTCGGCGCTGACGACCGGGAAAGCCGAGCTGAAAGATTTTCTCCGACCGCTGCTCACGGTACCGGAATCGATGGAGATCAGCAGCGTGTTGCGCCTGATGCAAAAACGCCGCTCGCAAATCGCCATCGTGATTGACGAGTACGGCGGAACAGCGGGCATTTTGACCATGGAGGATATTCTGGAAGAAATTGTCGGCGAGATCCAGGACGAATTCGATGAGAACGAGCGCCCGGAAATTGAAGAAAGCGCAAGCAACGCCCTCTCAGTTTCCGGCAAAATGCTCTTGACCGAATTGAACGATTTTCTGACGATTGAGATCGTCTCCGATGAAGTTGATACGATAGCCGGTTGGCTCTACAGCCAGCTAAGCGAGGAAGTCACCCTGGGAAAATCGGTCATGTACCATGGCTACCTGTTCACAATCAGCGAGCTGGAAAACCATCGGATCACACGTGTAGCGATCACCCAGCCAGACAAGGAGGATTCGCCCTCCGTGCCCGACGATACGATTTTGCTGCACGCCCAATCGTAAAGAACGACTTTTTTGGCAAGTGTCCCCTGCCGCCAGGGGGCACTTCTTGTTTCCGCCGCGCGCTTTTGACTTTTGACAAAGAAGCTGCTTGATCGAGGTGTCATCATGAACTATGCGTTACTAGACAACAAACCTATCCGGTTGCAGCCCGAGACTTACAGCCGCATACCGTTCTGGCGCATGGCAGCCAGGCAGGGCAAGGTTCGCTGTCCAGCCTGTTCCGCCGAGCTTCGCCTGATTGCCGGGATCAGCTTTGAGCCGTACTTCGCCCATCCGGATGGTGTCGACTGTCCGCTTTTGGCCCAAGACAGCTCTGCTTCCCCGGAGTGGCTGCAAGCTTTGGACGAGATTGCTGCAACCGACCAGGCTCCGGCGCAAACACCAGACGAGCCTGCTGCCCATAAACAGGAAGAAGATGCGGTGATGATCGGCTCCTTCCGCTTGCCGAAAAAAAGGGCGATTGGCAGCGCGGTGACACCTGCCCCGCCTCCGCCAAAGCCCCCGGTCTTTCGCAAACGGTTCATGCCGAAAAAGACGATTGCGCACTTGGCCGAACAGCAACTGGACCAGCCGCTTCATCCTACCCAGCAGCAAGCCGTACAGACGACGGACGGGCCGCTTCTGATCCTTGCCGGAGCGGGCAGCGGCAAGACGCGGGTCATGACAGCCCGCACCGCTCATCTCATCAAAGATTTGGGCGTCGAGCCAAAACGCATCATGGTCGTGACCTTTACGACCAAAGCCGCCGAGGAAATCCGCCAGCGCATCGCCCGACAGTTGCCGTCCGGCCAGGCTCGCGAGCTGATCGCCGGAACATTCCACAGCATTTTTTACCGCATGCTGCTGCACCATCATCCGAATGACTGGGATCAACAGCGGCTTTTGAAAAAAGACTGGCAAAAGTGGCGGCTGCTGCGCGAAACGGGAGCGTTGCTCGGCCATGACGAGCTTATGGCGCTGAAAGAAGCGGACATCACGGAAGCGCTCAGCATCGTCAGCCGCTGGAAAAACGAATACATTCTCCCGCAGGAAGCGGCTTTTCGCGAGGTTGCGACCGACGCGGAAAAACGGGCAGCCCAGCTTTACCCGCTCTACGAGGCCGCGAAAAAAAAGCATCAATGGTTTGATTTCGACGACATGCTGCTCGGCTGCTACGAGCTGCTGCGTGACAATCCCGACCTGCTAAAGCGCTACCAGGAGCGGATCACCCACGTCATGATCGACGAGTTTCAGGATATTAACCGCATCCAGTACGAAACGGTCAAGCTGCTCGCCGCACCGCAAAACAACCTGTGCGTCATCGGCGATGATGACCAGTCGATCTACGGCTTTCGCGGCAGTGATCCCAAGTACATATTGGGCTTCACCAAAGATTTTCCGCAGGCTTCCACGATTACACTGGAAGTCAACTACCGCTCCCGCTCTGCCATCGTCAGTCTCGGCTATTCGCTCATCGGCCACAACCGCTCTCGCTGGGAAAAAGTGTGCCGGTCGTTCCACCACGAAGAAGGCGACACGTTTTTGTTTGAACCGGACGACGAAGAGGAACAGGCCTCCCGGATCGTGGATGAAATCGTGCATCGGCGCGAGCAAGGAACGGCATTGGGCGAGTGCGCGGTGCTATTCCGCACGAACGAGTCGGCCCGGCCGATCCTGGAGCGGCTGAGCGAGGCAGGCATTCCGTTTCATTACACGCAGGAGGAAGAGTCGTTTTACCAGCGCCAGACCGTTCGCTGGACGCTGCATTACTTGCGGCTGGCGCTCAATCCGGACGATACGGACGCGTTAAAAGAAATTTTACCGACGCTCTACATCTCCGGCGATGCCTGGAATGCCGTGCGCAGCCAGGCAATTCTGGAGGACAAGCCGATCCTGCACATCCTCCCGCATCTGCCCCAGCTCAAGCCCTACCAGCGCAAGCATATGCAAGCGATCAACGACATTCTCGCCGCCTGCAAGGACTGCCCTCCCGCCCAGGCGCTGGAGCTGATTTACGAGGACGGCAAGCTCCGCGAATATGTGAAAAAGCGGGTGCGTGACCGGGAAGATGGCCGGGAACGCTGGAGTGACGAGCTGCAGCAAATTCTCTCTGCCGCCAAGCGCCACGCGACGATCCGCGACTTTTTGGCCTACATCGAGCAGATGAGCAGACAGGAAAAAGAGTGGCGCACGATGCGGCCACTCCCGGATGAAGCTGTGCATGTATTGAGTATTCATCGGGCAAAAGGGCTGGAGTACGATCACGTCTTCCTGCCTGATCTGGTGGAAGGCGCTCTCCCGCACGAGTACACGCTGGACGAGCTGCGCAAAGGCAAAACGACGGCCCTGGAAGAAGAACGCCGCCTGCTATACGTGGCGATCACGCGGGCCCGCCGCAGCCTGTGCATCGGCATCCCCCGGGAGCGCTTCGGACGCAAGACCCGCCCCTCCCGTTTCATCAGCGAAATGGGCCGGTAAGTACGGATAGCTGCCGCCCATGTGCAGCAAAAACTCTTCCATGTTCGTAATCAGTGGAAACATAAAACAGGCTCCCTTCCTCGCATTTTGGTTAGTATGCGAGCAAAGGGAGCCTGTCATTCATTCGGATGAGCCGTATGGGCGCAAAAAGCTTTAGCCTGGCCGATTAGCCGCCGATGATGCTGTATCCGGCGTCTACGTGCAAAATCTCGCCCGTAATGCCTCTGGACAGGTTGCTGAACAGGAAGAGCGCGGTATCGCCTACTTCGGACTGGTCAATCGTCCGGCGCAGCGGCGCTTTTTCTTCGATCTCTTTCAAAACGGCGTTGAAATTGCGGATGCCTTTTGCCGCCAGGGTACGGATCGGCCCTGCGGAAATCGCGTTGACGCGAATGTTTTCCTTGCCGAGATCGTTTGCGAGGTAGCGTACCGATGCATCCAAGGCCGCTTTTGCCACGCCCATGACGTTGTAGTTTTGCACGACGCGCTCGCCGCCCAGATAAGTCAAGGTCACGATGCTGCCGCCTTCTGTCATCAACGGACGAGCTGCGCGAGCAACCGCCACCAGCGAATACGCGCTGATGTCTTGCGCAAGTGCGTAGCCGTCACGGGACGTGTTGATGTATTCGCCTTCCAGTTCCTCTGTTTTCGCAAACGCGATGCAGTGCGCCACGCCGTGAATGACGCCCACTTTTTCGCGGATCGTCGCAAATGCCGCTTCCACTTCTTCATCCTTGGTTACGTCGCAGTTGACCAAGAGCGATTCCTTGCCCAGCTTTGCGGCCAGCTCTGCCACGTTTTCGCGCAGACGCTCGCCTTGATAGGTAAAGATCAGGTTCGCTCCTGCCTTGTGCAAAGATTGCGCAATTCCCCAAGCAATGCTGCGGTGGTTCGCTACACCCATGATTACGATATTTTTACCTTGCATCAGTGTATTCATTATGTATTCGCTCCTTCCCAAACTATTCCCCGCCATTATAACCGATCTTGTTCTTTGTTAGTAGAGGAACGCGAGAAAAGAGCACGAAACGCTATCTTTCGACACGGCTTTCCGGTTGTTATTCGGTAACGCCATCCTGTTCCGCCAGCGGCCGGGCCGAAGCAAAAGTCGCCCACGCTTCGTCAAACGGATTCAGCGAAGTTCCCATGACCGGGAACTCTGTCCTCCCCTGCGCTGTTTCATCGAGCGAATGTAGATCAGGCTGATTCATATTTTCCCATGCTCCTTTCATCGTGGTGCCTTCCAGTCTTTTCTTAGGCTGGCAAGGAGCGTCCCTGTTTATGCGTGCAGATGATGGGCATGGATGAAGGCAGACAGCACGATATAGACCAGCACCGCGCCAAAAAAGTAAACGCCGTATTCTGCCCGCCTCGCCTGCACGATATAAGGAACGAGGTGGCTTGCGGACACGTACAAAAAAATCCCGGTCGTCATCGCGAGCATGACGCTCGACCAGTCCGGCGAAAAATAACGCTCGGCAACCCCGAAGCTGCAAGCTCCGGCAATCGTGGCCATTCCGAGCGAAGTCGCCCCCCACAGCGCTTTTTTCCGGGAGTTCGTAGCGGCGAGCATGAGCGAGGCGACCGTAACTCCATCGGGAATTTTATGCAAAAGCATCGCCAGCAGGACGGACACCCCGATCTCGGCATCCACCTTCAAGCTTGCCAAAAGCGACACCCCTTCGACAAAAGCGTGCAGCAAAAAGCCGCCGAGCACGCCGATTACGCTTGGCGAGCCAAATTCCCCTCCGGCTGATTTTCCGAGCAGCTCCATGGCAAACAGCACGGCAAAGCCTACAAGCACAAACGGCATCATTCTCAGGCTTTCCCCCTGAATGACATGCGGCAGCAAATCCAGCATCGTAATCGCCAGCAGCAATCCGGCTCCTGCGCTAATCATGGCGAACAGCGCTTTGCGCGACCAGGCGCGAAGACACAGCAAAAGCCCGCCGACACAGCTGGCAAGCGCTGCCGCCAGCAAAACAATCCAGAAGTAAAGTGGCAGCATACGGTCCTCTCCTCATCCCGCATGAGTATGGAGACGTGTATTCCCTCCATATGTACGCGCCTGTCCGGGTCAATATGAGTGAGCCAAAAACAATTTGCCGATTCGTGACGGAATGACAAAAAACGGAGGGCCTGTCCGAAACAGACGAAATCCCACTACTTTTTAGAACCTTTGTCGATTCTCTTTTGCCCGGAAAAAATGGTGCTATAATGAGTCCACCGGGAATACCCAGGGGAAAAAAGGAGTGATTCGGGATGGATGTACAAGTTTGGATGGCTTCGAAAGAGGTAGCTGATCGCCTTGACGTACACGTACGTACGCTGCGCAACTGGCTGGACTTGTTCGTGCCCGCAAAGGAACGTCTGAAAAATCCGCAGGGTCACTATTTGATTAGCGAAGCGGGCTTTGCCCTCTTGAAAGAAGTGAAGGAACGCAAAGATAACGGAAACAACTCGCTCAAGGAAATTCAGCGACAGCTCATAGATGAAGGACGTCTGTCCGAAGAAATGCTGGCTGCCGGAGAATATTCCAGTGCAGAAGAAGCAGCCGTAACACTCAGTCAGGGAAACAGTTTGGAAGCAGGCATGAAAGAAATGGAGCTCGCCGTGCAAGAAACACTGCTGAAGTTCCAGCAGGAGCTGGCCCAACTGTCTTCGTTGAACAACATGCAATCGGCTATTTTGCAAAAAATCGCCGACATCGAAGAAAAGCAGGAATCGCTTCGTCTGGAGATGCGCCGCGTCACCTTTGAAATGGATTTGATGCAGCAGCGCCTGACCCGACGCAAGGAGCGTTACGCCCGCTACGAACCCCGCTGGTCGTTGAATCCGTTTCGCTGGTTTACCCGCTCCGACCGGGCGGCTGAACAATAAGAGCTTGAATCAAAGGCAATCGACATTTTTCAAGAAGTAACGACAAGCAGTAGTGCCCCAGACATTCCATATGGTAGAATTGAACTAAGCAATCCACAGGAAATCAGCACTAATTCTAATTCTATTCTATCGACAAAGGACTGGGGCTTCCGTTGTGAGAAAATTACATATTACTTCAGTTAAGCCGGGAGATGTCATTGCCAAAAGCATTTATCAGGAAAATGGCAACATTCTGCTCGGAATGGGCGTGGAACTGACAGAACGCTACATCGAGCGGCTCAAAAAGTTAGGAATTGATACCATCTACATTCAGGACAAGCGTACAGATGATATTATCCCGGAAGAAGTCATTCGTGATGAGACGCGCAAAGAGGCAGTCGATGCGGTTTACAGGACGATGACTACCCTGATGGACCAACCTCAGATTAAACGCCGCACCTCCCTCCCTGATTTTGGAATTACTTTTCAAAAGGTATTTCGAGAGATTTTGCATGACTTGAGCAGCAGGAAAGAAGTCCTTGTCAATTTGTCCAATCTCCACGTCATGGACGGCTATTTTTTTCACCATGCCGTCAACGTCGCTGTGCTTGCCGGCGTAGTTGGCCTGGCGAAAGGCTACAACCAGCAGCAGTTGATGGAACTGGGTATCGGTGCCTTGCTGTTTGACATCGGGATGACCCAGGTGCCAAAAGAGTTGTGGAGCTTGCGCAAAGAGCTGACAGCCGAAGAGCGCCAGCGCCTGCAATACCACACCGAAGAGGGCTTCAACATCCTGCGCAACCAAAACAATATTTCCGTTGTTTCCGCGCACTGTGCGCTGCAGCATCACGAGCGGTACAACGGGACAGGCTATCCGCGCCGTCTCTGTGGCAAGGACATCCACGAGTACGCGCGAATTGTCGCGATTGCGGATGTCTACGACGCGCTGATCTCGCCGCGCCCTTTTCGCAAAAAATATTCCCCCTCTGAGGCCACCGAGTATTTGTTCGCTTCGGGGAATACGTATTTTGATCTCGATCTGCTCAAGCTGTTCCTGCAGCACGTTGCTGTTTTCCCCATTTCTTCCACTGTCCTGCTCAGTTCGGGACATACAGGAGTCGTCTCGCGGGTCAACCCGATTGCCGTCAACCGGCCGACGATTCGCATCCTGACCAACGAAGATGGATCGGAGGTTGCGACACCGTTTGAAATCAACCTGTACGACAAAGATTGGATGACCGTAACGATTGTCCGAACACTGTAAGGACGCCCGACTTGAAAACAGCAGCCATTCCACGAGAAGGAAGGCTGCTGTTTTTTTGTACTATTCACGCAACAGGCGATACACTTGCTCGACGTCTTTGTCTCCGCGACCCGACAGGTTGACAATCACAATCTGATCCCGCGATAGCGTCGGAGCGAGCTTCAGTGCGTAGGCAATGGCATGGGCGCTCTCCAGGGCAGGTATGATTCCTTCCGAACGGGACAGCTCCTGAAAAGCGTCCAACACTTCTTCGTTCGTCACCGTGTAATATTCCGCGCGTCCGCTCGTTTTGAGATGGCTGTGCTCCGGACCGATGCCGGGATAGTCCAGACCTGCTGCAATCGAGTACGTTTTCTTCGGCTCTCCCTGTTCATCGAGCAGCACGAGACATTTGAAGCCGTGAATGACGGCCGGAACTCCTTCGGTCAAGGTCGGGGCCTGATCCGGCTCCACCCCGATCAAGCGCACGGAAGGCTCGTCGATGTAATGGGCAAACGCACCGATCGCATTGCTCCCTCCACCAACAGCGGCGATAACGGCGTCAGGCAGCCGCCCTTCCTTCTCCAAAATCTGGCGCTTGGATTCCTCGCTGATGATCGCCTGGAAGTGCTTGACCATCGTCGGGAATGGATGCGGCCCTACCGCAGAGCCCAGCAGGTAGAACGTATTTTGATAGTTTTGCACCAGGTCGTTCAACGCTTCGTCTACCGCGTCCTTCAATCGGCCCTGCCCTTTGGACACCGGCACCACTTTAGCCCCTAACAGCTCCATCCGAAACACGTTCAGGGACTGGCGCTTTGTATCTTCCTCACCCATGTAAATCGTGCAGTCCATGCCAAACATCGCGCACGCTGTCGCGGTAGCCACCCCGTGCTGTCCCGCTCCTGTTTCGGCAATGATCCGGTGGGCGCCCATCCGCTTGGCAAGCAAAATTTGCCCGATGACGTTGTTGATTTTATGGGCACCTGTGTGGTTCAAATCTTCGCGTTTCAGGTAAATTTTCGCGCCGCCCAGCTTTTCCGTCAAATGCCGGGCATACGTCAGCGGATTTTCCCGACCTACGTATTCCCTCAGGTAATACCGGAACTCTTCATGAAATGCCGGATCGTCCTTGTACGTTTCAAACTGCTCGGCCAGGTAATCCAATACTTCCTGCAGTGCGGGAGGAACAAAGCTCCCTCCGAATTCGCCGAAATATCCCTTTTTACTCTGTTCCGTCAAAGACATGCTCTCATCTCTCCTCAGCTAATCCTATACTTTTCCAATTTTTACAATCATATAAAATAAAAAGAGGGCTTGTCAACAAATATAAAGTTTATTCTGAAATTTTTCTCTTCCCTGGACGGAAACGGGCAAAAGGCTTTCCCGCTCCCGCCACGCGACTTGTCACCGCGCCTTAACATGCGAACGCTGCCAATACCCGAGCAGCAAAACTGCGCCGACCAACACGGCCTTGAACAACATCACCAGCCAAGGCGCCGGGGCGATCCATTCCCGGACCGCATCCTCTGTGAAAATCATGTTGGCTGCGGCAAGGGCAAGCACGCCAGCCCCGACATAGACGAGCCAGGCGAACCGTTCCATGATGCGCAAAATCAACTGGCTGCCAAATACCATCAAGGGCACGCTAATCAGCAGCCCGATCACAATGAGGAAGATATTGCCCTGGGCCGCTCCTGCGATGGCGAGGACGTTGTCCAGCCCCATCATGACGTCGGCCAGCACAATCGTTTTTACCGCCTGCACCATATCCTCGCTCGCGGCAACTTCCTCCTGCCCGTCTTCCTCCCGCAGCAGCCTGTAGCTGATCCACAGCAAAATCAGCCCGCCAATCAGGTACAGGTACGGGATTTGCAGCAAGTACACCGCAAGGATCGTGGCGATGACCCGGACGATGACAGCGAGCATCGTCCCCCAGATGATCGCCTTTTTTTGCTGCGCGACAGGCAGCTTGCGGCAGGCAATGGCGATGACGACGGCATTGTCTCCGCTCAAGACGATATTAATGGTAATAATGAGCAACAGCGAAGAGTAAAAACTTGGATCGAACAATGAAATTTCCTCCGTTTCCTTTTGCGTAAAATCTGGCACTTCCAGGTCACAGGCAAAAAACAGTCTGCACTCCCAGCCTTGTCCGCACTTGTTGTCACTGGGCGATTTCAGTATGATGATAACGAGGAGGGTTGTCGAAATGTCGAAACAATTCGTTATTGAAGCGATCATGTTGGCTATCTACGGGGAGTTGATGGTTCCATCGCAACCGGTAGAATATCTGATACCCGCATCGACAATCTATGAATTGGACGAATTTATCCAGAGTCCTGAACCAATCATGCCCTACTCCGGTGACGATCAGCACGTTCGCCGGGTCATGAAGGAAATGAGCCAGTTTTTTGCCGATCCGTTCAACCGCAAGCGACTGGAAAAAGGACTGATTGCCCCCTGGTCCAAGGTTCCTTTCACCTTTCCGAACGGCGTGACACTGACGGTCATCAAGGTGGAGGACAACGCCATGTGGGGAGAAATTTTTGATCCCGTCGAGACGCAGCTCCTGCTGACGTCCGTACGCTTTGAAGTCCCGCTGCTCACAGACCAGCCCGATTTTCAGGATCGGATTTTGGAATATATCGTACCTGTTCAATTTTACGATGTGGATGATTTCGACTTCGCCCTGGAGCAAGGAATCTCGCTCAACGACCTGCGCGAGCCCTAAACGTGCGGCCCGCAAAAAACAGACGAACAGACTGACGAGCCCAAAGCTTGCTGGTCTGTTCGTTTTCTATTATGCCTTTTTATCCGAAGAAAATTGGCTTCGAACAGGTTTGCCCATGGTACAATATGGGTAAAGACATAGGAAAGCGATCCGGGAGGAAGTGTACAGATGGAACTGACCAAACGAAGCAACGGTACGGATTGGGAGGCAGAAGCGGCGACGTCCCAATCGATTTTGTTTAAAATGGGAAGCGAGTATTACGGGCTCTCCATTGCATTGGTGCGCGAGATTATCAAGCCACTGCCCATCACCCGGTTCCCGAAGTCGCCTGTGTATGTAGAAGGGGTCATTGACCTGCGCGGACGGATTTTGCCCATCGTGAACCTGCGTAAAATGTTCGGCCTGGAGCCGATTGCCCAGACGGATGACACCCGCTTTGTCGACTTGCAGCTGGAAGGGCTCAATATCGGCATCGTCGTCGACGCAGTATCCGAAGTCATGAACATTCCGCAGCATCTGATCGAACCGGCACCGCCGATTGTCGCTGGCGTAGAGGGCAAATATTTGCAAGGAATTGCCCGCCTGGAAGACAAACTGATTTTGCTGCTGGACATTGATGAAATTTTTGGCCAATGGAAAAAAGTGTAGGACATGCCTTGCGCGAAAACCAGTACGTCCCCATTGTACTGGTTTTTTATATGGGCCCTTGCACAAAAAAAGAGCGGGAGTATCATCCCGCCCTCTCTGTTTTCTACTCCCTGCCCCCACTTGCCAAATAGGCGTAGTTTACCCACACCATTTCCTCGATTCCTAAAATCTCCTTGAACAGATCAACAGAATCGTACAAGAGGGAAGCTCCGGTTTCTTCGTCTACATTTGTCAGCAGTTGCAAATCAAACAGCGAGCGCAACTGCTGCACCTGTTTTGGTCCCACGAACCGACTGAAGGACTGCGGCCTGATTCGCGTAATTCCTTTGCCTACCTCTCGCCGATACAACTCCGAACGCACAACCCGGTCCAGTATGTCTTCATACTTTTGCCGAACGTCCTCGCTGTCTGTTATCTCTTCCTGCAGGTCAATCTCCGGATAAAGTCTGCCGAACTCGGCCTCTGCCATCTCCACATCCAGGGAATAGCTGATCGTCCCCGAAGAGACTTCATAGCCAGCGTCGAACAGACGAAACCCCCAGCCATTGTCTTCTGCGTCGTGAAACCAAAGCAGCGGCACGAATTGCTTCGACAGCGCCAGCAAAAACTCAAGCGTCGCGGAGGTTTCAATCCACTCATCCTGCAGGAAAAATGCGTTCCAGTCGTTATTGATGTTTCTGTGAAAGTACGGTTGCGAAGACTTGGACAAGGCAATCAGCACTTTCGGTTCGTATTTTCGTGGATAAAGAATGCCGGTCGTGAACTCACCCATCCGTTTTCCACCGCTTTCTGGAAAGCTTTGCCTGATCCTTTCCTTAGTCTATTCAGGTACAGCTTGTTTTTTGCTGTGATCTTTCGCAAACGTGCTCGTATGGATAATCGTATGCACAGCTCCTTCCGGCAAAAGCTCCGAGCGGTACAGATGGACATGCCGCACCTTCCAGCGCGGCGCGTCGCCTGCCAAATAGCGCTCGTTCCAGTCGGAAAGCGGCAGCCCCTCCGCAGGTGCTTGCGGTCCACGGGCAAGTGTGATGTGGGGGCGATAGCGCTTGCGATCGTACGACACCCCCTGATGCAGCTCAAAACGTCTGCCCAAAAGCAGGTGAAGCTGCTTGAGCGCATTCGTCTGGCCGCGCAGGCCGAGCCAGAGCACACGGGGATGCTCGGCATGGGGAAACGCCCCGAAGCCGCCGATGCGCAGCTGAAACGGCTCGATAATCGCACTGACGATGTCCATGTCCCGACAGATGTCCGGGATGAGAGATTCGTCGACCTCGCCGAGAAAATGCAGCGTCAAATGAAGATTGTGCAGCGGCTGCCATCTGTCGGCCCGCACCTCCGATTTCAGCTGCGCCTGTACATCCGATATGTAGTGGACAGCCTCTTCGGGAATGTCCAGTGCCACGAACAAACGCATAGACAGATTCTTCCTCCTTTTTCTCCAAACGCTGCCCTGCCGCGAACGAAAAATAGCCCTCCAGTGACGGAGAGCCATTTTTTACCATATAAGCCGTTAGGCAGCCATCATCTTTCCGGTTACGATGCCCAAAACACTGCGCACATATTCGCCGAGTCGCCCGGAGCCAGGCTGATACGAAAACCGAAGCGTCAGCTCGACATGTCCCACATGCCCCGCAGGGGGAATGTTCCAGAACAGGTCGGCTTCCCCGTACAAAATCTCCTCAATGCGCTGCTTCTTGCCATCCATGTCCAAATCCGGATCGTGAGACAACGAAAATTTCATCATGACGGAAAACGAATCTTTTTTGACCCCATCCCGCAAGCTTAATTTGCCGTGGATTGCGACGAGTCCCGCTTCTCCCCACAAGTTGTACTCCAAAAGAGCCTGGCATTGCGGTTGAACCTGCAGCTCAAGAGCCGGAAGTCCTCCCTCAATCGTAAGGGCGTGCCGCTTTGCCAACAATTCGATCTCCCCTTGAAAACGGTGAGCGCATTCGGAAACAGCCTGAAACAAATCGGGTTCTACAGCGTACATCGTCGTCACCTCTCCCCAACGGATTATCTGTTTTACTACTTCGAAACTTTCCTTGTCATATCCTTTGTTGAAAAATGACTTATTTACCCTTATTTCCTCGAAGCGCAAAAGATTCCTTGGAAAATTCTTTTTCACCATGTTGCCACAATTACTCGTAAGGGACAGGCATACCCGGAAACGTTTTCACAAACAAGGCCCGCAAGCGCACCTGCACTTCCTCATCCAGCTCCAAATGATAGAGCACGCCCTTTTCATAGCGCAAAAACGGAAACGCTCCCGCGCGCAGGGGAGATGCTTCCTTTGTCTCCACAAATTCCGGCAAGGTCAATAGGAAGCGGGAAAACGGGTTCGCCTCTTCCTCGGACATATGGACGACCTCAAACAGCTCGGACAGGCCAGGAGTGACGATCAGCTCCAGCAGCTCGCCGCGCTCTGCGACCCATACCGTAAACGCCGATTCCCTCACCTCACTGCGTGCATGTCTGCGCATCACCAAGACCGCCTGGCGGACCGTGTTCATCAACAGATGCTGCGCACCTTCTGCGCCGTGTGCCGCAACCATCCGGCTGTAGTGGAAAACGTAGGCAAGTCCTTCTTCCGCAAGCACCGTGTCCGGCAAGGAAAGCGCCGGGATGGTAAGCGTTTCCTCCTCGCGCACCTGTGCATCCTGCGGGATCGCATCCGTTTTTCCCGTAAACAGCGAGCGAATCATTTCCCGTGTGCGTTCCACCTCTGCTGCGGAAAACGAAATGGCCTCGGAGTAGATATGTGTCAACTCACCGTCCTCGTAAGCCAAATAGTGCAAGAAAGTGCAAGGCTGCTCCAGCATTTTCAGCGCCATCCCCCGCTGCTCCGCCTGCCGGATGTCAAAAGTGAGCGGAAAGCCGAGTGGCTGCAGCGGATCGGACAAGGTCCAGATCACGCCAAGCAGCTTATCCTGATACGTCTTGAATTCGACGGAGACGGCATCGCGCGTCTGCTCGACGAAGGCGTCCACCGATTCGAACACCAGGTACAGCTCGACCTCGCCTGCGCCGTTCAGTCTGGCAAAATAGGGCAGGCCCGCCTCACTCGCCAGCTCATACAAATCGGGATACACGTCTTTGGCGAGAACCTCGCCCTGCGTCGAGGCTTCTGGCGAACGCAAGGCAGGGTTCGGGCTGAGCACAGGGTAAAAGTCTTCACTCATCCGGCTCTTCCCCTCGCTTTTCCCACGCCTGCATCAGCGGCCAGCCATCCATCTGCGCGAGCAGCGCACGATCCGTCGCATCGATATGTACAGGCGTAACAGCGATGTAATCGTGCTTTACAAGATCGTAGTCAAACGGCTCGGCAAGCGGCATCACCTGCGGATACTCGCGTGTCAAAAAGTACCCTTCCGCTTCCTTGCTGTACCTGTCTTCGTAATGATGAAGCGAGAGCGCCGCCGGTACGATTCCTTTTACCTGTGCCAACGGAACGTGCGGGATGTTGACGTTCCAGAAAACGTCCGGTGGCAGTTCGCCTTTGCTGGCCCGTTCGCTGAACTCTTTTACAAGCGGCCCAATCATCTGCACGACATCGCCGTAATTTTCCTGGTCGAACCAGTTATCATAAGACAGGGCAACTCCAGGAACACCCAAAATGACCGCTTCCCGCGCCCCGCTGCACGTACCGGAGTAGTAAATGTCACGCCCCAGATTCGTTCCCACATTGATTCCTGAAAAAACAATGTCCGGTTTCTCGTCTGCTGCAAACAGCAAATGGTACGCTGCCTTCACACAGTCAGCCGGATTGCCGTTTACGGCCCACGCTTTGACGGGAAGACCGTAAAAGTCGCGTTTTTCTGGTGCCAGCGCCGTGCGATACGTTACCCCGTGACCGACACCGCTTTTTTCTTCAACGGGAGCCACCACAAAGATTTCCGCTTGCTCCAATGCGAGCAGTGCTTCCACCAAACGCTTGATTCCCAGTGCATCGATGCCGTCGTCATTTGTCACTAAAATGCGCAACACAAATCTCCTCCTTCAGCGTGGCGCCCATCTTCACTTGCACGTCTCTTCCTTCTATTGTACTTGAGAAAGCTTTGCCAAGCCAATCTTCCAGAAGCTTCCTGCGGGGAGCGCCATCGCCTCGCCTGTTCAAAAAGATGGCTGCGCCAAGCTTTTGCCGCAGACTTCGTTGTATGAAAAAAGGCTCCTGCAACGGGAGCCTTGTCTATTCACCGACAATGTCCTTCCAGCGGTCGCGCCAGGCGATCCCTTCGCGAATCCACTCCTCGACCTGCTTCTGCTTCTCCTCCGAGATGCCAATCAGGCAAGCGATTCGCGCAATTTCCTTCGTCTCCGAGGGCGACAGCTTCCGGTCGATCAGCGCCATGTGATACAGCTTGCGCATCATCACCAGCTTCTCGCTCTGACTCATATCAACCAGGTCTTCCACAATTGTCTCCGGGCGCTTCGGATAATCGATGTCATCCATCAAAATCTGCCGTTCTTTCAAGGTAAAATGTTCCGAATTGACAATGTCATGAATGCGGTCAACCTCTTTTGAACCTATATAACCGTCGGCATGCCCGACGCAAATCATCAATCGAATGGAGGCAAACAAAATATGTTTGTCTTTTTCTGTTCTTGTATACAACGTATGGTTCCTCCCCAAGCTTAAATAACAAAGCGATAATATCTACATCTAATAATACGATAAAAGAGGAAAGCGGTTTCACACGATTATGTGACAAATTTATGCGACTCTCTCAAAAAAAAACGGACTGAAAGTCAATCGAACGATTGCCATCTGCTCTTTGCTCAGCGCTTGCAAAAACGTCCAGCGCGTCCTGTCCTCATCTACCTCCCAGTAAAAAGCCAAATGCGTCTGCGAGCGCAGCAACACGTGGAATCGGGTCCAGCCCGGCAAACATTCGGTCGATAAACAGACGCAACGTATCCACTCGGCCACTACTATCCTTTTCCCGGTTAATCCGCGCTCCAAACTGGCTATTCATCCAACGGGAAAAATATTGGGCAAAAGTCGGCCAAGACTGTCCGTATCGCTCCAACAGTCCTGCGAAGCGCGAATCTCGCCTGTTCGGACAAGCTCCTTTGCCACAGACAAGAGCAAGTCTGCCGGGTCCAAGGCGAGCGTCAGCACCGAGCGCCTCCCGCTTCCCTCGCCCGCTTTTTTGCTGCGTATCCGCCCTTGCTGTGGGTCCATTTGCGGAGCAAAGAAAAAACCTTCCCGCACGCGCAGGAAGGCTGATATAAGCATTACGTCAACAGGAAGCGGTCTTCGCTGAAGCTTTCTCCGCCACGGGCTGCTTCGAAGGCGCGAAGCAAATCCTGCGGCTTCATCGTCCGCTTCTTCTCTTCCGGAATGTCGAGAATGATGCCGCCATCATGCAGCATCAGCAGGCGATTCCCCATGTTCAACGCTTGCTCCATATTGTGCGTGACCATGATCGTCGTCAGCTTGTGGCGCGCGACGATCTTGTCGGTCAGCTCCACGATGAGCTGCGCCCGTTTCGGGTCCAACGCCGCTGTATGCTCGTCCAGGAGCAAAATTTTCGGTTCCGTAAAAGTAGCCATCAACAGGCTGAGTGCCTGGCGCTGACCGCCGGAGAGAAATCCGACTTTTGTTTTCAGACGGTTCTCCAGTCCCTGGTCAAGCTGCTTGAGCTGCTCGCGGAACAGCTCGCGCTTGTGGTTGTTCACACCGAAGCCGAGTGTGCGGCGGCGGCCGCGGCCGAGCGCAATCGCCAGGTTTTCTTCAATCGTCATGTTCGGCGCAGTCCCTGCCATCGGGTCCTGGAACACCCGCCCGATCAGTTCGGCGCGCTGGTGCTCGCCAAGGCGCGTCACGTCCTTGCCGTCAATCGTAATCGTTCCGCTGTCTGGGAACAGTCCGCCGGAGATCATGTTCATCATCGTCGATTTTCCGGCTCCGTTGCTGCCGATGACGGTGATAAACTCACCCGGCTTGACGTGCAGGTTGACGTTGCGCAGGGCAATTTTTTCGTTCACCGTGCCGGCATTGAACACTTTGTTGACATTCGAAATTTTAAGCATGGCCGTTTCCTCCCCTTACCGAGCGTACCGCTTGCTTATTCCAGATGCCTTTGGCAACGGTTGGGACGGTCAGTGCCACAATTACGATCAAAGCGGTAATCAGCTTCATGTCCGACGGATTCAGTCCCGCTTGCAGGGCCAGTGCAATCACCAGGCGATAAACAATCGAGCCGAGAATGACTGCGAGCGTCACTCGGAAAATGGAGGAGCTGCCGAACAGCACTTCCCCGACAATAACAGAAGCAAGACCAATCACGATCATCCCGATCCCCATGCCAACGTCGGCAAAGCCCTGGTACTGGGCAACCCATGCGCCGGATACCGCAACCAGACCGTTGGACAGAGCCAGACCGATAATCGTCGTCGTATCGGTGTTGACACCGAAGCTGCGAATCATCTTCGGATTGTCACCCGTCGCGCGCAGGTCGAGGCCAAGGTCGGTGTGCAGGAACCAGTCGATTGCCAGCTTGAGCAGCAAAATCCCGACGATGAACACGACCGACACGCCTGTCAGCAATATCACTCCGCCTACAGTCAAATTCGGAATGCTCAAGTCTTTTACATAGGTGAACAACGTATCTTCACGAAGCAAAGGCAAGTTCGCCTTCCCCATGATGCGCAGGTTGATCGAATAGAGTGCGATCATCGTCAAAATCCCTGCAAGCAGTGCGTTGACCTTCCCTTTTGTATGCAAAACGCCGGTAAATGCCCCTGCCAAGCCTCCGACGACGAACGCCAAGAGGGTAGCCAGGTACGGGTTGGTTCCATCGATGATAAACTTGGCTGCGATCGCGCCGCCCAAAGCAAAGCTGCCATCTACCGTCAAGTCAGGTACGTTCAGAATGCGAAAGGTCAAAAACACGCCCAGAGCTAAAATTCCAAATAGCAAGCCCTGCTCGATGGCTCCCATTATTGCCAAATTCATAGAAGAAATCCTCCTGTTGCTGCGATTATTACTCGATCACTTCGCCAGCGCGGTCGAGCATGGATTGCGGAATGGTCACTCCCATTTTCTCCGCTGCTTTTTTGTTCAAGACGAGCTTCATGTCGGCCTGCATTTCTACTGGCATGTCAGCCGGCTTCGCTTCGCCCTTCAAAATTTTCACAGCCATGTCTGCCGTTTGCTCGCCCAGCTTGGTGTAGTCGATGCCGTAGGTAGCAATCGCCCCGCTCTTCACGGAGTTTTCCTCACCTGCGATCACCGGAATTTTTTGCGCTTCCGCTACGCCCAGGACAGCTGCGATGGACGATACGACCATGTTGTCGGTCGGCACGTAGAACGCATCGACTTTGCCTACCATGGATTCGGCTGCCTGCTTCACTTCTGTCGCGCTGGTGATCGCCGCTTCCTGGATGGTCAGCCCCAGCTTGTCAGCAACGGCTTTGGCTGTGTCTACCTGTACCTTGGAGTTTACCTCACCGGAGCTGTAGATGATGCCTACGGATTTCGCGTCTGCTTTCAGCTCCTTCACCAGCTTCAATTGCTCTTCGACCGGGTTCATGTCAGAAGTACCTGTTACGTTTCCGCCTGGCTGCTCCAATGATTTTACCAGACCAGCCTCCACAGGGTCAGTCACTGCCGTAAACAAAACCGGAATTTCCTTGCTCGTCTGAGCAGCCGCCTGCGCGGTTGGCGTCGCGATTGCCAGCACGAGGTCTACTTTGTCTGCCTCAAATTTTTGCGCGATGGAAATCGCGGTGTCCATGCTCGCTTGCGCCGACTTCACGTCGATTTTCACTTGCTTGCCATCTTCGTACCCGTTTTTCGCAAGCTGTGCCACAAACCCTTCGCGCGCTGCATCCAGGGCAGGATGCTCTACGAATTGGGAAATGCCAATCGTGAACTGCTTGTTCTCGGCAGCCGGCGCAGACTGATTGGCAGCAGGAGCAGCCTGTTCATTGTTCGCCGGAGTAGCGCTTTGCTGTCCACATGCAGTAACAGACAAAAGCAATAAAGGAAATAAAATACTCTGAATTTTTCTGATAGTCTTCTTTTGCTTGAACATGTGATAAATACCCCCTTGAAAAATTTTTACTAATTCTAACATGGATAAAACAGTTTTAAAAGAAGAAAAAGAGAGCTTGACGCTCTCTTTCTTTACTTGAAAATTTCTTTCGCCTGCTGTTTGAGTGCATCAGAAATCGTGAGTCCAAACTTCCCGGCAGCCGTTTCATTGAGGTACAGGTCGGCCTGCTTCGAAATTTCGACTGGCGTGTCTGCAACTGCTTGTCCTTTGAGGACGCGGGCAGCCATCTCGCCGGTTTGTTTGCCGATCATGTAGTAATCGATGCCGTAAGTAGCGACTGCGCCGCGTTTTACGGTGTCTGTGTCCGAAGCAAAGACAGGAATCTTGTTCGCTTCCGCTGCTCCCAGGACAGCTTCGAACGAAGATACGACGGTGTTGTCAATCGGAATGAAGATCGCGTCTGCTTTTCCAGCAAGTCCCTGAGCTGCCAGCTGCACCTCGGAAAGCTGGGAAATACCCGCCTTGACAATTTCTACGCCTTCTTTGCTCGCTGCTTCTTCCAGCTCTTTTACCTGTACTTCCGAATTCACTTCGGAAGTGGTGTAGATCACACCCAGCTTTTTCAGCTGTGGCAGGAAGGTTTTGACCAGCTTCAATTGCTCTTCCATGGATACTTTGTCGCTCGTTCCGGTCACGTTTTTGTCCGGTTTTTCCAGACTGCTGACCAGTTGAGCCGAGATCGGGTCTGTTACGGAACTGAACAAAACAGGTATGTCAGCAATCGTCTTGGCTACAGCCTGCGCGGACGGGGTAGCAATCGCTACGACCATGTCCTTTTTGTCTCCGGCGTACTTCTGCGCAATCGATACCGTGTTGTTCATATCGCCATGCGCGTTCTGGTAGTCAACCTCCAGATTTTTGCCCTCTTCGTAGCCGGAGTCCTTCAAGCCATCCAAAATCCCTTGATGAATCGCATCCAGTGCCGGATGCTCTACAAATTGCGTCAAGCCCAGCTTCACGGTTTGCTCCTGGCCGGAACTAGCCGTGGTAGCCTCGCTTTGTCCACCTGTTTCATTTCCACATGCTGCCAAAGAAATGGCCAGCAACGTGGTCAGTACCATACTGACTGCTCGTCTCATCTGTACTTCCTCCTCTAAGCTCTGCTCTCTTTGCACGGTTCCCCTCTGGTGACCGAGCCATTTTGCATTTGTGCAACTTGTGTCCCATTATAGCATATTATTGCGTGCTGAAAAGCTTTTTTCATCAATCTTTTGTACCGATTTCTTCCTCGGCGCTCGCCAGCTTTTTGACGAAAACCCTGGTAATCCGGTAATGATCGACTTCCCCGACCACGAATTCGTACTTGCCTTCGCGCACCCGGTCGCCCACGCGCGGCGGGTGGTCAATCTGCATGTAAATCCAGCCGGCAAGCGTATCCACCTCGCTTGATTCCAGATTCATGTTCAGGTAGTCGCCCACTTCCTCCAGAAGCATCCGACCGTCGAGCGACAAAACATCGTCGTTCTTCTCGACCTCCGGACGCTCGTCGTCAAACTCGTCCTGGATGTCCCCGACGATTTCTTCCATAATATCTTCCAGCGTGACCAGCCCCGCTGTCCCGCCGTACTCGTCAATGATGATCGCCAGTTGTCCGCGCTGTTTTTGCAGCATGGTCAAAAGCCGGCTGATCGAGATCGTCTCGGGCACGGTCAGGATCGGGCGCATCAGCGTCTGCAAATCATGGTGCTCGCCCTGCAAAAGACCTGTCAGCATGTCTTTGATGTGCAGGCTCCCCACGACGTGATCCTTGTCGCCGTCCACGACCGGATAGCGGGTAAAGCGGCCGTTTTGCACCAGCCGGACATTTTCCTCGAACGGATCGCGCAAGTTCAGCACGACCATATCCGTGCGCGGGACCATGATTTCCCTGGCCATCGTCTCGGAAAAATCAAAGATGTTGTCGACGAGCATCAGCTCGGTTTGGTCAATCAGCCCGCTTTTGTGGCTTTCGTTGACCAGGATGCGGATTTCCTCCTCTGTATGGGCCTCCTGATGCGCTTCCATCGAAATGTGAAACAGCCTGAGAAAGCGGCTGGCCGACCAGTTCAAGAGCGCGATGAACGGATACATGATTTTGTAAAACAGCTGAATCGGTCGGGAAACCGCGAGCACGACCATTTCCGTGCGCTGGATTGCCAATGTTTTCGGAGCAAGCTCGCCCAGGACAATATGTAAAAAGGTAATGACCGAAAACGCGATAATAAAGGAAATGCTGCTCACCAGCGTCTCATTGAGCTGAAAATAGCGAAAAACAGGATGCAAAAGATGAGCCACCGCAGGCTCCCCCAGCCAGCCAAGCCCCAGAGACGCCAGCGTGATGCCAAGCTGGCACGCTGACAAATACGCGTCCAGATTATGGATGACCTGTTCGACGTTTACGGCGCGTTTGTTCCCTTCCGCCACCAGTTGGGCGATCCGCGATTCCCTCACTTTCACCACGGCAAACTCGGTTGCGACAAAGAAACCGTTGAGGAAAACGAGGATCAAGACCAATCCCAAGTTGAACAAGCTTCCCCACGTTCCCATGCACCTCGCCTTCCTTTCCGACCATGCTTTGGATATTGTTTCCCATCCAGCCGTAAATGTTACCTGTCTGTTTTTCTTTCTTTTCCGGATTGTGATACCATAGTGCTGATTCATATGCCGTTTGTCGCGAGGTGAATCTCATGTCTTATCGTCCAGACTTGCCGATGATCGTGCAAAGCGATCGCACCATTTTATTGGAAACGCAGCACCCGCAGTTTGCCGAAGCCAGGCAGGCCATCAGCGGCTTTTGCGAACTGCTGAAAAGCCCCGAGTACATCCACACGTACCGGATGACGCCGCTGTCGCTCTGGAATGCAGCGGCAAGCGGGATGGAGCCGCATGAGGTGATCGGTATTCTTGGCACCTACAGCAAATACGGCGTGCCCCCAACCATCGTCAAGGAAATCGAAGACACGATGCGCAAATACGGTCTGATCCGGCTCGAACGCCGCGGAGATGACCTCGTTTTACATAGCGACGATCCGCTCATCCTCAAGGAACTGGCCGGATACAAGTCAATTGCAGCCCTGCTCGAAGACGGCTATGTGCTCAAAAGCTACGCGCGCGGCCTCATCAAGCAAGAGCTGATTCGGCTGGGACTGCCCGTCCAGGATTTGGCGGGCTATTCACAAGGGGAATCGTGTCCGGTCAACTTGCGGTCGACCAGCGCTGCGGGCAAGCCGTTTTCCTTGCGCCCATATCAGCAGGAAGCGGTGGACGCCTTTTACCGCGGAGGCTCCGCTCTCGGCGGCAGCGGCGTGCTCGTGCTGCCCTGTGGAGCCGGAAAGACCGTCATTGGCATTGGCGCGATTTCCCAGTTGCAGACGGCTACGCTCATTTTGACGACGAATACCACTTCCGTGCGACAATGGATCGCCGAGCTGCTGGACAAAACGGACCTCGATCCCGAGCTGGTCGGCGAATACACCGGCGATCACAAGGAAGTAAAGCCGATCACGGTGGCAACCTATCAAATTCTCACATACCGCCCTACGTCTTCGGATGAATTTCCTCACATGAAGCTCTTTTCAGAGCGTGACTGGGGGCTTATTATTTACGATGAGGTGCATTTATTGCCTGCACCTGTCTTTCGCGTTACTTCCGGGATTCAGGCGACAAGACGACTGGGATTGACGGCTACGCTCGTCAGGGAGGACGGCCGGGAGGAAGATGTCTTTACGCTGATCGGGCCAAAAAAATACGAGGTTCCCTGGAAAGCGATGGAGGATGCGGGCTGGATTGCAAAAGCGCGCTGCCGGGAAATCCGGCTGCCTTTTGAAGCGAAGTGGCGGGAAGCGTATGCGCATGCGACGGCACGGCAAAAGTTTCGAGTCGCCGCCGAAAACCCGAAAAAGCTGGAGGTTGTCAAAAAGCTGCTGGAGCGCCACGAAGGCGACCGGGTGCTGATTATCGGGCAGTACGTCGACCAGCTAGAGCAGATGGCAAATGCCCTGCAACTGCCGCTGATTACAGGCAAAGTGCCGGAAAAAGAACGCGAGATGCTGTATCAGCAATTTAAAAATGGGGAAATCACGCGCCTGATCGTCTCCAAGGTAGCCAATTTCGCCGTTGACCTGCCGGACGCCAATGTGGCGATTCAAATTTCCGGCACATTTGGCTCCCGTCAGGAAGAAGCACAGCGACTGGGACGGATTTTGCGACCAAAAACCGAAAATAACACCGCTCATTTTTATACATTGGTGACACGCGATACGAGAGAGCAGGAGTTTTCGCTCCACCGTCAGCTTTTTCTCGTCGAGCAAGGCTATCCATACGAAATTATAGAAAACGAGATGCTGGTCTGAAACGTTTGGGAAAAAGCCAGCGTCACATAGAGGGAAGGGAGGCCGGAGATTCCATGCAATCCGACGCCGAAATCATTCAGCGGATTCTTCAGGGCGACATCGAAGGGTATCGCGAACTCATCCAGCGCTATCAGCATATGATCTACGTGTTCATCTACAAGATGGTGAACAATCGCGCTGATGCGGAGGATCTGACGCAGGAAGTGTTCGTCAAGGCGTATGAAAAGCTGTCCACGTTCCGGGGCGACTCGCAGTTTTCATCCTGGTTACATACGCTTGCCCGCAACAAGACCATTGACTTTTTGCGCAGACGGAAGTTTCACGACTCCGACGAACAACTGGCGTATGTGCCGTCCAATACGCGGGACGAGTCTCCGCAAGAATCACTCATGAACAAGGAGCAGCGCAGGGAAATCCAGGAGGCTTTTGCCTTGCTGTCGGATACTTACCGGGAAGTGATCGTCCTTCGCTGCACGCATGAATATCCGTTCGAAAAAATAGCAACGCTTCTCGGCATCGCCGAGTCTACAGCACGTGTCCGTTACTTGCGCGCTCGCCAAGAACTCGCAAAACTGTTATCCCGCAAGGAAGGGGGGCTCGTACATGAACTGCCAGGCATTTAGAAAAGCATGGCCAGATGACACGGATAGCGATATTTTTTCCCATATAGAGTCCTGTGAGGATTGTATCGCATGGATTGAAACGCACATGACAACCGAAGAGGAGGTGCAGTTCTTGAAGGAGGTTCCACTGCCCCAAGCGAACCTGGAAGAGAGGATCATGCAGGCCATCTACCAGAACGCCGGACAAGGTGTGCCCCCTCACGCCGCAACCGAAGCTGTACATCCACAGCAGGCGGCAGCACCTGTGCCAAGCAAGCGTCGGACCAAAGGCTTCCCTTCATTCGCCTGGGTCAGCGCAGCGGCAGTCCTCTTGGCAGTGGGCTTCATCAGCTACCAGCAGCTCCAGGGCGATTCATTCCAGACAGCGTCACAGCAGCCGGAAGCAGCACAGGCAGGCGCTGGCAACCAGATCGCCATGTACGGCAACGAATCGTCGCAAATGCAGGACGCTTCTCCGGCATCTGCACCAGCCTCTGCCCGATCAGCAGCAAATGCCACAGTCGGCAACGAGCAGCCGCTGGCAAAGCAAAACGAGACGGCTGCCCAGGCATCTCAGCCTGCAGCGTCGGCTGCACAAAGTACAGCACCGGCGCCAGCCAACCGTGAAATAGCCCTGAATACGCCGCAAGCGAAAGCTGCCGTGCCCAAGGCACAAACGCCGCAAGCAGAAGAGCAGGCGTCCGTCGCCTCCACAACCGTTCCGGCAGAAGCAGCGGAACAGGGCGCAAACGTCACGACAGCACTGGGCAAAGATGAACCAGGGCAAAAGCACAATCTGATCGCCGGAAAAACAGCCGGTTCGCCCGCAGAAGACCAGCAAGCCATGGGGATTACTGCGATGAGCGTACCGGAAGCCAACCAAGCGGAAAACAGCGAAAGCGAGATTGTAGGGCCAACGCTCGCCAAACAGCCGATCACGCTGTCGACCTTCACGGACACCGACACAGCCGTACAAGCATCGGATATGCCTGTGCCCGTGCTTGCGCAAAACGCAAACAGCTTTTCCTTGAGCACGATCTCCGTCCAGTACGAATCGGAGACGAGTCAAAAGGTCACGCGCCTCTCAGCGGATTACAAGCATAACGACAGCTGGATTCGCATCGAGGTGGTTCGCAATGCGAAAGGCAAACGCAGCCTGTCGATTCCCGGCACGTTCTCCGCTACTCAGCTCTTTGCCGTAAACGGCGAGCAGGCGATTGCTGTTTCGTTTGACAATCCGGACAAGAACAGCTCTGCTGCCGAGCACGCGGTTCATTTCAACGCCCAGTCCAATAACCAGTCGCTCTACGTAGTCGTAACCGCCCACGGCATTTCCTTGGATGAACTGATCGAGACTTCCAAGCAGTTGACCTGGAAGCCTTAGCTGTAAGCGGAAGACGCGTTTCTCACAGACACGACCTGTCGCATCAGGTTCGTGTCTTTTTGTTTGCTCGCAAAAGGATAAGCTGGGCAGCAGCCGGAATTTTTTTTACCAGCAACGGCTGAATCGTTCCGGCTTTTTTCCGCAAAAAAATACACCGTCTTTTGCCCTGCATCGCATCGCAAAAAGACGGCGCTTCTTCCTGAATGTGCTAGTGTGTCTGGTTTTTCGCCTGGTTCCACTGCTTGATTTGCTCGATGATTTCCCGGATCTGGTTGCGCGCAGCCTGATGCTGCGGTTCGCTGCCCCAATGCTGGATGAGCGGCGGCATCGCTTTTGCCATCGTGGTGTACAGGCACCATACTTTCACCATCTCGACGCGCTCTGGCGTCGCTTCACCCGTCAACAGCTCGGTAAACTTGTGCAGCAGTTCGTCCAGTTCGGGCACCAGCGCTTCTTTTTTCTCACTCACGGATCATCCCGCCTTCCTTTTTCATTCCCTGGAACATTGTATGCAAGATTTCGGCCCGACAAAAGAGAGATTTTTCAGCCCAGCTGTTCTGGCGGCATAAACTGGAGCAGTCCGAAGGCGACTGCTGCCGTAAGGATGATGCTCCAGATCACGATGCCAATCGACATCCACCACATCAGCCTGCCAGGCGGTGCCCCGAGCGAAATGCCGATTGCCGCCCCAAGCGGAGCGCCTGTCAACAGCGGAGAAGCGAGTCCAAGTCCGATTACCCCGTACTTCTCCCAGATGCGGCCCATCCGGCTTTGCCGCCCTGCTTTTTTCTCCACGCGCTTCATCAGCCAGCTGCGGAGCGAACCGCCCAGATAGATGACAATCCCGGCGCTGGCAATCGCGCCAAGAGCACTGAAAATCCCGGTAAGAATCGGAGGCAGCTGCAGTACAAAGCCGATCGGAATCGCTCCCCACAGTTCAAGCATACTTGTCAGTGCAACCATCCCGCATTTCCATAACATGTCCATAATCTCACGCAATTCTCCTCTCGTGGCCATACTTGATCCTGCCATGAGATACGAATGAAACGGAAAAAAGGTAGCACTTTTTTCCAGATCAGGAAGTGACGTCTCTGCGGGTAAAGACAGTGTATGCTACAATCAGCGCCGCCACCGCCCAGATCGTCAGTACAGCCAGCGAGAACGGCAGCGTCATTCCTTTGATCGGGGGCAGCGTGCCATTGAGGTAATTGGTGAGCTGCAGGTTGACGACAAACAAGTATTTGGACGATTCCCATGACGAAGCCATCTGCGTCAGGATCGTTCCGCTGATGAGCGCCGCCATCATGATGCCCATGCCTGCCGCGGCGCTGCGAATCAGGACGGAGACCATGAACGTCACGGTTCCGACGACGATGCACACAAACCAGCCAAGCCCGTACTGCATGAGCAGAAATTGCCACTGCGGCAGCATGAACGCTCCCGACGTCACAAGCTCCCCGCCTGACACCTCGAAGCCTGTGAGAATCGGCAAGTCCCAGCCGGAATAGCCAAACACGACACCCGACAGCAAGTAGGCCAGGATAAGCGTCATCAGAACGGTCAGGGAAGTGAACAGCAAGAGCGTAATGTACTTGCTGGTCAGCACCTTCCAGCGCCGCACAGGTCTGGTCAAAAGCAGCTTGATCGTCCCTTCGCTGAACTCGGCCGAGACAATATCGACCGCAAGCACCACGATTATCATCGGCAAAAACATGGAGATGGCCTGATCCATGAAGCCGCGGGCAAACGTCGGGCCACCGGGTGCCATCGGGTTAATATCATGGTCGAGGTAATACTGCTGCTGCTGAATCCGGATTTTGATAAAATCGCGCCATTCGTCCGGAAGCCGGCTGGACGCGAGCCGGTTTTGCATGTCGACGATCTGCTGGGTCAACAGCGGCCGCCAGTCCGTTGTGCCCATCCGCTCCTGCGCGGTCACGACCGAGCGGTACTGGGCGTATGTAAAAATCGGGATCAGAATGGCGAGAATCAGCACGACCACGAGAAAGCGGCGGCGGCGCAGCAATTTGACCGTTTCGTTTTGGACGAGGCCCAGCATGCTTTGATTCATTTCTCTCCTCCTCCCCCTGTCAGCGTCAGGAACAAGTCTTCCAGCGTCACCGTTTTCGTGGCAATCCCGACCACCGGAACTCCCGCCTGCACCAGCTTCTGGTTGACTTCCGCTACCCGCTCCATGTCCATCCGCGTCCTTACGCTTTCCTCCCCGACGGTCAAAAGATCCGTCACGGCGTTGTGCCCGCGCAGCACCTCCAGCGCTTTTGGCAGGTGGGCATGGGGAATCGTCCATTCCACCTGGTCGGCAAACTGCTCCATCAGCTCCTGCACCAGCCCGACCGAAATGACTTTTCCTTGATTGATAATCGCCACCCGATCGCACATCATCTCGATTTCGCTGAGCAGGTGGCTGGAAATGAAGACGGCAAGCCCCTCCTCCTCGGCCAGACGGCGGATGAACTGGCGCAGCTCGCGAATCCCTGCCGGGTCCAGCCCGTTCGTCGGCTCGTCGAGAATCAGGATTTTCGGCCGATGCAGCAGTGCTTGCGCAATTCCGAGCCGCTGCCGCATCCCGAGCGAATACGTTTTGACTTTGTCGTCAATCGCCCGCTCCAGGTCGACGAAGCGAACGATTTCTTCGATTCTCTCCTGCGTAATCCCGCCGCTCATGCGGGCAAATTGCTCCAGGTTTTCCCTGCCTGTCAAAAATTTGTACAGCTCGGGATTTTCCACGATGCAGCCGACTTGCGAAATCGCCTCCGGAAAGTTCTCCCTGAGCGAAATTCCGCCGATGCGAATATCTCCCCCGTCTGCCTTGGCCAGGCCGACCAGCATGCGAATCGTCGTCGTCTTGCCCGCACCGTTTGGCCCCAAAAAGCCAAACACCTCCCCAGCGAACACATCGAATGTAATATCGTGAATGATCTGCTTTTTGCCGATCGTTTTTTGCAATCGTGATACGGCGAGGACTGTTTCGCCCAAGGTGCGCCCTCCTGTCTTTGTTTCGCTTCCCGCAACTGACGGGAGCGTTTCGTTTATGGTACACTGGCATAAGATGTCCCACCACATTATACCATGTCTACACACTTCCCATCGAATAGGAGGATAGCCGATGCGCACATCCGGCAAACTTCTCTGGCGCACGACCGGGTTGTTGTCGTTTCTGTCCTTTTTATTGTTTGCCACAGGCTTTGTCCTGGCGATGAACCCGCAGCAACTGGCCCCCTCCACAGGAGCGCCACCTGCAAAAACCGCCGAGCCGACAGCCCCGTTGCCAAAAGAGGGCATCCACCATGTCGTCGCGCTCGGAGACTCGCTCACCCGCGGCGCTGGCGATGCGAACGGCCAGGGATATGTCGGGCTCGTCCGGCAAGCGTTGGAAAAAAAGGCCGAACACCCGATTACGTTTACGAATCTCGCCATTAACGGGCAGGAGTCGTCCGACCTGCTCAAGCAAATGTCCGAAGCGCAGGTCAAGACGCTGCTCGCCGAAGCCGACCTCATCCTGTTCACGATCGGCGGCAACGACTTGTTCAGGCAAACGGGCGGGCTTTACACGATCGACAAAGAAAAAGTGGCCGCAGCCACGGACAGGCTTGCGACCAACTACGAGGAAATCATCCGGCAAATGCGCCAGTTGAACAGCAGGGCGACGATTGTTTACACGTCGTTGTACAACCCATTTGGCAATACGGAAGCGGCGGTCGATACGGTGCAGCCCGTTCTGGACTGGAACAGCACGGCCTCCGAGATTGCCTCCCGCTATCCGCAGGTGTTCGTCGTCCCGACGTATGACCTGTTCCTGCGCAAAGAGCAGGCGTATTTGTACACCGATCATTTTCACCCGAATGCAGAAGGCTATGCCCGCATCGCGGAACGCATCATGCAGGCGCTAGAGTGATTCTGCCCTGCTCTGATTGAGCGACTTGCCTTGGGTGGCGAAGTAAACCCGTTGACCCGCCCACTGGAATGCGCTGCTCGCCATGGAAAACGCCGCTACGGTCAAGAACAGTGTCGTACCGCCGTAAAGCCCGAGAAGCAGGCCGCCCATCCACGGGCCGATGAACTGTCCAATGTTGCTGAAGCTTTTCGCGCCGTAATAGCTGCCGCGCATGGCTTCCGGGGCCATGCGGTCAATCAGGACGTCACTCGCGGTAAAGGTCAAAATTTCCCCAAATGTAAACAGCACCATCCCGATAATAAAGACGAGCCAGGAGTTGGCGTAGGCAAAACCGACGTCACCAAGCGCATACAGGACGTTTCCCACCACAATCGCGGTGAGAGGCGTCTTTTTTTCGGCCCATCTGGTCAGCGGCATCTGCATGAGCACGACCACGACGGCGTTGACGCTCATCAGGATGGCAAACAGTTCGGCACCGGAAGCAACGGTCATCTCCGTGAACTTGGCGAGGGTGGACGACATCTGCGAATAGCCGATTGCGCCCAGCATGCCTGCAAATATGTAGAAGCGAAACGCCTTGTCGTGCACGATCACGCTGAAAGCACGGCCAAAGGTGATCGTCTCTTTCTTTTGTCCCTCGATCTGTCTGATCCCGAACTTGTTCAACAGCGCTTGCAAGCTGATGACGTAGACGAGGTAAATGAGTGCCGTAATCAGAAAAGGCAAGGCGACAGATGTTTTCGCCAGCACAGCGCCCGCGATTGGTCCGATCGCAACTCCGACGTTGATCGCCGTGTAGCGCAGACCAAATACCCGGAAGCGCTTCTCAGGAGGCGTCACGTCGGCCATCAGCGCCTGTGACACCGGCTCGTAAAACGAGCGACAGAGCCCGCCTGCCATGTTGAGCAAAAGCAAAATCAGCGGGTTTTTGCTGAGCGCAAACCCGATAAATACGAGCGTCCAGACGTACAGCGCTCCCAGCATGACCCGTCTGCGGCCGATCCGGTCTGACAGCGTTCCGGCAATAAAGCCGCCAATCGTCCCGGCGAGCGGCCCGGCCCCGATGGTCAGGCCAATCATGGCCAGGTCCATATCGGTCTGGTTGGACAAGTATAAAAACAAAAACGGCATACTCATCGAACTGGCAGCCCTGACGAACACGGTCCCTGCGACCAGCGACCAGACGATCGGGTGATACTCTTGCATACGTGATTTGATCCAGCTCATCGTCTCTCTCCCCCCGACTGTTCTGCTTCATCCTGCCTACCAGAACAGATGCTCTGTGATGCTCCTATTGTAGTGAGGAGTCTATCGCTCGTCAATGAGCATTCAAAATTTTTGGATTATGAAAAATTTCTATGAGGCTTATCAAAAATTCGATAGCTGGCGTGGCTGCTTCGAAAGGACGCAATCTGGTTCGTCCGGGCGATCTGCCGTGTTTTTTCCACTCAAAACAAAAAACCGGGACAACCCCGGTTTTTACTCGGCTATCTTGATCTGGTCAATAAGCTCTCCCTTGTCGTTCCACTTTACGGCTCGGTAGACATTGTCGTGGTAAAAGGTGAACCACGCCCCTTGGCGGATGCCGCCGTGAATCCATTCTTCCTTGGCGAAGATGGAGGTCATCGGGTAGTCGTCGTAGGCCATGACCCACAGCGGATTTTGGTGGGCGTGTGTCGGCATAATATCGGCGAGGTGCAACAGCAGGTGGCCTTGGCTTTCCATGCGGACGATGGCATGTCCCTGGCTGTGGCCGCCTGTATGGTGCAGGGTTATGCCGGGAACGACCTCGAACGTGGCGCCGTACGTCTGCACCTGGGACTCGATGGGACGCCAGTTGTCCTCCCAGTAGGTATTGCGCGAACGGATGTTAGGCTCACGCATCTCGGCCCACTCCTGCTCCTGGACGTAGATCACCGCATTTGGAAACGTGGAAAAAAGCTGGCCGTCCTGGACGGAAACGAGGCCATTCGCATGATCGTAGTGCATATGCGTCATGATGACGATGTCGATGTCAGCAGGCGTCAAGCCTTTTGCCGCAAGCCCCTCCTTCACTTGCGACTCTTCCACCAGGCCGAAGTTGCGCTTCTGTTTCTCGGTCAGCCGCTCATTTCCGATGCCGGATTCGATCAGGATGCGTTTTCCGTGGGCTTGTACCAAAATCGGGTCTGCGCGCAGCGGAATCTGGTTCAAATCGTTCGCCGGGTAGCGCTTGCTCCACAGCGGCTTGGGTACTACCCCAAACATCGCGCCGCCATCGAGCTGTGTCAGACCGCCTTTGAGCCACGTCAAATGCAGCTCGCCTACTTGCCATTCATTACTTGCCAAATCATTCAGCCTCCTCGCCTGCATGTACTGTTAGAAAAAAGCGAAAAGCACCCCACAAAGGGTGCCTTACTGCTTCTCTGCCACACTCACGGTTCTGGTCGCAGGGGCGATTTCCAGCAGGAGCTCGCTCGATACGGCCTGAACGGTAACATCTGAGTCGGAACGTCTATGATGAAGCACGAGTTGAGCAACCTTTTCATTTTCGCGGTACATACTGATTAATGTCTGAAGTGGGTTTGCGCTACCACCCGCAATCATCTTAAACCCCGGGGCAATCGTAAACGTCCATCCCTCCACCTCTACTACCTGTGCAGTGGAGTACAGGAAGTAACGTTTTCCTAAAAGAATGCCATTTTGGTTCATCAAGGCGAAAGCCCCCAATCACGTGAATTTAAACAGTACGCCTCCATTGTGCAAGAATTTAAGTATGTTGAAAAGCGATTCGACAAAAGTTCTGAAAAGACGACATCCTTTTCCCATCATACACGATTCACCCTATTTTCGGAATAGAAAATCTTTTGCGAACATCAAATCGCTCTGCCAACCTGCGCTCCTTCCAGAATCGCCCGTTTGGCATCCAGTTCTCCCGCTTCTTTGGCCCCGCCGATCAGATGAACCGGAAGACGGCCTTCCAGCGCGTGATACAGCGACTGGTTCGGCGTCGCACCAGCCGCGATGATGACCGTATCAGCAGGCACGAGCTGCTCCTCGCCGTTTACGCTGATGTACACCCCTTCCGGAGCGATTCGCCTGTACTCGATCTGGGTCAGCATCTCCACGCCCTTTTGCTTTAATTGAGCCAATGTCGCCCAGCGCGTCGTTTTGCCCAATCCGCTGCCGACATGCTTGCCTCTGCGCAGCATGAACACTTTTCGCTTGCTCGCCTGCAGGCGGTGAATCGCCTGTTCGTCCAAAATCCGGTAGGACAGCAAATAGTCCGCCGTTTGCGCGGAAATGACTTCATGGTGGACGAGCAAATGGGACAAGTCACAGGCAATTCCCCCGGCCCCTACAATCGCCACTCTGTTTCCGACCTTCGCCTTGTGCTCGAACACTGCGTCGTACATGACGACATGCCCAAGCTCCCGGCCCGGAATCTCCGGCACGCGCGGAACAACTCCCGTCGCGATGACCACTTCCGCAAAGGCTTCCGCCACCAGCGCATCTGCGTCTGCTTCCGTGCCCAATCGGATCTCTACGCCAAGCCTTGCAAGCTGTGTGCGGTAGTAGCGCAGCGTCTCGTTGAATTCCGCTTTGCCCGGCACCTGGCGCGCGTAGTTGAGCTGGCCGCCAATCCGCTCTTGTTTTTCGAACAGGACGACCTGGTGCCCGCGCTCGGCCAGCACCCGTGCCGCCTCCAGTCCTGCGGGACCCGCGCCCACGACCGCCACCTTTTTCCTGACAGCCGCCGGAACAAGCGCCCACTCCGCCTCTCTGCCGACCTGCGGATTGACCAGACAGGACGCCACTTTGCCATCAAAAATATGGTCGAGACAAGCCTGGTTGCAGGCAATGCACGTGTTGACCTCATCAAAGCGTCCTTGCACACTTTTTGCCACAATTTGCGGGTCGGCCAAAAAAGGCCGGGCCATGGACACAAGATCGCAATGCCCTGCGCGCAAAATTTCTTCCGCATGACGCACATCGTTAATCCGGTTGCTGGCGATCACCGGAATGCTGACCGCCTGCTTGACCTGCCGGGCGACCCACACATACGCGCCACGCGGAACCAGCATGGAAATCGTCGGCACTTTCGACTCGTGCCAGCCAATTCCGATATTGAGCGCATCAACCCCGGCTTCTTCCAGCATGCGGGCAAATTGCAGCGTTTCCTCCATAGTCGTACTGTCCGGAATCAGATCGAGCCCGGACATGCGAAACATCACAGGAAAATCAGGCCCCACCGCCGCGCGTACCCGCTTCGCCACCTCGATGCCGAAGCGCGCCCGCCGCGCAAAGTCTCCCCCCCACTCGTCCTGACGCTGGTTGGTGACAGGCGAAAGAAACTGGTTGATGAGATAACCTTCCGAGCCCATAATTTCCACGGCGTCAAAGCCAGCCTTTTGCGCACGGACCGCTCCGGCGGCAAAGGCAGCAATGGTCTGTTCAATCTCTGCCGCATCCAGCTCCCGCGGCTTGCTGCGATTGATCGGCGCCTGCAAGGGCGAAGGCGCTACCGGATCAAGCCCTGTTGCCTCCTTGTACGCGTAACGGCCCGCATGAAAAAGCTGAAGCGCGATTCTGCCCTGCGCCTGATGAACTTTTTCCGTAATCACCCTCAACTGCTCGATGTGCTCATCCAGGTATACGTTGCAGTACACTTCGCCCATGCCGCCCTCTGGCAGCACAGCAGCGCCTCCGGTCACGATCAATCCGGCTCCCCCACTGGCCCGCTCTGCGTAAAAATCAGCGAGACGGGCAACACCGTCCGGCAGTCGTTCAAAACCGACGTGCATGGACCCCATCATGATCCGGTTCGGCAGTGTCAAAGTACCAATCTGGACAGGTTCCAGTACGGTTGCAAGCTTCAAGGTACGACCCTCCCTGTTGATAATTGACGAATGAATGCTCATTCATTTTTCATCTATTCCATTCTGCACGCCAGCTTGTAAATCCTGCCCGACTGTCGGACAAAACAAAACCAATTCTCTTACTTGGCGTGCCTGCCGCGGTGAATTTTCCCTCCCTCACACAAGGTATCACTTTTTTCAGACGGGCAAAAAAGTCCAAAAAGGCCCAGGTACCCTTCACCTGAGCCTTTGCTTCAACCGCTGTGTTGCGGCCTGCCTACCCGAGCTTGACCAGCTCTCCCAAATCGACCGCGAACCTTTCCAATGTCGCGTCCAAATCCGCTTCTTCTTCGGCACTCTGCGGCATCTGGACGACAAAGTGATAGTCCACCTGCACGCTCGTCTCCGCCAGCTTGCCTGGTTCGATGTACCGCCGCTTTTCCGACAGCGAGCACTCCGCCACCCGGCTTCTCGCCTGCGCCCACAATGCCTGGATCTGCTCTGCTTGCAGATCGTATGGATACTGGATCTCGACCTCGATTTCGCAGCTCTGTTCGTCATCCAGCAAAAACAGATGAATGGTCGCCACAGGCTGCTCTTCTGCCAACGTGCTTGCGAAGGAAATCATCACTTCACGCATTTCTTCGTCTTCCAGCAAAGAGCGGTCAGAGCGCAAGACAATATCGGTAATCATTCCTCGCGCAGACAGCAGTTGATTTAGTTTTTCGACCAATAATTGCAGCACGTAAATGGTTCCTCCTGTTAATGGCGTTATTCCTTTTCCAGCTAGAAGTATAGCACGATTGCCCCGCGCACGAAAAACCCCTTCGCTCAGGAAGGGGTTGGTGTATCGTTCATATTTTTTTGGTTCATGAATTCGGACAGCCAGGCGCGTCTTACTTCCTTGTTCGGGCAATAGCCTAAAATATAGCTTTCCCCGCGCATATATTTTTCCTTAATCCACTCTTTGTGCTTGCGGAAAAAGGCGTGTTGGAAATCAATCGGCATTTGCTGGTATTCTTCCAGCGCTGAGGGGTTCTGGAGGAAAAAATCTTCGTCGTACACAAGCTCTTCATTTTGTTGGCGGCTGATGAGGTACACAAAGGCAATCACCAGAAACAAGTTCACCAAGAAAATTGTCATCCAAATCCCTCCAGTCGTGTCTCTAATTATCTGATTAATCTGTTTTATCAGCATATTATTATTGTACCACGAAATTGGTGTTTTCTAAACCTTTCGTTTCATTTTTGTTAGAAAACTTCCAATGAAAATACACTTGCCTGGCCATGTGGAGAAAACTTGGCTGCGACTAGCTTTTGGGGCAACTTGGCTGCAAAAAAAGCACCCGCTCTTCTGTAAAGAAGCGAGTGCTTGTTTGACTTCCCTTATGATTGGGTTTTCGGGCTGTCTTGCTCGGTGACAGGCGGGGAAACGATGTCTGGTGGCGGTGCCGATGTTCCGGCATTGCCTGCTGGCACATAAGTCGGCTGAGTTGCAGCCGGGTTCGAAGCAGGCGTTTGCGTGTCAGGGACATATGTCTGACCCTGCTGCTCCGGACTCACTACATCCGGCGGCGGGACAGCGCCCTCTTCCGCAAACTCTTGTCCTTCCGCTACTTCCATCTGTTCCGTCGGCTTTTTCGGTTCCGCCGTTGCTTTCGGCTTGCTTGTAGCGGAAGCCGCGGATTCCGTCGTTTTCTTTTTGGTCGACTTGCTGCTGGAGGCGGAAACGGTTGATTCACCCGCTCCAAGGATCGGGGAGTTGTTCAGCTGTGCGACGACTTTGCCGGACAAGCCCATCTCCGCCTGCAAGGAGCTGCGAATCAGCTCCAGCTTTTCTTTTTCCAGGTACGTGTAGCCGCCCTGCCAGTACGCTCCGTTGTCAAGCGTGATTAGGGTAGAGGAATTGAAGCCTTTGAAATCGTAGGCCAATCCTTTGATCTGGTCTTTGGACAGGTCGGTATGTATATGCTTCGCGCCTACGTCCAAAATGTTGAAAATTTTGGTCAAGCCGTCCAGGGTAGCCACTTTGTCGACAACGGCACGGATTACTTCCTGCTGGCGACGGTTGCGATCGAAGTCGCTGGAGTAGTATTTGAGTCCGCGATTGTCGTGGCGGTGGCGCACGTAGCCAAGTGCCTGCTCGCCATTCAGCGTCTGGAGGCCCGGACTCAGATTGATATGCGTGTTGTCTGTCGGATCGTCGTAGACGAGCTTGCGGTCGACGTTGACCTCGACTCCACCCAGCTCGTCAATGACAGCCTTGAATCCGTCAAAGTCGACGGCGACAAAGTGCTCAATCGGAATTCCCAAAATTTCGTTCAACGTTTTCTTCGTCAAGGAAATACCGTCTTCGGTCGGCGTCTGGTTGTTGCGCTCGGCCTGTCTGCGCTCCGCCTCGCCGTTGGCGTATACCGAATTGATCTTGTGGTAGTCGCGATACCCCGGAATTTTCACCCGTGTATCACGCGGAATGGACACCATCGTTACTTTTTTCGTCTGCGGATTGGCGACAGCGACAATCATGACGTCTGTGTTCATCGAGCCTGTCTCGGGACGCGTATCCGAACCGAGCAGGACGAAGGACATCGGCTTTTCAGAGTGGTAGACCGGGTCCGTATTTTTCGAAGCTTCCGAAATAAAACCGCTTTCTGTCGGGTTTGTTACTACGTCGAGCGTGTCTTCAATTTTCCAGTAAATCGCTCCGGCGACACCGCCGACCAACAGCAGGACGGTCAATGTGAAAATCGTCAGGAATTTGCGCAGCTTGCGGCTGCGTGTCGGCTGTTTTTTCTTGCGCGGAGCAGAAGCACGTGTTTTTACAACAGTTTCTGGCATATGAATCAATCTCCTTGTTCGCGCACGCTTTTTGACAAAACAAAAGGGAGGCACAATGGTGAAGAGTGCCACTCAACCAGATGGACTAATATTTTCTTCTGTTGGTAATCATCTGATTCAGATATTGTAACACAGGATTGTCTGCATTTGTAGAAAAATGTTCCTTACAAGAGAAACTCCCCCACCGTTTTTGTCGATGAGGGAGACTTTTTGTTCGTTATTGCAGGCCTTTTGGCGCCTGGCTAAAGCCTTGCACAGGACCCTCCGGCTGCTTTTGCTTGGAGCGGTGAGAATCGCCGCCTTGGCGCACGTGACTTTCCTGCTTGCCGTTTACATCGTTGGATTTCTTTTCCATGTACACTCCTCCTCACTGCTGATACGCAAGTAGTGTACGTCATCTCATGTATTCTCATTCCCTCACAAACCTGCCCAGCGAAAACTTCCTCGCCTGCTGCAGCATTATGTCTTGCCGTCATATGCTATCCAGACAGTAATGACGCTCGCACCGTTCCATGCTACAGTGAAAAAGTGCGTGGGCAAACAGAAAGCACACGGGCAATCCGCAGTTTTTTTACACTACAACCAATGGAGATGAACTGACATGAGTGCCACATCTACACCGCTTCCAGCCTCCGGCACAGGAAAGGCGGCACCTACTGTCTATCGCATGCTGTTTGCCATCAGTCTGGTGCATTTGCTGAATGACAGCCTGCAAGCGGTCATTCCCGCCTTGCTTCCCATCGTGGAAAAAAATCTCGCGTTGACCTTCACACAGGTAGGAATCATTCTCTTGGTCATGAATCTGACTTCTTCGGTCCTGCAGCCGGTGGTCGGCTATTACTCCGATCGCAAGTCACAGCCGTTTTTGCCGCCGCTTGCCCTGCTTGTCTCGGGTCTGGGCATGCTCGCCCTCGCGTTTGCGGGCAACTACTACCTCGTGCTCATCGCCGTAGCCTGCGTCGGGATCGGCTCCGCTGTCTTCCATCCGGAAGCGTCCCGTTTCGCGCATCAGGCGTCCGGCCCTCGGCGCGGTCTGGGGCAATCCATTTTTCAGGTAGGCGGAAACGCGGGGCAAGCGCTGGCACCGCTGATGACCATTCTGGTGTTCGCCAATCTCGGCCAGTCCGGCGCCGCCTGGTTTTTGCTGCCGGCTGTATTGGCCAGCTGTGTGCTGCTTTACGTGGCACTTTGGTATCGCGGACAGCAACGAATGAAGAAAACGGCTGCCGCAGTCTTCGCGTACACGAATCGCAGACAGCGGCTGATCGCCCTGTGGCTGCTGATTTTGATTGTCAGCGTCCGTTCGTGGATGAACGCAGGCTATCAGAGCTTTTACCAGTTTTATTTGATGTACGACAAGCATATGGACTATTCCAGCGCCCAGCTCGTCGTGTTCGGCTTCCTGTTTGCCGGAGCCGTCGGGACATTCTTCGGCGGTCCTCTCTCGGATCGGTTCGGTAAACGCAATCTGCTGATTCTTTCGACGCTCGGATCGCTGCCTTTTACCTTGTTGACGCCGTATGCCTCCGGGTTCTGGGCCTTTCCGTTGCTGGTTATCAGCGGCTTCATCATGCTCTCCAGCTTTTCGGTCACGGTCGTCTATGCCCAGGAGCTTCTGCCGGGAAAAATCGGCACCGTCTCCGGCCTGATAATCGGCCTGGCATTCGGGATGGGCGGCATGGGTGCTCTTGTGTTCGGCTATTTGGCAGACATGTTCAGCCTCAGCTTTGTCATCACGCTCTGCTCCATGCTGCCGTTAATCGGCTTCGTCGGACTTTTGCTGCCAAAAGACAAGACGCTGCGGGAATGGGCGCAGTAAGCGAGGTCACATGAAAAAAGAAAGAAGGGGCTGTCTCAAACTACCATGGCCTGACAGCCACCACATTGAATGAAAATGTACTTGGCC
>NZ_RHHS01000002.1 GCF_003710935.1 Brevibacillus gelatini
GCCGTGTTTTCCCCGGAGGCAAGGGAGCTGCACGTCCTGGATGAGCTTCAGGAGCGACAAGTCATCTGGCAGGAAGGGGAGCGGGTATGAACTATTTCATCATGACACAGGACGAGCGGATCGCACAGGCAGTCGTGCCTACTGGCGTTTTCGATGTCCTCCGCCCGGAGTGGCTGACGCCGGATTATCAGGAAGAGCTGGACGAGGCGATTCTCCAGTTTGACCTCAAGCCCAAGCGCGAGAACGTCTACCTCGATTTTCTCGACCGCCCGATTCCCCTTTATTCTGATCGCCTGAAAGAGCTGATCCACAAATTCGCTCCCCGGCTTTTCGCCAAATCCGTTGTTCTCGCTGACCAGGAGAGGGTCAGGCAGGACGTGTACTGGCTGCTCGTCCTGCCGCGCGTCGCTTGCCTGTCGGAGCAAAGCGAGTTTCACCCAAACGGCGCGCTCAAGCGGCTGGTGATCGAGGGAGCAAACGTCAAGCGCCACACGATTTTTCAGGTGGAAGGAATCCGGGAGCCGCACATCATCATTGATCTGCGGCTGGCTGAGGCGTTGCTGCGCCGGGATTTTTTCGGGATTCGTCTGAAAAAAGTCGAGCACGTATAACGAGGTCAAACGATGTCTTTGGGAAAAGATGCCGCCCTCGTCGTTTTCAAAACCAGCGAGGAGGGGGGAACCATCCTGTCTGCTGCGGCAAAAAGTTGGTACACAGCAGCAGACAAGGCAAACTCCTGAGGGAGTGAGGGGGGATAGCATGAGCACGACCGAGAAGCTGGCCGGATACGAACAGATCCAGTTGGCCTCACCCTT
>NZ_RHHS01000020.1 GCF_003710935.1 Brevibacillus gelatini
CATTTTCGTATAAAAAGTCGTATTTCGACTTCGAGACGCCCCTTTTGTCTGCCAGAAACGTTGATATATCCATGTTTCAGATTGGAAAACTGCCCTTTTCGGACAGTCCCTTTTTCTGTTTCAGACAAGCTACGACAGACGGTACACCGCAAACGGCTCTCCGTGACGGTACGGGTCGCTCAGGCGGTCCAGCTTCTCCATCGTTTCCGCATCGAGTGCAAACGAAGCGCTCTGCACGTTATCCGTGAGCTGGTCTACGCTGGTCGCCCCCACGATCACGGTCGAAACAGCCGGCTTGTGCATCAGCCAGGCGAGCGACAGCACGCTTGGAGATACGCCCAGCTCGGCTGCTACCGCACTTACTCGCTGCCCGAGCGCCACATTTTCCGCACTCAGCCTCTGGACAAAGCGCGGCTCTTTATCGGCGCGAGATCCTGCCGGAGCTTTGTCCACGCTCGTATATTTTCCGGTCAAAATGCCCCCCGCCAACGGGAAGTACGGGATGATGCCCACGCCCTGGTCGAGACACATCGGCACCAGCTCGCGCTCCGGCGTGCGGTCCGCGAGCGAATAGCTGACCTGTGTCGAGACGTAGCGGTTCAGCCCTTCCTTTTCGCTGATCCCGATTGCCTTCATCAGCTCCCACGCCGCGTAGTTCGACGCCCCAATGTAGCGCACCTTGCCGGAACGCACCATGTCATCCAGGGCGCGCAACGTCTCTTCCAACGGCGTCTCCGGGTCGAAGGTATGGATCTGGTACAAGTCCACGTAGTCTGTCCGCAGCCGTTTCAGGCTGTCTTCCAGCTCGCGCATCAGATGATAGCGCGACGAGCCTCGCTCGTTCGGCCCGTCCCCTTTGACCAGACCAGCCTTCGTCGCCAACACGACCTCATGCCGTTTTCCCTCCAGCGCGAGCCCGATGATCCGCTCGGATTCGGTTTGCGTGTAAATATTGGCCGTATCAATGAACGTGATTCCGTTGTCGATTGCGGTATGGATAATCTCTACGGATGTCTTTTCATCGGCGCGTCCCCCAAATGAATTGGTTCCCAGGCCCAGCGCTGAAACCTTCAGGCCGCTTTTTCCCAAACGGTAGTATTTCATGATGGCAGACCTCCTCTTTTCATGGAAATGGCTTGTGTAAAGGCTCTTCTATTATCTCGTATTTGTTGGGTAATTTCATGTTTTTACCTGAAAAACCACACAATAAGAGCACATTTGCAGATTGTCTAACCATAACGTTTACGTTAAGGTTATAGTTATGAAAAAAACGACTCATAAAATCAGCTACTATCAGATCAGAAAGGAACCGACGCGATGTACCGAATCGACGAAGTTGCGCAAAAAACGAATTTGACCAAGCGGGCGCTGCGCTATTACGAAGAACTGGGCTTGGTGTCTCCGTCCGGCAGGACCAAGGGGGGCTACCGGATGTACACGGACGAGGATGTCGAGCAGATTCTCCGCGTCAAAGACATCCGCGACTTGCTCGGCGCTTCGCTCGCCGAGATCAAGGAAATGATGGAGCTGGGACGCAAATACGAGGAGCAGCGCGAGTTTTACCACCAGCACTACATGGGACGCGAGCTTGAAGGCGAGGAATTGTTGAGACGAATTGAGACATTGAAAACACTGGAAAAGACGCTCGGCACCCAGCGAGACATTTTGCTCGGGAAAATGACCAGAATGCAAGAGCTGCTGCAATCATACGAGGAAAAGCTGGAACGCATCGTCACTAAACGAATGGAATTGGAAAAAATAGCAACAAGGAGGTAGCACATCCATGTCTTCTGACGCGCATTCATTACGCTCGATTTTACAGCAGCCAAAATCGGCTTACGCGGTAGCGTTTGCCTGTGTCGTGGCCTTTATGGGAATCGGGCTTGTCGACCCGATTTTGCCCGCGATTGCCGCCAAGCTGCAGGCGACGCCGAGCCAGGTGTCTTTGTTGTTTACCAGCTACATGCTGATGACCGGAGTGACCATGCTCATTACCGGATGGCTGTCCAGCCGCATCGGCCCGAAACGAACCATGCTGTTCGGCTTGCTCGCTATTATCGTCTTTGCTTTTTTGGGCGGCATGGCCAACTCCGTCAACGGAATCGTCTGGTTCCGCGCCGGCTGGGGGATTGGCAATGCGTTCTTTATTTCGACGGCTTTGGCCGTGATCGTCAGCGTCGCGAGCGGCGGTACTGCCTCGGCGATTGTTCTGTACGAAGCGGCGATCGGACTGGGAATGTCAGTCGGCCCGCTTCTCGGCGGCTTGCTCGGAGGGATTAGCTGGCGCGGTCCGTTTTTCGGCGTGTCCCTCTTGATGGCGATTGCTTTTCTCGCTGTCTTTGTTCTATTAAATGAAGTGCCGAAGCCAAAAAAACGCACCTCGCTGCTCGATCCGTTCCGCGCCCTGCGCTTTCCCGGTCTTTTTACGATGGCGGTAACGGCGCTGCTTTACAACTTCGGCTTCTTCACCCTGCTCGCCTATTCGCCGTTTGTCCTGCACATGGATGAGCACAGCCTAGGGCTGGTCTTCTTTTTCTGGGGCGTCCTGCTCGCGATTACGTCCGTGATCGTTGCGCCCAAGCTGACCGATCGCTTCGGCTCCGTCCCTACCTTGTACGTCATGCTGCTCTTGCTTGCGGTTGATCTGGCGTACATGGGTTTCGCTGTTTCCTCGCAGACGGGATTGGTCGTCGCGATTGCTGTCGCCGGAGCGATTTTGGGGATTATCAACACGATTTTGACCACGGTCGTCATGGATGTCGCTCCGGTCGAGCGCGCAGTAGCCTCGTCCGCGTACAGCTTCGTCCGCTTTGTCGGCGGGGCGATTGCCCCCTGGCTGGCAGGCAAGCTCGCGGAATGGTATTCGTCCCAGGTACCGTTCTACGTCGGTGCACTCGTCGTACTGGTCAGTATTATGGCGCTGTCACTCGGGCGCCGCCATTTGGCAAGCGTCCATTAAAACCAAGAAAGAAAAAGGCACCTGTACCGCTGCGCACTTTTGCACAGGGTCAGGTGCCTTTTCCTTTTTTCTGTCCTTCGCCAACCAGGTGCACTCGCTTTGCTCTGGCCGATACGCCTTGTTGGTGAGTCTTCCCAGCGTGTGCGAAAATACCGCGAACCGCCACCGTCTTGCGCAAGCTGCCTCAGCGCTTCCGCAGGTACGGACCCCACACCTTTTGCAAAAGCCGGATGCCCGCGTCCATCTCTTCCGTCGTCAATCCGCCAAAGCCAAACTGGAAGGCAGGAAGTCCTTTGTACTGCGGTTCCATCCATTTGTGCGAGGTGGGGTAGACACGCACTCCCGCCGCAGCCGCTATTTGGGCAAGCTCCAAAGCCGTACGGTCGCTGCTCACCTCGACCGTCACCGACAGGCCGGCATCCTGCCCTTTCAGCAAAATGTAAGGCCCGAGCTGCTCCTGCAAAATGTGCAGCATCGCATCGTGCTTTTTGCGGTAGAGCGTGCGCATCTTGCGAATATGGCGCTCCCAGTCTCCGTTTTTCATGAACAAAGCCAGTGTCTCCTGGTGAATCCGCGATGCCGACTGCTCGTAATCCGCCAACTGCTCCCGGTATATGGCCAGCAACTCCTGCGGCAGTACCATGTAGCTGATGCGAATGGACGGCAGCAGCGCCTTGGAGAACGTCCCAAGGTAAATGACCCGTCCGTGTGTATCCAGCCCCTGGAGAGAAGGAATCGGTCGGCCGTGATAGCGAAACTCTCCGTCGTAGTCATCCTCGATAATATAGCCGCCTGTCTGGTTCGCCCATTGCAGCAGCTTCAACCGCTTTCCATACGGCATGACGATCCCCGAAGGGTCCTGATGAGAAGGGGTAATGTACACATATCTCGCCCCGCTTTTACCGAGCGCTTCAACGTCGATCCCGTCCTCCTCCAGCCGGATCGGACATATGTCAAAGCCAAGGCGAGCAAACACAAAACGAACCCCGTTGTAGCCAGGCTCCTCCATGGCGACAGCCTGTCCGCGCGGGCCGAACAAAAAGCCGAGCAAGCTAATCATGATTTGCGTACCCGCACCGATCACAATCTGCTCCGGTGTCGCCTGCACCCCGCGAGCGCGGCTCAAGTAGCGGGCAAGCTCCTCCCGCAAAAGCGGCTCCCCCTGCCTGTCGCCGTAATGCAGCACGTTGCGGTTCTCTTTTTGCATGCACTGGTTGGTATATTTGCGCCAGCGCTCATAAGGGAAGTGCTCCGCATCTACCCGAGCCTGGTGAAAATCGTAGCGAATCGGGACGGGGTGCCCGTCTGGCTGTTCCGCAGCCTTTTGCCTGCATCCGCTTGCGACAGCCGAAGCGCCAACAGCACCCGTGGTCTGGGCTGGCTTTTTTCCCAAACGCTCCCCCAGCGGGCCGTCCCACTCCACATCTACGACATAAAAGCCGCTGCGCTCCCGACTCTCAATGTACCCTTCTGCCAAAAGCTGATGATAGGCGCACTCCACAGTTGTTTTGCTGACCTGCAAAAATCCGCTCAAGGCCCGTACAGATGGCAGCCGCGTCCCCGAAGACAGCTTGCCCGCCTGGATTTCTGCGCGAAAATACCGATAGAGCTGCAAATACAACGCTTCTTTGCCCTCAACCAGATGGGGACTGACGTCTAGCATATTCTGTTTTCTCCTCTCCTGCCAACTGACCTGCCTCCCTTTTTTCAATCTGCACATGTTCACGAAGGGCAAGTCGGTCTATGCTTGTTTATATCAGAAAATTTGTACATTTCAAACCAATTCGGCACACTTGTCTGCACGCAGGCGCAACCAGCGCTTCTCCACGTCCAGTGGTCACGCTTTGATCCGCTGCTTTTGGGAAAAGAAAGGCCGACGGAGAATATTCTCCATCGGCCCCCGGCTTATCCGATTGTCTGTAGCAGGTCGCTTGTTACGCGAGATACGCTTCCCGAACCTGTGGATTTGCCAGCAGAGTCTGGGCGTCGTCCTTCAAGATGATTTCTCCTGTCTGGATCACATAGCCGCGATGAGCTACAGAGAGGGCCTGGTTCGCGTTTTGCTCTACCAACAGGATCGTCATACCTTCCTTGTTCAGCTCTGTAACGATGTCAAAAATTTGTTCGACGAGGATCGGAGCCAAGCCCATTGACGGCTCATCGAGCATGAGAATTTTCGGCTTCATCATCAGTCCACGCGCGATCGCCAGCATTTGCTGCTCACCGCCGGACATCGTGCCGCCTTTTTGGTCGATCCGTTCCTTGAGACGCGGGAAGTAGGTAAAAGCACGTTCGATTCCTTCCTCGATCATCTTTTTATCCGATACGCCGAAGGCTCCCATTTCCAGATTTTCACGTACAGTCAGCTTTGGAAAAATCCGGCGGCCTTCCGGCACATGGGCGATTCCCGCACTGGCAATATCGTGGGTACGCATCTGGGTGATATCCTTGCCGTTGAAGATCACTTTGCCTTCCCTGGCGCGAGTTTGACCGCAGATCGTTTTCAGGGTGGTCGATTTTCCCGCCCCGTTGGAACCGATCAAGGTGACAACCTCGCCCTGGTTGACGGTAATGCTCAATCCCTTCAATGCGTGGATACCGCCGTAATAGGTATGAACGTTATTCAGCTCTAGCAATGCCATCGTTTTTCCTCCTTCTACGACACTTCCGACGCACTTTTTCCGAGGTAGGCTTCGATTACGTTCGGGTTGTTACGGATTTGCTCCGGCGTGCCCTCCGCAATTTTCCGGCCATAGTCCAGTACGTGAATGTATTCGCTGAGTCCCATGACCAGCTTCATGTCATGCTCGATCAGGATAATCGTCAGGTCAAGCTCGCGTTTCAGCTTGCGGATAAAATCAGTCATCTCGACTGTCTCGCGCGGGTTCATCCCTGCCGCAGGCTCGTCGAGCAAAATGATCTGCGGATTCGTCGCCATCGCCCGAGCGATTTCCAACCGGCGCTGCAAACCGTATGGCAGGCTGCCAGCCGCTTCGTTGGCAATATGCTCAATGCCTACGTACTCCAGAAGCTGATACGCTTCTACGCGTGCCTTTTCTTCTTCTACCCGCACACGCTTGGTGTTGAACAAAATGCCGAGCAGCCCGGCCGACAAGCGGCTGTGAACGCCGACCATCACGTTTTCCAGCGCCGTCATTTCTTTGAACAGCCGGATGTTTTGGAACGTCCGGGTAATCCCGCGGCTTGCGATCTGATCGGGACGCAGCCCTTTGATGCTTTTGCCGTCCAGGAGAATTTCTCCCTCATCCGGCTCGTAAAATCCGGTAATCATGTTGAAAAAGGTCGTTTTCCCGGCCCCGTTCGGACCGATAACAGCGGTAATGCTTCCTTTTTCTATCGAAATCGAGACATCCTGGTTGGCGACCAGTCCGCCAAAACGCTTCGTCAAGTTTTTTGCTTCCAACAATGCCATGCCTTTTTCCCTCCTCGTCCGCTATGACTGCTTGCCAGAAGCCAATTGGGACAGCTTGCCGAGAATTCCCAGCTTTTGCTTGCTGAATTCGCTCTCTTTGATCGCGTCGAGATCGCTCTTTTTCCGTTTGGCCGGAATCAGTCCGTTCGGACGATACAAGGCTACGAGAATCAGCATGATCCCGAAAACGAGCCGCTGGAACTTGGACGGGTCCAACTGGTTCGGCAGGTTGATAATTCCGGATTGCTGCAGGCTGTGCAGGAAGTTGGAGAACTCTTTCAGGAGCTGCACCTGCAAAATGGTAACAAAAGCGGCTCCAAGCACGACGCCCGGAATGCTTCCGCTGCCGCCGAGAATGACCATGACCAGAATCCCGATCGATTCCATCAGCGTAAAGGAAGTCGGATCGATAAAGGTCTGCTTGGCTGCGAAAATAACTCCGACCACACCTGCGAAGGAAGCGCCTGTAGCAAACGCGGCCAGCTTCGCATTCAGCAGCGAGATCCCCATGGACTGTGCCGCCAGCTCATCCTCGCGCACCGCGATCCAGGCACGGCCCAGACGGGAATGCTCAAAGCGGATATTCGCCAGGACGATAAAGGCGATCACGAACAGAACGATGAAGTAGAAGAAAAACGGCGTCCCCATCTTGATGCCGAACAGTTCCGGCGACGGAATGGGGGTAATCCCTTGCGGACCGTTTGTAATGTTGATCGGTTTGTCCAGGTTATTAAAAATAATCCGAATAATCTCACCAAAACCGAGCGTAACAATGGCGAGGTAGTCCCCTTTTACCCGCAACACCGGCAGACCGAGCAATATCCCGAAAATCGCTGCCACGATCAGGCCGACGATGAGGAACGGCCAGAACCATTCACCAGAGAGCGGGAACAGGTTCCCTGCGATAAACTCATTCGCTTGCGAGGTCGAGAAGATCGCGTAAGCATACGCACCGGCAGCGAAGAAGGCGACGTATCCCAAGTCAAGCAGACCCGCGAAACCGACTACGATGTTCAGTCCGAGCGCCATCGCCACGTAGATGCCTACCTGTGAAGCAACCTCCATGTAGTAGCGGTTTTCACCGGCAACGAGCGGAATGATGACGAGCAGGACGGCAGCCCCGATAACCAGTTTGATCGTCTTGGACGTATTCGTGTAATAGACGAGCACGATCGAGGAGAGAATGCCGAGAAACGCGATAACGGATTTGTCCATGAAGTGCAACGCAGCCGCAAAGACGGCAATCCAAACCAACGTGAGCGCGAGCGGAATTCCTTTGAACGTTTTCCAGGCCAGATTTGCCATTGGTTTCACCTACACTTTCTCTTTCACAGCTTCGCCAAACAGCCCTTCCGGCTTGAAGAGAAGCACGAGGATTAGAATGCTGAACGCAAACACATCTTTGTACTCGGCACCGAATGCGCCGTTGGTCAGTGGCCCCATGAATGCGCCGGAAAGCGATTCCAAAAGGCCCAGCAGCACGCCGCCCACCATAGCTCCGCGCAGGTTGCCGATCCCGCCGAGAACGGCTGCGGTAAATGCCTTCAAACCGAGAATAAAGCCGATATAAGGGTCAATCGTACCGTAGTTTTGCGCAAACAGCACGCCTGTCGCTCCACCAAGGCTGGAACCGATCAAGAACGTAAGCATGATTACTTTGTCCACATTTATGGTCATCAGCGAAGCCGTGCTCTGATCCTGCGCTACGGCACGCATGGCGATTCCCCATTTTGTCTTGTTAACAAACAGCGTCAGCGCAATCATCATCACAATGGCAATCACAATGACGATCAAGCCCTTGGTTGGAATCGAAGCGATACTGCCCAAAGAAATCGAACCAGTAAAAAGAGTGGGACTGTTCAGATAAAATTCGTTACGAGCCAGCGCTTCCGTAAAACGAACAAGGTCTTGCAGCAAGAACGATACACCGATGGCAGAAATCAGTGGCACGAGACGCGGCGCTCCACGCAGCGGCCGATAGGCAATCCGCTCGATTCCCACTCCGAGCGCACCTGTAAGCACCATGGCAATTATCAGTGTCAAGAATAGTGCGACAAAAGGATTCATGCCTTCCAGAGCGCCCAGGGAGTCAGAGATCAGCAATACCTCTGTACCGACAAATGCCCCGACCATGAAAATTTCCCCATGAGCAAAGTTGATGAATTCCAAAATACCGTAAACCATTGTGTAGCCCAGGGCCACAACCGCATACATGAATCCAAGTGTTAATCCGTCAACCAACACCTGAGGCAAAATGTTGAGCATGCCTTCCCATCCCTCACTTCTCAATAAACTTGTAAAAATTTTCTGCATTCATCCCTATGACTGGACGTGAGTTTCAGTAGAAAGGGGCGAACACAAGCGTGCCGCCCCGGACTGTATGAGGCAGGAAAGAGTGTACGGTGATGTTGGCTGTGATTACTCGGCCTTGCCTACAAAAGTGGACTTGTCCTTGTCATACTTGTAAATGAATACATCTGCGTTTACGTTGTCACCTTTTTCATCAAAGGTAACTTTCGTAAATTGCCCTTGGAAATCTTTGGTTTTGTGAACTGCTTCGAGTACTTGCTCACGCGTTGGTTTTTTGCCACCGTTCGCTTTGATTGCTTCCATGACGCCGTTGAGGATGACGTTCATGGAGTCGAAACCGTAGACGGAATAGGTTTCAAGAGGCTTGTTGGTCGCTTTCTTGTACTCTTCAGCCCACTTCTTGCCCTCTTCGGTTTGTGTCACGTCACCTGCCACTGATGTAAACACAACTCCTTCGACAGCATCGCCGGCTATTTTAATCATATCAGAAGAGTCCAAGCCGTCGCCACCCATAAAATATCCCTTGTAACCTTTTTCACGGGCTTGCTTGACGAGAATTCCACCTTCTGGATAAAGTCCCCCGAAGAAGATGATGTCAGGGTTCTTGGCCGTTACCTGGTTCAGTACGGCACTGTAATCTTTTTCACCTTGCGTGATCCCTTCGTAACCGAGAATTTGCACGCCGTCTTTTTCAAACTGCAGTTTGACCTGGTCGCTCAAACCTTGGCCGTACGCTGTCTTATCATGAATAATAAAAGCTGTTTTCACGCCGAGCGTGTTTTTCGCGTACATGGCCGCTTTTGGTCCTTGAGCGTCGTCACGGGCACAAATCCGGTGTACGGTTTTCTTGCCTTCTTCCGTAAGCTTGACCGCCGTATTGGCAGGAGACACCATGACCAGATTGCCTTCCTCGTATTTCACGGACGATGGAATCGCTACACCGGAGTTCAGATGGCCAACGACCCCGTACACATCAGGGTTGGAAATGAGCATTTCCGCATTGGATACGCCGATTTTCGGGTCCGCCTGGTCGTCCTGCGGGAAGAGCTGGATGTCGAAGCCGAGCTTTTTGAACTCTTCTTTGCGAAGGTTCAGTGCGTATTCGGCTCCTGTCTTGATCGCGTCTCCAAGAGAGGACTGGTTCCCGGAGAGGGGAGTTTGGGTTGCGATTTTAATGACACCACCGTCTGTTGCTCCGCCACCAGAAGCGCTGGACTGGTCGGTCGACTGCTGACCACCTCCACTTGTGTTAGATCCACCTGATGAATTGCTGGTTCCCGCGCAACCAGTGAGTGCCACACTCGTCGCCAATACCGCAGATAAAATACTGATGTGAGAGAGTTTTTTCATGCGGAATTGAATCCCCCTTTAATTATTCTTTATTTTTGTCCTCGCCAGACGATCTACCCTACCTACCAGGCTGCGACGATGCGATCACTCATTTTGTTCGGACAGAAGAATAGATGCGGCTTGGTTATTTTTATTGTAAAATAAATCTGATAATTTACAAGAGGTAAAATATTTTTTACGATCATATATCTGATCCTTACATACTCGTGATTTCATTCCGTTCTATTGAAATCAAATAATTATATCTTTGCTTTAACATAGCAAAGCGTTAATGTTATCCATCAAATTTACCCTATCAAATAAACGCTCCCCCTGTTACAGAGGGAGCGCCGGAACCAGGATTTGTCCCGTTTTTACGTCTGCGATTCCATCCGCAGTAAGCCGCGCATATGGCAGGTGGGTGGCGGTGAAAAACAACAGCGAGTAGAGCGGATCGAGATGCACGTGTCCTTTTTCCCGCAGCTTGGCCGTCAAATTTTCCGCCATGGCAATCACTTCCTCCATGGGGGCTGGGGAAAATTTTCCCGCAAGCGGCAACGGGCACTCGCAGGAAATCTTTTCCTTGTCGATCAGCACGACACCGCCTCCGATTTCCCTGACTCGCGCAAGCGCCGCCGCCATCGCCTGCGGATCACGCCCGATGACCAGCCAGTCGCCGGATGCTGTGTAGGAGCTGGCCAGGCCCTCGATATGCTCGCCATAGCCGCGCAGTACCGCTGCTGTGCGCCTTTTCCCGGAGGGATCGACGCTGACGATCAGGGCCAGCTGCGGATCGTGCGCCAGGGAGACGAAGCCGCTCTCGTCTACAGGCAGTTTTTCCAGCGTCATACGGGTAATGACGGCGTTTTGCATGTTCAGCACAGGAGCCATCCCCTCTGTATCCGGGCGCAGCGTGAACCATTCGGCTTGCGTTCTTTCCTGCAGGGAATCGACGGGCGAAAACGAGTAGTCCGCCCAGCGCGGCTCGATTGTTGGCACGAGCAGCCTGCCTACTTCCGCGGCCTTTTGTCCGTTGGCAAAAACCGCGAGCGGCGCAGGCTCGTCCCTGGCTTGCAAAAGCAGCATATCTGCGATTCTGCCGGGCGCGATACTGCCCAGCTCGGCGTCAAACCCGTAGTAGACAGCCGGATTCAGCGTCGCCATCACATAAGCTTCCTCCGGCGGCATGCCCGCTTCAATCGCGACGCGAATCGTCCCGTCCATGAAGCCGTTTCGGTGCATGGGCGGGGTGCTGCCATCCGACGTCAGCATCATCCGGGGCGACCACGGAAGCCCGAGCGCGAGCCATCCTCGCACCAGCTCCGGCAAATCAGGGCGAATCGAGGAATGGCGAAGGGTGGCGTACATGCCAAGCCTGAGCCGCTGCAGCAAATCCTCCGCCGTAATCCCTTCGTGACAGGCAGTGATTCCGGCCGCTCCTGCGATGTTCAGCGTTTCGTACGAGGCTCCGGGATGATGCCCCTCCATTCTTTTCCCCAGATCGCGCGCATGCTTCAAACCAAACAACAGGGTCTCGTCCTCCTGCAGCACGCCGGACCAGTTCGTCAGTTCCCCGCCCTGGACGACGAGGGGATGCTCCAGCATGCGGGCCAGACCTTCTTTTGTGAATTGCGGATGCTCTTTGCCCGTTTGCGGATCGAGTCTCGCCCAGAAAAACTGCTTGACCGGATGGGCGGACAAAGACTCCATCAGCGCTGCCACTTGCCCAGGCGGCAAACTCATCAGCATCAAGGTGTCGGACACGAGTGTAGTCGTCCCCCGCTCCAGTGCGAAGTCCGCCAGTGTGAACGGATTGTACCATTGGAAAGGATGGGCGTGCGGCTCGATGTATCCGGGCACCACATACTTTCCATTCGCTTCGACGATCACCGTATGCTCGTCCGTGAGCGGCTCCTTTTCCCCCACATAGGCAATCCGCTCGCCTGCCACGACGACATGGTGCTCCTGCCATTCTTTTGTAAACACGTTCAGGACGCTGGCCCCCTTGATCCACAGGCTGGCTGGCGCCTGTCTTTTGCTCACACGGAGCAGATTCCGGTACGCTTCCTCTGATAAAGCTCGAACTCGCATGCTTTTTCTCTCCTCTCGCTGTCCATTGTCGTCCGCATCAACTGAGCGGTCGCTCATTTCACTTAACTGTTCGCCGCCCGCAAAGACTTCCCCTGCTTGCCGCGACACTTCGTCCTGCAATTTCCACGGGTTGTCCTTTTGCCTTTATCACAGACTATGCGTAAAAGACGCGACAGGAGGCCTGTACAAATGCAAAGAAACGTTGGAACCACGGATGCGATCATCCGCATAACCGGGGGGCTTTTGGGACTGGCTTACGGCATCGGCAAAATGAGCCGTCGCCCGCACAATGCCCCCTGGCTGCTGATGGCTTTCTCCGCGATGAAGGTTGCGGAAGGCGCCACCCGCTTTTGCCCGATGTACAAAGCGCTGGGCATCAACACGATCAAGGCAAAAGGCATGTCGGGCATGATGGACCAAATGAAGCAAAAAGGGATTCAAACCGTCATGAACCAGGTGACGGGCGCAATCAGCGGTTCTTCCGCCAAAGGCAAGGAGCACAACAAACAGGAGTCAAGCGCTACGAATACAGCCGCCGCAGACACACAAACTGCCAAGTCGCAGGCTGCTGCTGCAAACACGAATGCCGCGACGCAGCAAAACAAACCGGAAAAAGGCAAGCTGTCTGCCGAAGACCAGTTGATCGAACAAGCTGCCCGCGAGTTCATTTCCTACCGCTCCCAGGAAAAGGACGACAGCAGTACAAACTACCCTACTTACTCGTAGAAAAGAGGAGACGCTGCACATGATCGTCGGAACTCCCCTCTATGAATGGCTGTCCCACAATCTGTTTGTCGCAGCCATGATCGTCGGTGCCATTGGCGTAGTGGGCTACTACGTTTTTTACGCCTCCAAGCGAAAAGGACGCTATCGGCAATAAGCTGACAGCCCAAAAGGAAACCAACCGCCTCGTCTTTTCGCAGGCGGTTTTTCCATTTACAAAATTAATTGCCAGACATATAATTGTCAAAGCAATTAATTTCGCGAACAAAGGAAGGTTCTTCGCATGATCGACCATTGGCAAAAGGAACCGATCGGCTTTCTGATCGGCAATACGTACAGACGCCTGATTCATTATGTGTCCCTGTTTTTGCGCGAATTTGACCTGACGACGGAGCAGTTTGCCGTCTTGTACCGGCTTCGGGAAGAGGACGGAATCAACCAGAAGGAGCTGGCTTTGCGCTCTGCCAAGGACCAGCCGACCATGACCCGCATTCTCGACAACCTGCAGAAAAAAGGGTGGATTGAAAAAAAGCTGAGCGAACAGGATCGCCGCGCCTATCTCATCACGCTCACGCCGAATGGCAGGGAGCGGATTGAACAGGCCATTCCCGCAGAGGCCAGGGCAATCGCGGATGTATTTGCAGGTATTTCACCGGAAAAGCTCGCTTTTTTGCGGGAAATATTGCTTGCGATCAATGAGAACGTAAACCGCCATACACACGAATAGGAGATGACATCTTGGGGGAGAGTAGAGAGAAACTGTGGACGAAGGATTTCGTCCTTTTGACTTTATGCAACACGCTGTTGTTCCTGGCGATCCAGATGCAGACGCCCACGTTTCCTGCCTACGTAAAGCAGACGTATCAGGCGAACGATTTTGTCGTCAGCCTGGTCATCAGCCTGTTTTGTCTGGCAGCGGTCGTCGCACGCGCCTTCACCGGGGAAGCCTTGCGGACGAAAAACAGCAAGGTGATCGCGCTATTGGCGCTGTGCACCGTCGGGATTTTCAGCGCGGGCTACTACTGGGCAGGACATATTGCCCTGTTTTTGTTTTTTCGCGTTCTCGTCGGCATCGGCTTTGGCATGGGCAGCACCGCGTTTCCGACGGTCGTGTCCAACGTCATTCCCGTCCGGCGAATCGGGGAAGGGATGGGCTACTTCGGCCTTTCCACCAGTCTGGCGATGGCGCTCGGCCCGCTGATTGGGCTTGGCATCCTGCAATCGTTCGGAATTGGTCCGATGCTGTTGACGCTCGTGCTGCTCGTGGCAGCGATTTTCCCGTTGGCGCACATGATCCGCTCCTACAACCTGCGCATGGCGCCAGCAACCCAGGCAGCAACCGTCAAAGGGGTTGCCCGCTATTTTGACAAAAAGCTGCTTTTGCCCGTCAGCCTGAATTTTTGCCTGTCCATCACGTATGGCGGGATTTTGAGCTTTTTGGCCTTGTACGGAAAAGAAGCGCACATTGCCAACGTAGGCTGGTTTTTCCTCGCCAATGCGCTCGCCATGATCTTGATCCGGCCTTTTTCCGGCAAGCTGTACGATCGCAAGGGTCATATGGCCGTTCTGCCGCCCGGCGCGATCTTCGTAGGCGTCAGCCTGCTGCTCCTGTCCGTGACGACCAGCGAATCGCTGCTGTTGCTCTCAGCCATCTTCTACGGACTGGGCTACGGCATGATCCAGCCGTCGATTCAAGCCTGGATGGTCAAGGTCGTCAGGCCGGAGCAGCGCGGCATGGCAAACGGCCTGTTCTTCAATTCCATCGATCTTGGCATCGCCGCTGGCTCCATGCTGCTTGGCATACTTGCGACACATTCCGGCTACTCGGTCATGTACCGCTGGTCAGCCGCCAGCATGCTGCTGTTCCTCGTCGTGTACGTGTTGTCGCAGCTTGCGGCAGCCAAAGGGAAGAAGACACAGCTGGCAGGCGAAAATATCGGCGTATAAGAGTGATACGCAAAAGGCAGTCCTCGTTCGATCCTCAGTGTCGAACGGGACTGCCTTTTTTTATGAATGCCTAGTTTTTCTGCTGGTGCTTCATCGCTTTTGCCGCAATGTCTGTGCGGTATTGCGCTCCTTCAAACGAAATCGCCTTTACCGACGCATACGCGGCTTCACGCGCTTGTTCGAGGTCGGCTCCGGTTCCCACTACGCCGAGCACGCGGCCGCCGCTGGTCACGATGCCTTCGTCTGTTTGCTTGGTGCCGGCATGGAATACAGTAACGCCTTCTGTCGTGTTTTCCAGGCCGTCGATCCGCTTGCCCTTCGGATAATCGCCCGGATAGCCGGGAGCAGCCATGACGACGCAGACGGCGCTTCCTTCTTTCCAGGTCACGTCCAGACCGTCCAGCTCTCCGTTAACCGTCGCCACGAAAATATCGAGCAAATCCGTTTCCAGAAGCGGCAAAATGACTTGCGTCTCCGGATCGCCAAAGCGGGCGTTGAACTCGACCACTTTTGGCCCTTGTTCGGTAATCATCAGTCCGGTGTAGAGCACCCCTTTGAACGGAATACCGTCCTTCGCCATCCCGGACGCCATCGGCTGAACAATCGTTTTCACAATCGTATCAACCAGTTCGGCCGACATGTGCGGAACCGGGGCGTACGTCCCCATGCCGCCTGTATTCGGACCGCGATCATCGTTGAAAATGCGCTTGTGATCCTGCGAAGTAACCATCGGCTTTACAGTTTCGCCGTCGACAAAGGAGAGCAGGGACAGCTCTTCGCCAAACATGCACTCCTCGATGACGACGCGCGCACCCGCTTCGCCAAAAACGCTCTCCTGCATGATCTGGCGGAGCGCTTCTTCCGCTTCCTCGACCGTCTCGGCCACGACGACGCCTTTTCCAGCGGCAAGACCGTCAGCCTTGACGACAATCGGCGCCCCTTTCTCGCGCACATACGCGCTCGCCGATTCGTAGTCGATGAACGACTCGTAGGCAGAGGTCGGGATGTTGTAGCGTTTCATCAAGCTTTTCGCAAACGACTTGCTGCCTTCGATCATCGCCGCTTTGCTATTCGGCCCAAAGATCGGCAGATTGCGCTCCTGGAAAAAGTCGACGATGCCGCCGAGCAGTGGATCTTCTGGTCCTACGACAGTCAAATCAATGCCTTCGTCCTTGACGAACTGGGCCAGCGCCGCAAAATCGTTGACGCCAATCGGTACGTTCTGGGCAATCTCGGCTGTGCCGCCGTTTCCCGGAGCGCAGTACACCTTTTCTACCTTCGGGCTTTGCAAAAGCTTCCAGGCAATGGCGTGTTCGCGGCCGCCGCCGCCAATTACCAATACTTTCATGGGGATTTCCTCCTGTTAGTGCTTGAAGTGGCGAGTTCCGGTAAACACCATGGCGATGCCTGCACGGTTGCACGCGTCGATGGAATCCTGATCGCGAATCGAGCCGCCCGGCTGAATGATCGCCGTAATTCCGGCCGCAGCAGCCGCTTCTACGGTATCTGGCATCGGGAAGAAGGCATCGGATGCGAGCACAGCGCCTTTTGCCAGCTCTCCCGCCTGCTCGATGGCGATTTTCGCTGCGCCTACGCGGTTCATCTGACCAGCGCCTACCCCGATCGTCATGTTGTCTTTTGCCAGCAAAATCGCGTTGGACTTCACGTGCTTGACGACCTTCCAGGCAAATTGCAGTTGGGCCATTTCCTCTTCGGTCGGCTTGCGGTCCGTCACGACCTGGATTTCACTTTCTTCCAATTGCTTGTAATCGTAATCCTGGATCAGTGCGCCGCCTGCGACCGGAGCGATGCGGAACAGATTGTCCGCTTTTTTCGCAGGCTCATTCAAGCCACGGATGCGCAAGAGACGCAGATTCTTTTTCTCCGTCAGCACAGCCAATGCTTCTTCGGTAAAATCAGGAGCGATGATGATTTCCAGGAAAATTTCTTTCATCGCGAGCGCCGTATCTTTGTCAATCGGGCGATTGGCCGCGACGATGCCGCCAAAAATGGATACCGGGTCTGCTTCGTACGCTTTTTGGTACGCCTGGCGAATGTCTGCGCCGATCCCTACGCCGCATGGGTTGGAGTGCTTGATTGCCACAACAGCCGGCTCGGTAAATTCACGCACAATCGCCAGAGCGGCGTCTGCGTCGTTGATGTTGTTGTAGGAAAGCTCCTTGCCGTGCAACTGCTCCGCATAGCCGATGCTCAACTGGCTGGACAGCGGTTCGCGGTAAAAAGCGGCGCGCTGGTGCGGATTTTCGCCGTAGCGCAGGTCTTGCGCTTTTTCGTAGGTCACGGTGTAGCTTTCCGGCAACAGCTCGCCTACCTGCTCGCTCAAATAGCGCGAGATCAGTGCATCGTAGGCCGCTGTGTGACGGAATACTTTCGCTGCCAGACGACGGCGCGTTTCCAGCGTAGTATCTCCGTTTGCCTCGATTTCTTCGGCTACCTTGTCATAGTCGGCAGCGTCCACGACAACCGTCACGAACGCGTGGTTTTTCGCCGCGGAGCGCAGCATGGTCGGCCCGCCAATATCAATATTCTCAATCGCATCTTCGTATGTCACGTCTGGCTTGGCAATCGTTTCCTTGAACGGATACAGGTTGACCACGACCAGATCGATTGTTTCGATATTCAGGTCTTTCAGTTGCTTTTGATGTGCTTCGTTGTCACGTACAGCCAAGAGGCCGCTGTGGATATTCGGATGAAGCGTTTTGACGCGTCCGTCCAAAATCTCGGGAAATCCGGTTACCTCGGAAATACCGATGACGGGAACCCCCTCTGCTTTCAAGAGAGACGCCGTACCTCCGGTGGAAATGATCTGCACTCCGGCAGCTGCCAAACGACGGGCAAACGGAATCAATCCTGTCTTGTCAGAAACGCTAATCAACGCCTTTTTCACACTCACGGATAGAACCTCCTGACTTTTAGTAAAAAAACATGGTGGAAAGCTGTTCACGCCACACTAAAACACGAACATTCCTTTCATATTAAAACATAATTGTACGCTTTTATCAAGAGTTTTCCCCGTGAAAACAAACGCAGCCGCCCATGCCTGTTCGGCACTCGCGACTGCTTCCTCCCGCTCCCACTTGCCGGAAGCCTAGCGCTTTTTTTTGCTTCCTCCGGACAACTTTTTCACACGCTCTGCCAGAGAAAGGTGCTTGCTTTTGCCAACAGCCCTAGTTGGCTTTTTCGGTTTGCTGCTTTTTGCCTTGACCTCTTTGGGAACCATGTTCCCCAACTCTTCCATGGTAATCGACTTTCCGCTTTTCATTCGTTCCTTGACGCGCTCTTTTGTCTCCTCCGGCACGTCCAGGCCCATCTCGGCCAACTCGTTCATCAGCTCGTCGAGGTTGCCCCCGCCTTTGGGAAACTTTTGCGCGAGCCTCATAATATCGTCCAGCGTCCATTCCCGCCCTGTTCTCTTGCTTAGCTTGCCCAGCAAATCCGCAACAAAATCTCCGGTCAAATCGGCCCCTCCTCTTTTCCTGCTTCTTTTTACAGTATGACGGGAGGGCGGATTTGGTTTGCCTTCGTTGGACTGCTCTTGTCTCTTTTCAACAGAAAAAGGAAGAAGATCGACACAACGATACGGTGTCTGTCTTCTTCCTGCTTTTACGATATGACCTGAACGTGCCGTCCCGTCAGCTTGACGCGGTCTTCCACCAAGAGGCCGATCACTTCGATCAGCAGGCCGTGCTCTACCTCGTGGATGCGCGCTGCCAGCGTCTCGGCCGTGTCGTTGTCATGCACAGCTACGGGAACCTGGGCGATGATCGGGCCCGAATCGAGACCGGCATCGACCAGATGGACCGTTACCCCCGTTATCTTTACCCCGTAAGCGAGTGCCTGACCAATCGCGTCCTTGCCTGGGAAAGCGGGCAAAAGGGACGGATGCAGATTGATGATTCTTCCTTCGTAGGCAGACAGCAGCGTCTCGCCTACCAACCGCATGTAGCCTGCCAGCACGACCAGCGAAACGTCGCGCTTTTGCAGCTCTGCCACAATCTCCGCTTCAAATGCTGCCTTGCTGGCATACTCTTTCGGTTGGAATACAAAAGCTTCGATTCCCAAACGTTCGGCGCGCTCCAGCACCTTCGCCTGCGGCTTGTCGCAGACGAGCAGGGCGACTTCCACGCCCGCAAGCCGTCCTGCCTGAACAGCCTGCACGATTGCTTCGAAGTTGGAGCCGCTGCCTGAGGCGAAAATGGCCAGCTTTCTCACCATTCCACCCCGTTGTACACGACTTTGCGCTCACCCGCCTGAATGTTTCCGATCAGGTACGGCTGCTCGCCGAGCTCTTTCAGTTTTGCCATGACGCTCGCTGCATCCGCTTCCTTCACGACAAGGATCATGCCGATGCCCATGTTGAACGTTTTGTACATGTCCGGGAAGGAAATGTTTCCGGCTTCCTGCACGAGCGAAAAGATCGGCAGCACAGGCCAGGAGCCGACGTTGATGACCGCTTGCGTGTTTTCCGGGAGCACGCGCGGAATGTTTTCCGTAAAGCCGCCGCCTGTGATGTGGGCCATCGCCTTGACTTCATGCGATTCCAGCACAGCCAGCACTTGCTTCACGTAGATGCGCGTCGGCGTCAGCAGTTCCTCGCCGAGCTTTTTGCCAAGAACGTCTACATGATCGTGCAAGGACATGCCCTTGTCGGCCAACAGCACCTTGCGCACGAGCGAGAAGCCGTTGCTGTGCACGCCGCTGGAGGCAAGCCCGATCAGCACGTCGCCTGCTGCCACGTTCGCGCCCGTAATCATTTTGCTTTCGTCGACAACCCCTACGGTAAATCCGGCAATGTCGTATTCACCCTCCGCGTACATGCCCGGCATTTCCGCCGTCTCCCCGCCGATCAGCGAGCAGCCGGACTGGGCGCAGCCTTCTGCGATCCCGCTTACAATCGCTTCGATTTTTTCCGGGATCACCTTGTCTACTGCCAGGTAGTCGAGGAAAAAGAGCGGCTCTGCGCCCTGCACCACGACGTCGTTGACGCACATCGCCACGGCGTCAATCCCGATTGTGTCGTGTTTGTCCATGGCAAAAGCCAGTTTCAGCTTGGTTCCTACGCCATCGGTTCCCGAGACGAGAACCGGCTTTTCGTATTTTTTCGTGTCCAGACGGAACAGCGCTCCGAAGCCGCCCAAATCGGTCAGCACTTCGGGGCGGAATGTCCGCTTCACGTGTTTTTTCATGCGTTCGACAGCTTCGTTCCCCGCATCGATGTCGACACCCGCTTGTTTGTATGCTTCACTCATCGTTTCTCCCCCTTACAAGAGGTTGCTTGTATTAGCACTTGGACGCTGGCAGCGCCTCTTCAAATTCGATCTCGGTCGGATACTCTCCGGTAAAGCAGGCGAGACAATGCCCTTTGTTCGGAGCCGAATCCTGGCGGCCAATCGCATCGATCATGCCTTCTACAGACAGGAAGGCCAGGGAATCGGCTTCAATGATCTGGCGAATTTCCTCTACCGATTTGGTCGCGGCAATCAGTTCGTCACGCGTGGAAGTGTCGATGCCGTAAAAGCACGAGTTCATGACAGGCGGAGAGCTGATGCGCACGTGTACTTCCTTGGCGCCAGCCTCGCGCAGCATGCGGACAATGCGGTTGCTCGTCGTGCCGCGCACGATGGAATCGTCAATCATGACGACGCGCTTGCCTTCGACCACCTTGCGAACCGCCGACAGTTTGAGGTATACCGCGCGCTCGCGCAGCTCCTGGCTCGGCTGGATGAAGGTGCGGCCCACGTAACGGTTTTTAATCAGGCCGATCTCGTACGGAATGCCTGTCGCTTCCGCAAAGCCGATCGCCGCCGAAATGCTGGAATCCGGCACGCCCGTTACCACATCGGCATCAATTGCCGATTCCAAAGCGAGCTGCTTGCCCAGACGCTTGCGGGCCATGTGGACGTTGATGCCGTCGATGTCGCTGTCCGGACGCGCAAAGTAAATGTATTCAAACGTACAGATCGAACGTTGTGTCGTTTCGGTATGCTTGGTTTCGATGATGCCGTCCTGGTCGATGACAATCATTTCCCCTGGCTGCACGTCGCGCCAATACTCGGCACCGATGATGTCAAACGCGCAGGTTTCGGAGGCGACCGTCACCGCATCGCCCAGTCGGCCAAGGGACAGCGGACGCAGACCGTTCGGATCGAGAGCGATCACGAGCTGCTTCTCGTTCATGACGAGCAGCGCATATGCGCCCTTGATGTGCTGCAGCGCGTCTTTTACCGCACCTGGCAGATCGCGGCGCTCGGAGCGTGCGATCAGGTGCGCGATTACCTCGGTGTCGCTGGTCGTCTGGAAAATCGAGCCTTTTGCTTCCAGCTCTTTGCGCAGGACGGCGGCATTGACGAGGTTGCCGTTATGCGCAACAGCCATGCTGCCTTGCGCGTAGCGGAAAAACAGCGGCTGGGCGTTTTCAATCTTGCTGGAGCCGGCAGTCGTATAGCGGGTGTGGCCGATCGCAATATGACCGCGGAATTTTTCCAGATCCCCTTTGCCAAACGCTTCCGAGACAAGCCCCATTCCGCGATGCTTGTACCACTTCTCGCCGTCGGAGGCGCAGATACCTGCGCTCTCCTGACCGCGATGCTGAAGGGCGTGCAGACCGAGATAGGTCAATTGGGATGCTTCCTTATGGTTGTAGATGCCAAAGACGCCGCATTCTTCGTTCAGTTTGTCCCAGATTACCCGATCAAACATGGAATCGCATCCTTCCAGGCTGCTTTCACCTCTTGAATCGAAGCGTTGATCGCTTCAGTACCGTTCACATTCACTACCAGACGATCGCCGCCGATTGTACCGATTTTTTCAGCCGGTACGCCATGCTCACCTGCCAGTGCGAGGATCGCTTCCGCCTGCTCAGGGCTTGCGCTGAGCAAAATGCGGGATTGGGATTCGCTGAACAGCAGTACATCGCTTCGCAGTTCGGAGCTAAGCTCGACTTTTGCGCCGATGCCTTTGCCGAAGCAAGACTCTGCCAAAGCCACGCCCAGACCGCCTTCGGACAGGTCGTGAGCAGAGTTGACCAGGCCTTTGCGGATCGCTGTGAGCACGAGCTTTTGCACAGCGGCTTCCTTGTTCAGATCGATTTGCGGAGGACGGCCGGAAATGGAGCCCGTTGCGAGCTTCTGATACTCGCTGCCGCCCAGCTCTGCGAATGTCTCGCCAAGCAGGATGATCGCGTCGCCTTCGTTTTTGAAGTCTTGCGTCGTAATATGGTCAACATCGGTAATCAGACCGACCATGCCGACGGTTGGAGTCGGATAGATCGCGTCACCGCTGCGTTCGTTGTAAAAAGATACGTTGCCGCCGATGACAGGCGCGTCGAGTGCCACGCACGCTTCGCTCATGCCTTCGCACGCTTTCTCGAACTGCCAGAACACTTCCGGCTTTTCCGGGCTGCCGAAGTTGAGGCAGTCGGTGATCGCCAGCGGCTCGGCACCGGAGCAGACCACGTTGCGAGCGGATTCCGCTACCGCGATAGCGCCGCCCACTTTTGGATCGAGGTACACGTAGCGTCCGTTGCAATCTGTCGTCATGGCGAGCGCCTTGCGCGTACCGCGCACCATGACTACTGCCGCGTCAGAGCCAGGCTTGACCGCTGTGTTTGCCCGGACAATGTGGTCGTATTGCTCATACACCCACGCCTTGTTGGCTACAGTCGGCTGTGCCAGGATGCTTTTCAGCGTCTCGTTCAAGTCTTTTGGCTCCTGGATCGCAGCGAGCACGTCTACATTTGCGTTTGCCTCGTAGTAGGCAGGTACTGCGGAAGGACGGTGGTAGACAGGTGCGTCATCAGCCAGGCTGTTTACTGGCACTTCGGCCACGACCTCGCCTTTGTGCAGCAGGCGCAGCTTGCTGTCATCCGTTACTTTGCCCACGACAGCAGACGCCAAACCCCATTTGTCAAAAATGGCGATTGCTTCTGCTTCCTTGCCTTTTTCCACGACGACGAGCATGCGCTCCTGGGACTCGGACAGCATCATTTCGTAAGCGGACATTCCCGCTTCACGCTGTGGCACGAGGTCGAGGTTCATCTCGATTCCGTTTCCTGCCTTGGACGCCATCTCGGAGCTGGAGCTGGTCAAGCCAGCCGCGCCCATGTCCTGAATCCCGACGACGATGCCGGTGTCGATCAGCTCCAGGCACGCTTCCAGCAAAAGTTTTTCCATGAACGGGTCGCCCACTTGCACCGCCGGACGTTTTTTCTCCGATTCCTCTGTCAGCTCCTCGGATGCAAACGTTGCGCCGTGAATCCCGTCGCGGCCTGTACTTGCGCCGACGTAGATGACTGGGTTGCCGATACCGGAGGCTACCCCTTTTTGAATTTTTTCGTGGTCGATGAGGCCCACGCACATCGCGTTGACGAGCGGGTTGCCTTCATACGTCGGGTCGAAGTTCACTTCGCCGCCCACGGTAGGAATCCCGATGCAGTTTCCGTAACCGGCGATACCGGCTACGACGTGTTCAAACAAATATTTGACGCGCGGGCTGTTCAGCTCTCCGAAGCGAAGGGAGTTGAGCAGGGCGATTGGACGCGCACCCATGGAAAACACGTCGCGGATAATGCCGCCCACGCCAGTCGCTGCACCTTGGTACGGCTCGATAGCAGACGGGTGGTTGTGGCTTTCAATTTTGAAAACAACGGCCTGATTGTCGCCGATGTCCACGATCCCGGCGCCTTCGCCCGGACCTTGCAGTACGCGCGGACCTTTTGTCGGGAACTTGCGCAGGACAGGCTTGGAGTTTTTGTAGGAGCAGTGCTCAGACCACATCACGCTGTACAGACCTGTCTCTGTCCAGTTTGGCTGGCGTCCCAAAATATTGACTACACGTTGGTATTCTTCGTCAGTCAGCCCGATTTCGCGATAGAGCTTCTGATCGGCAATTTGTTCTGCGGTCGGTTCTTTATGCGTGAGTTGTGACACTGTTTTGTTCCCTCCACGTCTTCAGGATCGAGGTAAACATGCGGCGTCCGTCATCGGAGGTCATCCATTTGTGGACAGCACGCTCAGGGTGAGGCATCATGCCGAGCACATTGCCGCGCTCGTTGCAAATGCCTGCAATATCGTCAATCGAACCATTCGGGTTCTCGCCGCTGTAGCGGAAAACGATCTGATTGCCTGCTCTAAGCTTCGCAAGCGTCTCTTCATCACAGTAGTAGTTTCCTTCGCCGTGTGCGATTGGAATCTGAATCTCTTCCCCAGCCGCGTAGTCGCGGGTGAACGGGGTATTGTTGTTGTCTACGCGCAGGCCGGACAGCTTGCAGGCAAATTTGAGGGAACGGTTGCGCAAGAGTGCTCCTGGCAACAGCCCTACTTCTGTCAAAATTTGGAATCCGTTGCAAATTCCCATGACCAGCTTGCCTTCCTCCGCCGCCTTGACCACCTGCTCCATGACAGGCGAAAAACGAGCGACCGCGCCACAGCGCAAATAGTCTCCATAGGAGAATCCGCCCGGCAAAAGAATCACGTCATACCCGGACAGATCAGTCGCGGAATGCCATACGTAATCAACCGGCACTCCCATGACGTCTTCAACTGCGTTATACAAATCTACGTCGGCATTGGAGCCTGGAAAGACGATAACCGCTACTCGCATGTCCTTAGCCCTCCACGATTTCAAAGCGATAGTCTTCAACCACCGTATTCGCCAACAGCTTTTCGCACATCTCGCGTACACGCTCTTCTGCCTGCGCACGGTCCGCCGAGTTCAGTTCCAGTTCCATGTACTTTCCGATCCGCGCATTGTTTACTTCGTCAAAACCAAGGGTGTTCAGCGCCCCTTTTACAGCCTGGCCTTGCGGGTCCAAAACGCTCTCGCGCAGTGTTACATAAACAACAGCTTTAAACATGTACGTCTCCTCCCAGTCTCTTCAGCATTTCTTGATACGCTTCTTCTACATTGCCCAAATCGCGACGGAAGCGGTCTTTGTCCAGCTTCTCTTTTGTTTGCGAGTCCCAGAAACGGCATGTGTCCGGGGATATTTCATCGGCGAGGAGAATCTCCCCGTCCGGTGTTCTTCCAAATTCCAGTTTGAAATCGACCAGGGTGATGTTGCGCTCGGCCAGGTAAGGTACGAGAACCTCGTTTACAGCCAGCCCCATGCGCTCAAGCGTAGCCAGGTCACTTTCGCTCGCAATTCCCAACACTTTGATATGGGACGGGTTCACCAACGGGTCGCCCAATGCGTCGTCCTTGTAGTAAAACTCGACAACCGGCTGCGGGAGAACAGTGCCTTCTTCCATGCCAAGGCGTTTGGCAAGCGAGCCAGCCGCGATATTGCGAACAACGACCTCCAAAGGAATGATCTCCACTTTGCGGACAACCTGCTCGGTTGCGGACAGCAGGCGGACAAAATGGTTGTCGATGCCTTTCTCCTTTAGCATGGTGAAAAAGATAGCGGTAATGCGGTTGTTCAGTTCACCTTTTCCGGTGATTTGCGCCCGCTTCTCTCCGTTGAATGCTGTTGCGTCGTCTTTGTACTCTACCCAGTATTGGTCAGGCTCAGATGTTCGATAAATACGTTTCGCCTTACCTTCGTAGAGTTGTTCCTGTTTTTCCACTGTAGGAGTCACCTTCCCAGATAAAAAGGTTGAGTTGCGATTAATTCACGAACGATTCAACTACATTAAAACATAAACATACGCATTTATCAACGAAAAAAGCGTGAACAGCCTTCGACAAATGTTCGGGAATTATTACATAATTGTCTGTCAAGTTTTTGCCAACATTCGTTTGCATATTACTTCCCTGCTGCTTCTGAAGCAGCGGCGCAAGTTTCGTCTTGTCTGTTTTACTATGCTTTTTTCCCGCGAGAGGTATTACGCTTGATCGGGGTCTGAAATGCAGAAGTCTCCCCGCTCAAAAAGGCTCTTTCGCCAGCTTTGTGTTACACTGTCTTTGGTACAACCTACACGTGAAAGAAGGAATAGCAGATGTTTCCCTTTGAAGTATCTTTTCCTACCCGTATCTACTTCGGCATGGGTGAACTTGCGCGTTTGGGCCAGGCAGCGAAAACTCTCGGCAACAAGGCGCTTCTCGTTACAGGGGGCAGCGCAGCCAAGCGCACGGGGCTTCTCGACCGCGCGATTACGCTCCTGCAGGAAGCGCAAGTAGCCTTTGTTCTCTTTGACAAAATCGAACCGAATCCGCGCACGGCTACGGTCGATGCCGGGGCAGCGCTCGCCCGGAACGAACAGTGCGACTTCGTGCTGGCGCTCGGCGGCGGCTCGGTCATGGATGCGGCCAAGGCGATTGCAGCCGCAGCGCTTTCCGGCCGTCCCATCTACGACTACATGCGCGGCAACCCGAGCGGCACAGGCAAATTGCTCGTGCCTGTGCAAGAGGCGCTTCCGCTCCTGACAGTGCCTACGGTAGCCGCTACCGGGTCGGAAGCGAACAACATCAGCGTCCTGACCCATTGGGAGACGCATGAAAAATCCTCCATCAACGGCCCGGCTCTCTTTCCGAAAATCGCCATTCTCGATCCATCCGTCACCTTTACCGTTCCTGCGCGCGTCACGGCGGAAGCTTGCGCAGATATTTTTTCCCATCTGTTTGAAACCTATCTCATCAGCGCAGACAAAACAAACGTGCAGGACGGGATCACAGAGACACTCATCCGGCTTGTCGCCGAGCATTCCCTCACAGCGATTCGCCAGCCGGATCACGAGGAAGCCCGTTCCACTCTGCTCTGGGCGAGCACGCTGGGCATCAGTCCGTTCGCAAACGCCGGACGCGGCGCAGGCATGCCTCTGCATGGCATCGAACACCCGTTGAGCGGAATTTACGACATGGCGCACGGGCGCGGTTTGGCGATTTTGTCCATTCCTTACTTCGAGCAGGTCATTTTGCCGCTTCGTCCGGAACGGCTGGCGCGCATGGGCCGTCACTGCTTCGGCGTCACCGAAGCGGACGAGATGGCGGCAGCGCGCGCGACCATCGCCGCTGTTTCGCGCTGGTACAAAAGCATGGGCATCACCGAGCGGCTTTCCGACTTCGGCGTGACAGAAGACGCCTTGCCGAAGATGGCCGAAGAAGCCATTACCATCGGCGGACGCGGCGCAGGCTACCTGGCCAGCGCCAAAAAGCTGAACGCGGATGACGTCATTGCCATCTATCGAGCGTGCTTGTAATCGTCGAACATACTGGCAAGACGGATCTTTTTTGTGCGATAATACGATTAATAAAAAAATTTTTACTATACGGAGGTCGTACATATGGCAGATCCACGGATCAATGAACTGGCTAGCCGTCTCGTCCGCTACTCGCTCAACCTGCAAAAAGGGGAAAAGGTCCTGATTGAAAATACTGGCCTGCAACCCGAGCTTGTCCGCGCACTCGTCCGCGAATCGTTTGCGGTCGGCGCTCTGCCGCTCGTGACGCTGAAAGACCAGGAAATTTTGCGCGCGCTCTACCAGGGCACCAGTGAAGAACACATGGCCTTAATGGCGAAGTACGAATACGAGCGCATGAAAGACATGGACGCGTACATTGCGATCCGCGCTTACGAGAACATCAATGAATTCGCTGACGTTCCGGAAGACAAGATGGGCATCTATTCCCGCATCCTGTACCAGCCTGTGCATACAAATGAACGCGTGCCAAACAAGCGCTGGGTTGTCCTGCGCTACCCGAACAAATCGATGGCGCAACTGTCCAACATGAGCCTGGAAGGCTTCGAGGACTTCTATTTCTCCGTGTGCAACCTGGACTACGCGAAAATGTCCAAAGCCATGACTCCGCTGAAAGAGCTGATGGAGCGCACCGACCGCGTCCACATCATCGGACCGAAAACAGACCTGCGCTTCTCCATCAAAGGCATTAATGCAGTGAAATGCGACGGCAAACGCAACATTCCGGACGGTGAAGTGTACACAGCGCCTGTCCGCGACTCTGTAGAGGGCACCATCTACTACAACGCGGCTACCAACTACCGAGGCATGTCCTTTACCGATGTGCAGTTCACCTTCAAGCAAGGAAAAATCGTGGAAGCGACCAGTTCCAACACCAAAGCGCTGAATGACATTCTCGACACGGACGAAGGCGCTCGCTACATCGGGGAATTTGCGATCGGCTTCAACCCGCACATTCTCCACCCGATGCTCGACATCCTGTTCGACGAGAAGATCGCAGGCAGCTTCCACTTCACGCCTGGCAACGCCTACACAGTAGCAGACAACGGAAACCGTTCCTCTGTCCACTGGGATCTGGTGCAAATCCAGCGCCCTGAATACGGCGGCGGCGAAATCTGGTTCGACGACGTGCTGATTAGAAAAGACGGCCGCTTCGTCCTGCCTGAGCTGGAAGGCTTGAACCCGGAAAATCTGGTGTAGGGCATACCGTTTAGCACGTCTGGCACAAAGAATGGATAGGCTTCAGAGAGCATCTGAAACCCTATCCATTTTTTCATGCTCTCATATCTATTGAAAAATCATCATTTTAAAATTTACAAAAAATTCTTAAAAAATATGCAAAATTTTTTATAACATGCTACATTCAATACGGCAACCAAATCTACGAAGAAAGGAAGCGACTTTTTATGAAATGCAAACTCGAAACGTTCCCCCCTTATCGCATTGCGTATATGCGGCGAGTCGGTCCATACGGTCCTGCCAATGTGGAAGTAATGGAGGAGCTAAAAAAATGGGCGAGGAAGAACCAGCTTCTGGATTCGGCTATCCTGTTTGCCATTCCACAAGACAACCCGCAGACTACCGCACCTGAGCACTGCCGCTTTGATGCTTGCATCGTACTGTCCGAAAATGCCCAGTTGAACGCTGCCGATTCAGCTATCCGCGAAGGCGAGCTTGCCGGCGGGAATTACCTCGTTTTCGAAGTGAAGCATACAGCAGAGGACATCCAGCGGGCGTATACAGAAATTTTTCCTGCTCTCCACAGCAACGGCTACACGATGGACGATAAACCCATTCTGGAAAAATATACGGGCGATCTCACGACCAATCCTTATTGCGAAATATGTGTGCCTGTTAAAGTGTGATAGACCAGTCTGGCGGCATGGCAATACTTGCGGGATAACGTTGCCGGCATGACACGACATGGCGCGGCGTGACGACCGTCCGGCAGAAAGTTCATTTCCGGCTTTTGCTCGCTTGACGCAAAAAATACAATAAGGATAAGACACGTTTTGGGGAAATGGGGGCTATCCATGAACAAATCAGACCGCCTGCTGGCCATTGTGCTGGAGCTTCAGCGCAAGCGCACCTTGCGCGCGGAAGATTTGGCCGCGACATTCGAAACCAGTGTGCGGACCATTTACCGCGATATGCAGGCGCTGAGCGAAGCTGGGGTCCCCGTCGTCGGCTCGCCCGGGCAAGGCTACTCGCTGATGGAAGGCTTTTTTCTGCCGCCCGTTCGCTTTACGGTCGAAGAAGCCGTCGCGCTGCTGATTGGCGCAGACCTGGTCGAGCAGGCGTTTGGCAAAAATTACGGTCACAGCGCCCGCGGCGTCGAGCGCAAAGTCGAAGCGATTCTGTCGCCGGAATTTATCCGGGAAGTAGAGCGAATTCGCTCGACCTTCCGCCTGCTCGACATCGGAGAAGCCAACCAGCGCGAACAGGAAAAACAATACGCCGAGCTGCTCCACGAAGCCATCCTGCATCGCCGCAAGGTCCGCTTTCGCTATCGCAAAACCATCCCGGAAGCGGACGGAAACCGCGAGAGCGTGCGCGACGTGGCTCCCTACGGGCTTGTGTTGGTGCGGGGCGTGTGGACTTTGCTTGCCTTTTGCGATCTGCGTCAGGACATTCGCAGGTTCCGCCTGTCCCGGATGGGCGGGCTGACCATGCTCGCAGACAGCTTTGACCTGCCGGAGCACTTTTCGTTTGACGATTACAAGCCTCCCGATGACCGCACACTCGAAGTCCGCTTGCTCATCCCGCCAGCGATAGCCGATCAGGTGCTGGAAGCAAAGTCCTTTTATATAGAAGAAATGGCCGATCATCCGGACGGCGTGCTGGTCACGCTGCGCGTCCGGCAGCTTGAGGAAATATCGTCCTGGGTACTGGGACTCGGGGCCAATGCCTTTGTTCTGGAACCGGAATCGCTGCGCCAAAAAATTCGCGAGGAAGCGGAAAAAATGCTCAAACGCTACTGACATACTGCTGTCAGTAGCGTTTTTGTATGCTAGGGCTAAGCAAATGAAGAGGAGCTGATTTTTTCATGAATCCAGTCGAAATCGTACGCAATCTGGAAAAGGTAACTGCTCATTACTTGCAAGAGCTGGAAGCATTCAGCATGGAGCAACTGCACAAAAAGCCGAGCGAGGACGAGTGGTCGTTGGGGCAAATGTACGTGCACCTGATCCAGACGGCCTTGCACATGCAAATCCCCAACATCGAAAAATGCAAAGCGGGCGGTCCGGAAGTTAACATGCCGGGTGCCGAGATGGGGGAGATCGGGAAAGGAATTTTTGCCCAAGGCTCTCTCCCGCCGATTCGCATCAAAATTCCTGCCTCGCCCGAATACACACCTGCCCAGCCCGCAAGCAAGGAAGAGCTGGTCAACGGCATGCAGGCAGTGCTTGAGCGCATGCGCGAGCTGGCCCCGACGCTGGACGAAATCCCGCCCCAACACAAAGTAGAGCACCCTGGCTTCGGCCCGCTCGCTGCCAAGGAATGGTTTGCGCTAGTCGAGATGCACTATCGCCACCATCTGCACCAATTGAACAGGCTGAAAGGCTAGCTTTTTTACCCGAACATGCCAGCGAGCTTCGGGTAAGTCGGCGGAAAGGAAAGCTGAGCGCCATAAGGAAGCAAATTCGCCTATCGTTAAGTTGTCACAAACGAACGATAGGCGAATTTTTTACTGTTGACCAGCGCTTTTTTTGCGTTTTTCATTTTAAGAAAATACTGCTCCTTACGTTTTGAGACTGTTCTTTTTCCCCAATTGCCCAACTAAATCTTTCATAAGCGTTACAAACCACACGAGTATTTCCATAAGCGCAAGGAGAACAAACAGAGCCCATATCTCCCCTTGACCAAGACTATGCCACAGATTATCTATTTCCGTCCCGGAAGCGCGCAGCAAGGACTGTAAAAAGAAGATGATCGGTCCAAATACAGCGGATACGATGGTCAGTGTTGCGAGAAGCTTGCGCTGTTTCCGAATGAGATACACAATACTACTGACTAGTGCTATCAAAATAAATCCATAATAGAAGCCCCAGACCCAAGAAGGCAACGTCTCCATGATTTTCCCCCTTTGCCAATGAATCAATTGAAGCTTTGTCATAACCATATGGAGCAAAAACTTGTGTTTGTGTGGTTACTTTCATTCTACAGGAAAAGATGGTTTTTTACTATTTTTACCATTCAACAAAAACGCGGCGTCCCACTGTCCGTTTTCACTGACTTTCTAGACAGCGCCTTTTAAAGCAAGCTTACAACTTCGTAAGGTAATGGAAAGGAAATTCGATTTCTCCACGCCCCGTCTCCTGTTAGGATAAGAAAGGATTACGCAACAGGCACGGAGGCTTGATTGATGAAAAAACTGGCAACCCTTTTACTCGCAACGACGCTCCTGGCGTTGATTATCATAGGCTGTTCCAAGCCCGGCACACCCGAGCAGGTGCAGGGACTGGGAAAAGAAGAAGCGGCGCAAATCGCTGCAGCCGCTGTCCGTCAATACTACCATGTTTCCGTAGATACCGCCGACCGGGAGATTACGCTGGAAGACCCTGCCAAACTGATTGATGCCGCCACTGGCGAGCCGATCTACAAAGGAGTGCCCGTTCACGCCCTGCTTCGCGGCGAGCCGAAAAGCGGCGATATTTATGCCTACCACGCGATTATCGAGCCAAAGAAGAAGCAGCTTCTCTCGCTCTCCATTGACGTGATCGGCAAGGACGGCGAGAAAGCGACGAAAACAATCGCCGAAGCGGAACTGGAAAAAACGGCAGCCGACTTCGTGCGTTCGCAAAACTTGCTGGCAACGGCAAACTTTCAGCTCGTTCGAACATCGGAGCCGACAACCAATGAACTCAAGCGCTACTTTTACTATTCAGACGGCTACAACGCGGTCGCGATTGGAGTAAATACGGCATTGAAGCAGGTCGTCACTTTCACCTATGACTGATATGACTGATATGACTGATCGGATCGACCACGCCCAGGCTATTTTTTGGCAAAAAAGTCCCGTTGCCAGACACACTCTTGCGCAACGGGACTTTTCCACTAGCCACCACTGTATTTTTCCTCGATTTCTTCTTTCATTTCCTGATACGTCTTGTTGGTCAGGTTCACCAAATAATCGGTAAGCTCCTCTTTCGATTGTGCGGCCAACGTTTCCCTGGCCTGTCTTTGCTTCGTAAAATATTCCCTGGCCTGATTGCCGATCTTGCCGTTTGCCGCCAAATACTCGATGGCCGTCCCAAGGTTCAGGCTCTCCCGCCAGCTTTTGTCGTACCAGTCCCGGTTGTAGGCGTCGATCCACTTGCGCCGATCAATCAGCACCGCGCCTGCTTCCGTCAGGGCGTCCCGTTTCCACTGCTCCCACTTCTGGGCGATTTCTTTTGCCCGCTCCAGCTCTCTTTTGAATTGCTCACGGTTCGTTACGTTGGCATACAAGCCTTCCGATGCCTGGGCAATCGCCTTCAGCTGCTTTTGCCCTTCGGCGTTCACGTCAAAGCCGATCACGTTTAAAAGCGGCATGATTTTCGACTGGGACAGCTCTTTGGCTACGGCCACCGGATCGCCGCCACACGTCTCGATGCCGTCGCTGACCAGGTAGATGACGTTCGTGTTTTTATCTGCGGAAAACTCCGCCAAATCTTGCTGGGCAAGCTTGAGAGAATGGGCAATTGCCGTCCAGCCGGTCGGCGCAAACTGCGCAAGCGCCTCGTCCAGCCGCTTCGGCTCGTACGATTGCAGCGGATAGACCAGATCGCTGCGGGAGCACGAGAGCTGTCTGTCCCCATCGCCACTGCTCCCTTTGTGTCCATAGACGCGCAGCGAAATTTTAGCTTCCTCCGGGAGTGATTCGGCAAATTCCTTGATCGCTTCCTTGGCCAGCTGCATTTTGGTTTTGTCGCCAATTTTGCCAGCCATGCTGCCGCTCGCGTCCAAAATAATTTCGACGTTAAAATTTTCCCGAAACTGAAACCGCGCATCCTCGATGTCCGGGCTTCCGAACGAAGCCATTTTCCAGCGATCCACAACCATCTGCGGGCTGAGGTAATCCTCGGAAAACAAATCGAGCAGCTGCTTCCAGTACAGTTGCAAATACGCCTCGTCCATCCCGTCCACCACGGTAGGCATTTTGTCGAGAATAGCCGAGATGGCAGCCCGATGCGGGTGTTGGGCGAGGTAAAAATGCGTCCCCGCCAACTGCCCGGGCTGCTCCGCGATCAACTCCTGCGTGCTTTGCGGCCATTTCACCTCGCCGATTCGCGGCCCTGCTCCAGATGCGCCAAGGGTGCAGCCGCACAGCAGCAGGACGATCATCAAGCTGTTTACCAGGCCAAGCCTGCGCCTGTACTTACCATGCATACGGTCAGCACCTCCTTGTCGTGTGTATGTTTGACGAGATGAACCGATTTTGCTTTTACAGCATGCCAGAGCCAAGAAAAAGGCCCCCTGCGGCATGAAGAAAGCCAATCTGTCTGCTCCGCCCCGTCTGGTACACTTCTTCCTCGTGCTTTGGATCGGGCATGAAGGAAAAGTCAAACGTAGTGGAGCGAAAGCGGACAGACGTCTGCACCTGGATGCGCTCATCCGAAGTGACGACAATTTGCGAGCCGCGCACGGTGGCGTGATTGGCCTCCAATATCGTGACGACGACATCCCGAAGCTGCGGAGCCGCTTGTGCCAGACCTGCCTGCACATAGAGCAGCAGTTCCACGTTTGCCGGCAGCCAGCTTCCCAGCACCTGGTCAATCGCTTCATACCGCACCTCGCTCCTTGACCAGTCCGGATGGCTCGCACGGATGGAAGCCTCCGCCTCATCCACAAACGGCTTGATGAACGTTTCGTCCTTCAAGCGCATGGGAGATTGATCGTAGCGATCCAGCGCCTTTTCCATCTCGTCGTAAATCGGCTTGACCGCCGCCAACGCCGCTTGCTGCGCACTGTTTGCCGCCTGCTCCTTGACGACGAAGACAGTCGAGAGGTTAAACAGCGCCATGAACAGGACGAGCATGATGAGCATGAAGATGGTCAGCGTAAAAATCGTGACATTCCCTCGTTCATTTCGCAAAAACGCAAGCCTGTCTCTCATCTAGTGAACCACCCTGCTCGTAATCTCACGCTGAAACGAAATCGTCTTGTCAGCTTCATCCATGTTCCGCGTCAAAATATCCGGCAAAAAGGCGATTTCCAGGTTCGCGCCGATCATGACCTTGAAATAGCCGTCACCTTGCGACTCGATGTACGACTCCCCGCTGTTGAAGCCGATGCCGCCGCCCGCTCCGGCGAGCACTTTTTCCGCCGCAGCGAGCGCACTGGACTCGCTCCCCGTAATGGCGTATACTTTTGCCGCCTCATTGGCAGCCGATTGGGCAGCAATCACCCCGTATACCCCAATCAAAAACTGCCAGCAGACGAGCATGATGAGAAAAAGCAGCGGCAAAATCCCGAGAAACTCAATCGTGACCGAACCTTTTTCGTCAGACAGCGCACGCGCCAGCTTCCCTGCGTCCCTCGCTTCGGCGCGCCCCTGTCTAGGGCACAGCATCACCCACTGCCTGGGCGTACGGTTAAACAGACGCATGTTTCTTCCGGAGAAACGCCAGATGATTTTTTTTCATGAACGGCAGCCCGATCGCCAAAATGACCAGCTGGATCGGAAAATCTCCCCGGTAAATGGCGCCGATGATCGTCGCAGGCACAATCAGGGCGTAAAAGTAAAGCAGCATGAAATTCCAAAAGCGCTGCCAGTTTCTCTCCTGCTTGGACATGTCATTTCCCCCTCCATGCTTTTTCGCCTGGCGTCAAGCTTTACCGCTTTACATCTTTGCGGCGAGCGTACTCCATGCCAGCCTGTTCGATATAGGGCAGCGCAAACCAGAAAAGCAGCAACGGATAAGGAATCGTCTCCCCCACGATCATGAGCAGGCAGCAGAGCGGCAGGAGCACGCCGTACAAAACAATCGCGATCCTGTTCCAGAGCCGCTGCCTTTTCACTGCTTTTGTCGTCAAGCCGTGTCCCTCCTCCCGGTATCCACGCTCTCTGCGTTCGCTGACTCACTCAGCCATTTGTGCGTGTACATCGTCAGCATCACCGCCATGAACGGAAAGAAAATGACATTCAAGAGCAGCTGCGTAAAAAAAACCGCGCCAAAGCTGGTCGTAATGTACGTAACCGTAAACAGCCCGATCACGCTGATGGCCCACTCGATGGCGCTAATCAACAGGATGACGCCAAGGATGGAGAAAAAGTGCTTTTTCCCCAGCGCAAACGCCTTTTTCCAGCACTGCTGCACCGGCTGCTTTTTGATGACAGTCAAGTACGGGGTCAAGTAAAACAGCACGAGGATGACCACCCCTGGCACCACAAACAGCAGCATGCCAAACGACACGGCAAGCACGTAGATAATTCCGAAGACAAACACAGCAAAGCTGTGGTCCAAAAACGTGCGCAGCGCCTGGCGAACCGGCCGCTCCTCCCCCTCAAGCTCGCTTTGCACATACTGGGCAAACGGAAGCTGAACGACGGTCAAAAACACGAGCAGCAAAAACAGGTTGAAAAAGGCTGACACCACCTGCCCGCCTGTCAGGACAGCGATAAAGTGGATGTAGTTGACGGTAAAATTGTGAATGAGCAAAAAAGGCAGAACGACGACTGCTGACAAGAGCAGCATGGACTCAATGTTGCGCGTGTAAAACAGGAAGCTTTCTTTGATCGGATGCTTCACTCTGACTCATTCCCATCTAACGTTTTGGCGACCAGTCACCACCAGCATCAGGCGCTGCGCTAGGCAAACTTTTTGTACAGCTTGCGCCCCCATCGCGTCAGCTTGCTGCCTACCCACAGAACCCCGCCGACCGAGACAAGCACAAGACCGACCGTCTGTCCTCCGGGAACCATCGCGGCGATGACCCCGGCATCCATGAGCGTACTGCCGAAGCTGCCGGTTCCGTCGATAAAAGAGTCGACGCGCTCATCCTTGCTGTTGCTTGAATCAAAAGCATCCCGGAAATTCGTGAACGTGTCGATGCTGTCAAACACGAGGCCGATCCCGCCCGTTGCGACGTTCAAGCCTTTGACCAGCCCTGTCACTTGCAGGCCGCTGGCTGTGTCTTTGATGAACTTGAAATTCATCACGGCAGAAGCTGCATCAAAGCCGTCGACAGGCAGGCCGCTCAACCAGTCATAGGAAGTGTCCTTGAGATGGATGTCGATTGCCTTGACGCCCAGCTCGACGAGGAACAGGCTGCGCATGGTGGCAAAAGTGGCCGGATCGACATTTCCTTCCGCGAGATCAGCCGCCAACCCAAGGCTGCCGCCGAACGCCTCATTGATGGACCAGTTGACATAGTCGTATGCTTTGGAATCGCCTTTGCCGGAATAGCCGCCCGGTGTGACGCTGCCGGGCTGCGTATTTCCCGGAGTCAAACTGCCGGGGTGCATATCTCCAGGATTGACATTCCCCGGTTGGGTATCACCAGGATTGACGCTTCCCGGCTGATAAACACCCGGATTCACATTGCCCGGCGTGACGTTGCCAGGCTGCACACCGCCCGGTCGCATGTTGCCTGCATCCAGACTCCCCGGCTCGATCTCACCTGGTGAAATCTCTCCTGTTTCCCACTGAAAATTACCGGGTTGTATGTTGTTTGGCGAAATGTTTCCCGGCCTGATCTCTCCCGGCTGGACTGCGCCCGGACGCACGTCCCCAGGCGCCAAAGATTCTGCGTGTACAAAAGCTGCAAAGGGGAAGAGATTCATCATCAGAATGAACAGGGCCACAATCGCAGCCCAGTTCGTGCGTCTTGTATGATGATTCACAGCATTCACCCCGATTTCATTAATCCCTGGCAAACCGCTGATCGACGGTGCTAGTTACTGCCCGCCTTGGTGCGGTACTGCTCAGAAATGGCTTCAATGGTTTCCTTGTAAGATTTTTTGGTTAGGGAATCGAGCAAATCTTCCAGTTCTTCCGCCCGCTTATCCACGTTTCGTTTATGCTCATCCTGCAGACGGCCCAACCCTTCGGCAAGCTGCAGCGGGAACCGTTTGTCCCGTTTGATTTGCCGAATCATCCAGTCGATGTTTCGCTTTTCATCGTCGGCCAAAAAATTCCACTCCAGCTTGTATTGCGTATTGTTTAGGAGCTGCTTGACTTTCCGGGAGTACGCTTTACTGGACTCTTTGCTCTTCCAATTGTGCCATTCGAGAGCAATTTCTTTTGCTTTGGAAAATTCATCTTGCAGCCCTTTTTTGTCGCGAATAGACACATAGCGGCCGCGCGCTGCTTCTGCGACTGCCTTAAGCTGCTTTTGCCCCTCTCCATCCACGTCAAAACCGATGACATTCAAAATAGGTGTAATGTTGGAGTCAGCCAACTGTTTGGCTGCTGCCACCGGATCGCCACCGCACGTCTCGATTCCGTCGCTGACGAGAAAAATCAGGTTTGTGTTCTTGTCCCCAGCAAGCTGGCTCAAGTCTTTTTCTGCCTCCTGCAAGGAATAGGCTATCGGAGTCCAGCCTGTCGGCTGAAATTGGTTCAGACTTGCGGCAAGCTTTCCGGCGTCGTATTTTTGCAACTCGTACACCAACTCGCTGCTGCTGCAGGAAAGCGCCTTGTCGGACTCTTTACCGCTCCCTTTGTTCCCGTATACGCGCAGGGCGACATTGGCATCTTTGGGCAACGCCTCTGCAAACGCTTTGATCGCTTCCTTGGCCGCATCCATTTTCGTTTTGCCGTCCATTTGCCCAGCCATGCTGCCGCTCGCGTCGAGAATGATCTCCACGTTGTACTGCTCCTTGAACTGAAAGCGTGGATCGTCGATGTCGGGGCTTCCGAACGAGGCCATCTTGATGTCTTCTATCAGCCGTTCCGGATCAGGATAATCCTCGGCGAACAGCCCGAGCAGTGCCAAGTAGTACATGTCGATTACTTCCTGATCGGGGTTTTCAATCGCAGGCAAATCGTTCAGAAACGCTCGAAGCTCTTGTTCATGCTCGGAAAAGTTCGTTCCGGCATAGCGCCCGATGGGAAAGCTGGCAATCTCGGCGGCCGTCTCCGGAATTTTCGTGGCCCCTTCCGGAAGCAGTGCCTTCAGGGCCGCGATCTGCTCCTCCCGCGACAGCTTCTGCCCCTGTTGGAGCGGCTTCTCAGCCTGTTCGTCGGGCGCCACCACTGGCGCATTCGTCTCCTGCGTACTCGACGGCTCCTCGCTGGAGCAGCCGTGCAAGACGACCATCAGCCCGCAGGCTGCAATCAGTACCTTGATCGCTTTCATCTGTATGTACCTCCGTCATGTCAGAGCTGCTTGTGGTTCCCCTGGCAAATGAAGCAGGGAAGGTAGTGGTGAAAACCTGCTTTCACCACTAACCGTCCGCTGGAATAAACGTGTCGGCACTAGTTGCCTGTGATCTTGTCGCCAATGTGCTCGATGACATCCGACAGCGTGTTGGAAACGGCGTTACCCACATTCTCGTCTTTGCTGAAAAAGGTTGCGACAGCGCCAAGCACCGCCAAAACAACCGCAGCCAGTGCGATCCATTCGATGGATTGCGCGCCTTTTTGGTTGCGCAGGGAAAAGCTTGCTCTTACAAACAGTTTTTGCATCATGGTTGTCATCATCGTTTTTCCTCCAAACCGGAATATTTTTAATAGGTACAAAAATAACTCCCGGACGTCTCTACCTGCATCACCTCCCTTTCAGGCGTCCGCTTCTTCATTCATTGAAAAATGCCGGTAAACGTTTTGGCATTTTCCAGGATGTTCAGCACCATCAGCCCGCCGATCATCAGCATGGCAGTTGGCGCGACGACGAGCGTGGTAATCAGCGTCACTTTTGGCGAGGCTTTCGCTGCCTTTTCCTTGACCAGCTCTTTGCGCATTCGCCGCATGTTGTCCGCCTGCACCTTGAATGTCACCGAGATTGGCACTCCCAGGCGCATCCCCTGGATCAGTGCCTTAATCAACATCTGGAATTCCGGGTTGTCGTTTCGCTTGAGCAGCTGCTCATACGCTTTTTCCCGCGGCACGCCAAGGTCGATCTCCTGGTTGAAGCGCGAGAACTCTTCCTGGATCGGTCCGCTGAAAAAGCGAATGACTTCGCGCAGGGCCTGATCGAGACTGACCCCCGCCTGTAGCGTCACGCTGACGGTGTCGAGAAATTCAGGCAGATCGTAGCGAATTTGCTGTTGACGCTCGCTCGCCTTTTTTTTCAGCCAGAAAATCGGCAAAAAGTAGCCGGCCAGCGGCCACAGAATCAGGCCAAACTGGGCAAAGGGGAAGCCCAGGACGAACAGCAGCGCCCCGACGATGATGCCGAGCAGCGTCAGCACGATTTTTACACCCTGAAAGCGGGCTACCGTCAGATCGAGCGGGCGGCCCGCCTTGAGCAGCCAGTCCTCCACTTCGTGCGATTCGCTGAAAAAATTGAAGCGCTGGCCTAGAACCGCATAGTCATCCCCGTAGCGCAGCAGCCGTTTGACCAGCCGTTCTGAAGCGGTTTCCGGCTTGCGCACATGGTACGTCCGATGGCCTGTCACTTCGTACATATGCTCGATCAGCGAACGTTTTTGCACAGAAAACAAATACCATTCCTTTAAAAATATGGCAAAGAACAATAAAAACAGAAACAGGCAGGTGATAATGAGTGCATCCATCGTGTCACACCTTTATATTGGTCACTTTTTTTACCAGGATGTAGGACAAAAGCGTTCCGATCAAAAACAGTCCGAGTAGCACCAGCCCCATCGGCGTAAACAGCGGATCGATAAAGCCTTTGTTAATCATGTTCATCATCAGCACCAGGGCGACGGGCATGATCGGCACGAGATACGAGACGTAGCGCTGCTCGGCGGTCATCGTCTTGATTTCCTGCGAGACGAGGCGGCGCTCCTCCATCGTCTCGGCCATCTCCTGCAGCACTTCGCTCAAGTTGCCCCCGGCCCTGCGCTGGATGAGCAGCGTCGCCGCGAAAATGCGGAAATCGCGCGTCGGAATCCGCTTTTCCATCTCCAGCAGTGCCCGGTCAAAACTGACGCCAAGCGCCAGCTCCCGCGACATTCGCTTGAACTCTTCTCCGGCCGGAGCGTTCAGCTCTTTGGCGACAATCGCGATCCCCTGGGTCAGCGTCAGCCCTGCGCGCAGCGAGTTGGCGAGCAGACGGCACACCTCCGAGAGCTGATCGTTCAATCTCTCCAAATATTTGTGGCGCCGCGCAAAAAAGACGGCTTTCTGGATGACATATATCGCGGCCCCGCCCGCTATGAAGTTGTACGGAGCCGGGATCGCCACCACGCTGTGCAGGAAAAAGCCGAGCCCCATCGTGCCGACGAGCATGCCCGCAAAAAATTCGGAAGGGGTCAGTGGAATGTTGGCCTTTTTCAGCTTTTTACCGATTTCCTGGGCGTACGGCTTCTGGTCGAAGCGGTCGCCCCATACGACGATGAAGCTTTTGCGCTGCGTTTTTACCTCGTACCAGTCTTCCGCCTTCTTTTTCCACTCGTTTTTCTTCGAGCGGTATCCAAGGTATTCGTACATGCCCCAAATTCCGAACAGCACCGCCAGGCTAAACAGAATAGCTAGGCTCACGTCTGCTCCCTCCCTTCGGCGTAAACATGGATTCGTCCAGATCAATTCCGTAAACGTTGAGCCGCTCCAGGCTGCGCGGGATGATTCCGGTCGGCGTAAAATAGCCGAGCACTTCGCCTTTGCTGCCGATCCCGGTCCGGTGAAAGCGGAAAATTTCCTGCACCTCTACCCGTTTGCCCTCCACCTTCGCCACTTCGGAGATCGAGACGATTTTGCGCGTTCCGTCCGACAGCCGCATGACCTGCACGATGATGTCCAGCGCACTGACGATGTACTCGCGGATGATGGCCGAGGGCAAATCCATCCCCGCCATGACGACCATCCCTTCCAAACGGTTGAAAGCGTCCAGCGGCGAGTTGGCGTGGACGGTGGTGAGCGAGCCTTCATGGCCCGTGTTCATCGCTTGCAGCATGTCGAATGCCTCCGCGCCGCGCACCTCCCCGACGATAATCCGGTCGGGCCGCATCCGCAGCGAGTTGCGCACAAGCTGGCGGATTGTAATTTCGCCTTTTCCCTCCATGTTCGGCGGACGCGCCTCCAGCCCGACGCAGTTCGGATGGGTCAGCTTCAGCTCCGCCGAGTCCTCAATCGTGATAATCCGTTCGTAGTGGGGAATCGCCCGCGCGGCTGCGTTGAGCAGCGTCGTTTTCCCGCTCCCGGTTCCGCCAGAGATGAGGACGTTCATTTTCGCTTCCACGACTGCCTGGATGTAGCGTGACATCGCCTCGTCAAACGAGCCGAATTGCTGCAAATCCTCCATCAAATACGGCTCTTTGCGGAATTTGCGGATCGACACCAACGTTCCGTTCAAACTGATCGGCGGGATGACCGCATTCACCCGGCTCCCGTCCTTCAAGCGGGCGTCGACCATCGGCGAGCTTTCATCAATCCGCCTGCCGAGCGGCGCCACGATCCGGTCGACGATGTGCCGCAAATGTTCTTCGTCGCGGAATTTCAGATCGGTCAGCTCCAGCCGCCCGCGTTTTTCGATGTAAACGGTGTTGTGCCCGTTGATTGAAATTTCCGTAATCTCCGGGTCGGCAAGCAACGGCTCCAACGGCCCCAGCCCCACCGATTCGTTAATCAGGCGGGTTAGCAGCAGCTCTTTTTCACTGCGCGGGATCACTACTTTTTCTTCCGACATGTACTGCGACACGAGCCGCTCAATCGCCACCCGCATTTCCTGCGAGCCAAGGCTGGTCAGTCTCTCCAGATTGGTTTCCCGCAAAAGCCGCGTCTTGTAATGCTCTGCCAGCTCGTCAATGTACGGGTTGAAGGCGGGAGCCGCAAGTGTCGCTGCCAGCGTCGCCCGTGGCGACTCGGCTTCTGCTGTCTTCTGCTCCTGCTTGCGCTTGAATAAAGCCATCTAGCTTCCCCCTCACGACAGTATGCTCTGGACCCATTTTCGGATGTCTTTTGCCGCGGGAGTCAGTTTTTTCTCGTTCGCCTCTTTTTGCAACGGCCTGCCGGAATTGACGGCCGCCTGCACTCCCGCGTGATCTCGCCTGATTTCCGCCGTAATCGGAGCGTTGAACAGTCCTTTCAGGTCGGACACGGCCAGTTCGTTATCCCGGCCGACCTGGTTGACGACGACTTCCAGCCTGCCCTCGGTATCAATACGCAGCCTTCTGAACAGGTCTTCGACGAGTCGATAAATTTGCACGGACGGCGTATCCAGGTTCATCACGTAGTAAATCATGTCGGCTTCTGACAGAGCGGCATACACCAACTCGTTCATATGGCTCGGCAGGTCGATGATGACAAAGTCGTAGCTGCGGCGGCTCGCCCGAATCAGACGTGTGACAAACGCCTCGGACATGTTTTCCGCGATCTCGGCGTCACGCGGGCTGACCAGCACTTCCAGCTTGGAATGAGGCTCGCGCTGCGCTACGTTGCGGATGTGAAACTCGTTCATCTCGTTCATGACCGGAATCAGGTCCCCCAGCGTGCGGTTGCTGTCAAACGACAGAAACGTCTCGACGCCCCCGTACTGCAGGTTCAGGTCGATCAACAGCACGCTGGCCGTCGATTCCAGCTTCAGCGACTGGGCAAAGCCGGTGGCAAGCTGTGTGCAGCCGCTGCCTCCTTTGCCGCTGTAAAACGAGTACACCTTGCCCCGCCCGCGCACAAACGCTTTGCCGGAAGCATCTGCGCCTTTTTTGCGTTGCTGAATCTGGAACAGCTCGGATATTTTTTCGAGCCGATCAGTCAGCAAGTTCAACTCGTCGGGCATGACGATGTACTCGACGGCCCCGGCGCGGACGACATCCCGCAGCAGGACAAAATCTTGCTTTTCCGTCAAAAAAATGATGATTCCCTCCGGCAGCTCGCTCTGTATGTACTGCACCAGCTCGACTCCGGCCCCTTCCTCGGACTGGACGAGCAGCACGACATCGGGGCCGATCCGGTCGATTTCTTTTTTCACTCCGCTGGACGTCGTATAGCGTACCTGCTCATACCCGGCCAAAAACTCCGTCAGCATTTCCTTGACCGAATCGTGATCGGCGACTACAAGAATGTTCACTTCTTTGCTCATGACTTACCCTCCGGTTTCTGGTGCTGGATTGGCTGGCGGCTGTCCCGAAGTTGGCGGTTTCGCTTGTGGCTGCTGCGGATTGGTCGGTGCTGTATGGGGTTGTACGGTTGGCTGAGCGGCTGGCGACGCTGTTGACGATGCCGCTGGCGTAGCGGCTGGAGGCGTCTGCGGCTTCGCTTCGGCAGGCTTTGGCGCAGTTTCTGTCTTGCCCGGCTCGGTTGTCGTAAACGGGTCGGGAATTCCCAGCTCTCCTTTGCCGACATTTGCTTTCAGGATGCGTATCAGCTCGGCGTAGTGCTGCTGATGGATGAATTTGGGCACATCCTCAAACGGCAGCTCCAGCGCCACGCCCTTGAACTTGTTGTCCGACTTCGCCACCATGGCGACAGGCACGTCTTTCATGAACACCTTGGTTACAGGCTTGCCACCCTCCGTCGTCGAGATGATAATGTCGACACGGTCGAGCGCCTCCAGCTCCTGGTCAAACATGACGTTTCCCGACGCGTACACCGTAACCAGGCGGTTGTTTTGATCGCGGACGATGTTTGCAGGCTTCAAAATATTTTTCGTAATGACGTCGCCTTTCGACAAAGGTACGACCGTTACCTGATTTTTCAGACTCAGCTTGTCGACGACATACGAGTCATCCGCGTACTTTTTCGGAATTTGTCTTGTGGTCAATTGATCGGGTTGGATCAACGCCCGAGAGGGAATGTCGACATTTGCCTCGTAAATCTCCACCATCTCCCCAAGCTGCGCGTTCATGTCCTTGATTTTTTTCAAAAACAGAAAACCAGCCAGCGCCGCAAGCAAAAAGGATAACACCAGAAAAATGATTGCCCGTCGTTTCGATTCCAACATGAAAAGTTTCCCTCTCTTTGTCTGTAGCTAAGATGATGTCAAGTCATGCTGAGCGCTCTTAAAATTCCATAATAAGTAAAAATACCCACTGTGATTGTCGGACTATTCCCCAAGAATCACCGTCTGGTAATAGACAACCATTACCAGCAACAGCCCGGTTCCCCCCGCAACGAATGGAGCCAGCGGAATTTCCCGTTCAAACGACACCCTCCGCGACAGCCTGTAGACAAGCCACACAGGAAGCATGATGATTCCGGCCAGCAGATAGGCAAGCCCCATTGCAACTAGTCCCGCCTGCCAGCCCAGCGCGGCCCCTACCACCGCAAACAGCTTGATGTCGCCACCCCCCAACTGCCCATTGCTTACGACTGCCATCCCGAGCGACAAGCCGCCAAGCACGACGACTCCCAGGACGTGCGCCGCCCAGTTGTCCGGCCGAAGCACTGCATGCGCGATGAGAAAATAGGCGATCCCGGGCAGTGTCAGCCAGTCGTAAATCAGTCGGTAGCGTAGGTCTGTGTACACAGCCACCGCCATTACAAAAAGAATGGGAATGATGACATACCAAGTCGTCACGCTCGATCCTCCTATCTTCCTTTCGGAGGAAAATTTCACCATCACAGACGGTCTTTTGGATAATTTTGTTGCGCAAACGGAAAAATTTTTGGTTTCCATTGGGAACAGGTCCATTTTCCCTGTATCCGGCGCTATTTTGGCCAGATTGTCGTTGTCGAATCGTGCAGGGGCCAAAATGCCTGTACCTGCACGCAAAAAAAGAGTGGTTCAGCAGATCGGATTCCTCTGCCAAACCACTCTAGGACTGCCTTGCTACTTTGTCCCTTGCATTTTCGGGACGCGAAAAGAAACCGTCATGCCGCGATTCACGCCGCTCTCGATCTGCAACCCTTTGCCGTATCGCTGCTTCAGGCGATAATCGGTATTGAACAGCCCGACGCCTCTACGTGTTTGCCTGTCGCCCGCGAGCAGTTCCTTCACTCTCTCCTCCGCAACGCCCACGCCATCGTCTTCCACCTTGATTTCCACCTCGTCCCCGTCATGCGTCACGCTAAGGGTCAAGGTCCCGCCTTCGATCCGGTTCAGCAAGCCGTGAACGAGAGCATTTTCTACAAGCGGCTGAATGGTCAGCGGCGGCAGATAAAAATCACTGTCCTCATCGATCTTCCAGACTACACGCAGCTTGTCCCCGAACCGCACCTGCTCAATTGCCAGGTACGAGCGAACCAGCTCCAGCTCCTGTGCAAACGGAACGATTTGCTGCGCATTTTGGAAATCAAAGCTTCTTTGCAAATACGTGCTGAATTGCAACAGCAGCTCGCGCATGCGCGGCGGGTCCAACTCGCTGAGAATCGCTATCGAATTTAGTGTATTGAAGAAAAAGTGCGGTTTGATTTGCGCCTGCAGCCACGCGGCTTCCATGCGCAGCCGTTCCTCGTCGGACTGCTTGACCTCTACCAGTGAGCGTACTCGCGCTCTCAGCTCCAGCGGATCGACTGGCTTGGTGACGTAATCATTTGCCCCCGCCAAAAAGCCCGCGGCCACGCCCTCCAGATAGCTGCGCGCCGTCAGCAGCAAAATCGGCAGCTCCAAAACGGTGTAGCGAGCGCGAATCAGCTGCGCCAGCTCGTAGCCAGACATGTTCGGCATCATCACATCAACAATGGCGAGATCCCACTGATCCCGCTCCAACTGCTCCAACGCCTCCTTGCTGCTCGTCACCCCGGTAATTTCGTATCCTTCCGTCTGCAAAATACTTTCCAAAACAGTCAAATTGAACGGTTCGTCATCGACTACTAATATTTTCGGACGACCGATGACCACCCCGTCGTCAGACGAAGCATTTTCAGGAGTGTCCCCCGTCTCTTCTGCGCTCTCTGTAAACAGCGGAGGTGCCAACAGCGACGACTCTGCGGCAGATGCCGTCTCCGCTACTGCTTCCGGGATCAAGGGCAGAGAAAACGTGAACACAGAGCCTTGCCCCGGAGTTGATGCCACTTCCAGCTCACCGCCGTGCATCTCCACAAGCTGCTTGCAAATGCCCAAGCCAAGACCGATGCCCCCATCTACTGCTGCCACTCCTGGTTGTCCTTGCACGTACGGTTGAAAAATGTGCTGCTGTGTTTCCTCGTCCATGCCAATCCCCGTATCTGCCACCCAAATGTACGCCTTGTCTTCCCGCACGCTCGCCCCGATTGTAATCGTCCCTTCTTCCGTGTATTTCATTGCATTATGGGCGAGATTGAACAAAATTTGCACGAGGCGATTTTCATCGGCCAGCACCAGCGGAAATGATTCCGGGATCGCGAGGATGAATTTCACTGGCTTGCCTTCCTCCATCAGCCGCAGCATGTCGAGTACGCCAGTTGCGACCGTCTGCACGCTGACGCTTTTTGGCACGAGCTGAACACGCCCCTCCTTTAACCGCGTCACATCGAGCAAATCGTTCAGCAATAACAACATGCGCTTCCCGGCCGTCACGATCATCTCCATCCGTTTTTTGCTCTCGTTGTCCATCCTGCCCTGTTCGCGCTCCAGCACGGTTTGCGCAATATTCAGGATGCCATGCAGCGGGTTTCGCAGTTCATGCGACGTATTTGCCAAAAACGCATCCTTGTTCTGATCCTCCCGCTGCAGCCTCGCTGCCAGTTCCTCGGTCCGGGCGGTTGCGCGGAAATAGCGAATGAACCAGTACGTGCCAAAGGCGAGAAACGCCGCGATGAAATCAAACGGATAAAACGTCAGATCGACCAGAAGCCGATTTTTGAGAGAGCCCCAGACGATGTTGGCGGCAATTCCCGACGCACCGAGCAGCAGAAAAACAGCGTCCTTGTCTCCTGTTCTGACCGTTTTCCAAATGATAGAAATCACCATGATTCCTGCCGGAAAGGAAATGAACAACAGGAGGATTTTGACCAGCCAGGCAACCGATGCAGGCGGAAAACAAATCAGCAACAATACTTCGAACAAGCACAAAACATAAAACCAGCGATTCGTTTTGCCTGCTTTTCCGAGCAACTGGGCGACAAAAGCAAACAGCATCGCATAAACAGTCGCATAGGCCATGTACACCAACCGGACTGACAGCTCATAATCGTACGGAACCACCTGAAACAACAGCTTGTCATCATCGACCAAGATCGAGCATACGGCGGAGCTGACCAGCGCGGCAAAGGTCAGCAGAATCGGTTGCCGCACTCCGACTGCATAGACGATCATCGCATAGGCAGCGTGTACAGCCAAAACGACGCACACCATCAGCTGCATGAAATGCGAGGTCGAGACACGCTGGTCGATGGCCGCCTGTTTGCCGAACAAAACCGACTTTAAAATCCCGCCAGTCAGGTAGGCTTCATTGTTTGCGACGTGGACGACCAGTTCAAGCTGTCCGCGTTCCGGGGTGAAAAAGACAGAGTACGGCAGGTTGCGCAAAACCATCCGGCTTTCGTCCGCGTCCGGATGCCCGGATTCCCCCAGCAACTGTCCGTTCACATAGACGCGGGAAGCCCCCTGAATCTTGGGAAAATGAATCCCGGCCGGAAAGCGCGCGTTCTCATCCAATTGAATCAGCAGGCGATACGTGCCGTAGCGATGTGTAGCAGTGCTCCCTCCGCTTCCGGCAGCCTCTCCCCAATCGCCCGGAACCGAAAGCAAGCCGGGGGACAGACCGGAAAATGCACTTTTTGCCTTGGCTTCCGCGCCTGGAACGATCAATTGCCCAGGGTAAAACTCCCATTGGCCGCTGAGAGCAACCATTTCCTCCTGTTCGAAGTCCCAGCCCCGAAGGTCAAGCACGCCACCGACGGCCTGGTGCGGCACTGGAACCTCGTGATGCGCAATCCAAAGTAGCCGAATCATCGTGATGACCAGCAAAAATAAGCCAACAATGACAGTCAACTTCCATTTGTTTTGCAGTATTCCTTGAATTTTTATCATGAGCCTTCACAATTCCTTTTTCAGTCGATTAAAGCAACTTTTTGAAAACTTTTAAAGTCTACAAATAGTAGAAGGAGTTTTTCAAGCATTAGTCGCATTTCATTATGAAGAGAAATATTTGTGCATTCAAGGCGACGTTAAAGAAGGAGAAAGTCGATGAAAGCGATCTTAGTCGATGACGAACAACTGCCTTTGCAGCACCTGCAGATGATGCTCGAACAAAAAATAGGCGCCATAAAGGTAATCGGAACGTTTACCGACCCAAGCAAAGCGATTGAAATGACACCAAAACTTTGCCCCGATGTCGTCTTTCTGGATATCAACATGCCGCAAATAAACGGTCTGGAGATTGGGGAACAGCTGCAAAATACTGACCCTTCTCCGGAAATCGTCTTTGTGACCGGCTATGACAAATACGCAGTAGACGCTTTCGAGCTGTGCGCGCTGGACTACATCATGAAGCCTGTCCAGTTGAAACGGCTGGAGAAAACCGTCAATCGCCTGCGGGAAAAAATCAAAATTGCGCAAGCAACAGCACCGGAGACCAAGCCGCTTGTTTCGATCCAGTGCTTTAACCACCTGCAGTTTCACCTGTCCGACCAGGAGCCGCAGGAGATCAAATGGCGTACCAACAAAGTGCGGGAGCTGTTTGCCTATTTGCTTCATCACCGCAACAAAACAGTAGACAAGGAGACTTTGCTGGAGCTGCTGTGGCCGGATTGTGATTTGTCAAAAGCGCTGCCCCAGCTCTACACGGCAGTATACTTGATCCGGCAAACCTTGAAACGCTACGGCATCAAGACGTTAAGCATCAACAAAGGCAACCTGGAAGCAGGCTACAGGCTGACAGTCGAATCCTCGCTGATTGACGTGGACGAGTGGGAGCAACACCTGGGGCAACTGGCTCCACCGTCACATGCCAACATCGCGGAATACGAGCAAGTTCTTGCAATGTACAGCGGGGATTACTTAGGCGCTTACGACTATTTGTGGGCCGAATACGAGCGGGAACGCCTGCGCCGGCTATGGTTGCAGCTCGCCAAAAAGATGAGCAGCTTTTATCAGGAAGCTGGCAAGCTTGAAGAAGCCTTCCGAGTCAACAAGCGAATCCAGCAACTGCACCCGCTGGAAGAAGATTGCTATTTTGCCCTGATGCAACTTTACGACGCCCTGGGCGATCACGCGGCTGTCGAGGAGCAATACCATCTGCTGACGTCCCGCTGGGAGCAGGAACTCGATTCTGCCGTGAATCCGGACATTACAAAGTGGTTTGCGGCGTGGAAAAAGGGTACGTCTCTTACCTGACACAAGGCCCGCAGATAGCGCAGGAAAACCCCTTCCCGAACGGAGAGTCGAGAAGGGGTTTTCCTGCGATTTCCATGCTTAGTCAAGGTGTATCGTCGCCATTGCAGCTATCCGCCGTGCTATCCTGCCGATTGGCAGACAAATGCAAAGACACCATTCGCCTCTGTCCCGGCCGAACGAAAAATGGCGTCCTTTCTCTCTATCCCAGCGCATTGCGCACTGCCCACTCGACGCGTTCTTTTTGCAGCGGCTTGGCGATAAAATCACACGCTCCCGCCTGAACCGCCTTGATAACTGTATCCCGGCGCACAACAGCCGAGCAAATAATGATTTTCGCCTCCATGTCCATCTCCACAATCTTGCGGGAAGCGCTGATGCCGTTCATCCCCGGCATGGAAATATCCATGAGAACCAGCTTTGGTTTGTACAATCCGTATTTTTTGACCGCTTCTTCCCCTGAATCTGCTTCCACCGTCACTTCCAGACCCAGCGACTCCACGATCTCCCTCAATATGGCTCTTGCAAAAGCTGTATCGTCCACAATCATGATGTTGCTCATCTACATAACTTCTCCTGTCTCGACCTATGGGGTTGCCGTAGTTTCGACCACGCCAAAAACAGGCCTTTCTCCGTAGATCAATTGAGTATATCGACCCTTTTGTTCAGTTTTCCATTCTAATCGGACAATCTGAACAAAATCTGAACATGGAAAAAGAAGCGCCGCCCGTCGGCAAGTGGGGAGAAGATTAATTGTGCGAAACGTATACGAGGAATTTCGAAGCTGACAGCGAAAGGCTGCGAGGCGGCTACCATGCCGTTTCCACGACATTTCAATATTCAATCCGCTTCTCCGCTTGCACCCATGCCATGAACGGGCTTTGACGGTTCTCCAGTTCAATTTGCCGGAAAGGTATGCTTCTCTCTTCATGCGGCAGCATGATTTGCTCGTAAATGAACTGGTCGTCGAATCCGGCGCTGGCCGCGTCTTCTTTCGTGCAGGCATAGTACACGGCCCGCGGTCTTGCCCAGTAAATCGCCCCCAGGCACATCGGGCACGGCTCGCAGCTCGTATACAGCTCGCAGTCACTCAACTGAAAAGTGCCCAGATTGCGGCACGCCTCGCGAATGGCCTGCACCTCCGCATGGGCAGTCGGGTCGTTGAGCGCCGTCACTTCATTGCGGCCCCGTCCGACGACTTGCCCGTCTTTGATGATGATCGCTCCAAAAGGCCCGCCGTGGCTTTCCTTCACATTGTCCAGTGCAATGCGGACGGCTTGCCCCATCCACGTATCCTGATCCATCCTGTTCCCTCCTCGCGCACCTCTTCTTTTATCCTATGCCAGTTTGTCTGGCGGCATTAGCGAAACCAAACGACCCGCGCTTCATATCCAGTTCATCGAACGCTTCAAATGGAACAAATACCGATTGCGGATCACCCAGAAGTAGACCGCCTGCACGATCACAAAGCTGCACAGCACGATGGCTGTCGGCTTGACGACCGATGCCACGAGCATGACTTTCAGCAGGCTTTGCAGCGAGACAAACGCCACCATGCTGTGAATGATCGCAACCAGTATCGGCACAAAAAACAGCAACGCGATCTGGATCGTCACAATTCTCGTCAACTCGGCCTCCGTCAAACCGATTTTGGCAATCGCTCCAAAATGCCTTTTGTCGTTTTCCAGGTCCGTATACAAACGGAAATACAGGAAACTGGCTGCCGCGACAAAAAACAGCACGCCCACGAACAGCCCGATAAACAGCCCCGTGTTCGCCAACTGCTTCATCTGGTGAAAGACAGGGGCACGAGCCGAAAATGAATAGGTTTCCGTATCATGCTCGATTTCCTCTTCCAGCTTGAGGCTGATCTCCTGCGTTTCCTTCCAGCGCGGAACATCGTAGGCAAAGCGTTGCTCCTCTTGCAAGTCGTGAAGCTGATCGTACACGTTGTTCGGGACAACCGCCAGCCGTGCAAATTCGATGCCGTTAATCAATGGATTCATTTTCGTGTCCGTTTTGACCACAAGCTCCTGCCCGCCGATCTGCAACGTCTGTTCCTCGACCGTATCGCCTAACCACCTGAGCAAGATAAACACTTCGTTGTCGGCCATTTGCAGCTCACGTGAGTTCGCCGCCCGCGCAAAACGGTTGTAGTCGGACAGCTTGACCACCCCGACCGTCTCGTCATTTACCTGTTCCGGAAGCACCCGCATTGACACTTGGTACTTTTCGAAGGAAAAGCCCCCTTGCTGCAAGCTGTTTTCAATCAACCGCAAATGCGTGTCCTTGTCGGCATTCTCGGCCTTGGTCTGGTATTCGAACGCAAACGGATTCGTTTTCACGACCGTCTCCTGGATCGACCCGGCCAATGCCGCCAGCGTCCCGATTGCGCAAAAGGCGACCGTCGACACGATGCAAACCAAAAAAAACATTCTCGCGTTATCCTTCATCCGGTATGAAAGATCTGACAGCATCAACAGATTCGTGCGCCGCCAATAGATGAAGCGCCGCTTCTTCAAAAACTCGATCAGGATCACGCTAAGCTGTGTGAACAGTAAATACGTCCCGACAATCGTCAAAGCCGTAACAGGCAGCACAAGCGCCACCACGTAAATGCCATCCGCCGTCAGCGCCAATGCATAGCTCATCCCCAACAGCGCCACTGCCACAATCGACAGCGCAATCGATGCATTGGGCTCCCGCTTGGGGCGCCGACTGCCCTGCAACAGTTCCAGCAGGCTGCGGCTTCTAAGCAGCAGCACCGTAAACAGCGAGATCGCAGCAAACAGGATGAGAAACGCAACGACCGTCAGCCCAATCGCCTTCCACGGGAGGTAAAAGCCGAGCGCCTTTACATCCAGCAGGAAGCCCGCGAACTGGAAAAACAGCTTGGCGAGCACCATCCCAAGCCCGATGCCAAAGGCAATCGCGACGATCCCGATGAGCATGTTTTCCATGAAAATCAGCGTGTTGCGCTGCCGCGACGTCATGCCGTGCATGAACAAGATCCCGAATTCTTTCTCCCGCTTTTTCAAAAAAGCGCCGACGCAATAGAAGAGAAAAAAGAAAGAGAACAAGAAGATCACATATTCCGCCACGATCATCCCGGTCGCAACCGATTCATGAATTTCCTCCCCGACAATTCCCGGATGAAAAATGAACATCGCATACACGAAAAAGATCATCACGGAAAACACGCTGCTCATAAAAAAGGCAGCATAGGTGCGTTTGTTGCGCAAAACATTATTACACGCGAATTGTCGAAAGGTCATACGTGTTCCCTCCCAGGAACGACAGCGCGTCAATAATCTTTTGGAAAAACGCCTGGCGGTTCTCGCCCCGGTACATTTCGTTGTGCAACTGTCCGTCCTTGATAAAAATAACCCGGTGACAGTAGCTTGCTGCCAGCGGATCATGCGTGACCATCATCATCGTCGTATTGTCTGTTTTATTGATCGCTTCCAGCGTCTCCATGACCGTCCGCGAAGACTTGGAATCGAGATTGCCGGTCGGTTCATCGGCAAGCAGCAGCGAAGGGGAGTGGATGATCGCACGGGCGATTGCCGTCTTTTGCCGCTGGCCACCTGACACCTCGTATGTACGTTTGTCCAAAATATCCTGGATTCCCAGCTTCGCAGCCACGCTTTGCAGCTTTTCCTCCATCGTTTGCAGCTTCACATTTTCCAGCGTAAGCGGCAGCACGATGTTTTCCCCAATCGTCAATGTATCGAGCAAGTTGAAATCCTGAAAAACAAAGCCCAGTTCGCGGCGACGGAACAGCGCCAGCTTGTCTTTTTTCAACAAGTGCGGATTCGTTCCATTCAAAAGAACAGTCCCGGATGTCGGAGAGTCAATGGTCGAGATCATGTTCAGCAGCGTTGTTTTCCCGCTGCCCGATGGGCCCATGATACCGACAAATTCCCCTTTGCGAATAGAAAAATCGATATCCGTCAACGCGCGGTATGTGATTTTGCCTCCGTATATTTTGCTCAGACTGTTCACCGCAAGCATTTCCATACGTCTATCCCCTTTCCTCTGACATCCCGTTATCCACTATACGAGGACGCGCGTTTTCCAGCTATCGAATTAACTTTCATCATTCTTACGTTCTTGTAAGGTTGGCACTACGGCGGACAGGACGATGCGCACAGTCGTGCCTTCTCCCACTCGCGACTCCATTTCCACACTGTGGTGCAGCCGCCCGCAAATTTCCTTGACCAAATAAAGCCCCATCCCGGTCGACTCCGGATACTTGCGGCCGTTTTCCCCTGTGAAGTACGGCTTGAACACCCGCTGGATGTCTTCCGGCGGAATCCCGATGCCGTAATCCTGCACCTCCAGGACGAGATGCGGCCCGCGTTCGTAGGCGCGGATCGTGACCTTGTTGCTTTTGCCCGCAGAATAGCGGACGGCGTTGGTCAATAGCTGGTTGAGTACAAACGACAGCCATTTTTCGTCGGACTCCACCCGCCAGTCCTGCTCGATTTTCAGCTCCGGGTACACCTGGTTGCGGATGAACAAACGCTTGTTTTCCGCCAGCACGTTTTGCGCAAGCGTGCGAAGCGACACCGGCTCGATCAAAAAGTCCTGCTCAAAACGGTCCAGCCGCGCGATGTACAGCACCGTTTCCAATCCGCGCTTGATCCGGTCGACTTCTTCGCGGATGCTCTCGGCCTTCGGATCGTCCTCGTTTTGCAGCAACAGGTGGATGACCGAGATCGGCGTCTTCATCTGATGCACCCATTGCTGGATAAACGTCGTATAGTCGCGCTGCTTGTTTTCGTAGGCGTGAATCTGCTCCTTGTAGAGCCGATACTGCTCCAGGCTTTTCTCATCCATTGCCTGGCACAGTGCAGCGTTGCCATACGTCTGCGTCAGCTCTTCCAGCGACTCTACAGGCTTGCTCAAGCGCTGGTAAATCAGACGGTGCGTCAAATAGCGAACGACCAGAAACGCCCCGGCAAAAAAGACGGAGAGAAACATGACGTAGATCATCAGCGATTCGTTCCAGTACCCGTCCATGGCAAAAATCAGAATCATCAAGATCAGCTGAACGAGAAAAAAGGCGGCAAATGCCCATTGATCCCGAAGGAACAGCTTCATTGTCCGTCCTCCCATGTCGCTTTCAGACGGTAGCCGGAGCCACGCACAGTCTCAACCGCGCCTTCCAGCCCGATGTCCTTCAGCTTTCCGCGCACACGCGTGATGTACACATTCAACGTGTTTTCATCGACGAACTGCTCGTCCCACAGCTTTTCCAGCAGCCGCTCGCGGCTGACGACGCGCGGGTACTGGTTCATCAGCGCTTCCAGCAGCAGCGCTTCTTTTTTGCTCAGCTCGATTTTCGTATCGTTTATCGACAGCTCCATCCGCTCCAAAAACAGCTTCAGCCCCGCGACCTCCACAGTGCGCTCCCCTTCCTGCGCCGCGTATTGGCCGTAGGCGCGGCGAAGCTGACTGCGAATTTTCGCGAGGACGACATCGTAATCGAACGGCTTGGTAATGTAGTCGTCCGCTCCGTTTTCCAGCGCCATCACCTGGTCCATCTTGCTTTCCCGCGCGGAGATGAACAAAATCGGGCAGTTGGACTCCTGCCGCATCTGTCTGCACCAGTAAAAGCCGTCGAATTTGGGCAAGTTCACGTCCAATAGCACTAAATCTGGCCGCTTGCTTACGAACACTTCCATGACACGATCAAAATGTTCCACGTTGACCGTTTGAAATCCGTATTTTTCCAGTTGTTCTTGCAAAAGCTGGTTGATTTTCGGGTCGTCTTCCACAATCATGATCGTAGACATCCGCTCATACTCCTCTCGATACTCCTGCTACTCCTTTCCTTACTATACCATTAGAAAACTGGGCTGCGCCAATTTGCATCAGCCTTTTGCCCGTGCCTGCCTTCGCTTTTCCCAATGGAAAAAGGGTGGAACACTCCCCACCCTCAAGCTTTTGCTTCCATCATTTTCTGCAGTTTTTTGATGCCGCGAAAATGCAGGATTTTGACAGAGGCTTCTGTCTTGCCCAAAATCTCGGCAATTTCGTTCATGCGCAAATCCGCCAGATAACGCAAAGAAATGACGTTGCGCTGGTCAGTCGTCAGCGCGTGTACCTTTTGCCACAGCCCCTCGGTCGTCTCCTGCGTCAGCACGCATTCCTCCGGCAGCTTGTCAGTAGCCGCAAGCGTGCTGAACGTCTCCTGGTCAACCGGGCACTCCTTTTTTTTGCGCATGTGGTCGATCAGCGCATTGTGCGCAATTCGGAATATCCAGGCGCCAAAAGGATGGCGGCCGTCGTATTGATCGAGCTTCGAGTACACCTTGATGAATACAGTCGTTGTCAGGTCTTCCACGTCCCAGACGTTTTTCACGCGGTAGCGGAAGTAGCGGTATATTTTAGCAGAATATTCTTCGTAAATTTGACGTTGATTCGGTTTTGGATAAATGATTGCAGTAGTCATGTTCGATCTCCCATTTCGTGATCCGTATGAGTTGCTCTCATTGTAAGACGGATCAGAAGCAGGAACCATCGAGTTATATTTCAAGAAGCTTACACTTTTGTAAGGTACTTATGGGCTGCTTGTAAGCTGCTGCATCTGTAGGTACGACAGCGTCATTCATTCGGTTACAGACTGGGCTGATTTTTTCGATAAAAAACGCCCCCGCATGCTGCGAGAGCGTTCCTGTTATCTTTGTTACAGCAAACCAAGGCGCTTGAAAATCGTATCCACATGTTTCAAGTGATAACGGTAATCGAAGCACTCGTCCAGCTCTTCCTTGGTCAACGTAGCGCTGACAGTTGCGTCTTCCTCCACGATAGCGCGGAAGGAGCGCTGCTCTGCCCAGGCTTGCATCGCGCGCGGCTGGACAGTGTCGTATGCCTGCTCGCGGCTCATGCCTTTTTCGATCAGCTTGAGCATGACATGCTGGGAGTAGATCAGACCGAAAGTGCGGTCCATGTTGCGCTTCATGTTTTCCGGGAACACGGTCAAGTTTTTCACGATGTTCATGAAGCGGCGCAGCATGTAGTTCAGCGCCTGTGTCGCGTCTGGCAGGATCACGCGCTCTGCGGAGGAATGGGAAATATCCCGCTCGTGCCAGAGGGACACATTTTCATAGGAAGTCAGCATATGTCCGCGGATGACGCGCGCCAGACCGCAAATGTTCTCACTGCCGATCGGGTTGCGTTTGTGCGGCATGGCGGAAGAACCTTTTTGACCTTTGGCAAACGCTTCTTCCACTTCGCGCATTTCGCTCTTTTGCAGGCCGCGGATTTCCGTTGCAAATTTCTCCAGCGAGGTCGCAATCAGCGCCAAAGTCGCCATGTATTCGGCGTGACGGTCACGCTGCAGCGTTTGTGTGGAGATCGGAGCCGGGGACAGGCCCAGCTTTTCGCAAACGTACGCTTCCACGAACGGGTCGATGTTCGCATACGTGCCGACTGCGCCGGAAATTTTGCCGTATGCCACTTCTTTTTTTGCTGCGCGGAAACGAGCCAGGTTGCGCTTCATTTCCTCGTGCCACAGCGCGAGCTTCAAGCCGAAAGTGGTCGGCTCGGCGTGTACGCCATGCGTTCTGCCCATGCAGACAGTGTCTTTGTGTTCGCGCGCTTTCTCCGCCAAAATTTCAATGAAGTCCTCGATGTCTTTTTCCAAAATCTCGTTCGCCTGGCGCAGCAGGTAAGACAGCGCCGTGTCCACCACGTCTGTAGAGGTCAGGCCGTAGTGTACCCATTTCTTTTCTTCGCCCAATGTTTCAGAAACGGCACGGGTAAACGCCACTACGTCGTGACGAGTCTCTTCCTCGATCTCGTAGATGCGGTTAATGTCAAAGCTGGCCTTTTCCCACAGCTTTTTCACGTCCTCTTCCGGGATGACACCCAGCTTGGACCATGCTTCACACGCGAGAATTTCTACTTTCAGCCATGCATTGAATTTGCTTTCTTCCGTCCAAATGGCGCGCATTTCCGGGCGGGAATAACGTTCGATCATGATTATACCTCCGATGGATTCGTCCAGATTTTCAGTGCATCAATGTGGTTGAGTGCTTCTTCCACAGTAGGGGCGAGCACGTTGATATGCCCCATCTTGCGCTTCGCCTTGCTCTCGGCCTTTCCGTACAAATGCAGCTTGGCCGTGCGCGGCAGCTTGTCGATTTGCTCCAGCACAGGCTGCAGATGCTCTCCCAAAATATTAACCATCACGACAGGAGAGAGCAACTCTGTCGAGCCCAAAGGCAAGTTGCAAACGGCCCGGACGTGCTGCTCAAACTGCGAGGTCACGCAAGCGTCCATCGTGTAATGGCCGGAGTTGTGCGGGCGTGGCGCCAGCTCGTTGACGTACAGTTGTCCGTCTGCGGTCAAAAACATTTCTACCGCGATCAGTCCCACGACGTCGAGCTTTTCGACAATCGTGCGGGCGATTTCTTCTGCGCGTGCCTTTACTTCTGCCGGGACGCGGGCTGGCACGATGCTCAGGTGCAGGATGTTTTCGCGGTGAATGTTTTCCGCGGCCGGAAACACAGCCAGCTCCCCGTCCGGATTGCGCGCGGCGATTACGGACAGCTCCATCTGGAAAGGCACGAACTGTTCCACGATCAGCTCTGTTCCTGCCTTGGCCAGCGTCTCGTACGCCTCCGCCAGCTCGTCCTCGCTGCGCAAAACCCACTGCCCTTTGCCGTCGTAGCCCCCTGTCGCCGTTTTCATTACAGCCGGCAGCCCCAGCTCAGCGACAGCCGCCTGCAAGTCCTGCAAGCTGTTCACTACGCGAAAAGCTGCAACCGGAATCCCGATTTCCCGAATCGCTGTCTTTTCGGAGATCCGGTTCTGCGTAATCCGCAGCAGGCGGCTGCCCTGCGGCACGTAGGCGTGGGTTTCCAGCACTTCCGCAACCTGCGCGTCTACATTTTCAAATTCGTAGGAGATGACATCACTCACAGAGGCGAGCTGCATCGCTGCTTCCACGTCGTCGTAGCTGGCGACAATTTGCTTGTCCGCCGTTTGGCCGCACGGAGCATCTGCTGTCGGGTCCATCGTTACAAAGCGGTAGCCCATCGCCCGTCCAGCGAGAGCGATCATGCGGCCCAGCTGTCCGCCGCCGAGTATTCCGAGAGTCGATCCTGGTTTGATTTGCTTGCTCTGTTTGGTCGTCATTCCAGTTCGCCAGCCTCCAGCACTTTTTTGCGTACCTCATCGCGTCTTGCCACAAAGCGCGCTTGCACATCCGGGTATTTGATCCCCAAAATTTGCGCAGCGAGCAGCCCCGCATTGATCGCGCCCGCCTTGCCGATGGCGACAGTAGCGACAGGCACCCCGCCTGGCATTTGCACGATGGACAAAAGCGAATCCAGTCCGTTCAGGTTGGACGACTTCACAGGCACGCCAATCACAGGCAGCTCCGTTTTCGCCGCCACCATGCCTGGCAAATGGGCTGCGCCCCCCGCTCCGGCAATGATGACTTCCAGACCGCGGCTTTTTGCGCTTTCGGCATACGAAAACATCAAGTCAGGCGTTCTGTGCGCCGAAACGACCTTCTTTTCGTACGGCACCTTGAGTTCATCGAGAATTGCGCATGCTTCCTTCATCGTTTCCCAGTCTGACGTGCTGCCCATAATGACGCCCACCAAAGGCTGTAGCATGAACCATTCGCCCCCTACGTTTTGTATCATTCAGAAGAAAACCCAACCGACTAACGGCGTTCGCGGCCGTACTCATCGCCTGGGCTATTCGTACTCGTTTGCTATCAACATACACAGTGTAGCAGGGAGAAAGTTTGCCTGTCAACCTCGATTCCGAACATTTAAAAATGGGGTTATTATCATCATTCGTGTTTCCCTTTTTCCAGCCACTCTTTTGCTGCCGCTGCCAAGTCCAGCCGCACGTTCAGCCAATAGTCGAAAAACGGCGTTGCATCTGCCCCGGCTGCCGACGAGACCAGCTCCTTGATCTGGCCGCCGCTCGCCAGCTTGTACTGGTGCTCGCTCACGTACTGCCGCAAAATCCGATTCACTCGCTCGGCCCCCCACGCTTCCCGCAGCGTCCACCACATGACGCCGGAGCGCCCGTACACAAGTTCGTCGTAGCTTTTCCAGTCCGGGAAGGCCGCCACACTCATCGCGGCGGAAATCCCTCGTCTGGCATACGCTTCGGCAGCGCGGGACTGGCCCTGTCTCAGCCGAATGTACGCCTGCGCCCGCTGCGGGTCCTTTTCCTGCAAAAACGCCATCGTCGCGTAGTCAGTCAAGCTCTCATCGAGCCACGCCTCGCGTACCTCATCGTTGCCGACGATGCCGTAGAACCATTGATGGGCCGTTTCATGCGCAACGACAGCGACTCCCATGTTGTGCTGCGTATTGAAAAATTCCTCCTCGATGAAGACAAGACTCGGGTACTCCATGCCCCCGAAAAAGCCGCCTGTTTTGACGACATCGTACTCCTTGTACGGATAGGGGCCAAACTGCTTCCCGTAATAGTCGAGCGCCTTCATGGCCGTCTCGTGCAAGCTTTTCACCGCTTCCGGATCGTCTCCCTGCTGTGACCACGTCCGAACGATCGTCTCCCCGACCTTGCCGGCCACCGACTGGTACGTGCCGTCCATAACGACCATGGCAAAATCACGAACGTTCCATGCATCCAGCTCATATATGCTTTGCCGCTGCGGCCTTGTCTGCGTGACGACGGCTGCACTCTCCAGCCCCGTCGTAGCGAGCTGATACCCTTCCGGCAAATGCACGCGCAAATGATAGTTGGCTACTTCACTGTAAAAAGGATCGCCAATCGCCGTGTACGGATCGAGCCGCCAGCCGCCGCTATCCTTGACTGCGAGGATCGGCAGCCAGTTCCCCAGCCACAGCGCGTGGTCATGGTAGGAAAGCCGTCCGTTGTTGTAAGGAACCTGCAGCCGGAAGCCAAGCTCCACGACAGTTCCGGCGGACGGCTTTTTCTCAGGGAGCGGCACGCGCAGCAGTGTGTTCGTCTGTCCTTCGTAGTGAACACCCGTCGCCCGTCCATCCACCTTGACGGCTGTGATGGTGATGCCGCCCGGCTCTCGCTGCTTGCCGAGCACATGCTCCCAGTTTGCAGAGCCAAGGTCCGCCTGTTTGGCAAAAGCATTCGGATACAGATGAAAAAAAGCTTTGTCATCCTGCGGGACAAAACGGGCCGCAAGCACGCCCGTCACGACCCGCTCGTTCATATCCAGCCACACCTCTGCGCTGTACGTGACCGCTGCTGGCGTCTGCTCCGGACTTGCAATCGCCGCTACATCTGCCCCGGCTTGTCCCGCCCACGGGCTGCTCCACAATATGCCTGCAAGAGCCATCCCCACTACCATGCTGACCACCCAACCCTTGCGCCACATGACAATCCCCTGCCTTCGCCTGCTTTCGCTGTTTGTCACGCTGGCGTTCCAGCGAGATCCCTTGCAATCGGTCGTTCCCGAGTCCACTGCCAGCCTGTTACTATCTTACGTGCCATGTACAGGTTCCTTGCCTGAAAGTTCCTCCCATAGCATTCCTTCCTGTTGTTCGGCAAATACGTCCGAATACAGCAAAAAGCTCCCCGTCCAATAAACGGGAAGCCTTTTTCCAAAAAACCCTATTCGCGCAGCCAGATGAAGTAGGCCAGGAAGACAAAGAACAGAACGTACATCGCCGGATGCACTTCACGCGCTTTCCCTTTCACAACCTTCATCACCGGATAGACGATGAAGCCAGCGGCAATTCCTGTTGCGATACTGTAAGTCAGCGGCATCAAGAGGATGGTCAGGAATGCCGGGAACGCTTCGTCCAGGTCGTTCCAGGCCACCTGTGCAATGTGCGAAGCCATCAGTACGCCGACAATGATGAGCGCAGGCGCGGTAACTGCCGGAGTCACGATCGAAAGCAACGGCGAGAAGAACAAGGCCAACAGGAACATGATCCCGGTCACAACCGCGGTAAAACCGGATCGGCCGCCTGCTGCTACCCCCGCTGTCGACTCAACATAAGCGGTCGTCGTAGAAGTACCGAGCACCGCACCAGCCATACCGGCAATCGCATCGGAAGCGAGCGCTTTTCCCGGACGCGGCAGGTTGCCGTCTTCTCTCAGAAGTCCCGCTTGGCTGGCTACACCGAGCAACGTGCCTGTCGCATCGAAAAAGTCCACGAACAAAAATGTCAGTACCACAATCAGCATGTTCACAGTGAACAAGGCAGAAGGATCACCGAGATATTGGAACGCCGCACCGAATGTCGGCGCCAGGCTCGGCGGTGTGGACACGATTTGCTCCGGCAGGCTGACCAGACCGAAGATCATGCCGACTACTGCTGTGACAATCATCCCGATGAAAATACCGGAATTGACTTTGCGAGACAAAAGAACAACGGTGACAATCAGACCGAAAATCGCCAGCAGCGCATTTTTCGCTGCCAATACTTCTTCCGGCTTCATGTTTTCATTGTAAAAAGCCAAATGGCCCAACGCCACAAACGTCGCGTCGTTTGCCACTACAATCCCTGCGTTTTTCAGACCGATGAACGCGATGAACAGCCCAATCCCCGCAGATACGGCATATTTCAGCCCTTTCGGAATCGCCTTGATGATGGCTTCCCGAACCCCGGTCAAAGACAGAATCAAAAAGATCGTACAAGAGACAAACACCCCAGCCAAAGCTTGCTGCCAAGGAATGTTCATGGTCAATACAACGGTGTAGGTGAAAAATGCATTCAGCCCCATCCCCGGTGCCTGTCCAATCGGCAAGCGTCCGAGAATCCCCATGAGCAGCGTACCGATCGCCGCCGCCAGAGCTGTTGCGGTAAACACAGCGCCAAACTCAGGGTAGTTTGCTTTCAAATCCGCTGGCAAATCCGCTCCGCTGAGCATGAATGGATTGACTGCCAAAATATACGCCATGGCCAAAAAGGTAGTGATGCCCGCGATGATTTCGCGGCGATAGTTGGTGCCCAGTTTGTCAAACTCGAAATACTTTCGCACCGAAAAGTCCCCCTATGCTTATGGATAAGGTAATGAAAAAAAGGCCCGGACGCTACTAGTATGCGCCTGGCCTCTTCACAAAACACTCCGGGAACAATTTCAAAAATGATAACAAATTCGTATCCCGTCGACATTTTGTTCGTAGCCAGGTCGTTTCATGGCGACCTCGTAGAAACTCTTGAGCCATATTCTCAAGAATATACGAACCTTCCTATCTTACCTGTCACATTGAGAAGTGTATCAGGTGACATATGGAATGTCAACGAAAAATACGAACGTTCATTTTTTATTTTAGACGAACATCCGGATTTATCTTATTCCCACTCAATTGTTGCTGGTGGTTTGGAGGTAATATCGTACACAACGCGGTTTACGTTGTCGACTTCGTTCACGATGCGCGTGGAGATTTTTTCGAGAACATCCCACGGAATGCGTGCCCAGTCGGCTGTCATGCCGTCGATGGAGGTTACGGCGCGAATCCCGACTGTGTAGGAGTAGGTGCGCACATCGCCCATTACGCCTACTGTCGTCATGTTCGGCAGAGCTGTGAAGTATTGCCAAATCTCCCGATCAAGACCTGCCTTGGCAATCTCTTCGCGCAAAATTGCATCGGATTCCCGAACGATCTCCAGTTTCTCTTCTGTAACCTCACCCAAAACGCGAATACCCAGACCAGGACCTGGGAACGGTTGGCGCCAAACGATTTCGTCAGGCAGACCAAGCTCGGTACCCAATTTGCGAACCTCGTCCTTGAACAGCGTTTTCAATGGCTCGATCAGCTTGAACTTCATGTCTTCCGGCAAGCCGCCTACGTTGTGGTGCGACTTGATCGTGTGCGCGGTAGCCGTTCCGCTCTCCACGATGTCCGTGTACAGCGTACCTTGGGCGAGGAAGTCCATGTCTGTCAGTTTGCCTGCTTCTTCATCGAAAACGTAGATGAACTCGTTCCCGATAATTTTGCGTTTTTGCTCAGGATCAGTGACGCCTTTCAGCTTGTTCAGGAAACGCTCGCGCGCGTCGATCTTGATTACTTTCATCGAGAATTTCTCAGCGAAAGTCTCCATGACGCTTTCCGCTTCGCCTTTGCGCAGAAGACCGTGGTCTACGAACATGCAAGTCAGCTGGTCGCCAATTGCTCTGTGAATCAGTGCCGCAACGACAGAGGAATCAACGCCGCCGCTCAGCGCACACAGCACTTTCTTGTCGCCGACTGTTTCGCGAATGCGCACCAGCTCGTCCTCGATGAACGTCGTCATGCTCCACGTAGGCTTGCAGCCGCACACGTTGAACAGGAAGTTGCCGATGAACTCGTTTCCTTTGACGGTATGGCGTACTTCCGGGTGAAACTGCACACCGTACAGCTTGCGCTCAGGATGGCTGATCGCCGCTACCGGGCAGCTGTCGCTTACCGCATCCACCTGGAATCCGGTCGGCAGCTCCACTACTTTATCAGAGTGGCTCATCCAGACGATTTCGTTCGCATCCCATTTTTCATACAGGCTGTGCGCATTTTGCAGGCGCAGTTCGGCTTTTCCATACTCGCGTTTGCCCGCACGCTCTACTTTTCCTTCCAGCATGTGGCTCATCAGCTGCATACCGTAGCAAATGCCCAGGATTGGCAGACCGAGCTCAAAAATGGCCGGATCGACCTTTGGCGCTCCCTCTTCGTACACGCTCGCAGGTCCACCGGAGAAAATAATCCCTTTTGGCTGCATTTCCTTGATTTTTTCTACAGGCGTATTGAACGGCATGAGCTCGCTGTAGACACCCAGATCGCGAACGCGACGTGCGATCAACTGATTGTACTGGCCTCCGAAATCAAGTACGACGACCATTTCCAATGACTTGTCCATCATATCCCCCTTCTCCTGTACCAACAGGACTTGCAGGTGCCGGCCCCATTTTGCCGACATCCTCGCTCGATGCATGATAAAGCAGTTTCCGCTTCCCTCGGTTCTTGCATACAGGCATATCCGCGAAAATTGTCGCATCTTTGCAAAAAAACCGGGACGGTGACTCCGATCTTTCATACGGAGGCAGCGTCCCAGCTTGTGTACACATGTGCGGTTGCATGTACAAAAATCCGAAGTGCTCTCCTCGTAGTCGCCAAATTTACGGTTTAGCGGTAGAAACTCTCAGGCCATATTCCTGATAATTATACGAGACTCATTGATCGTCATTCTAGCAGATGGGACGGCTTTGTTCAAGGCTTCAGTTGACGGAGCAATCTCTCGATCAGCTGCTCTGCCACTGACCGTGCCTTCTGCTCCAGTTCCTTGTAGCCGTAAACGGTCCGCTCGTACATTTCCGTCAGGTAGCGCAGGTCTTGCCGCTTGTCTGCCGGAATCGTAATTCTGCTCGCGTACTCCCGCAGAGTCTCGCCGGACTGCCGTCTTGTGTACACCCGCTCCATCACGCGGAGCAGCAAGTTGAAGCGATCCGTATACTTGTTGCTTTTATCCAGATCAATCTGTCTTCGGAGCCACCATATTTGAATCTCTTTTCTGCGCCGCCAAGCCAGGAAGCCTGCGCCCGCCGCCACTCCCAAAAGCGCCACATTTACCTGCCAAGGGATCGAAAAGCGTTTCTGCGGAATCGCGTCCCCCTCTTCCAGCCTGTCAAACCGTCCGTCTCCCCGGTCTGGCGAAGTTTGATTCCCCAGATCGGGCACCGGAATCGGAAGCTGCGGCTGCGATGTCCGCAAATCGTAGTTGAAGCGTACAGGCGAGACAAAGGTGCTGGTTGCTTCAAACGGAATCCAGCCGTACCCCGGAAAATACACCTCTACCCACGAATGGGCGTCTTTGTTGCGAACTTCCATGATGTCGCGGTTTTTCTCGTCGCTGCCCACTCTCTGGCCTGGAGCGAAGCCTTTTACCCAACGAGTCGGGATGTCGAGGGAGCGGAGCATGACCGCCATCGAGGTAGAAAAATGATCGCAGTATCCCCGCATGCTTTCAAACAGAAAGTGATCGACAAAATCTTGCCCTTCTGCAGCGACAGGCACATCCTTTGTTTCATACTTATATTTTCCACTCGTTCGCAAGTAATTCTCGATCGCCCTTACTTTTTCATAAGGAGTCTTGGCATTTTTGGTCACGCTTTGTGCCAGTTCCTTCACACGCGGCGGCAAATTCGCGGGAAGCTGCAAATAGCGCTCCTTGATCTCGTCCGGATAATCGGTTCCGGCCGCGATGACAGCTTTTTCGCTGACAATCGGCACCTCTGCGTCCAGCTTGTACTGATTCAGCTTGAGCAGCAGCGTATTCGGTCCGTACTCTTTCCGTCCATTTTCGCCCGTCGCCCTGATTAAATTGATTTTTCCTGCGCGGACCTCAAGCTGCTGGTTCTGCTTGTCGTAGACGACCGTAGCATTTGGCGGAGCGTAATTGCTCATTTTGTTCAGCTGGCCGGGATAAAAGACAGTAGCAAACTGCTGCGGGCCATTGAACTGCAAAGTAGCTTCGACCTTTTTCGTTTCCAGGCCGCGGAACAGCTCGTTTTTCCACTCGTAATTTTGCGGGTCCAGAATCGCCTCGTACTCGCGCTCTCCCTTTTCCCAGCCTACGCCTGTGTAGACGTCCTTGGAGTCCCCGCGCCAATAGCTGCGTTCATTGGTTGTCGCCGTAAACACGAGTGTATTGTCCTGCTGGAAAGGGCCGCCCAATCGCTCGTCATTGTTGTCGTAGCCGACTTTTTTCATGACAGCAGGCGAGCCTTCCATGCCACTTCCCAGCAAAAAGGCGATTGGATCAGGCCAGCTTGCGGCTTTTTTGGGTGCTGCATACCCGATACCGACACTAATCATAATGACCAGCAAAGAGGCCAGCAGAGAACCGAACAGAATGCGGCTTCTTTTTTCTGTCACCGTCGCCATGCTGGTCATTCTCATCAGATGGCTGACAGAAAGCAGCAAAAAGCCAAAGATCAGCGTCCGCACAATTCCAGCGCTGGCGTCGTAAGGCAGGAACGTATCGAGCACCGCCAGGTACAGCTCGGTCAAAAATACAAACCACAGCCCTTGTCTTTGCTCCAGCACGAGATAGGTGAGCATGGTAATCAAGACAAGCAGCATGGTGTCAAACAAAGCGTTGCGCGACAAAATGGACATGGCCCCCCAGTCCTGCCGGAACGCCAGCGGAAGGTCATGCACGATGTGCCGATACAGCTCCGCCAGCCAATCCGTGGCAAACAGCGGTGCATCGAATAGCGTAGCATGCAGCAGCCAAAGCAGACCCAGCACCTTGAGCGGCAACGTAGCCCACCTGTGCGGAATCGCTACGTCGATCACGAGCACACCCGCCACAATGACCAGGAACGGCCACAACACACCCGTATCCGTCAACTCCTGTAACGGGAGCAGCCACTCTCTTAGCATGAAAAACAGCAAAAGGGCCGAGATCCATTGCCATATCGTCGATCGCTTCCACACACTCATGCCTCTACGCACCTCCCATCTGCTTCCGCTCATGTTCTTCGATATGGACAGACGTACACACAACTTTGCTTCCGCTCAGCAATTGCAAGGCACGTCTGTGCTCTTGCGAAATGACGGCTTCAGCATGTACATGGAACAACTGCACTCTTCTGCCTTTTTGCGCCAAAGCAATCAAACGGTGAACCAGGTCTTTTTCCACGCTCGGCGTCACGACGATCAGCGTCACGCCCTGCTGCTGCTCCAGCGCCTCACGTCCCACAACCCGCGAAAACGGCTCGCTGCCCGTAGGCATAACCCGAGCCAATTGATCGAAGACGCGAAGAAAATGGGGATGAGACAGTGCGGGAGCAATCGAAATGCGTTCATTTTGCTTGTACACCAGCCCGTATTGATACTGGTTGCGATTGGCATAGGCAATCAGGCTCGCCGTCAGCTTTACCGCCGTCTCAAACAACTGCGTCGGCTGCCCTTGATAACTCTCCTTTTCCACATCGAGGAAAAAAACGGCCTGGTTCATCGCCTGATGCTCAAATTCCTTCGTCTTCAAGCCTGTTCCCCTTGCAGATGCGCGCCAATGAATCTGACTCAGGCGATCACCGCGCTGATATTCGCGCACACCCCTCACGGCAGCAATATCATCGGAGCGTCGGTGCGACACGTGAACGTTGCCGCTAAAGCTGCCGTCTCCCAAAGCCCAGTGCGTCACTTCCTTATACCGCGGATAAACGAGAATTTCCTGGGGAAACGAAAAGACTTTGCGCCGCACGCAGAACCCAAAAAAATCTCCGCCGCTCACTACGCACTGATCCAGCCGGTAAAATCCTCGCGGAAGACTCGGTATGACATAGCGAAACTCCATTTCTTTTTTAAACCAGGGAAAAATCAGTTGCCTATGCGGCTCATATACCCCTGCCAGCCGCTCTGGCAAAGGTTCCACGATCATGTGCCAGCCCAGCGGAAAACGGATTTTTCGACGCAGGCGCACAGTTACCACGACATCCTCGCCGTCCTGCAACCGATTGCGGTCGATCACCCGCTCTACCTCCAGCGTCGAGAACATCAGAAAATAGGCCGGAACCTCATAAACGAGGAACACCAGACTGCTGTAAAAGAGAAACCAACTGGAAAAGCCACCCTGAAACTTGGCAAACACGTAGGTGATTGCCACAAGCAGGAGCGCTTTGAGCTTACCCCATCTTTGTTGTTTCATTCGCAGTCACCGCCTCAGCTCACCGGAACGCGGGTTTCGGCCAAAATGACAGTCAATACCCGATCAACGGTTGCTCCTTCCAGACGTGCTTCCGGCTTCACGATCATCCGATGGGCGAATACGACCGGCACCAGTTCCTTGACATCGTCCGGAATGACGTAATCCCTTCCCCGCACAAAAGCCAGTGCCTGAACGGCTTTGTAGAGGGCGAGAGAACCCCTTGGACTGACCCCAAGGTAAATATGATGGTGGTCACGCGTGCGGTGGCACAGTCGTACAATATACTCTTTGACTCCCTCGGAAACCTTGACGGATGCTGCCTCTTTTTGCAGCTGCACCAAGTCAGTTGCCGTCATCACCGGCTCAAGCTGAGCGAGCGGGTTCACCTCGGAAAATCTGGAGAGCATGCGCATCTCTTCTTCCACGGTCGGATAGCCCAGGCGCAATTGCATCAGGAAGCGGTCCAACTGCGCCTCTGGCAGTGGAAATGTCCCTTCGTATTCCAACGGGTTTTGGGTAGCCATCACAAAAAACGGATCGGCCAGCCGATAAGTCGCGCCATCTACGGTAACAGACCGTTCTTCCATTGCTTCCAGCAAGGCTGACTGGGTCTTCGGAGAAGTCCGGTTGATTTCATCCGCCAAAATAACGTTTGCAAAAAGCGGTCCTTGCCGAAACTCAAACTGCATCGTCTGCTGGTTGAAGATTGCTACCCCTGTTACATCTGTCGGCAGCAAATCAGGCGTGAACTGGATACGCTTGAATTCGCCCCCGATCGACTTGGCCAAAGCACGTACCAACATCGTCTTTCCCACACCCGGAACATCCTCCAGCAAAACATGTCCGTTTGCCAAAACAGCCGCGACCATCATCTCAATCACGGAGCGTTTCCCTATCAGAACTTTCTCTATATTATCGATCAACTTTGCAATTGCAGGGTGCATTTGTTCCAATTTAATTGGGTTCATTTTCATACATCTCCTGTTCCATCTTAATCTTCCATCAAGCATGTAACAAAAACGTCTATATTGCCCGATTTCCCTTGTACCGTCTATCTGGAATACAGCAGTGTAACTTTAAAGTAATAGATGGAAATAGGAGATACAAGGAAAACTTGCTTGGAAATTGCAAGAATGCAGCCTTGATTATGCAAAAAAGAGTAGGAATTGATCCTACTCTTCGATTTCATATGAAGTAATGGCGTGCCCTGAGAGATTCGAACTCCCGACCTTTTGATTCGTAGTCAAACGCTCTATCCGGCTGAGCTAAGGGCACATTTTTTTGCGGGTCAACCTGAAACGGTTGAAAGCTGGCAGAACAACTATGGAGCGGACGACGGGTCTCGAACCCGCGACCTTCGCCTTGGCAAGGCGACGCTCTACCAATTGAGCTACGTCCGCATGTGACATGGTAAAAGGTTTGCTCTGGCTACAATACCTTCTGCTTATGTGGTGCGGGTGAAGGGACTTGAACCCCCACGGTCTCCCGCCAGAACCTAAATCTGGTCGAGGCCATCTGACAGATAAGAGTGTATCATGTCGAATGCTGATGGGTCAAGGGTTTTGTGCAAACTGTTTATGGTAAGGAAGGGCAAAAAATGAAACCTGCTGTTCGATTTGGTCCCCAATTCGTCCCCGCGTCCCCAAGTGTCCCTCGGATTTCTTCTATATTAAATATGCATACGGCATTAAATATGCATACGGCGGATTATTTGGATCGATATTGAAGGCAAAGACCCGTCTCCGATTTAATGCAGAGACGGGTCTACAGCTTCTTATTTGTTGAGCCACTCCATATACGAAATCATCTGTCCGGGATCAAGCCTTGATTCTTTGGTGTAAATTTTATCTGGGGGCCCTATCTGAGATGTCAAAAATACGAGTAAGTTGTCAAACTGTTGGTAATCACCGTTACCAACCGAAATTTTCAATATTTTTCGGTTGTAAGTAACAACGTACGTGGTCCCAGTACTCTCATCTACAAATTGTGCTATCGCTTCTGGTTTTTTAAAAACAATAAAAATAGCTCCAATGATCCTACTTCTTACATCCATTGAATCTAATGAGGTAAGTACATTTGACACGTTGCTCTCCCCTTTATGGAATTACTTCAATGATTGCATCCATCTGAATCCACCGGCTCTCCTCATCGTTCACCAGTTTAACCCGCCGGCTGTTTTGATCCATCCACTTGATCACGCCCCACATGCTGCAGGTTTTGCCCAAGTCCTCTTTGACTGGTTGCCACCAGGTGATGGTGATTGCATAGTCCTCGCGGGCTGAGTCTCGGATCAGGTAATGAAATGACTCAAGCTCGTCTTGCTCGAGTTCCGGCATCTTTACCAGCTTCATATCCTCCCTGTGCTGCAGATACAGCTCCCGCTGTTCGGGCAGGACAAAACGGGACGCAGCCCACATATTTTCTATCTTACTTGCCATGGATGATGTACTCCCCTTTCCCATGCTTCCAACAGCTCGATCTTGTCCGGCTGCATGCGGTCCCACTCGATGTATGGTAAAGTCACAAGGCGCTCTTCGGGTGAGCAGTATGCTATCAGTCGATCACCCACGATCTCACGCGGCCGCAAAGTACGCTGCGTTGTATTGCCGTTGCTGTCAAGGTACATGATCTGGGTGAGATGCTGCTGGATTATAGCTCGCTGTTGAAAGGAATACACTATGAATTCAAAACTAACCATTATAGGCAGCATACTCCAACCCTGTGCGTACGGAAGCAATTCTGTTGTACCACATAGATAATGACGTATTGCCCCTTTTTTAGGAGGAATACTAAATGGACGAAGACAATGATTTAGATAGATATGATTATTGTAAAAAAATCCATTTATGGGAACTAAACAAACTAACCCAACAGCAGTGCTCCATTCTCCGTGAAGAAGATACTTATTTCGTTTGCAAATATTGTACTGGTAAAATTCAAGCGTTAGGAGAAGGGAGGAGCCAATCACTCATTCCCCCATCCTCCCGCGATCCAGTGCCCGGTAGCGGATCGCTTCCGCTACGTGGGCTGCTTCCACCCGTTCGGACTGATCCAAGTCGGCGATGGTGCGGGCCACCTTGACGATCCGGTCGTAACCACGCGCGCTTAAACCGAGCGTCTCAAAAGCGAGGCGAAGCAGTTCCTGCCCTTCCTTGTCCACCTGAGCATAGAGGCGCAGTTCCTGGCCATTCATGGCACTGTTGAACGGGCAAACCGGACGATCGCGGTAGCGTTCCAACTGAATCTCCCTCGCCCTCTCCACCCGCTTGCGGATCGTCTCCGACGCCTCTCCCGCCGCTCGTTCGTGAAGGAGTTGGACCGGCACCCGAGGGACTTCCAGATGCAGGTCGATCCGGTCAAGCAGCGGACCTGACAATTTGGAGCGGTATTTTTGGATTTGCTGTGGCGTGCAGGTGCATTCGCGCTGGTCACGTGTGCCATAGAAGCCGCAGGGACAAGCGTGAAGATAACAACCTAGAAATTTCGATTCACAAGGAAACATCGCTGTCTCCTGCATTGCCGGAAGATGACACACCCGGAGGACGTATCAGACGTACACGATTAGAGAAAAACATGTTACTTGTCGAGCTTGCTGCTGCAACCGGTCTTAGTGTCCGATCTCTTCGTCTGGCCGAACAGAACAAGTTAACAGTAAGCCCACCTAACCTCAGAAAGTTGTCTGAGGCATTGGGGATGTCAATCGCTTACCTCGGTTGTTTTGAGAACCTTCCGGAACATACACTTGGCCAACGAATCAAAAAGGCACGACTCTATCATGGGTACAACAAAAGGGAGTTCGGAAAGAAATTGGGGGTAAGCACTCGAATGATTTTGTGGTGGGAAAAAGATGTCTACCGGCCTTCCGAAAAATATATGGAACGTCTTGATAAATTCTTAGCTATTTTTCCTTCGCTATGATTCACGATGAATCCAACCACGCACCTTTTGTTTTGAAGTCCATTCTATAGCAACTGCTAAGCAGGTTGGGAAATCGACTAAGATATGTCAACAACACCGAAGATTTTACATACCATACGGGGGTATGCTATGATGTGGGTAAGAGCTGACTGGGTAAACCATCATCTGGGTATATTATGACGAGGTGGATTAGATGAATGGAGAATTCCTGGAACTTGAAATTGTCCCGTTTAAGTCTATCGGATGGAGGAACTTGAAAATGACGGAAATATAAGCGATGCTGGTGGCCATTGTTGGTGAACTCATGGGCAAGGATACCCTATTTTTATCATTTGTCCAGCAATGAGATTCGAGTTTACCCAGTTTAGAAGGGTTTTGTCGCACAATTGAGTTGCGAAAGCTGAGATATTCATTAGCAACATTGTTGATTTCTATTAGATTACTACCTAATAATAAAAACTTTATGATGAAAATAATACGAACTAAAGGAGCATATAAACATGGATTCAGCAGTTTCAAAGAAAGTAACCATTCTTTCATATATCATTAGTTTTACATTCATCATTGCAATGATTACGGCTTCGGTGATGTTGAAAGATCCCGAAATTATTTTGCCGGAAGTTGCGGCAATGGCGATTGCCATGTGGGTGTACCGAGAAGCGGGGTGGATCAGGCAACCGCCGAAGATTTTTCTTGCTCCGTCCATCACTGCTGCAATCGGTTTCGTGGTGAATCAATTACACATTACTTATATAGGCAAAGTAAGCCTTACCCTCATACTGATGATGCTTTTTTTACGGATCATTTAATCGAACTTGGGACCGTCAATTGCAACGGGCTTACTACCGGTGGTCACGAATGCAAACGAATGGTCTTTTATTATTTCAGTTTTCATTTTTACCTTCATATTAATGCTTGGGGTACTCGTATTTAAGTTGAATAAAGGACTTGAGAAGAAAGTAAAGATACAGTACAAGTACATGTTGGTGTTCTTAGTGCTGATTTTCATGTGGATTGGATTATGTGGGCTCGTTGGCTACCAACTGGCAGTTATTCCGCCGATTCTCGTTGTTGTGTTTGAGTCACTTCAGAAGCCATTGTACAACGGAAAAATGGCGTTTAAACAAGGACTTGTGTTGACAATATCTGCGACTGTCGGAACGATGTTGTACTTTGCTATCGATTCGTGGATATTGGTAACGCTGTTCGATATGATTTTGATGCTTATTCTGTTACGCATTGTTGGCATCCGTATTCCAGCAGTGTACGCCTTTCCACTACTCCCGTTTGTCTTCCCTGATTATATCGTCGCGATGTTGCCGCTAGGTTCGTTGATTACGTGTGTATTCCTGTTTGTTTTGGTGTTAATGTATAAAAAATTGGAGATGAAGCGAAGAGGAAAGGTAATGCAAATGTGAAGGAGATGGAAAAGAATTCGTGTAATCGAAAGGGAGCCAATTCCCACTCTTCGCAGGCATCTTGTAGAAACATACTGTTCCAAATCAGATTCCAAACCGTTAATAAATATTTTTTTAAACGTAGGGCCTATATTGAGTTGTATGTCTCAAAGTATTCTGGTCCTAGTTCGATGTAGGTTTGCTTACATGTCATCATTACAATAATCGCTCGTAAGATAGTGTAAAAACAACCCGATTTTTTCCTCATTGGGTGACCAACTCGATGGTAATGAGTTGCTTAATAGATTTCTTTCTTTTTGCTGCTGCACGTGCGGATTCCACTAACGTACTACGCAGCTTTTTGCTTTTGGTTTAATATTTTCTGTAATTTCCATCGATATAGATAAACGTCCTTTCAATCCTGGAAGCATGTTGTCATAATTCCTATTCACTGTCACATATTGGACTCGACTTTGCCCTTTGTTTCCAGCTTCGAGTTATAAGAACTGCGAAGCTCCCTTTCAGAAATACCATCTGATCGAAAATTCTGACTAACTGTATAGCGAGAATGTCCCGTTTGACGGGCGCTTTTACAAATAATCTTGCCTATGTAACGATATTACTATTCCACTTCCTTAACATTATGTCTTTCCCTCCGATGAGATTTTCGCTGTCATCAAACTGATGGAGAGCTAAGGGGGGCTATTCTTTTTTCGGCGCGCCCGAGCAATTACATCTCGATGACATTGATATGCCTTTACAAAAAACAAGCTGGCACCTATCGTAAATAGAAGCAAGCTTGTCAAAAACAATTATGGAGCATTTGCTACATCAGTCTTCAAATTTAAAAATTTTGTCCGTGGTGTTTAATTTGTACGAAAACCGATTCATTCCCCTCTCCTCTAATATCACTGGATGTAGCAGATATTTCAGTTTTTTGTCCTTTTAAGGCTTGAACCTCCTGATACAATCGTTGATTCTTTTCCGTCAGTTCTTTTATCTGCATTTGCAATTCATTTACATTTATCGGATCATCCGTTTTTATAGAGCTCACATGCCCTTTATGATTGTGATTCATACCCTTCATGCAAATAAGCATCATTAACGGACAAGCCAATAGGGTCAATATAGACAACCATTCCATGTAATCGAACACTCCTTTCTAAAGTACCTTGGTCTTCATTGTAACCTCAAGTTGTGAGGAAAATATGAAGACACCATAAATTGATGTCACAATTACTGCGGGGACAATCGCGATTACACGGGTAAACAAAAGGCGCTACCACGATTTCGTATCGATATTTCAATCCTTTTCATGAAAATTTATCCTGCGCAGAAGGAAGAGACACCTTGTGCGGAAACAAAGTGTCTCTTTTGATGTTATTTGACGTATTTGACGAGAACCATCAGTCCCCCCGGTTCCACATCGGCGTTTGTCGTGTGGTGAAGTTCATGACAATGGAAAACCCATTCTCCAGGATTATCGGCAATAAAATCGATGTCGTAGGTCTCGCCCGGATTTACCGTAATCGTGTTCGCAATGAGGGGATTGGCAATAGGATGTCCATCCTTTGCGATGATGCGAAAATCGTGGCCGTGCAAGTGCATTGGATGGATGCCATTACTGATGTTAGCCAGACGTATACGAACTAGATCTCCCATTTTTACCTCAATTGGATCGGTGTCTGGAAACGACTTGCCGTTAATGGTCCAGTAATTGTAATCCATCCCCATAACTGTACTGCCTGAGTTGTCTTTCGGGGATTCTGTCGGTGGCATGATCATCCCCTCATGAGGGTTTTTCTGCTGGTCTTTGTTTTTACTACCATGTTGCATCATGCTTCTGACGTTACCTTTATGTTTTTGCCCGTTTGGCTCTCCTTTAGACATTCCTGTCATATGGTCGTTTTTGGTTTGATGTTGTTGTCCCCCAGACTTGTTCGGGACGTTCCACCCTCCAAACAACATGGTGAACTCCCGGTCGTGTTTCAACGGACCCTGGTTCTGCGGGTCGATGATCAACAATCCGTACAGACCTTTGTCAATCTGCGGGATGCTGTTGAAATGTGAGTGATACATATAGGTTCCCGCGTGATTGGCTACAAACTCGTAGGTAAACGTCTCACCCGGTCTCACAGCGTGTTGGGTGAAGGATGGCACCCCGTCCATCTTGTTGGGAACGTGCAAACCATGCCAATGAATGGCAGTTTCTTCCGGCAGACTATTTTTGAGAATGACACGGATGGTGTCCCCTTCCTTGGCGCGAATGGTAGGACCGGGAACCGTTCCGTTTAACGTGTAAGCGTCCGTCTGTACTCCGGACACAAGCTCCCAACGAGCAGGCTTGGCCTCAATTTTGTATTCGTGGACATGCCCTGTTGGCCGAATGGCATCTGTTTCCGTAAGTACAGGCAGCTTTCTTAGTTTTTGGGTAGTAAGAATTTCATTATTAGGATTTGTCTTGGCTGGCGCCTGATTCTCTGCAGCGATCTTTGTTTGATCTGACGGTTGCATTGCATTTGGCACACATCCCCACATTACCAGAACAGTTAGGGCGGTGAAGGGTATAGCAAGTCTTCTCATGCGTATTCCTCCCTGTAGTGTTACTTGTATTTTTTGCGTAAGAAGACAAACTATGTATACGATATGTTCAGAGGGGAGTGGAAACGTAATTCAATAAATTCGATCTTTTCATTCCACATTTTCACATGTAAGCTGTTATGCATCTGTTCCGCAAGGTAATTAAACACTCTTGACTGTATCCAGTCACGAGCTAATAGCCTTTCTTGTTTGATCTATAATATCCTTCATACTGAAGTGGAATCGGCCAGTACGTGGTTTTTTTGCGGTGGTTCGACTCTGGTAATAAAACTGTTTGGATAACCTTAACAGCACATGTTATCGGACCGAGAGTCCGAACAAAAAATTTTCGTCTTCTTAAGGTTGTGTTTCCGGTTCCACACTTTCTTGTCAGGGGATTTGCGATGATGGAAAACATTTTGTCGTTTCTAACCCCAGTGTGACATCCAAGTGTGTTTTCCCCCGCTTGGTGGGCCAAGATAAATGAGGTTCTTCTGATGCTCGATAAACTGAAGCCTTATCCTGTACTTCACACCTCGCCATTTTCATAAAAAAAGATGGTCACGCTTTCACGTTCCCATCTCATAACAAATCATTGCTCGATTTGCCCCTTCCATTTAGCCATGCCGCCCTCAAGGTTATAAACATCCTTATAACCATTTTGCAGTAAAAAATTTCCACTTTCTGTTCCCATACGTCCAGTATGGCAAACAAACACAATTTTCTTATCTTTAGGAATGCTTGTATACTTCGTTTTAATATCTACGAAAGGGATATTAATAGCGGTGGGTATCCTCCCTTTTGCAAATAGTTCCGGCTCCCGAAGGTCGACGATAACCATATCCATCTTTTTTTCTAACATTTCTGTCAATGTTTCAGAACTGATCACCTGCAATGTCTTTTCTTGCATGTTAAAAAGGTACATCACGAAAATACTTACTGCGGCGACAAGAGCAACGAGTGAAACTAACCAAACTTTTTTCACACTTTATCGTACCTCCCAAAACATATTCCATTATGTGGATTATTTCATTACCGGTACAATGGATAAAATGCTTCCATTTGCTGAACCGGAATATAGCATACAATTAAGTAATGAAGAAATTATGGAGAACAAACAAATAAAAGAAGCCCGATAAATTGTTTTAAGGATGAGAGCAAAAAACCAGTATCCGATTTCACAAATGGATACTGGTTTTTTCACTACTACATTTACTGTTTCATTCCCTCATCTTTCTTGGCGTTATACGCTGCCATGAACTTGTTGCAACTTTGCATCATCTGTTGTCCTTCGGGCGTATTCATCATATTCATCATACTTTGTTCATCCATCATCTTCATCATATTCGTCATGCCGTTCATCATGGACGGGTTATCGATGTCGGATTCGGCAGCAAAAGAAACTTGACCTACGATCAGAAGAGCTAGTGTAGAGAACACCAAGATCAGTTTCGTCTTCTTTTGCATTATGAATTCCTCCTTGTGGATTGATAGCTACACGGTTAGTATAGGGGAAGGGTTTGTTCAAACCTTGAGGAATTTTTGAAGAAATGGTGACGCAGCTGTTAATCGTCTTGATTTCTTTTCGTTTTCATCAGTACATAAAAAATGGCTGCGGTAATGACTGGTACACTAATCCAGAAGCAAATTTTAAAAAGTGTTTTTACGTAAGCAAAAATGGAATCCGGACTCGCCATCCAAGTAGCCGACATCGTCAGGCAGGACAGGCCGATTACTATCATAAGGGAAACCATGATCCAATCAATCCATCTCACCTGTCTTCCCCCCTTGTCTCGGTTTCAGCCACATTTGGAAACGTCAACTCAAACCGAGTTCCTTTTTCTAACTTGCTGGTAACGAAAATCGTCCCTCCTTGAAGTTCAACCAGGTTCTTCACGATTGCCAAACCTAGCCCTGTTCCACCATATTGACGTGAACGTGACTTTTCTACACGATAAAAACGGTCAAAAATATATGGAAGTTCTGCTTCGGGAATTCCCATCCCGGTATCTGTAACGGCAATCTTGATTCCATCTTCTTCTTGCCACATCGTAACAGATATTCGTCCTTTTTCTGTATACCGGATTGCGTTATCCAGCAAATTGATAAAAACTTGTGTCATCCTGTTTCCATCGCAATAGGCGAGTGGTAGTCTATCCTGGACGCTATACTCAATATCTAGGCCCTTCTTTCTCGCTCGAAAAACTGATTTATGAATGGCCCCTTCCATCACTTCGGACAAATCAACCCATTCCATCTGTAATGAAATTTTTCCCTCATCCATTTTTGAAAGGTCAAACAAATCTCCAATCATATTGGAAAGCCGAACAGACTCCTCATAAATGATGTCCAAGTATTGTTCTTTTTCTTGCTCTGATTGATACATCTTGTCTTTCAACGCTTTTGCATAACCTTCCACGTAAGTGATCGGAGTTCGCAGTTCATGAGAGATATTTGCAAAAAACTCCCTGCGTGAATCCCGAACGCGTTGTAAATCGAAGGCTAAATCATTAATCGCCTGCGCCAACGATCCAATCTCATCTGATGTGCTCCTTACTGTTACCCGTGTATCCAAATCCCCTTTAGCTATCTTGCGAGCTGCTTTTTCCATTTGTATTAACGGATGTGATAATTTCTTGGATAGGATGTAGGTAAACCCAAGGGCAAGGAAAAAAGCGCCAACTCCCGATAACAGCAGCATGGCCCTTACATTTTGCAAAGATTGATCAATTCCTTCGATAGATGACATCACATAAACTCCGCCCAAAAAACCCTGTTCATTTATGATTGGCTGTCCAGAAACAAGATATCGTTTCCCGGTTGACGGTTCCATGTAAACTTTTTCAATCGCTTTTCCTTGCGAAAGAGGAAATATCTCTTCCGTTGGCAGAAGAGTCCCTTTTACAAGGTCCGGTATACCGGAGTTTGCGATGATTCGACCGCGACTGTCGACGATATACAATTTGATTTGGGAAAAACCGGCCATCATTTCAATCATGGGGATTACACTGGAATTGTTCGTATTGGCAATTATAGTTGCATACTGGGTTGACAAACCGACATTTTGTTCCCATACTTCATTGTAGTAGAATCCAGAGAAAATCCTTTCGATAACGAACCCAACGGGCAAAAGCACAATGAGGAACAGCAAAATAATAGTTCCGCCTAACTTGACAACAATTCGACTTCCAATCATTTTCGTCCATCAATTCCCTGAAATTTGTAGCCCACACCCCAAACTGTATGGATCGGGTTAAAGGATAATCCTGCATTTCTTGCCTTTTCACGGATGTTTTTCACGTGTGTGTCAACCGTTCGTATATCCCCCAAAAAATCATGCCCCCATATGTTTTCTAAAAGTACTTCTCGACTGAATACGCGCCCTGGCTGACTAGCAAGGGAAAAAAGCAAGTCAAATTCTTTAGGCGTAAAATCAACTGTGTTTCCTTGAATCAGCACTTGCCTTCCTTCCGGATCAATCGACAGGTCGTGGTAAACAAGCATTCTTCTTGCTGGGATCATTTCCGTTATACTCGCCCTTCGTAGAAGAGCAAACACCCGGGCAAGCAATTCTTCCGGTTCAAACGGTTTGACCAGATAGTCATCTGCACCAATCTGTAGGCCCTTTACCTTATCCTTAGTTTCGTTTCGTGCTGTCAACATGATGATTGGTGTATCTTTCTTTTCACGTATTTTCCGGCAGACTTCCCACCCGTCCATATCTGGCATCATAATGTCTAAAATGATCAGATCAAATGATTGCTGGGTGGACAGCGCTACAGCCTCGTTCCCATTTTTTGCTTCCGTCACTTCGAATCCATTCTTTGCAAGATAGATACGGAGGAGATTCCTCATGTTCCATTCATCATCAACGACAAGTACTTGTACTTTTTTCATGCGTATCCCTCATTTGTTAAAGTTCTCCCAAATCACCAAAACGTAAAGAAGTCGGAGATTCCCAATAGGATAAAGATCACGCCGGCGAGCTTTTGAGTGAGAGAACCCATTTTCCTATACTGTTTCATAATAATCGGTCTGTCACTCGCTGCTGCGAATGTAAGCAGGACAATCATTAAGGGAATAGTGGTCCCAACGGCAAAAACAGCAGGAAGCAGAGGCCCAACTGAACTGGAAAGCATTAACGGCATCGCAAGACCAAAAAACAGCCAAAACATCGTCGGGCAAAATCCTAGCGAAAACGTAAAGCCAAGAAGGAACGACTGCATTCCTCCATGAAAACGATCTGTAAACTGCTCCATTTTTTTTAAGAACGATTGCGTCCGGAAAAAAGGCAATCGAATCCATCCCAGCATAAACAAACCGATCAGGAGGAACAATGGGGCGAGTAATTTCCTTGCCCACTGGAATACTGGAATGGCTTGTGTAGAAAGCTGCTCCCCAAACATGTACACGATCCCGCCTAAGGCTGAGTAGACCACGATTTTTCCTAGAATAAACAGCACAAGATTATAGCCGAATGTACCTTTATTAATCAGATTTTTTCCAAACACGGTGAAAGCAGCGACGTTCCCCGACAACTGGCAAGGGGCAAATGCTCCAATGATCCCGAGTAATAGCGCTCCGATCAATGGTGCTTGTTCCCCCATTCCAAAGTATAAGCTAGTAAATGGCTTGGCAAACCAGGAGCCTAGTTGGTACAAATACAAATACCAATCCATATCTTTCCCTCCGCCCTATGCGATAACTTTCTTATCCAGGTATTTTACGATCCTTTTGTGAGGGAATTATGAAGAACACCGGTATACATCCTCAAGATTGATTCATACTACATTTGAATCCCGGAAAGGAGGTGTTTAATCATGCCCGTTACCATTTCGAACACGTATCAACAATGCATTGAGGCGTGTATGAAATGTCTTCAAGCCTGTGAACAATGCCTCACAGCCTGCCTTCAAGAGCCAGATGCCCAAAACAGAACCAGGTGCATTCAAACTCTGCGCGATTGCATCGATATCTGCGCTCTTTCCGTGCAATTTATGTCACGAAACAGCCAATACGCAAAGCAGATGTGCAGCATTTGTGCCACGATCTGCGAAGAGTGTGCTACCCATTGTGAGATGTTCAAGGATTCCCACTGCCAGGAGTGTGCCAAAGTCTGCAGAGAGTGTGCAGAGCATTGCCGCAAAATGGCAGGATAATCGAAAAGGGGAAAGGCAATGTTCCTTTCCCCTTGAACACAATTTCTATCCTTTGAACAGACATTTTTATGGTTTCCTCCCCGTTATAGAGAGAATGTAATTTATATTGTAATGGAGCATTTCGTCTATTTAAACAAAGCCTGCAACTCTCATTAAGTATGACAGCAGCCCGTTCATGTTATATGTCGTTGTTTCAAAACCATCCAGTAATAAATTGGATGGAAAGGCAATTCGCATGACCGTATTCTGTGGCTTTCCCCAATCGCCAAAGTGTAATTTTTTTAGGTTTTTATTCACGAAATACTTTATTATGTTCTGATTTTATTATCACATTTAAGTGATGGATTTCTGCTTCACATATATTCATCGTATAACAATACCGTTTACAGGCCGCATTCTTTACGAATGTTATCTACCCCGTATCTCTGTACAAACTTGGAAAACTTCTCCCGTTTCTTTCCTTTCTCTTGATACAAAGTAATCACACTTTTGACTACCGTTGATAGTTCTTCTTCTCGAACTTGATCAACCAACAGATCAGCCGTTTTCGCTTCCATTGATTTTGACTGACCGCCAATGTAAATTTCAAACATATCTTTCCGCTTCACAATCCCAATATCTTTAACCAACGGTTCCCCACAGGCATTGGGACAACCTGTGTAGCCAACTCTCATCGTGAAGGGTACCGGCATTCCTGCGATCGTTTCGTTCAGATCTCTTGCTGCCTGAAGCCCCTCAACCTCTGCACCTTTACAAAAGGTGCAAACTGACAAGTTCTTTACGACAGAACCGACTTCATACACACATAAACCAAAATCTCGCAGCGCCTGTTTGGCCTCATCAGCCTTTTCTTCACTCATTTCTACAATCAATTGCTGAAAGGTCGTCAGCTCGATTTGTGCGTCTTCCCCTACAATCTCTCCGATAGCCACCATATCCTTTGGAGTAAAAACAGCGCCTCCTACCCTGATTTCAGGACTGACTGCGAACTTTACACGATTCATTCGTAATGCCTCCCCGACATGATAGTGTTTTCATTTTTTTCAATTTCCCGGATAAAAGATGTGACGTTGCCCAAACAACAGGCCCCTTGCGGATTATTCACTTCACAACCACAGCGATCGGCTTTGACCTGCTCACGTATAAATTGGATAGGATCGTTTTTTTCTTCGACTGCATGGTTCAAGCGTTCTCTCGTCCATTCAAAACAGTAACAGACAGGTACTTGTACTCGATTATCCTTTTGGAACACAGGTACTTTCATATCCTGGGTTTTGAAAGTGTTGGCTTCACTGTAATACACCACTTCACAGGTTGACGTGGAACAAAAGAAATATTTCAACTTTGGATGCAGCATGGAAAGCGCATCAGGCTTAAGCAATGATTTCAACGTGATGATAGGAACACTTCGACCATTTTCATGGCAGGTTGGGCAAAGAGTAACTCTTGAATTCGCTTGTGTAGTGGGCTGACAGCAGCTTTCCACAATCAGTCAACTCCTGTTTACAGAATAGATCGTCTTTATTGTGAAGAAAGGCCGCGATTAAAAACCGCAGCCTTTCCTCCATCTCTGCATCAGATAACATCATACCCTTGGTCTTCAATGGTTTCCTTAACTTTATCCAACGAGACAGCAGATTCATCAAATGTAACGGTTACCTGATTATCTGCAAGGGAAACTTTTGCTGATTGTACACCCTCCAGTTTATTGAGTGCCCCTTCGATAGAGTTCACGCAGTGATTGCAAGACATTCCTTGTACGTTCAAAGTAACTGTGCTCATAATCAATCTCTCCTTTTCATCTAATGAGGTTTATAAACACTTGAATTGCAGTATGCTGCCGACTATAAAGTTCGTCAGATCTTTACCCGCTTTAGTCGTAATGCATTTAGGACAACGGAGACAGAACTGAAAGCCATTGCTGCACCTGCAACCCAAGGTGCTAACAGACCTGCTGCTGCAATCGGGATGCCGACGCTATTGTAGAAAAGTGCCCAAAACAGGTTTTGTTTAATGTTTTGCATTGTTTTGTGGCTAAGTGTAATGGCTTGCGGGATGCTTGTGAGTTCGCCGCGCATCAATGTGATATCGGCTGCCTCCATGGCAATATCAGTACCAGTCCCAATAGCCATTCCGACATCAGCCGTTGCCAAGGCGGGAGCATCGTTAATCCCGTCACCCACCATCGCCACTTTTTTGCCTTGCTGCTCGAATGCTTCCACTTCTTTCGCTTTGTCCTCAGGTAGAACTTCCGCTCGAACCTGAGTTATTCCAACCTGTTGTGCAATAGAACGAGCTGTCCGTTGGTTGTCACCCGTAATCATGACCACTTCAAGCCCGAGATTTTTAAGCTGGGCGATCGCTTCTTTCGAGCTTTCTTTTAATGTATCAGCAACTGCAACAACTCCGAACAACGCGCCGTTTATTGCAACCAGCATCGCGGTTTTTCCCTGGTCTTCCAAGTGCTGCATCTGATTTTCCACCGAAGAGGTATCAATGTCATAACGCTTCATTAATTTTCTCGTTCCGATCAAGAGACGTTGATCGTTCACTTGTGCTTGCAAACCAAAACCAGGGATCGCTTCAAAGTTGGTCACAGGAGACAATGTCACTCCTCTGGCTTCGGCCCCTTTCACGATAGCTTGGGCCAGTGGGTGCTCGGAATTTTTTTCAGCAGAAGCAACCAAAGTCAGTAGATCCAACTCAGAATTGTTACCGAGAGCGATCACATCGGTTAACGAAGGCTCTCCTTTGGTAATGGTACCAGTTTTGTCGAGAATGATCGTGTTCAGTTTATGGGCTGCCTCCAAATGTTCGCCGCCCTTGAATAGGATTCCAAGTTCAGCCCCCTTTCCGGTACCTACCATTACAGAAGTAGGAGTGGCCAATCCAAGCGCACAGGGGCATGCAATCACCAATACAGCAATCGCTGGTTCGAGTGCTGCCGTAAAGTTACCTGGCTCCAGGAAGAAATACCAAACAATAAAGGTAATGACTGAGATCCCCACCACGATGGGAACGAAAATACTCGAGATTTTATCGGCCATCCGTTGAATGGGTGCCTTTGAGCCTTGTGCTTCCTCCACCACTTTAATAATCTGGGCCAGCGCCGTATCTTTACCGATCTTTGTCGCTTCAATCGTCAATACGCCATTTTTGTTTATCGTGGCACCGATTACTGGGTCTCCTGCCTTTTTGTCGACAGGGACACTTTCGCCTGTAAGCATTGATTCGTCGACAGCGGATGTACCGCTCTTTACCACCCCGTCTACCGGAATCTTCTCGCCGGGCTTGACTAGGATGCTGTCTCCTACCACGACTTCTTCAAGGGGGATCACCATTTCCTTCCCGTCCCTGATCACAGTAGCTGTTTTAGCTTGAAGCCCCATCAGCTTTCTGATCGCTTCCGATGTCCGCCCTTTTGCGAGCGCCTCGAAAAGTTTGCCAAGGATAATCAACGTAATCAGTACGGCACTCGTTTCGTAATACAGCTTATCCGTTCGTCCGGCAAGGCTGGCAAAGAAACTGTAGAAGTACGCGGCAGAGGTACCCAATGCCACTAAGACATCCATATTAGCGCTGCCGTTTTTTAACGCCTTGTAGGCTCCTCTATAGAAGGGCCATCCGATTATAAATTGCACCGGTGTGGCTAGAGTAAATTGAACCCATGGATTCATTAAGAAATGCGGCATGTAAAAGCCAGGCAACCCTAGATGAGCTACCATGGTATAGAGAAGCGGCAAAGACAATGCAGCCGAGACAAAGAAGCGCGTCTTTTGAATCTTGATTTCTTTTCCCCGTTCGTCTTCTTTTATGCCTGTTTCTTCACGCTGACTGGCTCCGTACCCCAAATCCTTGATTTTTTCGATCATCTGTCCGGGACTGATTTCACCCGGATTGTAGTGGACTGTCGCCCTTTCCATCGTTAAGTTGACGTTTGCATCGATCACGCCAGGTAGCTTCTTTAAGCCTTTCTCAATACGAGCTGCACATGCCGCACAGGTCATGCCTGTAACATCCAAATCCACTCTCTCAGTCGATACTTTATACCCGAGGTCATTCACTTTTGCTTGTAGGGCGGTCACGTCTACCTTTGACGGATCGTACGTGACTGTTGCTCTTTCCATTGCGTAGTTGACGTTTGCTTGCTTGACTCCTTCCATCTTGGCAAGCCCTTTTTCAATTCGGATTGCGCAGGAAGCGCAGGTCATTCCCTCGATATTCAATGTTGCACTTCTTTCATTCGCCTCTTTGGCCGTGGTTGCCGTGCTCATACAGGTCAACACCTCCATTGGCAAAACGATTGTGCCTTAATAATACAATACCCCAGTAGGGTATTCAATACCATAAGTTCTTTTAATTTTTTTATCTGGGGTTACAACCTACCGTTTACCCTTTTCTTTCGCATTCATTCGTTTTTCCTTTTGATAACGATATATGTAATAAGTAACTGTGCTTCCGACCACTAATGCGATCAGATACAACAATTCATCCAAGCAGCAACATCTCCATTTTTACTTTTACTTTTCCCATCCCTCCATGTTTTATCCACTCTTGCTCCCCCTAACCGGGAATGAAACACCAGAATACGACCATGCTAAATGCGAACAAGAAAGTGAAGTATGGAGGTTGAGTCCAATGAATAAATTCACATGTATTGTCATCTATGCTTATGCGCTTGCCCTAGGCGCATGTACCCCCAATGCCGCCCAACCGCAACAACCGGCACAAGACCACGCCCAGCATAATCAACCAGCAACAGGGGGTAACGAGACGACCAACAGTTCACAAGTACAGGCGGTCTGAGTTTAGCAACCAATCACTTCAAAGCAATCAGAAAGAAGGAATATCCATTCAGATACAAGACAACACGGGAAAACCAATCGAAAAATTTGAGATTAACCATGAAAAAGAGATGCATTTGATTGTGGTCAGTAAAGACCTATCCACATTTCAACATCTTCATTCCGAGAACAGAGGGAAAGGATTGTTCACCGTTACGATGACTTTCCCTACGGGTGGCGATTACAAGCTGATCGCAGACTTTATTCCGAGCGGCGGAGAACCTAAACCGGAGAGCCAGTGGATTACCGTATCCGGTCAAGCTCCCTCCCCTCGTCCACTTCAGCCGGAAATGAATCTGACCAAAATCGTAGAGGGAAAAGAAGTTACGTTATCCTTTGACAAATTGCAGTCCGGACAAGAAGCGACGATGACATTCTCTTTTAGAGACGCAGCCAGCAAGCAGCCAATCACCAATCTGCAACCGTATTTGGGAGCCATCGGTCATGTGGTCATCATCAGTTCCGATGTGGAGAAGTACATCCATAATCATCCGTTGGAAGAAAACACAACGGGACCTGAAGCCAAATTTGGAACTTTGTTTCCCAACTCCGGCGTCTATAAGATCTGGGGACAGTTTCAACAAAACAACAAAGTATTCGTCGTACCATTTGTAGTGGAGGTACCCTAGAAATATCCCATATCACTGACACTCTGCTGAGTCCGTGTTCTGAGGTGCCGGTCCTTGGTTATTAAAAGTGCTTCCAAAAACAAATATGGTAGATAAAATGAAGACTCCCCGGGTCCTTACCCGAGGAGTCCTTTTCTCATTTCTTGGAGGTATCATTGTTGTTCATGTTGGAGTGATCCATATTTTGCATGTTGGAATGGTCCATATTCTGCATATCCCCGTTTTGCTTATCAGATGCTGAACACGCGCTTACCACTAGCGAAAGGATGAGAAGCGATGCAAAAACAACCTTTTTCATGCAGTAATCCCCCTCGGAAAGTAATCTTGGGGATAATCATACCCAAAGATTGTGTAGAGAATATGAAGAACTGGTTTCCACTACATACCCGCATAGGAGTGTAGGCCAGCAATGACAAGATTGACAACCACCAAGGTGATTAGGATGATGACGAAACCAATGACTGACATCCACGCTGATTTGGCTCCGATCCAGCCACGGGACAGTCGCAAGTGAAGGTAGGCACTGTAAAACAACCATACTATCAAAGCCCATACTTCTTTGGGGTCCCATCCCCAAAAACGGCCCCACGCTTCCTCTGCCCATATCATCGCGAAAATGAGAGCACCGAGCGTGAACACCGGGTAACCGATGCTGATAGCACGGTAACTGATCTCATCCAGTAATTCTGGATCAATACCTGCAAGCGAAGGCTGCATCACCGATCCCAATGTCAAGATCAAAAGAAAGCTCCTCAAAAAAATCAATCGAAAATTCCCCAGTAAGAGTTATTTTATACGCCCCTTAGGGGGCGGAAACAAGGACTACTCCTTTGGGTGTTCTTCATGCCCTTCTGGTCGGAAGAAACCCGCCTTTTTCTTTTCTTTGATGCGGTAACTTTCCCCCTTGATATTGATTGTGGTGGAATGATGCAGCAAACGATCCAGGATGGCTGTGGCCAGTATAGAGTCTCCAAAGATTTCTCCCCATGAACCATACGACTTGTTGGAAGTCAGGATGATAGAGCCGGTCTCGTATCGTTCGGAGATGATTTGGAAGAAGAAATGGGCTGCCGGTTCGTCCATCTTGCGATAGCCGATCTCATCGATGATCAACAGACGCGGCTTGGTGTACATGCGAATTTTTTGTTTGATCGTATGGTTCTGATCGGCCTGCTGAAGCGTTTGCACGAGATCATGGGCGGTTGTAAAATACACCGTATACCGCTGCTTAATCGCCTCCAAAGCCAGTGCAACGGCCAAATGTGTTTTCCCCACACCGGGCGGGCCGAGGAAAATGAGATTCTCCTGGTGCTCGATAAACCGAAGGGTCGCCAGATCCCGGATTCGCCGTTCATCGATGGATGGTTGGAAACGAAAGTCGAATTGATCCAGGGTCTTGTGAAAGGGCAAGTTGGCTAGACGTGTCCGGGTCCGGATATACCGATCCCATTTTGCCGCCAACTCCTCCTGCAGCAGCTTGTCCAGAAATTCCAGATACGATATATTGTGTTTGGAAGCTTCTTCGGCGTGGTGGTGAAGCACCTCGGGAATGCGAGTCCATCCGAATTGGTGGAAGGCATCCTCAAGACGTTCTTGCAGCCCAATCATTGGAGCCTCACCGCCTCGTCGAGGAATTGTTCATACACGGATAAGTTTCGTTCCAGCACTTCAGGGGCTGGTCGGTCAACAAGTTTGGGCATTAGGGCAGGAACTCGATGTTGACCGGTTGGGCGCAGTCCTTCGAAGTGCTTTTTGTTGATGACCAGCTGCCCTTTTTGGACGGCCTTGGGATGTTCAGCGATGAGTGTGTCTCCACTGTAAATCCGGATGCGTCCGTTCTTGTCGTCCTGGACATGCACGATTTGCCCCATAAAACGGAAGGGAACGGAGTAACGGTTGGCCTCAAACGATACCAGGCAGTCGGCTGATACCTTCCGAGCATGACGGTCGACGACCGCAAACGGCGTTGGGTTCATGGGTTTCAGCTTTTCCTCATGCCAGCGGTCAACCGGCCTGACGTGCGTGGTTCCATGAATCCTCACGTTAGCTACTTGATTCAACCACTCGCGTGCTTGGCGATTCAGATCGTCCAATCCGGTAAATGCCCGAACGCGCGGCCAAAAGTTCTTGCGAACATAGCCAATTCCGTTTTCGACCTTTCCTTTAGTGCGAGCGCGATAGGGCCGGCAGCTCGTAAGAAGGAAGCCGTGGTGGCTGGCAAATCGGGAAAAACGCTCATTCCAGACGGGATGGCCCTGTTCATCTCTGTCTTTCACAACGGTCTTCATGTTGTCGTACAGCATCACCTCCGTACCCCCTCCAAAATACTCAAAAGCCCGATGGTGACAACTGATGAGCGTATCCAACTTCTCATCTTCAGTGAACTCCAGATACATCATGCGAGAATAGCTGAGGACCATGACAAACGCATAGAGCCGTTTTGGTTTGCCGTGCCAGTCCACCGTAAACCGTCCCCAATCGACTTGGGCTTGGTATCCGGGATCTGTTTCAAATCGGACGGTGGTTTTGCTGATGACGGTGGGCCGGAACGGTTTCATGAAGACTCGCAGAGTGGTAATCCCACCGGTATACCCTTTTGCCTTGATTTCTTCCAGGATAACTCTCGCATTCAGGCAACCTTCCTCCATTCGGCGGCGAACGTAATCCTTGAACGGATCCAGCTTGCCGAGACGAGTGACCTTTCGCTGATAGGATTCAGGTTCCTTCTTGTTTAGCCACTTACGAATGGTTTTTCGATCCCTCCCCATTTCCTGCGCGATCCGAGTAATACTCATGCCACGTTTCCTCATCTCGTGAATCATGTAAAACTCCCCATTCTTTACCATAATTTCTCTCTCCTCCAAGGAGAGAGTCTGCGATGAAAATGGGGAATTTTCAACCGATTCTATTGGGGATTTTATCGCTGATCTTCACACAAGCGTCTACGGAAGAACAACCGAAGCCCTCCGTAGAGCACTATGCCCGACAGGATAGACCAGACCATCGTGTTCAGTTTCCTCGCTGCGTCTTTCCCATCCATCCAAGCGGGGGCCTCGAACCATGGCGACAACGGACCTGGTTTGACAATCTTGGAGTTAGCCGGGGCCACAATAGCTGGAAGCGTATATTCCACGGTCACATTCGTCAGTTGCCCCATATTGTCCATTTCTTGCTTGGGCATTTCAAACACTGTTTTTTGATCCAGACGGACAAATGTTGAATCCATGATAATAAACCCAACCAACATCAATACGACAGCCAGCACGATCTCCAGCCATCGTGTCCCTTTGGTCGCCGTATCCTGGGGCACGGTTCGGATCAGATACATCAAACCTGCAGCAAACCCGACAGCCAGAATCCCTTCTCCTAGAGCAGCCGTGGTTACATGAATTTGCAGCCAGTAACTTTGCAGCGCCGGAATAAGTGGCGTCACTTCCTTCGGAAACACGTATGCATACCCCAGCATAATGACGCCGAGTGGAAGCACGAATGCACCAATGACTGTCAATTTATAAATCCGATAAATGATAAGGTATGCGAGGATTATACAAAAGTCTAGAAACGCCATAAATTCAAACATATTACTGGTAGGGCTGTGTCCCCCTGCAATCCACCGGCTAACAATATATCCCCCCTGTGCGAGAAAACCGACGACAGCTATCCAGTATGCCAGCCTGCCAATGCGCTGTTCATGTTCTTTTGGATCTCTTCCTTTCCAGTTCTTTCCTGTCAATACAAAGGCGAAACAAGCCGATGAGATCACATAGAGTGCGAAGGCGATATCCAATAGCCAGTCACTTACTTGGACGAGCATCAACTCCATCTCCCTTCTTTAGTTACCCTACATCTTTGTTTTGTCCTCTAATGAAATCGACAGCTTCATCTCTTCCATGAAAGCCTGAACTTCCCGGCGCATTCCGAACCAGTTTTTGTTGGTGTGGCCTGCCAGGTACAGGTGCCCGTCCCCGAGTTGGATCCAGATGCGGCGGTGCTGCCAGAAAAAGCCCATGACCACCCCTACCATGAAAATGAACGCGCCGAAATATATCAGCGGTACAGCCCTGTCTTTACGTACCATGATACCGGAAATATCTACGAAATCAGGCATTTCGATTTCCAAACCAAAACGGCCATTCTTGTCCTTCAAAATGACCTGTCCACTAAGGTACGCCATTTTCTCCCTTATATTTTCTTTTACGGATTGGACCTCAATCGCAAACATGGGATTTTTGGGCAGGTTGCTCTTTGTAGCCGGCTTACCGTTATTGTCTAGATAAAAGTTCGGAAAATAGTCCAAAACACGTACTTTTACCCCATCGGTCACCAATTGCTCAGGTTTAGGCTCATACAAGTCCAACTTGATTGTGCCAAGCTTTTTGTTTCCCGCCTGCTTATCGATCAAACTGAAATTAAGTGCGCCCAGTTCCATCTCCTGCACGCCAGATTGGTACAAAGAGATGTCGTCATACTTCATAGGGTGGTTGACTACAATCGGTCCTCTCTGTATTTCTACAAGATCAGGGTTGGCCCCAGGAAGCTCGGTGTTCTTGTTGAGGTAAAGTACCGCGTCTGTTTGGTAATTCTTTGGAATTGTGCCGCCTTTCAAATCTAACTTTTCCGCCATTTCTTCCTCCTTCCAATACTCCGTCTTGTAACCAAGGTTTTTTATGTAATAGGGCGTGTCCGGCAATGCCACCGTTTCTCCTTCCCTGACCCAGACATACGTGTCCAGGTAAAATCCGGGAATGTTGCGCATCAATACCCCGATGAGAAAAATAATCAACCCGATGTGATTAACGTAAGGGCCCCAACGACTGAAGCGTCCTTTCTCTGCAAGGATTGCTTCACCACTCTGAAATATTCGATAACCCTTTTTCTTGAGCAATTTCTCGGAACGTTCCAGTAACGCTCTAGAGTCTGCCGTGCCGTCAAAATTTGTCTCACCGAAAAGTTTCTGCCCTTTTAAGAAAGAAAGATGCTGGTTAACACGAGGTTTGTTCAAAGCCTTGTATAGCGGAATGACCCGGTCCAGACTACAGATGATCAAAGAGGTCCCCAGCATAACCAATAACGTGACAAACCACCAGGAAGAATAGAGGTTATGCAAGCCAAGCCGGTAAAAAAGTTGTCCCCATATCCCATACGTTTCACTGTAAAATCGGGCAACATCCGCTTCTGTAGGCACCGGAACGGGAATGTACATCTGCTGAGGGAAGATTGTCCCGATGGCAGAAGCAACCAGGATGACGAGGATGATATAGATGGCTACTTTGACAGATGAAAAGAAGTTCCACACCAGGTTAATCGGTGTGGAAGCAAATGTTTGAGATCGCCGCGCCATGCCTTCATAACGTATATCTGGAAATTGTGGCTGTTGAATCGACTGATTCGTGTCCAAAAGCTTTCCGCACGATTCGCACAAAAGCGTTCCAAACGGATTGGCATGTCCGCATTCACATTTACGTTGATCCATAGTGTTCCTCACTTACGGTAAGATTTTGGCCACGTTTTCCGCAATAATGGATTCCGTCATTTGCCCGACAAAGATTTCCTGTACTTCTCCGTCCGGATCGATAAAAAAAGTGGTTGGTATGGGCCCGATACGGTACAGTTTGGTTATATTGGACTGACGATCCATTAGAATCGGGAAGTTTACATCAACCTGTTTCACGAATTGCTCTACTGTAATGGCTGATTCTCCAATATTAACACCCAAAACCACCAGTCCTTTATCCTTAGAGGCTTCATATTGCTTTTGCAGGGCAGGCATTTCCGCTTTGCAAGGCTCACACCAGGTCCCCCAAAAATTAAGAACCACACCTTTTCCTCTAAGGTCAGAAAGGGTTACAGGTGTTCCGTTCAATTGCTCCAGGCTAAAGTTGGGAGCGTCTCGTCCCACTTTTATGACATTTGGGTCTTTAACAAAGCTTGAATATACTGCAAAAACCAGCGCCACAAGCAATATGCCGAGAATGGCAATTCGGACGGACGTTCGGTTTTTCGTGTTCATCGCCGCTTATTTTCCTTCCTCGTTCCCTTCAGAAATGCTCTTCCCTTGATCAGCGATTTTTTTCCATTTCAAACCTTGGTCGTTTGAGATATAGACGTCGTTTTTGAAAGTCGCAAATGACATTTGGTCTTCATCTGAAGGATTCTGGGCAAAATAGGCAACTGCGTCTTCGGTCAGAGCAGGAATTAGCAGGTTTTCTGCCTTCTTACTCGTCATATCCATTTTTTGCAGATACGCCTTGTTCTGGTAACCGCCGATGAACAACTCGCCGTGATTATTAAAAAATAATGCTGTAGCTTGTCCAGCCGAAACCAATTTTTCAAAAGTGTTGCCATAATCCTTGGAAAGGTAGACAGCGCTAGGTGTGCCAATAGCTATTACTGATGCTTCCGTAGGATGCACAGCCATGGCAGTCGGTTCCTCACCGAAGCCGTTCATTTGACTTTTTGTCCATGTAACGCCTTCGTCTATGGAATAGTAAAGACCCGGAGTGTTCATTTTAGAATTAGGCTGGGGGTTCATCACGTAAATGACATGAGACGAATAACCAACTGCCATGTTGTGAAAGTCTGTTTCCCCTTCAAGAGCCAGTGTCTGTAATGATTTTCCTTCATCAGTACTTTTAACGATTCCGAATGGATTTTTCATATCAGATCCCACTGCTGGATGACCGCTGCTGTAAAAACCGTTATCAACCGGGGAGAAACCCATATAATCGTGCTTTTCACCTTCTGGTATTTTCCAAATCCCATCTTCATATGCCTTTAATCCATCGTGAGCGGGAATCAAAACCCTTTTGCCATCTGTCGAAAAACCCAATCCGTGTATGTGCTCAAGATAAATCGCCCTATCCGCATTAATGCCGAAGATAGAAAGCACTCCAGTCGTCACCACCATAAGGACGGCTGCACTCAAGCCCCATTTTAAATAGCGCAGCATTTTGGACAACTGCAGACGTTTTTCCCTGTCTTCCTGTTTCTTCACATTTTTGAGCGTTTGGATTTGTCTTTTCGTAACGATAAACCAAACAAACAGCACAAGAGTTACTAAAGATGTACCTACCAGTGCAAGACCCATGAATGAAACTCCTTTCGCTTTTTCTCTCTTTTTCAGGAAACGATATCAAGAATCTGTATTATTCTAACCGCCACTTGTGAAGAAATTATGATGAAAGTAAGAAAGACTTGTGTCGAATCATTTCCTATAGATTGATGCATATGAATAAGGTATTGCTGGTGCTGAATGATGAATCTTCGCGAAAGTTAAAACGCTTATTCAGTCAGTAAAAAATGCACCTTTAAGAAGGTGCCGGATTATTACGACGTCATCACCCCTGAGGAAAGACAATACTCTCTTCAATTTCTATTTGTGTTGGATATGCAATGGAGTCAAAATTGCCGAACACAAAGCCATGCATGAAGGGAGGTTGTGGTGGCCTTCTGATAGGAGGTCGCAGGGATAGGAGATAATCTTTTATTTCTTTTGGCAGCCTACCTGATCGGGTTATCAATAACGGTGCATGTTTCCCTAGATGAGAAAAGAGCCCCGATATAATGGCAAGTCGCCAATCTCTTCTGTTTACGAAGGAAAATGCATCCCCTCTTCCCTTCTCATTCCGGTTCCACCCTACACGTGTTTCAGCGTCAAAAAATTGAGAGAATTGGACAGAAATATCAAATGAAGATGTACCTGAAATACGGACCACTTTTCCATCAGTCAAGCGATGCAAAGTCCGCTCAACCTCATGCGAAATGGTTGCTTCAGAACCGACGATGTAAATATTTATCTTCGGACGGGAATAGATAAATTGCTGTACTGGAGTCGGTATCCGATCCTTTTCTGTAAGTAACACGGGAATCCCCTGATGCATGGCGTAATTTGGTACGAACATACTTTCCTCGAACGTCTCTCCTGATAGGAGGAAGGCGTTTTTTCTTCCCTGTTCTGACGGGGGCGGATATGTCAAACGAAATTGAGAGGCTTCCACCGAAGTAGAATACGGATCTTGATTGCCGATTCGAATGGTGGAAAACCCTATTGTCTGAACCTCACGTTCAAAATACTGACTCACAGGACCAACTAAAAAGATCTGGGCTGGTACGTTCTTCCCCTCTGGAGACAATCGAAGGATTTCGTTTTTTATTTCCTCAGTAAGCCTTTCGGGGACAAGCATCACTGGGGCGTTATTTGGATCATGCACCAGGGAAGCAGAGGTAAAGGCGAAGGGAAAATGCGAGGAAGGTACCATCGTGATTGCATTTGGTTTCCAAGGCACCTTAGCCGTAGGGAATCCGGGATAAGCCATCTGAAAAGCATTTAACATAACGGAGAACACATCTTCTCCCCAAACTCTCGTGGTATCAGTGGTATTTCCGCTGAACATTTCGGTCACCTCCCCCAGCATCATATGTGTTGATACCCACAAAGAGTTCCTCATTTAATGGTATAGCCGTGTCGTCATCCATCCGGATGATTTGTGTGGCTGGCAGTACAGCCAGAACACCCTTCCGCATGACCTGCTGAAAAGTCTCGGATTTATTCTGTAACTTATCAATTGTGGTCCTTTGATAAAACGAATAGCCCGATTACATCTTCATTTTTTCTCCATAATCGTATGATATGCTTTCCCTAGTAGCAGTTGAGGAGGAGTGAATATGCTTAAGAAACGCACGAAGAAGTGGGTTGCACTACCAATCGTTCTGACGGGTGTGCTTGTGCTTTCCGCTTGCACAAATGGTGGCCAAAATATGCAAGGCCATGACATGTCAAATATGGAAAATATGAATTCCATGAAATCAGAAAGTGACCAGCAGCCAAAGCAAATGTCTGCCTCTTCGGATTCACCAATCGAGGTGCTGACTGGAAATACGTTTACGCTTACCGCCAAAGAAAGTATGCTTCATCTCGACGACAACACAATGAAAAATGCTTGGACGTATAACGGAACCGTACCTGGGCCGCAGTTGCGTGTCAAACAAGGTGAAACCATCAAGGTTGTCTTAAAGAACGAGCTACCAGAACCGGTTACCATTCACTGGCACGGGTTGCCTGTTCCGAACAATATGGATGGAATTCCGGGAGTAACGCAAAATGCGGTAAAACCAGGGGAGAGCTTTACGTATCAGTTTAAAGTAGAAGTACCCGGTACCTACTGGTACCATTCACATCAGAAGAGTGTCGATCAAGTGGACAAAGGGCTTTATGGATCAATTGTAGTGGAGCCTAAGAATCCCGAACCATTTGACAAAGACTTCACCCTTGTTTTGGATGAATGGATGAAGGACGACAGCATGGCTGACATGCACGGCGGTGGTGGTGCAGGAATGGATAAGAATGGTGGTAACTCCAGTAACTCAAGTATGGATATGAGCAGCATGAACCACGGAAGTAGCACCAACAGCTCCAGCATGGACATGAGCAATATGAACCACGGAAGCAGCACAAACAGCTCTGGTATGGACATGAGAAATATGAGCGATGCCGAAATGATGCCGCTGATGTACACCATCTTCTCTGTAAACGGGAAGACAGGGTCGGCTATCCAACCCTTGAAAGTAAAAGAGGGAGAAAAAGTAAGGATCCGTCTAATCAACGCAGGTTACCTCTCCCATAAACTGCATTTGCCGAGACATGACTTTAAAATCGTCTCGACGGATGGACAGCCGATTAACAACCCGCCCAAGATAAATGGACAATTACTCAACATCGCCCCCGGCGAGCGATATGATATCGAATTTGTCGCAAATAATCCGGGCAAATGGCTATTGGACGAACACAGCTCCAATCCTGGAGCAAAATCTTTGGCCGTTCCCATCGTCTATGAAGGATATGAAAATGTTTCTCCGAAAACAGATTCGGGCGATATGCCTTTGGTTGATATCACCAAATACGGGGAAGCAGCAAAAAGCAATTTCTCTCTGGAAGACAAGTATGACATCCAATATACAATGGACTTGGGTACGGATATGAGTAACGGCAAGATGGCTTTTACGATCAATGGTAAGACTTTCCCGAATACTGATCCCCTAAACGTGAAAGAAGGCGACCTGGTAAAAGTAAAGTTGGTAAACAAGTCTCCAAAAGACATTCACCCGATGCATTTGCATGGCCACTTCTTCCAGGTATTGAGTAAGAATGGTAAACCTGTTTCGGGATCTCCACTGGTGAAGGACACACTGAACATCTTGCCAGGTGAAGAATACGTCGTTGCTTTCAAGGCTGACAATCCGGGGAACTGGATGTTCCACTGCCATGATTTGGGCCACGCTTCCCAAGGGATGGTAACGGAAGTGAAGTACGATGGATTTAAGCCTGACTTTACTGTTGACCCTACAGCAAACAATATGCCGGAATAACAAGAAAAAGGGCAGAAACAATTGTTCCTGCCCTTTTGTATATGTACGAGGTTTGGACATAACCTATAGGTGTAAAGGTCCCGTTTTTATTAATTTCCCCGGGCTTTGGAGAAGCCGTCAAAATTGTCCATAAATGCACTCCCCGGTTCTTTTTTCGTTTAAACTAAACCTTTACCGATTCGTTTCCCCCTATCCAGTTGCCAAGCACATCTTTGTGGCCTTCCAAGTCAATGCCAATGGCCATGTAGGCGGCTTTGTTGATGATGGCACCGTCTTGTTTCACCTTGAAGTGAATCGCATCCAGGAACACCACCGCGTATACCGCCTGTAAGGGACGGTTTTGCCATTCTTTGATCAGCGGGACGATCTTGTTGGTCACGTTGGAGATGAGGGTAGGAGAAACCTCGATGCCGTAGAGCTGCTGCAGGTGATCCTGAATGTCGCGGGTAGAAACACCCTTGGCATACATGGCAATGATTTGGTCTTCGATACCCGTCACGTTCGTTTGGTTCTTTTTGACGATGGTCGGCTCAAACTCACCGGCCCGATCACGCGGAACCTGAATGTCCACATCGCCGTACTCGGAACGCACCTTTTTCTTGCTGTAGCCGTTCCGGCTGTTGGTGGTTTTCTTATTTTTCGTGTCGTGCTTGGCGTAGCCAAGTGACGTCTCCAGTTCGGCTTCCAGCATTTCCTGAAGGGTCTCGGCAAACAACTCCTTCAAGGCCGACTGGATGTCTTCCACCGATTGCATGTTCTTTTCCTTGATCCACTGCTTGAGTTGCTCTTTGGACATCAGGCTCATGGGCTCTCCCAACCTTTCTTTGAATTCATTGTACCCTATTTTGAAGGTTAGGAGTTTACACAAAATAGTTTATAGACTCTTAAATAAGGAGCAAGAGTTTCCCGTAAGTCCTCGATCGTTAAACCAAATTTAACTGCTAAGGTGGCTGCGTAAATCACTTCTCCCGCGTTCTCCGCTACAATATGGACTCCCAGTACTTTTTGCGTTTTGGCGTCCGCCACCAATTTGAATACACCCGTTGTCTCATAATTAACCAGAGCCCGTGGAACTGCATCTAACGGTAACACCGATGTTTTCACTTCAAACCCTTTGGCTTTCGCCTCTTCCTCTGTTAAACCAACAGTGGCAATAGAGGGATTCGTAAACGTGACACTTGGGACTACTCGAGGGTCAACCTTCCGCCTAGATACACCTAATGCATTACTTGCGGCAATGGCGCCCTCATAGGCGGCCACGTACACAAATTGGGGTCCTAAGGTTACATCTCCTGCGGCATAGATTCGGAATCTCGTTCGCAGATATTCATCAACCACGTGCTCCTCCTCTGCCCCCATAACATTATTAGATTAGAAATGAGGTTACCCAAAATTATAGACCACAGCAGGAACCATTTCCGGATTCCTTGTAACGTACTCCTAAAAGACGGCCAAGTTTGAAGGCATCTTCAACCGGTACTACTTTTCCTTCCGGATGTTTGTCAAGCCAATCCTTAGCTGCAGTTTCCGAGCTGAAGAAGTGGACTTCGTTACAAAAGGACGTCCTGACGGAAGCCATCTGTTCCGGTGTTACGATTGAAACAACGGCCGTCGACGGTTCCACGCTCACAACCCGATCCGGTTCCACCGTCAATTTTACAATCTCTCCAGTTCTATGGCAGGGTGATTCGATGTGAACGGTACGCCCGATGAGTTCCGGGAACATAAGAGTATCAAGAGCACACCACGCATATAATGGCTTCCCATCTACTTCAATACGATGAGGGGTAGGGATTAAGGTAAGACCATAACCGACTACCCGACCTTGTTCATCACGTTCCACACTGGGTAATTCCGAAAGAATATTCTCCACCTCTTCGACGGACTTTCCAGTTGTCTCTACAATGTCTTCAACGCTGACAGGTTCCCCCTTTGCCAACAATTCTAATAAAGGCTGAAAAAGCCACTTCATAGAACTTGCCTCTCCTTGATCAAACTGTTTGTTAAGCTGGTTCGCTAGTTGCTGAATGTCACTTTTCATAATTGTATCTTCCTCCTTTGTCTTTTAACCGGCACAACAGGAAAGCTTGGACACGTCTTTATCAAAGGTCAAAGCGGCTAATTTCAGCCCTTCTGCCACCGTTAAATAAGGCGCAAGAGTTTCCCGTAAGTCCTCGATCGTTAAACCAAATTTAATTGCTAAGGTGGCTGCGTAAATCACTTCTCCCGCGTTCTCCGCTACAATATGGACTCCCAGTACTTTTTGCGTTTTGGCGTCCGCCACCAATTTGAATACACCCGTTGTCTCATAATTAACCAGAGCCCGTGGAACCGCATCCAACGGTAACACCGATGTTTTCACTTCAAACCCTTTGGCTTTCGCCTCTTCCTCTGTTAAACCAACAGTGGCAATAGAGGGATTTGTAAACGTGACACCAGGGACTACTCGAAGGTCAACCTTCCGCCTAGATACACCTAATGCATTACTTGCGGCAATGGCACCCTCATAGGCGGCCACGTACACAAATTGGGGTCCTAAAGTTACATCTCCGGCGGCATAGATTCTGGAATTGCTGGTTCGCAGATATTCATCGACCACAATTTCTCCACGGGACCCAAGCTGAACACCCGCTGCTTCTAAGTTCAATGCTTGGGTATTCGGAGTTCTCCCAGTTGCTACCAGGATTTCTTCCGCTTCGACGGCTTGTTTCTCGCCATTCACAATAAGATGAACAGACTTTATGCCGTTATTTTCTTCAACGCGTTCAAAGGTAGCACCGGTAATCAAGCGGATTCCTTGCTCAGCTAACATTCGAGTAACCGCTTCGGATACTTCTGGTTCATATGTTTTTAAAATCCGGGAACTTCTCTGCATTAAAGTTACTTCCGCTCCTAAGTGGCGGAAGAATTGACCGAGTTCGAGAGCGATATAACCTGATCCGATCACTGCTAAGCGTTTCGGTACTTCTTTTAATTCGAGTACCGTCGTACTGGTCAGGTAATGGACTTCTTTTAAACCTGGAATATTGGGAACAGAAGGTGAAGCGCCTGTAGATATTATAAAACGCTTGGCTGTAATTTTTCGTCCATTTACATCAACCGTTTTCTCATCTACAAACCGGGCTTCTCCTTGGATTAACTCAAATCCATACTCATCGATTAAGTCCACATACTTTTGTTCCCGCAACTTGGAAACCAGTTCATTTTTCTGTTCAATTAATTGTCCTAAGTTAACAGGGCCTGCCGATGTTTGAAGACCTGCAAACGGATTCTGATGAGCCAAGTGATTGATTTCACCAGCACGCAAGAGGGTTTTTGAAGGAACACAGCCAATATTGACACAAGTACCGCCGATCGTGCCCCGTTCGACCATGGCAATCTTCACTCCATGTTTAGAAGCTTCAATAGCTGCGGAAAACGCGGCACCACCTGATCCGATAATCAGTAAATCATAATCTCCCTCTTTAGTCGATTCAGGAGTATCGACGTAAGCTATTTCCGGATCACCCGGCTTGTATCCGATTTTGGCAATCGCTTGTTTCACATTTTCAATTTCATTTTGTAGATCGATTTGAAAAGTCGCTTCTCCTTTTCTAAAATCGGCTGTTACATGTTTGGCACCAGCTTTTTTGATTGCTTTTATCACATGTTCTTCACAACCCGTACATGTCATTCCCTGAACCGGTATACGAATGTGAACTGTTGTTTTGGCCATTCGTTTTTCCTTCTTTCCTCATCATTCGTTGAGCTTATTACTTATTAAAAAAGTTTGCCCGTTCCTAATAGTTGAATTCCCTTACAGTTATTTACTCGATTTTTTCGACTCCGTATCCCAAGTCTAAAACAGTTTTCTTCAGTTCTTCTTTATCAGCTACATTTTTGTCGTAAATAACAATCACAGTTCCTTCAGTTCCATTGATCGCACCCCATTTTACACTTTGCACCCCTTTTAATCTTTCCAAGGCGCTTTGGATCGTAAACGTACAACTTCCGCAGGTCAACTCGTTGACTTTCAAGGTGGTCTTAGTTAGGTTTCCTTTGTTCGTGACTTGCGTCGATTGAGAATTTCCTGAAGCAGATGGGGTTGCAGAACATCCGGACACAACCAGTATTCCAATCAGCACAGCTAGAAAAAAGAGAGAGCCTTTTTTTATCATTGTTGGTCCTCCTATTATCAGTTAAAACCAATCTTTTACAATTGCTGTGTAAGTTAACATAGAAATTACAAAAAAGGTGGAGACCCATAGCGTGATCACGGTACTCCTTTTACGGCAACCACGACCATAGACCAAGTAAAACGAAAACGCGAGAAATCCCAGAGTGACCGCTACCAGGATCCCTTGATACTTTGTCGCAAAAATGGCAAGCGTTCCAGCAAACCCGGATAGACCGAGAGGGATCAAAATGAGCGGTCCCAAGCAACAACCCGCAGTGATAAAAGCAGTCACTACGGACACTAGGCTGCTCCATTTTTCTTTCATTCGCCTTCACCCCTCTGTTTAGGAGTACAGCAATCCACAGACGAATGATCTTGAGTCATTCGTTTCCATCCCATATACAGGGAAAAGGCAAACAGCAACATGAAAGCAATGATGGCTACTGTTTTATAAGCCATGAAATAGGCTCCCAAAGCTGTACCTGCCAGTAACGGAAGAATCAAAACCAAATGACAAGGACAAGTCACTAACGCGACAAGAAACCAACCAACACCTTTCAATGTGTCTCTCATCATGTTGACCACCTTATTTTTCCAATAATGTTTCAATGTGTAACTGCTAAACTAAATT
>NZ_RHHS01000021.1 GCF_003710935.1 Brevibacillus gelatini
ATTTTCGTATAAAAAGTCGACTTTGCGACTTAGAGATGCCCCCTTTGCATTTCAAAAACCTTGATAATCAATATTCCCATTTTGTGGATTTTAACTGATTGGAGATTTCTGGACAGTCCCTAAAACTTGCCGTTACAAACAGCGCGGAGAGAGCCGTATCACAAGCAGGGCGAAGTTTTTCCAATATACCAAGAGCTGTCTTCAAACCAAACAGGAAAAAATATGTGCATTTCGCACATATATCATGTTATACTCAATTATGTGCAAAACGCACATATTTTGAGTGAAAGAAGGGAACAATTACGATGATGGCAGCTATTGTGAAGGAAAAGGGAACCCCCCCTGTACTGGGCCAATTTGATCCCCCTGTTGTGACAGAGGGGCACGTTATCGTTAACGTTTCGGCGACAGCCTTGAGTCGAGTGAGTAAGTTCCGTTCACTTGGTATGCATTACTCATCTGAAGGCAACTTTCCAATGGTGGCCGGCATGGATGGTGTTGGAACTTTGGAAGATGGGACTCGTGTTTACTTTGCGCTGCCTGCTTGGCCTTATGGCAGCTTGGCTGAACAAACTATGGTGAGTGAAAAGCTGCTTGTCCCTTTGCCAGACGGCATTGATGACGTAACCGCGGCCGCGATAGCGAACCCGGCGATGTCTTCATGGGCGGCGTTGGTATTTAAAGCGGGCTTCAAGCCCGGCCAAACTGTTTTGATTAATGGGGCCACTGGAGCATCGGGGAGTTTGGCGGTTCAGATCGCTAAGGGTCTGGGAGCCAAGAAAATTATTGTCACCGGGCGCAACGAATCGAAATTACAAGCGCTTGAAGCCGATAAAGCAATTTCATTTGATATGACGGCAGAGAACGGACAGACCAGCTTTGAACATGCCCTAATGCCAGTGTTTGCTGAAGGCGTTGATGTTGTATTGGATTATCTTTGGGGCGATAGCGCAATCGCCATCATGTCCGCTCTTGCTAAAATAAATACGGATCGTGCAACCCGCTTTGTGAGCATTGGGACTGCAGCTGGCCAAGAAAGCATTCCATTGCCTTCATCCATTCTCCGGGCATCAACCATTGAACTGGTAGGCAGCGGGGGGAAGAGTGTTTCAAAAGCAGATATGTTATCCGCGGTGAAAGGGGTTTTTGAGATGGCCGCCAATGGTCAACTAGCCATTTCCACAACGGAGTTTGCTTTGGAGGCTATCGAAGCTGCGTGGAACGCTCCATTGACGCCGCGCCCGGTGATTAAGGTATAATAAATGCATGGAACATGAAATTTTCAGAGCGCTAATTGACTTGGTTTCCCTTCTCAATCGGCCAGACCGTGATTTGAAAATGATTGCCAAGGCAGGTGTGAATTTGGAAGCGGCTGCCTTCCGCGTCTTGGTTGGGATCGCGCATCTCCCATCAACGAGTGTTGGTGAGTTGGCTGCCATGATGGGGAAAAGTTATTCGAGTGTCAGTCGGCAAATTGATAAGTTAGAGAATGCCGGGTTGGTTCGAACATATCCATCAAGTTCAGATTCGCGCATACGCGTGTCTGAATTGACGAAACACGGGGAGGAAATCATTGCAAAGATCAATCACACCCGTGAGCGCATGATGCAAGAAGCTTTGGCAGATTGGACTCGGGAGGATAAAGAAAGCTTATTGTTTCAGTTACGACATTTATACCAAACGATGAAGAGGCTAGACTAGTCCTCTTGCGTAAAGAGTGGTGCAAGACAGCCCTTGTAACGGATGAAGGTCCGTTACAAGGGCTGTTTTTTGCTGCTTGCTCGATCTCCCCCAAGCAAGGAGATTGGTGAAAAACAAGGACAGCTATCGAAGCTGCCCTATTCATTTTCCAAAGTAAAATGATGGGAACTGAGTTAAGCAGGTCATCATCTCCTGCCAACCGCCGTATGCTTCTTCAACCACTGAAGCAATTTCCCCTCGCGCCGCCAAAGATGGTAGTTGGCATCAACATACATAATGGCTTCGTTTGTATCGCCATGACCATAATAATCTGGCGCCTGGCCAGGCAATTTTTTTCGACCCAAGAGAAAATCAATGACGTGGGGATTCTGCTGAACGGCCTTATCCAGTAAATGATCCAGTTTTGCAGAAAGCCCATTTTTCTTGTACGCAAGCAGCAGACGACTGTAATTCATGTAAGCACTGTTTTCTTCATAGGTTTCTAATAGTCGCGATGCTTTTTCAAACTTGTTCAACTCAATGTAGATGGACAGCAAAGAGTAGCGGACTCCTTGGTTATCGTTAGGGTTAAGATCGAGCATTTCTGCAAATTCTTTTTCAGCTAGCTCTAATTGTCCTGCCACCAAAAGGCAATTGGCGTAGCCTTCCTTTGAACGCATATACGGGCGGGTGTGAATCAGTCCCCAAAAATGGCCGCGATCTTCATGAAAACTTCTCAAGCCAAGCTCTCGCTCCCCGGCTTCTTTTCCTTGTTTGTAAAATTGAATAGCCTCCTCCAGATCACCACTTGATTCAGCGAGGATGTTATAGGCATCCGGACTGTCTGGATAGAGTTGAATCGCTTGTATGGCCAGTTCCACTCGTTTTGAAGCAGAAGGTTCTTCCCACGCATCATAGAGGAGATTTTGTGCCATCTCTTTTGGATCGAGGGATGCGTTTTTAGTCTGACGAGCCTGGCCAGAGAGATGAGCGTTGATAAACTCATGCAGTTGTTCCGTTGATTCAAACTCTTTTCCCTTAACCATGTTTGTAATCTCGTACATAGCCCTTTCTGCAGAAAGAAGAGGTGTATGGGTATGTGCTTGCTGGCTGTTGTTTTCTTGAAAAATGGTATCGAACAACCATTCCTCATTGAAAATTTCCTGCGCACGTTTGGAGATCGTTGCTACCGAGACACCGTATTTTTCCGATAACGCAGATTGTGTCACAGGAAGGTCCAGTATTTGGGCAACACAGTATTCAACGGCAGCTTCCATGGCACCAGTTTTCTTTACAATGGGACGAATATTGTTTGCGAACAGATTCCAAAGTTGAATGGCGAAAGCAATAACACTGGGTTCATACTGGGGATACATGGAATGGACGATGTTTCGGGCTATCAGCTCATATTGCTCATGATCCCAATCAAATTCCTCTTCCATGAATAAAAAAAGAAGGGCTTTGGAATCTTGAGGCGCTGATAGTGAATAACTTCTGAGTTCGTCTTGAGGTAGACAACATTTTTTGTACTTTTTCCCGCTTCCGCATGGGCAGGGATCGTTTCTGCCGACTTTCAAATGGATCACTTCCCTCGTGCTACATATTCGTTGCTACCAGTATATCATAGGTCTATGATGTTCTTTTGAGTTGTTTCGCAATAAAGGCTTGCAATAGCGAATGAAGAAAGAATAAATAGCGAATAAATAAGGAACCAAATCGTGCAGCCGAAACAGGCAACCCAATTCCATTTCCCAAGGCAAACCCACCCATAACGCCCAAAAAGCGAATTTTTCTATATTGTAATTTATGTTAAAAAATGGAATAAACCTCGCAAAAAACCCGCCAAAAACCAAAGCAACGTCGGTACGCCAAACCGGGTAAAGGCATTGGTTTTTGCGTAATTACAAGGTTTTTTGCGATGTTTTTTAGCTCTCCCTACAAAAAGTATGCCATTACTAAAATTTACTGTATCTTTAATAGCATATAACTATCAATATATAGCAAATATTTTATTCTAAAGACAAAAGTGATACACTATATAACAGGTTGTAATTATTCCAGAAAAGGTGTGTACTAGGTAGCACCCTGACTTGCAACGGGGCCAGATCAGGAGCCGCCTGCATCTTTTCTCCAAATACGAGCGAGTTAGGACGGTAAAAATGAGTAACAGACAAATGCAAACAGACGTTATCTTAATTGGTGCCGGCATCATGAGTGCGACTCTAGGTTCACTGCTGAAAGAATTAGTACCAGACTGGAAAATTACAGTGTTTGAAAAGCTCTCCAAAGCAGGAGAGGAAAGCTCCAACGAATGGAACAATGCCGGAACCGGACATGCCGCACTTTGTGAGCTGAACTACACAAGTGAAAAGAAAGACGGATCGATCGACATTAGCAAGGCGATCAAGATCAACGAGCAGTTCCAGGTTTCCATGCAGTTTTGGGCTCATCTCGTAAACAGCAAGCTGATTCGCAATCCGCAAGACTTCATTATGCCATTGCCGCACATGAGCATGGTGCAAGGCGAGAAAAACGTAGCGTTTTTGAAGAAGCGTTTCGAAGCGATGTCCCAAAATCCGCTGTTCCAAGGCATGGAGTTTTCCGATGACCCGGAAAAACTGAAGGAATGGATTCCGCTCGTGATGGAAGGCCGTACTTCGAATGAGCCAATCGCAGCCACGAAGATCGACACAGGAACAGACGTCAACTTCGGGGCTTTGACGCGGATGTTGTTTGACCACCTGAAGGCGCAAAACGTTGAAGTAAATTATGAGCATAGCGTTGAAGATATTAAACGTGCCAGCGACGGCTCGTGGGAATTGAAAGTGAAAAACCTGAAAAACGGCATCGTGCAACGCCACAAGGCGAAGTTTGTCTTTATCGGTGGCGGTGGCGGAAGTCTGCATTTGCTGCAAAAATCCGGCATTCCGGAAGGGAAGCGCATTGGCGGATTCCCGGTAAGCGGTATCTTCATGGTTTGTAAAAACCCGGAAATTGTGGCGAAGCATCATGCAAAAGTATACGGAAAAGCCAAGGTTGGCGCTCCGCCGATGTCTGTGCCGCACTTGGACACACGTTATATCGATGGCAAGAAATCGTTGCTGTTTGGACCTTTTGCCGGGTTCTCGCCGAAGTTTTTGAAAACCGGCTCCATGTTCGATTTGATTACTTCGGTCAAACCGAACAACGTGCTGACGATGTTGGCAGCAGGCGCAAAAGAGATGGCGCTTACAAAGTACCTGATTCAGCAAGTCATGCTGTCCAAAGAGCAGCGTATGGCAGAGCTGCGCGAGTTTATCCCGAACGCGAAGAGCGAGGACTGGGATTTGGTCGTGGCCGGACAGCGCGTGCAGGTTATCAAGGACACCGAGGCAGGCGGAAAAGGAACACTGCAGTTTGGTACAGAAGTCATTACGTCGGCGGACGGCTCGATTGCGGCGCTGTTGGGTGCTTCTCCGGGAGCTTCCACTGCCGTGTCCGTCATGCTTGAGGTCATTAAAAAATGCTTCCCGCAGCATATGAACGAGTGGGAAGCGAAAATCAAAGAAATGATTCCTTCTTATGGCGTGTCATTGATGGACAACCCAGAGCTGTTGCATGAAATTCACTCCTACACAGCAAAGGCGCTGGGACTCGACAAAAAAGTGGCTGTCGCCCGGTAGCCAGCCAGTAATCCATATAAGAGCGAAGCGGTCTTTTCCCTGCGATCTGTAGGGGGAAGGCCGTTTGTTTTTCCCATACCTGGCCGGATTTCGGTCGTGCTCTTTGCGGGCATGGCGAGGGTGGAATGGCAGGATACGAGAAATATATTTTATCTGTCATATATTTTTTAATTTAATATAATCTGAATATATTGATTTACCAACAGTTTTTCTTGTGAATACAATTGTTATTATCAGAAAAACATATTACAATAAACAAGTGTTTCTGGAGTAAAGCGCTAAAAGGGGGAGAGAATAATCTTACCAACTATTGGGAATGCTTTATTAGAAGCACTACAGGATGTAGCGGAACGTTTTTTTATCAAGAAAAACTGATCGCCTGCTCATGATGTGTAGATTAGGTAGTGTTCATAGCTTTCCTAAATTACAGCTAGTGATAGCAGAGAGGAAGAAGAACCGAAGTGGAAAAGAAAGAATTAAACAGGGGTCTGGAAACGCGTCACATTCAAATGATCGCTTTGGGCGGCACAATTGGCGTAGGACTCTTTATGGGCTCGGCAAGCACCATTCAATGGACAGGTCCATCCGTCATGCTTGCTTATGCAATAGTAGGAATCTTTATATTTTTTATCATGCGCGCCATGGGGGAAATGCTGTATGTTGAGCCGAGCACCGGGTCGTTCGCGACGTTTGGCTACAAGTACATTCATCCATTGGCTGGTTACTTGACGGCCTGGAGCAACTGGTTCCAGTGGGTCGTCGTGGGGATGTCGGAGATTATCGCTGTCGGGGCGTACATGAAATACTGGTTCCCGGATTTGCCAGCATGGATTCCAGGGATTATTGCCATGCTGATTCTCGGGGCAGCGAACTTGTTCTCTGTGAAGTCGTTTGGTGAATTTGAGTTTTGGTTTGCCATGATTAAAATTGTGACGATCGTCTTGATGATTGTTGCCGGAATTGGCCTGATTTTCTTCGGTTTTGGCAACGGCGGCAATGCCATCGGGTTGTCGAATCTGTGGGAACATGGCGGCTTTTTTGCTGGAGGCTGGACAGGCTTTTTCTTCGCTTTGTCATTGGTAATCGGGGCTTATCAAGGTGTTGAATTGATCGGGATTACGGCTGGTGAGGCAAAAGATCCGAAGAAAACATTGACGAGTGCCATTCAAAGCATCATTTGGCGTATTCTCATTTTCTACATCGGTGCCATTTTTGTAATTGTAACCGTTTACCCTTGGGATCAATTGCAGACAATTGGCAGCCCGTTCGTGGCAACGTTCGCGAAAATCGGGATTACAGCGGCAGCAGGATTCATCAACTTTGTCGTTATCACGGCAGCGATGTCCGGCTGCAACAGCGGTATTTACAGTGCGGGACGCATGCTGTATACGCTGGGTGTTAACGGACAAGCTCCGAAAATTTTCACCAAACTGTCCCATAACGGTGTGCCGCTTTTGGGTACGATTGGCGTGCTGATCGGTTTGGGTGTCGGCGTTATTTTGAGCTATATCGCGCCGGAAAATCTGTTTGTATATGTGTACAGCGCAAGCGTGCTGCCAGGAATGGTTCCGTGGTTTGTCATTCTTATCAGCCAAATCCGCTTCCGCAAACAAAGAGCGGCAGAGCTTAGCAATCATCCGTTCAAGATGCCGCTGGCTCCACTGACCAACTACATCACGATTGCCTTTTTGCTGATGGTACTGGTCGGTATGTGGATCAACGATGAAACACGCGTCTCGCTGATTGCGGGTATTGTGTTCCTGGGCATCATGACGATCACCTTTTACGCTTTTGGCATTGGCAAGGCGGCTCCGCTTGATGAACAGGCTGGGGAAGGCAAGCGAAAATAATCATTTACATGCATCAACGATAGGGACATTGGCGACGGTGTCCCTATCGTTTTATTTTTGTGCGGAAAAAATGGGGCAGAACACTTGCAGGCTTGAAATTTAATTTCGAGAATCTTAAAATAAAAATAATGATGCGAAACAGTGAGGAGGCTTTTTGCGTGGAAATCGGGGTAAGCACCTTTGTAGAAACGACGCCGGACCCACAAACCGGCGAGGTCATCAGCCATGCGCAGCGTTTGCGCGAAGTGGTCGAGGAAATTGTGTTGGCGGACCAGGTAGGACTTGATGTGTTTGGCGTTGGCGAGCATCACCGGAAAGACTTCGCGGCATCTTCTCCTGCGATGGTGCTGGCAGCGGCTGCGCCGCAGACCAGGCGGATCCGATTGACGAGTGCCGTTACCGTGCTGTCCTCGGACGATCCGGTGCGTGTCTTTCAGGATTTTGCAACGCTCGATGCGCTCTCGAACGGACGGGCGGAAATCATGGCCGGGAGAGGGTCTTTTATCGAGTCGTTTCCGCTGTTCGGCTATGATTTGAACGATTACGATGAACTGTTCGAAGAAAAGCTGGAATTGCTGCTGAAAATCTGCGCGTCGGAAAAAGTGACCTGGAGCGGCAAGCATCGGCCTGCCATCCATAATCTCGGGATTTATCCTCGGCCTGTCCAGGACCCGCTGCCTGTCTGGATTGGCAGCGGCGGCAACACACAATCGGTTATTCGCGCCGGACTGCTGGGGCTTCCGCTCGTTCTCGCCATTATTGGCGGCCGTCCGGTGCAGTTTGCGCCGCTGGTCGAATTGTACAAGCGCGCGGCGATCCAAGGCGGTCACGATCCCCGCAAGCTGAAGGTGGCTTCCCACTCGCACGGTTTCATTGATTGGGATACGGAGACGGCAGCCGACAAGTTTTTCCCGTCTACCCAGTATGTCATGAACGTCCTGGGACGGGAGCGCGGCTGGGGGCATTACGACCGCGCAAGCTTTGATGCGGCCAGAAGCTTTGAAGGCGCTCTGTATGTCGGCGACCCGGAAACGGTAGCGGCGAAGATCGTTCACCTGCGCAAACAGGTCGGGATTACCCGCTTCATGCTGCACGTCCCTGTAGGAACGATGCCGCACGATCAGGTCATGCAGGCCATTCGGCTCTTGGGCACCGAGGTGGCGCCGCGCGTGCGCGAAGAGGTAGCGAAGTGGGAAGCGGCGGAGTGAGCCAGTCGTCAGAAGCATAGTCTGCTCTGTCCGGGGAAGTTCCGCGTGACAGCAGAAAGGCAAGTTGGATGAGGCGGAAGCAGGCAGATGCTCCGCCTTTTTCACTTTGGATGGGACAAGACAGAATGCTCAGGCGAATGAACGCTTTTTCCGGAATGGGATGAATTAACGGTTTCAAAGAACTGGAAGGTAGGGTATATTCCTAGATGAGCATAAATACCTATTTCTGTAGTTGGATGACCTATTATCAAGCGTTCGGGGAGGCAGCATTTTGAAGACGACGTTATTTGCGCAGGAGACTCCTTTGCAAAAAAGTCTTTTCCGATGATTACCTGTTTACGATTCCTTCCGTTCAGCGTCCGTACTCATGGACAACCAACGAGGCCGGGGAGCTGCTGGATGATTTGCTCGACTTTATCGAGCATCACAGGATTACGGAAAAAAATATTGGCGATGTAGAGGAGCCTTATTTTCTCGGCAGCATTGTACTGGTTAAAAAAGACGGCCCTCAGGCCGAAGTGCTGGACGGCCAGCAGCGGCTTACGACATTGACGATTTTGCTTGCGGTATTGCGCGATTACTTGGGAGATGACTACGCGAGCGAGATTGATAGCATGATCGTGCAAAGAGGCAGCAAAATCCGGAACATCGCCGATACATACCGTCTCTGTCTGCGCAATCGGGACAGCGACTTTTTCAGAGTGAACATTCAGGAGCGGGGCGCTACGCAAAAGCTGAATGCGGACACGACGGTGAAAACCGATAGTCAAAAAGCGATTCGGGATAACGCCTTGTACTTTTTGGAGCGGTTGAACGATTTGGAGCCGCAGACGGTCAAGACGCTGCCTGGCGTGATCGCAACGCTTTGCTACATTGTCGTGGTGTCGACTCCCAATTTTGATTCGGCGTTCCGCATTTTTACCGTGCTGAATGATCGCGGGCTGGATCTGATGACGAGTGATATTTTCAAGGCACAGGTCATTGGCGATATACCCAAAGACCAGCAGGATCAGTACACCAGCAAGTGGGAGGATGTCGAGGTTTCTCTCGGCAGGGATCGCTTTAACAAGCTGTTCGATCACATGCGGATGATTATCCAGAAGCGAAAAGGCAGCGCGAATTACAAGGACGAGTACAACGAGATTTTCTCCACGATCAGCGGGAGCAAGTTTATTGATGAATACTTGATCCCGTATGGAGAGATTTATTTACAGCTGGTAAACTACAATTCATTTTTCAGCCAGCAGCCACAGCTCATGAAGATTTTGAGCTTGTTAAACCGCATCGACAACAGCGACTGGATTCCGCCTGCCATGTATTACATGCGTCATCACAATCAAAAGGTAGAGGCTTTTCTCAATCGTCTGGAGGTGCTCGCTGGCACGAGCATGATTCTCAGAAAAAATTTCAACTGGCGCATGTCCCGTTACTCGCAAATTTTAAGAGAGATGGATAAAGGCGTCGACATGTTTTCGGACGAGTCGGCCCTTGAGGTGACGGAAGAGGACAAGAAGGAAGTCATTCGTATGCTGAATGGAGATGTGTATACGGATCTCAAGGATACAGCGAAGCGGTATTTGCTCTTGCGCCTCGACTCGCTTTTGACGACGGGACAGCCTTACTACGACTATTCGGTTATTACCGTCGAGCACGTCTTGCCGCAAACGCCCAAACCGAACAGCGACTGGCTGCAGCATTTTCCCAACCCTGCCGAGTATGTTCATAAACTGGGGAATCTCGTGTTGCTGACACGGGCCAAAAATGCCCAGGCCAAAAACTACGATTTTCAAAAGAAGAAAGCTTCTTATTTTCAAACGAGCAACGGAATCAGCTCGTTTGCGCTTACGACACAAGTGATTCAGGAGAAAGAGTGGACGCCTGAAATTTTACAGAAAAGACAAGAGAAGCTGATCGAGTTGCTCAAGAACGCCTGGAATTTGCACACAAACAGCACGACGACAAGTCCGTGACACATGGACGCTTTTGGTAGTTGGCGCATGAGGATGCGGAAAAAGGAAAAGAGAGACGATGGCTGCTGATAGGGCAGGGCCATCGTCTCTTTTTGATGTTCGTGTCAAGTGCAGACAATGATTTTGGCGAGCAGCCGTCCGTCTTGCACACAAAGTCAAAAACAGACAAAGCTTGAAACTTCTGAACATTCGGGATAATCTTGAGGAAAGGATTGATTCGTAAAGCGGAGGGTGGTTGATGCATGTTCGAGGAAAGCGTTTCGTTGCGGGTGTGGAAACGTTTTGTTCAAGAAGGTGTAATTGACTCAGCACGAATCAACAAACGAATTACAGAGTCGTGGCATCGGTGCAAAAGAAATCAGGTGAATCCGTATGCAGGAACGGGACAGGTTGTGTTGTCAGGAGACGCATTGAAAAGACAGAAGGAGAGCAGCCGACATTTGCTGGAGCTTGCCTTGCCGCAGATTGATCGGCTGTCGCCCTTTATCCACGACGTGGGAATGATCGCGCTCGTCATTGATCCCGAAGGCTACGTGCTAAGCATGCGCGGCGAAAAACGGGCGCTTTTGGCTGCAAACGAGATCAACTTCGTCGAGGGCGTGCGCTGGACGGAAGAAGAGGTAGGGACGAACGCAATCGGGACCGCGCTCATGGCAAAAGAGGCGATCATGGTCAACGGGACGGAGCATTATTCTGTTGCCTCGCATCATTGGAGCTGCTTTGCTGCGCCGATTCGCGACGAAGCAGGCGGCCTGCTCGGGGTCATAGACGTATCCAGCCCGCTTGAGCGGAGCCATCCCCAGGCGATGGCGATTGTCATGACATTGGCGTACTCCATCGAGCAGGCGTGGATGAAGCAGCGGCAGCAGGACGAGCTGGAATTGCTGCAGCGCTCCGTGCTTTTGGCCGATGAACCGGAACGGCAGCTCGTCGTCTACAACAAGGAAGAGCGGGTAGTGTACGCGAGTGCGGACATACGCAGGCTAATCGCTGGCTGGTCGGGCCGGACGCGGCGCGAGCTGGCCGAATACGGACTGATGGAGGTCAGACAAGCTCCGGTGTTCTCCGTTCGCCATAACGGCTTGATTGGCTGGCTGGTCGAAGTGGCTCCCGGCAGCACGCGGGCTCCGCGCATTTTTTTAAGCGGCAGTCCCGCCTTTCAGTTCAAAGGTGAGAAGGGAACCAGTGCCGCTTTTGCCAGTGTGCTGCGGGAGCTGGAGAGAATCGCGCCAACGGACAGCAATGTCGTGATTTACGGCGAGAGCGGCACGGGAAAAGAGCTGGTGGCGCAAGCGATTCACGACAACAGCCCGCGTCGGGAAGGGCCGTTTGTCGCGGTCAACTGCGGGGCGATTCCGCGCGAGCTGATGGAAAGCGAGCTGTTTGGCTACGTCGAGGGTGCCTTCACTGGAGCGCGCCGCCGCGGGTACAAGGGCAAGCTGGCGCAGGCCAACGGAGGAACGCTGTTTCTCGACGAGATCGGAGAAATTCCGGCGGCGATGCAGGTAGCCTTGCTGCGCGTTCTCCAGGAGCGAAAAGTCACGCCGATTGGCAGTACGGAAGAACAGTCGCTGGATATTCGCGTCATCGCGGCTACGCACCGCAATTTGCGCCAGCAGGTGAGCGAAGGCACTTTTCGCGAGGATTTGTACTATCGGCTGCACGTGCTGCCCGTCTCGCTGCCGCCGCTGCGTGCGCGCAAGGAGGACATTCCGCTGCTCATTTTGCATTATTGCCGCAAAAACGGCTACGCCGAGCTGGAGCTGCCAGACGTTTTGCAAAAGGAGCTTTTGGCCTACGACTGGCCGGGAAACATTCGCGAGCTGTACAACGTGGTAGAGCGGCTCAGGGTGATTCCGAGAGAAGATTGGAAGCGTTTTCTTTTTGGGCTGACCCAGCCTGATTGGATCGAGGATTTTTCCGTCTCCACGCACTCCGGCCAGTCAGGAACAGATTTGCGGCTTGGCGCAGGTCACGCGGCGAACAAGCCTGCTTTTTACGAGCCGGACTCCTTGCGCTACCGCGAGCAGCTGGAACGGCAAACGATCATCCAGGCGCTGGAAAAGAGCGGCGGCAGCGCATCTGTAGCGGCAGAGCTGTTGGGCATTCCGCGCAGCACTTTTTACCGCAAGCTGAAAAAGTATCGGCTCTGAGCCGCTGACGACGAAAACAACAGGGAGGGACGCACGCATGCAACCAACATGGCGACATACGACGCTGCAACTGCTCGACACGACCTCCCGGATGCATACGGGGGACGTGCTTGTCCCGTTTGGCATCGACGAAGCATACGCACGTCGGTGTGCGAAAGATGCGACGATCGCGCCGCTGGTTCATCTCTGGCGGCACGAAAAGGCAGTGGTGCTCGGCTCGCGCGACGCCAGGCTGCCACAGGCGGCAAAAGCAGTGCGTGAGCTGGAGGCAAAAGGGTATCGCACGGCTGTCCGGCAATCGGGAGGTGCGGCCGTTCCGCTCGCTCCGGGCGTGGTCAATTTGTCGCTGGTGATGCCCGTGGGAGCGGGCGACCTGAATCCCGAGCCATTTTTTGCGCAGATGGTCGAGCTGATTCGCGCAGTATTGGGCGAAGCGGGGGGACACATGAGCAGCGGGGAGGTTGCAGGCTCCTATTGTCCGGGAACGTACGACCTGGCGATTGACGGCTATAAATTTTGCGGGATTGCCCAGCGGCGTTTGACGCGCGCCGTCGCTGTGCAGGCGTTTATCAATGCAGAAGGCTGTGGGCGTGCGTACGGTGAGATCATCCAATCCTTTTACGAGACGGCTGCCCAAGGAGCATTGGCGGAGCAGTTTCCCGAGGTGCAGCCGGAGCGAATGGCAAGCCTGTCTGAGCTCGGCGTACCCGGAGGAGTAGCAGGGGTGGCCACGCGCCTGCGCGAGCTTCTGCAAACAGAGGGGGAAGCCTCCTTTTCGCTGCTGGAAGCCTGTCCGCCGTGGCTTGTTCAGGAGGCAGAGAGCGCGTTGCAGATGTTAAAAGGAAGGCAGCGTCATCTGGTCGGTTCATCATGAGCCGGCCTTTTTTTGTTTCGGGGAAGAACCAGTCCAAAGCAGAGGAGGAAGGCAAGAGAGGAAGGCGAGGCCCAGTGAGAAAGTGAGAAAAAATGAGACAAAATGGTACACCGTCTCAGATTGTCTCACCTGCGAGCAGCTTGTTCAGATGGAAATCGTCGGAAAAATGGCGCAAATAGCCGCTCTTTTCGGACAGACCCATGCTGGCACAAGGATTGCACTTAGGAAAAGGGCAAGGGCAATCAACCGATTGTTCCAGACAAGTCACGATGAAGGAGGCGTATCAGATGAAAGTAATCCAGGCGGAAGAACAGGTGCTGTCCCGTGAACAGGCGAAATGGATGTACCGCAAGATGCTGGAGATCCGCAAATTCGAGGACGCAGTTCACGTATTGTTCGGACAGGGCAAGCTGCCGGGCTTTGTTCACTTGTATGCGGGAGAAGAGGCGATTGCGGTTGGGCTGGGCGTACATCTGAACCAGCAGGACAGTATTACCAGCACGCACCGGGGGCACGGCCACTGCATTGCCAAAGAGTGCGACTTGAATGGAATGATGGCGGAGATTTACGGCAAGGCGACAGGGCTGTGCAAAGGCAAGGGCGGCTCGATGCACATTGCGGACCTCGACAAAGGAATGCTCGGGGCAAACGGCATCGTCGGCGGCGGATTCCCGCTGGCGTGCGGCTCGGCGCTGACAGCCAAGCTGAAAAAGACCAGTGCGGTCAGCGTATGTTTCTTCGGAGATGGCGCCAACAACCAGGGAACCTTCCACGAGGGCATGAATCTGGCGGCGATCTGGAAGCTGCCTGTCGTGTTTGTGGCTGAAAACAACGGGTACGCAGAGGCGACGCCGTTTGCATACGCCTCCAGCTGCACGCATATCGCTGATCGTGCAAGCGGTTACAATATGCCGGGCGTGCGAGTGGACGGCAAGGACGTGCTCGCTGTTTACCGGGCGGCAGAGGAAGCAGTGGCCCGTGCGCGGCGCGGCGAAGGCCCTACTCTGATTGAATGTGTGACTTACCGCAACTACGGGCATTTCGAAGGGGATGCGCAGAAGTACAAAAAAGAGACCGACAAGCAGGAGCATCTAAACGAAAAGGATGCGATTGCGATGTTCCGCAACCATTTGACCGCATCGCAAACGCTCGCGGAGGCGGAATTGACGGAAATCGAGCAGTCGGTGGAAGCGGCGATTCAGGAGGCCATCCGCTTTGCCGAGGAAAGCCCGTATCCGAACGCCGAAGAGCTGCTGACTGACGTGTACGTGTCGTACTAAGAGAGGGGGATGGAGAACATGACGAGAAAAATCAGCTTTTCTGCCGCTGTAAACGAAGCGATGAAGCTGGCGATGAGAGCCGACGAGAACGTGATTTTGCTGGGCGAGGACGTGGCTGGCGGCGCGCAGGTAGACCATTTGCAGGACGATGAAGCGTGGGGCGGCGTGCTTGGCGTGACCAAAGGGCTTGTGCAGGAGTTCGGCCGCGAGCGCGTGCTGGATACGCCGATTACCGAGGCGGGCTACATCGGGGCGGCCATGGCGGCTGCGGCAACAGGGATGCGGCCGATTGCCGAGCTGATGTTCAACGATTTTATCGGCAGCTGCCTGGACATGGTGATGAATCAGGGGGCGAAATTCCGCTACATGTTCGGCGGCAAGGCGCAGGTGCCGATCACGATTCGCACGATGCACGGTGCCGGATTCCGGGCGGCAGCGCAGCACTCGCAGAGTTTGTACGCCATGTTCACGCATATTCCTGGCATCAAGGTAGTCGTGCCGTCTACGCCGTATGAAGCAAAAGGCTTGCTGCTCGCTTCCATCGAGGACAACGATCCGGTCATTTTTTTCGAGGACAAGACGCTGTACAACACCACAGGAGAAGTTCCGGAAGACTACTACACGATCCCGCTCGGCGTAGCGGACATCAAGCGCACAGGCAGCGACCTGACGATTGTTGCCATCGGCAAGCAGGTGCAGACAGCGCTTGCGGCAGCTGACCAGTTGGCAAAAAAAGGGATCGAGGTTGAGGTGGTCGATCCGCGCACGCTGTCGCCGCTGGATGAGGATACGATATTGGCTTCTGTCGCGAAAACAAATCGGCTGATCGTGATTGACGAGGCGAATCCTCGCTGCAGCGTCGCCACTGATATTGCAGCGCTTGTCGCCGATAAAGGCTTTGACTATCTGGATGCGCCGATCAAGCGAATCACAGCGCCGCACACCCCCGTTCCGTTTTCGCCTGTGCTGGAAGACCTGTATTTGCCATCGCCGCAAAAGGTCATTCAGGTCGTGTCGGAAATGATCGGAGACGCTTCGATTACAGCCGTTTCCTGATCGACCGGGCAGCACCCGGCTGTCGGCAACAAGGGGAAGCCGGGTGCTTTTGCAGCGAAAAGACAAGCGCACAGACAAGGCAGGAGAGGAGAGAGCAGAAATGGCAGAAAATATCATCATGCCCAAGCTGGGAATGGCAATGGTGGAAGGGACGGTGATCGCCTGGAAGAAACGGGAGGGAGAGGCGGTCAAAAAAGGAGAAGGCATCGTCGACATCAGCTCGGAAAAAATTGAAATGGAAGTGGAGGCGGCTTCCGACGGCGTACTTTTGAAAATCGAGGTTCCCGAAGGCGGCGTCGTCCCCTACGGCACCGTGCTTGGCGTGATCGGACAGCCAGGGGAGCTGGCAGAGACGGCCTCTGTCGCCGCGTCGGCAAAAGCGACTTCCGAGTCGGCCGCTGCGCTGGCGGCTTCGGATGAGCAGCGGACAGCAGCAGGAGCGCCAGCGGCCACAACGGCAACGGCCGTACTGGATCGTCCGCGGGATGGGATCAAAATCTCCCCTGTCGCGCGCAAGATGGCCGAGGAAGCGGGGATTGACTACACTAAGCTGACGGGCACGGGACCACAGGGAAGAATCACCAAGGAAGACGTGGAGCGCTACCTCCAGGCTGGCGGGCAACTACAGCCGGATATGGCGGCACAAAGAGCAGAAGCGCAAGCGAACGCTGTACCAGTCGCAGGCGGCGGCAATCGCGTGGCAGCGGCAGCGAATACCGGCGAAAAGCAACCGGAGCGCATTCCAGTATCTGGCATGCGCAAAGTGATTGCCGAGCGCATGTACCAGAGCTTGCAGCAAAGCGCCCAGCTGACGATCACGATGCAGGCGGACATCACCGAGCTTTTGCAACTGAAAGAAAAGCTCTCGCCAGAAATGGAGCGCCGCTATCAGCTCAAGCTGTCGGTTACGGATTGGATCGCGAGGGCGGTCGTTCTGTCGCTTTTGCGCCACAAGCAGATGAACAGCGCGTATGTGGAAGACCGGATCGAGCTGTACGAAGAGGTTCATCTCGGAATCGCCGTCGCGCTGGAAAAAGGTCTGGTCGTCCCCGTTATTCGTCGGGCCGAGCAGAAGACGCTTGCCGAGCTGGCGAGCGAACTGAAATCCGTCAGCGCGAGGGCCAGACAAAATCAGCTCGCGCCAGAAGAAATGAAAGGCTCTACTTTTACGATCACCAACCTGGGCAGTTATGGCGTAGACACCTTTACCCCTGTGCTGAATCCGCCGGAAGCCGGGATACTGGGCGTGGGAGCGGCGAAGGACACGCCTGTATTTGTCGGCGACGAGCTGCAGCGCCGCACGTTATTGCCGCTCTCTCTGACATTTGACCATCGGGTGCTGGATGGTGCCCCGGCTGCTTCGTTTTTGGCGACAGTCCGGTCTTATCTGGAAGACCCGCACAGCCTGCTGGTCTAGGGAGGGAAAAGCATGTACGATATTGCGATTATCGGCGGAGGGCCAGCGGGCTACGTGGCGGCGATTACAGCGGCGCGCGCGGGAAAGCAGGTTGTGCTGATCGAACAAAAGGAGCTGGGCGGCACCTGCCTGAACGAAGGCTGCATGCCGACCAAAGCGCTGCTTGCCTGTGCGGACACGTATCAGCACGTCTTGCATGCAGGACGCTTTGGCATCGACATCCCTGTGAACCAGACGCGCGTCCAATGGGAGAAGGTGCACGCCTACAAGCAGGGCATCGTTCAAAAGCTGACTGGCGGCGTGCAATACTTGATGAAGCGCAACCAGGTGCAGGTCATGCGCGGACGCGCGACGTTTCACAACGAGCGCTCTTTGCGGGTGGAAACGGCAGACAGCACGAGCAGCGTAGAGGCAGAGAAATTTATTGTAGCGACCGGAGCGGAGCCAATTGCCCTTCCTTTTGCGCCATTCGACGGGGAGTGGATTTTGCACAGCAGTCACTGCCTGTCGTTGGAAAAGGCTCCGCCCGTGCTGCTCATCGTGGGCGGGGGAGTGATCGGCTGCGAATTTGCTTCTGTGTACAGCAGAATGGGCAGCCAGGTCGTCATCGTGGAGATGGCGGAGCAGCTTTTGCCGGGAGAAGACGCTGACATCGCGGCATTTCTGGAGCGCAGCCTGAAGCAGGAGGGCGTACAGCTGCATTTGGCCAGCAGCGTGGAAGCACTGGATCGCACGAACAGGCTGGCGCGCATCCGGACTCCGGAGGGGGTAAAGGAACTCAAGGCAGATGCCGTTCTTGTAGCGATTGGAAGAAAGCCGCGTCTGGACGGACTTGCGCTCGATCGAGCCGGGGTAAAGGCGACGGCGCGCGGAATTGAGGTAAACGAGCGCTTGCAGACGAGCCAGCCGCATATTTATGCCGCAGGAGATGCACGCGGAACGATTCAGCTTGCCCACGTCGCTTTTCACGAAGGCGAGATTGCTGCTCGCAACGCATGCGGGGAGGAAGCGACGCTCAACCTGCGCGCGGTTCCCCGTTGCATGTATACATCGCCGGAGGTGGCTTCCGTCGGATTGACGGAGCGTCAGGCCAGAGAGCGATACGCGGGGCTGCTCGTCGGCGAGTTTCCTTTTTCGGCCAACGGCAAGGCTCTGGTTTTGCAGGAAGGATCAGGCAAAGTAAAAGTGCTGGTGGAGCCAGAGTACCACGAGATCGTCGGCGTGACGTTGGTCGGTCCGCTGGCAACAGAGCTGATCGGGCAGGCGGCACTTCTTTTGCATACCGAAATGACGGCAGATGCCATGGAGAGCTTTATCGCCCCGCATCCGACGCTTTCAGAGGCGCTGAACGAGGCCGTTCGCGGGGCGCTTGGACATGCGATTCACGGATAGCAGAAACAAAAGCGGACGACTTGCAAGCGATGCAAAAAGGCAAAACAGACAGCCCTCCCCCAAGCCTGTCAAGCCAAGGGGAGGGCTGTCTGTTTTTTTATCGAAAAGAAGCAGCATCAGTGGTTCGTGATTGGCAGCAAAATCGTAAACCTCACGCGCTTTCCCCTGTTTTCTGCGTATACTTCTCCGTGATGGAACTGGATGACTTTTTTTGTAATGAACAAGCCAAGGCCGAATTTTCCGTTCATGCCTTTGTAAAAATGGTTGAACAACTGATCGAGCTGTTCAGCTTCGATTGGAGGACCGTCGTTTTCCAGGATGATTTTCACGCATTCTTTTCCCTGGGCGAAAACGCGTTTTACGGTTATCCAGATAGAAGATTGGGCAAAGCGCATATTGTTTTCCAAAATGTTCTCCAGTGCTACCGTAAGCTCTTCCTCGTTTCCCCAGACGTACACATGTTCCAGTTGGGGGTGAATGACGATGTGGTTTTGCACCAGCGAAAATCTGTCGATGAGATTGTGGACAATGGCTTGGACGTTCGTGGGCTTGCATTCGCTTTTTCTTTTTAAGATATAGTCGAGACTGTTGAGGTACAGCAGTTTTTCCACCTTTTTTTCGAGGTGCTTGGCTTCCTTGATAATGACCGCAACCGTCTCGTCAAAAGAGTCGTTCAAATAGACTCGATCCAAAAGCGCCTGGGAATAGCTGTGGATGACCATGATCGGTGTTTTCAAATCATGGGAAACACTTTGCAAAAAAATTTCTTCCTCCATCTCCATCTTCTTGAGCGATTCTTGCATCATGTTGATAGAGGAAGCCAGTTTGCCAAATTCGTCTCCGCGATTGAGGTCAATCGGTTCTTCCCACTCCTTGTTGGCAATTTTGCGAACCTTCTTTTCCAGGTAGCGCAGCGGCTCGGTAATTTTATTCGCGATAAACTTGGCGAGACAAATGTTGATGATCGAGAGAATGACGAGAAGCCGCACGAGATTGATTAGGACATCGACCGAGACATAGGAGACGAGGACAAGCGAGATAATCCCCGTAATAAAAATGAGAAAAGCGGTCATGATTACCCATATTTGGAGTCCAAACGGTTTGTCTCTCATCCATTCACCAACCTGTACCTGTAACCGTAGCCATAGACTGTTTCTATGGACAGCTTCGGCATTTTCTTGCGTATGCGCCGCACGGTATCGTCAACTACACGATCCGAGCCGTAATAGTTTTTGTCCCACAGTCGTTCCAAAATTTGTTCCCGGGAGAACACGCGATTGGGATGGTCAATGAAAAACAGCAATAGCTCAAACTCTTTGCTGGTCAGCGATATGGAAACACCGTCGTGAAGAATGGTGTGATTTTCGCGGTGAATGGTATAGTCGTTTATTTTGGTGATCGCGTGCTGCTGAGGTTTTGTGCCGTTTTTGCGTTCCAGCAGCTTTTGCGTTTTCAAGATCAGTTCTCGCGGTAAAAATGGTTTGGAGATGTAGTCGTCGCAGCCCAGTTCCAGACCGATCACTCGGTCAATTTCCTGGTTCTTGGCAGAGATAAAGATCACGGGAATATCCGGATGGATGGCTTTGATCTCTTTAAATAAGGTGTACCCGGTCGTATCGGGCAGCATAATGTCCAGGATCCAGAGGTCGGGTGTTTCCCGGATTTTTTGCTGGGCACTGAAGCCGTCCAGAAATGCTTCCACGGCATAGCCTGCGTTTTCCAGATACTTCTGCAAGATGGAGTTTAAATCCTGATTATCCTCAACTAAAAATACGGTGTACGCCATCTGCAAAAACTCCCCTCACGATGTAATACTTATTATTATACCGGAAAGGAGCAAACCTCTGAACTCAAGAGAATCCAGAGGTTGAAAAAGAAAGAAACGAACTACAGAACCTTGTTCAGGAACTCCCGCGTTCTTTCTTGCTGCGTATGGAAAAACAGTTGTTCTGGAGTGCCTTCTTCTACAACAAATCCTTGATCCATAAACAAGATGCGATCGGCTACTTCTCTGGCAAAACCCATCTCGTGGGTGACGATCACCATCGTCATTCCTTCCTGGGCCAAGTCTTTCATGACCTGCAAAACCTCCCCGACCATTTCAGGATCGAGTGCTGATGTAGGTTCATCAAACAGCATGATTTCCGGTTCCATCGCCAAAGCTCTTGCAATCGCCACCCGTTGCTGCTGACCGCCAGACAGATTTCGCGGGTAGACATCTGCTTTTTCCAGAAGGCCTACTTTCGCCAGCAGGGCTTTTCCTTTTTCAACGGCAGTGGCTGTATTGTATTTTTTGATTTTAATCAGGCCCAGTGTAATGTTTTCCAAGGCTGTCTTGTGCGGGAAGAGGTTAAATTGCTGAAACACCATTCCGGCTTTTTGCCGAAGGGTATTAATGTTTGTCCCCTTGTCCATAATGTTGATTCCGTCGATGATGATCTCACCGGCTGTCGGCTCTTCAAGGAGATTGAGGCATCGCAGGAAAGTAGATTTCCCGGAGCCGGAGGGACCGATGACACATACGACCTCTTTGCGCTTGATATGGGCGTTGATGTTCTTGAGGACGTGGAGATTTCCGAATGATTTTGCCAGCTGTTTTACCTGAATCATTGTGCCGCCAGCCTCCTTTCAAGCCAATGAGAGAACCATGTGAGGACATAGATCAGAACCCAGTAAATGACGGCGATTGTACCCAAAAACTCAAAAGCTTTGAAGTTTACGGCATAAATGGTCTGAGCCGTAAATGTAAGCTCTGCAATACCGATGGTGGCAAGCAGTGACGTATCTTTGATGCTGATGATGAACTGGTTGACGATGGCGGGGATCATCCGCTTGATGGCTTGTGGCAAAATAATGTATGCCATGGTTTGGCCGTGGGTAAAGCCGATGGCTCGGCCAGCCTCCATTTGGCCTTTGTCGATGGACTCAATGCCGGCGCGGAAAATTTCAACCAAATACGCGCCTGCGTTCAGACTAAGCACGAAGATACCGGCAGACACCGCATCGGTAGCCCGTCCAAACAGCAGTGGAAATACGCCGAAGTAAAAGAAAATAACTTGCACGTACAGCGGGGTACCCCGAATGATGCTAACATAGACTTTCGCAATCATTTGCAGCCACTTGCGCTTCGATACACGCAAGAGACCGAAGAAAAGTCCGAGAACAGTGGCGAAAAGCAAAGAAAGAAACGCTACTTTGATCGTACTCTCAAGCCCTTTCAGCAAAAGGGGAGATGCGTCTGCAATCAGGTTGAATGTGTCCATGCTTCGCTTCCTTTCCTGAAAGAAATAAGGTGCAATATGCACCCATTAGTTTGAACCGAAATATTTATCGTATAATTTTTGGTACTCGCCGTTTTCTTTCATTTCTTTCAGGTGTTTGTTGAATTTTTCCAGGAGGTCTTCTTTTCCTTTGGCGATAGCGATTCCGTATTCTTCCCCGGTCAATTTGTCTCCAACGATTTTCAGGTTGGCAGCTGTACCGGATTTGATTTTATTGGCAACAAACGGGAAGTCGTTAATCAGCACGTCGGAGCCGCCTGCTTCCACGTCCATATAAAGAGTAGCTTCATCTTCCAAAATCTTTACTTTGGCGCCTTTTTCTTTGGCCAGCTCGTTTGCTTTTTCAAGGCCGGATGTTCCTTGCTTGGCAACGATTGTCTTGTCCTTCAGGTCATCGATGGAGCTGATCGGGCTATCTTTTTTTACGACCATCACCAGACCGGAATCAAAGTAAGGGTCGGTAAAATTCGTCACGGCCTTACGATCTTCGCGAATGGTGATGGAAGCGGCAGCGCCATCAACCTGTTTCGCTTGCAGGGCAGGGATGATGCCGTTGAATTTCATCTCTTTCCATTCGACCTTGAGGTTTTCTTTTGCAGCGATGGACTCAACAAGCTCAATATCAAATCCGGTCAGTTTGCCGGAGCTGTCTCGGGAGCTGAAAGCGCCTCCATCTGGAGCGACAGCAAAAATGAGCGTATCGTTTGTGCTGCCTCCGGTTTCCTGGGATCCGCACCCTACGAGGCTAATGGCTGTCAAACAGCTTACTACAAAAGAAATCCAATGTTTACGACGAATCATGAAAAACCCTCCTCTTTGAAAAAAGATACGTTCTTTCTGCCTCTATCATAAAAAAGTAATGTAAAATAAATTTCAAAGAAATATGTGAAAATTCGTGAAAGGTCTGGTTGCCTTGTTAGAGAATATGGCATACTCCATCGTCAACATCCTTTGGGATATTCCTGTGCCCTTTGCTATTCTTTTCGCAGGCTTCTTTTTTACGGTGGAGAATCGGTTTTTTCAACTTCGTTATCTTTTGCATATATTTCGCCATATTTGGGGGTCTATTTCGCAAAAAAGAGAAAAAGCAAACAAGCAAGGAGGACTGCCCTCTGCCATCACCGGAAATATTGCCATTGGCTGTCTGGTAGGAGTTGGCTGTATCGGCGGGGTGGCTACAGCCATCGCCGTCGGCGGTCCGGGAGCGGTATTTTGGATGTGGGTCGCCTCCGCAGTCGGGATGATTATTAAGATGGTAGAAGTCACCTTATCCGTCTACTACAGGACGCGGGACGAGGACGGGCAAATCATCGGGGGCGCGACGGTTTACATCGAAAAAGGCATCGGGAAAGAAATGAATGTAAAAAACTGGATGTTTTTGGTCGTGCTGTTTGTGATCGGCATGAGCGCACCCGTTTTTCTCTCGATCCAAAACTACGTGGCTTCCGTCGCGGTCAGCACTACGTTTCATATGAACATTCTGGTTGTATCCTTTGTGTTTGCGCTTTTGGTTTATTTCATCATCGTGCGCGGCATTTCGCATTTGGCAAAGATTTTTTTATTCATTGTGCCGTTCATGATTGTGGCTTATCTTGCGCTAGGCTTCCTGATTATTGTGATGAACGTGGAAAAAGTCATCCCGACCCTGGAATTGATTATTCGGCACGCCTTTCATGGCTCAGCCGCCATCGGGGGTTTCACGGGAGCAACCCTGGCCCAGGTGATTACAATCGGGGTATCCCAGGCCGTGTATACAAGCGAATTCGGCTGGGGCACGACACCGACCGTTCATTCGATGTCCAACGTCGACCATCCGGTCAAGCAAGGGCTGTGGGGCGGTTTTGAAGTGTTTTTTACAAGCATTGTGATTTGTGGCATTACCGCTTTCGTGGTGATTTTGTCTGGTGATTGGGTTTCCGGACAAACGGGGGTTGAGCTGGCTCTGCATTCGTTTGAACAAACATTGGGGTTAGCGGGGAAATACATCGTGACGGTCATCATTTTCCTGTTTGCCCTGACGTCGGCAAGCGGCTGGTATGTAAACAGGGAAATCATAGCTCGACACCTGCTGAATAAAAACAAGGTCGTCAAAAAACATGTACTGAAATATTTGAAGGTGCTTTGCGCACTTCCCGAATTTCTTTTTGTCGTCTATGTCGTCACCTTTCAGTATCCCGACAAGGACGTATGGTTGATGACAGGCATCATGACGGCTGTACCTACCTTTATTAATATATTTTTCCTGCTGGTTCTCAGCCATCAGTTCAAAAAGCTGGTGCAAGATTACAAAGCCAGATATTTGAACATCGGGCAGATTGACGAAGATGTCCGGCTGTTTTACGAAGAAACGGGAAATGGCCACCGCCGCAAAGACAATTGAGGGAGCGATCACATAATTTTTTGATTTTTCTCCAGAATTTTTTCCCTAAAATCAGTCACATAAGATCATCAGATGAAGGAGAAATGGACCGTGACGAAGCCTCTCATTGGTTGTACAACCTATTACGTCAGTGCCTTTGAGGAAAGCAAGCACCGATTTGCGATTGCGCAGGACCACTATACGTCAGCGATAGACGATCCTGAGAGCATTCATCGTGCGGGCGGAATACCTGTACCGATTCCACTCATTGATGATGACAGTTATCTGGATTCGCTGCTGGATCGGCTCGATGGCCTGATGTTTATTGGCGGGAGCGACATTAGCCCCAGCTTTTACGGACAGCCGTATAAAAAAGGGCTTGGTCAGATCAATCCGGCCAGAGACAAGTTTGAATGGAAGCTGCTGGACAAGGCGGTCAAAAGAAAGTTGCCGATATTCGGGATATGTCGCGGACTGCAACTTCTGAATGTGTATTTCGGCGGGACCCTCGTGCAAGACATTGAGCGCGGCTACTCCACGGAGATCAACCACGCCGGGTATATCGGGCCAAAATCCAGTATTGCCCACAAGGTAAAGCTTTCCAAAGAGCATATTCTGTATCGTTGCTTTGGCAAGGAAGAACTGGACGTCAACAGCTTCCATCATCAGGTGATCGATAGACTCGGAGAAGGTCTGGAAGCGATCGCAACCGCTGAGGATGGCATCATTGAGGCGATTGTTCATACCCAGTATCCATTTTTGCTGGCTGTTCAGTGGCATCCCGAGATGATGTTTCAGACAGACGAGGAACAGCTCAAGCTGTTTAAACTGTTCATCGAGTTCGCCAAGCAGAAGCAAACAAATACAGAGAACCTCTGTACCTCTAACCGATAAGAAAATTGGGCGGCAAGACATGTATCCAGGGCGCATTTGTGTTAAAATGAGCCGTAATTGGATGGAGGTATGAAATGCATGAGTACATTGCCAAATTGCCCAAAATGTAATTCCGAGTACACGTACGAGGATGGAAGCTTGCTGATCTGCCCGGAATGCAGTCACGAGTGGACACTGCAGGCAGAAGCCGAGGACAGCGGTGAAAAAGTTGTCCGGGACGCGAACGGCAACATCCTGCAAGACGGCGATACCGTAACCGTCATCAAGGATCTGAAAGTAAAAGGGAGCTCGTCGATTTTGAAAATCGGGACGAAGGTAAAAAACATTCGTCTGGTGGACGGCGACCACGATATCGACTGCAAGATTGACGGGTTCGGTGCGATGAAATTGAAGTCGGAGTTTGTGAAAAAGGTGTAGCAACGTCAGGCCAGCTTCTGTAGAGAGGCTGGTTTTTTTTCTCATCTTGCATACGCTTCCCCCAGACAGCAGGTTTTTGTGGCCCGTCGCATTGAATGATTATACATGGGGGACAGACCTTCCGCTAAGTGAATGGCTCGATTATGGCGGAGCATAAAACACTAAAGGGGTGATACCATGTTTATACAGCGAACCAAAAAACTTATCGCTGCATCAATAGGTGGTCTTGCCATTTTAGGCGTTGCAAGTTTTTTGGGGTATCAAGCATATGCGAATGATGCATCCAAAACAGAAATGCTTAAGCAAATGGAAGAAGAGTATCAAAAGCTGGCCGAGCAAGATGATCCAAATGCGCCAAGTGAAGAAAGACAAAAAATAAAAGATCTGGGGTGGGAGATAGGCAAGCTGAAAAAAGAGCTGTACCCCGAAAACCCCGAGGATGTATTGGCACGTAAGCTAGCTGGTTTCAAAGAAATGACACTCATTCATGAATCAAGCTACAAAAACAGCGATGCAGATGCAAACGACCCCGAGGTAACGAAAATGTTAGCGCAAATCGAACAGCAGAAACAACTCGTTGCAAAATTTGAAGAGAAATTGGCTTCTTTAAAAAATAGAGCAAAGATGGCAAGGCAGTCTGAAGATGCCAAAGAAGAAGCAGAACAGTTGCTGGCACAATTTCAACAGGAAAAAGAAGCAATCAGTACACAAAGCGACCAATAAGGCTACATGTACGCGAAAAACAAAGGGCGTTGCTCACCAGGGCAGCGCCCTTTTCATGAGCAGTCCAGGTGGACAGGCAAAACATAAAATGGCAGGCAGCGGCTCATGTTACTACTGGCAGCTTCCTTCTCGCTATTTCCCTTTTATGGTAGACTGACATGGAAGTATCAGATGGCCTTCATTCCTATAAAAAATCAGGTGGTACATGCATGCGTTCCATATGGCAGATTTACAAAACGGACTGGCTGAACATATTTAAAGTACCGACGGGGATTTTCCTCATCGTCGCGATTATCTTGCTCCCTTGCCTGTACGATTGGGTCAACATCAAGTCTGTCTGGGACCCGTACGCCAATACGCAAGGCGTAAAAGTGGCGGTAACGAGCGAAGACCAGGGTGCGACGGTCATGGACAAGCAGATCAACATCGGGGACGAGCTGTTAAAAAGCTTGCAGCACAACGATAAGCTGGGCTGGACCTTCGTGACGAAGGAGGAGGCCGAGCGCGGCGTGGATCGGGGCGATTACTACGCCAGCATCCTGATTCCGGCCGACTTTTCCGAGAAAATTACCGGGATTGTCAACGGCAGGCTGGACAAGCCCGAAGTGATCTATACCGTCAACGAAAAGGTCAACGCCGTGGCTCCCAAAATCACCTCTTCCGGCGTCTCGGCCATCGCCAGGCAAATCAATGAAAGCTTCACGAAAGAGGTCAGCGAGGCTCTGCTGACAAAGCTGAGGGAAATCGGTGTGAAACTGGAAGAGCAACTGCCGACCATTCGCCGGATCGAGAGCGGCGTTTTTGAACTGGAGAAAAAGCTGCCCGAGATTCGCGCAGCGGGGCAAAAGGTGCTGGAGATGGAAAAAAAGCTGCCGGATATTCATGAGAAGGCGCAAATCATTCCGGAAGTGGAAAAGCGGCTCCCGGAAATCAACCGGGCAGCCGATGCGGTGCTGAAAGTCCAGCAAAGCTGGCCGCGAATCAACGAATCAGCATCGTTCATCATCGGCATGGAAGACAAGCTGCCGACCATCGAGCAAGCGGTCGGGCGCATTACCGAGCTCGATCAAAACTTCGGCAAAGTCGCAGGCGCGGTTACTACGGCCACAGAGAAGGCCAATAAGGCACTGGAGATTGTTTCGGCGGCGCAAAACGCCTTGCCGCGCATCGCCGAGCTGACGGACAAAGGGGCTGATTTGGCCGATCAGCTAAATCAGTTTTTTGCCAATCACGACGGGGCTTGGGACACAATCGCGCCGCTGATGAAGCAAAATCTCCTGCTGGCCAAACAGGCAACCGATGCGCTTGCGCAGCTTACAGACAGGCTTTTGCAACTGAATCCGGAGCGCTTGCCGACAGCAGAAGAGGTTCATGCCGTAGAGGACAGGCTGTCCAGAGCAGTGCGCGTGCTGGAGCATACCGCAGCGCTGGTCGATAGACTAAACGGCTACATCCCTGGACAGCCGTTGACTCGTTTGTCAGAGCGGCTGCACAGGCTAGAGGACAGGGTGAATCGGCAAATCGATATTTTGGGCACGATTGCAGACGCGCTGGCCAACGGGAAAAAGCCAACGCGAGACTTGGTCGAGAGCCTGAACGAGCTGTCGAAAAACGTGAGCGCGGAGCTTGGCGATATTCTCTCGCGCTACGATAGCGAAATCGTTCCGAAAATCGAGGAGGGTATTGAAAAGCTAAAGACGATCACGGGAACGTCCGCCGAGCTTTTGCATACAGCACAGCAAAAGCTCCCGGATATTGAGGCGATCCTCCAAGATGCAAAGGCCGGGCTGGAGCTTGGCCTGGCAGAGCTGAAACGAATCGAGCAGGAGCTGCCGCAAATTCAGGCGCGGGTTCACGAGCTGGCGCAAACGCTGCAGGTGAAGTCGGACGCTTTTGCCCAGGCGATTCGCACGGTGGCTCCGTTCTTGAAGGAAAACTTGCCAGCCATCGGGCAAAAGCTCGACCAGGCGGCGGCATTCATTCGCAACGATTTGCCGCAGGCGGAGGCAGAACTTGTGAAGCTGGCTGATTTTGTGCGCAACAAGCTGCCGGAGGTAGAGGAAGGCGTCCACAGAGTGGCGGCGCTCGTCCGCGACGATCTGCCCAAGCTGGAGAGCGCGATTGGACAGGCGGCAGACAAGCTGAGAGAGGTCGAGGCGAACAACAACTTCGCTGATCTCGCCAAGCTTTTGCGCGGGGATATTCAAAAGGAGAGCGAATTTCTCGCCAGCCCGGTGCAGATCAAGGAAAACCGCAAATATTCGATCCCGAACTACGGCTCGGCGATGTCGCCGTTTTACGGTGTCCTGTCGCTGTGGGTCGGGGCCACGCTGCTGATTTCCCTGCTCAAGCCGGATGCGGAAAATCCGGACGGCCGCTACAAGCCGTACCAGCTTTATTTGGGGCGTTTGGGCACATTTGTCACGATTGGCCTGCTTCAGGCACTGTGCATTACGCTTGGAGACATTTACATTCTGGAGGCTCATGTCGCGGATAAAGTTCCGTTTGTGCTTTTTGCGATGCTCGTCAGCATGGTCTTCGTCACGATCACGTACACGTTGCTGTCCGTATTCGGCAACGTGGGCAAAGGCATCGCAATCATTTTCATGGTGTTCCAGTTTTCCAGCTCGGGCGGGACGTTCCCGATCAGCATGACCGCGCCCTTTTTCCAGGCATTGAATCCGTTCATGCCGTTCACCTACGCGATCAGCCTGCTGCGGGAGGGCGTAGGCGGGGTGCTGTGGGAGACGGCGATCCGGGATATTCTCTTTCTGTTCGGTTTCATCGGCATCAGCCTGTTCATCGCGCTCGCCTTGAAGCGTCCGTTGAGCGGTCTGATCCGAAAATCGATGGAGAATGCGAAGAAGACGAAAATTATTGGGTAAGCTTGTTGGTGGCGATCACATAAAACAGGGGAGTGTTCCGGCGAACAGATATGTGTCTCGTCGGGACACTTTTTTGCTTTTTTACGAAGGCAGATATAAGCGAAACAGGGGCGGCATTTGTTCATCATATACGCAAAAATTTTATATCCAGTTTTTGTATGATTGTTATATTATGGATGTGTATCTATTTTCTTTCATTGAAAAATGGATGCATGCAAGATTATCCATTCCGGCCATAGAAAAGAGATGAACGATGCGAATTAAAGAGATTGATTATTTGCGGGCCTTTTGTGCATTTTCGGTTATAGTCATTCATGTAACTGCTGGGTATATCGATCAAGAATCGACTGCTTACGTATTCAATCAGATTGCTCGTTATGCGGTTCCGTTGTTTATTTTACTTTCCGGATTTGGGCTTGGTTTTTCGGAGAGGAAAAAGAACACCACTTATCTCGAGTTTCTAAAGAAAAGGTACAACAAGATACTGCTTCCGTACTTTTTATGGAGCATCTTCTATTTTGTTTTTTCCAATCGATACCGAATTGGCTCCACAGATGCAGATGTTACAGAGCTTTTTTCCTTGTTCATCAAGCAATTATACACTGGAACTGCTTATGTACATCTTTACTTTTTGATTATCATGATTCAGTTGTATCTGGTGTTTCCTGTACTTCAAAAGTGGCTTATAGAAAAGCGGTACCATACGCTTGTTGGCTCATTTTTTATTTCGTTATGCATGCACGCGGCTATATATTTACATGCAGTTGGTGTGATCGTGCTGCCAAGTTTAGGCGTTCCGTATGTCATACTTTCTCCTGTTTGGGTCTTTTATTTTGTGTTAGGGATATACGTCTCTATGGAAAGGGAACGTTTCATAAGATTGACCGAAAAGATAACCTTCGCCCAAATGACATTCGTATGGTTGTTAACGTTCGTGCTGTTACTTTTGGATAGCAAGTATACAAATACTTTTGCTTCTTCTACCAAACCAAGTACGATCCTGTATACGCTGTCGAGTCTCGTGTTCCTTTTTAAAGGACTTCGTTACGTAGCTTACGCCAGGCCTAAGATGTCCGCTCTTTTCCTTTGGTACTCTACCCATTCATTCTTTATTTACTTGATTCATCCACTCATCATCAGTTGGTTGGTATTGGCTTTTCCGAATCATTGGCGCGGTACAATGGGATTGCTTGCACTCATTATCAGTACAATACTCTTGTCAACACTCTTAACTTACCTTGGAAGCAAATTTAAACGCATACATATTGTAGGTGGAGTATATACAGGAAATGTAGCCCGTTTAAAACCCGGGGAGATCAAAAGTGGCAATCATGAAGCGTTACGATTGTGAAAGCAAGAATTTCCAATGATAACAAAATAGAGAGCCTGTCGCACAGTTAGTTTTGATAGCGCGGCCAGGGCGCTGGTACTTGGAAAATTTGAAAGAAAACGGTCTGGAGGAAAAAGCATGAGCGAGTTGAATGCGTTGTTTCGAAAAAGAATCGGTATGTCCGAACACGAAGCGATTACGTTTGACAAGCTGGACACCTTGCTGGAAAAGGCGGCACTGCGCATCCCGTTTGAAAACTTGCGCGTGATTGAGGGGAAGACAAAAGCAATCACCAAGGAAAACGTCGTCGACAAAATTTTGCTTCATCAGGAAGGCGGGCTGTGCTACGAGTTGAATTCCCTGCTCTACTTTTTCCTGATCGAAAACGGCTTTGACGCCGTGCTGACCCGAGGTGTCGTCTATAAACCTGCGGAGCAGCAGTATTTGGCAATCGGCGAGACACACCTGACGATCCTGCTTGTCCATGCGGGGCAGACGTACCTGGTGGATACCGGGTTTGGCGGCAATCTGCCGATGAAGCCTGTTCCGCTCAACGGCGAGGTGGTAAGCTCTTCTAACGGCGAGTTTCGGATACGCAAGGAAAACAGCGAATACGGCGATCATGTATTCGAGATGAAATTGAAGCACAAGGATACCGACTGGCGTATCGGCTATGCTTTTTATGAAAACAAACCGATCGCAGACCTGTCCGCATGCGACGAGATTCAGACGATCATCGTTTCCCACGAGGAGTCTCCCTTCAACAAAACTCCGCTGCTCACACAGCTTACGGCAAATGGAAGCGTCACGCTGACGAATACGTCTTTTACCCAATGGGTCGATGGCGTCGTGACAAAAGAAAGCATCGACAGCGCGAGGTTCAAGGAGCTGGCGAAGCAGTATTTTAACTGGAGAGACTGGGATTCGTACGCGTGAGAAAAAGACAGCGTGAGAGGCTGTGCAGCTTCCTGGACATTCGTTGTTCTGGCAAGCTTGATTTTCTATAATGAAAGTAAAAAACAGGATCGCAAGCAGAAGCGGCGACACCAGCCTGAAGCCAAAAGGAGGCGGACGAATGAAGAATGCAGAGAGCCGGGAACGCTGGATGAGCCGCGTGCTGGAAGGCATCGTGGAGACGTCGCGCGATCATTTGCTCATCACCGACCCGGAAGGCTACATTCAACTGGTCGGGGATTCGTCCTACGAGATGTACGGGATCAGCAAAGACGAGCTCTTGGGCAAAAACGTCATCGAGCTGGAAAAAGAAAAAGTATTTTCGCCTTCCGTCACGCGCAAGGTGATGGATACGAAGACGCCGCAGACGATGATGCAGGAAATTCCCGGTGGCCGCAAGCTGATGGTGACGGCCTATCCGTTGTGGAATGCAGATGGCAGCATGCATTCGGTTATCAGCTATTCGCACGATTTGACGGAAATTTTGGAATTGAAGCGGCGCTATGAGAGTCTGACGGAGCAATTGAAGCAGTTTGAATCAGAAATCGAGGAGCTGCGCGAGAAAAACCAGGATGGCTTTGTCGCGGTCAGTCAGCCGATGCGCGACATTGACCGCCTCATCAAAAAGGTCGCGATGGTCGACTCCACTGTGCTCATTTTGGGGGAATCGGGCGTCGGGAAAAACGTAATCGCGCGCGAAATTCACCGCAACAGCCGTCGCGCAGGCGGACAGTTTGTGGAAATCAACTGCGGGTCGATTCCGGAGGGGCTGCTGGAGTCGGAGCTGTTCGGCTACGAGGCGGGCGCGTTCACGGGCGCAGGCAAGCAGGGCAAGCAAGGGATTATCGAGCTGGCGAACCAGGGAACGCTGCTGTTGGATGAGCTGGGAGAACTGCCGCTGACGTTGCAGGCCAAGCTGTTGAAGGTAATTCAGGAAAAACGGCTGCAGCGCGTGGGCAGCATGCAGTACCGGGACGTGGATTTTCGCCTGATTGCCGCGACCAACCGCGACCTGGAGAAGATGGTCAGGGAAGGGAAGTTTCGCCAGGACCTGTATTTCCGGCTGAACGTCGTGCCGATTCATGTGCCCGCCTTGCGCAATCGGCCAGAGGATATTGCCGCGCTGTTGAAGCTCGTTGTGCGCTCGCTCAATGAGCGGTACGGCATGAACAAGCGGCTGGACCCGGCGGCGACACATGCCTTGATGCAGTACGCCTGGCCGGGGAACGTGCGGGAGCTGGAAAACGTGCTGGAGCGGATGGTCGTGACGGCCGACGAAGACGTGATTACGCCGCAGCACCTGCCTGCGGAAATCCGGGCGGTCGGAGAGGACCAGGCAGCGATGGAGCCGGGGGTGACAGCATCTAAAATGTCGCTGCGGGATGCGCTGGAGCAGGTGGAGGAAAAATGGCTGCGCCATGCAGCAGAGCGCTGCCGGACGACAGCGGAGATGGCAGAGTTTTTGGGCATCAGCCAGCCGTCCGTGGTGCGCAAGCTGAAAAAATACCGCATCCGCGCCACTTGATTCAAAAATGAATTTTTGATTCAAAAATGAATCGGCAATATTGGGATATTTGATTCACTTTTGCATAAATGTACACTGTACGCGTTTGGCAAATGCGCTTGCGGCAAGCTTTTTTGTTTGGCACGAGTATTGCTACATATCGTCAGCGAAAGCATCACCTTGCTGTTATCCATCTCATACAAGGAGAGATCACGATATGTCCAAACAACGCAAATTCGTCAATGTAGCCGCTGGTGTCCCTGGTCCGAAGGGGGCCGCCCTGATTGAGAAAAGAAAGCAGTACGTGCCAAAAGGCGTCGGGAACAACACCCCGGTTTTTGTAGAGACAGCTTCCGGAGCGCTCGTGACAGACGTAGACGGCAACACGTTCATTGATTTGGCAGGCGCAATCGGTACGCTTAACGCCGGGCATTGTCCGCAGGAGGTCGTCGACGCGGTCAAAGAGCAACTGGACAAATACATTCATCCTTGCTTCCATGTCGGCATGTACGAGCCGTATGTGGCGCTGGCCGAAAAGCTCGCCGCAATCACCCCAGGCAGCTTCGAAAAGAAAACGATGTTTGCCAACAGCGGAGCAGAAGCGGTGGAAAACGCCGTGAAGATCGCCCGCAAATACACCGGACGTCCCGGCATCGTATCGTTTAGCCGCGGCTTCCATGGTCGCACACTGCTCGGCATGTCGCTAACCTCCAAGGTAAAGCCGTACAAATTCGAGATGGGGCCGTTCGCGCCAGCTACCTACAAGGCGCAATTCCCGTATCCGCTGCACAAGCCGGCTTCCATGACAGAGGATGAGTACGCACAATTTTGCCTGCGCCAATTTGAAGACTTCCTCCTGACAGAAGTCGCGCCGGAAGAAGTAGCGGCTGTCATTATGGAACCGGTTCAGGGCGAAGGCGGCTTCATCGTACCGCCGGTAGCATTCGTACAAGGCGTTTTCCAGATTTGCAAAAAGCACAATATCCTGTTCATTTCCGATGAAATTCAAACAGGCTTCGGCCGAACCGGGGCGATGTTCGCGTCGACCCACTTCGGAATCGAGCCTGATCTCATAACGATGTCGAAGTCGCTTGCGGCTGGCTTGCCCATCTCTGCTGTGACAGGTCGTGCAGAGATCATGGACGCGCCCAATCCGGGGGAAATCGGCGGCACTTACGGCGGAAGCCCGCTCGGATGCGTGGCGGCGCTCGCTGTTATTGAAAAAATGGAGCGCGAAAACTTGCCTGGGCGTGCAAATGAGATTGGCAAGGCAATCAAGGCGCATTTCCAGGCGCTGCAAGCCGAGTTCCCTGTCATTGCGGAAGTTCGCGGACTGGGGGCAATGTGCGCGGTAGAGTTCGTCGACCCGCAAACGAAGCAGCCTGCCAAGGAGCTTGTGGCGGCGTTGACCAAAGGCTGCTACGAGTTTGGCGTCATTGTGCTTTCCGCAGGCGTGCACAGCAACGTGCTGCGTTTCCTGTCGCCGCTGGTCATTACCGACGAGCAGCTGCAAGAAGCGCTGGACATCATGACCGATGTGCTGAAAAGCCAATACGTGACCCACTAACTCATCGGGGAGGTACGCATGAAAAAGCATCTGTATATCAACGGTCAATGGAAAGAAGCAACAGAATACGCGCCGCTGTACTCGCCCTATTCCGGCGAGCTGCTGGCAGAAGTCGCCCAGGCGAACGAGGCGGATGTCGATGAGGCCATCCGCGCGGCCAGCGCCGCAGCAAAAGTGATGGCGAAGCTGCCAGCGAGCCAGCGGGCGCTGATTTTGGAAAAAGCGGTGGCGATTATGGAAGCGCGCAAGGAGGAGCTGGCAGTTATTCTCGCCAAGGAAGCTGCTAAGCCGCTGCGCACGGGACGGGTCGAGATCGCCCGCACGATTCAGACGTACAAATTCGCGGCAGAGGAAGCCAAGCGGATTCACGGGGAAACCGTACCGCTCGATGCGGCTCCGGGCGGCGAGGGACGACTCGCCTTTACCGTGCGCAAGCCGATTGGCGTGGTCGGGGCGATTACGCCATTCAACTTTCCGTTTAACCTGGTGGCCCACAAAGTAGGCCCGGCGATTGCGGCAGGAAATACGGTCGTGCTGAAGCCAGCCAGTCAGACTCCGCTCAGCTCGCTGGTTTTGGCTGATATTTTTGCCGAGGCGGGGTTGCCAGCCGGAGCGCTGAACATTTTGCCGGGAAAAGGCGCCGTCGTTGGCGAAAAGCTCGTCAGCGACAATCGGATCGCCGCGATTACGTTTACGGGCAGCCCGGCAGTCGGGATTGCCATGAAAAACAAGGCAGGTCTGAAACGCGTGACATTGGAGCTTGGCTCCAACTCCGCGGTCATTATCGACCATAACGTAGAGATCACGCCAGCGTTGGTGGATCGCTGCGTGACAGGGGCGTTCTCCTTTAGCGGCCAGGTGTGCATCTCGCTGCAGCGCGTCTACGTTCACCAGAGCAAGTACGAGGAGTTTTTGGAAAAGTTCAAGGCGGCGACAGAGAAGCTGGTGTTGGGTGATCCGTTGCAGGAAGAAACCGACATGTCCTCCGTCATTTCCGCCAAAGATCATGAGCGGATGGGAGCGTGGGTACAGGAAGCGGTTGACGCCGGAGCGCGCGTCGTGACAGGCGGCAAAGCTGTGAGCGACCGACTTTTTGCTCCTACGATCCTGACCGATGTGAGCAGCCACAGCTCCGTGTCTTGCCAGGAGGTGTTTGGGCCAATCGTTGTCGTCACGCCGTTTGCGACGATGGACGAGGCGATTGCGGCAGTAAACGACTCCCGCTACGGCCTGCAGGCAGGGATTTACACCAACGATATTCACGCAGCCATGCGCGCGGCAGATGAGCTGGAAGTGGGCGGCGTGATGATTAACGACATCCCGACCTTCCGTGTTGACAACATGCCGTACGGCGGCGTGAAGGACAGCGGCTTTGGCCGCGAAGGCATCAAGTACGCTGTCGAAGAGATGACAGAGTTGAAGCTGATTGCGATCAAGCTGTAGTTGTGATGCAGCGCTATGCGAAAAAGGGGCGTCTCAAAAGTCGTGCTTTCGACTTTGAGACGCCCCTGGCTGCTTTGAGCCATTCCGTTCGGGCATACAGAGCGGGCGGCGAATCACCAAGCAGGTTGGCTACTGCAAGTAGTAAACCGCCCGTGAGCCGACAATGGTTTCGACATTTTGCCCGTCAGCAATTTTTTTCTCCACGAACAAAATTCCGGCTTCCTGCAGCCGCACGCGGTTGGCGTTGAAGTGGCGGAAATCGACGACCATCGTCTTGTCTGTGGCTTGGATGTCTTGCAACTGCTGTCGCGCCATGGCATTGATGAATGCTTGCGACAGCAGATGCGCACTGCCAACCAGCAGCATGTTGACGAACAGGACGCCGATCAGAATGGTGCTTCCGCGGCGCAACCAGGTAGAGCGTGTCTCCCAGCCTGCCAATGCCACGATCACGGGAATCAGCCAGAGCTGGGGCACATACCGCGCCCACCAGCTTTCCGGGTTGACGAGCACCGTGACGAGCAGGATGCCGCTCGCGATAAAAAACGGCACGGCTTTCTTCCGCTCCGCGCCAACAAGCAAGCCGAGTGCGAGCAGGAGGGCGATCAGCACAGCTCCCCCGAACCACGGCCCGAAGCCTGCTACGCGGACGTCGGGTGAGACAAATGCTGCCAACTCAGAAAGTGAGACGGTAAAAGGCCATTTCAACGTCGTTTCGTTTGGCCTGGCGATGTTTTCCGACTTGGCGAACAGCGAAATCGCAAGCTTGCTCAGCGAGCCTATGTCTTTGAAATCACGCGGGCTGTTCGAGGTCATAATATCGACCGCTCCCTTGCCCGCCAGCGGATAAAACGGATGCCCTTTGCCAAGCGTGTTGGTGACGTAAGGATTGTAACCCACGACCAGGACGGTGACGACCAGACTCGCCGCGAGCCACGCCAGAAGGCTTTTCCAGCGTTTTTGCCGATCGTAGAAAAAGAAAAGCACAAGCAAGGCACAGCCGAGCAGCACAGCGTACACCAGCGCCGTGAATTTAATCTGGGCCAGGAGCATGAGAGCCGAGCAGAGAGCCAGCACGATCCAGATGTGATAGCGCTTGAGCAGCAAGTACCCGAGCGCGCAGATGATGAGTACGAGCGAGCCAAGCTGTCCGTCAATGTAGTAGGACGTAGCCTGCGTGACGCTGACCGGATTGCCGGCCAAAAGCAGCGCCAGGACGATCCCCAGCCGTTTTTTCGCGGGAAAGGCGACGCGCAGGGCGGCCAGACTGAAGAAAAAGGAAGCGGCGATGAGCAGCAAGTTGAATATTTTCCCGACTTCAATCTGGTCTGTCAGCTTGTACATGACAGCATCCAGCATCCACGGCCCTTTAGCGTAATGATTGATCCAAAGGTGGAACGCAGACAAAATCTCCTTGCTGTCCATTGTCTCGATTGTTTGGGGGAGCGGCTTCGACACGGGCGCATCGTGGACCGGATTCCAGCCGTTTTTCAGCAAAATGATCGCTTCCTGATGATAGGTTTGCCCGTCAAAGGAAAGGTCGAACGTATTGGCGCTGATGACCCAGCTGCTTCCGACGACGAGCCCGAGTCCCGCGAGCAGGGCGAGCAGCCAGATACGACGGTGCCGCGGCACAAATACGGCGATCATGGCGAGCATGCAGGTCAAAGCGACGAAGACAGCAAGCCAGAAGCTGAATGCAGTGACCGGGATGCCCAACAAAAAGTAAATCGAGGTGCAAAGCATGATTGCGGTCATAAAAAACAGCAAAGTAGCCCCGAGCAAAAACGAATACGTTGCAGTACGGTTATTCATCTGTATGTCTCCTGTTTTGCAATCTACGAAAGGACAGGGAAGGCACCAGCCAACAGGTGCAACAGCGTGGCGAGCATGATTCCCAGCACCAGCCCTCCGGCAATTTCCCATCTGGTATGGCCCATGCTCTCGCGCAGCGGTGTGGGCAAGGGCTTGTCAGGGTGCTCCTTTGCCAGCTCGTTGAGTGCGGCGGCGTGCTTGCCTACAGCTCGGCGCAGCCCTGTGGCGTCAATGATGACAATAAACGTCACCGCCACCCCCAGACCGAAAACAGGATGAGTGAAGCCCTCCTGCAAGCCGATCAAAAACACGGTAGTGACCATGACGGTCGTGTGCGTGCTGGGAAAGCCGCCGTTTCCGACCATCCTTTTCGCTTCCGGTCCAAAGCGAAGGTAGTTGATGAGAAATTTGGTTACTCCAGACACAAACCAGCCAATAAATGGCGCGATGGCATACAACATGGGCAAGCTCCTCTTTCATGGTGATTACGATTGGGAAATGACAACCACGCCAACGACGATGATCGCAAGCCCGACGATACGTGTGAGCGAAAGCGGCTCGTGAAAGATCAAAAAGGACAGTCCCGCTACCAGCACGTACCCGAGAGCCGCCATCGGATACGCGTAGGAAAGCTGCACCTTTTCCAGCGCAGCGATCCAGATGAACGCAGACAGCCCGTAAAGCGCAAGCCCCACCATGATCGGCAGGTTGGTGAAATAATGCAGAAACTTCAACAGCAGCATGTCATTGCTGCTGGACAGCGAAGACGCCCCCATTTTCATGGCAATCTGACCGCATGCGCCAAGCAGCACCGAGATGAGAATCAGAACGATAGATGGCATAAGGTGATCCACAACCTGTCTGTGTAATTAAAATTCAAAGGTGTAAATGATGCCCGCTACGGTGATGGCGTAGAGGACGACGGTGATGAGAATCGGCTTGTCCTGCACCAGCACTTTTTCCGGACTGCCGCCTTTGTCGGTAATCGTAATCAGGTACAGGTAGCGGAAAATGCCGAAAATCACAAAAGGGATCGTCCACATCAGATGAATCGTGCGTCCCGAAGTAAAGGTGAACAAGCTGTAGCTGATAATCGTCGCCGTAGTGACAATCGTATTCAACTGATTCAACAATTCGGACGAATAGCTGTCCAATACTTTGCGATGCGTCCCTTTGTCTGCTTGCAGCAGCAGCAGCTCATGACGGCGCTTGCTGATCGCCAAAAACAGGGCAAGCAGCATGGTGCAGAGCAAAAACCACGGCGTGAACGGCGTGTTAATCATCAGGCTGCCGCCGATCGCCCGCAGGACAAAGCCTGCGGAAATAATCATCACGTCGAGAATGACGACGTGCTTGAGCTTGAGCGAATAGGCGACATTGAGCACAAAATAAACAGCGAGGACAACTCCGAACAACCGATCAAAGTAAAAAGCGGAAAAAAGCGAGCCAGCCAACAGCAACGCACCAAACGTCAGGGCGAGCGCAGGCGGCAGGGCGCCGGAGGCCATGGGCCGAAATTGCTTTTCCGGGTGGTTCCGGTCGTTTTTGATGTCCACGAAGTCGTTCAGGATGTAGACGCAGCCGGATACGAAGCAGAACAACAAAAACGCGAACAGCGATTTGCTAATGACATCGGTACTCACTTTGTGCAAGGAAAACAGCAGTGCCGCGAAGACGAGCAAATTTTTCGTCCACTGGTGCGGCCGCAATTGAAGAATCAGCAGACGGACGATATTTTGCCGGACGCGGGGAGCCGTTTTCACGTCAACTTTTACAGAATTAGATGTTACCTCCATGTTTCTCTCCAATCCAAAAATATTTCTATCCTCCTAATGACGAAAAATGTAAATGGAAGGTTACACCTATTGTATATGATGTTCCTTTTTCATCAAAATTTGTAATAATTGAATATATTTTGTCGATTGTGTAAAGGTCTGGATTTTCCGGTTGGAGACGGCGGGGCAAATAAAAACGCAGCTTCTGGCAGAGTGTAGTGCCAGAAAGCTGCGTTTGTCTTTCGTTCGGCCAGTTTACGCGTTGACCGCTTTGGTTGGCCGTTTCCACGAGTAAATCGACAGGTTAAGCAAAATGACGGCCAGAATGACAAGCTGCGGAATCGTCGTCTCCCAGTTCGCATAAATGCCAAGGTCCGGCAGGTGGAGCAGGAAGTCCTCGCCGTGCGCAGGCAGAGTGCCTGTGACCTGCAGCGCGTGGATGCTGACCCCGATAAACTTGAAGGCCATGTAGTAAAGCAGCAGGCTGGCGATGAGAAAGAACGGACGGACCGGAATCCGCGCACTAAGCCGGATGAAGCCGAAGCTGATGACGGCGAGCACGACTAGCGCTCCGACGATGCCGAGCATCAGGTCGGTCATGGAAATCGTCGCGGCCATCCCCATGTAAAAAATGATCGTTTCTGCGCCTTCGCGGACGACAGCGAGAAACGCAGTAAAGGCAAGCGACCAGAGCGCGCCTTTTGCCAGCGAGGTACCGATTGATTTTTGCACAAAATCGTTCCACGCCTGCAAGTTCGACTTTTTATGCAGCCAGGCGCCGATGGTCAGCATGAAGAATACGGCAATCAGTCCGGTAATGCCTTCGATTGTCTCGCGGGAGCTGCCTGTCGCGAGGTTGGAAAAGACGATGCTGAGCACGACGGCGAGGATTGCCGAAGCCGCTACTCCGAGCGCCGCGCCAGACCAGATCCATTTGCGCTTGTCCGCATTTCCTGATTTTTGCAGGAAGGTAAGCAGCGAGACGATAATCAGAATCGCTTCCAATCCTTCGCGGAACAAAATCAGTCCCGCATCCCAGGCGGTGTAGGAGGAAGCAGTGGAAAACGGCTCCAGCTCTGCCTTCATCTCGGCGAGCAGGGCGGCTGCTTTGTCCCACTGTGGCGGACTGGACAAGATCAGCGTCGGTACGGCGACCATTTTCGCTTCTATGCTGCTGTAGGTCGCGGGCGATTTGGTCATGACCACGCCTTCCACCAGAGGCCAGGTGGCGATAAAGGTATCCATCTTTCCGGCCGCTTCCTCCGCGTTCTGGCTGGCGATGTCCGCCTCCACAGCGCCGATGAGTCCCAGCAGGGAGGAGATGGACGGCTGCTCTGCCGAGCCTGCCGCCCCCGCAGCCTGCTGTCCGGCTTTTCCCGCCACGTAGTCTTGGACCGCCTGCAGCAGTGTTTGCAGTTTTTCCGTACTTTTTTGCGGATGGGGCGGCTCGGTGTTCAGGGCGATGCGCGCGCCGCTTATTTTCACTTCCATATCGCCGTAAATAGCGGCGTTTTCCGAGCGAACGAGGCTTTCGGCCTTGTACCAGCCTTCAACGAAGCTGTTGTACTGCTGCTTGGCTTGTGTCCAGTCGCTTTTTTCGACAGCAGCCAGGCTTTTTTCCAGAAAAGGCAGCAGGGCAGCGATTTGCTTGTGCGCCTTTTCTTTTGGCTGTGCCGGTGCTTCCTGGGCCGTGACGTAGCGATCGGCAGCTTTGGCCAGGTTGGAGATGGCTGCGGCTGCGTCCTCCGGCTTGGCTTGTGCCTGGGCGAGGGCTTGCTCGGCTTGCGCGATGGCCGCCGACAGCGCCTGTGCGTCTGCGGAAGAATCCGCTGCGTTCGCAGCCCAGATCGTCTTCATGCTGGCAACGGCTTTTGTCGCTTCGTCCCAGTTTTTATCGCCGCTGCTGATGAGCGCGTCGCTGGAGAGAGCGATCAACTGTTTGAGCTGTTCGGAAGCAAGTGGCGCTGCGAAGGCAGCCGACAGCCCGGAGAAAAGCAGCAGCAGGCAGAGGAAAACAGAAAAAAGGTATCGTTTCAAAGGGTTCACTCCATCCTTGCTAGTTGGTTAAAACAGTGTGTCTCCGATGTAGCCGCCTTCGCTGGCCCCGGGCAGACAGGCGTACAGACCGCTGCCGACGTGGGTGATGTATTCGTTGAGCAAATCGACAGATGCGAGCTTTTGCTGCATCGGGATAAACTGCTTGCGCGGGTCGCGGTTAAAGCAGATGAACAGCAGTCCGGCGTCCAACTGCCCGGTTCGCGCATCCAGTCCGCTGGAATAAGAGTAGCCGCGGCGCAGTATTTTGACTTTGCCGTCCATGTGGGCGAGAGCGACGTGGGAGTTGGCCGGAATGACCGGATTGCCGTTAGCGTCCTTGCGATCCAGCTCCAGATCGTCGAACTCGTTTGTTTTTCCGAGCGGCGCACCGGAGTCGCGGTGTCGGCCAAACGTATTTTCCTGGTCGTCCAGGGCAGAGCGGTCCCAGACCTCAATCCGCATGCGGATTCTGCGCATGACCATGTAGCTGCCGCCAGCCATCCAGGCCGGCTCGTCCGAAGGCTGTACCCAGACGATTTCATTCGCTACAGCCGGGTCGCTGACCTGCGGGTTGTTGGTGCCGTCCTTGAAGCCCATCAAATTGCGGGGCGTGGAACCGCTCGGATCGGCCGCGCCTGTGCGCTGGAAGCCCTCCTGAACCCAGTGGAGGACCGCTTTGCCGCGCGCGATGCGGGCCAGGTTGCGCAGCGCGTGAAAAGCCACCTGCGGATCGTTGGCACACACCTGGACGACGATGTCGCCGTCAGACCATTCCTTGCGTATTTCGTCACTGTTGAAGCGGGGCAGGTCGACGAGAGCAGCAGGGCGTTTGCCAGCCAGTCCGAAGCGTCCGTCGAAAAAGGAAGAGCCGAGTCCAAACGTAATCGTCAGGCGCATCGGATTCAGCCCCGCGCTCTCGCCTGTATCGGCAGGCGGGAGGTGAGGGCTGCCGCTTTCTTCGTCCACGGTTTGTCCGGCGGTCAAACGGGCTGCAGCGGCGGTCCAGCTCTGGAACAGCTTGCGCACATCGTCGAGCGAGGTCGTCGTCAAATCAAAAGCACCCATGCAGATAAAATCCTGCATAGGTGTAATGATCCCGGCCTGATGCTTGCCGTAAAAAGGAATGATGCCGTCGGCAAGCACAGGCGTTGCAGCGGCTTTTTCGCTGGTGGAAGCGGACGGCAGCAGCGATTTCATGCCAGTAGCGCCGAGAATCAGCCCGAGTCCGCCGACACCTGCCAGCTTCAGCGCCTCGCGACGTGTCAGCTTCGTGTTGTCGCTTGCGGGATGCTTGTTTTCCATCAGGTTAGCCTCCAATGATCGTGCCCATTTTGGAGAGTGGTTCAGCCAGGGCATCGAGAGACTGGCTCAGTTTTTTCACCTGGTCTTCCTTCAATTCGGTGTACAGCACGTAGCCGTTGCCCTTGCGGTAAGGCGCGAGTGCTGCGTCAAGCTCGGCAAAACGGGTTTCGATCTCTTTGGACAACGCTTCGTCCTTGGCGTCGAGAGCAGGCTTGAGCACTTTGAAAATCTCGTGTGCGCCTTCTACGTTTGCTGCGAAATCGTACAGGTCGGTATGGGAGTAGCGCTCTTCCTCGCCTGTCACCTTGCTGGTCGAAACTTCGTTCAAAAGCTCTACTGCGCCTGTTACGAGCATTTTCACGTCGATCTCCACGCTTTCGACCTTCACGCGCAGCTGCTTGACGTCTTGCAGAAGCTGGTCTGCCACCGGGCCTTGGTCAGCGACAGATTTGGTTTCCCAGAGCGCTTTTTCCAATTTGTGATAGCCGCGCCATTCGTTATCGGGTACATCGCCTTCGCGGGCATCAATCCACGGGTCGAAGTCGCCGAGCGATTCAGCGATCGGCTCGATTCGTTCAAAGTAGGCGCGAGCCGGCGCGTACTCGCTTTTCGCTTTTTCCATGTCGCCAGCCTTGACGGCGGCCGTAAAGCTTTCCGTCGCTTTTACCAGCTGGTCTGTCTGTTCAATGACCCATTTGCGGTAGGCATCGATTGGAGCTTGCAGGTCTACGGCAGCGGTGTTCGCGGTGGTTTCGGTAGCGGCTGGCTTGTCCGGTTGGGCGGCCTCAGGCTTTTTCTCTTCCTTTGCCGTCTCCGCGCTGCCGCAAGCAGACAGCAAGAGAGAAGATCCGAGCACAACGGCGGACAGCGGATAACCCCATTTTTTCATCATGTAAAAACACATCCCCTTACTTACCATATAAGTAGATTATTATTAGTTGATAATAAAAATCATTATCATTCAAAAAGAATGTAAACCTTTCTCTTGCGATTTGCAATCTATTTTTGAATCTTTGCCGCTGGTTCATTTTGCAAGCGGGGCAGGGGCGGGCGGAAAAAGGCTGCCGAATCAGGGGAAACAGCCAGGGTCACATCAGGTGGCGCTGGCTGTTGTTGTCACAAAGATGGCACGAGGTTTTACAGTTATGTGGCGAAACGCCCGGGAGATTGGTAATGCAGGTTGGGGAAAATTATAATGAAGCTACATACAATGCGGGCAAGCGCCTTTCAGCGGGAAAGAGGGTACTATGAAACAAAATCAATTGATGGAAGCAGCTTATCGCTTTATCCGCATCTGCTACAGCGAGCTGAACAAGACTGCGGCCGAGACAGAGCAGCGTTTGCAGGAAGTCCGGTACCAGATCGAGTCACAAGGCTATTACGAGCACACAGAGGAAGAACTGCGCCACGGGGCGAGGATGGCCTGGCGCAACAGCAATCGATGCATCGGACGTTTTTTCTGGGAATCGCTCATTGTGATGGATGAGCGTGGTGTCCGGACAGAGGAGGAGATGGCCCAGGCGTTGCTGCGGCACATTGAGTTTGCGACGAACGGTGGGAAAGTGCGTCCGACCATTACCGTTTTTGCCCCTGCCATACCGGGGCAGCCGCAGATGCGCATCTGGAACCATCAGTTAATTCGCTACGCCGGGTACGAGACGGAGTACGGCATCCTGGGCGATCCGGCTTCACTTGAGCTGACGAAGCTTTGTTTGAGCCTGGGGTGGCAAGGGGCTGGCACGCCCTACGACATCTTGCCGCTCGTCGTGCAAATTGGGGATCGCAAGCCGCAATTTTTCGAGATACCAAAGGAGCTGGTCATCGAAGTGCCGATCACGCACCCGGAAATCGCGGGCTTCGCAGACCTTGGCCTGCAATGGTACGGCGTGCCAATCGTCGCGGACATGCGCCTGGAAATCGGCGGCCTGGATTATGTGGCGGCTCCTTTTAACGGGTGGTACATGGGGACTGAGATCGGGGCGCGCAATCTGGCAGACGAACAGCGCTACAACATGCTGCCAAAAGTCGCGGAGGTCATGGGCCTGGACACGAGCCGGGAAGCGACGCTCTGGAAAGACAAGGCGCTGGTGGAGCTGAACGTGGCCGTGCTGCACTCCTTCAAGGAAAAAGGCGTTTCGATTGTCGACCATCACACAGCCAGTCAACAGTTCAAACGCTTTGAGGAAAGAGAGGCCAAAAGTGGCCGGAAGATCACAGGGGACTGGACGTGGCTGATTCCGCCGATTTCTCCTGCGGCCACACACATTTTTCACAGGATGTACGACAACAAGATGGAGTCGCCGAACTTCCACTATCAGGCGAAGCCGGATTTGCCCCAAACATAGGGAAAAAGCAAGGGAAATGTCGCAGACGCTGGTTTGCGGCATCGGGAATTTGTGATAAAATTAGTCGATAATGATTATCATTGTTGAAGTTTTGGGGGAGATTCATTTTGCACCAGGCAGGATCTTTGAAAGTCATCTTACTGGCAGTGATGCTGGTTCTCGTCGGGGCTTTGGCGGCATGCGGACAAGCTCCGGCCAATAATGCCGCCCAACCGGCGCAAGAGCAATCGGCTGCTCCAGCCCAAACCGAGAGCAGCGACGAATTTATCACCTATCAGGCCGTTAACGGAGAGGTGAAAATTCCGAATGACCTAAAACGAGTGGTCGTGCTGGCAGACAGCTACGTCGGCGATTTTCTCGCTTTGGGCATCAAGCCGATCGGGATTACCGATCATGTAATGAAGAACCCGTACATGAAAGGCAAGCTGGACGGCATTGAAAGCGTTGGCGACGGCTCTTCCGTGGAGAAGGTGCTCTCGATGAATCCAGACTTGATCGTTGTGTTCGATGGTGACAAAAATCTCGCGGAATTCTCCAAAATCGCGCCGACTGTTGCGATTCCGTACGGCAAGAAAACATTCCGTGAGCAATTGTTGGAGTTTGGCAAAATGACGGGCAGGGAAGACAAAGCCAAAGAGTGGATTGCTGCCTGGGACAAAAAGATCGCTGAGGTGAAGCCAAAAGTACAGGCGGCAGTAGGGGACAAAACCGTTGCCATTTTGCAGCCTTACGCCAAAGGCATTTACGCATTCGGGCACAACTACGGCCGCGGCGGCGAAATCATTTACGGCGAATTTCAGTTGAAGGCGCCTGCTGCTCTGCAAAAGGCTGCCATCGACAGCGGCACCGGCTGGGCGCAAGTCTCGCTGGAAACATTGCCGGACTTCGCTGGCGATTACATTTTCACAAGCGCCTGGAGCGGCGATGATGCCGATCCGGAGAGTGTGTACGGCTCCGCAGTCTGGAAGGGACTTCCGGCCGTGAAAAACAACAAGGTGTTCCGCATCGACCGCGACGGCTCTTACTTTAACGATCCGGTCTCCCTGGAGGCCCAGCTCGATTTCATTGTAGAAAAACTGACGCAAAACTAAGCTCATGCAAGGGAAAACCCCCGAGCAAAACGGCGATTGTACGCTGCTTTTGGCTCGGGGGTTTTTGCTGTTGCCTAACGGCTGTAGTAGCTGCTGAGTGCTTGCAGCAGGCCCAGCGGGTTTTTGCGCAAATCTTTGGCGCTGAAGAAGACGCTGCCCTGGACTTCAGGGATCGTCGCATTGAAATTCAGTTGATTGATAATTTCCTGAGAACTTTGCCACCCTGCTTCGGCTGTGCCTAGCTTGTAAGGCGAATGGCCGATGAACAGTTTGACGTTGGTGCCGCGCACCTCGTTGGCCCACCAGGTAACGAGCTTGTCGTACTGGGCAGGGGCAAAGGAGAGACTCCAGTAAATTTGCGGAGTGACATAGTCCATCCAGCCTTGCTTGATCCAGGTGCGGACATCGGCGTACATATGGTCATAAGCCGTTACGCCTGCTTTTGTATCAGACCCGGTCGGATCGACGGCGATGTTGCGCCAGACGCCAAACGGGCTGATGCCGAACTGGACATGCGGCTTGGCGCTTTTGATCGCCTGGTTGAGCTGCTGCACGAACTGGTTGATATTGTCGCGTCGCCAGTCTGCTTTTGTTGCGATTTTTTTGCTGTTGTAGCTTTTGAAGGTCGCATCGTCGTTAAAGGTGCCGTTGGACGGATAGAAGTAATCGTCCAGATGTACGCCGTCGATGTCGTAACGTTGCACGACTTCCATGATCTCGGCAATGATTTGCTGGCGGGCTTGCGGGATGCCCGGATTGATGTACAGCTTGTTGCTGGAATTGACGATCCATTCCGGATGCTTTTTCACGACGTGATTGGCCGCCAGTTGGTCCGTTTTCGCATCCACGTTGGCGCGGAACGGATTGAACCAGGCGTGGAACTGCATGCCGCGTCGATGTGTTTCTGCGACCATGAAGGCGAGCGGGTCGTAACCGGGATTTTTTCCCTGGGTGCCCGTCAAATATTTGGACCACGGCACGAGCGAGGACGGGTACAAGGCATCTGCCGAAGGGCGCACCTGCACGAACACGGCATTCATGCCCATCGCTTGCAGCTCGTCCAAAAGCTGTATGTATTCCTGCTGCTGTTTGGCCTGGTTGCCGTAGGAGCCGGTCGAAGGCCAGTCCAGATTGTACACGGTCGATACCCATACGCCGCGCAGCGAACCGTTGCTGGAAACGGGAGCTGTTGGCACAGCAGGCTGCGAGCTGTTGTTTTCACCTGGAATGTCCTGTGGAGGCGGTGTGACGGCTACGGGGCTTCCCGTCGACAGCGTGATCGTTCTCGTTTCCTGTGTCCAGCCCACTTGCAGGCCAAGCTGCTCGGAAACAAACCGCAGCGGAACCATGACCCGGCCTTGCTTGTTCTGAACAGAAGCATCGAGCGGCACGGTGCTGTCGTTTACGAGCGCGTAAGACTGGTTCACCGTCATGGACAGCACGGTATCGTCTTTCAAGATGGTAGCCGTCTGCAAATTTTGATCCCAGTACACTTCTGCACCGAGATTTTCGCTGATGACCCGAAGCGGGACCATCGTGACATTGACTTTGGGGATGATGTACGGAGCGACGTCGCTTCTGACTTGTTGCCCGTCCAGAAAAATGCTGATCGCAGGAGTTGTCTGCGCAGCCTGCACAGATGTCCCCATCGCTGGCATGCACAGCACGAACATCAGCAACAGCATAAACCACTTGCGTAACTTCATTTTGGGAATCCTCCGACACGTATTATTTGCTGCAAAACTCTCGCTAATCGTTAGACGTCTTATTATATCGTTTGTTACGGCGGCGTGGGAGGAGAATGAACACGATTTTCGTTCATTTGAACAAAAAAGGTTAATTGGAACCACACAAGCCGACGGGGAATAGGCAAAGACATAGGCCATTTTCAGGGAGAGGAATTGCTGCATGAGTTCTTTTCTGCAAAAGGTGCCGATTGTGTTTGTACCGGGGCTGTTTGGGTCGATGAACGATCAGATTATACCGGGGACGGGGGAATGGAGTTTTGGTCTTGCGCGAACCGCATACGAGCCGTTTGTTCACATGCTGGAAAAGATGGGGTACCGACGGAATGAACTGTTGTTCATCGCTTTTTATGACTGGCGCAGGCCGATTGGCATTTCCGCGGAGCAGTCTCTTCTGCCCGTCATTCAATGGGCGAAGCAGGTGGCGGGTGCAAGCCGTGTCAATCTCGTCTGCCACAGCATGGGCGGTCTGGTAGCCAGAGCGTACGTGCAAGGCGATTCGTACCAAAACGACGTGGACCAACTGCTTGTTTTTGCCACGCCGAACGCAGGCTCGCCGATCAGCTACTGCTACTGGGCAGGCGGGAAGCTCCCGCGCTCGGTTCCGGGCAAAAGAAATGTGCTGGAAATTTACATGAATGTATACCTCGCCTATTTGGAGCAGGGCAGGCCGTTCAAGCGTGTCCAGGCGATCCAGAGACATTTTCCAAGCCTGCTTGACCTGGTGCCGGCCGCTGACTACGGAGATTACTTGCTGGAGAAGAAAAACGGGGCGGAGAGCTTTGTTCCATACGACAGCATGGTTGTCAAAAATCATTATATGGATCTGCTCAACAGCACGATGTCGCTGATTTACGAGCGCAACATCCGCGTCACGGTCGTGGCGGGGATTGGGCAGGAAACGATTCATTACTTGCGCACAGTGCCATCGCTTTCCCCGACCAAATGGGTCGACGGGAGAGTCGTGGGCTCGATCAGCAGTACGG
>NZ_RHHS01000022.1 GCF_003710935.1 Brevibacillus gelatini
ACTAGCTAATGCGCCGCAGGCCCATCTCCCAGTGATAGCAAACGCCATCTTTCCTTTTCAGATCATGCGATCCAAAAACCTATCCGGTATTAGCATAAGTTTCCCTATGTTATCCCGGTCTGAGAGGCAGGTTGCCTACGTGTTACTCACCCGTCCGCCGCTAGGGTTCGAAAACCCTCGCTCGACTTGCATGTATTAGGCACGCCGCCAGCGTTCGTCCTGAGCCAGGATCAAACTCTCCAATAAAGTAGAAATTGAATCTGACATCAAGTAAAACACAAGCTTATCATTCACAGATGATTCTATCCGGTTTTCAAGGTGCATCTTTTTCCATTTTCGCTTCAAGTAGAGGCGACGTTTTTTAATATAGCATAGGCTAAAACCAAATGCAACAGGAAATTCTAAATAAGTTGGATAAAAAGATAGGTCTTTCGATATATTTTTGCATCCCAAACAGCCGATTAGAGCACCGGAAAGATCGTCCATACTAGAAGAAAAGCACAAGTCACATCGAACCGGGAGCCGACATGCTGCGAGCAATCAGTTACAACATCCACAGTGGCCGCGATCTCTGGTGGCGAAAACGTCTTGCCCAAATGGCTGACACACTGTCTCAATTGCAGCCGGACATCGTAGGCTTGCAGGAAGTCCATCAAAACAGCAAATACGGCTATCAAGCGCACTTTTTGGCAGAACGATTGCAATATCACCTTGTTTTTGCCCCATCCATCCCGCTCGGCGACGGACATTACGGAAATGCCTTGCTCTCCAAATATCCCCTCGAAAGCGTCCAGATCGTCCCGCTGCCAGCCAAGCGCGAGCAGCGGACGCTTTTGCAGGCTGTTTTCCAATGGAACGGGAAAAGCGTCTCTGCCTGGGTGACTCATTGCAGTCTGAATCAAGCCAGCCGTGCAGCGCAACTGCAGTTCCTCACTGAGCTTCTTGCCCGGAATAAGAATACTCCTGTTCTCCTCATGGGCGATTTCAACGCGGACAACGTGTCTTTCGCCCCTGCCCTGCAAGACTGCGCTCTCGTCTGCGGACAGGAGACAAAGCACACCCTCCCGGCCTTTCGCCGCCGTCTGGATTACATTTTTGCATCCAGCCATTGGGACATTCAGCAGTATGTCGTCTCTAGCGTTAACTGGTCCGATCACAAGCCGATCATTGTGGATGCGCGCCTGAAAGAACGCCAAGCTCGCGTAACACAAAATTTTTGACATCCACCAGCCGCGCCGGCAACGGGAACGGCTGACTTGCGCCTGCGATCACCAAAGGAATCAGCGAATCTCGCTTGTGCAAGGAACCGTGACTCCCTCCGCCGAGATGGGTAGGCGCGCATTCTGACAAAAATTCGTACCCTGGTGCCGCAGTCAGGATGACAACTGGTCCAGACTGCGCAAAGGCTGCTCCGTACAGCCGGGAAAACGCATCCGGATATGTATCGAAGGTCAGCACTTCTCCATCATACTGCACATCGAGCACGGACGGATCGCCGGCCATTCCCCACGAGCAGCCATAAATGTCACGATACTCAGCCCCGCGCCAAAAACTCAGCTCCTGCTTTGACCCTCCACGGCGAACGCTGATTTTTTCGCCATCCTTCCAGGCAATCAGGTCGATCCGCTCATCAACGCTAACCGCTTCGACAATAGCTGTCTGCTCCGTCCTGTTCACCGGATACAAAAAGCTCATCCGCTCATTATTGCAAATGACCACCTCTACTTCACTTGTCACCTCTTTCCCCAACTTATGCACACTAAATCCTGTAAGGAGAGCGTCCAATGAAATGTTGTGCTCCTCCCCTTCGCCGATTACGGTCTGGCCGTGGTCCGAGATCAGGATGCAGACGTTTCGCTCAAGCATTTGCTCCCAGGAGGCGAAGCTGTCCAGAAAGCGCACAAGCTGCTTGTCTACATCGGCCAGATGCAAAACGGCATTTTCCGGCGAGATGTGCAGCTTGTGATCGTTTTCAGGGAGGTAGACCAGAGTAAAATGAGGCTGCCTGCCGCTGCGAATGACTTCGATCAGGACGTCAATGGCGTACGTGTCGTTAATCCCGTAGCCCTCGAACACGGTTTGCGCCAGATTCCACGTAACCGGACGGAATATGTCCGGCCGAACCAGCGTGCCCATGCTCATCATCGTCGGGCCGCTAACTGTCTCGCGAAGCTGAAACGATGTGATCGCATCCAGTAAAGGCGGCATATGAACCTTGTGCCGCTTATGCCCGCGATGAGCAATGACATTGATCGACCCTGAGACGAGTTGGTGCTCTTCCAGCACTTCATGAATCGTTTTCACGTCTTTGCTAAGATGGCGCTCGTTCAAGTCAAACAACGCGTTGGTCGCGCATTGGGAAATGCCCAGCTTGCTGACCGGAATCGCGCCGTTGATGTAATTCACCATTTTTTTCTGCTCCGGATCATACCAGACCAGTCCAGGAACCTTGTGCTGATCCGGGTACACGCCCGTTATCAAAGAGCAGTCGATTGAAGCTGTCATCGTCGGAAACACGGTCACGCAGTCCGGGATATACTGGCCATGTTCCAGCAAAAAGCGCAACCCCGGCGCTTTGTTCGCAGCGATGCAACGCTCCAGCACATCCGGCATCATGGAGTCGATCAAAAAAAGAATTACCTTTTTCATCGGTCTGCCATCCTTCGTTCTTCATTAGTATCGCACCTGATAGTGTTCAGCTTCCGGCAGTCGGCTATTCTCAAAAGCTACAGAAAAACTTGGCTTCCTGCTTCCCGGAAAACGCTGCTGACAGGCAATCAAAAAAGGCCTCTGCTGGCTACGCGGCGAAATGCCACGGGCAGCAGAGGCCTTTTCTTTTCATCAGGAGGTGTACGTCAGGACCTGAACGCCATTCTTGCTTTGCAGCTTCAAGGCAGGGTGCTTTTGCAAATAAGGTGCCAGCTCCACATACTCTTTTTCCCCGATAGCAGGGTCTTTCAGCAAGTGCGACAAAATGGCGGCCCTGATTTGCAATCCGCCTGGCCCTTGCTTGAACAGCGGCTCCACTGTAGGGAACGGAACACCGTTGATTACCGTATCGCCATCCTCATCGCTCAATTCCCACTGGCGAACGTTCAAGGAATGGAGAGCTTCGACCACTTGTGCGCCGTAATCCTCTACCACAATATCCGGTGTGAGTCCGACGTGATTGACGACTGTATGCTTGGGCGTGAAATACTCGTTTAGCGTCAGCTTCAGCGCATCTCCCTCCGACAGCGGGATGACTTGCTGCGCGCTTCCTTTTCCATACGTCTTGGTGCCAATCAGCTTGGCAATGCCGTGATCGCGCAAAGCGCCAGACAAAAGCTCAGAGGCGGAGGCTGTTCCTCCGTTCACCAAAATCCGTACGGGGATGCCGATGTCTCGCCCGTTTCTGACCCATGTTTCCACTTCTACCCCGTTGCGGTTCATCGTGTACATAAGCAGACCGTCTTCCATGAACAGACTGGCAACATCCCGCGCAGTCGCCAAATACCCTCCACTGTTGTCGCGCAAATCAAGCACAAGCCCTTTCAACGGTTTTGGGGAGCGAGCGAATTCCTGCAGCTTGTCGCGCATTTGCAAAGCGCCCTCTGAACCAAATGTTTCGAGGCTGATATAGCCAATTGTCCCATCGGAAAACAACTGCCCTTCCGCTTCGGGCAGCGTCATCATCGCCCGTTTCAGCTTGACCTGCAGCTCACGCTTTTCAGCAGGTCGATAAACGGTCAGGACCGCTTCCGTTCCTTCCGCCCCCTTCAAGTAGGCGTAAGCTTCCTCGAAGGTTTTGTCTACCAGCGAAATCTCGTTGATCTTTTGCAACTGGTCCCCCCGCTTCAGGGCAGAGGCCGCAGCGGGAGAACCGGGAATGATTTCGCGAATTATCAAATGGTCGTTTTGCATCCGCAGACGAAAGCCGAACCCGACAAACTGATTCTCTACATCGGACTGGAACAGCCGCAGCTCGTCCGCTGTAAAAAAGACGCTGTGCGGATCATCAAGAGTCGAGAGCATGCCGTCAATGGCCCAGATGTTTATCGAAGACGCATCGAACCCGCTTCTTCCTTGCCACTCCGCAAGCCGTTGCACCAGCTCTTCCCATGTGTCGTCCTCCGCAGAGACGGCAAGCTGCAGCTTTTTGCGTTCCTTTGCCTGCTCGCTGACCGCTTGCAGCGCCCCTTTTACCAGCTGCGCCTCTTGCGGCTTGCTCAGATGGCTTTCCATGACATGCCAGAACACTTCCTCTGTTTTCTCGTACGGATTTTCTGCTGCCTGGACTGGTGCTTGCCACACCGATACGGCCAACAGGGCAGCCGCTAGCCATTGCCTAAACCGCTTCATGGAGTCACCCCTTTTCGCACTTCGTCAGGAATCGATAGTTTCACGTTGGCAGTATACTCGTACTGATCCGTACCGGAATACGCAACATATTCATCACTTTGGTACATCTCTTCATAGCGCCACGTATGCTTGACAATGCGATCGCTGGCCCGGTCAATGTAATACTTGTTTATGAACAGCGGCACACTTTTGACTTTACCGCGATCAAGCATCAGCGAGGCGGATTTTTCTTCGAGAGCGGCACCCGGTATCCACTCCGTGATGACATCAATCTCCCCGAACGATTGCTTGAAGTAGCGGGCACGCAAGCTCTTGGCACGCTCCGTTACCGGAAGGGCATTGACCCATTCATGCAAAAAGTCGAGCTTGTCCGTCTTGTGCTGCTCCCATTTTTGCGTTTCAGAGTCGTACGAGTATTGAATCTTTTTGCGACCGTCTGTATAGGCAGCCAGCTTGTCGGATACCAGCTTTTGCGGCGATTGGTAAAATCCGTTCAGCTTGCTGATCTGGCTGCGCTGGTCAACCTCCTGCGTATACTTGAAGGTGAACCCGCTGAGCACCGCTTCGCCTTTTACCTGATAGGAATCCGCATTGTCCAGACGGCGCAGCGAATAGCCAAGGTCGCTGACAATCGCAGCTTGCTCCTGCAAGGAAGCCATCTCCTGCTTCAAAAGCTTGCTGAGCTGCACCATCCGGCTGTCAGCAGCATTTGGCTTGACTGTCGCAAGCAGTGCTTCCGCTTCTTTCAGGCGTCCGTCCTGATACAAATAGTAGCAGGCGTTGAGCAATGCTTCCGGGTTTGTCGTGGCGAACTGCCTGTAGCGGTTCATCGCTTTTTCCGACTGTCCGCTTCTGATCTCCAGAGCACCAAGGTAGATGGCCAGCGCTTCCCACTCTTTGGACTCCGGCTTGACTTTTGGCTCGTAGGTACCCAAGCGCTCCAGCACCTTCGCGAACTGCTGCGGGTCACTTGCCCCGAGCTGCAGCGCCAGATCGTACACATTTGCGCTCAGCAGCCGCAGCGTATCGGGATCGATTACCTTGGTTGCAAAATAAGCGTCGATCGCCCGTATCGCTTCATCGAGGTTGGCGGAAATCTCTGTTTCCGGGTCCCAGCTCAGGTAATAATGCAGCCCGATCCGGTTGTCAAACGAGGTTTCCAGCAACTTGCGCAGCACCCGATACGTCTGCTCCGAGTCTTCGTGATCGCGAATCGCATCCACAGCTTCCACATATGCCTTTTCCTCTGTCGTTTTCCAAATCGTATAGGTTGCAAAATAAGGGAAAAGCTCCTCAATCTCCGGAACCATCGGAAACTTTTGACCATCGTAGTCCAACAGCGGCAGGATCGTGTCTTGCACCAGGTACGTAATCATGCGATCAGCTGCTGCTGCCGCTTCTCCCCGCTTCAACTTGTCTCCCCGATCGCCTTCCAGCCAGCCCCAAGCCTTGACTTCTTCCCACGCTTTTTCACTGTCCGTCGACATGGTGAACATCTGCATGAGCTTCGCCGCTTCTTCCTGGGTGATCGGCTGGTTCGGGTTCATTTTCTCTCCGGGAAAAATCTCCTGGATGGCATTGGGACCGTACAGTCTGTCCAAAACAACCGACACGCGCAGCGTCGGGTAGTACATCCATGTCAGACGGTCGACATCTTTATACGGAAGGTATGGCTCTTCAAAGCCTTCTCCTTTTGACCATTCGGCATGCTCGGATAAAAACGTCAGCGGATACAGTTGGTACTGCCCGCCGTTGTACAAACGATCAATCATCGCGACAAATTCAGCGCGGGTCATCTCCCGATTCGGATAAAACAGCGGAGCATCCGTGCCTGCTGCAAACAGCCCGGCCTGAACAGCGCGAACAATGGATGCTCTCGCCCAGTGCTGGCTAATGTCTTTGTAGGGCAGAAAGCCCCCGGCCGCCACGGCGACGCCAGGGGTGAACAAGGCGGCGACAAGCAATCCGCCAGTGAGCGTTCGAATTAGTTTTTGCACACAAAATCCTCCTACCATTCAACTGGACGGCAACGGCTCTGTTTGCCGAGGTTTTCCTTACACAAATTGAAACGGATCCGTGTGCACTTGAGAGGAAATGACTTCAGTATCGTAGCCGTTTGCTTTCAATTGCTCCAGCAAGTATTCCGCCAGTTTTTGCTTCATGATCTTTTCGATATTGTGTCCGGCATCGATGATGGAAAGCCCGTCAGCCTGCGCATCGTGGGCGGTATGATAGCCAATATCTCCTGTCAGGAAAACGTCTGCGCCCTGGAAGACCGCTTTGGAAACAAACGAGCTTCCGTCCCCGCCGACAACCGCTACTTTTTTGACTGCCGCATCCAGATCGCCTACGACGCGAAGCCCTTGCAGGGAAAAGCGCTCCTTGACCAGTTCTGCCAGTTCCCGCAGCGTCATCGGGGCAGGCAAATAACCGATGCGTCCGATCCCGTACGCCTTGCCGGACTGCTCCAGGCTGGTCATATCGTAGGCAACCTCTTCGTACGGATGGGCCGCAAGCATCGCTTTCAGCACAGCCGTTTGTCTGGAAGCAGGAACGACCATTTCGATGCGGACTTCCTCGACCGTCTCCAGCTTGCCTTGTGAGCCGATATGCGGATTGGTTCCTTCGCCCGGCAAAAAGGTGCCCGTCCCCTCTACCTGGAAGGAGCAGTGGCTGTAGTTGCCGACATGCCCGGCCCCCGCCTCAGCCATGGCCTGGAAAACGGCATCCTTGTGCGTGGACGGTACGAAGACGACGAGCTTTTTCCACGCTTCTCGCTGCAGCACATCGAGCACGTCTACATCGACAAGCCCGATCGCTTCTGCCAGCCAGTCATTCATGCCTCCCACCGCGACATCCAGATTCGTATGGGCGGTATAGACGGCAATGTCATGCTTTAGCAGCTTTTCAAAAACGCGCCCTGCCGGCAAATCGGTCCGCAGGTGCTTGAGCGGGCGATAAATGACCGCGTGGTGCGCGACGATCAGGTCAACACCTTCCGCAATCGCCTCGTCCACTACAGGCTCCAGCACATCGAGTGCGACCATGACTTTTTTTACTTTCTTTTGCAGCGTCCCGACATGCAGGCCGATTTTGTCACCTTCCATCGCCAAAGCTTTTGGCGCCAAACGCTCTACGTACTGAATTACTGTTTGTCCGTGCGCAAGCATGCAATCACCTCATCGATCCATTTTACTTCTTGTTCGATCTCCGCAATTCGCCGGGCAGCTTCCGGCTTGTCCGACCGTTGCAGCTGTCCCAGCACCTTTTGCCATTTTTCAGCTTCATTGCTCCATTTTTCCAGAAGAACTGCTGATTTTTCTTCCCAAAGGAACGGACCAATCCTCAGGAGATCTTCTTGCGGACGATCTTTGTTTTCATAAGGGACAGTGGGAACGCCCCGTTCTGCCACCAAAATTTCGTAAATAATGCCGTCTTCCTTCAAAATCGTTTCGGCTATCAATTGCCAGCCCTGGTTCAACAGCCAGCGGCGCACTGCCTCTTCCCCCACATTTGGTTGCAGAATCAGGCGCTGTACTCCTTCCAGTTTGGACTTGCCTTCCTCCAAAATGGTGACGATCAGCTGTCCGCCCATTCCCGCGATGCAGACAACGTCAGCTTCACCCGGCTCCAGCACGGCAAGACCGTTTCCTTTTCTGACAGACGCGCGGTCTTTTGCCTGCAAGGTATGTATTTGCTTTTTCGCCGCCTGATAAGGGCCTTCGTTCAACTCGCCGGCAATGACGAACGAAGCGATTCCTTTCACAAGCAAATAAGAAGCCAACAACGCATGATCCGACCCGATGTCGGCGACGCGGGCTCCTTCTGGACAGTAGCGGGCAATCGTTTGCAGCCGCTTGGAAATCGTTAATGATGTCATCTGTATGTTCACCTTCCGTTGCTTCTATTCTACCCTATTTACCAGCAATTGCGAAATGCAAATTACTTGACAGCAGCCGCGCAAAGAACGACAAAATCCTCGCCGAACGAGCAGCGAGGATTCCAAATGTTCAAAAAGTTGTCAGCAGCCGATTTCCCTTGCAATGACGTTGCGCAAAATTTCCGAGGTGCCTTCGCCGATTTCCAGCAGACGCGCATCGCGGAAAAAGCGTTCCACCTGATATTCGCGCATATAGCCGTAACCCCCGTGGATTTGAATCGCCTGATGGGTGGCAGACATCGCAACTTCCGAAGCGTACAGCTTAGCCATCGCCGCTTCTTTGGTGAATTTGCGTCCGTGATCCTTGAGCCAGGCTGCCTTGTACACCATCGTCCGAGCCAGCTCAATCTGCATGGCCATGTCAGCCAGCTTGTGCTGAATCGCCTGGAAACGGCTCAACGAATTACCGAAAGCTGTCCGTTGCTTGGCGTATTGCAGCGCCTTGTCGTAAGCAGCCTGTGCGATTCCCACTGCCATCGCCCCGATGCCGATGCGCCCGCCATCGAGCGTAATCAGAAACTGCTTGAAGCCTTCACCGCGTTTTCCGAGCATGTTTTCTTCCGGCACGCGGACGTTTTCCAGGATCAGCTCTGTCGTATTGGAGCTATGCAAGCCGAGCTTTTCGTAATTGGCCAGCACACTGAAGCCCGGCGCATCTGTCGGGACGATAAAGGCGGAAATTCCTCTCGATCCCTTGTCTTTGTCCGTGACAGCGGTCAATGCCAGAAACGAAGCGTAGGAAGCGTTCGTAATAAAACATTTGGAGCCGTTGATGACCCACTCCTGGTCGGTCCAGACGGCCGTCGTCTTCGTACCGCCTGCATCCGAACCGGCGTTTGGTTCCGTCAAGCCAAATGCCCCAAAGCTTTCACCGGAACAGATTTTGCTCAAGTATTTGCGCTTTTGCTCTTCCGTACCGAAGAGGTGAATCGGAGCGCCACCGAGTGAAATGTGCGCCGAGTACGTAATGCCTGTCGAGCCGCAAGCACGGCTGAGTTCTTCGACGACAATGGCAAAGCTTGTCGTGTCAGATCCACCGCCGCCGTACTCTTCCGGAAAAGGCAAGCCCATCAGATTGAGATCGCTCATCTGCTTGAATATTTCGACAGGAAATTGCTTGGTGCGGTCCCGTTCATCCGCGCCAGGCGCCACGACCTCATCGGCAAACTCCCGCATCATTTTTTTGAGCATTTGCTGTTCAACCGTCAAATCAAAGTTCATGGTTAGCTACCCCCTTGAAAGCGCTTTAGTTTAGAAACGACAAGACATGCAGTATTATGACTGAGCGTTTGTTCAGAATACTGCTTCCATTATACACCACGAAAGGCTGGATTGTATCTTTTTTACGAAAAAAAAACACGCCTATCGTTGGCGTGCTCCTGTGAGGATCGCTCCCAAAAAAGCCAGAGCGCCCAATATGTATCCGATGTAGTATGTTTCGACTCCCATCAACTGAGCAGCCGTCTCTCCCCCCAGGAAGACGGCTGCCAGCAGGATGCCGATCAATACCTTCCATTTGCTATCCATTTTCCTCACCTCAATCTCTCTTTGCTCATTGTAACAAATCGGGCAGGCGAACAAAATGGGGCTGCCTTACAGTCTGAGCCATGTGTACCAGTAGCCGCGCGTAAAAAAGAACAACGCAGATGCTAAAAACACCTTGATGAACAGAAGCAACTGGATAATGTCCCTTTTCGCCTGGGCAATATACAGCGCCTGGATCTCCGCGCCAAAAAAGGAGATGAGTCCGCACACCGCGAAAACCCCTGCCCACTTCGGATTGCCATTGTGCATTAAAAAGCCGAGTCCGGTCAGCAGGCATGCGAGCGGTACCCAGTACAGCTCCGATTTCCACCACGCATAGTCCTCCCCTACTCGCTGCACCGTCGCAAATCCGTACAAAATCGCCAGGCCGAGCATCCCGCAATAAAGCAAGTAGGCGTATCCAAACAGAAAGGCACTTGCGCACAACAGCAGGCAAATGAAGCCCAAATACAAGAGGACTAGCGGCATGGAGCCGTTCAGCTTCTGAATGCAATACATTCCTCCCGCAATCAGCAGAATAAAGGAAAGCATGAGAAACAAATGCGTCAATGGCGGGGAGTGACGGCGAAAGCCGAATCCCAGAATGTAGAAAACAAGAGCGAAACAGGCAAAGATGGCAATTTGCATTGGGGTCGTAAAACGGTTAAAATGAAAAGCAAGCAAGATCAAACCAGCGATTACAAAGGCGCCAAGGAGCCAGGTCATTACCATTTTGCCCGTAATCGGAGCTACTTGTCTGGTTGCGTAGCCGTAAGCGGTCGATGCTGACGAGTTGCTTGTCGAAACCCCTGCTCCCGCTCCAAACGTCGCATCCGTTCGCTTCCCTTCTCCCCTGCCTGCGGATGCCGTAGGACTCGTATTTGGCCGATCCCCTTCTGTATACAGGTTTAACAGGAAAATGCAGTAATGTTCAGGCAGCAGGTGATTGCGCCGCCAGTTTTCGATTTCGGCTATGATGGTTCGCTTGCGCTGGTCGTCCAACCCGGCCCCTCCTTACTCGTGACAGGAAATGATATGGAAAATGAAAAGCCTACGTCGGCTAAAACGTAGGCCTCATACACCTTATATCGGCTATTCCAGGAAATCTTTTAAGCGTTTGCTTCTGCTCGGATGACGAAGTTTTCGCAGCGCTTTTGCTTCGATCTGACGAATGCGCTCACGCGTTACGCCAAACACTTTGCCAACTTCCTCCAACGTGCGCGTACGGCCGTCATCGAGACCAAAGCGCAGGCGAAGGACGTTTTCTTCCCGATCCGTCAAAGTGTCCAGTACGTCTTCGAGCTGTTCTTTCAAAAGCTCATACGCCGCAGCATCCGAAGGTTCCAGCGCGTCCTGATCTTCGATGAAATCGCCCAGGTGGGAGTCGTCTTCTTCCCCGATTGGCGTCTCCAAAGAAACAGGCTCTTGCGCAATCTTCATGATTTCTCGAACCTTTTCCGGGGTCAGATCCATTTTTTCCGCGATTTCCTCCGGCATCGGCTCGCGTCCCAGTTCCTGGAGAAGCTGTCTGGAGACACGAATCAGCTTGTTGATCGTTTCCACCATATGCACCGGAATCCGAATGGTCCGCGCCTGGTCGGCAATTGCACGAGTAATCGCCTGGCGAATCCACCATGTCGCGTACGTACTGAACTTGTATCCTTTGCGGTAGTCAAACTTTTCCACCGCTTTAATCAGACCCATGTTCCCTTCCTGAATCAGATCGAGGAACAGCATGCCGCGACCTACATAACGCTTGGCAATAGATACAACCAGTCGCAGGTTGGCCTCAGCCAGTCTTCTTTTCGCTTCCTCATCACCCTGTTCAATACGCTGGGCCAGCTTAATCTCCTCTTCAGCGGAGAGCAGAGGAACACGACCAATTTCTTTCAAGTACATCCGTACGGGGTCATTGATCTTAATTCCAGGTGGAACGGAGAGATCGTCAAAGTCGAATTCTTCGTGGTCCTCATCCTTCATAATCATTTCATCGACTTCATCATCGTCATGCTCATTGTTGTTGATCTCGATACCTTGATCGCCCAGGTACTCAAAAAACTCATCCATCTGATCCGAATCCTGCTCAAATCCTGCCAGACGATCCGTAATTTCCTTGTACGACAAAACGCCGCGTTTCTTGCCTAATTCGACCAACTGTTCCTTCACTTGTTCAATGGACATTGCTTCCATGTCAGAAGTGATGTTTTGCTTGTTCATCTACTTTCCCTCCTTCCCCGGGAATGATCTGAAGCTACCCTTCTTTTAAAGCATTTTCCAATTCAAGAATCTTCATCCCTGTTAAGGCAGCTTGAATTTCCAGTTGTTTGCGCGCATCCTCGCTGTCCGCTGCGGCCGCTTGGAGGTGTAAGCTCCGCTGCTCTTCGCGCAATCGTTCCAACTCGGCACGCTTCGGGTAGTTATTCACTTGTTTGATGTAGTCACCGATCTCTAAATCGGATACGTCTTCCTTGCACTCCATCATGGCCAATCCCGAGGCTAATTGCTTTAACAAATCGTCTTGCACGTAATGGATGAACCCTCCAGGGTCTTCCGGGTTTCCCTCTGCGTAGTAGGCGTACAGGTAGGCTGCCAGCGCGGCGTGTTCGTCCACCTGAAAGCGGGCGCTGCATTCCTCCTGAACGCGGGCGGCTATCTCCTGATTCCGCATCATGTAGTACAACAGCATGCGTTCAGCCGTGTAGTAAGCAGGCGGCAGTGATTTCGCAAGCGTAACTTTGCCATTATTTATACTATTATTCCATCCTTGCGACACTTTATCCCTTTGCTGCTCACTTTTTTGCTGTTTGTAAACGCGCTTGGACTCCCACTTGAGATCACTGAGTGACAGGGAGTATTCATCCGCCAATTGCCGCAAATACATATCCCGTTCGACCGGGCTTTTCAGCTCGTTGATGATTTCCACGGCCTTGGCAATCAACCGGGCCTTGTCCGTTTCATCATGTATTACGATCTGGCTTCGCAAATGTTTCAGGCGAAAAGCAGTAATCGGCATCGCCTGCAACAAAACCTGCTGCGAAAAGGCTTCAACCCCGTGCTGGCGTATGTATTCATCGGGGTCGACTCCCTGCGGCAAAGGAGCTACCCGAACGATGAGACCCGCCTGCTGCAATATGCGGCTCGCCTTGCTGGTCGCCTCCTGGCCAGCATGATCTCCGTCATAGCAAAGCACAACCGAATCGACATTGCGCCGAATCATTTTGGCCTGCTGCTCGGTCAGAGCGGTGCCCAGCGTGGCGATTCCTTGGGGAAAACCCGCCTGCCATGCCGATATGACATCGACATACCCTTCAAACAACAATGCCTGCTTCCTCTTTCTAATATACGGACGGGCACGGTGAAGGTTGAACAGGGTGGCGCTTTTGTTAAACAAAAGGCTTTCCGGGCTGTTTAGATACTTGGGTTGAGACTTCGGCTTTGAGCCGTCCAACAGGCGGCCGCCGAATCCGATGACATTTCCCTGGGTGTCGTGGATCGGGAACATGATCCGTCCCCGAAAGCGATCGAACACTTTGCCCCCATCGCTTTTCGCCAAGAGGCCGGCCTCCACCATCAGCTCCTGGGAAAACTGCCGTTTGGCTAAAAACTGCGTCACAAAATCCCAGGAGTCGGGCGCAAAGCCGATCTGAAACTCGGCAATCGTCTGCCTGGACACTCCGCGCCGTTCGAGGTACTTCATCGCCTCCACGCCATATGGCGTCTCCGTCAGCACGTAGTGGTACAGCTGTGACACAAGCTGATGCGCTTTTTGCATGGCTTGCTTGGCGCGTTTTTCAGGAGATTCCTCTGCCTGGTGTGTCTGGGGCATTGCGATTCCGGCTCGCTCCGCCAATTTGTGCAGCGCCTCCGGGAACGTCAACTGCTCCATTTTCATTAAAAAGGAAAAGACATCCCCGCCTGCTCCGCATCCAAAGCAATGAAAAAACTGTCGCTCTGCATTCACATTGAAGGAAGGGCTCTTTTCAGAGTGAAACGGACATAGACCGAGAAAGGCACGACCGCTTTTTCTCAGTTGAACGTACTCTCCTACAACGTCTACGATGTCGACAGCGGCACGCACTTGATTCACAAAATCATCTGAAGTGGGACCAGTCATGTCTTTCCACCTTTTTAGGAGAATCGCACGATGAGATTATTTAGTTCGTCAAAATTCGTCAAATTCCTTCTTCGTCTAAAACTTCTTTTCTTCTTTTCTACTTTTCCACATTTCCGCGAGCAATAAACGCTGTTGCGCTCCATGTATGAAAAGCTTCCGCTACTCGTTTTCTACAAAAGTCGCCAAGTTCCTTCTTTTGGCCTATTTCCTTGCATCGCGGAGTTTGTTTTTGCGAATCATCTCCAGGATGATGTTGGCTGTTTCCTCCACAGCCTTGTTTGACACGTCGATGACCATACAGCCCAGCCGGTCAATAATCCGCTTGGAGTAGGCCAGCTCTTCCGCAATCCGGTCGAGATTGGCGTAATTGGCTTGCGCCGTCAAGCCGAGCGCTTTCAACCGTTCGGTGCGGATGCCGTTCAACTGCTCCGGATTGATGGTCAGCCCGACACAGCGCTCTGGCGGCAGCTGGAACAACTCTTCCGGCGGCTCCACCTCGGGGACGAGCGGGACGTTCGCTACCTTCAGTCGCTTGTTTGCCAAATACATGGAAAGCGGAGTCTTGGAGGTGCGCGATACCCCGATCAGCACCACGTCTGCACGCAAAAGTCCGCGCGGATCACGCCCGTCATCGTATTTGACGGCAAACTCGATGGCGTCCACCTTGCGGAAGTATTCCTCGTCCAGCCGACGAACCAGCCCCGGCTTGCCTGTCGGCGGCTCCTTGAGCATGCCCTGCAGTGTTTGCATGAGCGGTCCCATCACATCAATCGCGGGAATGCCGTGCAGGGCTGCTTGCTGGGTAATGTAGGCGTTCAGTTCAGGGATGACCAGCGTAAAGACGATCATCGCTTTCGATTCCTTGGCAGAGGCGATAATTTCGTCGATGGATTCCTTGTCTTCTATGTAGGGATACTTTTGCACATCAAACAAAAAACGGTCAAATTGGCTGGCTCCAGCGCGAACGACCAACTCGGCCGTTTCGCCGATGGAGTCCGACACCACGTAGATGAGCTGTCCTTGTTGTTTACCTTGCATCCATTTTCCTCCTACACTTTCGGCTCGCTGCCCAGTTCTACAAATGCTTTGGCGATCGTCGTTTTCGTTACCCGTCCCACCAGCTCCATCTGCTTCGGATCTTCGTCACTGGCGCGTACAACAGGCAAAGAGTCGATCTGGAAATCGATCAGCTTCTTTGCTGCCGCATACAAGGTTTCGTCCGGCCCACAGGTGATGATATTCGGCATTCGCGACATGATGATGCTGACGGGTACATCCTCCAGCGACTTGTTGCCGAGCGACGCGCGCAAAAGATCCTTGCGTGAGATGACGCCAGCCAAATACCCTTTTTGATTGACAACGAACAACGTCCCGACATCCTCCAGAAAGAGGGTAACGATTGCATCGTAAGCGGAGGCGGACTCGGAAACTACGATTGGCACAGCCTTGTAGTCATTGACAATAAGCTTGTGAAGCCGTTCACTAATGACGGAGCTTGCAGGTCGGCCAGCATAAAAATACCCGACCCGAGGTCTGGCTTCTAAATAACCCGACATGGTGAGGATGGAAAGATCAGGGCGCAACGTAGCGCGAGTCAGATTGAGGCGCTCGGCGATATGCTCCCCTGTAATCGGTCCGTCATCCTTCACTATCTGTAAGATTTGCTCTTGACGCTTGGTAAGCTCGATGACCAATCACCCCGGTTCTGTCTTTACCTCTTCCTAGTATTACTCTATTCGACCGGATATTCCTTCTTTCGCGCGGAAAAAAGGTGCCCCCGTCCTTTTTTTAGACGGAGGCACTCTGCCTATTTGGCTTTTTTACGCAAACACAATTTTGGCAAAGTCGGCGTAGCCGTTCAACAGACGGGAGATGCGAAGCAGCAAGCCCAGACGATTGGCGCGAACTGCCTGATCTTCGGCCATGACCATGACCTTGTCGAAAAAGCCCTGAATCGGCTCGCAAAGCGTCGAGAGCGTCGCCAAAATTTTCTCCTGATCGGCAAGCCCTTGCACTTCGCTCGCAACAGACTGGTAAGCCTGATACAGTTTGCGCTCGGCTTCTTCGGCAAACAACGCTTCGTTCACGCTGTCCGCTTCCGCTTTTTGCGCCAGATTGTTCACCCGGGTGAACTGCTCGACAATCAGCTTGAAGTCTTCGGCCGCAACCGTTGCCATCAGGGCCTTCGCTTTTGCCAGCACGTCAGGCACCTGCGTCAAGTCTGCGTTCAGCACGGCATCCACCACATCGTAGCGGACTCCGTTTTCCTGCAGGACGTTTTTCAGGCGCAGTGCGAAGAAGTCGACCAGGTCCTTTTTCACTTCTTCCACGGTGCGCTTTTGTACGCCCTGTGCCGCATAGCCTTCGAGCGCCGCATCCCACAGTTCGTCCAAAGACAGCTGCCAGTTGCGCTCCAGCAAAATGGCGACGATTCCCGCCGCCATCCGGCGCAGGCCGTACGGGTCTTGGGAGCCTGTCGGCACGATGCCGATGGAGAAGCAGCCGACGATCGTGTCGAGTTTGTCCGCCATGCTCGCGATCGCACCCTGGGCAGAAGCCGGCATGAGGTCTCCGGCAAAGCGAGGCAGATAGTGTTCAAACACGCCGCGCGCCACGAGGTCGGATTCTCCTGCCTTGCGGGCGTAATCCTCACCCATGATGCCTTGCAGCTCAGGGAATTCGCCTACCATGTTCGTCACGAGGTCAAACTTGGCGATTTCCGCGATGCGGTCTACTTGCTTCGCCTCTTCCGCACTTACGCCGAGCTTGCTTGCGATCAGCCCTGCCGTTTTGCGGACGCGGCGCACCTTGTCGCCAATCGTTCCCAGTTCCTCGTGGAAGACGATTGTCTCCAGACGCTTCAGGCAGCTCTCGATGGACAGCTTCTGGTCCTCGACATAGAAGAAGCGGGCGTCAGAAAGACGGGCACGCAGCACTTTTTCGTTTCCTTTTGCCACGTTTTCCAGTGCGCGGCTGTCGCCGTTGCGCACGGTGACGAAGTGACTGAGCAGTTGGCCCTGTGCGTTTTCCACCGGGAAGTAGCGCTGATGCTCGCGCATGGAGGTGACCAGAACTTCACGCGGAATTGTCAAAAATTCCTCTTCGAACGTGCCGTAGAGCGCTGTCGGATATTCGACGAGGTGAACGACCTCATCAAGCAGTCCTTCGTCCATTGGAATTTTCCAGCCGTGCTCCTGCTCCAGACGGCGGATTTGCTCCACGATCATCGCCCTGCGTTCGTTCGGATCGACAATGACGTGCTGCTCGGCCAGCTTGCTCACGTACTCGCTTGGATTGTTCAGCGTCACTTCCGTGCCCAGGAAGCGATGGCCGCGGGAGACGCGACCGCTTTTGACGCCTGCAATCTCCAGCTCGATCAACTCTTCGCCAAACAGGGCAACGAGCCAGCGAATCGGACGAACGTATTTCAAATCTCTTGCGCCCCAGCGCATGTTTTTCGGAAAGCTCATGCCTGCAATCACATCAGAGAGCTGCGGCAAGATTTCCGTCGTCGCCTTGCCTGTCTCCGCTTTTCTCGCATGCACGTATTCCACGCCGTTTACTTCCTTGAAGTACAGGTCGTTCGGGTCGACATTGTTGCTGCGCGCAAAGCCGAGCGCTGCCTTGGACCAGTTGCCCGCTTCGTCCAGGGCGATTTTCTTTGCCGGACCTTTTGCTTCGTCGTTGCGATCCGGCTGTTTTTCTGCAAGCCCCTGGATCAGCAAGGCGAAACGGCGCGGCGTTTCCAGCGCAGTAATCTGTTCAAATGGCAAACGTTCTGCCGTCAGCCATTTCTCCACTTTTTCCTTCAATTGCGATGCTGCCAGTGCGACAAAACGCGCTGGCATTTCTTCCAGACCAACTTCTACGAGCAAATCGCGTTTACTCATTTGTATCCTCTCCCTTCACCTGTGCCGTCTGTTCCTGTTGGGCGTCCTCTTTTTTCAGCAGCGGGAAGCCGAGACGCTCGCGCTCCGCGTAGTACGTTTGCGCCACTTCGCGCGACAGGTTGCGGACGCGGGCAATATAGCCTGTACGCTCGGTCACGCTGATCGCGCCGCGTGCATCCAGCAGGTTGAACGTATGCGAGCATTTCAGCACGTAGTCGTACGCCGGGTAGACGAGACGCTCCTTCATCAGCCGTTTTGCTTCGGCTTCGTATGTGTTGTAGAGGGTAAACAGCATGTCCGTGTCAGACAGCTCGAACGTGTATTTGGAGTGTTCGTACTCAGGCTGCAGGAACACGTCTCCATACGTGTAGCCGTTGCACCATTCCAGCTCGAACACATTTTCCTTTTCCTGAATGTAGGAAGCCAGCCGCTCCAGACCATACGTCAGCTCGACTGCTACCGGCTTGCACTCCAGACCGCCGACTTGCTGGAAGTAGGTGAACTGGGTGATTTCCATCCCGTCCAGCCAAACCTCCCAGCCGAGTCCCCATGCGCCCAGACCCGGATGCTCCCAGTTGTCTTCCACGAAGCGGATGTCGTGCTCCAGTGGCTCGATGCCAAGTTCACGCAAACTTTCCAGGTACAGTTCCTGGATGTTGTCCGGCGACGGCTTCATGATGACCTGGAACTGGTGGTGCTGGTACAGGCGATTCGGGTTTTCCCCATAGCGGCCATCCGCCGGGCGACGGGAAGGCTCGACATAGGCGACATTCCACGGCTCCGGACCGATGGAGCGCAAAAATGTCATCGGGTTGAGTGTCCCTGCCCCTTTTTCCACGTCGTACGGCTGCACGATCAGGCAATTTTGCTTCGCCCAAAAGTTTTGCAGCGTCAAAATGATGTCTTGAAATGTCATTTTCATGCTTTTTCCTCCTCCAAAAATAAAACCTCCCGCCCGCTACACTGTTGCGAAACGCTACAGTGTAGGGACGAGAGGATTCTCGCGGTTCCACCCTACTTGGCGAAAAAGTTCTTCGCCCACCTTGTCAAGACACAATTGCTCCGGAACGCCCTTCATCGGCATGGTGACCGGGCTTGCACCGTCCCCGGTTCGCTACTGGCACACAGTGGCCGACTACTCCTTTCCTTCATGGCAACACTCGGTATGTAAGTTTGCTACTTATCATAGCGAAAAGAAAATGGGATGTCAATCAGTCGCTGTCCGGCTGGGCCATCCTTTCCATTCGCTCCAGCTGTTCCAGAAATGCGCGACTTTTCAGCCGCAGATCGAGATGCTCATCCATGAAGCCGCGGATAACGCGCTTAAGCTGGCTGCGCGTCGCCGGCTTCACCTCGATCTCGCCGAGCCGCTCCAAATCGAAGACCTGGAACAGCCGCAAAAGCTTCCAGGTAGAAGGCGTAACCGCCAAGGCATACGGATCAAAAGGCTGACAGGAAGGACACAACAGTCCCCCCTGTGACACGCTGATCGCGTACGGCTCCCGCTGCTGTCCGCAGTTCGCGCAAGCTGACAGCTGCGGGGAGATTCCGGCTACGATCAGCATCTTCGTCTCGAAAATCCGGCAAAGAATTTCCGGGTCCACTCCTTCATCCAGGTAGCGAAACGTCTGAAGGAGCAACTGGAACAAAAAAGGATTCGGCTCCCGCTCGTGTGTCAAACGATCCAAAAGCTCCGCTATGTAAGCGGCATAAGCCGTCGCAGTGAGGCTCTGCCGCATATCCCGAAACGAATCCAGTATGTCTCCCTGTGACAAATCAGGCATTCCTGCTCCGGGCCCTGCTTTGCACAGAAAGTAGCCGTGTGAAAACAACTGGGAGACGGCGGCAAGACGGCTTTTGGTCTTTTTGGCACCACGCGCCATCACGCCAAGCTTGCCGTTCTCCCGGGTAAACAACGTCACCACTTTGCTGGACTCGCCGTAGTCCACGCTGCGAATGACAATCCCTTCCCACTTTACAAGCATGCCTGCGAGTCACCCAATTCTTCTTGGGCGAGATCAGGCAGAGCTTCTTCTGCGGAGCTGTCTGCCTGATGGTGATCGCGATAGAGAAGGTAAGCATGGATGTCACCGGTTGAAGCGAAAACTCTCCAAGAAAAGTCACGAAGCATGGTGCATCATCCTTTCCTGTATCGGGTCTATCCACTTCCTTCTTAGAATCACCTGCGCCCGTTTTTCTATGCCTTGGAAAAATTAACACGAATGAAAACGAAGCACTTTGTCCCGTCTATTCTTCGTCGTAAAAGCCAAAGTTGCGCAACATGCGCTCCTGGTTGCGCCAGTCCTTTTTCACCTTGATCCACAGTTCCAGGAACACTTGATCGCCCATCAAACGCTCGATGTCTTTACGCGCCCGTCGGCCGATCTCCTTGAGCATCTGGCCTTTTTGCCCGATCAGAATCCCGCGCTGCGAATCGCGTTCTACATAGATCGCGGCGTAAATGTACAGCGTTTTCCCGTTTTCGCCGCGCTTCATCTCTTCTACGACGACCGCGATCGAGTGCGGCACTTCCTCGCGTGTCAGATGCAACACTTTTTCCCGAATCAGCTCCGCTACGACAAAGCGCTCCGGGTGATCGGTCACTTGATCGGCCGGGTAGAACATCGGGCCTTCTTCCATTTCGCCCATGATCGCCTCGGTCAGCGCGCCGGTGTTGTTGCCTTCCAGCGCGGAGATTGGAACGATCTGCTTGAAATCATACAACTTGCGGTAATCGTCGATAATCGGCAGCAAAGCTTCCGGATGAACCTTGTCGATTTTGTTGATGACCAAAAATACTGGCGTCTTCACTTGCTTCAAGCGTTCGATGATGTAATCGTCGCCTGCGCCGCGCTTTTCCGTCGCGTCGACTACAAACAGCACGAGATCGACTTCGTTCAACGTGTTTTCCGCAACCGACACCATGTAGTTGCCCAGCTTGGACTGAGGCTTGTGAATTCCCGGCGTGTCGAGGAAGATGATCTGCCCTTCTTCCGTCGTATGCACAGCGGTAATTTTGTTGCGCGTCGTTTGCGGCTTGTTCGACATGATCGCGATCTTGTGGCCGACGATGTGATTGAGCAGCGTCGATTTGCCCACGTTCGGTCTGCCGACAATCGAAACAAACCCTGATTTGAATGACTTTTTGGTCTTGCGGTTATCCACGTAAATCCTCCTTGGAAAATGCCCCTGGCAACAGGGCAGATACTGTCGTTTCCTCTACGTCACCTTTGAGGTTGGTCAAATATACCGGCATGTCCGGCGGGCAAAGCTCGGCGATCACCTGGCGGCAAGCGCCGCACGGAGATACCGGCCCCGGCGTGTCTGCTGCCACTGCGAGCGCCTTGTATGTACGATCCCGCTCGGAAAACGCTTTGAACAGGGCGGTCCGCTCCGCGCAGTTGCACAGCGAGTACGCGGCATTTTCGATGTTGCCGCCCAGGTAGACTTTGCCGCTCTCACACAGCAGCGCGGCTCCCACCTGAAACCTGGAGTACGGCACGTACGCCAGCTCCCTTGCTTCGATGGCTTTCGCCAGTAACGCTTGTTTATCCATTCTCATCATTCCTCTTGTTCGTAGTCTCTACCACGATTTTTCACGAATTGCAAAAAAGGGCGCCTGCCCCCCTCACGAAGAGACGACAAGAGACCAGACTTCATGGCCTCCCAAAAAGGCTCGTCCGGTCTATTGTATCGACGGGGCTTCGGCAAGTCCTGCTGGGGGATGCGACCTTCTAGCCCGCTATTTTTTGCAGCAAACGCGGCCCGAAGACAGCGATGCCGATCACGACAGACAAAATCGCTGCCACCAGCACAGCCCCTGCGCACGCGTCCTTGGCGATTTTCGCTTTTTCGTGCCAGTCTGGCGAGGCGAGATCGACAACTGCTTCTACAGCCGTATTCGCCAGCTCCAGCGAAAAGACAAGGCCGATAGAAAAAAAGACCAGCAAAACATCGCTGCGGGGAATGTGCAGCCACCATGCCGCCACCAGTACGATTACAGCAGCGGCTACGTGGATTTGCATGTTTCGCTGTGTCTTTACGGTATGCCCGATTCCTTGCAAGGCGCAGCCGAAGCTTTTCGCCAATCTCCGGAATTCCTTCAACGTGATCTCCTACCTCGTCAAGCCGATTTGCTCCAACACTTTTTCTTGACGGGAAAACATTTCTTTCTCCTCTTCCGGCGTGCCGTGGTCGTAGCCGAGCAGATGGAGAAAGCCATGCACAGCGAGAAAGCCCAGCTCCCTTTCAAAGGAGTGGCCGTAATCCTCAGCTTGCTCACGCGCTTTTTGCACCGAGATGATGATGTCTCCCAGCATGTTCGGAATTTCGTCCGCTTCGCCCTCGTCGAAGAAGATTTCCATTTCGCCCTCCCCTTGTTCATTCATGGCAAAGGACAAAACGTCTGTCGGACGATCCACGCCGCGATAGTCGCGGTTCAGCTCGTGAATCCGCTCGTTCGTGACCAGCGTAACGACTACTTCTCCCTGCACGTCCTCCAGCTTTGCGCATGCTTCGAGACAGTCGGTCAGCAGTTTTTGCAGGCTTTCATCAAGCGGTTCGATTTCTTCATGGAGGATTTCTACAGATAGCACAGATAAACAATCTCCTTTTTTACAAACGCGATTTATCAATAGCCGTGATCGACTTCTTCCTTGGCATAGGCAGCGATAATTTTTTGCACCAGGCTGTGTCGCACGACATCTCCTTCCTGGAATTGAATGAAGGCGATATCCGGAATCCGGTTCAAAATCCGCTCTGCTTCCCGCAGCCCGGACTTTTTGCCTTTGGGCAGGTCAACCTGTGTCACGTCACCCGTGATGACCATTTTGGACCCGAACCCAAGCCTGGTCAAAAACATTTTCATTTGCTCGGGAGTGGTGTTTTGCGCCTCGTCCAAAATGACGAACGAGTCTTCCAGTGTACGACCGCGCATGTACGCAAGCGGAGCGACTTCAATCAGTCCGCGCTCCATCATCTTGGCCACCTGCTCGTTGCCGAGCATGTCATACAAGGCATCGTAGAGCGGACGCAGATACGGGTCTACCTTTTCCTGCAGATCGCCAGGCAAAAATCCAAGGCTTTCCCCCGCTTCTACAGCCGGTCTGGTAAGAACGATCCGTTTGACACGTCCATTTTTCAACGCGGTTACGGCTGTGACCACCGCCAAATACGTTTTCCCCGTTCCGGCAGGCCCGATTCCGAAGACGATGTCGTGCTTCTTGATCGCCGACAAATAGTGACGCTGGCCGAGTGTTTTGGCCCGGATCACCTTTCCGCGCTGGGTACGTGCCACTTCCTCATCATAAACATCCAGCAGCTGCGCTCCATCTCCCCGGCCAACGAGCATCATCGCATACGAAATGTCGCGCTCGGACAGTGGAATGCCCCTGCGAATGAGCTGCAGCAAAATGCCAATCAGCTCCGTCAGCTTATCCACTTCCGGCTTGTCGCCGCTAATGACCAATTCGCCTTCGCGGGTCATGATTCGGGCAGGACTTTTTTCCTCGATCAGTTTTAGGTACGCGTCGTGTGGTCCAAACAACAGCAGGGCCTCAGATGCGTCTGAAAACGGGATTCTTACCTCATCTTGTACGTGCAACAGGCTTCCATCTCCTTGCAACGGTTATCATCAATATCGCGTCACGGATTGCCGTTGTTCACAGGTGCCGGGGGTATGATCGGCTGTTCAACGGCAATTTCTTCAATGACGGAAAAATGAATGCTTACGTAAACTTTACCATTCTCTGCGGTGACGTGCAAAACTTTTTCGTCCTGAATGAACGCATCTTTACCAGCTTTTTGCAAAATGTCCGCTCTGGCGAATTTTTTCGCGATCTCCGTCGCCTCTTCCTTGCTCAATTGCTTCGTCATCGGCTCGATTTCCGAGTATGTGACGGTCTTCCAGCCAATCGGCAACGTATACCCGGCGTAGGAGGGGACGAACCGTTTTTCTTCCGTCCGGGCCTGTGCAAACACTTCCTTGGTTAATGGCCAGACCTGAATCGCGTAAGACCCTACCAGCAAATACTGCTGCTTTTGCCGCTCTCCGGTCAGCCGATAAAGGGTTTGCTTTAGCGGTACTGTTGTGTTGCTGACATACCAGACCTCGCCTTGTACCTTGCCGCGCGCGGATACGGCCTGCTGGCGCTCTTCGTTGCCGATGATGCCGGAGATGAGCACCTGCCCTTTTTCGACGAGCTGGTTGTTCGTCACCTGGCTTTTGCCGACCTCCGGAAGAATTTTGTGGATGACCGCCCGTTTTTTCGCCACGAGATGGCGCGGGCCTGTCGCGAGCGGCTTGACAGGCGCTTCCTTCTCCACTACTTGCAGCCTGACCTTCGTGCCCTGGATGTCGATGCCGACCCAGGCTGCTTCGGGCAGCAGACTCAGCAGTTCTTTTTGCAGGATCAGCGGTTCCTTTAGTTTGACCTTCCAGGCGCCTTCCTTAATCCCGATCTGTCCGGCAGCCTGTATGACCCGCGCCGGATCGATATACTTGGTTCCGGTCACTTCGACGCTCCATACAAACGAGGAGAGCATGTACAATCCGATCAAAAACAAAACCGCCCCGATAGCCAGTCCCGCGCGTCTGCGCACGCGCAAAAGCCAAAACGGAAGGCCCTCCCTGCTTTCCACATGACTGCGACAGCCTGTCTCCCGCAACAGCGGCCGCAGGCGAAAATAGTCGCGAATCAATATATCGCAGCGACTCACCTCCGAACCGACCCTGCGAATATTCCAGATCCGGATGCCCTCCCGTACGGCCATATTCAGCAAACGCTCAAAACGCTTCCCCCGCACGGTAATGGTGATGTGTCCATCTACCCATTCCTTGAGTCCGTTTCGCATCTGTGCCGTCTCCACCTTTCTTTGCGCTACTTGTCCTGCGGCCCTGTCTCCAAAAATTTGACCCCGCCAATCCGACCTTCGAGCAGCACCTCTTCCGGCAAAATCGCTCTGATGACAAGCTGTTCGCCTGAGACTATCATCTGCCCGTTTGTAAGCAGCAAGCGCAGCTCATGTTCACTGAAATGCAAAACACCGCGATGATTCTCTATGTACATTTGCAAATGACCGATCATCGTAATCCGCGGGACTTCCAGGACCACATCTTGCGGCAGATCCAACACACCTCCGGCCAATTGGCGCAGACGGCGGCTCCAACGCTTCATGGATAAGCCCCCCTTCTACTGGCGCATGCGCCGTTTTCTAAATTGGGTCGTGCCAATCTCGCTTCCGGGCTGCTGGTGCAAGATCATTCTTACCTATGCGTATGCGAGCGATTTGTGTGTCATTCATACGAAAAGCCGATCCGCGCATTTCCAGCAGAGACAGCCGATTTTTGGCGGAAAAGGGGGCATGGGCAAAAACAAAAGACCTCTGGCACTTTGGAGATTCCAAGTGCCGGAGGTCTATCGCTGCTGTTCTTTTGCAAGGAAGGCGGACAACTGCTGTTCGCTTCGTGTAAGCGTCCTCCATTTTTTCAGGACCCGCTTGACCTTTTCCGCGGAGCAGCCGCAAGCAATGGCTGTTTCATAGATGGATTTTCTTTCAAAGATGGCAAGGCGAATCACTTTTTGGCGAAAGCGTCCCATTTGCTCAAAAATTTGCTCACTCATTCGCTTGTCCACCACTCCTTCTCATCAGTGGAAACGGTTTCTATACACTACAGGATATTCAACCGTATTCGTGGAGACAAGCCCAAATTTTCGACAAGCGCAAACACCCGACAGGCAACCATGATGTTCGCCTGTCGGGTGTACAAATAAGCTATTTGATCGCGTTGCGGGAGCGCTCGGCAAAGTAAGGAGCTTTGGAGCGCGGCGCCCCAAAAATCAGCGCCCACTTCATGCCCTCGCGCGGGTCCGCAGTGTTGACAGACCGCGGCTTCGCTCGCTGTGGAGCCGGCTCTGCTGCCGCAGCGGACACGCGGATCGTGGAGCCATTCGAAGCGCGCGCAGGCTCGGGAAAGGCCCATTCCTGCTCCACTCCGACGCCTTCCATCGACTCTGTGTCCGGCTCGATTGGCTCGTATTTGGCAGAAGCCCGCACCGTTTGCCGCTCCTGTGTCACAGCGGGCTCTTCCACCCAGGGGGTTTCGACAGGCGTCAAGGGGCGGTTCGGCTTTCCTTGTGCCATCCTTTTCCCTTTGCCGCCCAAGCCCAGCAGTTTGTAACCGATGTAGCCCAGTATGATAAACCAGTACTTTCCAATCAGAGGCAGAACCCAGCCAAACAAGTCAAAGAGGAGCTCAATGAGTTCGTCCATGGCAATCGCCCTTACTCTTTCCGATCAGGCGAGTCATGGTCCGGTTTGTCACCCGGATGCCCGAACGATTGGCGCATTTGGGTATCCGCTGCGATGTTTTGCAGGTTGTAGTAATCCATGACGCCCAATTTGCCGCTGGTCAACGCTTCTGCCAACGCAAGCGGAACCTGTGCTTCTGCCTCTACTACTTTTGCCTTCATTTCCTGTACGCGCGCCATCATTTCCTGCTCCTGGGCAACCGCCATCGCACGGCGCTCTTCGGCTTTTGCCTGCGCGATGCGCTTGTCGGCTTCGGCCTGGTCGGTTTGCAGTTGCGCCCCGATGTTTTTGCCTACATCGACGTCTGCAATGTCAATCGAGAGAATTTCAAACGCCGTTCCTGCATCCAGACCTTTGTTCAGTACGGTTTTGGAGATGAGGTCCGGATTTTCCAATACGTCCTTGTGACTGTTGGACGAACCGATGGTCGAGACAATGCCTTCTCCGACACGCGCGATGATCGTTTCTTCGCCCGCACCACCGACCAGGCGGTCAATGTTGGCGCGTACAGTCACTTTTGCTTTGGTGCGCAGCTCGATCCCGTCTTTTGCCATCGCTGCTACGACTGGCGTTTCAATTACTTTCGGGTTAACGCTCATTTGTACCGCTTCCAATACGTCGCGCCCTGCCAGGTCAATCGCTGCGGCGCGTTCGAAGCCGAGCGGAATATCTGCGCGCTGCGCTGCGACCAGTGCGTCCACGACACGGTCTACGTTACCACCTGCCAGATAGTGGCTCTCCAACTGGTTTGTATCCAGTTGCAAACCAGCCTTGCGCGCCTTGATGAGCGGGTTTACGATGCGCGACGGAACGACGCGGCGAAGACGCATGGCGACGAGCGTAATGATCCCGATGTTCACACCCGATGCGAGGGCGGAAATCCAGAGCATCACCGGAACGAACGAGAAGAAAATCGAGAGAGCTACGATGGCGACCGCCACCATAAAAATAAGAGGTATCAATCCGCTTTCCAACATGTGCAAATCACTCCTTTATTCTTGTTCGGCTACAACGACGCGCGTACCTTCTACTTGCACCACGACAATCGCCGTTCCGGGGTCGATAAAACCTCCGGCCGAAACCGCATCAACGCGTTTTCCTTCCACCTTCACAACACCAGCCGGACGCAAAGGGGTAAGGGCAATCCCCGTCTTCCCGGCGAGGTCACGCTGGTCCTTCGGCGCTACATATCCTTCCTCGTTTCGCTGTACGTCACCGAGAACAAATTTGCCAAACAACCCTCTGACGCCGTACCGTTTGATGAGCAAAAATGTGACGAAAGCCGTGACGGCTGCGGCGATGCCCAGCGAAGCGAGCCCCTGCTGCGTGTCGTAAGCAGCCATTACCAGCCCGGTCACGATACTGATGAAACCGATCGCCCCGACAATACCGCCTGGCAAAAATATTTCCAAAATCATGAGTAATATTCCGACCACAAACAGACCGATGTGCAGCCAGTTTGCAAAGCCTGCCACATAATGGCCGAAGAAATACAGGCCAAAAGAAACGAGAGAGATCGTACCTGCGACACCAAAGCCAGGTGCAAACAGCTCAACCACAATTCCCACCAGACCGATGACGAGCAAAAGACTCATGACATACGGACTGGTCACCCAGCGCGCGACTATTTCCCCGCCTGTCGGCTCGATCATCTGGAGGGAGTCGCCTGCAATCCCCAGACTGGCAAGCAGCTCTTCCTTGCCGGAAACGACGCGATCCGCGTAGCCCAATGCTTTTGCTTGCTTGGCATCGAGCGAGAGCACCGTGCCCTTCGGCTTCAATCCCGGAAACTCCGTATCAATTTCGACCATGGCCCGCGCCACATCGGGATTTCGGTTGTTCAATCCGGCCGCTGCCGACATTTTTTTGCTCCACCCGGAGATGAACTTGATGTCGGCTGCATTGCCTGCCAGATCAATCGGAGTCGCTGCCCCTATGCTGCTGCCTGGTGTCATAACGATTTCGTTGGCGTTTAAAGCGATATAGGTACCCGCTGAAAAAGCCTGATTGTCAATGTAGGCAACGGTATGCATGGGAGATTGGCGGATCAGCTGCCCAATCTGGTCGGCAGCATCCACTTCGCCACCTGGCGTATTGATATGCAAGATGACAAGGTCTGCCTGCTGCTTTTCCGCGTCAAGGAAAGCTCTCTTCAGGAAGCTTTCCAGACCGCGCTCAATCGTGTTGTCTACCGGAACCCAGACCGCTTTTTGATAGGTTTGGGCAAAAGTCCCCGGTGTTGCGAGAAACATCGAAAGCCCCATCATCATGCAGAGAAACGAAAAGAGCAGTCGCACACGACGCAAAGCTGGCCTTGCTGTAGTCATTGCATGTACCTCCTTCCTTGTATCAGCTTCAGCATCATGCCCACTATGGTATACGAAAAAGGATGGAGATTGTTTCAAAAAAAGAAAAAACCCAGCCATCTTCTTCCGGCTGAGTTTTTCCGTTCGTATCTATATGAGGTGTTGCTCGTCTACGATGGTAGTTCCTCAGATACAATCTTTTGCACGAGGGTTCCGTCTGCTCTGCCTTTCACTTTCGGCATGATTGCCCCCATCACTTTGCCCATTTCCTTTTTGGAAGAGGCATTCGTGGCGGCAATCGCTTCCCGAACGATTTGGCGAATTTCGTCTTCGCTGAGCTGAGCGGGCAAGTAAGCGGAGAGCACGTCGATCTCTTCGCGCGATTTTAAGGCAAGTTCCTCACGGCCTGCCTTCTCGAATTCGTGGAGGGATTCACGGCGTTGTTTTAACTCACGAGTCAAGATGGTCAGCACTTCGTCTTCAGACAAAGTTCTGCCTTTGTTAATCTCTTCATTCTTTAAAGCGGCTTTCACCATGCGAATAACAGAGAGTTTTAGAGCAGCTTTGTCCTTCATCGCTTGCTTCATATCTTGATCGAGTCGCTCCATTACACTCATGATGGGCCCTCCGTCCATTAGTACTTACGTTTGCGAGCTGCTTCGGATTTCTTTTTGCGCCGAATGCTAGGCTTCTCAAAGTGACGACGTTTACGCAGTTCCGCCATCACACCGGATTTGGCGCTCTCACGCTTGAAGCGGCGAAGTGCGCTATCCAAAGACTCGTTTTTCTTGACTCGAATTTCTGCCATTTGTCTTCCCTCCCTCCGCTAAAACCGTGGGACGCCTGAATCGTGGTACGAACAGACTGTCACACTTCATTATAGGATAATTGACTAATGCAGGTCAACCTTTAGTTCTTTTTTCTTCGTGAAATCCAGGATCATGATTGCAGACGGCGAAACGCGACTGCAACGGCCAGTCCCGCAATTTTGTCTTGCGGCCATAACGGGCGCGTGGTAGCATGACTTCGAGGTTGGAGAAGGATCATGAAAAAAAGGAGTTCGTGCACATGAAACCAATTGCGCTGGAACAGGCTGCCATCAACGCGGAAGGACTCTTGCTGGCAGGTTCCCCGCATCTTGCCGTGTCATCCGTTCACTTCGATACCCGCCAGTTGAATCCGGGGTCATTGTTCGTGGCGATGACAAGCGGTATACGGGATGGTCACGATTTTTTGCTGCAAGCCGTCGAACAGGGCGCTGTAGCCGCAATCATATCCAATCAGGAAAAAATTCCTGCAGGCTTGCCAAAAGACTTCGGTCTGATTCTCGTCAACGACACGCTGCGCGCTTTTCAAAAGCTGGCAGCAGCTTATCGCAAACAGTTCGCCATCCCGCATATCGCCATCACGGGCAGCATCGGGAAAACAACGGTCAAGGACATCGTTGCCCACGTACTGGAGGCGCGCTCTCCCGTTTACAAAACATATAAAAACCTGAACAATCATCTCGGTGTGCCGTTTTCCCTGCTGCAAGTCGAGGAGAAGCATCAGGCTGCCGTCCTGGAGCTTGGGATGAATCACGCCGGAGAAATCGACCTGCTCGCCAGTCTGGTCAAACCGCAAATCAGCGTCATTACGTTCATTGGCGAGTCGCATCTGGAGTTTTTCGGCACGCGGGAAAAAATTGCGCTCGCCAAAGCGGAGCTGCTGCCGCACACAGCACCGGACGGCCTCGTTCTGCTGAACAAGGATTCGGAGTATTTGCCGCGCATTGCCCACCTGTATCCCGGCGAGATCATGTACTACTCGGTCAAGGAGCCTTGTGACCTGTGGGCAGAAAAGATCGAGCCGACCGACAGCGGGACACAGTTTGACGTCTGCTTCGCTTCCGGGGAGCGTTTTTCTGCATTTCTTCCCCTGCACGGCAAGCATAGCGTGCTGAACGCCCTGCCAGCAGTCGCCATCGCCAAGCGTCTTGGCATGAGCACTGAGCAGATCGTCCAGGCACTGGCGACTGTCAAGCTGTCCGCCATGCGCTTTGAGCAGGTGCCCTCCAGGCACGGTTCGCTGTACATCAGCGACGCCTACAACGCCAGCCCGTCGTCGATGGAAACCGCTTCCCGCACATTTGCCGAACTGTTTCCGTCTCGCCAAAAAGTGCTCGTCCTGGGCGACATGTACGAGCTGGGGCCGCAAAGCGCCCAGATGCACGCCGGAGTCGGCCAAGCGCTCACAGACATTGCGGATCGCATCGAGCTGCTCGTCACCGTCGGCGAAGACAGCCGCCACTTGCACGATGCCTACGGCGGCAACAAGCTGCATTTTGCCACGAAGGCAGAGGCACTCACCGCTCTCTTGCCGCTGCGCGATGCAAGCCACGCCTTTTTGTTCAAAGCGTCAAAAGGCATGGAACTGTGGACATTGCTTGACGATCTGGAAAATCACTTTTGAAATACAGCGCCTCTCGTCTCGACGGGGGGCGCTTTTTTCGGTTCGGCTGCGGTTCTTGTTGGCCTTTTGGCATCCGAATACGAAAAAAAGGCGCTATTTGCTAGCACCTTTTCTCGTTCCCGCTTCCAGCTATTCCAGCCCTTCCGCCTCGACGATGTTGCGCTGCTTGTCGGCATGGCGTTCGAGCGCAAGCTGCACGAGACGGTCAATCAGCTCGCTGTAGCTGATTCCTGCTGCCTGGAACAGCATCGGGTACATGCTGAACGGCGTAAAGCCTGGCATGGTATTCACTTCGTTAATGTACAGTTTGTCATTTTTCTCATCCCAGAAAAAGTCGACACGGGAAAGCCCGGAACCATCCAGCGCCTGGAACGCTTTTTTCGCGATGTCGGCGATCCCTTCGGCGACATGCGCCGGAATGGCCGCAGGAATGGACAGCTCTGTGCCCGCTCCTTTGTACTTGGCTTCGTAATCGTAAAATTCCTTGGCCGCGATAATCTCGCCCACCACCGACGTCATGAGCTCCTCGTTGCCAAGTACGCCGATCTCCAGCTCCCGCGCCTGGACAAATTCCTCCACGATCAGCCTGCGGTCAAAGCGGGCAGCGAGATTGAGTGCCTGCACAAGCTCCTCGCGGTTTTTCGCTTTGCTGATTCCGACGCTGGAGCCCATGTTCGCTGGCTTGACAAAGCACGGATAGCCGAGTTCACGCTCGATTTTTTCCGCGACTTCCTCGGGGCTTTTTTCCCATTGCGAGCGCAAGAGCCCTACGTACTTCACCTGCGGCAGACCGACCTGGGCGAAGACCGTCTTCATCATCCACTTGTCCATGCCGACAGCGGAGGCCATGACGCCCGTGCCGACATAAGGCAGGTTGGCGAGCTCCAGCAGCCCTTGAATCGTGCCATCCTCGCCATTTGGTCCGTGTACGACCGGGAAGACCACGTCTACCTGCTGACCGATGGAAAACATGGACGCCGGCTTGCTTGCCGTAATGAGCTCCTGTCCAGCCGCGGCTGGCTGGTTAGGTGACTGTGCGCCAGCCGTCAGGCGCAGCGCGTCGATTGTTTCCGGCAGCTGGCCTGCCAGCGCCTCTCCTTTTACCCAAGAGCCGTCCAATTGCACGTAAATTGGCGTTACCTCGTATTTATTCGCATCCACAGCCTTCATGATCGACAAGGCTGTCCGCAAAGAAACCTCGTGCTCCGAGGATTTTCCCCCATAAATAATTCCCAGACGGATTTTTTCTGTTCCCATCCGTGCCATGCTCCTTTCCTATGTGGCAGGCAAAAGAGTCTACCTTAGTTTCATCTCTCCCCTATACTATGCAAACGCCCAGATTCTGCACGTTGTACCGGGCAAAAGCTCGTCATTTAGCATACACAAACCGATCGGCAATTACAAGAGAAGCAAGTATCACCCACCGCGAAACTTCGTCATATCATGGGGAGTAAAAACGCTGTCATGGAGCTATTTTGCTGGAGGGATGTCCATGAGAGACTACTTGCTTTACTGTACCTATTGCTCCTCGTACACGCTATTGCACAGCTACGACAAAGACAACGGCACTTTTTTGGGGGAGTACTCGCTCCTTCACAACGACTACACGCGGGACAGCATCGTCCTGAACAAATTTTTGCTCGCTCACCTTGGGCACACCATCCGGCCGATTCCCTCCCAGACGGATGACTATCGGCAAATTATTTGCAACGCCTCCCATTTTCTTGAGGATGACATCGACAAATATGTGGAGGAAAGCCAGCAACGGGCGAAGCTCCGGGAGCGGGACCGCAAAAGCGAGCGTGAAATCGGCCAGGTCCAGCTCTACCTCATCGAGCATTTGCTGACCCACGAGCTGCAGACATTAAGCCAGGCCCGCGCTGCCACCCCCGCCGAAGGACAAGTCTTGCTCGGAAAAGAGCTCGGCTTCAAAAAAGCTCTCGACCTCGTCCGGCAGGTGAAAAACGACAAACAGTTTGCACAGTAAGCCCGGCAGTCTGACGAGCTAGACGGCGGGTGTCAGCCAGCTGGCCCGAGTAGCGCCCCCATTTTCCCCATGAACGCAAAAACAGCGCCAGATACGCTTCGGCGCTGCTTTCTTTTTCTACTTGCGATCACGCACTTCAAAAATGGCAAACTTCAAGTAATGCGCTTCGTCAGCCCCGCTGATTTGCGGATGGTCCTTCCCGGCTCCGCGCCACTCGATCAGCCGCAAGATTTTTTTCGCATCGACCGCCGCGTCCTGGATCGTTTCCAAAAACAGCTCGGGAGACATGTGGTACGAGCAGGAGGCCGTGACCAAAAAGCCGCCCGGACGGACAAGCTTCATCCCGTTCAGGTTAATATCCTTGTAGCCGCGGCAGGCGCCTTTGACGGCTCCTCGCGACTTGGCGAAGGCTGGCGGGTCGAGAATGACCACGTCCCAGCTTTTGCCCGCCTCCACATTTGCCCGCAAATAGTCAAACGCATTGGCAACGACAAACTCGACGCGGTGCAAAAAGCCGTTCAAGGTAATGTTGCGCTTCGCCGTTTCGATGGCGTGCTCGGAGATGTCAAGCGCGGTCACTTTTTTCGCCCCGTGCTTGCAGGCGTTCAGCGTGAACGAGCCTGTATGCGTGAAGCACTCCAGCACCTCTGCCCCGTCCCAGAACGGATTTTTGACGACTTTTCCGCGCTTGTCGACAGGCATGAGCTTTTGCTCGCCGTCTATTTCTACGTGCTGGAGGGTAATGCCGTGCTTTTCGCCCCAGCCTTTCATCAGTGGCGCAATCGAAGCGCGGTTTTCCCGCTGGTCGTAGAAAAATCCGGTTTTTTGCCCCTCGACGATGTCCACGTAGTATTTCAGGCCGTTTTCCTCGATCAATACTTCACGCGGACATTCTCCGTACAGGACGCCTTTTCCTTCCGCCAGCCCTTCCAGCTTGCGCACAGGCACGTCGTTGCGCAAATAGATGCCTGTCGGCGCAAACACTTCCACGAGCGCATCGCGAATCCAGTCAATCCGCTTTTCCATGCCCAGCGAAAGAACCTGTACAACCAGTGTATCCTCGTAACGATCGACGATCAGCCCAGGCAAAAAATCGGCCTCTCCGTAAATGACGCGGCAGGCGCGCGGGTTGTCCACAAACCTCTCGCGAAACTGCGCTGCCTGTCTGATTTTGCGCAAGAAAAACGCATAGTCGATCACTTCGTTCGGATCGTAGCTCAAAATGCGCACGATCATTTGCGAGGCGGGGTTGATGTAGCCTTTTGCCAAAAAGTGGCCTTTGTGATTCGTAACCTCGACGATCTCCCCCGGCACGACCTCACCCTGGATTTCCATGACCTCCGATTGGAAAACCCACGGATGTCCCGCTTCCAGCCGCTTTTTCCGATGCTGATTCAGTAACACTCTCGCCATGCAGTTGACCCTCTCCTTGTCATGCTTGCCCTCGTACAGGCATAGCGTAATAGTAATTTCCTTTGCATTTGGCTCCGCATGCTTGCGGCCAGCCTCGCTTGTACTGCAATCAAGAAGGAGGAACCCAGCTTGTGATCTTCTCCATTCTCGTCCCGTTTACGATCGGGCTCTGCTTTTTTCTCATTGGTATGTATGCGATGCGGACCGGCTTTCAAAATCTGGCGGGCAAAAAAATGGAAGAATGGATGTCGCGCTTCACCCGCACGCCCTACCATAGCTTCTGGATCGGACTGATCGCCACGTTTGTCCTGCAAAGCTCCAGCGCCGTAACCGTCCTGACCATCGGCCTGACCAATGCCGGCATCATCCAGTTCGCCCAGACGGTCGGCATCATTCTTGGCACCAATCTGGGCACGACGGTGACGACAGAGCTGGTCGCATTGAAGCTGGAGTCGTTCGCCATCCCCATGCTGCTTGTCGGCGTGGCTCTCTGGCTGATGCCGCGCCGAAACGTTCGCTGCACGGGCCTTGTCATTGCCGGGTTCGGCCTGATCTTCCTCGGAATTGATACGCTGAAGCTGATGGCAAAGCCGTTGGAGCAATCCGAGACGTTCCGCTCCCTGTTCCTGGAGAGCAGCCATTCCATCTGGATCGGCCTTGTCACGGGAATTGTTTTCACCGCGCTCATCCACAGCGGGTCAGCGACGACTGTTATCACGATGGGGCTGCTCAGCCATCAGATTTTGTCCATGGAAACAGCGCTTGCCATCGTGCTCGGAGCCAATATCGGCACATGCTTCACCGCTGTTGTTGCCGCAATCGGAGCGAATATTGCCTCGAAGCAGGTTGCCTGGTGCCATACCCTGTTCAACGTCGCAGGCGCGATTGTTTTTTTACCTTTTTTAACCCAGCTTGCCCAGGTAAGCGCCTTTTTAACGGATAGCCCTTCGATGCAGATTGCCCATTCCCAGACAATCTTCAATCTGATCTGCTCGATGGCCGCCTTGCCGTTTGCGTCCCAGATTGCCCGCTTTATCCAGTGGATCATTCCGGATAGACGGCAACCGCCTGCAACGACCGTCTGGCTCAATAAGAAAACGGGATGAGGTACAGCGAGGTGACGACGCCCGCGACGATCATCGCGACGCTCGAAGCCGCTGTCTGGACAGGGGAAATCCGGTTCAAGCTGGCTGTTCCAATCGCATGCGCACTCGTTCCCACGGCGATTCCGATTGCCCAGTCGTCGGTAATCCGGCCCCATTTGAGGACAGGGCGCGCGATCATCACCCCGACCATGCCTGTCAGCGCCGTAAAAAAGGCAGCAAGAGCAGGCACTCCGCCAATCGACGCCGCCAGTTCCAAGGCAATCGGCGTCGTGACCGATTTGCTCAGCATGCTTCTGAGCAGCAAGTCATCTGTGCCAAAGCACCAGTGGATCGCATACACAGACGCAATCGCCACGGCACACCCCGCACAGACGCCGAGCAAAACGCCGCGCCAGATGTGGGCAAACTCCCGGATTTGTTTGGCGAGCGGAACCGCCAACGCGACGGTAGCAGGACCGAGCCAGAACGAAATCCACTTGCCCCCATCAGAAAAAGCTTCCCAGTCATCGCTTGCGGCCCACCAGATCAGCCAGACGAGCACGACAGCGACAATGATCGGCTGCAAGCGGGGAAAGCGGGCGTTTACCAGGAGTGCCCCGCGATAGCCTGCCAGCGTGACGAGAATCGCCAACCATTGACTAAGCATCCAGCGTCCTCCTCTCCTCCACTGCCGCAGCTTCTGTCTTTTGCTGCTGGCGGTGCAAATAGCTCTGGACCACCCGGCCCGTGACGAGCATGACCAAAAGCGGCCCCACAATCAGCGACAGCGCAATCGGCCACGGAGCCTGGGCAAACAAATTCAGATAGGTGGCTACCCCGACGATAATCGGGACGAAAAACAGCATCATGTGGCGAATGAGAAACATACTCGCCTTCTCTACCCACTCCATCCGAATCCAGCCGGTGACAAGCCCAATCGTCAACAAGAGCATCCCGACCAGGTTGCCAGGCAAAGGGATGTGCAGCCACTCGCTCGCCAGCACTCCCACTCCGTAAAAAGCAAGAAGAATACCGATCCCTGTGACCATTTTCATCTGTCACAACCCTCCCCGTTTTCTCTTCCCATAATCTTTTTTGGAGCGCTCACAAATTTAGGACGGAAAAAGCCCGGCCCTTACATCGGCCAGGCTTTGTTTGCGTTCTAGTATCCGGTGCCTGTTGCTTTTGCCCCAGTCACAATCGCGATGCCGGAGCTCGTACCGATGCGGCTCGCACCTGCCTCGATCATGGCGAGAGCTGTCTCGCCGTCGCGCACACCGCCGGATGCTTTTACCCCAATATCAGGGCCGACAGTTTTCCGCATCAAAGCAATGTCTTCTACAGTGGCTCCACCTGCGCCAAAGCCGGTGGACGTTTTCACATAGTCTGCGCCTGCTTCCACGCAGAGCTTGCAGGCGATTTCTTTTTCCTGATCGGTGAGAAGCCCTGTCTCCAAAATGACTTTCACGAGCACATCTCCGGCCGCTTGCTTCACGGCAGCCACGTCCTGCTTCACTGTTTCCAGATCACCGGATTTCAGGGCGCCGATGTTCAGCACCATATCGATTTCGGTTGCGCCGTTGGCAATCGCGTCGCGTGTTTCCGCCACTTTTACCGCAGTCGTGTTCGCTCCCAGAGGAAAGCCGATTACGGTGCACACTTTCACATCTGTACCCGCCAACAGCTCGGCAGAACGTTTTACCCAGAAAGGATTGACGCACACAGACATGAAATCGTGCTCTTTTGCTTCCGCGCAGAGCTTGTCGATCATCTCTTGCGTAGTTTCCGGCTTCAAAAGGGTATGGTCAATGTATTTGTTCAACTGCATAAACTACACCTCAATCCCGAGTTTTTGGAAAGCAAGGCGAAAAATGTCGTCGTTGTTCCGGTATCCCCGCTGCAGTTGCAGCTCCCATGCCTCTTTGGCAGGATGCCAGTGGACGTCATTGATTTCTTCCAGTTGCACCGTAATCTCTGTGTTGTAAGCTTCAACCAGATAATAGTGGACTTCCTTGTCGACGGACTCCCCCGTCACCGGATGCGTGTAGACGTAAGTAATCATGTCGAGTTTGGGGCCGAGACGCCCTGCCACTCCTGTTTCCTCCAAAACTTCACGCAGAGCGGTTTCCTCGATCGTCTCGCCGAGTTCCTGCTTGCCTTTTGCCAGCGTGACTTTGCCATAGCGGTCTTCGATCAAAAGAAGCATGTATTCCCCGTCTTGCAGCTGATAGACTACGCCTCCTGCCGATATTTCCTTCATATGGCCCGCTCCTTCAAATAAGACGGCTGCTCCGTTTCAAGGACGCGGACAAACGTCCCTTGGCAATATTCAGAGCCAGGTTCGTCCAGTCTGACCTTGCAAATTTTTCCGATCATGCTCTCGTCGCCAGGGAACACGACATTCAAGTAGTTGTCGGAGTAGCCCATTAACAGTCCGCTGTCCGGCGCATCCTTGAACGGACGCTCTGGAATTACTTCCAGCACGTCGCCGACGAATTGCTTGGCGTAAGCCATGGTCAGCTCCCGGTTCAGCTCAAGCAATCTCGTTACGCGCTCGTGTTTTACCTCTTCCGGAATCTGATCGGTCATCCGTGCAGCCGGCGTACCAGTCCGCATCGAATACGGGAAGACGTGCAGCTCTGCAAACCCGATTTTCTTGATGAAGTTGTAGCCGTTCATGAACTGCTCCTCGGTCTCGCCCGGGAAGCCGACAATGACATCTGTCGTAATCGCCACACCTGGCAGCGCTTCACGCACTTTCACCATTTTTTCGTAAAATTCGGCTGTCGTGTACTTGCGGCGCATGCGCTTCAGCACTTCGTCATCGCCTGCCTGCAACGGCACGTGCAGATGGCGCACGATACGGTCGGAATTGTTGATAACCTCGATGACTTCATCGGTAATCTGGCTCGCTTCAATCGAGCTGATGCGGATGCGCTTGAGCCCATCCACCTGATGCAAGTCGACCAGCAGCTTGGCCAGGTTGTAGTCTTCCAGGTCTTCGCCGTATCCGCCTGTATGAATCCCGGTCAAAACAATTTCCAGGTAGCCTGCTTCTACCAGCTTCTTCGCCTGCTCGATCACGCTCTCCGGCTTGCGGGAGCGCATCAGGCCGCGCGCCCACGGAATGATGCAAAACGTGCAAAAGTTGTTGCAGCCTTCCTGGATTTTCAGGGAAGCGCGGGTTCTGTCCGTGAAGTTCGGAACGTCCAGTTCCTCAAACTCGCGCGTTTTCATGATGTTGCCAACCGCATTGATCGGCTTGCGCTCGGCTTGAATTTGCTTGACGTATTCCGTCAGCTTCTCACGCCCTTGCGTTCCCACGATGATGTCCACGCCAGGGATTTGCGCGATCTCGCCGGGAGACGTTTGCGCATAGCAGCCGGTTACGGCGACAATCGCGTCCGGGTTGCGCCGGATCGCGCGGCGGATGACCTGACGGCTCTTTTTATCACCTGTATTCGTAACGGTACAAGTATTAATCACGTAAACATCGGCGTCATCCTGTTCAAAGTCGACTCGCTCGTAGCCTTCTGCCTTGAACAGTTGCCAGATCGCCTCTGTCTCATAGCTGTTCACTTTGCAGCCTAATGTATGAAAAGCAACGGTAGACATTGCCATTCCTCCTTTCGCTTGCGCTCACCCTTTGCGATGCGACGAAGCTTTTCGTTCAAACTGGTAGGAAGCGGCGGCGAGCACGTACTGGCTTGCCGTTTCCGTGCGCAAAATGCGGGGGCCGAGGGACACTGGCAAAAATCCTTTGTTCTCCGCCTGGACCACTTCCTCCGGGGAAAAACCCCCTTCCGGGCCAATCAGGACGAGCAGGGAGTCGCCTGCTGCCATTTGCTCCAGCACTTCATGGATCGTCGTACTGCCTTCCTTTTCATAGGCGATGGCGACATGCGTATAGGCTTGACCTGCCGCAAGCGCCTCGCGAAACGAAACAGGTGCGAGCAGCTCAGGCAAAACAGCCCTGTGTGACTGCTCGGCCGCCTCCTTGACGATTTTGCGCCAGCGCTCCAGCTTTTTCGCTTCTTTTTTGGCGTCCAGCTTGACAATGGTCCGCTCGGAAGAAAACGGAAAAAAGGAGTACGCCCCAAGTTCCGTCCCCTTTTGCAAGATCCACTCCATCTTCTCGCCTTTTGGCATTCCTTGACCAATGGTGACGCGGATCGGCAGCTCACGCTCTTCCTGGAGCATTTCAATCACTTCTGCCTGGACTTCCTTGGCAGAAAAGCTGACGAGCCTGGCTCGCGCCGTTCTGCCCGCTCCGTCCGAAACGAGGATTTCGTCCCCGATCCGCGCCCGCATCACGTTTACGATATGGTGAACATCGTCTCCGATAATCGTTAGCTCATGCTCATGAAAGAGATGTGGCTCGACAAAATATCGTTGCATCTCGCCAACCTCACTATTCTATCGTTTTTTTGCAACAATTGCTACCCAGTCGTCGATGAAAATGGTTTCCACGACTTCAAGCCCGGAAGCAATCAAAGCGGCTTTGACGTCCGCTTCCCGCGCCTCGATAATGCCGGACGCAATAAACGTGCCGCCTGGCTTCAGCAAGCGGAATACATCGTCTGTGAAGCGCAGGATGACTTCCGCCAAAATGTTGGCGACGATGACCTCCACCTGCTCCTCGATGCCATCCAGCAGGTTGTTCTGTCTGACGGTGATTTGCTCGTGCACGCCGTTCAGCTCGGTGTTGGCCTGAGCGGAGCGCACCGCCACCTCGTCCAAATCCATCGCAAGCACGTCTTTGGCACCGAGCTTGACTGCGGCAATGCTCAAAATCGCCGTTCCGGTTCCCACGTCGTACACGCGATCGCCTTTTGCCAAATACTTTTCCAGCGCGCGCAAGCAGAGAATGGTTGTCGGATGCGTGCCTGTACCAAAAGCCATCCCCGGGTCCATCTCGATGATGATTTCTTCCGGATGCCGCGGCTCATACTCTTCCCAGACAGGCTTGATCGTCATCCGGTCGGAGACGTGCACAGGCTTGTAATACTTTTTCCAGGCGTGGGCCCATTCGTCTTCATGGACATCGTTTACCGCGATGGTCGCCTTGCCGATGTCCAGGCCGTAGTCGGTCAGCTGGGCCAGTTGCTCTTTCAATTCTTCCACGACATCAATCAGCTCACTGCTGTCGACAGGCAAATACGCCTTGACGAATACGCCCTCGTCCGGAAAATCGTCAGGAGAGAGCTGGTAGATTTCGCCAAAAGGGGTATCCCACTCGCGATAGAGCACCTCCGGGTCTTCGATGACGACACCGTTGGCCCCCATTTCATAGAAAAGACTGGACACCGCCTCTGTAGCCTCCGCTGTTGTATGGATACTGATTTCTGACCATTTCACGAATCTACCACTCCCCACTTTTGCTACCTGATGGACTTATTCACTACAAGCGGACAAAACCGCGACCGATTACTCGCCGCGGAATGCCCGTTTCATTTTTTCAAAAAAGCTTTCATCTTCTCCGCCATGCTGCCCCGGCTTCTCTCCGGACAACTCGGCCAACTCGCGCAAAAGCTCCTTTTGCCTGTCGCTCAGCTTCGTCGGCGTGATGACGCGCACTTTGACGTGCTGATCGCCACGGCCGTTGCCGCGCAGATGCGGCACCCCTTTTCCACGCAAGCGGAAGAAGGTTTCGGTCTGGGTTCCCGCGGGGATTTTCAGCTTCACGCGGCCATCCACGGTCGGAACCTCAATCTCATCGCCGAGCGCTGCCTGTGCAAAAGTGAGCGGCACTTCGCAGTAAATATCGTTGCCTTCGCGCTCGAAAAACTCGTGGCTTTTCACGCGCAGCACGACATACAAATCGCCCGGAGGTCCTCCGTTGACACCCGGTTCCCCTTCGCCAGCGACGCGCAGTTGTGCTCCGTCATCGACACCTGCCGGTATGTTGAGATGAATTTTGCGACGCACCTTGACGCGTCCGCTGCCTCGGCATGTGGAGCATTTTTCCTTGTAAACCTTCCCTTTGCCTTCGCATGTGGAGCATACACGGCGGTTGACGATGCGGCCAAACGGCGTGTTGGCTGCCACTTCCTGCTGTCCGGTTCCGTGACAAGTTTTGCAAGTCTGGACGCCTGTGCCCGGTTTCGCCCCGGAGCCAAGACACGTATCGCATTCCGCTTCTTTCGGAATTTCCACGTCGGTTTCTTTCCCGAATACCGCGTCGATAAAGTCGATGCTCAGGCCAAACTGCAAATCGGCCCCTTTGCGCGGCGCGTTCGGGTTCGCGCGTCTGCCGCCGCCACCGAAGAACATGTCAAAAATGTCTCCGAAGCCGCCCATGCCCGAAGTGTCAAACCCACCGCCGCCAAAGCCCTGATTCGGGTCCTGATGGCCGAACCGATCGTATTGTGCGCGTTTTTGCGGTTCAGACAGGACATCGTATGCTTCCTTGACTTCCTTGAACTTTTCTTCCGCATCAGCCGCTTTATTTACATCCGGATGGTACTGGCGCGCAAGTTTTCGGTACGCCTTCTTGATTTCCTCGGCGTCCGCGTCCCTGGACACTCCCAGAACCTCGTAGTAATCGCGTTTCATCTCCTAGATCACTCCCATGATAGTCAACTGTTATCATAGCATGTGACAGACCCGAAAAAAAGTCAAAGTCAGCTTTTGCGTGACTTTGACTTCCATGGGGTCACATCGCGGGGAGCGAGGGGAGAGTCGCTCTCCCCTCACACTTCCTTCGTGATTACTATTTCTCGTCTACCACTTCATAGTCAGCATCAACGACATTGTCCTTCTTCGGTTCTTGACCTTCTGCTGCGCCCCCTGCATTTTGCTGCGCCTGTGCAGCCTGCTGATAGAGCTTCACGGTGATTTGTTGGATGATCTCGGACAGTTCGTCTTTTGCAGCTTTGATTTCGTCAATGTTGCCGCCTTCCAGCGCTTTTTTCACTTTGTCTTTGGCAGCGTTCGCACGGTCAATCTCCGCCTGGTCTACCTTGCCATCCACGTCTTTGAGTGTCTTCTCGGTAGTGAATACGAGCTGGTCAGCTTCGTTGCGGATTTCCACTTGCTCTTTGCGCTTTTTGTCCTCTTCCGCATTCAGTTCGGCTTCTTTAACCATGCGTTCGATTTCTTCATCCGACAAACCGGAGTTGGACGTAATGGTGATGCGTTGCTCTTTGCCTGTGCCCAGGTCTTTTGCACGCACGTTCACGATCCCGTTTGCGTCAATATCGAAGGAAACTTCGATTTGCGGAACACCGCGTGGCGCTGGCGGGATGTCAGACAGCGTGAAGCGGCCCAGCGATTTGTTGTCGGCCGCCATTTGGCGCTCGCCCTGGAGAACGTGGATTTCTACAGAAGTCTGGTTGTCAGCAGCAGTAGAGAACACTTGGGATTTGCTGGTTGGGATGGTCGTGTTGCGATCGATCAGCTTGGTGAATACGCCACCCAATGTTTCAATACCCAGGGACAGCGGAGTTACGTCGAGCAGGACGACGTCTTTCACGTCACCAGTCAGTACCCCTGCTTGCACGGCAGCACCCAGCGCTACCACTTCATCCGGGTTCACGCCTTTGTGCGGTTCTTTGCCGATGAACTTCTTGATCGCTTCCTGTACGGCCGGAATACGTGTAGAACCGCCGACGAGGATTACGCGGTCGATTTCGCTTGGCGTCAAGCCTGCGTCTTTCAGCGCCTGACGGGTTGGACCCATGGTGCGCTCTACGAGTTCAGCGGACAGCTCTTCGAATTTGGCGCGAGTCAGGTTCATCTCCAGGTGTTTTGGACCTGTCGCATCTGCTGTAATAAATGGCAGCGAGATGGTCGTGGTCAGCACGCCAGAGAGGTCTTTTTTCGCTTTTTCCGCCGCGTCTTTCAAACGTTGCTGAGCCATGCGGTCTTTGGACAGGTCAATGCCGTGCTCTTTTTTGAACTCGTTCACGAGGTAATTGATAATCACATTGTCGAAGTCGTCCCCACCCAGCTGGTTGTCGCCGGAGGTCGCTTTTACTTCGAAGAAACCGTCGGACAGTTCCAGAATGGAAACGTCAAACGTACCGCCGCCAAGGTCGAATACGAGAACGGTTTGGTCTTCGGTCTTTTCCATACCGTATGCAAGAGCTGCTGCGGTTGGTTCGTTCACGATACGCAGCACTTCCAGACCGGCGATTTTACCGGCGTCTTTGGTCGCCTGGCGTTGGGAGTCGTTGAAGTAGGCAGGTACAGTGATAACCGCCTGCGTTACAGGTTGGCCCAGGTAAGCTTCCGCGTCTGCTTTCAGCTTTTGCAGAATCATCGCCGAGATTTGCTCTGGGGTGTACTGTTTGCCTTCCAACGTTTCTTTGTGGGTCGTTCCCATGTGGCGTTTGATGGAAATAACCGTGTTGTCAGGGTTGGTGATCGCCTGGCGTTTTGCCGCTTCCCCTACGATGCGCTCGCCGTTTTTGAAAGCGACCACAGAAGGAGTGGTGCGGTTTCCTTCAGCGTTGGCGATAACGACCGGCTCGCCGCCTTCCATTACCGCTACGCAAGAGTTAGTAGTTCCAAGGTCAATACCAATTACGCGACTCATACAATATATCCTCCTAACACTTTCTCATCGAATGAATAGATGAAATCAAGCTTATTCGTTCACTTGAACCATCGACGGACGAACGACGCGGTCTTTGAACATGTATCCTTTTTGCAGTTCGGCCACTACGACGCCCGATTCATATTCAGGGTTCTGGGTCTGCATGACAGCCTGATGGATGTGCGGGTCGAACGGTTTCCCTTGTGCCTCGATGGCGCTCAAGCCTTCTTTTTCAAACACTTGCACCATCTGGCGGTATACCATGTTGACTCCTTCCAGAAGCGATTCTACCGTCATGGATTCCTTGTCGGCAGCCAGTGCGCGCTCGAAGTTGTCGAGAACCGGCAGCAACTCTTCCACGATTTTCAGGGAAGCGTACTTGGCCAGGTCCTCCTGCTCCTTGCGCACGCGACGTCTCAAGTTTTCCATGTCAGCCATGGCGCGCAGCATGCGGTTTTGATGCTCCTCCGCCTGTGCCTTCCACTGGGCTGCTTCCTGCTCCCAGTTCACTTCGGCCGTCTGTTGCTCTCCGGCTGTCTCATTGGCTTGCTCCTCTGCGACAGACGGATCTTGGGTCATTTTTTCCTCGCTCAACGTCGATACCTCCTGGGGGCTCTTTCCTGATTTGAAAAATCAGCGAGCCATGCTCCATTTATTTCTCAAACTGCGAAGTCAGCATGCGCGATAAGCCTTCTGCCAAATAATTGAGTACGGAAATGACTTTGCCATATTCCATTCGCGTCGGGCCAAGTATGCCAACCATGCCTACGGGCTTGCCTCCAAGCGAGTAGGAGGTGGTGATGATACTGCATTGCTTGATCGCGTCCAGCTGGTTTTCCTGACCGATGCGCACCTTGAGTCCCTCTCCCGGCATTCCGATCAAGTGCAATAACTGATCCTGTTGCTCCAAAAGCTCCAGAATGTCCTTAACCTTGTCTACATCGCGGAATTCCGGCTGGTTCATGATTTTGGTCGCACCGCGTAAGTATACGCGTTCCTCTTCCGGCTTCAGCGACTTGTCGAGAATCATCAGCATTTCCTCGTACTGCTCCGCATTGCGGCGCATCTCGCCCGATATTTCCTGATAGACGCGCTGCTTCAACTGCCACAGCGGCACATCGGTCAGTTTGGCATTCAACAGGTTGACGAGGCGCTCGATTTCGCTTGGGCCAATGCCTTCGGGAAGATCGATCAGCTTGTTCTCCACGCGTCCGGTATGCGTAACGACAATCGCTACCGCCTGTGTCTCGTTCAGAGGAACGATTTGAATATGTTTTAACCGATGCTCAAAAATCTCCGGTCCCAGGACAATCGCCGTGTAATTGGTCAACTGGGAAAGAATTTGAGCGGTGTACTCTACCACCTTTTCGGAGTGGAGAATACGCTCGGCAAACAACTGTTTCAGCTTGCCCAATTCGGCCTCGCTCAAGTGCTGTGGCTGAATCAGATTGTCGACGTAAAAACGGTACCCTTTTGTCGAAGGAACTCGTCCTGCCGACGTGTGAGGCTGCTCCAAGTACCCAAGCTCTTCCAAATCGGACATCTCGTTGCGAATGGTCGCCGAAGAAAAGCCGATGTCCTCCCGTTTGGAAATCGTCCGGGAACCGACCGGTTCGGCAGAATGAATGTAATTATCGACAATCGCGTTCAAAATCAATTGTTGGCGGTCAGATAACATGGATGTCGCTCGCCTCCCCGATGAGCATTCAATCATATGGTGGTCGCTCCGCTGTTCGGAACGTTTGTTAGCACTCATACGTAACGAGTGCTAAATCTATTTACTAAGGTATCAATAGTAGAAGGATTTGTCAACGGACTTGGACGAGATACGCAGTCAAATTCTCACATTTTTCGCCAGCAGCGTCCCGATTTTAGCGCAGAAAACGCGCAAATACTTCATTCCCGAGCGGAAGTCCCTTTTGGGTCAGTCTCAGACAGCCGTCCTGCTCTTCCAGCATGCCTTTGGCAATCTCTTCTTCTATTATCGTCCCAAAAACCTCGTGCGCAGATACGCCAAAACGCGAAGCAAACTGGGCCAGATCGACTCCTTCCCGCAAGCGCAGCCCCAAAATCATCTGTTCCTCCATCGCATCTTCCTTCGGCACCGCAAACTGTTCGACGCGCGGCAAGCCTTCCTTGCATTTTTGCATGTAGAGCATGAGCGGTCCGGCGTTGACATGTCTTTGCCCGCACACGTAGCCGTGGGCGCCCGCCCCCAAACCATAGTATTCACGATTGAGCCAATACGTTTTATTATGTTTGCTCTCGTAGCCCGGTTTTGCAAAATTGCTGATTTCGTACTGCGGGTAGCCGTGACGCTCCATCTCCTCGATCAACACCAGGTACATTTCAAGCTCGGTTTCTTCCGACGGGAGCGGGAGCTGGTCTTTTTGATAGAGCGTATGGAACAGCGTATTTTCCTCAACCTTGAGGCTGTAGGCGGAAAAGTGCGTCGTTCCCAGCGCGAATGCCTTGTCCAACGTCTCGCGAAAAATCTCCAGCGTCTGGTCCGGCAGGCCAAACATCAAATCGATGCTCACGTTCGCAAACCCGACTTGCTTCGCATTCTCGATGCTGCGGTACACGTCGTCGCGGTCGTGAATCCGGCCCAGCCGCTTCAACAGGGCATTGTCAAACGACTGCACGCCAAAGCTGAGCCGATTGACGCCAAGCTCGCGCATGATCCGCAGCTTTTCCACATCGGTCGTCCCCGGATTGGCCTCCATCGTAAATTCGATGTCCTCCGTCCAATAGGGGCCAAGGTGAGTCTGCACGGTCTGCAAAAATTTTCGCATCTGGGCGTGGTCGAGAAAAGTAGGTGTACCGCCGCCGACGAAAATCGTCTTGACCTCCTGAACTGGCTGCTCGCGGAACGTCAGCTCCATCTCCTTGTCCAAGGCGTCCAGGTAGTCCCAGACCAGCTGCGGATTGTTCGTCACAAACGAGTTGAAATCGCAGTAGTAGCATTTATTTGTGCAAAAGGGAATGTGGATGTATACCGATTGCGGCATCAGGACTCTTCCCCTCCTTCGTGTTTGAATACAGGTGAAAAACCCGTTCGCGCAAAGACTGCGCTGCGCTTGTCAACGAATGGAAAAGACCTGACACAAGGTCAGGCCTATTTCTTGTCATCCATGCGCAATACAGCCATAAACGCCTCTTGCGGCACCTCGACGGAACCGACGGCTTTCATGCGCTTCTTTCCTTCTTTTTGCTTTTCGAGCAGTTTGCGTTTCCGCGAAATGTCCCCGCCGTAGCACTTGGCAAGAACGTTTTTGCGCAGCGCGCTGATCGTTTCGCGGGCCACGACCTTGTGCCCGATGGCCGCCTGAATCGGCACCTCGAACTGCTGGCGCGGAATCAGCTCTTTCAGCTTTTCGCAAATCACTTTTCCGCGAGCGTAAGCCGTATCCTTGTGTACGATAAACGACAGGGCATCGACCATCTCGCCGTTTAGGAGAATATCCATCTTCACCAGCTTGGACGGCTTGTAGCCTGCCAGCTCGTAGTCAAAAGAGGCGTATCCGCGCGTACCCGACTTCAGCAGGTCGAAGAAGTCGTAGACGATCTCGGAGAGCGGCATGTCGTATTTGAGCTGCACGCGGTTTTCGCCCATGTACTGCATGTCGAGGAAGTCCCCGCGCTTGCCCTGGCAAAGCTGCATGACGTCGCCGACGTACTCTTTTGGCACCATGATCGTGGACAGCACGTACGGCTCCTCGATCATTTCGATTTTTTGCGCTTCCGGCATCTTCGACGGGTTGTCGATCTCGATCACTTCGCCATTCGTCCGGGTAATGCGGTAAATTACGCTCGGCGCAGTCGTAATCAGGTTGATGTTGAACTCGCGCTCGATGCGCTCCTGGATAATCTCCATGTGCAAAAGTCCCAGGAAGCCGCAACGGAAGCCAAAGCCGAGCGCTTGCGACGTCTCCGGTTCGAATTGCAGCGACGCGTCGTTGAGTTGCAGCTTTTCCAGTGCTTCGCGCAGGTCGTTGTACTCGCTTGTCTCGATTGGGTACAAGCCGCAGAATACCATCGGGTTGATCTTGCGGTAGCCCGGCAGCGGCTCGGCAGCAGGTCGGGCCGCATCGGTGATCGTATCCCCGACGCGCGTGTCGCCTACTGTCTTGATTGAGGCGGCCACGTATCCTACATCACCGACAGTCAGTTCCTCCACCTGCGTCTGGCGCGGCGTCGAAGTACCGATCTCCGTCACTTCAAACGACTTGCCGGTCGCCATCATTTTGATTTTCATGCCTTTTCTGAGCGTACCGTTGACGACGCGAATCGAAGCGATAACCCCTCTGTACGGGTCAAAATACGAGTCGAAAATCAGGGCCTGCAACGGCGCGTCCGGATCTCCCTCTGGAGCCGGCACTTTTTGCACGACTGCCTCCAGCACTTCCTTGATCCCGATACCTGCTTTGGCAGAAGTCAGCACCGCTTCGCTGGCATCCAGGCCGATGACGTCCTCTACCTCTTGCTTCACGCGCTCAGGCTCTGCGCTCGGCAGGTCGATCTTGTTGACGACCGGAATGATCTCCAGGTTGTTGTCCAGCGCCAAATAGACGTTGGCAAGCGTCTGTGCCTCGATTCCCTGGGCAGCGTCTACGACGAGAATCGCCCCTTCACAGGCAGCCAGGCTGCGGGATACCTCGTACGTAAAGTCTACGTGTCCAGGCGTGTCGATCAAGTGGAGAATGTAATCCTCTCCGTCATCTGCTTTATAGTTCAAACGCACGGCATTCAGCTTGATTGTAATCCCGCGCTCTTTTTCCAGCTCCATCGTATCCAGAAACTGGGCTTCCATCTCACGTGCAGTCAATGCTCCGGTCAGCTCCAAAATGCGGTCTGCCAGCGTCGACTTTCCATGGTCAATGTGGGCGATGATGGAAAAATTTCGAATCCTTTTCTGTCTTTCACGGCGATCCATGTGTTGTTCGTTCCCTCCCACGCGAATCCATCGAAACATGCAGATTGCGCTCGAAAAAATACACTAACGGTAATTATAACAAACGCCTGATAGAAAGAGCAACCAAAGAGAATACGGAGTTTGTTGACGCCGTTCGTTCATCATGCCTTGACCTTCTGCCGCTGGCTGCTGACTGCTTCGGAAAAGAAATAGACATGTTTTTTCCCCGTGCCCGGATGCGTGACCACCTCTGTTTCTACCCCGAAAACGTCGCGAATCACCCCAGGTTCAAGCACTTCCTCCGGCGTTCCGGAAGCAACCAACTCCCCGCCGCTTAGGACGTACAGCCGATCACAGTACATGGCGGCCATATTCAGATCATGCAGCGAAGAAAACACGGTAATCCCGAGCGTCTTGACCAGATTCATCACTTGCAGCTGATACCGGACGTCCAGATGGTTGGTCGGTTCATCCAGCACGAGAAACTCGGCTTGTTGGGCCAAGGCTCTCGCAATCAGCACGCGCTTTTTTTCCCCGCCAGACAAGGAAAAAAAGCTGCGTGAGGCGTACTCCTGCATGCCGACCCGCTCCAGTGCCTCTTCACCGATGCGGCTGTCAGCGGCGGTATCGGATTGAAACAGCTTCTTATGGGGAGAGCGCCCCATCATGACGATTTCCATGACGGTAAAGTCAAACTCGATTGACGATTCCTGCCGCACGACCGCCATACGCTGCGCACTTTGCCGGGCGGAAAGCTCGTAGACGTCAGCCCCGTCCAAAGAAATGAATCCGCAGCGCGGCTTCAGCGCCCGATAAATGCTTTTGAGCAGGGTGGACTTCCCGCTGCCATTCGGCCCGATCAGCCCCACAAATTCACCGGAGCGGACCTTCAGGCTAACGTCGCGCAAAATCGTTTTTTTCTCCAGCTCGACCGAAATGTTTTCCACATGCAGATTCATCGACCGCTACCTCCGAAAGAATAGGAGCTGCGCAGCATCAGCCAAATAAAGAACGGACCGCCGCACAGCGCCGTAATAATCCCGATTGGCAACTCTTCCGGCGCAAACGCGAGCCGGGCGATCACGTCTGCCCAGATCAGGAAAATGGCCCCGAACAAGGCACTGACAGGCAGGACGCGCCGATGGTCCGAACCGACGATGACGCGAACGATATGCGGCATCATCAAGCCGACAAAGCCAATCGCCCCGCTGATTGACACAATGACGCCGGTAAGCAGGGCGGTAATGACCAATAGCTGCTTGCGAAATTGCACCGTGTTGATGCCCAGCGTTCCCGCCGCTTCTTCACCCAGCAGGAGCGCATTGAGCGAACGGTATTGCGCCAACAGGACAATCAGGCAGATCGCGACGATCAGCGTCGGGATGGTCAAATACTCCCATTTCCCTCCAGCCAGGCTGCCGCTCATCCAGAACAGAACGGAGCGAATGCCGTGCTCATTGGGCGCGGAAAAAATAATCAGACTGGTGATGGCAGACAAAATGGCGGAAATCGCGATGCCTGCCATAAGCAGACGTACCGTGGAGTTTTGCCCGCCGATGCGGGACAAGGCAAAAACAAGCAGAATCGAGACAAGCGATCCTGTGAAAGCACCGAAGGAAAGCGCGTATTGTCCGTACATGCTGAATGCTCCGAACAAAATGACCAGCGTCGCGCCTGTAGATGCGCCAGAGGAAACTCCCAATATGTACGGGTCCGCCAAAGAGTTGCGAACCAGCGACTGGATCGCCACCCCCACAACAGACAGCCCGGCCCCGACGACAGCCCCCAGCAGGATGCGGGGAAAGCGAATCTCCCAGATAATCGTCTGTTCTCCTTTTGACCAATCCGCTTCAATCCATGGATGGACCAGCGGAAGATGCGATAAGGCAATTTTCCAAACGGTAGATGGCTGGATTTCCACCGAGCCGAGTGTCACCGCAAACGTAATCGAGACGACAAGCCCGATCAGCAGCGCAACAATAAGGAAGGGCATCTTGATCTTGTGCAGGGCCGTTCCCTCCTTCTCTTTGCAATCTTTTCTCATTGGAATCGATCCGGGTAAAGCCCTTCGGCGAGAATTTTCAGCGCGACAGGTGCGCGTACCCCTTCGGACGCTGCAGACAATGGCAGCACGATCAGGCGCTTGTTTTGGATTGCCGGCACGTCAGCCAGTTCCTTTTTCGTGAGCAGGAATTGTTGTTTCTGCTCTACCGTCCTGTCGCCGTAGTCCACAACCACGATCACGTCAGGCTTGCGGTTTACCACTTCTTCCCAGCTAACGGTTGCCCAGCCTTTCGGTATGTCGTCGAACACGTTTTTGCCGCCTGCCGCTTTAATCAGGGAAGTCATGTAGTTGTTGGCAGCGGTAAACGGCTGGTCTTCTCCGCTGTCGTACACGAATACGTTCAGCGGCTTGTCCACCGTACCGATTTTGCTTACGGTTTGCTCCATTTCCGCTTTCATTTTGCCAATCAGTGCGTTCGCCCTGTCTTCTACGCGGAAAATGCGGCCGATGTTTTGAATATCTGCGAAAACATCGTCAATCGTCGGGCCTGGCTTGTTCGAAGACTCTTGCAGGTACGATTTGATCCCCGCCTTTTCCAAATCCTCCATCGACCCTACCCCTTTGTCGCCAAAGGCGCTTTTCCAGCCTGCGTACACGAAGTCGGGGTTTGCGGCCAAGAGCACTTCTTTGGTCGGATACTTGTCGGACAGGACTGGCACTTTGTCGTAGTCGGCCTTCCACTCAGGCAAAATTTGATCGTCCAGGTACGCGGTTCCGACCATTTTCTCAGCCAGTCCCAGCGCTAGCATCACTTCGGTTACGTGCTGGTTCAGCGTCACCGCGCGTTGTGGCGCTTCCGGGTACGTCATCTCGATCCCGTTGGTCACAATCGTTACGGGTTTGTTGTCAAAAGCAGGCTGGGCCGTATGCTCAGGCGTTGCGGCTTGCTTTGCGCCAGTGGATTCGGTCGCAGCGGGTGCGGCAGAGCTGCACGCGGACAAAAGCAGCATGATCGCTGCCAGCGCTGCCATCCGGAAACCGTGGAACCCTTTTTTTCTTAAGCGAATTGTACTCATCTCCATAACCCCTCTTCTTTTGTTTTGTCATAGAAAAAAGCACCCCCCTTTTTTTTCAATCGGGAGGTGCCTGACATAACGAGACACGACGATAGATACGGTGTTGCCAATGACGCCGTTTCCTCGTCTGCTTCCACATCTGTCCCATCCTCGTGGGGCCGATTGCACATCATCTCATGGCAGGTCTCCTGGCTTACGAATCATCATCCCCAGCGCCTTCCCATTTTTCGTCGCGCGAAAAACAGTGGCTTTTTGCTGGACACTCCTCGTTACAGTGGCGGGACCGCGCCGGATTTTCACCGGACTTCCCTATTAAGCTGGCGGAACCAAACGATTCCGCGCAGCACCATCAGATGTCTATTCAATTGTACGTTTGCGGCTTTATCCGATCATCGTCAGTTTTTTCGGAAACTTGCTCAACACTTCTACGCCTGTTTCGGTTACGAGCACATCGTCCTCAATGCGCACGCCCCCTGCTCCCGGCACATACACCCCTGGTTCAATGGTGAACACCATGCCTGGGCGCAGCGTTTCCTGATTTTGCCCATGTACGGATGGATATTCGTGCACATCCATGCCCAGGCCGTGGCCCAGACGGTGGATGAAGTAGTCGCCATAGCCTTTTGCGGCAATGACGTCGCGAGCCGTTTTGTCGAGATGGGCAAATGTCACTCCTGGACGAACCTCAGCAATCGCCGCCTCGTTTGCGGCCAGCACCGTTTCGTAAATATCGCGCAACTGCTCGCTGATCTGGCCGACGGCAAAGGTACGGGTAATGTCGGAAACGTAGCCGTCTGCCGCTACCCCGATGTCAAACAGGAGCAAATCGCCTTCCTGCACCTTGCGCGAACCAGGCGTTCCGTGCGGCAGTGCCGATTTTTCCCCTGCCAAAACCATCGTGGAAAAAGACGGGCCGTCCGCTCCCAGCCGCTTCATCTGGTATTCCAGCTCCGCGACGATTTCCATTTCGGTCTGGCCGATTTTGAATGTCTTCAACGTCTCGCTGAGTGTATCTTCAATCAGTTGCACAGCCTTTTTCAAGCGAGTCACTTCATCTGCCGATTTAATCAGGCGCATCTCGCGGAGCGGCTCTTCCACATCCACGTAGCTTTCTGCACAGACGGCTTGCCCCAGCGCTTCGTAACGCTCTACGGTCATGTGGCTTTTTTCAATACCCAGCTTTTTCAGGTTCGCTGGCAGCACTTGCTTGAGAAGCTCGTACGGATTTTGGGTATCCGTATGAGTGTGAATCGTCTGAACGGTTGAAGCCGCTGCTGCCGCTTCGCGGTCGAGGGCAGGAACGATCAGGGATGGCTCGCCCTTAGCCGGAATCACCAGTCCCATAAAACGTTCGTGCGGATCGGTAAAAAAGCCGGTCAAATAGTAAACATGCTTCGGAGAGGTGATGACTACCGCGTCGAGCTCTTGCTTGGTCAAATAATCGTGCAGTTTCGAAATGCGCTCCAAGTACACCTGCGCCACCTTCGCTTTCGACAAGATTCTATCCTAGAGAATACCATTTCCCTGCCCAAAAAAGAAGGGCGGACTGGAAGTTTCTCTCTGAACCCGGAAGCCGCCACGGCTGGGTTAAACAAAAAAAGAAGCGAAAAGGACTGGTTGTGTCCCTTCACGCCCCTTTTGCTGCGCACTAGTTTTTCATCCGCGGGTCAAGCGCATCCCGCAATCCGTCCCCGATCAGGTTGAAGCCGAGTACGGTCAGCATGATCGACAGTCCTGGGAAAATAACCGTCCAAGGTGCCTTCTGGATGTACTGGCGGGAATCGGAGAGCATTTTCCCCCACTCCGGCTCCGGCGGTTGGGCACCGAGCCCCAGGAAGCCAAGCGCGGCCGCTTCAATAATTGCTGTCGCAATCCCCATCGTCCCGGTCACGATGATCGGTGCCAGGCTGTTCGGCAAAATGTGCTGCATCAAAATGCGCGAGTCCTTCATGCCGATTGCGCGCGCCGCCATGACGAACTCCTCTTCCTTGAGACTTAACACACGCGAGCGCACCAGACGCCCAAAGTTCGGAATGTTGATGATCGCGATCGCCAGCAGCGCATTTTGCAAGGATGGCCCCAGAATGGCGACAATGGCAATCGCGAGCAGAATGCTTGGAAACGCCAGCATGATGTCAAAAACGCGAGAGATGATGGTATCAACCCATCTGCCGTAAAAGCCTGCCAACAGGCCCAAAATCGTGCCTGCCACGACAGAACCGATGACCGAGAAGGTCCCTACCCAGAGCGAAATGCGCGCACCGTAGACGACGCGGCTAAACACATCCCGCCCGTTGTAATCCGTTCCAAACCAATGCTCCTCGGACGGCGGCTTGTTTTTCATGACCAACTCCCCCTGGTCATACGGATACGGAGCAATTACGGGAGCCAGCACCGCAACCGTCACGAAAAACAGAATGATCGCCAGTCCTGCCATGGCGAGCTTGTTTTTTCGCAAAGCTCTCCAGGCTTCCCGCCAAGGAGAGACAACTTCTTCCTCTTTCGCTCTCAGGGATACCGTCTGTACTTGTGTCTCTGCCATGTCTCTTCATCCCTCCCCTAGCGGTATTTAATGCGCGGATCGATATAGGCATACAGAAGGTCGACCAGGAGATTAATAAAGACAAAAATCGTAGCGATTACCAAAATGCCGGACTGGATCACCGGATAGTCCCGGTTGCCGATCGCCGTGAAAATATAGCGCCCAATACCCGGCCAGCCAAAAATGGTTTCGGTCAGCACCGCTCCGCCCAAAAGCAAGCCTGTTTGCAGACCGATCACCGTCAGCACCGGGATCATCGCGTTTTTCAGCGCGTGCTTGTACACGACCCAGAACTGCGCCAGGCCCTTTGCCCGCGCTGTCCGCACATAGTCGGCACGCATTACTTCCAGCATGCTCGAACGGGTAATCCGGGCGATAATCGCCATCGGAATTGTCCCCAAAGCCACACTAGGCAGGATCAAGTGCTTGATAACCTCCCACAGTTGATCCCACTGTCCAGCCAAAATCGTGTCCAGTATATAGAACTGCGTAATGGCCTCTACAGGATTACGCGAATTGTCGCGACCAACGGATGGCAGCCATTTCAGTTCTTGCGCAAAGAACCATTGCTCCATCAAACCAAGCCAAAAAATTGGCATCGAAACACCGATCAAGGCGATCAACATCGCACAGTAGTCAAACCAGGAGTTTTGCTTCCACGCAGACAGGATTCCTGCGTTTACCCCGATTATGACAGCGAAAACCATGCTGAAAATGGTCAGCTCTGTCGTAGCCGCCAAATACGGGCCGATTTCTTGCGTGATGCTCGCACCGGAATGCAGGGAAACCCCCAAATCTCCGCTGAGAATCTGTTTCAAATAGTCAAAATATTGAATGTACCACGGATTGTTCAGACCCAATACTTCCCGTAAATCTTCAATCGCTTTCGGACTTGCTTTCTCTCCCAATATGGTCAGAGCCGGATCACCTGGGATGGCACGAATGATGGAAAATACGACGATGGACATGCCCAGTAGAACGGGGATGAGCATAAGAATTCTTCGGATGCTGTAGGATAGCAATGCCATCTCCTCGCTTTCCTTACCAAAAAAATAATGACTGCGTGCAAAAAGAGCGGGTAAGAAGAGGGTTTCTCCTCTTACCCTGCTTGCTCATCGGATCAATTTTTACTTGAGATCAACCTTTTCCAGGCTCTCGGAGCCTTTTGGATGCGGCTTGTAGTTGATGACGTTGGCTTTGGCAGCCAGCGCTGGTGTGGAGTGAGCGAGCGGCACCATTGGCACGTCCTTGAAGATGATTTCCTGGACTTGCAGGTACAGCTTTTCACGCTCTTCCTGGGTAGTTGCAGACTGGGCAGCCATCAGCAGTTTGTGGGCTTCCTCATTTGCCCAACGTGTGCGGTTGTTGCCACCAATGTTGTTTTTATCCAGCAAGGTCGCCAGGAAGTTGTCCGGGTCTCCGTTGTCGCCCGTCCAGCCCAGCATGAACATTTCCTGTTCACCTGCTTTTGTTTTGTCCAGATACGTCGCCCATTCCATGGTGACGATTTCCGCTTCTACGCCAATCTTTTTCAGGTCCTGCTGAATAGCCTCGGCAATTTTCACACCATCCGGCATGTACGGACGAGCAACCGGCATCGCCCAGAACTTGATTTTAAAGCCGTTCGGATAGCCTGCTTCTGCCAAAAGCTGTTTCGCCTTGTCAATGTTGAACTCGCGGTCTTTGATGTTGTCGTTGTGACCCCAGATGGACGGCGGCAACGGATTCACTGCCGGTTCACCGAGTCCGGCGAAGAACGCTTCGATGATTGCCGGCTTGTTGATCGCATAGGCGATCGCTTCACGAACTTTCGGATTGTCCAGCGGCTTTTTCTCTACGTTAAAGCCGACAAAGCCAAGGTTCATGGATGGACGCAGGATCAGTTGCAGATCGCTGTTGTCTTTTACAGTTTGCGCGTCATCCGGATTCAGACCGTCCATCAGGTCGATCTCGCCGGCAGTCAGCGCTGTCAAACGGGCAGTGTTTTCAGGAATGACTTTGAACACGAGCTTGTCGAGCTTAGGAAAACCGGCGTTCCAATAGTCCGGGTTTTTCTCCAGCGTAATGGTGTCGTTACGCTTCCACTCTACGAACTTGAACGGTCCTGTTCCGACCGGATTTTCGTTGAACTTCTCAGGGCCCATCTCCTGTACCGCTTTTGGCGATGCAATCGCGAAGCAGGACATGCCCAGGTTTTGAATGAATGGAGCGAGCGGGCGGTTCAGCGTGAACTTCACCGTCAACTCGTCTACCGCTTCTACCGACTTGATGACATGGGTTTCGTCGCCTTTGTAGCCGCCGAACATGTCGTTGTAGTATTCGAAGCCTTCCTTGTTATGCTGCGGATGGTTTTTGTCGCTCCAGCGCTCGAAGTTCCACTTTACCGCTTCGGCATTGAAATCGGTGCCGTCATGGAACTTCACTCCGCTGCGCAGATGGAACGTGTACGTCAGACCATCCGGCGAGATTTCCCACTTCTCTGCAAGGGAAGGAACTACCTCTGTGCTTTCTTCCGCATAGCCTACCAATGTATCGAATACGTTTTCCGTCACCTTGAACGATTCGCCATCGGTTTGCGCAATCGGGTCGAGACCCACGCTATCGCCACCGCGGCCGACAATCAGTTGTTTCGGTCCCGCGTTTGCAGGCTCAGTTGCCTGAGTCTCTGTGTTTTGCTGTTCTGCCGGCGCTTGTGTCGTCTGCGAACCGCTGCATCCGGCAAGCAACATGGCCAGTGCCAACAGGCTGGTCATGGCAGCAGAGAGAACTCTCTTCTTCATGAAAACATCCCCCTCTTTTAAATTGACAGCATGTTACCTGAATAGATGGTCGTTCGAGTCGTTCCTGCCTCGCATCCCCCCTTTAAAAAGGCTTCCTTTTCATCAGGCGGACAGCCCAAGTGCAGCTTACGGTTTGTACAGATGGCAAGCCACAAAGTGTCCGTCGCCCACGTCCTGAAAAGCGGGACGAACAGCTCGGCATTCTTCTGTCGCATGCGGACAGCGCGTATGGAACGTACAGCCGCTGGGAGGATTCGCCGGACTCGGTACATCTCCTTGCAAGATAACCCGCTCCCGCACAGCGTCGGGGTCCGGAGTCGGCACGGCAGAGAGCAGGGCTTTTGTATACGGATGGAGCGGGTTCGAGTAAAGCTGTGTGCTCGTGGTCAATTCCACGATCCGGCCCAGATACATCACGCCCACCCGATCGCTGATATGCCGCACGACACTCAGGTCATGGGCGATGAACAAGTACGTCAGGCCCAGATCGCGCTGCAAATCTTGCATAAGATTGAGCACCTGCGACTGAATGGACACATCGAGCGCAGATACAGGCTCATCGGCCACGATCAGCTTCGGATTGAGCATGAGCGCCCGGGCGATCCCGATCCGCTGCCGCTGTCCGCCGCTGAACTGGTGCGGATAGCGCCTGGCGTGATAGCTGCTAAGCCCCACGACCTCCAGCATTTCCTGCACTTTTCGTTTGCGTTCGGCACTCGTGCCGATACCGTGAACGATGAGCGGTTCTTCCAGAATCTTCTCAATATTGTGACGAGGATTCAGAGAAGCGAACGGATCTTGGAAAACAATTTGCATATGGCGCCGCATTTTGCGCATTTCGTCTGCGGAAAGCGCCGTCACATTCACTCCGTCAAACAGGACTTCACCTGCCGTCGGCTCGATCAGCCTCAAGAGCGAGCGCCCAGTCGTCGACTTTCCACAGCCGCTCTCTCCGACCAGTCCCAGTGTTTCCCCGCGTTTTACCGTAAACGAAACATCATCAACAGCCTTCACTACACCTACTTCTCCGCCCAAGATGCCACCTGTGATGGGATAATACTTTTTCAGGTTTTTTACGACGAGTAGTTCTTCTGTCAACGGGCATGCTCCTCTCGGGTTATTCACTCAGCCAGCAGCGGGACAAGTGATTTTCTCCAACTGCTTTCAACTGCGGCATTTCGCTGCGGCAAAGATCCGTCGCCTGATCGCACCGTGGTGCAAAGCGGCATCCGACCTTGAGCGAGCCAGGAATCGGCACATTCCCCGGGATGGAGTAGAGCCTCTCCCGCGGCCCCTCCAGCTTGGGCAAAGAATTGAGCAAGCCCTTCGTATACGGATGCTTGGGCTTTTTCAAGATCGTGCGAACATCTCCTTCTTCGACGACATTGCCCGCGTACATGACCACGACGCGATGACACATCTCCGCGACCACTCCCAGATCGTGCGTGATGAGCAAAATCGCCGTCTGCGCCTCCTGGTTTAGCTGCCGCATCAGGTCGAGGATTTGCGCCTGAATGGTCACATCGAGCGCCGTTGTAGGCTCGTCCGCAATCAACAGCTCCGGATTACAAGCCATCGCCATTGCAATCATGACGCGCTGCCGCATTCCGCCGGAAAGCTGGTGCGGGTATTCGTCCACAATTGCTTCCGCCCGCGGAATCCCTACTTTTTTCAGCATGTCGATTGCGCGAGCGCGCGCTTCTTTTTTACTAACCTTCATATGTAATCGAATCGCTTCGCCGATCTGATTCCCTATCGTAAATACAGGGTTCAGGGATGTCATCGGCTCCTGGAAAATCATCGCGATTTCATTTCCGCGTATGTCCCTCATCCGCTTTTCATCGGCTGATACGAGGTCTTCCCCTTTGAACTTGATTGTTCCTCCGACGATTTTTCCGGGAGGGTTGGGCACCAGTTTCATGACTGACAGGGAAGTAACGCTTTTCCCGCAGCCTGACTCACCTACGATGCCGACTACTTCTCCCTTGTTCACCGTAATCGTCACGCCATCAACGGCAGGGATTTGGCCGCGGTCCGTGAAAAAGTGCGTCTGCAGGTTCTCGATTTGAAGGACAGGATGTGACACGTGGCTCACCTCTCTTACCGACATCATTCAGTATTTTCAGTAGAAAAAGATCTATCAGTAGACATTATGCCATCAATACATTTTTTTGGCAACAAAATAAATTCTTACTATTGTATTTTTGCTGACTATACCGAATATTCCTTCTTCACTACTCCATTTCCTGTAAAAAATTTTGTCCTGCAGCACAAAGCGCAGTCGCCTTCTGCGTCGCACGGGTTGACGCCTACCGTATCAGGCCAACCTGCCACGCAAAAAAGACCCGCTATAACGGGCCTTTGGTCACTGAGGCTTTTTACACCCCTTCTTTTTGCGCGTAAACAAAATTTACGGTTCGAAAAAACTCCCGATCCAGTCGACAACCATTTTCGCGCCATGTTTGATGCTGTCTCCCAAGGCCAGGCCAGCACGGCTCATGTAGTTGACCATTTTCTCCGACCCTGCCGTCTGCACCTGTTTGCCCATCACCGCGATTTCCATCTGGCCTTGATCGACCTTTTTGATGTAAAAGGTTTGCGCTTTTTCTGCCGGCACTCCGCTCACCTTGGCGATTCCCCGCTCCGCCGTTTGCAGACCGATCACCACGCCGATCAGCAAGATTATCAAAAGACCTGTCAGCTTCACCGTCACGTTCATGCCCATCACCTCTTCGCAGGCTCTTCCGCTACTGTTTTGCCTACCTTTTCCGCCTGCAGGTAATAAGCGGCAAAGACATCGGCCAATGCCTCCGCCGTATTCAGACTCTCCTGCAAGGTGTTTTCCGTGCCACCTATTTCCATTAACAGGCTTCCCGGAGAGATGGACTGATTATACTCGCCGTGATCGGTTTTTGCCCCTTTTTCCATCACGCCGCGGGACAGCTCGGGATACATCTTTTCCATCAACTCGTGCAGTTCAGTCGCAAACGCCTCGTTTTTCTCATGGCTCTTGTTCCGCTTGCCGATGACGAACATGACACGCGCGTACGTTTTCCCTTTGATGGTGACGGTCGTGCGCTCTCGCGGAGCTGTATCGCGGTGCAGGTCGAAGAAGTAGTACAGCTCCCGATTTTTTTCGATCGCGGCTTTCACGACTTGCAACGATTGGGCGTAGGACAGCGCGTAATCCATTTTTTTGTTCAGCAGTTGCTGGTAAATGTCGTCCTTGCTCACTTCCGCGCCGATTCCCCGCTCGTTCAGCGCCTCGCTCAGACGTTTGCTGACGAGGGAGATGTTTCGCGTCGGATGATCGACAGAAGTGCCGACCGGCTTTGTTTCGCTATACCACGATTCACGGTTGTGCGAATTGTAGACGAAAACCACTTTTTTGCCGGTTGTCGCGGCCGGCTTTGCTACAGGAGCAGGCTTTTCCTCTGCGGGCTTTGCCGCCGCCTGCTCGTTCGGCTCCACGACAGGCACGAGCTGGGACGTATCCGCGAGCTGCTTTGGATGGGCAGGATACTCGACGTAAAAGTCAGCCAGCGTAGCTCCTTTTCCCTGGACGACAAACCGCGCATCTTCCGTCGTCACCATCCCCGGCAGCTCTCTGCCCAGCAGGCTGCGCAAATCCCCCGGCTGTATATTGGTCGCCAGTTGAAACAGAAAGCCCGTGACGCTGTTGGACCTCGTATCGGCCGAAGCCTGCACCGTAGCGGAGAGGGCCGGGATCTCCTGCCCCATCCAGCCTAATATCGCCAGACTGGATATATGCGAAGCCGCCTGCTGGATGGCAGAGGAGGTGATCGCGACACGATTTCCTCCCAGCGACAACACACCCGTCACGACGAACAAAAAGGCGGTTATGAATGAAAGAACTGCGAACTGGCGTTGGATCAGGGTTGCCATCTGTCTCACTCCTCTGGCTGGTGCATGGACTCTCTCTCACGCTTGTCTATGCTTTAGCCTATGATCCTCATAGAGACGATAGAACCCTATTTCTAGCTGTTCTCTCACAATCTAGCGCTTTTTGCGTCTCACTCAGGCTAGTGCGTGTAGGCGGCGCTATTGTCTTCGTTCACAGCCTGGTGCAGGGCACGGTTCAGCCCGGTTGCAATCACGTTGGCCACGCCTTCGATGAAGTCGTCTACCTCTTTGGGCGTGACGACCAAGTCTTGTCCAAGCGGCCGGAGCACCTCGTGGATCAACTGCCGCTTTTCCTCTTCCGGCAGTGAGCCGACCAGCCCCATAAACGTTTTGCGCGATTCCATGTCAGGCAAATCGTCCTCGGTATACGGCTCGCTGCGCTCCGGCACCGTGCTCAACGCCAATCTGTTGAAAGCCCGCTTGCTTTCGACCATCGACTGGCCAAAATGCCCGAGCAAATACGTGATCGCGTCATTGACGATTGTGGAGGCAAAAACGACGGTCGGCACGCCGACGGCGATCACCGGAATCCCGAGCGTCGTCTGGTCGATCGCCTTGCGCTTGTTCCCGACCCCGGAGCCGGGATGAATGCCTGTGTCGGATATTTGGATCGTCGTATTGACACGGTGCAGCGCGCGGGAGGCGAGAGCGTCGATGCAGATGACGAAGTCCGGCTTGCTTTTTTCCACGACGCCGAAAACAATTTCGCTCGTCTCAATCCCGGTAATGCCCAACACACCCGGCGAGATGGCACTGACCTCGCGATAGCCTTCGCCCACTGTTTCCGGTGCCAGCTTGTACAAGTGGCGCGTAATCAGCAGGTTTTCCACCACCATCGGCCCGAGCGCGTCCGGGGTCACATTCCAGTTGCCAAGCCCCACAATCAGTGCCTTTTGGTCTTCCGTGATTCCCATTTGCTCCAGGAAAGCGGAAAATTCCGCGGCAAACCGTTTTGCGACTTGTTCTTCTATCGAAGTATCGTTATCGCGCAGCTTGGGTACTTCAATCGTCAGGTAGCGCCCTGGCAGCTTGCCGATTTGCCTGCCTGCCTCCTCGGTCTGCACGTGCAATCTCGTCACCTTGATGTTCGGCTCCCGGTCGTCCGTTTGCAGCCACACGCCTTCGATATTGCTTTCGTTTTGCTGCCTGGCCAGCTCATGCGCTTCTACAGCCAAATCGGTGCGAATCGAATATCCTGACAAATCAATGTTGTGCGCCATGTTTCATCGACTCCCTTCTCGATGAGAAAACTGGTCGTGACCGTTTTCTGCCTGCTACTAGGTTGCTTGAATCCTTTATTTTTATTCCGATTCCTTTCTTGCAAAAGGCCTTTGCCCATGCTAGAATTACTTTGTTGTATGACTGTATGTCTATGGTCGTCTAAGGAGGTGACACACATGCCAAACATTAAATCCGCGATTAAACGCACCAAAACAATCGAAAAGCGTCGCGCACACCGTGCTTCTCAAAAGTCTGATCTGCGTACTTCCATCAAAAACTTTGAGAAAGCTGTCGCCGCTTCTGATGTAGCATTGGCGAAATCCACTCTTCTGGTGGCTGTGAAAAAGCTGGACAAGGCCGCTTCGAAAGGTCTCATTCATAAAAACGCAGCAAACCGTCAAAAGTCTCGTTTGATGAAAAAGCTCAACGTTCTGAGCGCTCCTGTAGCGTAAGAGACCAAGCGAAAAAACCCCGCGAACATTACGTTCAAGGGGTTTTTTTATTGGCGTCTTTCGCTATCCTGTCGTCTTTTGCCGCTCGGCATGGGCCCGTGCTACAAACAGCTCCAGCGCCAGACGCTTGTCCACCTGACCGGACTTCATGCGAAAGTCTTCTTCTGCCAGTATCCGCAGCAACCTTTTCAACGAATCCTCGGAAAAATGACGTGCCTGCTCCATCGCTTTTTTTACGGCGTACGGATGCATTTTTATCATGCCTGCTATCTGCTGCTGCGAATACCCGCGCGGCGACAGTTGCTTGACGTGCAGCAGCATGCGGAACTGTCTGGCCAACAGCGCAATCAGCTTGATCGGCTCCTCGCCTGTTTTCATGCAGTCGTACATCATCCTGAGCGCCCTGTCCAGCTTCCCTGACGCCACCTGCTCGATCAGCCCGAAAACATCCTGCTCCAGCGTCCGTGCCCCGAGCGTCTCGATCACTTCATCTGTGATGCTGGCTCCCGCTCCGACGTACAGAGCGAGCTTTTCCACTTCCTTGTCCAGAAGCCGCAGCTCGTGGCCGACGCGCTCCACCAGCTTCATCGCCTGCGGTCGCCCGATTTGCGCCTGGTATTTTTCTGCCCGCCGCTCAACCCAGCCGTACAGATCCGCATCCTTCAGCAGTGGAAACGGAATCACCTTCGCTTTTTGCTGCAGCGTTTTGACGAGCTTTTTGCGTTCGTCGAGCTTTTCGGCTTCTGTATGTAAAATGAGTGATGTGTACGGCGGCGGGTTTTGCAAATACGCGAGCAGCGCATCCGGATCGCTCTCCACTTTTGTCTGCGGCTTGCTCCCCGTCAAAAAATACGCCTGTCTGGCAATCACCAGGCGATGCTCTCCCAGAAACGGCAATGTTTCCGCGTCTTGCAATATGTCAGAAAGTCCTGTCTCCGTACAATCGTAGACACTCATGTTGAGATCGCGAAACTGCGGGTCAATCATTTCGTTTTTGGCCAGCGTCAAAAATTCTTCGGCTAAAAACGATTCCGGCCCGAAAAGCACGTAGAGCGGCGCAAAGTACTTTTGCCGGATCTCCCGAATGGCCGACAGGAGTGGCATGCGTTTTTCTCTCCCTTTCCTTGCAGCTTGTCTGCGTCATTATAGCACTAGAAAACTTCGCTTCGCCAATCTTTTTGCTTGGGTCAGCGCCACAAAGCCAAAAAACCGCTACCCGTTCAAGCGGTAGCGGTTTTCCATCCGTTGGCACCTTTATGTAAACGTTTGGGGAAAAGCCCCGGGATTCCTCCTCCCCAAACGGTAAGCAGGGGGTGCTTGATAATGTACTTTACGCAAGACTCCCCTTCGCGGTGCCAGTCCACACTCGAAAAACACGTTTGCCATGGAACAGGAAAAAGGCTGACCTAATCGTCATCATTCTCTTTTTTGTCGTCCCGTTCCTTTTTGTTATCTTTTTTGTTGTCTTTTTTGCTGTCTTTCTCCTCGTCCTCATCCCTGTCTTCTTTATCACGCGCATCTTTGCTGTCTTTATCGTCCGATTTCTCTTCCAGTCCGATCGGAAAGGACGGTGGCTTATCCTCTGTCACGACAGGCTTTGGAGGAACGGCGGGCTTCGAAGCTGGCGGAGTGGTGTTTTGGACAGGCGGCTTGGCCGGTTGCTTTTGCTCGGTTTTCGCAGGCGGCTTGGCCGTTTTTTTCTTAGGCTGCGTTTCCACGGACTTCTTCTCCACTTCCTTTTTATTCGATGGAGATGGATTAGTGCTTGGAGTAGGAGCTTCAGGTCCGTACACCACTTTCTTTTCCTCCACGACAGGGGGCGGAGCAATGTCCGCACCTTGGCTGAGCGGATCTGGCTCCAGAGGCTGATGCTTTCCGGTGCCGCCTGTGAACAGCATGCCGATCAGCAAGCTGGCTGCAACTGCCGTACTGCCAATTCCGGCGAGCCACACTTTCATTCGCTTCCATTTTTTCGATTCCGACAGCGAAGACGACTTGCGCTTAACTTCCAGAGCAGGCAAGGATTCCTCAACAGTTGCAGACGATTTTGAAGCTGTCGGCTTTGCTGCTGCAGATTCCAGCTGCGGCAAAATCGAATCTACAATGCTGATTGAGGGTACGACAGGGGGCAACTGCTCTAATTTTTGCGAAACAGTTTTCAAACGGTTGTACATAAGTTGCAGTTCAGCATCTTTTTGCATGAGGGTGTACAGCACTTGTCGCTCTTGCTCGGACAAGTCCCCATCCAGATCTCTCTGCATGCATTCCCAAATCTCTTCGTTCGTCATCAACCGATTCCCCCTTTCTGGTAGTCGTACAACAGTTCTTGCAACTGTTGCCTAGCCCGAAACAAATACGACTTGACCGTGTTAAGCGGCAAATCCAACGCTTCCGCTATTTCCTGGTAGGACAAGTCCTCCAGATAGCGGAGTACAACAACCATCCGGTACTGCTTGGGCAGCTTTCCGATGGCTTCCTGGATGTCATTTGACAGCCCGGTGAGAAGGATCTCATCTTCTACGTTGTTTCGATCAGGTATTATCAGCTCATGCTCGTCAATTGAGACCGTTTCCTTCTTCGCGCGAAATTTGTCCATGCAGACATTGCTGACAATTCGTTGCACCCAGGTGGAAAACTTTGCCTTTTCCTGATAGGTGTCTAACCTTCGATAAATGCGAATGAGCACTTCCTGAGCAGCATCGAGTGCGTCCTGTTCATTTCCCAAAATATAATAAGCGCTTCGGTAAACGGAGGTCTCAATGGATCGAAGCAGTTCGACAAGCGCATCATGATCCCCGGATTGCGCCAGCCTGATCAGTTCTGCTTCCTGCATAATCTCCTCTCCCCCCTACAGACGGGTCGCTCATGAAAAAGGTTGCAACCATGTTATGTATCCAATTTTTGGGTTCTCCAGGACAGTCCGGCAGGTGAAATTATCAGCGTAATCGCACCGTGCCGATCTGTCCGGTAAATAGCGGTACCGTGTTCCCCCAAACGCTGCAGCACCATGGCGGAAGGATGTCCATACCGATTGTTCTCTCCTGCCGAGATGACGGCTGCCTTTGGGGTAATGGCCGCAAGCAGTTCCTTGGTGCTGGAAGTATTGCTGCCGTGGTGAGCGACCTTCAACACATCCACGGGCGACAGACCGTTTTGAACGAGCGCTGCTTCTCCGCCCTGTTCGATATCCCCCGTGAACAAAACCGTTTTGTTGTATGCGGTAAGCTGAAGAACGACGGATGCATCGTTGCCGTGAAGGGTCGTTTCTCCAGGATGTAGCCATTTCCACTCAATTCCAGGCCCATCCGACCACACCTGGCCAGGTGCGCCAGTCGTAATCGGAACGCCTTTTTTCCGAAAAAGCTCATGAATCTTCGCTTCCTTCTCTTCAGGCACTTTTCCGTTCACCAGTACCTCACCGAAAGAAAGACGGGGAACCAGCGCTTCCATGCCGCCGATGTGGTCCAAGTCGCCATGGGTCATAATGACGCGGTCGATTTTTTCGATTCCGCGCGCCATAAGAAACGGGAGAACGACGTCCTTGCCTACTTCAAAAGGATCGCGCTTCTCCATCCACGGTTCCGCTGCAGGTTGGCGCATTGTCCCACCTGCATCCATTAAGTATACCTTCTGATTGCCAATTTCGACAACGATGGAATCCCCTTGTCCGACATCGAGAAACGTAATCCGCACTTCCTCGCTGCCGGCAAACGGCTGCCGCGCTGCTGCCAAAAGCCCGAGAAATAAGGCAAAACAGAGCGCCACGTCCCGTTTGCGGTGATAGCCCCGGTTCCATAAAATGGGCAATATCCCGAGAAAACAGGCATACAGAATCACCCACCACCACTCCGGATGCGGCCAGTAGGTAAATGGAATCACCTTTTGCTCCAGCGCGTAGAGCGGCTCGTGTATCCAGCCGAGCAGCCAGGTCGTGAACCAGACCGGAACAGCGGCAAGCGCCGGATGGATGAGCGCAAGCACGAGCGCGATGTAACCGAGCGGCAGGGCGAGCAGGGAAAGCACCGGCGTAGCCAGGAGGTTGACCAGCCAGGACAGCGGCGAAAACTGGTGAAAGTGATAAACAAGAAACGGAAAAGAAACGAGCTGGGCGGAAAAGGTGACGGCAACAAGCGTCCTGATCCAGACAGGCACCCGGACAAGTACGTGCTGGCTGTACGGGACAAACACAATCAGCCCCAGCGTGACCGCAAAAGAAAGCTGAAACCCGACGTGCCACAACTGGTACGGGTTTACGGCAAGCATAACGAGCAAGGCGCCTGCCCAAACCTCTTTTCCATCCAGCTTTTTACCTGCGACCTGGCAAACAAGGCCGACGCCCCCCATCAAGCCGGAGCGCACAGCCGATGCGCTTGCTCCGACCAACAGAATATATCCGGCAAGCAGAGCGACTGTCGCCAAAAGGCCCCACCTGCGGCTTACTCCCAGCCTGTCCAGACACCACATGAACATCGAGCTGACCAGCGTCACATGCAGGCCGGAAATCGCGAGAATGTGGCTTAGCCCCAAATTGGCATACATCGTCTCCAGCTCAGGCGTTACGTCCTGGCCGAGCCCGAGCAGCAATGACTTCATGTAACCGGCTGTTTCCTGATCGGCAAACAAGCTGTCGATTCGCTCAGCTCCCGCCTTTTGCCACTCCTGAAAGCTGCCGCGGATGCTCGCAGCCGCTTCTACCCGCACCTCCCGAAAAGCGGTCTCCCCCACGACGTGCACCCCTTGCCAGTGCAGGTAGCGTGCATAGTCAAAAGCATGCGGGTTGCGCGCCCCTTGCGGCAGTCCGAGCCGGACAAGCGTCTCAAGCTCGCTGCCTGTGCGCCACCTCTCCACGGCTGCCGCTTCCTCTGCTGCACTCAATTTGACGCGCAGAGCAATCGTTTCGTTTAGCCCAAGCTCTTGCCAGCTCCCATCCTCTTCCCTCCATTCGCGCACAACCGCAAAAAAACGGGCAACATCACCGTCCCGTTTGACAAACGAAGCAATTTCCCCGCGCACCCAAACGGACCGTTCCTGCACTGCCAACGGTTTCAACTCCGACTGCTGGAGAATCTCGTACCCATAAAAATGGAGACCTGCTAGAATAGAGAGACAGGAGCAAAAGGCGAGACGGCCTCGATGGGCGCGTGGAATAAACGCAGCCGCTGCCGCCCACGCCCCGGCAGCTCCCGCAAGCCAGGCGGGATGTGTATAGGCTGACAGGAGCAAGCCGCTCATCACGGCCAGACTCGCATACCAAAGTGACATCGTCTCTCCCTCCGTCCATTTGTCGAACTGATCTTTCCCTGCGGGGAGTATATCCTTTGGCATGCGGACAAAAATAGTAGAGACGAGAGCCGTTTTTCCCTGTCTGCGCAGCCGTTTTGCGTACAGGCCAGGGCATCCAGAAGTGATTGCGCCAGCTTGCGATACGTGATAGAGTTAGCAGGAGCAATCCAGTGAGAGGAAGAGTCATTTCATATGTGTGGAATCGTAACACTCTACAACAAGCGGCAAATGCCGGTTAAGCAAGAAACGATCAGCGCGATGACTGGTGTCATCCTGCACCGCGGTCCAGATGACGATGGTTTTCATCTCGAAGACAACATCGCCCTGGGCTTTCGTCGTTTAAGCATCATTGACGTGGAAGGCGGGCACCAACCGCTGTTTAACGAAACGCGTGACATCTGGATTATTGGCAACGGAGAAGTGTACAACTACAAGGAATTGCAACAGTGGCTAAAAGACAGCGGCCACGTATTCCATACCGATTCTGATATTGAAACCATCCTTCACCTCTACGAAGAAGTCGGAACGGACGCACCCAAGCACTTGCGCGGGATGTTCGGCTTTACCATTTACGACTCGCGCAAAAAACGGCTGTTTGGCGCGCGCGACCATTTCGGAATCAAACCGCTTTACTATGTGGAAACGAGTGATTCCATCGGCGTCGCAAGCGAAATCAAAAGCCTTCTGGAGCTGCCCGGCTTCAAGCGCGAGGTGAACCACACCGGTTTTTATCACTATTTGACGTTCCAATACGTTCCTGATCCCGAGACGATGTATAAAGGCATATACCGCATCCCGCCAGCGCATTCGTTCATCATCGAAAACGACCAGATCAAGCTGGAGCGTTACTGGGATGTGGAGTTCAAGCCAGACGAAAGCAAGCCGTTTTCCTACTTCGTGGAAGGGACCCGCAGCGTGATGCTCGAATCCGTCGACAAGCACCGCATCAGCGAGGTTCCGCGCGGCGCTTTCCTGTCCAGCGGTGTTGACTCCAGCAGCATCGTCGCCATGCTGCGCACCTTCGAGCCTGTGAAAACTTTTTCCGTCGGCTCGGACATCCCTGGCTACAGCGAGTTGGACTTCGCGAAGCGGACGGCTGCCTTCTTGGGCACAGAGCACTTCGAGCGGGTCGTCAACGCCCAGCAGTACATGAATGAACTGCCGCGCCTCATCTGGCACCAGGACGAACCGGTAGCGGACCCTTCCGCTATCCTGCTCTACTTCGTCGCGCAAATGGCAAGCGAACACGTCACTGTCGTCTTGTCCGGCGAGGGTGCCGATGAGTTTTTTGGCGGATACAACATCTACCGGGAGCCTAGCTCACTCAGAATGTTTTCCGGCATGCCTGCCTGGATGCGCCAGTCGATCGGCTACATGGCCCAGCGCCTGCCCGATCAGGTAAAGGGGAAAAACTTCCTGATCCGCGGCTCGAAAACAGTGGAACAGCGCTTTTTCGGCAACGCCCTGATCTTTAGCGAAGAGATGAAAAGACGCGTCGTGATGGACGACATCGCCCGTTCCGAATCGTACGTCTCGCCGTTTACGATCACAGAAGAGATTTACAAGCGCGCTTCCGAGTACGATGACGTGACCAAGATGCAGTATTTGGACATTCACACGTGGCTGCGCGGAAACATTTTGATGAAAGCCGACAAAATGACGATGGCAAACTCGCTGGAGCTGCGCGTTCCGTTCATCGACCTGAAAGTGTTCGAGTTCGCCGCGACCATTCCGACGAAGTACAAAATCGCCAACGGCACGACCAAGCACGTGCTGCGCGAAGCGATGAAAGACTTCCTGCCGCCGGAAATCAAGTCGAAGAAAAAGCTTGGCTTCCCGGTTCCGACCCGTCATTGGCTGAAAAACGAATTTTACAAATGGGCAAAAGAGATTATTTTTGAATCGAAGGTCGACGATCTGATTAATAAGGCCTACGTGCTCTACATGCTTGACGAGCACCGCGAAGGAAATGCCGACTATAGTCGCAAAATCTGGACGATCCTCATCTTCATGTTGTGGCACCAAATTTTTATCGAGCAAAAATATACGTTCGATCCGTACGTCAGCCCGAATGTAGACATTCGCCGCAAGAAAAATTCGCTGCAGCATATCGGCTAAAAGCCGGTAGCGTGCCTACGCAAAAATATTTGCAGACCCTCTTTTACTTTTCGTAGATTGTGACTAGAGAATGCTATTACTCTATTTCACAAGCAGACGCGAGGTAAGGGAGGGTCTTTTGCTATGCTGTTGGATTGGTGGGAACGGTATCGACGCCCGGTTCTGCTCGTGGCAGCGATCTTGTTTGTGGCTGTCAGCTTTTGGCTCTACCAGGCGGAGCCGCAGACGGAAATCGTGGGCGTGCCACTCGCTTCTTCTGTTTACGCGGAGGAAGGGAGAAATACAGAGAACCCGGGAGAGGACACGGCCACGTCGCAAAATCAGAAGGCAGCCAATGCCCAGCCTGCCGAAGTTCGTGAGAAAACGCAGACGCAAGCCGCCCACGAAACAGCCCCTCCCCCTCTCTACGTCGATATAAAAGGCAAGGTGAGGAAACCGGGACTATACCGCTTTGCGCCGGGCATGCGCGTAGCGGACGCCATTGAAAAGGCTGGCGGCGCCTTGCCAGAAGCGGACCTCGATCAGGTCAATCTGGCCGAGCCTTTGGTGGATGGGACTGCGCTCCTGGTTCCGGCAAAAGGCAGCACGGCTGGCGGGTCTGACACGGCCGTTGGCGCCCCTCCCCTCTCAACTGTGCCCGCGAGCGGGATCCGTGCTGCGGGGGCTGCTGCTGTCCCAAAAGCCAGGCCACTCAATCTCAACGCAGCGACCATCGAGGAGTTGATGGGCTTGCCGGGAATCGGAGAAGCGCGGGCAAAAGCGATTTTGGAATACCGCTCCCAGGTCGGCCGCTTCCGCTCTGCCGACGAACTGAAAAAGGTTCCGGGGATCGGGGCGAAGATGTTCGAGCGGATCAAAGACCAGCTCGTTGCACAATAAAGCAACGTGCGGTCATGTTTGCCCATGTTTTCACATAGAATGGGGAGAGAATATCGAGGGAGGTATGCCCATGGATAAGATCGGGTTTATTGGCACGGGCAGCATGGGCAGTATCTTGGTTGAATCATTGCTGTCCGCCAAAGCGCTGTCTCCCAGCCAGATCATTATCAGCAACCGCACGATGGAAAAAGCCGAACAGCTCGCGAAGCGGCTTGGCGGGCTGGCGGTCGCTCATAGCAATGTGGATTTGGCCCGAGAAGCCAACATCATTCTGCTGTGTGTCAAGCCGCTGGAGTACAGTGTGTTGCTGGAGCAGCTCGCTCCTGTCCTGACGTCCAAACAGCTTCTCATCACCATCACCAGCCCGATCAAGCTGGAGTATCTGGAGTCAAAAGTGCCCTGCGCGATCGCCCGGGTCGTCCCCAGCATTACCAACGCAGCGCAAAGCGGCGTCAGCCTCTGCGAATTCGGCGAGAGGGTCGATGAGGAACAGCGCGATTTTATCCGCAATCTGTTTGCCCACATCAGCACGCCTGTCGAGATTACCGAGCCTTTCTTGCGCATCACTTCCGATATTGCCAGCTGCGGCCCTGCTTTTTTGAGCTATATTTTGCAGCAAATGATTCAGGATGCCGCGGAAGAGACGGGCATCTCCACAGAAGCGGCTACGTACTTGACCGCGCAGATGCTGATCGGCGTAGCGGATCTGTTGCGCCAGGAAAAATTCACGCTCCCCTCCCTGCAGCAGCGTGTCTGCGTCCCCGGAGGAATTACCGGCGAAGGACTGATTCCTTTGCAAGACAAGGTACCCGGCATTTTTAGGGAAGTTTTCCGGCGCACGCGCGCGAAGTTTGCCGAGGATCAGGAGTTGCTTGACCGTTATTTGAACGAACAGCCGCTGTAGCAGCGGGGCCACCAAAACGCAAACATAGCAAAAAGGAGCGGAAACCTGTTCCCTACGAACAGGCTCCACTCCTTTTTGCTTTCCCCTCACCTACGCTCGCCTTCAGCCGATAACGACGTGTTGGTGGGGATCAATTGGCGACCCCGTGTCTCTGACCCGACTATCGAACCACAATGTTAACCAGTTTGCCAGGAACGGCGATGATTTTGACGATTGACTTGCCTTCGATCAGTTCTTTGATCTGCTCGTTGGCAAGAGCCAGCTCCTCCATTTGTTCCTTGGTCGCGTCGGAGGCGATCAGTGCCTTTTCCTTGTTTTTGCCGTTGATCTGGATGACGATTTCCACTTCGTCGTCGACCAGCTTCGATTCATCGTAAGTTGGCCATGGCTCGTACGCGATTGTTTCCTTGTGGCCGAGCTTTTCCCACAGCTCTTCACCCAAGTGCGGAGCGATCGGGGAGAGCATTTTCACGAAGTCTTCCATGTATTTTTTCGGCAGGACGTCAGCTTTGTACGCTTCGTTGACGAATACCATCAGTTGGGAGATACCTGTGTTGAAACGCAGGCCCTCGTAGTCTTCCGTCACTTTTTTCACGGTTTGATGGTAGACGCGCTCCATGCTGTTCGGTTTTGTCGTATCGACGATTTTCGGGTTCAGCTCGCCATTGTCCTGCACGAACAGGCGGTATACGCGGTCCAGGAAGCGGCGCGCGCCATCGAGACCTTTTGTCGACCAGGCGATGGATGCGTCCAGCGGCCCCATGAACATTTCGTACAGGCGAAGTGTGTCTGCACCATGGCTGTCGATAATATCGTCCGGATTGACGACGTTGCCTTTGGATTTGCTCATTTTTTCGTTGTTTTCACCAAGGATCATGCCTTGGTTAAACAGCTTCTGGAACGGTTCCTTCGTTGGCACGACGCCGATGTCGTACAGGAATTTGTGCCAGAAGCGGGCGTAGAGCAGGTGCAATACGGCGTGCTCCGCACCACCGATGTAGATGTCGACTGGCAGCCATTCTTTCAGCTTTTCCGGATCGGCCAACGCTTTGTCGTTGTGCGGATCGATAAAGCGCAGGAAGTACCAGCAGCTGCCCGCCCATTGCGGCATGGTGTTGGTTTCACGACGCGCTTTCATGCCTGTTTCCGGATCGACGGTGTTCAGCCAGTCGGTGATGTTGGCCAGTGGCGATTCGCCTGTGCCGGACGGCTTGATTTCTTTTGTTTTTGGCAGCATGATCGGCAATTCGGACTCCGGTACGGTTTTCATCGTGCCGTCTTCCAGATGCAGGATCGGAATTGGCTCGCCCCAGTAGCGTTGACGGCTGAACAGCCAGTCGCGCAGACGGTAGGTCACTTTGCGCTGTCCTTTTCCTTCTGCTTCCAGCCATTCGATCATTTTGTTGATTGCCTGTTCCTTGTTCAGGCCGTCGAGCATGCCGGAGTTGATGTGCTCTCCGTCGCCTGTGTACGCTTCCTTGGAGATGTCTCCGCCTGCAATGACCGCTTTGATTGGCAGGTCAAACGTTTTGGCGAACTCGTAGTCGCGCTCATCGTGCGCCGGTACCGCCATGATCGAGCCTGTTCCGTAGCTAATCAGCACGTAATCGGCGATCCAGATCGGCAGACGCTCGCCGTTTACCGGGTTGATCGCATAGGCACCTGTGAATACCCCTGTCTTTTCCTTCGCCAGGTCGGTACGCTCCAGATCGCTTTTGCGCTTGGTCTGCTCCAGGTACGCTTCCACTGCTGCTTTCTGCTCAGGCGTCGTAATTTTTTGCACCAGCTTGTGCTCGGGAGCGAGTACCGTGTAGGTTGCCCCGTAGAGCGTATCCGGGCGGGTCGTGAAGACAGTAAAGGTTTCGTCGTGTCCATCAATGGCAAACGTAACTTCTGCCCCTTCGGAACGGCCGATCCAGTTGCGCTGCATTTCCTTGATGCTCTCCGGCCAGTCCAGCTCTTCCAGGTCTTCGAGCAGTCTTTCCGCATACGCGGTAATTTTCAATACCCATTGTTTCATCGGACGGCGTTCGACCGGGTGGCCGCCGCGCTCGCTTTTGCCGTCAATGACTTCTTCGTTGGCCAGTACGGTTCCCAGCGCCGGGCACCAGTTCACGGCTACTTCGTCAACGTAGGCCAGACCGTGCTCATACAGCTTCGTAAAAATCCACTGGGTCCATTTGTAGTAGTTTGGATCGGTCGTGTTGATTTCTCTGTCCCAGTCGTAGGAGAAGCCGAGCGACTTGATTTGGCGGCGGAACGTGTTGATGTTTTTCTCCGTAAACTCCGCAGGGTCATTCCCCGTATCGAGCGCGTACTGTTCGGCTGGCAAGCCAAACGCATCCCAGCCCATTGGATGGAGCACGTTGTACCCTTGCATCCGCTTCATGCGGGACAAAATATCCGTAGCCGTATAGCCTTCCGGGTGTCCGACGTGCAGCCCTGCACCGGAAGGATACGGGAACATATCGAGTGCGTAAAACTTTTTCTTGTTCGGGTCCTCAGAAGTTTTGAATGTCTTGTTTTGCTCCCAGTATTGTTGCCACTTTTTTTCAATTTCACGATGACTGAAAACCATGTAGAGCACTCCCATCTTGAAATAGGTAAAAATGAAAACCTGGCTATGCCAAGCTGTTGCCGTATGTTGCGTTCGCGAACTACTTTTCGAGCGCATCCGAAACTTGGCTGCGCAAACCGATTGACGCAGCCTTTGTGGCCCTTATACCAGATCCGATTCCGTCAATTTTGGTCCAGTACAAAGAAAAACCCCACGTCCCCAGCCGTTCTACGAAAGGGACGAGAGGTTTGTTTATCTTCCCGCGGTACCACCCAGATTGGCGAATGCAAAAGCATTCACCCACTTGAAATCCGTAACGGGGATGAGCCGCCTGCCCTTACACAGCCATGTGCACATGGCCTTCGGGGCAAGTGCTGGGAGGCGAGTTCAGATCGTCCCGGGTTGACTTGCACCTGCCGTCAACTCTCTGTATGCGCGGGGCATATTCCTACTATTCCTCTTAAGCGCGTCGAAATTTGCAGTTATAACGCCATTATAGTCAATATAAACCAACCGTGTCAAACCCTACGGCTTGCGAGCAGCAAAAAACAGGCGTTCGCTCGTTTCCTTCGGCGGCAAATCCGAATAGTCTGCCGAAATTGCGATGTCCGTGAATCCCGCGTCTTTCAGCCAACGCATCAGTTGAACCGGCTGGTAGGCTCTCTGCCAATGCTCCTCTTCCAGCCGCTCGTACAAGCCGTTTGGCTGGCGGACGAAAAAGGTGAGCTGGTGCTCGACTTCCAGGCGCAGCGGATCGCAAAAACATTGCCAAATGTACGAAACCTCATCGTCTACGTAGGTGAATGTCTCGTCGCCGAAAATATGCAGCATTTTGTACGGGCTGTGCACGTCAAACAAAAAGCTTCCCCCGGGGGCAAGGTGAGCGAAGACGCGCCGAAATGTCTCCTGCACGTCCGCTTCTTCCGTCAGGTAGCTGAGGGAGTCGCACAAGGAAATGACCGCGTCCGCCTCCGACAAGGAAAGCTCGCGCATATCCTGCTCGACCCATGCCACCTCTACTTGCTCCTGCCGCATTTTGTCGTAGGCAATCGCCAGCATCTCGGCTGACAGATCGACGCCTGTGACGCGATAGCCCCGTTTGGCCAGCGGAATCGCAATTGTTCCTGTCCCGCAGCCAAGATCAATGACTCGCTTGGGCGCCTTTCCCTTTTGCCAGGTGCGCTCAACCCAATCCAGCCATTGATCGTAGGGGGTGTCTGCCATCAGCCTGTCGTAGACTGCGGCCATGTGCGTGTACGCCATGTGTCTTACCCTTGCGCAGCGAAGGATACTTCTTCGGCATCCTTCCACAGGCGCTCCAGGTTGTAAAACTCGCGATCTTCGCGGTGGAAGACGTGCATCACGATGTCGCCCAGGTCGATGAGCACCCAGCGCCCTTCATCCGCGCCCTCGATGCCGCGGACATCAAAGCCGTTTTTATGGGCCTGATCGCGAATTTCGCGCACGATCGCCTGTACTTGCCGCTCGTTGTTTCCGTGGCAAATCATGAAGTAGTCCGCAATCACGGAAAGCTTGCTGATGTCCAGCACCTTCAGATTTTCGGCCTTTTTGTCTTCCGCTGCCTTCACTACCAGGCGAGCCAACTCTTCTACTGTTTTAACCATCAAAACCCTCCTTCTTTCCCTTTGCGGGATACCAGATCGTTATAGGCGGTAAGCGTCAACGGGTAGACCGTCTTCTGCTTTTCTATCAAAAACTGGATCGTGCCGCCCAAAGCAAGGGCCAGGGCTGCATCGAGGTCTTTATCGGCCAGCGCGCGAATTTTCTCCACGCCGGGAAAACTGCGGTTCGGTTCAATATAGTCTGCCACACAAACGACTTTTTCTAACAGGGACATCCCGGCTCGCCCTGTCGTATGGTAGCGAACGGCTTGCAAAATATCCGGGTCCGTCACGCCCAGGTCGTACTGAATGACGATTGCCCCGGCAAAGGCGTGCCACAGCTCTTTTTCCCCTTCCAAAAGCTCTGTCGGCATATCGTGGCGAACGAGAATTTCGAACATTTTCTCCACGGGCCAGCATTTGCAGTAATCGTGCAAAAGTCCGGCAAGCTCGGCTTTGTCAGGGTCAGCGCCGTAACGCTCGGCAAGCTCGCGGGCAGACTGGGCGACCCCCAGCGTGTGCTGGTAGCGCTTCTCGTGCATTTGCGCCCGAATGCGTGCAAGCAGTTCCTCCCGATTAGACAAAAGTTTCATAGATTCGGTTCTCCTTTATATAACGCTCGACAGCATCTGGTACCAGGTAGCGGATGCTTTTGCCCGCCGCCGCCTTTTCGCGGATTAACGTGGATGAGATGTCCCAGACCGGCATCTCCACGAAGGTGACGTACTCGCATGTCTCCCGCTCCAGCTCCGTCCCCGGTCTTGCCAGACCTATAAAGCGTACCATACGGATCAGCTGCGAAAACTGGTACCATTTGGGCAAGATTTTGACCATATCTCCCCCAATGATAAAAGAAAACTGACAATCAGGAAACTGCTCTGTGAGCTGAACCATCGTATCGTACGTGTATGAGCGGCCTTTTCTGGTCAGCTCGATGTCCGTTACGCGAAACGACTCGTGATCGGCGATGGCGAGCTGAACCATTTTCAGGCGGTGGTGCGCCTCTGTCAGCCCTTCCCGGCTCTTGTGCGGCGGAATGTACGTCGGCATAAACCAGACCTCGTCAAGTCCGGCCTGCTCTCTGGCCTGTTCCGCCGCGAGCAAATGGCCACAATGGATAGGGTCAAACGTGCCGCCCATGATTCCGACTTTTTTGCGTGCGTCCTTCATGGCGTTCGATCACTTACGGCAGCTGGATCGTCTTGTGCTCCCGGGACTCTTTGTACAAGACGACCGTATGGCCGATCAGCTGCACCAGCTCGGCCCCCGCACCTGCTACCAGTTCTTCTGCTACTTCATGCTTGTCGTCGGTGTTGTTTTGCAAAATCGAGACTTTAATCAGCTCGCGCACTTCCAGCGCTTCCTTGATCTGGTTAATCATATTTTCGTTAACGCCGCCTTTTCCTACCTGGAAAATCGGCGTGAGATGATGGGCTTCTGCGCGCAAAAAGCGCTTTTGCTTGCCGGTCAACATCGGCATGCCTCCTTTTCATTTCTGCAATCATGATCGATCAGACTGTTTTTGTCAGTTGCTGCAAGACGACCTCGCGCATGACTTCCGTCGGTGCAGCGATTCCCGTCCACAGCTCAAAAGCAAGCGCGCCCTGGTTTACAAACATGCCGACGCCGGAGTGAACAGTCGCTCCGATTGCCTTCGCTTCCCGGAGCAGTCTCGTCTCCAGCGGGTTGTAAATCAGGTCGCTGACAACCAGCCCGGAGTGAAGCCAGTCGGCTGGCGCCGGGGTGTCCTGCACGTTAGGCAGCATCCCGATGGAAGTCGTATTAATCAAAAGCGAAGAGTCTGCAATTGCGTCTTTTTCTTCGCCCTTCTCGACGATTCGCGTCGGAACGATTGTGCCTACATGATCGGCGAGCACGGCGGCTCTTTCCCGCGAACGATTGATGATGCGGATTTCCTTCACGCCTTTTTCGGCGAGTGTAAACGCAACGGCACGGGCAGCACCGCCCGCGCCCATCATGGTGACAATTTGCTTGTCCAGCACGATTCCCGTCTCTTCCACAAGGGAGCGGACGTAGCCCATGCCATCTGTATTGTAACCGAACAGCCTGCCATCCTTGCTCACCACGGTATTGACGGCGCCGATTCGCTTCGCCAGCGGATCAATCTCATCAAGCATCGGCATGATCGCAACCTTGTGCGGGATCGTAACGTTAATCCCGCGAAGCCCCAATGCGCGAATCCCCGCTACCGCGTCCTCCAGCGCTTCCGGTTCGACGTCGAAAGCCGAGTAGGCAAAATCGAGCCCGGTCTCGGCAAAAGCGGCATTGTGCATCATCGGAGACTGCGAATGGGATACCGGATGTCCAAACAGGCCGACCAACTGTGTTTTGCTTGTAATCATGGAGCTTTTCCTCCCCCGTAGCTTCTCTCTACAGCATATGGCGCAAAACAAAGGACGCCATCATGCACGTCGCCCGCAAACGGCTAGATCAGTCCTCTGCGCATGCCTACGCTTACCCCTTTTGGCGCGTGAACGACGACGTTCGCTTCGTACCTGCCTTGAAGTGTCACCCAGCCCAAGCCGGAAATGACAATATCCGTAGAGAATTGCGACTGCTTGACCTTGAACGAATGCTTCACAAACGGCGGCAATGCTTTTGCCGCTTCCTCCCCGGTAGGTGGCACGAGCAGTGTGCCGTGATGCTTTTGCTGCACCTCGTCCGCCTTCTCCAGCTTCGTGCGATGGATGTACAGGTCGTTGTCGACATAGATGACGAACGGCTGTTTCGGCCCGCGCACAAAATCGATGCGGGCAAGTCCGCCCAAAAACAGCGATTGTCCGTCCTCAAGCTGGTACACCTTGGAGTTGATCCGGCTCTTCGGAGTAATTTTCCGCAGATCGGCCGGAGAGATCATATGCCCGATCTGATCGCGGTTAATAATGCCTGGCGTATCATAAATGGAGCGTCCGTCTTCCAGCGGAATTTCAATTTTGTCGAGGGTCGTGCCAGGAAACGGCGAGGTCGTAATCATCAGCTCTGCCGCTCCGTAGTCGTGCAGGATGCGGTTAATCATCGTCGATTTGCCGACGTTGGTCACGCCGACGATGTACACATCGCGTCCTTTGCGCAGTTCGCCGATCCGTTTGAGCAGCTCATCGATATGCTGCCCTTTTTGCGCGCTGATGAGCACGATGTCTTCCGGACGCAGGCCGCGCTCCTTCGCTTCGTGCTGCATCCAGTTGCGTACACGGTTCAGGTTGATGTTTCGCGGCAAAAGGTCCACCTTGTTGCCGACGAGCAAAATCGGGTTTTTGCCGACAAAACGCGGCAAGCCTCTGAGCCAGGAGCCCTGGAAGTCGAAAATATCGACGACCATGACGACCAGGGACTCTGTCGAGCCGATGCCGTCCAAAATTTTCAGGAAGTCGTCGTCGCCCATTGCCACGGGTGCGACTTCATTGTAATGCTTGATGCGATAGCAGCGCTGGCAGATCACCACTTTGCGGCCCAGCGCCGATTCAGGCGCATAACCGGGCTTTTTCGCATCCTCGGTTTGAATCGCGATGCCACAGCCGGCACAAGTGCCGATTGTTTGTTCCGTCATGCTTTTCTCTTCCACGAAACCATTCCTTTCCTTTCCATCCAGCTCAAAGCGACGCGCTCCATCTGACGGTTAAAGCGCGTCCAGAAACCGTCCGTCTGGGCCACCGGTACGACCAAAATCGTGTGAAACCCCAGCCGATTTCCTCCCAGCACATCGGTAAACAATTGATCGCCGATGACGACTGTTTCCTCAATCGTCACGTTCATTTGCCGAACCGCTTGCAAAAAAGCGCGGTTTGCAGGCTTTCTCGCCGCACAAATAAAGCCGAGATCAAGCGGCGCGCAGAAGCGCTGGACGCGCTCCCTGTTGTTGTTGGATACGACCGTGACCTTCATCCCTGCGTCGTGCAGGCGAGCCAGCCAGCTGATTACTTCCGGAGTAGCCTCTGGCCTGTCCCATTCCACGAGCGTATTGTCCAAATCGGTAATCACGGCGCGAATTTTATTTCGTTTCAATTGATCTATATCAATATGATGGATCGACTCTACGAACTGACTGGGCATCAGCTTGCTTAAAAACACGGGGCACCTCCAAATGATGTGCAGCCATCAACCGCGATTTCGGCACTTACTATACCATAATCGACCACTCCGTTGCAAAAGAAAAACAGAAGCTGCCGCTTGCCTTGGACATCGGCTTTATGCCATAATGGTAACACCAAGAAAACTACTTTTGTTTATTTAGTTTTTTAGTGGTCAGGCAAGGGGGCAATTGTGATGAAAGACCGGATTATGAGAGGGTTTATCGAGGAGATCAGAGACAAAGGCATGAAGTTTTCCATGGACGACCTGGCTCGCCGACTCGGCATCAGCAAGCGGACACTGTATGAACACTTTTCCTCGAAGGTGGAGATTCTCGAAACCATCATCTCCCAAACGTTTGCCGAGGCCGACGAAAAAACAAAGCAAATTGTCGAAGACGACAGTCTTTCCCTCCTCGAAAAAATCAAGGGCGTCATGATGATTTTGCCAACACACTACGAATTTTACGACCTGCGCATTCTCGAACAGATGAAGCGCTACTACCCGGAGCAGTGGGCACTCGTCAACTCCGCGCTCTCGGATGACTGGCTGACGCTACGGGGACTGATCGAGCAAGGCATCAAGGAAGGGCTGATCGTCAACATGAATGTCACTTTGATGATGAAGCTGATTGTAGACGCGGTCAACTCGACACTCGACCAGCGCTTCTACATGCAAAACCAGATTACGGTATCGGAAGCTTTGGCGGCAATTGTAGACGTCCTTCTGTACGGTCTTGTGCCAGTGGATAAAAGGTGACACCTTTTATTCCCTTTTTTTGCAAAAACCAATAAAACAAAAATAGTTTTTTTAGTTGAAGATGGAATGAGGTGTAAAGGATGTCCTTTTTCACGCAAATGACAAAGCCGCAACGGATCGGCTTGCTTTTTGTGATCCTGATCTTGTTTATCGACATGCTGCTTTACAGCCTGTTGATCCCGATTGTTCCCTATTTTTCCGAGACGCTCCAGCCTTCCTCGACGATGATGGGCGTTCTGTTCAGCAGCTATGCGGTTGCGATGCTGCTCGCCACGCCGATTTTCGGGCCGATCTCTGACCGCTTGGGCAGACGGACGGTACTGCTCCTCGGCTTGGTCGGACTTGCGGCTTCGACCCTGCTGTTCGCTTTTTCCGAGACGATGGCCTTGTTGATTACAGCCCGCTTCGTGCAAGGGATTGCCGCGGCTGCAACCTGGCCGACAGCTCTCGCCCTGCTGGCCGACCTGTTCCCGCAGAAAATGCGCGGAGCAGTCATGGGCACCGCGCTGACCGCTGTCTCTACAGGCACCTTGCTCGGCGCGCCAATTGGCGGCTGGCTGTTTGAAATTAGCGATCACCGGACGCCATTTCTGGCCGCTGCTGCCTTTACGGTCCTCAACATCGTCCTGGTGTATTTGTTCCTCAAGGAAGAGGGAGCGCGCACAGCGAGCGAAAAGCTATTAGTCGGTAATTTTTTGCGCAATCCGCAAGTCGTGTTCATCGCCGGAATCGTTCTGCTCGCGGAAGTGTCGCTCTGCCTGCTGGAGCCGACACTGCCAGTCTTCTTGACGCAAAAGCTCAGCATTACGCCGACCGTGATCGGACTGTTGTTCGGGGCGATGACGCTCGCGTACGGTTTGATAGCCCCCGTGGCAGGCTCGCTGTCCGGCCGGTTTAACCCGTACACACTGATGTTCGTCGGGATCGTCGCACTCGCTGTCTTCATGCCTTTCCTGGTCTGGGCCAACTCGCTGTGGCAAGCCGGAATCGCGATGGCACTCGTCGGTGCAAGCATCGGCTTCACACTGTCCCCCACCCTCCCGACACTCGGGGGAATCATCGACCAGGGAGGAAGCGGTGCTTATGGAACAGCTTACTCTCTGTTCAACATGTTCCACGGAATTGGCATGGTCGCAGGGCCGCTGGCTGGCGGAATTTTGACGGATCTCTTGCCTGTGTCCTCTGCCATCCTTGTCGTCGCGGCAGCAGTGCTCGGCTTCGGCATCCTGCTGTTCATCCAGTTGAAAACGAGCAAGACCGCGCAGTATTCCGCACAAAAAAGCAAGATACACACTTTTTGATCGTAACCAAACACCCCCCGCCTGCCACAGTTTCGTGTGACAGCGGGGGGTTGCCCTTTTTTATTCCCTTCTGTTTTGCTGCTGCCTCGTCTCCATCAGCCGCTTGACCCGCTCTGTCGGCGTCCAGCATTGAAAGCGATAGTCTGGCCGGGTCTCGTAGGTGAGGCGCGAACAGCGATAGGTTACGCCACCAGACGTTTTTTCCACGCGAAAATGAATGCACGTCGCACAGCAGTGAAACGCATTGTCTGCTTCCATCCCAGCCCCTCCTATCGCCCCAGCTTCCACGGAAACATCGAAAGCTGTTCGTAGCGCTCTTTTTGCGGTTCGACAAAATTGGAAAAACCAACGCCTACCAGCCTGACACCCGGCGAGTAATCAAACGCATCGAGCAAATCGTCCAGCAGTTCCTGCCAGTTGGCTCCGGGGACCGCCTTGCGCTGCTTCGTTCTTTGCGTAAAATCGGTGTACTTGATCTTGAGCGTGATCGTTTGCGGCTCGACTCCTTCCTCGCGAACGTCTTCCTCGACCTCGCGCAACAGCGAAAGGGCAATCGGCGCGATGGAGTCGCGGTCGTACAAATCAAAGGACAGCGTCGTCTCGCGGCTCGTCGATTTCGGCGCACGATCCGTCACGATCTCCCGGCTGTCTTCCCCTCTGGCCCGGTCGTACAGGGAACGGCCGAACTTGCCGAACAGCTGTACCACCTCATCCAGCGAAAGCTGCCAAAAGTCCTCCACCGTCTTGATGCCTTTTCTTGCGAGCAGCTCCTGCGACTTTTTGCCGACACCGTGAAGCGTCCCGATCGGCAGCGGGCGCAGTACGTCCAATGCCTGCTCGGGCCGGATGATGACAAAGGCGTCCGGCTTTTTCAAATCACTGGCGATCTTGGCGAGCGACATATTATAGGAAAGCCCGATGCTGCACGTAAGTCCCGTCTCCTGTTTGATCCGCCGCTTCAGCTCGCGGGCGACCGGCACGGCATTTTCGTAGTCGGATACATCGAGGTACGCCTCGTCGAGACCGACTGTTTGGTAGCGTGTTGTATAGGAAGCAAAAATTTCTCTGATTTCTGCTGATTTTTCGGCATAGCGGCTGTAGCGGACGGGGAGGTACACCCCTTGCGGACATTTTTTCCGCGCCAGTGCAATAGGCATGGCAGAGCGCACCCCGTATTTGCGCGCCTCGTAGCTGCACGTCGAGACGACTCCGCGGTTGGCGGTACCGCCGACAATCACGGGCTTTCCGCGCAATTCGGGCCGATCCAGTTGCTCTACACTGGCGAAAAAAGCGTCAATATCCAGATGAAGAATTTTTTTCATGACGGACAACCACCAAACATACATTCTCATTTGTATTATCGCTGTTTTGCCCGTTCGGCGCAAGCGGTGGATCGCACCCAGCGGCGCTTTGTGCTTACTGCCCGGTTTGGGCGAGCTTAATGGCTTTTTTGGGGGGCGTACGTACAGAAAAAACCGCCCTGCTGGCCGCAGGACGGCTGTCTCTTTTTTATGCGCTTGTGCTTTTTTTCCATTACGATGCTTGCAGCTTCTGCTGCTTTACCCGGGCAATAAATGCCTGGGCGATTTTAAACATTTGGCTGTCGTGCGACCACATCCGCTCCGGATGCCACTGCACGCCGACAGCAAGCCCGTCGAGACTCTCGATTGCCTCGATCACTCCGTCAGCCGCGCATCCTGTCATCTGAAAACCTGGCGCCACGTCTTTGACGGCCTGGTGGTGAGAACTGTTCACCAGCACCTCGTGCTGCCCGAGCGCGTCCGCCAGAAAGCCGGGCTGGAGCGTGACTTTGTGCACGCCGTATTGGCGGGAGCCTTTTTGCGCGTGCTGGAAGGCTCCCGGAACCTGGCTCGGAATATCCTGAATGAGCGTGCCGCCACACGCTACATTCAAAATCTGCATTCCCCGGCATATGCCGAGAATCGGCTTTTTCAGCTCCAGCGCCAGCTTGATTACGGCCAGCTCGGCCAGATCCCGTTCGTACTCAATGTTCCCCAACCCTTGCAGCGGCTCCTCCCCGTACAAATGCGGGGCAGGATCGTCGCCGCCAGTCAGGATCAGTCCGTCCAGCGATTCGACCATCTCGCGAAACGGCGCTTCCTGCACGGTCAACAGCGGCAGGATGAACGGAATGCCGCCTGCGCGGGCCACTCCGTCCACATAGCCGGACCCGACATAGAAAAACTGGTCCAGATGGTTATTCGGGAAATGCATTTTTGTACACGCGACACCAATAATCGGACGCACGACAAGTCACTCCCTTCCGGCTTTCTCGTCTCTTCACTTGACATTTGACGCGTATTTGAAGTCGATGAACCCAAGTGCGTCCACGACAACGTCTTTTACGCTGTCCTGCTTCACCCACGCATACGTGAAGTAGTAGATCGGCAGCGCCGGCATTTCATCCATGACGATCGCGTCGGCTTTTTTCAAAATTTCCTTGCGTTTTGCCGGGTCGCCTTCTTTGGCAGACTGCGCGAGCAAGTCGAGGAACTCTTTGTTTTCCCACTTCGACGTGTTCAAACCGCCCTTGAACACTTCGAGGAAGTTGATCGGATCGTTGAAGTCGCCAATCCAGCTCGCGCGGCCAATGGTGAAGTTGCCTTCCTTCATTTGCTCGCGGTGCACCTTGTTTTCCTTGTTCACCAGCTTGACTTCGATGCCGAACGCTTTGCGCCATTGATCCTGAATGACCGTCGCAATGCGCTGGTTCACTTCTGTCGTATTGTAGGAAATGGTCAGCTCAGGCAACTCGGTCAGGCCCGCTTCCTTCATGCCTTCTGCCAGAAGCTTCCTCGCTGTCTCCACGTCGCCGTCCTTGATGTAGCCGTCCGGGTTGAGCGCCATGGTCGGCGGGAGGATGCCGGTCGCCGGCGTGCTCTTGAACGGCACGACGCTTTCGGCGATCTCCTTGCGATTGACCGCTGTGGCAAACGCCTGGCGAATTTTTTTGTTGTCAAACGGCTTTTGCGTCGTATTGAAAATGTACCAGTACGTGCCTGCTGTCGCTTGCGTCTGCATTTTTCCGGAATCTTTCAGGGCATCGAGGGCATCCAGCGGCAAATCGCCCAGGGGAGAGCCCGCCCAGTCCAGATCGCCTTTTTCAAACATGGACAGCTCGGTGTTCGGGTCTTCGATCATGTTGATGGTCAAGGTTGACAGATGAACAGCGTCTTTATCCCAGTAGGTGTCGTTCTTCGCAAATTCGATCACCGATTTGTGTTCCCATTTTTTCAGGACGAACGGGCCGTTGCCGATGTACGTCTCCGGTTTGGCAGCCCAGTCCTTGTTACCCTCCACCACTTTTTTGTTGACCGGGAAATAGGTGACGGATGCCACAAGTTCCGGGAAGAAAGGCGCCGGATTTTCCAGCGTTACGACCAGCGTCCTGTCATCAGTCGCCTTGACGCCGACATCCTCTGCCTTCGCCTTCCTGGCGTTGAACGCTTCCCCGTTTTTGAGATAGTACAGCTGATACGCATAGCCAGATGCTGTCTCAGGGTCGAGCACTCTTTTCCAGGCGTATTCAAAGTCATGGGCGGTCACCGGATCGCCGTTCGACCATTTGGTATCGCGCAGATGGAACGTGTACGTCAGGCCATCGGCGGATACTTCGTACTTTTCGGCGACTGCCTCCTTCAGCTCGCCCTTCTCATTCAGGCGCAAAAGACCATCAAATGCGGCGCGGGCAACAGACATCGAAGGAATATCTTCTGCCAGTCCGGGGTCAATGGTGTTTGGCTCGCCTGTGTTCAGGTTGACCTGCATCGTCTGGGGCGCGGTCGTCTGCTCCTGTTGTGCATTTTGCGGATTTTCCGCAGTGCCATCTTGCGTCGTTCCACAGCCGGCAAACACCAGACTGGTCAGCAAAACCGCGCAAAACGACAGTTTCTTCAGCTTTTTCACAACAAAACCCCCATCATTGGAATAATCCTGCTTGATTGTTCGGAGCATGAATAAATAATATTATCTTGAGAAAATTTTGTCTACACGATAAAAAAGGAGATGGGTCTTATGTTATCCGGTCTTTTTGCCCCTGTTTCAGAGCTGCTTGAAGCGGCTGGCGGTGAATGGGGAATCTACCTGGAAGATTTGCAGACAAACGAAAAACTTGCCGTCAACGAAAATCAGCGCTTCTACGCCGCAAGTGTCATCAAGGTACCGATCATGGCCGCAGTCTTCGCCGAGGTTTTTTCCGGCAAGCTCGCTCTCGAAGACAAGATCAGGCTGCGCCGGGAAGACCTCGTGGGGGGAGCAGGTGTCCTGCAACACATGACGCCCGGAACGGAATTTACCGTGTACGACCTTGTCACCTTGATGATTATCCAAAGCGACAACACCGCCACCAACATGCTGATTGACCTCGTTGGAACAGACAGCATTCGCAGCATCATGCAAAAAACCGGAATGGAAAACAGTTCCTTTTACAACAAGCTGATGATCGTGCCAGCCGAACTGGAAGGCTACAACGAGATTACGGCCGCAGACATCGGCAGCCACCTCCGCTACCTGGCGACGGGAAAAATCATCTCCTACGACAGCTGTCTGAAAATGATCGCAATCTTAAAGCAGCAGCAGCATCGCGACCGCTTCCCGTTTCTTTTGCCTGATCCGGATGGGGAGATCATCGGCATGGTTCCGAAGTGGGAGTATGCGAACAAGACAGGTTCGGTCACAAAAATCACACATGATGTCGGAATTTTCTATACAGGACCGCACGCAATCAGCATCTCCCTGCTCAACAAAGGCTTGGAGCAAAAAGATGCTGCCAGCGTTATGGCGCGCATCGGCCGCCTGCTGTACGATCTGTACGGACCAAAATGGTAAATGCGCACGACACACCGCTCGCCCGTTTCACCGGACGAGCTTTTCTTTTGGCTCGCGGTTGTGCTGTCCACGCAAAAAAGCGGGTCTTCCTCTTCGGTGTCGAAAAGGAATGACCCGCTCGCTTCTTACTTGTCTTTTTCCAAAATCAGATTGGACACTTGCCATGCGCTGGAGAAGGACAGTTCGGAAAGCTGGCCTTGTCCTTCGCACCAGTCACCCGCAAAGAACAGGTTGCGGTAGTCCGGGAAGAAGGTAGGCATTGGCTTTTGGTTCATCGTCCATTTGATCTCCTGGACAACGGCACGGGCAGACACGCGCGGAACGACCAGTTTCTCGCGCCAGCCTGGGAAGTGCTTGTCGTACAGATTCTCGATCTCCTGCTTGCGAATCTCTGCCGCTTCCTTGTTGCCCACGTCAGCCTGGCGCATGTAGGCTGTCGCCTGCAAAAGCTGTCCGCCTTCTGGCACGCAAGTACGGTCGTAGTAGGAGATGTCTGTGATGAAAATATTGTTCTGCTTGTCGTAGATGTAGGAGAACGGCACATCAATCCGTTCTTTCAGGCCAATATCGTAAACCATGACGACTGTCGGCTCGTATTCCGCGTGCTGGGCAACCGCGTGCTCCAGGCGTGTTTCAGCGAATACTTTTACCAATTCTTTCGGTGGGATACAGCAGACGAACTCATCAGCCGTAAACTCTCCCTCCGGCGTCACCACTCCAACCACGCGATCATTTTCTACGAGAGCCTTCTCTACTTTGGTCTTGAGCATGATCGTGCCCTGGTTTGCCTCGATTACGCGAACGAATTCGTTAATCAGCGCCTGCCAGCCGCCGCCGATGTACGAAACAGGCTTGTTCGTGGTGAACAGGCGGCTGTAGTACGTGAAGAACACGTCAGACGGAATTTTTTCCGGTTCACGCGTAAAGAAGTTGGAGGATGCAAGTGTCAGCATCATGTCTTGCACGTCTTCGCTGACTTGCTTTTTCTCCATCCACTTCTGAATCGACATGTGCGGATGGCCTTTTTCCACTTTCAGCATCGTTTTCAATATCTCAAACGTAAATAATACTTTGTCGATTCCTTTTAACAGCTTGGTTTGGAAAAGTCCCTGCACGTTGGAAGGAACAGCAGTCAAATCGTCCCCAATATCGTACTTTGCTTTTGTCGGATTGAAGTCTTGCCAGTCGATGTTGAGTCCGAGTTCTTTTTCAAACGTTCTCAAAACGGAGCTGTCGCGCGCATAAATGGCGTGAGCTCCAAAGTTGAAGTTGAATCCTTTGATCTTCAAGGTAACGGCGCGACCACCCAATTGTCCGCGCTCCAGTACCAAAACTTTTTTGCCTTTCGACGACAGGTAGGCGGCACTGGAAAGACCAGCCAGTCCGGCACCTACAATAACAACGTCATAGTGATTGGTTGTCATACACAATCTCCCCTACGCACTAGCAATGTTGATTACTTGAGCTAAACACTACAATAGAATAATGGATGAGTAAGGTGGAAGTCAACTATTATTGAACTGTGTCTATTTTTATACTAGCAGATGCCATTTTTTACCTGACAGACGTGTGCTATGATGGGGAAAAAGGCAAAGGAGATGCCCGAGATGGACTGGAATATCCCGATTCCGCCCGAGGAAAAAGAAGCAGGTACGCTCCCCGCCATCTGCGAAAACAACGAGCCGCTCCTATCTCTCATGCAGTATGCCCCACAACTGGAGGTATATCCGGTCTACTTCAAGGAGGGGCTTGCCGGTGCGATGGCGGACTGTCTCGTCAGAAGCTCGGTCGCCGACAGGCTGCTGCAAGCGGCCAAGCTGCTTCCTGACGGTCTGCGGCTCGTCGTGCTGGACGGCTATCGTCCGCTGCAGGTGCAGCAAGCTTTGTACGACCGCTTCAAGCAACAACTGCTCGAACAGGGCTGGACCGAAAGCGAGGAAATGTACGCCGAGCTGCACCGCTTTGTGGCCCGCCCGACGGCCAATCCGGCAAAACCGCCGCGCCACCTGACCGGAGGGGCTGTCGATTTGACGATTGCAGGTCCTGACGGCTGGCTGGAGATGGGGACCGCTTTTGACGACTTTTCAGAGCGCGCCTGTACCCGCTATTTCGAGACGCTCGCAGACTTGCGTGAAGCAGACCAGAAAGCACGCGCGAACCGCCGCCTGCTCTACCACGTCATGACCCGCGCCGGCTTCACCAACTACGCAGACGAATGGTGGCACTTTGACTACGGCAACCAGGCGTGGGCCGCCCGGACCGGAAGCCCCTGTGCCCGATACGGCGGCGTGTAGCCCTGTTCTTTTTTCACGCAAAAAAACTCGATCGCGGCCATCCCTCTACAGGAAGCCGCGATCGAGCAGGCTAGTCGTTCCGTCTTGTCATTTGCTGCCAGACCGTCCCGCTGGCTGCTTCTCCACGTTCGATCCGCTGTACGGCCATCTGCACCTGCAAGCTGACCTCGAACTCGGGATCGTTCCGGGCAGCACGCAAGGCGTCCAGCGCTGTCTCGTCGCCCACTTCAAACAGGTAGCGGGCCGCACGCCAGCGCACCAGCTTGTTCTTATCCTTGAGCGCCTCACACATCGGTCCAATCGCCCGCGGATCGCCCAGATCAGACAGCGTATCGCCTGCCGTGCGTCTCACAGACACGGATTCGTCGCGAAGCGCTTCGAACAACAGCGGAAACACTTTGTCGCCTCCGACCATCCCCAGATAGACGACAGCAAGCCTGCGAATGGACGGCTTCGGATCGCGCAGCGCTTTTTCCAGGACAGGCAAATCTTGCTCCGTCGGCTCCATGCGATCCAGCGCTTCATAGCGCTTTTGCCAATCCGGGTCGTCGAGCATGTCGAGTGTGACGACCTTCTTCTCCCGCTCGGCCACCTGCGGCGTCTCGCCCGGCCCGAGCAGCATCGCCTGCTGGACGAGTTCGTCCACGCGGCTCTGCGGATACGTCGCGTCGATCTCCTGCGCTACCTCATCGCCGATTTCACGCAAGTCGCCGTAACGGACACCGTGCTCGACCCACTTGCGCTCCATAATCAGGTTCGGGGAAGCAGACCCGGCCTGCACGGCAGCCTGTCCGAAGCGCTCCGGCAAGGCGGCGCGAATCTGCTCCGTCCCCATCGTCACCTTGACCTGCATCGGGATGCCGCGGAACATCTGGATAAACACTTGCGCCTCTCCGTAAGCTCCCGCCTGCTCCGCAGTGACAACAGGGATCGCCGTCCCTTTTCCCGCCTGCAAAATTTCCCGCGCCTGTGTCAAAATGCGCTGCCAGTCGGCATTCGACCTCCGCTCCAGCGCGAGAAAGTCCGCTGTATGAAAAATCGACGCCACTCCGTCAATCGCCAGCAGCTCCTGCATCAGTTCCGGCGCTTTTTGCGCTTCTGCTTTTGTATATACATGCTGCACGCCACCTGGCAGAGTCTCGTCCACGTTCAGCTTCATCACGTTGGGACTCGGCGTCGGTTCGATGGACAACAGTTTCATGCACTCGTCACTCCTTTTTCCACAATGCTACCTTATATGGTAGCACGTTAGCTGCTTCGTTTGCCAACCTGCGAGTGCGAGAAAAACAGTTTGCCGCCGAACGGCCGCCTAGAGCGCAAGCCTGTAGTAATCGTTGGCCGACTTTACGACAAAGCCGCACGACTCGTACAGCCCGAGCGCCCGGTTGTTTTCACAGGCGACCTCAAGGGAGACATCGGTGAAGCCTTCTGCCTGGATCAGCTCGATCGTTTTCGCCAGCGCCTGGCGGCCGTAGCCTTTGCCCTGTTCGTCTGGGTGGACGCAAAAGCCGTAGATGAAAGCTTTTTGCCCTTCCCGATTCACGCTGATTTTCCCGACTTCCCTCTCCTCCGCCAAAATCAGATACGTGCTGTTGAGGGGATCGTTCGCCATCCGCTCAGCCATCTCCCGAACCATTGCTTCCTCCAGTTTAAAACCCAGCACATTGAGCTGAATCAGCGTTTCATCATCCGCTGCTGTTGCCGGCCGCAGCTGCACTGCGTGCCCCAAGGCTACCTGCGCCGGTTTTTCCAAATCCATCCAGTATTCCGAAAACTCGTACCTGGCGCCGATCCGCTGCATATAGGCCGCCCCTGACTGCGCCTTTTTCTGGACGATAAACACCAGGTCCGGGATTCCCCGCTTGCGGCATTCTTCCTCGGCTGCGCACTGCAGTCCGGTAAAAATCCCTTTTCTCCGATGCGCCGGATGGACCATGCCGCTGACCTCTGCCTCTTTGTTGTGGAAAATGTACAGGCCAAGGAACCCGACCAGTTTGTTGTCCGCGTAGCAGAGGAAGTCTTCCGGATAATCGCCTGAACGCTTTGTCAGCATACTCGGGTTTATTTTCAAATCAATGCCGTCGTGCTCGTTGCAGATGACAGCCAGTTGGCTGACTTCCTCAAGCTGTGCTGCCGACATGGATTTTGTCGTAACAATCTCGTATTCCAACAGACTCACTCCTTTTTTGTATGTCTAAAAATAACGCCTTCTCATCTCCGCGACGATTTCCTCCAGATTGTTCGCTACCTGCGGAATCGCATAGCCCACGTACAGCGGGGAAGTCACGAAGCGCGGCACCGCCTTGGCGATCAGCTTTTCTTTCCATTGATAGAAGAAAAAGTTGTAGCTCTGGTTGCGCGGATTGACGTGGTGCAAAATCCAGCGGGCCAAAATTTGCAAATAATCAGCCATCCTGGGCAGACAATCCAGGTCGGACAAAACGACGTTGTACTCAAAAAAGCCCGCGCGCGGATGCGTTGAGAGCGAGCACTCCACCCCTGACTGTCGGTCGATGGTGATGCCGTAAAAATCGCTGTCCCGAAGTTGTGTGCGATAGTCGTAGTCCCTCAGCCCGACGATCTGCATGTGCGGGTGACGAATGCTTCCGCCGGAATACGGCCCGTGATTTTTGAAAAAGAGCACAGAGCGAAAAGAGCCGCTTTGCTCCATCTCCAGCCATTTTTCCACGCCAAAGGCGAGCAGGGCGTGCGCATGCTCACGGGAATAGGTGGACCAATCGCCTTCGCACTCATCTGATTCAATCAAAACCGTCTGATGCGTATCCTCCAGGACGGGATATTTGTTCATCAGCCAGATCATGGAACCGCGCTGCTCCAGCACGTCTGTCAAGCTGTCGCGATCACAAAACGGACACGCTGTTTCCCTGTTGATTACGCTCTCCGGCTTTTTTCTGCCAATGTGCATGTTAAAGTGCAAATGTGTCTGCGCCATACAAAGTGCCCCTCCAGTTTCTGGATACCTCCACTTTACACCGATTTGTGCGGAAAATCATGACGTATTTTCGCTCCCGCCATCAACCCGCCACAAATTGGCCCATTTTTCCAATTTTTGCACGCTCGTTTCTTTTTTTACCCCAAAAGGGTTGCATATAATGGGAGCAGTGATAACCGGAAAGGTGTTGGATACGATGGAAAAATCATTTTATTACCCGGTAAGCTGGAGTGAAGCCCACCACTACAAGGCGCTGCTCGATCAGGAGGGAGTGCCTTACGAGATCCAGTCTCCGCTCGATCTGCCCATCCTGGAAGAAGGCAAGCTGGCGATTGTCTTCCCTTCCATCCCGCTTCGGCTGTACGCGTGGGTACGCACCTTGTTTTACCGTGACGGCCTGCGCTATCCTGATACATTTTCTTCCTTCAGGTAAAGGAGTCCAAGTCCCCCTCTCTCCCGCTCACAGAAGATAGCCATAGCTATGTCGGGAGTGGCTGCAACAGGGAGGGGAGGGATTGCGCCTTGGCGAAGCTCGTCTCCATCGGCACCCCAGTGCGCATCCGACAGCAGTGACGACATGCAAAGACCCGCCTCCTTTTTGCAAGTAGGCGGGTCTTTTTCACATGCACTGCTCGTTTCTTTTTGCGACCGTCTGCTGGTCTTCCATCTCCAAAAATACGAGAAATCTTCTGGCTTGCTTGTACATGATCGACAGCGTCATTTCCCTGATCTTGTTCATGATCGCTTCTTTGTCCTTCGGATGGACTTCACAAGCGAGCCTTTTTTCTTGCAACGCGAGGTAAGACATCACCCAATCCGGGTCCAACTTATAGGCAGGCAACGACAGCGACTCCTCTACTCTAGTAATCTCCTCTAGTCTACAGGAGATCGGTGTCGCTTTCCCAGCCACAATAACTGGCTAAACAAACAGAGATTGGCACGCTGTCAATTACTTTCCTTGCTCCAATTCCTCGACCAGAAGCGACAGCTCCGTCCATCGCTCCATTGCTGCTTCCAGCTCGGCTGTCACCTGCTGCTCTTCGGCAAACAGCTTTTCTACCTTGCCGTAGTCGCTGCCCGCTTCGGCAATTTCCTGTTTCAAAAGCGCAAGTCGCTCTTCCAGGGAAGCGATTTTGTCCTCGATTGTATCCCATTCCTTCTGGTCTTTGTAGGAGAGCTTTTTCGTACGGTTGTTGCCGCGAGTCGCCTGACTGGCCGGCTGCTTCTCGGCTGGCTTTTGCTTGGCCTCGGCAGCGGCGTTCTCTCTCCGTTTTTCTTCCAGATATTCGGAATAGTTGCCTGTAAAGTGGCGAATCTTCCCGTTGCCCTCAAAAGCGAACAGATGGTCAACCGTGCGATCCAGGAAGTAGCGATCGTGGGAAACGGTAATGACCGCTCCGGGAAACTGCTCCAGGTAGTCTTCCAAAATACTCAACGTCTGGATGTCGAGATCGTTGGTCGGCTCATCCAAAAACAGCACGTTCGGCTCGCCCATCAACGTCCGCAGCAAGTACAGCCTGCGCCGCTCGCCGCCGGACAGCTTGGAAATCGGCGTCCACTGCATGGCCGGGGAAAACAGAAAGCGTTCCAGCATTTGCGAAGCCGTAATCTTCTCTCCGTCGCTCGTCGTAATCACTTCCGCCGCTTCCTTGACGTACTCGATCACCCGCAGCTTTTCGTTCATCTCCACGTTGTCCTGCGTGTAGTAGGCGATTTTTACAGTCGTGCCGATCTCAATCGTTCCGCTGTCAGGCTGGATGCGGCCTGCGAGCATGTTCAAAAGCGTCGTTTTGCCGCTGCCGTTTGGACCGATAATCCCGACGCGATCTCCCGGCAACACGATATAACTGAAGTCGTCGACCAGCTTTTTGTCCCCGTACGCCTTTTGGATATGCTCGATCTCGATGACCTTTTTGCCAAGACGGCTTGCACCCAGCGCCATCTCCAGCTTCGCCGCCGGACCTTCCACCTTCCGATCACGCAGTTCCTCTACCCGCTGGACGCGCGCCTTTTGCTTGGTCGTCCGCGCTTTGGCCCCCCGGCGAAGCCAGGCCAGCTCGCGGCGCAGCAAGTTTTGCCGCTTATCCTCTGCCGCCGCCTCGTTTTCTTCGCGCTCGGCTTTTTTCTCCAAAAACGTCGCATAGTTGCCTTCGTAGCTGTACAGCTTGCCGCGATCCAGCTCAAACGTGCGGTTCGTCACGCGATCGAGGAAATAACGGTCGTGCGTGACGAGCAGCAGGGCGCCTTTGTAGCGGGACAAGTATTCCTCCAGCCACTCTACCGTCTCGTTGTCGATGTGGTTCGTCGGCTCGTCGAGAATCAGCAGATCGGCTGGCTGGATCAGCGCTCTTGCCATCGCAACCCGCTTGCGCTGACCGCCAGACAGTTCTTTTATTTTTTGCGAAAAATGGGTCAGACCAAGCTTGGTCAAAATCGTTTTGGCCTGGGTATTGCTCTCCCACGCGTCGGCCGCATCCATCCGTCCCTGCACCGCAAACAGCCGCGCCTGTTTTTTCTCGTCATCCGGGTCTTGCTGCACCGCTTCCAGCGCTGTCTCGTATTCCCGCAGCAGCTGGATGAGCGGGGATTCTCCGTAAAACACTTGCTCAAGCACCGTCGATTCTTCATCGAAGCTCGGATTTTGCGGCAAATATTCCACGTGAAAATGATTGGCGTGAATGATTTTTCCGCTGTCGGGCGTATCTTGGCCCGCGATGATCCGCAAGAGCGAGGATTTTCCGGTGCCGTTGACGCCGATCAGGCCGATCCGCTGCTGTTCTGCGATATGAAAGGAGATGTTGTCAAACAATACTTTCTCTCCATAGCTTTTGGAAAGGTTTTCTACTGAAATGATTTGCATGGTCGTCACCTGTACTTTTCGATTTGCAATCCTCTCAGAATCGTACCATTTTTTTCGCAGCAGCTCTAGGGACTCTCTGCCCGCAAATTTCCTGCCGCCGCACAAAAAAGCAGGCGTACTCCCCTGCCATGCTGCAATCGAGTACGCCTGCCGTTCATTCAGTTGTGCAGCCACTGTTCCGTGCGCGACAGCAGCTCGCCGATTTTCATATCCTGTACGACCATGTCTGCCCATCCGTCCAAAGGCGTCGGTTCCTGGTTGACGATCACCAGTTTTGCTCCGTTTTCTTTTGCCCGCTGCGGAAACCAGTTGGCGGGGCTGACCGTAAGCGACGAGCCGAGCACGATCAACAGCGGCGCGCGCTCTGTCCACTCCACAGCCAAATCGATCTGCGACTGGGGGAGCGACTCTCCGAACAAGACGACATCCGGCCGTACGAAGCCGCCGCACTCACACGCGGTCCCTTCCTCCTGCAAATACCGCTCGCTCGGGTAGCTTTTGCGGCAACGGATACAGCTAACCGTCGTCAACGTCCCGTGAAGCTGTGCCACCGCCTGACTCCCGGCTCGCTGGTGAAAGCCGTCTACATTTTGCGTGATGATGCCAGCAAGCAGGCCACGCTGCTCCCATTTTGCCAAAATCTCATGTCCGGCATGCGGTTCGCAAGCTGTTAGCCCCTTGATTCGCATCCGGTAAAACTCCACAAACGCCTCGCGGTTGTGCCGCATCGCTTGCGTGCTCGCGAGCTTTTGCGGGTCATTTCCCCGCCACAGTCCGGTCTGCGAGCGAAAATCCGGCAGGCCGCTTTCGGTCGACATGCCGGCACCTGTAAAGACGACCGCGCCCGGCGATTCCTGCAGCCATTTGGCAAGCGCTTCCATCTGCATCGCCCTCTTTTCTTTTTGCCCCCATTGTAGCGGAGGAAAAAGCGGGTGTACAGCTAGTACGCTGCCGAATACCCGTACGGCTGCTGATAAGCCGTTTGCAGCTGGCTGGGCGGATTGTACGTGTAGCCCGCAAGCTCCGGATAGTGGATGTACTGCCCGTACTCCGGCGGCTGCGTGTAGGCGGCTGCATCGTAATAGTAGTACGAGCTTGTCGGCCACTGGCTGGAGTAGCTGTAGTGCGGATACTGGCTGGAGGTGTGCTGCCATTGGCTCTGTCCCTGGTTGGGTGCAGGGGTTGACCCCTGCTGGCAGTCGAGCGGCGGACCGATGACAACGGTCCGGGTGATTGGGGCAAAGGTGTCTTTTACCTTCGCTTCGTCCAGACAATACGTGTGCGCCCAGATGCTTGCAGGTGTCAGGCGCAGGATGTCGGAGCCGAAAATCACTTCCGGCACTGGCGCGTCGAATATCGCGATCAGATGCGTATCGTCCGTCAAAGCCACTTCGTAATGCCACCAGCCCTGCGGCACGTTCGCCACTTGCCGCGGCTTGATAGGGAAGTTGAGCAACTGGTTCGTAAACGGATTCACGATCGAAACAACCGCCTCCCCCGTCACACAATAGACGAGTTCGGAAGCGTTTTGGTGAATATGCGGCTCAATGACATTGCCCGTCGTCAGGAAAATGTCGAGTATCGACGTGTTGCCAAGTGTGTTCAGTTGCTGGATGCCGAGCGCGTTGATGAAGTTTCCGGCGTCTTTGCGAAAAAATGTGTTGTTGCGCAGATCATACGTGAACTCTGTATTGGGTGAGGTGTAATCCCGATAGGATGTAGCCATCTGTCCAATTTTCCCTCCAGCATCTAGGTATATGTCTCATACGTATCCATATTCCACTCGCTTCCGTTGGTGCGCCCATGTTTTGGCGCCGCTTTGCTCGCAACGGCTTGCGCGCATGCCTCGGCACGCTTCCTTCTTCCTATACATAAGGTAATAACAGTTGTGCCAAGTTCTCTTTTGGAGGGGATGGGAAGTGGCCACTTATTTCGTTTCGGATATTCATGGACAATATCAGGCTTTTCAGCGAGCGTTGCGCGATGGCTCCTTTTCCCCGCAAGCAGGTGATCGTCTCTATGTGATTGGCGACATGATTGACCGCGGGCCCGAGTCCAGGGAAGTGTTGTTCGAACTGTTCCGCCTGCGTCAAGCGTACCCGAACCAAGTCTTTCTGCTAAAAGGAAACCATGAACAAATGCTGGAGGATTGGCTGAAAGGGCAAGGAAATCCCGAACTTTACCTGCGTTACAACGGAGGAGATGCCACAATCCGTTCGCTGCTCGGCCATCATCCGCTGCGACGGGCGTTTTTGCATTCCATGCCCTCTATCGCAGAGCAGGAGGAGGCCAGACGGCTGATTTTGACGGAGTACCCCAATCTGTTGCCGTCCTTGTCCAGCCTGCCATTGTACATGGAGCTTCCGGCCGATCCGCGATCAGGAGCGCCCGCTGTCCTGCTCGTTCATGCGGGAATCCGCCCGGGAATCCCACTGCAAAAGCAAAATCCCGAAGATCTCCTATGGATTCGGGAGCCTTTCTACCTTTATTATGAAGGAGACAGGCCAATCGTCTTTGGACACACCCCCGTTCCCCGTCTGCCGGGCTATGAAGGGCATGGACCGTGGAGAAGGGGCAAGCTCGTCGGGATTGACGGCGGCGCTGCTTACCGGCGAGGTATTTTATTGGTAGAGTGGCCTTCCTTGCAGTCGATCTTCGTCCCTGTTCGCGACGCCCAGCCTGACGTGTACGTGCGGATCATCTGAGTGCGGCGACATACGACACCTCCCTGTCCGGCAAAGCTTTGGCTACTACCTGCGGCAACTGCTTCAGGTAGCGTTTCCGCTTATTTTGGACAAGCCGCTTTGCTTTCACAATTTGTTACTTTTTATAATCAACTTCCGATTCGTAATGTGATAAGATAGAAGGACGAGGTGTTGTTATGAAACGTCAGCAAGTGATGGAACAATCTATGTTTGCGGCATGGGGCGTGTCCCTGATTGCCACGGCAGGAAGCCTGTTTTTTTCGGAAGTATTAAAGTACATACCATGCGAGCTGTGCTGGTATCAGCGGATCCTGATGTATCCGCTCATTATTTTGCTGGGAGTGGCCTCCGCCAAAAAAGATTACAAGATGTCTTCCTACGCCCTGATTCTTTCGTTGATCGGCGGCTGCATCTCCCTCTATCATTACCTGATTCAAAAGGTGCCTGCCCTGCATGAGCTGGGCAACGCATGTGGCATCGTGCCCTGCAACACGGACTACATCAACTGGTTCGGCTTTGTCACGATTCCGTTTTTGGCGCTGATCGCTTTTACGCTCATTAGCATTCTTTTGTTCATCGTGCAGAAAAACGCAAAGGAGATTTGATGATGAAAAAAATTATCTTTTTGTCTGTCCTGGTAGCTGCGTTGCTGATTGGCGCCATTGTGTACTCGGATATTTCCAACCGCGAGGCGGCGGCAGGCAACCCGTACGGAAAAGCCAATCTGAACCCGGCTACCATCGAGCAACTGAATGATCCGTTGTACGACAACCTGATTATGCCAGAAGAGTTGAAGCAGAAGATCGAGAGCAAGGAAGACTTGTTCGTCTACTACTACAGCCCGCTGTGCGAGCATTGCCGCGCGACCACACCTGTCCTCGTGCCCATCGTCAAGGACATGCAGATCGACATGAAAAAACACAACCTGCTGGAGTTCACAGCCAGCTGGGATGAGTACCAGATCGAATTCACCCCGACCCTTGTTCACTACAAGGACGGCAAGGAAGTCGCTCGCCTGGTAGGCGGACATGAACCTGACGAGTGGAAAAAATGGCTGGAAGAACAGAAAAAATCATAATAGTTGAACACCCTCGGACTTTGCGGTTCGGGGGTTTTCTTGTAGCATCCGTGACAAATATGTGAACGCCCCCCTCCAGAAATAGCCCAAACGAGTCATTAGGCTTTTGGAAGCGAATGCCTATAATGGTTACTGGGGAATATTCCAGGAAAACGGAGGTAACGGTGTTGAACCTTATCGACTTGACCGAAACATTCGGCTTTCGGGCGACGTGGAACCCGGAGCTGATCTTGCTTACCGCTCTGATCGGACTTGCCTACTTTTCGCTGACAGGACCTTTGCGCCGGACGTTTCCTGAGGCAAAACCCGTCACGCTCACACAGAAGCTGTCGTTTTCCATTGGCTTGCTCCTTTTTTATTTCGGCATGGGCAGCCCATTGAACGTCGCGGGCCACTTTTTGTTCAGCGCCCATATGCTTCAGCAGTCTATTCTTTACCTGATGATGCCGCTATTGCTGCTGGCTGGCACGCCGTCCTGGCTGATCCGCTCGCTTTTTTACCGCAAAGGGCTGAAACGGCTGCTGCGCGTGGCAAGCCATCCGATTACGGCCATCCTGCTGTTCAATGCCCTATTTTCGTTTTATCACATGCCTGTTATGCTAGACATGGCGATGAACAACCTGGCTATGCATAATCTGATTCACCTGGTACTGTTGGTTACGGCCATATTGATGTGGCTTCCTGTGATCGCTCCCATTCCGGAGATTCATCGGCTGTCCGAGCTGCAAAAGCTGGCCTACATTTTTGCCAACGGCGTGCTGATTACGCCAGCCTGTGCGCTCATTATTTTTTCGGAGACGGCTCTGTACAGCACGTATGTCAACGGCCCTTCGATGCTGTGTGCGCCGTTTTTTTCCGCCCCGATCGACAAGTCAATGTTTGCCGTTCCGCTCGTGCCCCTGGAGGATCAGCGGCTTGGCGGAATCATCATGAAGCTGCTGCAGGAGTTGACGTACGGTTCCGTCCTGGCCTACGTGTTTGCGGTCTGGTACCGGAAAGAAAAAAATCAGCCGGACGATGGTCTGATTCCGCAATAACACTGCCCAAAGCGGCACACTTACCTATCTGCAAAAAAGGAGGCATCCTGCGTGCCACTCACTCCTACTGCCGCGATCCGGCTAAGACGGCTGCTCGTGTTGTTGCCGCTGCTCGTCCTCGCTGCTCTCGTCGCCTCTTGGTTTTGGCTGAGTCCGTCCACGGTTTCGGCCAAGCTGCCGGACGTACAACTGCAAACGCTGGATGGAGAAGCTTACTCTCTCTCACCAAAGACCGGGAGCATCCGTCTGGTCGAGCTGATCTATACGCGCTGTCCCGATATTTGTCCGACGACCACCGTAAAAATGGTGCAACTGCAAAAACGGCTGCAAGCGGCTGGACTGATGGGACAAGGCATTGAATTTTTGACGATTACCATTGATCCCAAAAACGATACTCCCGACGTGCTGCGCTATTACGTCCAACAGCTCGGTATTGCAGACGAGGGCTGGACCATATTGCGCGGCGACGAAGAGACGATTCGCACCGTGACCAGCTCGCTCGGCTTTTTTGCCAAAACGACCGAGGACGGATTCATCTCGCATACGTCGAGCACCTATCTCGTCGACCAAAACAACGAGGTCATCCGCAAGTTCGGGATGGGTGAGGACTTTGATCCGGAACAAATTTATCAAGAGTTGTTGAACTTGAAGAAGGAAGGGTAACGCAAATGAAACGCTTTTTCACGCTATGCCTGTCCGCACTGGTCATTTTGACTGCGGCATGTTCTGGCCCAAGCGACCAGGCCTTGGAAGCTTCCGGCGCTCCTGTTGACGCCACTTTTTCTATCGAGCCTGCGGAGCCGGTAGCAGGCCAACCCATTACGTTTTCCGTCAAAGTGACCCAGGATGGCAAGCCTGTGGACGATGCGCGGGAAGTCTCGTTTGAATGGTGGAAGGATGGACAGGAGAAACACGAAACGATTCCGGCGAAGCTCGTATCCGATGGCGTCTACACGGCGCAGCAGACGATCAGCGAGCCTGGCTCCTACTTTGTCTACTACCACGTCACCGCCCGCGATTTCCACAACATGCAGAAAACGCCTTTTACTGTGAAAGGCGCAGCCGATGCCGATCATGCCGCTACGGGTCATTCAAGCGGCGGACACGAGCACGGCAAAGCCGCTTCCGGCGAAGCGCATGCAGCCAGTGGAGTCGACTTTCACCTGATGCCACCGGACGAGCTCAAGGCGCAGTCTGCGGCTGTCATGGTCGTTCACCTGATGAAGGACAACCAGCCGTTGTCGGGAGGCACGGTCAAGTTTGAGTTTTGGACAGGCGATGCGGCGAAGCACAGCTTTGCGGATGCCAGCGAAAAAAATGCCGGGCAGTACGAAGGCAACCTCTCCTTCCCTGCCCCTGGGGAATACACGGTGAAGGTCCATCTGGAAAAAGGCGACATGCACGATCACAAAGATTTCACCGTGACTGTCCAGTAACAGACACGTAAGTCAGACGCTTTCTTGAACAAACAGCAAAGACGGCCATTCCATTCCGGGGAAGGCCGTCTTCTGCACTTTTTCGTATTAGCAAGTAAAGTAGGCGATGCGGTTCAGCTCCAGGCCATAGTATTCCCACTGGTTTCTTCTCCAGCGGTAGCCTGTTACGGAACTCCGGCCGATGAATACAGGATAAAACCAGAAGGAGCGCCCATTTTGCAGCCAGATGTACGTATACCGATACAGACACGGATAAAATCCGCCCGGTTCAATCCGACGTGTCCCCCCGTATCCTCGCGATCCCGGTGCACTGGGCGTCCTGCCTGGAGGCGGACCTGGCGGCGGTGGAGGAAACCCTCCAGGAGAACCTCCCGGCGGCGGCGGTGGTGGGTACCCTCCTGGAGGATAGCCACCTGGGGGATACTGATATGACATGACGTTTCACCTCCTACAAGTCTCCCTATAAGAGATGCTGCCAACGCACAGATGGACTGTGTGTTTGCCCGTGGTCATTCACCTATTTTCCGCGATCGTCCCCTTCGCCTGCATCGCTCCCCTTCCCCTAAAAAGAAGGCGACGCAATCGCGCCGCCTTGGATTTCAAACTGTCTCTGGTTAATAAGGGCGTCCGCCCATGATGAAGCGGTATTCCCAGTGTGTATTACTGAAATTTGTAATTTTCACGCCGCCGGACTCCTTGGAAAAGGTGTGCAGCAGCTTGTCGTCGCCCAGGTAGATCGCGACGTGGGTAATGCTTTGCTTCGGCACGTTAATCCCTTTGTAGTCGGATTGCTTGTAGCCTTTGTAGGCCATGAAAAAGACCAGATCGCCTTTTTTCAGCTTGCTTATATCAGTGGTATACGTGCCGTTGCTTTTTACGAAGTTGGCCTGGGAGCGCGCTCCGCCTTTGCCCATGTCGATATTGGCCCCTTCGAGGTACGCCCACATGGTGAATTCGGAGCAATCCATCGTCTTTTTGTTCGCACGGGTCGAGCCGTACTCATACGGTGTGCCCATGTATTTTTTCCCGGCCGCAATCACCTTGTCCGCGATTGTAGAAGCATCTGACTCCTGCTGACCCGGCTCCGGCGTTGTGCCCGTTCCGGTGTCCTCCGGCAAAATTCGGCGTGCGCCAAGCAGCTTTTTCGTATAATCGCTGACTTTTTTCAAAACGACCTCATCTTCACCTTGCGATGAGTATATGTACTGGCCATTTCCGATGTAAATTCCCATGAAGGTCGGAGCACCTTTTCCATTCGAGGAAAAGAACAGCAAATCTCCAGCCTGGATTTTGTCTGTCGAGACGGACTTGCCCGCCTTGTACAGCTTGGCAATCGTGTTGTCAATCGTCAGTCCGGCCTGTTTGTACACGTAGGTAGCGAGTCCCGCAGAGCCGAACGAGTTCGGACCAACCGCCCCGTATTTGTAGTCTTTGCCGATCAGGGATGTAGCTGTCTGGACGATTTTTTCTGACTTGACCAAATATTGCGAATCCACAGTCTGAGCGGCGGCCTGTCCACCTTCTGCGAACAGAAGCAGGGATGTACTCAGCATGACGGCGACAGTCGACTTTTGCAACCAATCTCGTTTCGTCATTCGTTCTCCTCCTGGCTGTGTTTTTTCCCAACGGATTGGGTACAATCCCACTTTACTGGAAAAACCCGACCCGTATAAGTCTGTAAATCTTTCCAACAAAGGATTTGATTACATAGTCGGATGACCATAGTCCTGTATTTCAGACCTTTCTGACCGATTCGTCCCATGCCTTTTCCCATGCCAAAAAGGCCCTTGTCCGCTCCTGGGACAAGCGCCTGCCCGCGTGAAGGTTCTGACAACGCTAGCGAGGTTTGCGTTTGCCTTTCGCAAGCGTATTGCACAAAAACTGTACCGTTTCTCCCATTTTCAGCCGATGCGAGCCTTTTACGAGAAAAGTAGTGTCGGGCTTCATTCTTTTGGCGAGATTGCGGTGCAATACCTCTTTGTTCGGGCAATGCATGACCCGGTTCGCGGGAAAGCCAGCCCGGATGGCCGCGCGCGCAATATGGCGGGCACTTCGCCCCAACGTGTACAAATAATCCACATTTTTTTGGCTCAAATACTCGCCGACTTCTTCGTGGCCTCGCACTTCGTAGTTCCCCATTTCCAGCATGCTCGCCAGCACCGCGATTCTGGTGCCTTGGCCGGACTGGCTGAGCACGTCAATTGCTGCCTTGGCCGCATCCGGATTGGAGCTGTACGTGTCGTCCAGCACCTGGACATTGTGGGCCAACCGGTAGCTGACGAGCCGCTTCCGCTGCGGCCGGAATTGGCGCAGCCCCTCCCGAATTTCCTGGAACGGGATGCCGAGTGTATGCGTAACGGCAATGGCCGCCAGTGCATTGTGCACATTGTGTTCTCCCAAAATCGGAATAAATATCGCTTCTCTCTGCTGCTGAAACGAACAGACAAAAGAAATTCCGCCTTCCTCCCGTGCAATGCTGTCCGCCCGATAATGCGCTTCCTGCCCGACCCCGAACGTAACGAATCTGCCAGCAAACGTCCCTAAAAAAGGTTGTTGGGTAAACTGGCGCGAGTATGGACAATCCCAATTGAGAAAGACGATACCGGTAGACTTCATGTGGCGGATCAACTCGGATTTTGCCATGGCGAGCCGTCCGACATCTCCGCCGAAGTTGCCAATGTGCGCAGTCCCGATGTTCGTAATGACCCCCAGATTCGGTTGAATGATCTGGCAATGCTGGCGAATATGGCCACTTCTCAGCAACCCGAATTCCAGCACAACCGCTTTGTGCTCGTCCCGCAAGCGACTGACATGCGCTCTCGTATTGCCCAAAAAGTTCTTGTTGTACATCGAACGATAGGTGGGCATGCGTCTTTGCAATATCGTATAGATCATTTCTTTCGTCGTCGTTTTCCCGGCGCTTCCCGTCACCGCAATCACCGGTTTGTTCAGCATCACCGTCTTTGGCCGAGCTGGTTTCTTGCCTTTCTTTTTCACTGACAATCTCCCCTTCACCCCTGCTCTTCCAATCCGCTTCGGTATTGTATGTCCGAGTGAGACAGCCTGTATAGACCGCTATCTATGAAAACGTTCCGCTTCTATCCAAAACAGGCGGACGACTTTCGGAATAGAGTAGAGGGAAGAGGTGAAGCCAATGAAAAAGAAAGTCACCATCGCCGCAGTTGGCGATATCCTCATGTGGAAGGAGCAGGTGGCTTGCGCCAAGCTGACTTCGATGGATCAATTTTCCTTTGCGGAGATGTTTGCTCCCGTCGCCCCTATCCTGTCAGGCAATGATCTTGTCATCGGCAATCTGGAGACGACGTTTTCCGGCAAAGGCCAGCCCTACCAGATCGGCTCGGCACGAACTGGCTATCCTCGGTTCAACTGTCCCGACGAGCTGGCACGCGATCTTAGACAAGTCGGCTTTGACATCGTGACAACCGCAAACAACCACTGTCTGGACGGAGGGCCAAACGGACTTTGCCGCACACTGGATGTCCTGGATCGCTACAAACTGGCGCACACAGGCACGTCCCGCTCCCCGCAGGAGGCGAGCACACCTTTGATCCGGGAAGTAAACGGCATCCGCATCGGGTTGCTTGCTTACACGTACGGAACGAACAAACAGGTCATTCCCGCGCACATGCCATGGCTTGTCAACCTCATCCGCCGGGATGCCATTTTGCAGGACATCGCGGCCATCCGCCCATTCGTCGACCTCGTAATCGTCGCCCTGCATTTTGGCGTGGAATTCCGCTACACCCCGACAGCAAACCAGCGCCTGCTCGTGCAAAGCCTGCTCGACCAGGGCGCAGATGTCATCCTGGGCGCACACCCTCACGTCCTCCAGCCCGTCGTCACTCCCGCAATTCCCCTTGCGGATGGCAGGAAAAAGCGTACACTGGTCGCCTACTCGCTCGGAAATTTCACCTCAGAGAAAATGCTGCACTTCGATCAGTCGCAGGTCGGGGCAATTTTGCGCTTTTCCGTGGAAAAAGACGCGCAGGAGCAGGTCGCCATCCGTCAAATCTCCGTCATTCCAACCTACTGCCAGCGCTACATGCAGGACAGCCGCATCCGGTTTCGGGTGATTCCCATTCGCTCGTACCTGAAGTATCCGGACATGAACCTTCCCCTGCTGCAACGAAAGAAACTGAGACTTCTCTGGAAACGCGCGATCCAGATTATCGGCCGAAAGCCAGGCATCCTGATCGAGTAAAAAGGGGCGCCAATAAAGCCCCTTTCCTCTTTTCTCGCTCTGGGTCTTGGCTATCCATTCATTTGTTGGCAAAAAAAAAGGGGCGACTGCTGTAGCAATCACACCCTTTGCTGTCTTTCCCGGCTTATCGCATTCACTTTTGACAGGCAGCCGTCTCCTTCAAGGAAGCATCTTTGTCGCGCACTTCTGCAGACAGCACCTCGCGCAGCATTTGCTCGGCCCGCTCGATGTCCCAATTTTTTACGAGAGCCATTTCGCTTGCCATGAGCTGTTGGGCATTGTCCAGCATCAGCTTGTCGCTGGTGCCCAATACTCTGCCCTGGCTGATCCGCCACAAGTCCCGGATCACTTCGGCCTGCTCAAAAATATCGCCACTCTTCATTTTTTCCGCATTCTTCTTGTATCGCTGTTGCGCATTCAACGTGGAGTCAGGACGCTCTGTCCGCATGACAGCCAGCACTTCGTCCAAAATGTCAGCCCCTACGACCATGCGAATGCCCAGTGCGGACATTTTTTCAACGGGGACCATGATATTCAACTCTTTTTGCAGCATGTGGAGCACATAATAGAGCTGCTTTTCACCCAGAAATTCCTTTTCTTCCAGCGCCTCGATTACGCCTGCCCCGTGCATCGGGTAAAAAATCTTGTCACCTACTTGAAACATACGTCCACCTCCTGCAATGCGATCTTCTTCATTATAACACAGTTTTCGAATTTAAAAATTTTTATTTTATCATGCACTTTTATTTTGAGTCAATATTTAATTTTGGATAAAAATGCATGAAAAATGGGTGAAGAAAGCCTACTGCCCACAAGGAGTCTTTTTTGCCGGTTGGGTAACTTTCCCGTGATTTGCGCGTCTAACCAGTCAGAGAAAGGATGACGCTTGATGAAAAAAACGAGACAACTAGCCTTGGCAGCAATGCTCCTTGCCGCATCCTTATGTGTTCCGTTAGCCTCGCCAAAAGCAAGTGCAGCGAGCATCGCTTCGACTACAACGAACACTGCCGCCCAACCCTCGAAAATATACCGGATCAGCCTGGATGGAAAAAAGCAAACGCTCATCGCACAGCTCCCCGTCGTGCACCGCGCGAGCATGTCGCCGAGCGGTCGGTTTGTGTATGCGGAAAAGCTAGGCTTCAAAAAAGGGGAACCGACCATCCCCTACTTGTATGACAGCAAGACCAGGCAACTGCGCCAACTGAGCAGTTTTGCCAAGTGGGCACAGAAAAAGGACGAGCTTCTCCTGATGGAACAGGCCAGCCTGTACCGCTACAACCCGCTCACGAACCAAAAAACGCTGCTTGTCAAAGGGACTGCCGACACACCGATTCTCGATTATGCGCTTGCACCGGACGGCCACTACCTCACTTTTATCCAGTCGGATCTGAAGGAAGCAAACTTGCAAAAGCGCCACAAGCTTTACCTGCAAGACATGAATACGCTGAAAATGAAGGTCAACGACCAATTTTCGCTCCCGGCTGAAGAAGAAAGCAGCACGCAGGCGGTAAATCTGCTCTACTGGATACCCACGTCCAAAAAAGTGCTGTACAAGGCAAACGGCACCATTAAAGAGCTTGATTTGCCGACAGGGCTCAAGTACACGCATTCGTTCAAAAGCTTTCCTTCGTATTCGAACGACATGAAGCTGCGCTTTGACGTCAAAGAAGCGCACGGCTTTATGACCGACCTGCAAACAGGCAAAAGCGTGCCGACCGCCGAGCACCCTCATTCCGTGTACTTAGAACGCGACTTGACCAAAGTTTTCTGGTCCCCGACCGGACATAACTATGTCGCTGAAAAATTTCTCTCCACCTCCAATGCCCAGGATGCGAACGAGCAGCTTGTCATAAAGACGGTGAATCAAACGTTTACCTACCCGCTCGATGGCAGTCCTTATTTGGATACCATCGACAACATTCAATTTTTGGGATGGGCGGCGGATGGCAAGTCATTTTTTGTCGGAGATTTGGACTCGGTGCACATGAGCCGTTTTGCAGGGTGGTAATCGCGTAAGAGGCAGCAGAAGGGGCAAAGGCTTCCTGCAACAGTGGTTGTGGAGCAAGAAAAAGCGAAGGAGCCACAGCTTTTCTGTTCATGACGGGCTGTGGCTCAAAAGATTGAGGCGTAGTATAAGGTTATTTCTTCTTGTGTTGTTAGAATGACAGCCAGAACGGACAGCCAAATGATTGCGTATATTGCGATTATTTTTGACCGCCCTCTCTTATCCCCCAGACTCATCTTCCCCACCCGAATCAGCAACATAGACATGTAGACGAGCTTCTCCCTGCTTCCATTGCGTTCAACCGCCCCTTACCGCCAGTTCAACTTGACTGATGCGCTCACGATCAGCCAATCAGGTCGAAAAGAGTTTATCTATACTTATCAAACAGCAGCTCATCCGAATGCGAAGTGCTCTCGCTCGAACTGGTTAACATGGTAATCTTGTGGCTGGAAAATGGCGGGCTGGTGTTACATTTGAACAGTTGACCGAGCAGCAGTGAGTGGGATTAGAAGAGAAAGTTAAGTATAGAGTATTATCGTAACTTCAAATAAATGGAATTCGTATTTAGTTATAGGATCTGGTGGGTCATCATGCACCATTTTATTTCCATCATACAAGAAAAAATGAAGGTGATGATTATGAAAAAGACCAGGAATTGGATCATTGGAATTGTTCTGTCCTTGCTTGTGCTTACTGCTTTTTTTCAATATAAAGACCTGCCTGGGAATATAGGGGTACTGCTTACCGTTAATGAATTAATCAATGAACACAGCAAAGCATCAAACGAGTTGGAAATGGAAGGCGCTGAAAATCATACCCATATTCAATTTGCTGCGGGAAAATATTATGTGGATGTTAATAAAAAAAGTCACGACAAGCGACGGCAAAATCCGCGTGAATCACTATGACTATGTTCTCGTTTACAAAAATTTGGAATGGAACGTATTAAACAACCGAATCACGTACACAGGTGAATGACATCATGATAGCCTATGTTTACTTCGTCTCCAAGTGCGATGACAGATTCATTGACATCCACGAATAAACAAAAATACCCCGCAAGAAGGACACAGGAAAGTGACCGTCTTGCGGGGTACTGTAACTCACCGATTCTGCGTCTGTTTGGTACGATAAAACTCATTGAACAGCTTCATCAGCGCCCGCTTCTCGATGCGGGAGACGTACGAACGGGAAATGCCAAGCTCCCGAGCGATTTCCCGCTGTGTCTTTTCTTTGTCCTGATCCAGGCCAAACCTGCCGATGATGACCTCTTTTTCCCGTGCGTCGAGGATGTGGATGTGCTGATAAATTTTGTTGGATTCCAGCTTGAGCTGTACCGCATCCACGACTTCGCCCGTGCCCTCTACTTGCCAGGATTTAGCGAACCTACATTTCTTGAACCAGGATTATTTGTCTTTTGTATCGGTAAGGATGCTGGTTAATAGAATGGCGGCAATCAATGATAGGAGCCACTCTATTGTGCCGTTTTCACTATCAAGACTAATACTATTTACAGCAAAATGAATGATAATAGTGAGTAGTAATACTACTAGTAATTTTAATATTTTCATTTAATAAATCCCCCAACTAATAAACACTATCTTAGCACAAAACTTAAAATTGGTAAATTATTAATCATTTGTAAAATAATTGAAAATTTGCGTTTTATGCTTTATTTGTCACCGCCGGGATATAATTGACCCAGGTTCGCCGGAAAGAAAATGACCCACCCTTAGCGAATATATCCCCTTCGGTATTAACGGCCAAGTTAATTTTCGGAGG
>NZ_RHHS01000023.1 GCF_003710935.1 Brevibacillus gelatini
AATTTCTGAGAGAAAATGTCGTTAAAAAACGCAAGGAATCCCCCCCTCATTGCTAATAAATTCCATCATCTATATTACGCCTTCCGCTTTTTTACTTCAAGAAAATTGATTCATCACCATAACCCGTGCTAGACATTGAAAAAACGTAGATGTTCCTCTATCGTGAAAGTTGTCCAGACCATCACAAGATAGGAGGAAATCTACGTTGTCTAACCAGTTTACCACAGACTTAATCGGCCTTCCATCGTTTCAACTTTCCCATTGGGACAAAACGACTGAAACCGATTGGGTAGTGACTCTCACTCCCAATCCAGCCTCTCATCTGTGTCCTCTCTGCCTGAAAGAGAGCACCAATCATGCTCGCCCAGGGTACCGTCTTCTTCGTCACCGCTTTATTCCTTCATGGGGTACTGTCTGGGTACGTGTTCCTGTATATCGACAACGTTGCCACGATTGCCAGATCACCTGGACTCTCGAATGGGATGGAATTCCCTATCGAGGAACGGCTACTTTTGCGTTTCGTCAAATGGCCGTTGAGTTGTGTCAGAAGAGGGATTTGCTTAGCGTTTCCAAACAACTCGGAATCTGCTATACGACATTGGAACGGTGGTATTACCAACTGGCTCCTCAGCTTCTCGCTAAGCCCCAAGATCATCTTACGCCTACTATGGTCTGTCTGGACGAGTTTGCTCTCCAAAAAGGACACAAGTACGGTGTCAACCTCATGGATGCACAAAGCGGGCATATCTGGCAGGTTACAGAAGGGCGTTCACGTGAGCAGGTTCGTCAGGCTCTCATGAACTGGCCCTTTGCTACGCCTCCACAGGTTGTTGTGACAGACTTGGCTCCTGGAATGGCTGAGACGGTTCGCGGTGTTTGGAAGGATGCCACGGTAGTAGCGGACAAGTTCCACGTCATTCAGCTCTTCTCCAAATCGTTAGAAGCTGCTCGTAAACGTACCCGTTCGCGGGGAACTCATCGCCGGGGTAGACATGAACAACGTCTGCTCCACACATCTCCTGATAAACTGAAACCTGAGGAACAGGAGGAATTGAAAGCCTGGTTCGCTCAAGATCCCCATTTGGAACGCCTTTACAACGCTCTTCAGCACATGAGAACGGTATATGCAGCTCAGACAGAAGAGTCGGGAAAAGAAGCACTCCAACAATGGATAACCGAGCACCTCACATCTCCCACCTCTGCCGTCCGTTCGATTGCAAAAACAATCG
>NZ_RHHS01000024.1 GCF_003710935.1 Brevibacillus gelatini
CCTCCTATCTTGTGATGGTCAGGACAACTTTCACGATAGAGGAACATCTACGTTTTTTCAATGTCTAGCACGGGTTATGGTGATGAATCAACAAAAAACATTCCAGGGAGTAATTTACAATGAATAAAAAGCTAGTATATCTCTCCACCCTTGCATTTACCCTCCTCACAGGTTGCTTGACTCTCTCTAACATCTCCAGCGCCGAAGCAGATCCCCAAAAAGAAGCAGAGAGAGTCGTGCAAAACTTCGTGGACTTATTGGCTAACGAGGAATACGAAAAGGCTGCAGCTCTCGTAGATGATCCCAGGTTTGCAACGGAAGAAGAACAAATTCAGGCCTACAGGGAAAATGAGCATTCTGACGAAAAACTGGAGGGCTTTCAAATTGTTTCAGTGGATGTAAAAAACGATAAAAAAGTCGAGGTAGATGTTGTTCACTACAAGAGTAGTAGGTACTCAGCAAGTGACATTACCAATCGAGAAAAAGGGGAAACAATGGAAGATTGTTTTCAAGAAAGTCAAGGAATTCAACCATCGCTCACAAGAGACACCTTTTAAAGACAAGTATTTTCAAAAAGAAGGCTGCCCAGAAAGTCAATGACAACTGACTTTCCGGACAGCCCCTTCTTTTTTAATGATTCTTCACAACTTCCTGCCCCCGCACATTCCACGTCAGGGCAAAAACAAGAGCAGCCGCTACGCATGATGCTGTCAGCAGCATAAACCCTGCATCCCAGCCGGCGGCGTCAACGATAACCCCCATCAGTGCATTCGCTGTGACGGTACCGCCCAGATAACCAAACAGGCCAGTCAGCCCTGCAGCGGTTCCGGCAGCTTTTTTCGGCACAAAATCAAGAGCTTGCAAACCGATCAGCATGACGGGACCGTAAATCAGGAAGCCGATTGCGATCAGGCAAATCATATCGACGACGGAATTGCCCGCCGGGTTGAACCAGTAGACCAGAACTGCGATCAATACGCCGAGCATAAAGACAAACCCTGCGGGTCCACGCCGGCCCTTGAACAATTTGTCGGACAGCCAGCCGCACAGGAGCGTTCCCGGGATACCTGCCCATTCGTACAGGAAGTAGGCGACGCTCGACTTGTTCATGTCAAAGCCCTTTTCCTCGCTCAAATAGGTCGGCGCCCAGTCCAGAACGCCGTAACGGACGAAGTAGACGAAGATGTTGGCAATCGCGATGGCCCAGACCCATTTGTTGTTCAGCACGTATTTGAAAAGAATTTCTTTTGTGGACAATTCCGTTTCAAATGTTTTCTTCGTCTTGGTTGGGTAGTCATTGCGATATTCTTCAATCGGCGGCAGGCCGACTGACTGCGGAGTATCGCGAATCAGGAAATACGTAAGGAATGCCAGGACAATCGCAACGACAGCAGGCAGGATAAAGACGCCTTCATAGCCGGAAGCGGAATTCCCGGAAAGTCCGGCAAAGATCGCTGCACCTGCAACAGCGAGAGGGGCCATCAAGCCTCCGCCGACGTTATGGGCTACATTCCAGAGCGCTGTTTTGCTTCCTCTTTCACTTACGCTAAACCAGTGGACGAGGACGCGCCCGGATGGCGGCCAGCCCATTCCCTGGAACCAGCCGTTCAAAAACAGCATCACAAACATGATCGTGACGGACGAAGTGAAGAAAGGGACAACGCCCATCAGCAAACTGATAAGGGCAGAAAGAATCAAACCGGCTGGCAGGAACATTCGCGGGTTGCTGCGGTCTGAAAAAACAGCCATGACAAACTTGCTGATCCCGTAGGAAATCGAAATGGCGGATAACGCAAAACCAAGCTCTGCCTTTGTAAATCCTTCAGCGGTCAAATACGGCATGGCGAGCGAGAAGTTTTTGCGGATGAGATAGTACGCTGCATAACCAATGAAGATGCCGAGAAACACTTGAAGCCTGAGCTTTTTATACTCCGAATCAATTTGTTCAGCAGGCAATCTGTCAATGGGCGGTGCAGGCCTGAACAAGCTGAGCATCGTATTCCTCCCCAATAAGTAATGTCTGACAAAGATGGCGACATACGCAAAAAAAACCCATACTTCGATGGCGCTTTCAAAAACGAAAGTGCCACAAAGTATGAGTCTCCGCGTCTCCATCATCGTTAACTTGTCAACAAGTGTATTCTATTATCTCGTGAAAACGATGTCAACGAGGGATTGGAAGACCATGCGAGACATACAACGCTAGTGATATGCCGTAAATTGATATATCATAGTCTAGGAAGAATAAGGGAGAGTGACCATTTTATGAGATTCCAAGTCAAGATGCTGTTGCTGTTCTCTTCAGTCATGCTTTTGTCCAACTCTCTTTTGTTCTACTTCCTGTACACCTCTTCCTGCAAGCTGGTGCAGGATTCCTTCGGGATGCAAACGAGGCACATGGCTTTGTCCATCGTCCATAATCTTGATGTGAAAAAATTCAAGAAAGTGGCGGAAAAGACGATGGAGGCAAAGGCCAGGAAGCTAGACAAATCCACGGTTTTAGCGATGCCCGAATATAAAGAACTGCGGCAGCAGCTCTGGCAACTGAAAAATCAGCACGGGATCAAATACTTGTTTACGATGGTCGAATATCGCCCAGGGCAGTACATGTATGTCATCGACGGATTTCCATTGGATTATCGGGGCAAGGGATTGTCCTTGCCGACAGAGATTGAGACGAATCACTATCAGGACCTGGTGGAAGCTTTTGCGGAAAAAACGATCAAGGTGAGCGACTTAACCTACAGCGACAAGTGGGGGGCGGCTGTCTCTACCTTTGCCCCCCTGTTTGATTCGCAGAATCATTTTATCGGGGTCCTGGGAGTCGATGTCGACGGCACCGAGATTCATCAGCTTATGACAGAACACAGACGGAAAATCATCATCATCACGATCATTTCCACCATAGCCGGATTGCTGTTGGTCTATCTCATGACCCGGTATTTGCTTGCGCCTTTGCAACAGCTCATTCAAAAAATCCACCGGGTAAAGGATGGAGATTTGCGCACAAGACTGGACTACGAGCGCCACGATGAAATCGGCCAGCTGGCATCTGCCTTTAACGAAATGGTGTCTGTCTTTTATTTTAACCAATTGAAAAAGAAGTCAGATGAATTGCAAAAAAGAAATGAGGCGTTGCTGTGTATCAATCAACTGAAAGATGAATTTTTGGCGCGGACGTCCCATGAGCTGCGCACTCCGTTGAACGGGATTATCGGGATCAGTGAATCCATTTTGGACGGAATCGGGGGCCCGGTTTCGGGGACGACGAGAAAAAACCTGCTGATGATTCTGGCGGTGGCCAAGCGTTTAAGCAACCGGATCAACGATTTGCTGGATTACTCCAAAGTGAAAAACCGGAAAATTGAGCTGCATGCAAAGGCGGTGGACGTTTCCCGCCTGGTGGAGGAAGTGGTCGCTGTATGCCAGTCGCTCGTAGACAAAAAAGTGGAGATCCGCAACCGGATTCGCGAGCCGCTGTGGGTCACAGGGGATGAGGCCAGGATCGAGCAAATTTTGTACAACCTCGTGGGCAATGCAATCAAGTTTACGGCAAAAGGATACGTCGAGATTTCCGCGCGACGTACGGGGCAGGAGGTCAAAATTTCCGTAAAGGATACGGGAAAAGGAGTGCCGCCGGATCGGATCGATGCGATTTTTCAACCGTATGAGCAGGCCGCTTCGCCGGAGCAGGAGGGAATCGCAGGAACCGGCCTTGGCTTGTACATCACCAAATATTTGGTCGAACTGCATGGCGGTACGATTACGGCAGAGTCGCAGCCAGGAACAGGCTCCCTTTTTTCCTTTACGCTGCCCAGCGCCGCCATGGAAGCAGATTTCTCCAACGGGGTCGAGGAACTGGCAGCGGCTGTGGTTGAAAGCGGTTCCGAACAGCAAGAGAACCAGGTGAGCGAGAACATTTACGAAAAAAGCGTCCATATTTTGCTGGTGGAGGATGATCCGGTCAACGTTCAGGTCATTTGCAACCACTTTTCGCTGAAAGGCTGGAAGGTGACAGTTGTCCAAAACGGAAAAGACGCGCTGGAAAAAGTAGAAAGCCTCCCGTTTCATGTGGTCTTGCTGGACGTAATGCTCCCGGATCGCAACGGTTTTGCCATATGCCGCGCGATCAGGGAAACATTCTCGGCCGTCGAACTGCCGATCATCCTGCTGACGGCCAAAAGCGGGGTGAATGATGTGATCGAAGGCTTCCGCTCGGGAGCCAATGATTATCTCACCAAGCCGGTGACCCGAGAGGAATTGTTCGTCCGGATCGAGGCGCAGCTTACGATTGTAAAAGCGACCAGGGAATTGACTCTGTTGAAGGAAGCGGTCCAGGCAGGCACTTCCTCTTTGCGCCACGCGGTGAAAAACGATTTGGGCGTCATCACGCTCTTTTCGGAAAAGATCAAAGAGTACGCAGAGCAGAAGCAGCTCGCTGCCATTATCCAGGACGCCAGTGTCATCATCAGGAAGAACAACCATTTGTTCGCGATGATGCAGCGGGTCAACCACCTGACGTCCGATATTGAGCTTAAGAAGCAGAAGGGAAACATTTGCGAAACGATTGATTACGTCCTGTTGTCGCTGGAAAAGAAGCTGGAGTCCATCGTGGTCCGCAAAGCGTACGATCATCCGGTGTGGGTTGAGTACGATGCGATTCACATGGAGGAAGTGCTGCAAAATGTGCTGCAAAACGCTTGCGAAGCGATGGCGGGGACGGGAGGGAGACTGGATCTGGAGGTGAGAGAAGAGGACGGCAAAGTGACCGTCGCGATCAGAGACACCGGATATGGGGTCGCCAAGGAGCATTTGCCGCATCTTACGCAAATGTACTTTACGACCAAACGAAAGGAAGCCAATTTCGGGCTAGGTTTGTATTACTGCGAACGGGTTATGTCCAAGCATGGGGGAGCTTTGCGAATCGAAAGTGTCGAAGGGATGGGAACAACCGTCTCCTTGCACTTTTTTACCGACAGGAGAGGTGAAGTGGAGTGAGCATCCGCGTAATGCTGATTGAAGACGATCCAGACTGGATTGAAGGGATCAAATGGATTTTTCAAAAAACAAGCGATCTGATTCTGGTAGCTGCAATTCCCTCTTTGGAGACGGGCCTGGAGCTCGTCAAGCACCTGGAAGTGGATGTCATCCTGCTCGATGTCATGTTTCAGCAGGAGCGGGATGGCGTGCAAGCGATCAATGAGCTTTTGGACATAAAAAAAGACGTCAAAATCATCATGCTGTCTTCCCTGGAGGACGAGAAGGTGATTTGGGATGCCTACTTGTACGGGGCGGTAAACTACATTGTCAAATCGACCGATTACAACACGATACCGCAGGCCATTCGGGAAGCCTATGCCAACGAAGCGGGAATCCATGCCTCGTCGGCCAAGGCCATTCGCAAGGCGTTTCATCGGTTGAAAGAGGAGCATTTTCGCAAGCTCTTGACCCCGCAGGAGCGCCGAATCCTCACATACGTCTACCTGGGCAAAACAACCTCGGAAATCCGGACGATTCTGAATATCGAAGAGAAGACGATTGACAATCACATCACGAGCATCAACCGAAAGATGCAGGTCAAAAACCGGAAGGAGGCTGCTCAGATCGCCAAGAAAAAGGGCCTGCTGCTGGATGAAATCCTGTCGGGGGAAACGGGGGAAACTCCCCATATTTGACATAGGGGGTTTTCGCCATTTTCTCAGCCTGCAAGCAAGTGATTGGACAAAACAACCTGATTTAAAATAATGGATAACAAAATATTCCAGTTATAGGTAATCTAGTAAATGTAAGGCATGCCTATCAATAATAGAGGGAGAGGGTGAGAGATATGCAACTGAAAGCTGGGGTTGTAAAAGAGTATGGCACGTTCATGAATGTAACGCTTGCCAAAAAAAGCAAACCAGGCGACGGCAAACATGGCCGTGGCGTGAAAAAAGGCTAATAGCCTAGGCATGAGAGAGTGGCGTTCCCACTCTCTCATTTCCTGATGATAGGTGGGATGAACGATGATCGTGAGCCAAAGAGAAGAAATTTATACGACCGAGATGGGAGACGAGATCGTCCTGTTGGATATGAAGCATGGCGCGTATTACGGCCTGGAAGGTGCGACCATGGAGTTGTGGAAGGAATTGGCGGACGGCCCGGTAGATTCCGCCCAAATTTTAGCCAAATGGACGCAACTCTATCAGCAATCGGAAGAAGAATTGACGAGCATGTTGGATCAATCGATTCAGGAGCTCATCAGCAAAAAGTTGATTGTGGTGTCGGGCCATGATGTTTAGAAGGTTTGGCGCAACCCAGGACAGTAACGCCTATGCGCTGATTATCCATGCGATGATCCGCAACCTGTTGCTGAAGGACGAGTTTATCGAAGCGTATCGGCAGCTTGCCGTGCAGATGTTTCCGCTCTACGAAAGCGCGGCAAGGCGAAAAGTGTCGCCAATCGACCGGAAGCAGTTGCAAAAGCTGGGGGAGCATCTGATTCAGTTGGATGAGGATGACCAGTTGGTGGCGACGTGTGTATCGGTGGCGGTGACGATGCAGGTGCTGTTGTTTTGCACAGGGGTGGAAGCTGATTTGCTGATCGGCGTCAAGAAACTGGACGAGAAGCTGTTTGCCCATGCGTGGGTGAGAATGCCTGACGGCGAGATGATTGACCCGCAAAACAAGTATGGCGACTTGCAAGTGACGAAAATTCTCAGACTGAAAGAACAAGCGGAAAGGTGGGCCGTGTCATTGGGATGAAGATGTGGATAGCCTTGCATGGCGGAAGCGACCACGCCTGGAACAATTGGACGCGAAGCCTGTCTGTCTGGTTGCAGGATACCGTGACTGCCGTCGCTACATACGAGGGCGGCGCGATAAAAATGGCCGAATTTTGCTATCGCTATCAAACGAACAGCAAAGAGCCGCCGAGAAAAGAGAGATTGCGTTCTCCCTTTGTCATGGACGGCTGGCTGACCCATCCGAACAGCGGGTTTCAGCGGGCGGACAAGCTGTCCGGTCCGCAACGGGCCGAGTTGCACAGCTTGTTGAGCAACCGTCCGCAAGAAATGCTGCGCGCAAGCCACGGAGATTTTACGGTCGCTGTCTGGGAAGAGAGCAGTCAGACGCTGTATATCGGAAGTGACGGATATGGAACCAGGCCGATTTACTACTGGAAGGGACCTTCCAACGAATTGTACGTGTCCAATGATCTGCGAGCCTTGCTGCATGCGGAGGCTGTTCCGTTTGCCATTGATTACGAGCGCTGCGCGATGTATCTCAGCTCGCAATATGCCGTAGGCGAAAACAGCTTTGACGAAAACACGTTTTTTCAGGAGATCAAAAAAGTTCCTGACGCCACCCTCTCCGTCTGGAAAGACAACCGGCTTGCGCACCGTTCCTATTGGGGAATCGAGGACCTGGCGCAGTTGCCGATGCTGCAAACAGATGCCGTTCCTTTGTTTCGGGAGCGGTTGATCGAGGTTGTGAACGAGCGGTTGTACCACGAGAAGACGATTCTGGAGGTAAGCGGCGGGCTTGACTCCGCAGGCGTGCTGGCAGCAGCCTTGGCGGGCGGAAATCGCGAACGGATTCTCGGCGTCAACATCTCGTTTGCTGGCGACGACATGATTCAGAGCCACGACAGGGATGTCGTCCGGAAGCTGTTTCAGGATTTGCAGCTGCCGGGGATCATCATTCTCGGAGACAATACGCTGCGGATTGCGAATGCCGAGCTGGGCAGGGACCCGCTGTGGTACCTGGATGGCCCTGATCCGCGCGCCAATGTGCTGGTAAACGAGATGTACAATGCGCTTGCCAATGAGTTCCAGACCGATCTGGGGCTGACGGGAGAGGGCGGGGACTTTTTGTTTTCCGGCGAACACTATGTGCTGGATTCACTCCTTCGCCAGAAGAAATTCAAAGCTTTTGGCCAGGCCTTGTGGGAATGGGCGGACAAGAGCCTCAGCCGGGCGGTGAAGCTGGGCTTTGCCTACGGGATCGCTCCTTTTCTCCCCGGGTTGAACAACTACCTGTATTACAAGCTGGCTTGGGCAGATACGGTGTGCGAGATGCCGGACTACTTCACGCAAACCCATCTGAACAGAGAGTCCCGGTCGAAGCAGGAGGACTATCAGCGGTACGCGAAAAGCCAGCCGTTGAAGTATTGGGGAAGACGGTACCATTACGATTACACATGGCCGCGGGCGAGCTATCTGGACGCTGTCGGCGTGTCGATGCAAAATATGCATCCTTTCTACGACAGGAGGATCATGGAGCTGTCTTTTTCGGTGCCGACCGAGCAGCATTACGATCTCAAGCGCGGGAAAGTCGAAAACTACTACGGGACGAAAATGTTGATTCGCAAAGCATTTACCGATATTCTGCCGCCTTACCTGTACGACCGGGTGACGAAGACAAGCTACGCGCACATGGCGCGAAAAAGCCTGCAGAACGAAAAGCGGAACCTGCTGCAGTTGTTTGACCGGTCAGGAGAGGTGCAGTTACATACACTTGGCGTGATCGACAAGGAGAAATTTTGGGATCATCTGGTCGGGACGCTGATCCGATCAACGGATGTCAATAATGATTTGGGCATGTCGTACCAATTTTTGCGTGCGGTGATCGACATGGAAATCTGGCTGCAGGAGATGAGCAGGGGGAGACACCATGTGCTGGAGCGAGCCAAGCCATGCAATCCTCGCTGGTTGGCAGACGTGGAACTGATCGGGGAATCGCGGCGGCCGCAACATCTGGCCAGATAAAAAGGGGAACACGATGAATGATGCAAAAGTGGGCGGATTACCGGAGCATACTTCAAGAGAAAGGGCAGCAGGCCAAAGATCAGGTTAAAACGGTAAAACTGATCGGCAACATGATATGGAAATCGGGACCCTTTTTGATTCTTGCGCTGTTTTTGTTCATGTTTTTCGAGGGCATCCTGCCTGCCTTTCAACTGTATGCGTCCAAGCAAATCATCGACGGCTTGTCCGCAGTCGACGGGGGGGCTTCCGGTCAGCAAAGCCTCCACTGGGCCTGGATGTATGCGGGCAGCATGGTTGCCTTCGTCATTCTCTCCTCCCTGAAAAAGTGGGTAGTGAAAATACTGTCGGAGCGATCCATGCTGTCGATCAACCTGCTGCTGTTACAGGCGTGGGAAAACGTTCCGGGCATGAAGTTTTTTGACCAGAAAAAGTATCGCAATCGCCTGGAGGCGCTTCGGGAAGCCACTGGCTGGCTGCCCGCGCAAATCATGACGATCAGCACCAGCTTTTTTACCGGTCTCATTTCCTTATTGAGCATCATCGGTCTGATCGCAAACCTGTCGCCGCTTTTGGCGATCCTCCTGGTGGCAAGCACCATTCCTTATGCGATCAAGCAGAATCGCTACGCGGAACTGGATTGGGAGTACGAGAAGGATGCCGCGGAAGAGCGGCGGAGGATGAACTATGCGCGGGATTTGCTTCTGGGGCGGCGGGCTGCCAAGGAGGTGCGGCTGTTTGGACTGGGCAACTTCTTCCGCGAGATGTATCTGGTGACGTTTGGCAAGCTGTACGCGCGGTTTGAACGTTTGCAAAACCGATTTGCCCGCGATTCGGCACTGACGGGCTTTTTTTCCGGAGCAGTAGCGGGGTTGGGGTATCTGTGGATTATTTACCAGATTGATGCCCAGGCGATTACGCCGGGTGACATTGCCCTCTATTTGCTTGCCGTCTTCCAGCTCTCCAAAGAGGCGAGGGAAGTTGCGAATGACGGGGCAGATACATGGGAACTGTGGCGAATGGCCGATGACTTCCGGCTGTTTATCGAAGCGGAGCCGGACATCAAGCAGGCGGCGCAGCCGCAAAAAAGCGTGGCTGGCTCTCCGATGGCGATTGAGTTTCGCGACGTTTATTTCCGCTATGAGTATGCAGACGACGCCGATGATGAAGAGGAAGTGGAAGAGAGCGAGGCTGAGCCGGAAGAGTACGACGGCGACGACGATTCGGACTTGGCCGACATGACTTACTTTGAAGAGGCCGAGGAAGCGGACAGCGAACCGCCGGAAACGGAAGAGGCCGCGGGTAGAGAATATGTGCTGCAAGGCGTCTCTTTTTCGATTTCACCCGGAGAATGCGTGGCGATTGTCGGTGCAAACGGGTCGGGAAAAACGACGTTGGTGAAGCTGCTCTGCCGTTTTTACGAGCAGACAAGTGGCCAGATTTTGATTGATGGACAAGAAATCGGGAAGCTGGTCATTGAGGATGTGCGAAAGCGAATCGCGGCTGTTTTCCAGGATCTGGGGAGATATGGCGTAACGGTTGAGGAAAATATCGCCCTTGCCAGCTGGGAGATGGGCGAACAAGACAAGCTGCGAAAGACGGCTGCTTTGGCCGGCTTCGATGAGGTGGCAAGCGGGCTCCCGCACGCCTATGAAACGATGCTTGGGCCAGAGTGGGGCGGAGTAGACTTGTCAGGTGGCCAGTGGCAGAAGCTGGCGATTGCCCGCGCCCTTTATCGGGATGCCGATTTCATCATTATGGATGAACCGACTGCGTCCCTTGATATACGTGCGGAATACGAGCTGTACAACAGCTTCCGCGAGCTGATGAAAGGCAAGACCGTGCTGCTGATCTCGCATCGGTTCAGTACCGTGAAGATGGCCAACCGGATTCTCGTTCTGAAAAACGGCCGGATTGTCGAGGAAGGAACACATTCTCAGTTGATGGAATTAGGTGGGGAATATGCAAACATGTACCGATTGCAAGCCGAATCTTTTGAGGAAGATGAAGGAAAAGTGGCAAACGGTTAGATACGCCTGGTGGGGGCTGCGGCTGATCTATGCGGCCAGTCCCGCGAGAACGACCTTTGTCTTTTTCATAAAGATGATCGATTCCATCCTGGGCCCTGTGCTTGTGTGGATCAGTGCCAAGGTGATAGAGGGGCTGCTGCAAGACCATCAGGTGTTTTTGTCGTTTGGGCCGGTCTTTTGGATGGCCATTCTGTTTGTTTTGCTGACGATTCTCGTCGATGTCCTGAACCCGTATGTGGAAATGAACAAGAAGCTGTTGACGGCGCAAATTCAGAAGCATATCGATGAACAGCTCATGGACAAGGCGAACAGCTTTGAAGACATTGCGCCGTTTGACGAGACGGGTTTTCATACAAAGGTGAAGGTAGTCAGGTACAACGAGTATTTTATTACGCTATGGCTGGAAATGACGGCAAGCACGTTTGGCGGAATCGTTCAAATTGTCGCCAGCTCGATTTTGCTCTGGAACGTCATTGCGTATGTACCGCTCCTTTTTTTGCTGCTGGCGTTGCCGCGGCTTTTTGTGGAGGCCAAGCTGAATAACGCTACGTTCGAAGGAAGGGAAGAGGTTCAGGAGCTGCGGCGGCGAGCCGAGTATTTTATGGGCCTGCCTTTGCAGCACGAGCTGGCGAACGAAATCAAGCTGTACCGTCTCACACCGTACTTTACCGCCAAGTACAAGGAGATGGCGCGGCAATTGATTCACCAACTGTCGCGCGACCAGAAAAAGTGGATTTCGCACAATCTTGGGTGGGGCGTGCTGGAAGCTGTTGCGAACGGCGTCGTCCTGATCCTGATCGTGCAAAAGGCGATGGCTGGCGTCCTTCCGGTGGGAGAGCTGCTGGTCTTTATCGGAGCGCTGTTTCAGTTGCGGGAGGGCGTTACGGAGCTGTTCGGCGTGTTTGCCATCGGAGCGCGGGAAATGGTCAATGTGAGCAGGATCGCGCAATTTCTCGGGGCGAACGGGTCGGCTCCGTCAGGTACTGCGCCGTTTCCAAGCGGGTATCAGACAGGATATGTGCTGGAAAATGTAAAATTTTCCTACCAGGATGGGCGGGATGTGCTGCAAATCGACCATCTCGTCCTGCCGGAAGGGAAGGTTACGGTGCTGGTTGGGGAAAACGGCAGCGGAAAAAGCACGCTGGTCAAGCTGCTGCTTCGTTTCTATGAGCCTGCCAGCGGAACGATCCGGTTTAATGGCAGGGCGCTTGGCGACTATGACATCAGCGCGTTTCGCGCTCATTCCACGGCGGTGTTCCAGGATTTTGTCCGCTATGAGATGAGCATGAAATCGAATATCGGGGTAGGGAACCTCCCGGCACTTCACGAGCAGAGCGAGATCGAGAAGGCGGCAGCATTGGGCGGGGCTGATGAAGTGGCTTCCCGGTTGCGCGACCGATACGAAACGGAGATCGGCCGGCTGTTTGGCGGAGTCAATCTGTCGGGCGGCGAGTGGCAGCGCATTGCCATGGCCAGAGCCTGCATGCGCAACAGCTCGGCAGAAATTTTGATTTTTGACGAGCCTACTTCTGCCCTTGATCCCTATATCGAGCACGAGATATTCAGCCGCTTGAAGGCGATGGCGAAAAACAAGACCGTAATTGTCGTCTCCCATCGGTTGAGCACAGCAAAATTGGCCGACCAGGTCGTGCTGCTGCACAAGGGCAGGGTGAAGGAGGTCGGAGATCATCACACATTACTGAAGCAGGGAGGTATTTATGCGGAACTATACCAGATGCAGGCTTCGAAGTATGTGTAAAGCGTTGATGATGACCGTTTTGGCGGCACTTTTGCTGGTGGGATGCGCTGCCCCGGAGCGCCCGGACAAGGCTGCCTATACGATCCTGATTTACATGCCGGGCTCCGATCTGGAAAGCGATTTTCACCTGGCTTCTGACGATCTCAAGGAAATGATGCAGGTAGGCTCTTCCTCCGATGTGCGCATTGTGCTGGAGACAGGGGGAGCCAGGAAATGGTGGCTGGACACGATTGCGGCGGATCGCAACCAACGCTGGCTCGTGCAGAAAAACAGACTGGAACTGATTCAGGACGTAGGCCGCCGCAATATGGACAGCAAGGATACGCTGCAAGATTTTATCCAGTGGGGAGTGGAAGCCTTTCCTGCGAAAAACTACGTCCTGGTCTTTTGGGGACATGGACTCGGGGCAGTCGATGGGTACGGCGGTGATGAGGCATACGGCAATAAAAAAATGAAGCTGCCTGTCATACAATCCGCTTTGCATGACGCTTATCAAAAAACCGGCGTGAAGTTTGATCTCATCGGTTTTGATGCCTGCAAAATGGCCGGACTGGAAATCGCCTATGCCCTCAGACAGTACGGGGAGTACATGGTGGCGGCGGTCGATTATACCAACAAAAACGGATGGGATTACCAGACGGTCTTCCAAACCTTGCACCAGCGTCCCGACATCAGTCCTGTCGATTTGGCAAATGCAATCGCCTTGAGCTACCACAACCATTCGCTGGAAAACGAGGAGGAAGAAGATTTGCAGCAATCGGTAATCCGCCTCTCCAAAGTGGAGGAAGTGGTAAAAGAGGTGGACCTGTTCAGCAAACAGCTGGTGGAGCTCCTGCCGCAGCCGCAGACGTTTTCCAAGCTCGCCGATGCGCGGAACCGGGCCGAAAACTATGCGGACGAGGCAGACATGGTCGATCTTGCCGATTTCACTGCGTATATGGGACAAGCCATCGGCAACGAGGAAGGCGCGAAGAAAATTGCCCGCGCCGTCGAGCAGGCCGTGGTGAGCAACATCAAAACGCCTGAGCACCCCATAGGCAAGGGGATTTCCATTTATTTTCCCGCCGAGGACAAAACCCGGTTTCAGGAGAAAGCAGACCTTTATCAGCAAATTGACTTTTCTTCCAATTACAAACAGCTCATCTCGCTGTATACCCGGGAATTGATTCAGCATGCAGCCACGGAAGGCAGCGTCACAACAAACGAATGACAAGGAGGATTTCGATGAAGATGATGGATCGGATGGAACGTTTGCAGGAGGAGCACCTTGCCATCCTGAAGACGTGGTTTCAGGATGCGGAAGTGCAGAAGCGAATGGAAGGGATGGAGCCGCTTGAGGAATGGTACGGGTTTGTGAAGGAGAACGACTCGTATTTCGTCTGGATTGCCTTTATGGGAGAACAGCCTGTCGGAGTAGCGATGGTCGAGATCGAGGAAGGAATGGAGGGAAGCATCGGCTTGATCGTCAACCCTTCCCTGCGCCATCGCGGATACGGAAAGACGTTGCTGCGGGAAGTGCTGGAGCATGAGGAACTGTCCGGTGTCAAAAGATGGATCGCGGGGATTGAAGAGGACAATGTCGCGTGCCTGCGGTGCTTCGAGGCGGTCGGGTTTGAAAAGGAAGCGCCAGAGCCGGATGAAGACGGATTTTTCCTGTTGGTTCGGCAGTGAATGGGTGGTTGGAAACAGCCTATAATCGGCGCTTTCTCACCCGCACGATAAAATAGATTGAAAAGCTGGTCAGCCGAAGAGAGCGGAAGGGCCAGCTTTTTTGTTTTCTTCACAAGTTGCACAGACAGACCAGATACGGGACTCCCCTCCTTTTGGCTAGGCCGCCATACGCCAGGTCTGCGGCTTTTGCGAAGGCAGCAAAGACGACAGGCACTTTTTGGTGCCTATGCTACTAAAAAGTACGTACTTCCGCTGCAAGCTCACATGCTCGATAATGGCAATCAGCAATACCACATTCGCCAATCATGATGCGGAAGGGCCCTACCGTATGGCTGGCAAGTAAAACTGAAGGAGGATATTTTTTACGCATGAGTACAGCTATAGATAGAGTGCAGCAGCAAGAAAAAGGCGCGAAAAACTCCACGCTTGCTTTGCTTGCGCTCGCAATCAGTGCATTTGGCATTGGCACGACGGAATTTGTCATTGTCGGTCTGTTATCTACTGTCGCGCAAGATTTGCATGTGACCATTACGCTCGCCGGGCTGTTGATTTCCGGCTATGCGCTGGGGGTGGCTGTGGGAGCGCCGATCATTACGGCACTGACGAGCAGAATCCCGCGCAAGACATTGCTTCTTTTGCTGATGATTGTGTTCATTGTCGGAAACAGTGTGGCGGCAATGTCCGGCAACTTTGCGCTGTTGCTGGTGGCCCGCTTTATCACCGCGTTTTCGCACGGGGTTTTCTTTTCCATCGGCTCGACGATTGCGGCTGATCTGGTGCCGGAAAACAAGCGGGCGAGCGCGATTGCCACGATGTTTACCGGATTGACGGTCGCAACTGTGACCGGAGTGCCTTTGGGAACGTTTATCGGGCAAATGTTCGGGTGGAGAGCGACTTTTTGGGGCGTAGCCATCCTTGGCCTGATTGCTCTCGTGGCGACGGCTGTGCTCGTTCCGGGCACTTTGAAAAAGGGCAAACCTGCCTCGTTGAAGGACCAAGTGAAAATTATCACAAACGGCCGACTGCTGCTGGCCTTTGCCATTACAGCGCTTGGTTACGGCGGCACGTTTGTCGCCTTCACGTTTCTCGGCCCGATTCTGGAACAGATCACGGGCTATCCTGCAGGCATCGTCAGTCTGATCCTGCTCGTGTACGGCCTGGCAATCGCCATCGGGAACACGATCGGGGGGAGAGCTGCCGACAAAAATCCGCTCCGGGCGCTCTTTTGGATGTTTGTGATTCAGGCTGTTATTCTCGTCATTCTCACGTTTACGGCTCCATTCAAAGTCGCGGGCACGATAACGATCATTCTGATGGGGCTGCTGGCCTTCATGAACGTGCCGGGACTGCAAGTCTATGTCGTACAGCTTGCCGAAAAATACGTTCCGGGTGCCGTCGATGTAGCGTCTGCGATCAATATTGCCGCGTTTAATCTCGGCATTGCCATCGGTGCTTTCGTCGGCGGAATCGTCGTGGATACAATGGGCTTGATTCATACACCGTGGATCGGGGGAGTGATGGTGGTTGGCGCTGCGCTGCTCACCGCAGCGAGCGGGAAGCTGGAGCGAGCGCGCCGCTGAGCGATTCGCCGTCTGTGCGCGTAATCTGTGCAGCAAGTTTCAGCTCACGGAAAAGTGGCAGAAAGGCTTGGAAGCCCGTCACCCAATAGTAGATTCCATCAGAAAAAGGCTGTGATCCATTCCAAGGATGACAGCCTTTTTCTTGCTTGCTTCGGCCAACGGGTGTAATCAAACCGTCCTTTTCAGCGTTTCGATCAACGCTTTCAGGTGGGGTAGGCTCCGGTTTTTCATCTGGTAGGCCAAATACAAGTCGTTCGTAACGGTGCAGGACGGGTACAAGACTTTTACCTTTCCGCTCGACAAGTGGTGATTCAGCATGAACGTGGGCAACAGGCTGATGCCTGCGCCGTGCTCAATGGCGGCCAAAACGCTGTGCAGATCGGGGACGACATGCGTCGGCTGCGTCTGCGGACGTTTTTGAAAATGCTCCCGCCAAAAGCGGCGGATGATCGGCAAGTCGAGGTCGTAGCTGATCCACGGCTGGGAGCACAGCCACGCTTCAAAAGCGTCACGCTCCGCAAAGGCAGGCTCGCTGTAATCGGGTGACGCGACCAGCACAAATTCCTCCTGCATGTAGGGGATGTACTCCACGCCAGGCACAGAAAGCTTTTGCGGCATGACGATGATGTCTGCCTTTTCCTCCAGCAGCAAGTCGAGCAGTCTGGATGCGACTCCCAAATAGGCGACGACGCGAAGCTGGTAGCTGCCGATGTGCGGGGCCAGCTTTTCCCGAAAAAACTCGTGGTTCGCCCCGATCCGGATGATCGGCAGGGAGGAGGCGGTGCTCGTTTTTAACGTTTGCGTGGTTTCTTCCAGCGCTTCAATGAGCGGGACCACTTGGGTGTAGAGGGTTTTGCCCCGCTCTGTAGGAATCATTTTGCGCGGTGCCCGCGTGAACAAAGGCTCGCCCACCTCGGCCTCCAGCGACGCCAGATGTTGGCTCATGGCAGGCTGGGTCATCATCCGTGTCCGGGCAGCTTCGGACACGGAGCCGTGCTTGTAGATGCTGACAAAGCTGCGATACCATTCAAAATCTACCATGATGTTTGGTAGCCCTCCTTTCCTTTCGTGCGGCATGTTCGTGTTAAACGGCTGCGTCCGTTCGAGGCGTTTGTCCCGTCAGGAGCGCGCTGCCTGCTTTTGCTGTCTCGCTCCCCAGAGCGTAAACAAAATCCCGATCAAGGTCGTAAGCGAAGCGACCCAAGGAACGGCAGGAAGTCCGCCGGCAAATCCCAGCTCGATGACCACGCCGCCGATATACGCCCCCAGCGCATTGCCCAGGTTGAATGCGGCGATGTTCAGCGTGGAGGCCAGCGTAGGGGCTTCCTTAGCCGTGTTCAGCATGTGGAGCTGCAGGCCGGGGACGGTGCCGAATGCGGCAATCCCCAGGACGAATACCGTTACCAGCGTGAGCGGCTTGCTCAAAGCTGTCAGGCTGAACAGGGCGAGAACCACTGTCAGCAGAGCGAGGATGCCGAGCAAGGAAGGAAACAGCTTGCGGTCTGCCAGCTTTCCTCCGTAAATGTTTCCGATCGTGATACCTACACCAAACAAGACCAGAATATAAGAAACCGAGCCGGGAGAAAAGCCGGTGATGTCCACGAGAATCGGCGCAATGTACGTAAATGCGGTGAAGACGCCCCCGAAGCCGAATACAGTCATCAACAGCGCGACGTGCACCGCCGGACGTTTCAGCACGCCCAATTCCTGGCGCAGACTGGACGCGGCGCTTGCGACCTTGGGCACGAGCAGGACGATCCCGACGAACGCAATCGCGCCGATGACCGTGATCGCCCAAAAAGTCGAACGCCAGCCATAAGCTTGCCCCAAAAACGTTCCGATTGGGACGCCCAAAATGTTCGCCAAAGTTAACCCGGTAAACATGATGGCGATCGCACCTGCGCGCTTTTCTTTCGGAACCAGCTCGGCGGCGATGACAGAGCCGACGCCGAAGAACGAGCCGTGCGTGAGGGCGGCGAGAATGCGCGCCAGCATCAAAACGGTGTAGTTGGGGGCCAGTGCGGCCAGGGCGTTGCCGACGATAAACAAAATCATTAAAAACAGCAAGAGTGCTTTGCGCGGCATTTTGTGCGTCGCGATTGTGATGACGGGAGCGCCTGCGGCAACTCCCAGAGCATACCCTGTAATCAGCAACCCGGCAAGCGGAATCGAGACGTGCAGGTCGGCCGCCACTTCCGGGAGCAAGCCCATGATGATAAACTCCGTCATGCCGATGGCAAAAGCTCCGAGCGTCAGCGCGTACAAGGCGAGCGTCGAGCCTTTGCGTGAAGATGCCGACAGGTCGGAATGACGGGCAGCGTGGTCGAATTGCATGATGATGGTTCCTCCTTTTTGCCCATTCAAATGTAAAAAGATAAACGAGGGGAGGCTGATCTCGTTTGCCTACCAGCCTCCCGTTTATTATTCACCCAGTTTGTTCAAGACTGCTTCTGTGACTGCCAGTGTAGATTGCGGATTTTGTCCGGTAATCAGGTTGCCGTCCACCTCGACGTGTGCGCTCCAGTCTGGGGCGGCCACAAAAACGGCACCAAGCTCGCGAAGTTTGCTTTCCAACAGGAACGGCAGGTAGGCGCCCAGCCCTGTCGCCGCTTCCTCGCTGTCTGTAAAAGCATTGACGCGCTTGCCTGCGACGAGCGGCTGACCGTCCGACAATGTCGCGCCTACAAGCCCGGCCGGACCGTGGCAGACTGCCGCGACGATTTTGCCCGCTTCGTAAAAGTCGCGCAGCAACTGTTGGAGCCTGGTGTTTTCCGGCAGGTCGAACATCGTGCCGTGCCCGCCTGGCAAAAAGATCGCAGCGAAGCTGTCTGCCGTCACATCCTCCAGCTTTTTCGTGTTGGCGAGCAGCTTGGCGGCATCGAGAAATTCCTGCGGGGTGTTCTCGTCCACGCTGCCCGGGTCGATCGGGCCTGCTCCGCCCAGAGGGCTTGCTACTGTGACATCATAGCCGTGCCGCTCGAAGGCGAGGTAAGCTTCGGCAAATTCGGACAGCCAGATGCCTGTCTGTTTGCCCTCGTGCATGTCTGTGTGATTGGTGACGACCATCAAAATTTGTTTTGCCATCTATATTGCCTCCTGTGAATGTGGGATTGTGGTGACAGTCGTTATTCTACGTCCGTTTTTTCGATAAAACAAATTATGTTTTCGTGATGTATTCATAAATAAATTTATAGATAGAGAAAAAAGAAGCCACCCCTGCTGTTTGCAAAAGAGGTGGCGACGTCGTGTTATTGGTTGAGAATGCTGTCTTCCAGCACCGCATATTTGTCTCCGTACTCGCGGATAATATGCTGCTCGCCCCAGGCGCATAGCGCGTCCAGAATGCTTTTCAGGCTCCAGCCGTACTCGCTCAGCTCGTATTCGACCTTGGGCGGAACCTGGTTGTACGTGATCCGGTTGATAATGCCGTCGTCTTCCAGCTCGCGAAGCTGTTGCGTCAGCATTTTTTGCGTGATGCCCGGCATGAGGCGCTTCAATTCGCTGGTGCGCTTTTTTCCGTGCGTCAGATGGCACAAAATGACGCACTTCCATTTGCCGCCGATGACTTCGAGCGTGGCTTCGACTGAAATGTTGTACTTCTTTTTCAACGGTCGATTCCCTCCTGCTTGCATAGGAACTTTTTAGTGCCTATCGCACAAAAAAGTACGTACTTTTCCTTTTGGCTATTGTCTCTCATAATAGCACTTGTCAAACCGCTTGCCACTTAATTTGACTGCTGTCAGCTCTTTTCGCAAGGCATGGCGTCGCGCGCGTCTCTGGCAATGAATGTTTTCGTCAAAAAGAAACTGACTTCAATTTACATGGCTTTGGCCAAGATAACAAGAGCAAATCTGATTTGCGAAAAGAGCTATTTCATAAAACAAAAAGGATGGAAGAAACGAACAATGGCAAACCATTTGCAAGATACAACCACGCTGTACAACGGAGTGAAAATGCCTTGGCTGGGACTGGGCGTTTTTAAAGTAGAGGAAGGTCCGGAGCTGGAACATGCCGTGCAGTTCGCGATCAAGCACGGGTATCGCAGCATTGACACCGCAGCGATCTACGGAAACGAGGAAGGGGTCGGACGCGGGATTCGCGCCGGAGTGGAAGCGGCCGGAATTGCCAGAGAAGATGTGTTTGTAACCTCGAAAGTGTGGAATTCAGAGCTTGGCTACGAATCGACGCTGGCTGCTTTCGAGACGAGCCTGAACAAGCTGGGGCTGGACTACCTGGACCTGTACCTGATCCACTGGCCGGTGGAAGGGAAGTTCAAAGAGGCGTGGAGAGCGCTGGAGACATTGTACAAGGCCGGGCGGGTCAAAGCGATCGGGGTGAGCAACTTCCACATTCACCATCTGGAAGAGCTGCTCAAGGACGCGGAAATCAAGCCGATGGTCAACCAGGTGGAATTCCACCCGCGCCTGTCGCAAACCGAGCTGCGCGCATACTGCAAAGAGCAGGGCATCCAGTTCGAAGCGTGGTCGCCGCTCATGCAAGGCCAGCTGCTGGACAATCCTGTCCTGAAAGGGATTGCCGACAAGCATCAAAAATCGATTGCGCAAATCATTTTGCGCTGGGACCTGCAGCATGGCGTCGTGACTATTCCCAAATCGACGAAAGAGCATCGCATCGTGGAAAATGCGTCGCTGTTTGATTTTGAACTGACAAAAGAAGAGATGGAGCTGATCGATAGTTTGAATGAAAACCATCGCGTCGGCCCAGACCCGGACAATTTTGATTTTTAATGTCGGGTTTGAAAAAGGGAGATAGAAGCTGTGTCTGTCTCTCTTTTTCTTTTGGCTGTAAAAACGGTGGCTGAAACGTACGAAACAGAGTGTGGTTGGAAAATGTTTCAAGTTAAGTTACGATGCTAATACAGTTAAAAGTGCGAGTACGGTCCGGTACTACCCAGAAAATCAGGAATTCAAGACGTGGCTTTACTCTCTGTACTTTTAAAAGATGGAGAGGTGCGACTTATGAGAAAACGAACTGGGTATATCGGTACTGCCATTCTGCTTGGTGTTCTAATGATTTTTTTCTCTATTTACCAGTCTCCAAAAGAAGTAGTGGAAACAGCCATCGAAAACTAAACAAAATGTGAGCTTGAAGCCTGAGGATGTTGCAACGATCCAGTCATTTTTTTCATCGGTAAATGACAATCTCCTTGGTAAACTTGAGGTGAATTTTAGGGAAGTAGAAATAGCAAATAACCAGCGTCAAGTAATAGCAGACTTTCCCGTGGTGGATTACAAGGAGGATCATTCCGTAAGCAAAATATACGCTGGAAATCTTCTCTTTACCCTGCAGAAAAGCACATTCTTCCATTGGGAAATCGAACATGTTGCTATCGGGCAAACAATCAATGAGGTGAAGTCCTAACTAAGTAGGGTTGCCTCATTTAAAACCCGAAAAGGCAACATGGGCGATCCTTCTTTTGAGCGTTTTGCGTCAAAAGGGGATTCTGCGGCAGGGGTACCGCCTTCTGCAAAGAATTGTAGAGGTGGCGACAACGATGGAGAATGACCCAACCTGAGTATTCTTCCACTTTTTTAAAAGGGATGTGTGAAAAGTGTCAAAGATTTGGCGAGGAACGAGGGCGCGTGTGCTGCTATCGCTGCTTGTCTTCTGCCTGCTGGCTGTGGCGGCTCGCTTCGTCTACTTGCAAGCGGGGCCTGCGCTGCCTTTTTCCGGAAGTTCGGCAAGCGAGGTCAAGACGCTTCTGGACGGCTACAACGGCAAACTCATCAAGCTGGCAACCGTGGACGGCGTCGACTGGTACGGCGCACCCTCCGGACAAGACGCGGGAGCAGAAGCGATGAAGCGGGAAGTGGCGGCCGCTGGCTGGCGTTTTGTTCAGCAGGAAGGCGCAGGGTACTTTTTTGAGCGGGGCGCGGAGAAGATCGTTATCACGTCACAGATGTGGACGGGGCGGTACGTGTTGTTTCGGATTCCGTCCAACACGCTGTAGGGCGTGAGCTTTTCGCTGGCAGACAAACGGCTTCCTCCTGTTTTCGATGATCGTCATTTCATCGCCAACAAAAGGAAGCCGTGCAGCCAGGTTTGTGTTTCGAGCGGGAGTATTTAGGAGAATTTCGGGATTGCGAACCAGGCGGTCAGGCGGTGGTTGAGCTGCTCCTCAGACAGCTCCGGGAACAGCCGTGCTTCCACTGCCATGTCGTACAGACGCTCCATTGGCTCGCGGCCGTCCGCTTTTTTGGCTTTGGCGTCGTTTTTCAACAGTTCCCAGATGCCGACGACGTATTCGCGTCTGGTCACATCCTGTTTGCGGAAAAAGTGGTCCAAGCGCTCCACATGGTCCATGAACTCGTCTCCGAACCGTTTTTCCACCTCGCCGCGCAACAGCGCGATTTCCGCTTCGTACATCGGGCGTTCCTTGCCTTTTTCTTTGCCGATCCACGGCGTTTCCAGCACAAGCGGCAGGTGGCGAATTTTTTCGTGATTGACGATATAGCTCATGGCGTCGAAGCCGATCAGTCCGGCACCGATAGGCGCGTGACGGTCTTTTTTCGCACCGCGGAAGTTTTTGCTGTCGTTTAGATGGACGACGGTGAGGCGATCCAGGCCGATGATCCGGTCAAACTGCTCCAGGACGCCGTCAAAATCGTTGACAATATCATAGCCGGCATCGTGCATGTGGCAAGTGTCCATGCAGACGGCGAGCTTGCTGTTGTCCTCCACCTTTTCGATGATCGCGGCGATTTCCTCGAAGCTGCGCCCGATCTCCGTTCCTTTGCCGGCCATCGTTTCCAGCGCGATTTTTACATCGGTGTCTTTGACCCCGGCGAGCACTTGATTCAAGCCTTCCGCAATGCGCGCAATGCCGTACTCTGGGTCCTTGTCCGTATACGCGCCCGGATGGAGCACGATGTTTTTGACGCCGATGTAGTCTGTCCGGCGAATTTCTTCTTGCAGGAAGCGGACGGCCAGATCGAAGGTGTCTTCCTTGTAGGACCCCAGGTTGATGATGTAGGGAGCGTGGACGACGATTTCCTCGACGCCATGCTTGGCCATGACCTCCTTGCCTTCGCTGATGTATTGGTCCTCAATCGGTTTGCGCCGCGTGTTTTGCGGTGCACCCGTGTAGATCATGAACGTGCTTGAGCCGTAGGAAGCGGCTTCTTCTGCGGCATTGAGCAGTCCTTTGCCGGAGAATGAGACGTGCGAGCCTATTTTCAGCATTCAGGTGGAACCTCCTTTTGTTAATCAAAAAACGCCGTCAAGAAAAGGCAGCGTATGCTCCCGGCTTGTCCAATGGCGGGACAGCGCGATCCATTCGGCTGCCATTGTGCAAGACGACATCGTGACGGGAAAAGCAGACGGCATCTGCAGTGAGCGTATCAGGACGCAGTTGGCTGTTCACGAACCAATCCCGCGAATGTGGCCAGTGTTTTGTCCCGCATGTTGCCAATCTCCTCCGTCCCATCATAGCTCTTTCGACAGTTCCCCTTCAACGATGAGTTGTTGCTGCGCCAATCAAATACTGCCAGCCGAAGCACAGCGAGCTCTTGTCCGGTCCGCTCTGCAACGGTTTCGGGCGCAGGAAAAAGGTTTGGTGTGGGCAGGGTCATTTTCTTTTTATTATCGACGCAAGCTTCGGCGGGTAGACTATTGTCATTTCGTTATCTTGCTGTTTTATCGGGATAACGGGACTTGTGGAGGCGACCAAGGGTATACTGACGGTGGAGGTGGGCAAAATGGAACTTTGTGTCACCGAAGAGAGATGGCAGGCGATCATCACCAACGATGCGTCTTATGACGACCAGTTTTTTTACGCGGTGAAGACGACAAAGATTTTTTGTCGGCCCTCGTGCAAGTCGAAGCCGCCAAAATGGGACAATGTCCGGATTTTTCAACAGGCAAACGAGGCGATTCGCGAAGGGTTTCGTCCGTGCAAAAGGTGCAAGCCCACTGGGCAGCGTTTGCCTGATCGGGAATGGGTCGCGCAGATTACCGACTATATCGATGCTCACTACAGCGAAAAGCTGACACTGGCCCACCTGGCCGACATGTGTCACGGCAGCCCTTACCATTTGCAGCGGACATTCAAGCGGATCAAGGACATGACTCCTGTGGAATACATGCAGCAAAAGCGGATCAACAAGGCAAAGCAACTGCTCGTTCACTCAGGCAAAACGATTGCCGCGATTTCGGCGGAGGTAGGCATGCCGAATACGCCGTATTTTATCACGCTGTTCAAAAAAACGACGGGAACGACGCCCAGCGAGTACCGCCAACTGCACAAGCATCAATAATCGAGGGGCAGGCTGCGGAAAAGATGTGTTATCTTGGAGAGAGAAGATTGTGCACGCGCGATCAAAAAAGGGGGCCTGTCAACGTGGACGCGCAAAAAACGCTGCTGAAAGCATTCGAGCAAACGACCTATCAGGTAGCGGGGCACAGCAAAAGGGTAGGTAAACGGCGTCAGTGGGGCACACTAGCAAAACATACACCTGAAAAAGAACAGGAGGAGCACGATGCGAATCAGCTTGGCAAGTATTTTTGTCGACGATCAGGACAAAGCGCAAAAATTTTATACGGACATTCTCGGGTTCGTGACCAAAATGGACATCCCGATGGGCGGGGCCAGATGGCTGACGGTGGTGTCGCCAGAAGACCCGGATGGTGTGCAGCTCGTTTTGGAGCCAAATATGAATCCTGCGGCTTTGGCCTACCAAAAAGCGATTTTTGAACAAAACATCCCGGCGACGGCGTTTGAAGTGAGCGACGTCCACCAAGAGTACGAACGGCTGACCAAGCTCGGCGTCGCCTTTACGCAGGCCCCGACAAAAGCCGGAGATGTGACGCTGGCTGTCTTGAACGATACGTGCGGGAATTTGATTCAAATTTATCAAATGTCTTGAGCAGGGCAGGGTGACGATAAGGGGCAGGAACGGCTATTTTCCAAAAACTGAAACATTTGCACGTTGTTCCCGTATGAAAAAAGAGGTTGCAGGGGAGGGGTAGCGAGTGTTTCAGGAATTGAACAGCCAGGTTGCACAAGTCAAAGCCCAATTGCGCCAAAAGCTGCACGCGGAGCACAACGTAAAGCTTTTGCAGGAGCAGTACAAAGCTGCGGTGCAAAAGCGCGATTCGCTGCACAAGCAATTGCAGCGGGAGCAGCGCGATGTGGATAAATTGACGGGCATGTCTTTTGGCGCGTTTTTTTACAGTCTGATTGGAAAAAAAGAAGAGAAGCTGTCCAAGGAAACGGAAGAGCTTTTGCAAGCGAAAATAAAGTACGAGGAAGCGGCCGATACCGTCAAAGAGCTGGAAGAAGAGCTGGCAGAGGTAAAGAGCAGGCTGCAGCAGATGTCGGATCTGGAAGCGCGCCTCGCCGCTCTGCTCGTCGAGAAGGAGCGGCTGATTCGCAAGCAGCGGCCTGAGCTGGCGGAGCAGCTTCGTGTACATAGCGAGCGGGAGGCCGAGCTGGAAGCGCACGAAAAAGAGCTGAAAGAGGCGATCAGCGCGGGGAATGCCGCGGTTTTGCAACTCCGCAAGGCGATCGACAAGCTCGACTCCGCCAGCTCCTGGGGGGCTTGGGACATGCTTGGCGGCGGCACGTTATCCACCGCGATGAAGCACAGCCGCATCAACGAGGCCCGCGAGTCAATCCATCAGGCGCAAAGAAGCTTGCGGCGCTTCGAGCGGGAGCTGCAAGACGTGCAGCGCCAAAGCCACATCCGGATCGAGATTGGCGAAATGCTGACCTTTGCAGACTTTTTCTTCGACAACATCATTACCGACTGGATCGTCCAGGATCGCATCTCGACGTCGCTGCGCCAGGCGAAGGAAAAGCGTGCGAAGGTCGAAAGTCTGCTGAACAACCTCCAGCGTGAGTTGAAGGCGGTGGAAGCCGAGATAGCCGAGCTTCGGCAAAAGTCGCTTGCTTTAATTGAAAATGCGTGAGGCAAAAAGCCTGATCGTCCCCAATCAGACGGGATGCGATCAGGCTTTTTGCTATAACCACCGCTATTCGCGGCTGCCCGCCTCCACCCCGAAGCGTGAAAACAACTGCCAGATCAACTCGCGTCTGCTGGATACTCCCGTTTTTGCGAAAATCGACTTCAAATGATCCTGTACCGTATAAGCGGAGATGTGCAGCGCGCGGGCCAGCTCCTTCGTGGACGATCCGCGGACGAGCTGATCGAGAATCTGCTTTTCCCGTTCCGACAATCCGTACGCTTCGCAGACCAGCGGGAGAATATCGGCAGGCTTGGCCGGACCAAACAAAACGGCGAGGTAGACAGCGCCGTCTGTGCCGTGCATCGGGTTTGCCTGGATCGTGACATACGGGCCGTCGGGCATGCGGATGCACACTTTGGCCAAGGAGGCTTTCGGAGCAGGCTCGTTCATCTGCGAGAGCGCCCGGAAGCAGACAGCGCGCACTGGCCGGGGCAACGTGTGGCGATCAATCGACTCCCACCTGCGCAACAGCGACAGCCACCTGTCTGCGGTGGCGTTGGCGGAGTGAATCGTCAACTGCTCAGACATCACGACGATGCCCGTCTCTTCCTCCATCCAGGAGGTGTCCTCGGCTGGCAGAAGGAGGGCTGTTTTTCGCAACTGGCAGGCGATCAGTGGTACCAGCTCTGCCATCCACTCGCGCTCCTCCTCGCTGAAAACAGGACGCCCCTGCAAGCGAAACAGCGTCAAAAACCCCCAGCAAGCCCCGTCGTACTTGAGCGCTGCCCGAAGCTCGTCAGCAAAGCCTGCCGGGAGCAGGACGTTGCGGTAGCGCTCGCTTTTCATACGCTCTCCCCCTGTCGCTTGGTACAGCGTGGCGACAGGCTCTGCCGCCCGGCTCAGCTCTTCGTAACGGATGAAGTCATCACGCAAATATTCTTGCTCGAATATGCCGTGGTGGATCGCCTCCACGCCGTCTTCCGTGATCGCGCCTGTCGACAGCAGCGTCTGCGGGTCGACCGCCGTGCAGCAAGCCCCGTCAAAAGGCAGGAACTCCCGCAGCAGCTGCAAGAGTGCCGTCCGGTAATCCTGGGAGGAAGAGGGGTGGCGTCGGGCGAGCGCGAGCAGTTTTCGTTTGCTTGTTTCCCATTTTGCATTCATCTGCGCGTTCTCCTGTGTGGAGCGAGCGAAGGAAATCCCATATTTGTGGGATGGAACTCCCCTGGCTGCTCTTTATAATTGAGAATAATTCTTGATGATGGTGAGCCAAAAGTCAACGCTTGCCGCCGATTTTCCGCGTTTCCGAAGCGCACAGGCGGCGGCTCGCACAACTGACCGCAGCAAAAGAAGACAGGATAGATGGGGAGAGATACGGATGAAGGAAAAAAGAGAACCGCTTAGCTGGAACCACCCGGATGCAGCGCGGTATGAAAAGACGATCTCGCTGAAAATTCCCGGCTACGCCCATTTGTACGAGATGACAGATTGCTTGCTGGGGGCGCAGCTTCGACAGGTGGATGGAGAAAAGCGCGTGCTGGTCGTAGGTGCTGGCGGCGGCCAGGAGCTGGTAACGCTGGGCGCAGGGCACGAGGATTGGCTGTTTACGGGTGTCGATCCTTCGGCGCAAATGCTTGCGCAGGCGCAGCGCAGGACGGCCGAGGCGGGAGTTGCGGCGCGTGCTACGTTGCTGGAGGGAACGGTGGACGCGCTGCCCGATCAGCCGACTTACGCAGCGGCGACCTGCCTGCTCGTGCTTCATTTTGTCAGAGGACTTGCGGCCAAGAGGGAACTGCTGCAGCAAATCGCGGCTCGCTTGCAGCCAGGTGCCCCGTTTTGTCTCGCAACGATTGCGGGCGATCCGCAGTCGCAGTCGTTTCGCATGCAGATGCAAGCCTGGCAGACACATATGCTCGACAACGGCATTGCGCTGGCAGAGTGGGAGCGGTTTGCGGCTTCGCTTGGCAACGAGTCCGATCCAATCCCGGCCGCAAACGTGCAAGAGCTGCTGGCGGAGGCTGGATTCGAGCACGCGACCCGTTACTTCGGCTCTTATCTGATCCACGCCTGGTTCGCTGTGAAAAGGTAGCGGGGGAACGAAAGCGTATGGCTAAAGACAAAATTGTCGTAGTGGGTGGCTACGGTCACGTGGGCGCGACGATATGCAAAGAACTGGGGAACCGATACCCCGGCCGCGTGTATGCCGCAGGGCGCAGCCTGGAAAAAGCGGAGGCGTTTTGCCGGGAAACGGCGGGGAAAGTGCGTCCGCTCCGGTTCGACTTGCGCCAGCCGCCGGGAAAAGACTTGCTGGAGCAGGCGCGCCTGGTCGTCATGTGCCTGGACCAGACCGATACGGTGTTTGCTGCGCATTGTTTGCAAAACGGCACGCATTATGTGGATGTGTCGGCCAACGGCGCGTTTTTGGAGCGGCTCGAACAATGGGGGAGCCGCCACGCGACAGAAGGAGCGGGGACCGCCGTACTCAGCGTCGGGCTTGCGCCGGGTCTGACGAACTTGCTTGCCGGCGAGGCGTACAGATTGCTCGAAGACGTTACGGAGGTCGAGATTTTCATCATGCTTGGCTTGGGGGATCGGCACGGGAAGGCGGCGGTTGAATGGACGGTCGACAATCTGTGCGCCAGCTATGACGTGACACTGCAGCACCGCCGTGTGACCGTCCGAAGCATGACGGACGGCAAGCGGGTCGACTTCGGGGGCAATCTGGGGAAAAGGCAGGCGTACCGCTTTCCTTTTTCCGATCAACAGACATTGGCCCGGACGCTCGGAGTCCCATCGGTATCGACGCGACTGTGCTTCGACCAGGATTGGGCAGCGCGGCTTGCGGCAGGCCTGTGCAGCATGGGATTGTGCCGATTGCTCTGCAAGCCGCGGGTGCGCGAGGCAGTCGTAGCAGCGTTTTCAGGGCTGAAAATGGGCGACGACCGCTTCGCCGTCAAGGTTAAGGCACGGGGAAAAGCGGGAAAGTACGCGGCCATTGCGGAGTGTCTTTTGCACGGGCGCGATCAGTCGAAAATGACCGCCAAAGTGGCTGCCGAAGTCGCAAAAGCGCTGTATTCACAAGCTTTTCCGCACGGCGTGCACCATATTGAACAGTTGTTTAAACTGGAACAAATGCAGGATTGGCTGGAGCAGGAGGCTTCGCTCTGCATCACGGTCAAGAAAAGCCGCTAGAATGTACAGGGCCGGGAGTACAGTTCTTCCGGCCCGGGCTGTTGACAAAGAGTTATTCCTGCTTTATGATTATCTCAAATTAGAGATATTTGCTGTACATATTCGCTTGCTTGTCGCCAGACTTCTTTTTGTGCAGTCAGTACCTGGCGCAATCGCAATCGAACTTTTTCTCCTAAAATCTCTAAATTAAGATGTTAAAAATCAAGAAAAAAACCACCCCTGACGATGAGGAGGAGCTTTTTATGAGCGAGTTTTCTACATTGGTGAAAAATCGGCGGTCTGCCAATAAATTTATCCCGTCCGTTCCGATCTCTACGGCCGACATCGAGGACATCATGTCCCTCGTTAAATTTGCCCCATCTGCTTTCAATTTGCAGCACGCACACTATGTCGTCGTCACTGATCCACAGACAAAAGAGCGGGTATATGAAGCGGCACAGAGACAATACAAGGTGAAAACAGCCTCGGCAGTCATCATCGTCCTGGGCGACCTGGAAGCCTACAAAGACGCAGGCCGCATCAACGAAGGGCTGCTGCATCTGGGCGTCATGGACCAGCGCGAATACGATCATACTGTCTCGTCTGTCCACTCCTTCTACGAAGCAGGGGGAGAGCCGTTCAAACGGGACGAAGCGATTCGCAACGCCAGCCTGTCCGCCATGCTGTTCATGCTCGCGGCCAAAGACAAAGGCTGGGATACTTGCCCGATGATCGGCTTCGACCCGGAAGCGGTTTGCGAGATATTGCAAATCCCTGACCGCTACGTCCCGGCGATGATGATTACGATTGGAAAAGAAGACACGTCCAGTCAACGTGTGCGCGGCTACCGCAAGCCGGTCGGCGAGTTCGTCAGCTACAACACGTTCCGCTCCGAAGCCGCCACGGCAGGTACAGGTAAATGACACAGCAAGCAGCAGAGCCGTAATGTTCTGCTGCTTTATTGCGTGCGCTTCGCTTGCTGTGAAAGTCATAAATGCACCCACTGCCCATTACGCTAGGAAAAGGATGTTGCCTTTTCGCCGCAGCTGCAATTTCAATTTAACTAAAAAAGTGCAGTAAAGGCGAACGGAGCAAGTCTATACTTTTTCCGGCAAAGAGGGGCTGCACGATGAATACGGAACTCTACGATTACTGGCTCGTCTTTCTGGCTGGCTTGTTCAGCGCCCCCCACTGCCTGGGGATGTGCGGCGGGATCATGTCGGCCATGACGCTTCAGTCCAAAGCGTCTCTGTTGCAAACGATCCTGGTGTACAATACGGGCCGGATTGTGACGTATATGGCAGCAGGTGCATTCATGGGCTTTGCCGGATCGTTTGTCAATGCGGCAGGGGTGGTCGTCGGATTGCAGGGCATTGCCAATATCGCCGGAGGGCTGCTCATCATTCTCTGGGTTGTCAAAAAGGTGGCGCTGCCCCTGGACAAATACAGCCCGCTCCAGCTTTCATCCGCGCAAAAGCTGCTTCACCTGCTCAAATCGCGGCAAGGTATCGCGCCAGTGCTGGTCAGCGGGCTTTTGCTCGGCTTTTTACCGTGCGGACTGACCTATACGATGCATATGAAAGCAGCCGCGACCGGAAGCATGGCGCAAGGGATGGCGACTTTGGGCGTGTTCGGCCTTGGCACGTTGCCCGCGCTCGCGGCGATTGGCCTGTTTTCTTTTGTCCTGACCAAAACACTGCGTGCCAAGGTGCTCTTCGTCGGCAATGCGCTCGCGCTATGTATCGGAATCTTGTCTGTGTTGCGCGGCCTGGCGATCAACGGCTGGATTCCTACCGTCAACCCGTGGCTGTGGTAGGTGAGGCGGCGGGCTCATGGCTCGACGCGAAAAGGATAGGTGGTGCTCATGGCTTTGCCGTCAAGCTCAAATGTAATCGTAGCCAGCCAATCGCCCAGCATGGTCGGTATGATTTGCGCGACGTATTCACCTTCCTTTTCCTTCACGGCTTCGAAGACGATTGCCCCGTGGTCCATGTTCGGCATGCTCAGGGAGACGGATACGGTAGCCGTTTCCAGCTTGGCTGCATGTTCGGCCGGAACGGTTATGTGCAGCGCGTTTTCCTGCACATTTCTGGCCGGAGACGGTTCGAGCGTTACTTGCAAGGGAATGGACAGTTCCTCAAGCATCGGCGTGTTCGTTTGCTGTGCGGCAGCGGTACTGGCGTGCCCGACATGGTCCTGGGGGGCACAGCCAAAGAGGGTAAATGGAGCCAGCAGCAGGCACGACAGCCGAAGGGCGACAAATTTGCGCATCATGTTCACCACTTTCCCATAAGTTACAAGCTTCCCTATCGTATTCACAGCCGCGGCCGTTCATACTTCATCTTCTACGAGATGGTCCTTGCGCATAGGTTGGACATGAGGACATGTTCGGAAGCTGAAGGGGAGTTTTTCATGACCATCCACCAAACGTATCAGGTTACAGGCATGACCTGCGCCGCCTGTGCCAATCGGATTGAGAAGCGGCTGCGCAAGGTCCAGGGTGTGCAGGAGGTACACGTCAATCTGACGACCAACAAGGCGCGGGTTGCCTTTGACCCTTCGCTGACCAACGATCAGGAGATCATGACGAAAATCGAACAGCTCGGTTTTTCCGCGAGCTTGAAGCAGGAAGAGACGCTCGGGGAAAAAAGAGCGCTGCTCTGGCGGTTCATTTTCTCGGCCATTTTGACGATTCCGCTGTTGTGGGCGATGGCGGCGCATTTTTCGCTGACGTCGTTTTTATGGGTGCCGCCTTTGTTTCAGACGCCTTTGTTCCAGTTCGCGCTGACGCTGCCGATTCAGTTGTTCATCGGGCAATCGTTTTACCTCGGAGCGTGGAACGCCTTGAAAAACCGTTCCGCCAACATGGACGTACTGGTCGTGCTGAGCACCACGGCCGCTTTTTTGTACAGCCATTACCTGACCTTTACGACCATCGGGAAGGCGAGTCACGGGTTGACGGTCTACTACGAGTCGTGCGCCGTAATCTTCACGTTTTTACTGCTCGGCAAATATTTGGAGGCGACGGCCAAGGACCGGACGAAGCATGCCATCGGACAACTGCACGAACTGCAGCCGGCGCTGGCGCATGTGGTGCGCGGGGATGAGGTGTGTACGGTTCCTGTGGAGCAGCTTGCGGTGGGCGATATTTTTCTCGTCAAGCCAGGCGAGCGGATACCGACGGACGGGATGGTGCTGGAAGGGCACGCGAGCGTCGATCAGTCGATGTTCACCGGGGAAAGCTTGCCTGTAGAAAAGTGGAGCGGGCATGCCGTCATCGGGGCGACGCTGAACCAGAGCGGCTGGCTCAAGGTCAAGGCAACGAAGGTCGGGGAAGACACGGCGCTGACGCAGGTCATTCGCACGGTGGAGGAAGCGCAGTTGTCGAAGGCGCCAATCCAGCGGGTGGCGGATGAAATTACCGATGTGTTTGTGCCGATCATCATCGCGATTGCGGCCATTACTTTTTTTGCCTGGCATTACGTCTTCACTCCACAAGACTTCGGCGGAGCGCTGGAAAAGGCGATTGCCGTCCTCATTATCGCTTGCCCGTGCGCACTCGGGCTGGCTACGCCGATGTCGATCCTGGTCGTGTCAGGCAGAGCGGCGCAGATGGGCATTTTGTTCAAGCAGGGAAAGTATTTGGAGGCGTTGCAAAAGATCGACACGATTGTGTTTGACAAAACCGGCACGTTGACCAGAGGGGCGCACGAGGTCGTCGGCGTCAACACGCGGGGCTGGAGCGAGGCGGCGTTTTGGCGGCTGGTGGCCGGGGCGGAAATGACTTCGGAGCACCCGTTGGCCGCAACGATTGTGGCCCATGCGAAAAAGCAGGGGCTGTCCATCCCGGAAGCCACGTCCTTTTCCTCGCTGCCCGGCTACGGAATCGAGGCGACAGTGGAAGGACATGCGGTTGTCGTCGGTTCGCCCAGGCTCCTGGCCCGCAAAAACGTGGACATCGGTACGGTTCTCGATCAGGTGGAGCGGCACGGAGCGGAAGGAAAAATGGTGCTGCTCGCAGCCATCGACGGGCGGCTGGCCGGGTATGTGGTGCTGTCCGACCGATTGAAAAGAGACGCGAAAAAAGCGGTCGCCCAACTGCGCAAACTGGGCAAGGACGTCATCATGATTACAGGAGACAACCCGTATACGGCAAAAAGCGTGGCGCGACAGGCGGGAATCGGGCAGGTGTACGCGGGCGTGCTGCCAGCCCAAAAAGCGGAGCTGATCTTGCGCCTGCAAGAAAAAGGGAGAAAAATCGCCATGGTCGGCGACGGGCTCAACGATGCGCCAGCCCTGACGGCAGCAAGCGTCGGTATTGCGCTGGGCACGGGAGCGGACATTTCCAAGGATTCGGCCGATGTCGTCATCATGCACGGCGAGGTAACAGGGGTGGTCCATGCTATCCGGCTCAGCCAAATGGCGATGAAAAACATCCGGCAAAACTTGTTCTGGGCCTTTTTTTACAACGCGATTGCGATCCCGGCGACGATGCTCGGCTTCCTGGCACCGTGGCTGGCGGGAATCGCCATGGCGTTCAGCTCGCTGTCGGTCGTGCTGAATTCCTTGCGCTTGCGAAAAGGACGCATGAAACAATAAAAAAACCGAGCAGTTACGTAGCTCGGACAGTCGATTTCTGTTCTTTGGCATGCTCGATTCCCGCTGAGATCAGGTGGCGCACATGGTCATCGTCCAGCGAATAAAAGACGAGCTTGCCCTCTTTGCGGTATTTGGCCAGTCCCATGTTGCGCAGAAGCCGCAAATGATGCGAGGTGTTGGCGATGGAGCTGCCGATGATGGCTGCCACGTCACAGACGCACAACTCGTCTTCCAGGGACAAAATATGAATGATTTTCGCCCGGGTGTCGTCGGCGAGCGCCTTGAAAATTTTGGCTGCGCCTTCTGATTCAGACGCGTACGGCTTCAAGCGACGGACTTTTTCTTCATCATAACATTGAATCTCACAGATGTCGTCCACCGTAAAAATCACCTCTCGCTTACGTCCATGTCCTACTATTATAGACATTCGCACGAAAAGAGCAAAGGCATTTTGCAGTTCTCCAACAATCAGGCTCATGTTCGGAGGGAGAGCGTCATAGCTCTTTTGTATGGGGTTTTCCTGATGATTCCAGTTAATCTCGAAGCAGCCAATCTGTCCGTGTGACAGGGCAAGTGGCTATGCGCCCCTATTAGAACATGGTCAGGGAGATGAGGTGGAGGATGATCGCGGAGGCGGGTCAACAGACGCGTTACAAGCTTGTAATTGTCGGGGGCGGGAGTGCAGGGATCACGGTTGCAGCGCAGCTCCTGCGCAAAGCACGGGAGCTTTCGGGGCAGATTGCCATTGTCGATGATGCGGCCAAGCACTACTATCAGCCGTTGTGGACGCTTGCAGGTGCCGGAGTGGTCAGCAGGGAAGTGACCGAACGCGACGAAGCGGCGGTCATCCCGAAAGGCGCGATCTGGGTCAGAGAGGCTGTCACAGCATTTTTGCCAAAAGAAAATGCCGTCGTGACTGCGTCCGGAAACAAGCTGCACTACGACTACCTCGTTGTGGCAGCCGGAATCCAGATCGATTGGGACAAAGTAAAAGGGCTAAAGGAGAGCATCGGCAAAGAGGGGGTATGCAGCAATTACTCGTACGACTACGTGGAAAGCACGTGGGACAGCATCCGCCAGTTTCAGGGGGGGACAGCGATCTTCACCCAGCCCAACACTCCGGTGAAATGCGGCGGCGCACCGCAAAAAATCATGTACCTGGCGGACGATTACTTTCGCCAGTCAGGTGTGCGCCAGCAATCCATTATCCGGTTTGTTTCGGGAGCACCGACCATTTTTGGCGTGAAAAAGTATGCCGATGCCTTGCAGAAGGTCGTCGAACGAAAACAAATTTACACAACCTTTCAGCACAACCTCGTCGAGATTCGCGCCGATCAAAAGCAAGCGGTTTTCGAAAACGTAAATACCCGTGAGCAGGTGACGATGGCCTACGACATGATTCACGTCGTGCCGCCGATGAGCGCCCCTGATGTTATCAAAAAAAGTCCGCTCGCTGATGCTGACGGCTGGCTGGACGTGGATAAGCACACGTTGCAGCATACGCGCTTTGCCAACGTGTTTGGGCTTGGCGATTGCGCCAATTTGCCCACCTCCAAAACAGGTGCGGCCATTCGCAAGCAGGCTCCGGTCGTCGTGCACAATCTGCTGGCGCAAATCAACGGCAAACGGGACTATCGGCATTACAACGGCTATACGTCCTGCCCGCTCGTCACGGGCTACGGCAAACTGATTTTGGCTGAATTTGATTACGAGCAGATTCCGCGGGAGACGTTTCCGTTCGATCAATCCCGTGAACGGCGCAGCATGTACTGGTTGAAAAAAGAGGTGCTTCCCGTCATGTATTGGCACGGGATGCTTAAAGGCAGGATGTAGGACAGACAAAACGCAGATAAGAAATAAAGGAGGGCGACGGTATGCTGCTCAAATATTTTTACGACGAAAAATTGGCCCAGGCTTCCTATCTGGTAGGCTGCCAGGCGGCAGGCGAAGCGATTGTGATCGATCCGGCGCGCGACATCGAGCCGTATGTCCAGACCGCAAAAGCAAACGGCGTGAAGATCGTCGGCGTGACAGAAACACATATCCATGCCGATTTCCTCTCCGGTGCGCGGGAACTCGCGGCCAGGCTCGGCGCTGTCCTGTATTTGTCAGACGAAGGAGGTCCGGAGTGGTGTTACGAATACGCCGCCGAGTACAATCACCGCTTGCTAAAAGACGGCGATACATTTCAGATTGGCAAGCTGACCTTCGAGGTGCTCCACACGCCGGGGCATACGCCGGAGCATATTGCGCTGCTTTTGACGGACGGCGGCTCGCCTGCGAATGAACCGATTGGCATTTTTACAGGAGACTTCGTGTTTGTCGGTGACGTCGGCCGCCCGGACTTGCTGGAAAAAGCGGCGAATGTGAGCGGCTCCGCCGAAGAGCTGGCGCGTCAAATGTTTCGTTCGCTTGCGCGCTTCAAGCAGCTCCCCGACTATTTGCAGGTCTGGCCGGGGCACGGGGCAGGCAGTGCGTGCGGCAAGGCAATCGGGGCTGTCCAGTCGTCGACGGTTGGATATGAAAAGCGCACGAATTGGGCGTTGCAGCACGAGGATGAACAGACATTTGTGCAAAGCTTGCTTGCCGGCCAGCCGGAGCCGCCGACTTATTTTGCAATGATGAAGCATTTGAACAAAGTCGGGCCGCATCTGGTGCAGCAAATTGCGCCTGTCGTGCAGGAAGCAGCCTCCATCCATACAGTGGAAGCGTGGACGAGGCAGGGCGTTGTCGTGGATACCCGTCCGGCCAGCCAGTTCGCGCAGAAGCATTTGCCGGGCGTCCTCAATCTTCCGCACGACAAATCGTTTTCAACCTGGGCCGGATGGCTGCTGGACTATGAACGTCCGATCTACTTGCTGGCCGATCCACAGTCCGTCCCTGCCGTATTGAAGGATTTGCGGTCGATTGGTCTGGATCAGGTCGCGGCTGTGATGGATCTTGCTGTCTACGACCTTCCTGGCGAGTCGCAGTATACATCGTATGCAGAAATCACCCCTTCCCAGGCGAGAGAGCAGGTGCAGGCGGGCGATCTGTTCGTGCTCGATGTCCGCTACCAAAAAGAGTGGAAGGCAGGTGCGATTCCCGGAGCCAGGCACGTCATGCTCGGCTACTTGCCGCAGCGCATGCAGGAGCTGCCGCGTGATCGTCCCATCCTGGTCCAATGCAAGAGCGGGCGGAGGTCGGCCATAGCTGTCAGCTTGCTGCGAGCAAACGGTTTTTCCCGCGTGCAAAATCTGGACGGCGGCTTTGACGAATGGGTGCGGCAAGGCTTCCCGGTCAAAAGGGAGCCGGAAGCTGCGCCAGGACGGTGAGCGTTTTTTCGCAACGATTGGGGGATAGCAGTAGAGTCTCTTTCTGTTTTCGTGTAAGATGAACATGATTGCCTATGTACGTGATAGTGAAAACAGGGAGAGAATGCAATGAATTACCAACAAAAGTGCGCAAAGTGCCGTTCCAGGAAAATCGACTATACAGAAGCGATCAACCGCCCTTTATATATTTCGATCTACGCCGCTGTGCTGGTCGTGCTGGGTACGATCGGCGTAGCCGTGCAAGGAACGCCTGTCATTTTCCTGTTTCTCGGTCTGATCGGCGCATTCGTGCTCTTTGCCTTCCGCACGCATCTGGAAAGAAATAAAATTGTCAAATGCGTCTGTCTGGATTGCGGCGAGCGCTGGCAAACGGCTGCCAACGCGAAACAAAAGCAGACGAAGTAACGAGAGAGACTCTCGCTCCCGCCTGTTTCAACAAACTGGCGATCGTTCCCGGTTGTATACCGCAGAGCGATCGCCAGTTTGCGTTAGGGCTGGAGGCTGCCATCGTGGAGCGGAAGTGAGGTTAATTCTTCGGAAATTGTTGGAGAACGAATTCCAGGTCTTTTTTATAGGATTCGATTTTTGTCTTGTCATTACTGAAAAGCCGATCATCATTTATTTTCGGCATAAGAGTGCTCAGTTTCTTTAGTTCATCTCGCTTATTTTGAATTTCCGTAAGATCATTCTGTTCAATTAGCGATTGTAATTTTTTCAGATAATCTCTTTTATACTGATATAATGTTAAAACCCCAGATTGCAATTGTTCATCGGCTATGATTTGTCTTGTTTCATCATTGGTTAGGATAATCGCTGGAAGGAAGGCGGGATTATCTATTAGATTACTATCAATCATTCCTGAAATATACGCTAGTTTTTCTTTGTCTTGTACGGTAGATAATTCTTCGGTAATTTTTTTAAACTGATAGAGTGAATGAGAGTGTTGATGTTCAAATACATTCGTTAACGTAATTTGATATTGATTATGTAAAGGTTCCGGTGAAGCTGTGGTGCATGAGGTTGTCAGGAGAGACAAAGTAACAAGCCAAAGGAATATTAACATCTTTTTCATTTTTCGTTCCATCCTTTCATGATAAAAAAGCATTCGGTTGTCCGAATGCTCTTCTTACAATATTTTAAACTACCACTTCAAAGTGCCATCAGCCCAAATCTGCCAACTTTTTTCTGTCTTGGTTGGCGTAAGTCTAAAAGTTATGCCACCACTTGGCCTCATTTCATAAGCAAAGTTTGCTTCGAAGGCGGTTCCCCATGTTCTAGTGTCAAAAGTGTGAACATATCTTGCACCAAAATCTAATGTTGAGTTTTTCTTTTTGGTTACATAGACTGCAGCATAAGAACCGAAGTCTAATTCAGTGTCATGTACATTAAACAAGTAAATTCCCTTTTTCCGTTCTGATCCATCCCGAGCTGTTACATACTTTGTATCTCCCACGTTACTGTCGTAATATTCCCCACAGTAGAATCCCATTCAATAGAGAGTAAGTCATAAGTCGCAGGGTAAAACTCGTTATCTTTTGGATTCCAAGAAGCAATTAGACGATAGTAAGATTGACCAGCTCGTTTGGCGGTTGACAGTTCGAGGTTGATGTCTCCAGCCTGCATTGCGGTAGGACCAATTTTACTGTTTTTCTTTGTTTCCAACTCTACTCCGAGCGGCTTTAGTTTATCCGACAATTCTTCGTCAGTTCCGTTATTTTGCATGACTAAGTTGTGGACAAAAGAATCAAACTCTTCGTCAGAAAGGTTGGCAATCGCCGACTTTAACGAATGCTGTTGCGATTTTGTTTGAGTGTCGTTTAATGAAAGAACCTTTTTTGCCAACTCTTTACTGCTAAAACTCGAATAATCCACTTTTGCAGCATTCGCTGCTGGCACCACTAAAATAGAGGCTAGAAGGACTGTGCAAGTAATCATTTAATTTACTAGGCCGGGAAAGACCTTTCACAATATTGAAATTATCAGAAGATGATCGAAATTGTTGTCGTATTTTGTAATAGATACAAAAAAATAACATAATTCAGCTTGCTTCAACCAACATTCCCTGGTTGGCCTTTTTTCATGGAAAAATAAATAGGCGCAAAACAAAAAACTCTACTCTTGAACCAGGAACTGGCATCCGATAATATAATAATTAAATATTTATTTGAATGTTTGCTGGATTCATTCGGAAGCAGTTGGGGAAAATAGATGCTTGGGAAACAGGTGAGAGCGAATGTCAAATCAACCAAAGCAAGACGGGTGCTGCAGCGGGCACCATTGCAGCTCAGAGCATACCCATGCGGCAAAAATTCTCACGGTGCTGGAGCCAGCCGCCGCGAGCACTGCGGACGGCGCGGGCGTTTTGTCTGCGCAGGCGATTGTGTATCGCGTGCATGGCATGGACTGCAGCTCGTGCGCGAAGTCATTGGAGCGGCACATGAGGTCGCTTCCTGCGGTAAAGGAAGTGAGCGTCAACTTTTCCACCGGAAAAATGCAGCTCGTCTCCGATGGACTGCCGGACGAAGCCGTTATCAGGGAAGTCGCCAAGGCAGGCTACAGCGCCAAGCGGCTTGAGCGGCGAACAGCCCGCGAGGCGGTTCAAAAAGATCGCGCAGGCACGGTGCTCACCTCACTGTCCGGCGCATTTCTGGCGCTTGGCTTTTTGGTGTCGCTGACCAGCGTCCCTGTGTGGGTCAGCACGATCTTGTACGCCCTGTCCATTATCAGCGGCGGCTTGCGTCCGGCGCGCAGCGCTGTTTACGCGATCAAAAGCAAGTCGCTGGACATGAACGTCTTGATGTCCGTTGCGGCGCTTGGCGCAGCGCTGATCGGGGAGTGGCTGGAGGGAGCGACCGTTGTCTGGCTGTTTTCCATTGGCAATTTTCTGCAGACCAAGTCAATTGAGAAGACGCGCGATTCGATTCGCAACCTGATGGATTTGGCCCCGCCCGAAGCGTGGGTGAAAAAAGGCGATTCGCTGACCCGAATGTCCGTGGAGGAAATTGGCGTAGGCGACGTGATCGTAGTCAAGCCGGGAGAGAAGATTCCGCTGGACGGAGAGATTTTGTTCGGACATTCCAGCGTGAACCAGGCCCCGATCACCGGGGAGTCCATTCCCGTCGACAAGCAAGCGGGCGACGCAGTGTTTGCGGGCAGTGTGAACGAAAGCGGCGCTCTGGAAATCAAGGTGACAAAGCTCGTTGAGGATACGGCGATTGCGCGCATCATTCATCTGGTGGAGGAGGCTCAGGAGAAAAAGGCTCCGACCCAGGCGTTCGTCGACAGGTTCGCCGCCATGTACACGCCAATCGTGCTGGTTCTCGCTTTGCTTGTGATCGTGTTCCCTCCTTTGCTCGGCATGGGCACGTGGGGAGAATGGTTTTACAAGGCGCTGGAGCTGCTTGTGGTCGCCTGCCCGTGCGCTTTGGTTATCTCGACGCCTGTTGCCATCGTCTCGGCGATTGGGAACGCAGCGCGAAACGGCGTGCTGATAAAAGGCGGGACATTTCTCGAGCGGGCCGGAGCGATTGAGGCGATTGCCTTTGACAAGACAGGCACGCTGACAGAAGGCAAGCCGCGTGTCACGCAGGTAGTGGCCGCAGGCGAGACGGAGGAAGCCATTCTGGCGATTGCCAGGACGATGGAGGAGCGTTCCAGCCATCCGATTGCCCAGGCGATTGTCGCATACGCCAGGGAAAAGCAGGTGGCGGCGCTCGCGGGTGAGGACTTCCAGACGCTGGTGGGAAAAGGCGTGCAGGCGACGATCCATGGCGAAGTGTACTACGCCGGAAAGCCTGCGCTGTTTGCCGAGCTGGGCGCAGACATGAGCGCCTGGCAGGAGCAGATCGCGGCCTTGCAAGCGGAAGGCAATACACTGATCGTGATTGGTACTCGCAAAAAGCTGCTTGGCATGATCGCAGTAGCCGATACGATCCGCGAGATTACCGTCGGCGCGATCAGTAAACTGAAGGCGGCGGGAATCAGCGAGATCATCATGCTGACAGGCGACAATGCGGGAACGGCGCAAAAGGTAGCGGCCCAGACCGGCGTAGACCGTTATTTTGCCGAGTTGTTGCCGCAGGACAAGGTAGATGCGGTGAAAAAGCTGCAACAGGAGGGCAAAGTCGTTGCCATGGTCGGGGACGGCATCAACGACGCGCCTGCGCTGGCAACTGCCGACCTGGGTATTGCGATGGGCGGAGCAGGGACAGATACCGCGATGGAAACAGCCGATATCGTCCTGATGGCCGACAATCTGGAAAAGCTGCCGCACACGGTCAGGATCAGCCGCAAAGCACTGGTGATTATCAAGCAAAATATCTGGTTTTCCATCGTGGTAAAGCTGGCCGCACTCGTGCTGATTTTTCCGGGCTGGCTGACCCTGTGGCTGGCCGTTTTGAGCGACACAGGTGCTGCCTTGCTGGTTATCCTGAACAGCATGCGCCTGCTCAGGGTGAAGTCTTGACAGATAAGATAAAAAGAAGGGAGAAGAGCCGAGGCTTTCTCCCTTTTTATATTTGTCATGCGTGTAAAGGTGTCACACCAGCACACCGCCGCCGTAGCGTTCAAATTCTTTTCTGGTGCAGGCGACATAGTGGCCTGGCTCGATTTCCCGCAGCACTCTTTCCTCGTCCTGGTTTTGCAGATACGCCTGATCGTCGAACACGATCCGCTTGCGGTTGCGCTCGTAGTCCGGGTCTGGCAGCGGAATGGCAGAGAGCAGGGACTTGGTGTACGGGTGAATCGGATTTTCGTACAGGCGGTTGCTTTCCGCCAGCTCGACGATGCGGCCGCGGTACATGACGCCGATGCGGTCGCTGATGTATTTGACCATCGACAGGTCATGGGCAATGAACAGATAGGTCAGCCCTTTTTCTTTTTGCAGACGTTTGAGCAGGTTGATGACCTGCGCCTGGATCGACACGTCCAGCGCGGAGATCGGCTCGTCGGCAATGATAAACTCAGGATCGACTGCAAGAGCGCGGGCAATCCCGATGCGCTGGCGCTGCCCGCCGCTAAATTCATGCGGGTAACGGTTGGCGTGCTCGCGGTTGAGACCGACTGTTTCCAAAAGCTCGTGCACTTTCGCCATGCGCTGCTCTTTGGTAGCCAGCTTGTGAATATCCAAGCCTTCCGCAATAATATCGGATACAGTCAGACGAGGATTCAGGGACGAATACGGGTCCTGAAAAATCATCTGGATTTTGCGGTTTAGCCATTTTTTCTCTTCGCTCGATTTTTTGCCGTGGACGCTTTTGCCTTTGAACAGCACTTCGCCGTCTGTAGCGTCATACAGGCGCAGAATCGTCCGGCCGGTAGTGGATTTTCCGCACCCGGATTCGCCTACGAGTCCGAAAATCTCGCCTTTGTAGATGTCAAAAGTAATGCCGTCGACCGCCTTCAGGACTTGTCCGCCGCCAAGGTCGAAATGCTGCTTCAGGTTTTTGACTTCGATGAGCTTCTCGCGCTGGTCGTACGAGAGCGCTTTTTGCGGGCGCGGACTCTCGGCTTTCTTCTCCGCAGAAGCAGTTCTGCGGCGCACAGCAGAAGCGGGCGGGTCGATCCGTGGAGCCATTTCATGCAGCAGCCAGGTTGCCGCGTAGTGCGTGTCGGAGATTTTGAACATCGGTGGCTCGTACTCCAGATCGACTTTCAGCGCATACGGGTTGCGGGCCGCAAACGCATCACCGACAGGCGGCTTGAACATGTCCGGAGGCGAGCCGGGAATCGACATCAGCTCTTCGTCGTCTGTATCGAGGCTAGGCATCGAGCCGAGCAGGCCCCATGTGTACGGATGCTTCGGATCGTAGAAAATCTCATCGACTTTGCCGATTTCGACAATTTTTCCCGCGTACATGACAGCCACACGGTCAGCCATGTTGGCTACGACGCCAAGGTCGTGCGTAATGAAAATGATGGACGTGCCCATCTTTTTCTGGATGTCCTTGAGCAACTCCAAAATTTGCGCCTGTATGGACACGTCGAGCGCGGTCGTCGGCTCGTCGGCAATGATGACTTTCGGATTGCAGGCGAGTGCGATCGCGATGACAATCCGCTGGCGCATCCCGCCGGAGAACTGGTGCGGGTATTGATCGACGCGTTCTTTTGCAAACGGAATCCCAACCAGCTCCAGCAGTTCAATGGCGCGAGCGCGCGCTTCGGAGCGTCCCAGCTTTTGGTGCTTGATAAAGCTCTCCATAATCTGGTTCCCAATCGTCATGGTCGGGTTGAGCGAGGTCATCGGGTCCTGGAAAATCATCGAAATATCGCGGCCGCGAATCTCCTGCATCTCTTTTTCCGACAGGGTGACCAGGTCTCTTCCTTCAAACAGGACTTGTCCTTTCGGAATACGTCCCGGCGGAGAAGGGATGAGCCGCATGAGTGATTGCGAGGTAACGGATTTCCCGGAGCCGGATTCCCCCACGATGGCCAAAGTCTCTCCCTTGTACAAATCGAAGGACACTCCGCGCACCGCTTTTACCTCACCTGCATACGTGTCAAAGGACACATGCAAGTCCTTTACTTCCAAAACTTTTTCCATAGAATCGTTCCTTCCTCAGCTGATTCTGTGAGTAAACAACCCGCCATTTATGTGCAACAATCTCTCTAATATGAATTTTTGCGAAAATGAAAATCATTATCATCAATTATACTATATTTGCTGAGCATTGGTAAAAAAATTTTTTCCATTAGCACATCTATAGCGGCAAAGCCCCAAATGTTGCCGGAAAGGCCACATTAGGGGCTTTTTTATCGTTGCCTTTCGTAAGCCAAGTCATACAATACAACAACTGAGTAAGAACGCGGTCTGGAAAGGGGCGTATTTCGTGTGCAACTTGACCCTTTGCGCAAGCTGCTGCAAGAGCGTTATCCAGAGCTACGTAACGAATCATTCCGGGTGGACGATACAGGCTGGAGCAATTTTGTCGTCATCGTGGGAGAGAAAATGATTTTTCGCTTCCCCAAGACCGAAGAAGCCAAGGCGATTATCAGCCGGGAGATGCAAATCTTGCCACAGCTCAGATCGATGGTGCCTGTGGCGATTCCGCAGTTTGTCTATTCTTCTGCGCCGACCGACGACATCAAGTACGTCGGCTATCCGATGATTGTCGGCAAGCCGCTTTATCGGGAAGAGATGAGCGGGCTGTCTGAGCAGGAGCAGGAGAAGGTGGCGGAGGCGATTGGCGGATTTTTGAGCGGCTTGCATGCCTACCCGTTGGAAAAGTCGTTCGACAAGGCGATTGATCCGGGATTGACCCGCGTTTTTTATGAAAACTTGCTCGCCCGGATTGAGCGGAAGGCTTTTTCCTACATGCCTGTCAAGCTGCAGCAGTGGACCCGGCAAACCTTCCAGTCGTTTTTGGCGAACCCGGATTACTTCCGGTTCAAGCCGGCACTGCTGCACAACGACTTGAAGCCGGAGCATCTGCTCTACGACTTTGAAAACAGACGACTGAACGGAATTATTGATTTTGGAGCGATGGGGGCAGGCGACCCTGCCTATGATTTTGTCGGGATATACCGGGCGTATGGCGCGGCATTTGCCCATAAAGTATTGAGCTATTACAACCGGGAGATCGACGCCACGTTTTTGGACCGGATCACAACGTTTTACGTCAAGACGATCAGCTTCTGGACGCTCTTTTACGGGATTGACAGCGAGAATCCAAAGCTCATCCAGTATGCGCTTGGAAAGCTGGAGAGGTTTGCCCAGCCAAGAGGGACGTAATCGAGCGGAAACAGTAGGAAGGACGGCGAGGTGAGGAAATGCGCGTATTGTTTTTGGAAAGTCATCCGATGTGGATTCACGGACTGCCAAACGGGTTTCGCGACTCAGGACACGATGTGATGATCTCGGGACCGCTGACGGAACAAAACATTCCGGAAATGCTGCAAGAGTTTCAGCCGGACTTGATTGTCATGATCGGCTGGGGGCCGGAGCAAACCCCTGTCAAGCTGGACTGGATTCATCGGCATGTCCATCAAACAGATGTGCCGCTCGTGTACTGGGCGACAGAAGACCCTACGTTTACCGAGAGCTTTACAATGCCGCTGATTCAGAGGGTACAGCCCGATTTCGTCTTTACCATCTGTTCACAGCGCCTGGACTATTACGCGCAGCGAGGGATCAAGGCGGCGCACATGGATTTCGGATTCCACTCCAGTATCCATTGTCCCGTTCCAATCGAGGAGAGGTATAGAACCTCTATCGCCGTTGTCGCCAACGCTTATCCGCATGTATTCGAGCAGTACACCGGGCACTATCGGCTGGTGTCGCTGTTCACACTGATTCGCCCCCTGCTTCACGAGGGGATACGCATTGATTTTTACGGGCGGGACTGGGATAAAATGAAGCCGTATTTGGGGCTGGATATTCCCAAGGAGTGGATTCACGGGTATTTGTCCTACCCGGATGCCCACAAGGTCTACAGCTCGGCAGAGATCATGATCGGCCTGCAAAACTACGAGACACAGCTGACACAGCGGACGTATGAGATATTGGGGTCGGGAGGATTTCTCGTTACTCAGGATACAGAGGCCGTCCGCAGCATGTTTACGTCGGGAAAAGACCTGGTCGCGGCTGCTTCGGCTACAGATACGCTGCAAATCATCGAGCATTACCTGCAGCATCCCAAGGAGCGAAAAGAAATACGGGAGCAGGGAAGACTGGCTGTTCGCCATGCCAGCTACCAGCATCGCGCCGAGTACATGGTCGAGGTGCTGCAAGCGCAAGGGCTGTTGCCCCAATCAATCGCGACGGCGGCAGGGCAAGGCCAGTGGATTTCCTACATGGATCGGATTCGCGAGCGGTACGAGGTGCACGATGTACGCCCCGGCGATACACTGTGGAAAATTGCCCAGACGTACGGTGTGACCATCGAGCACATCATGAAGGAGAACGGGCTGACTTCCTACGATATTTATGTGGATCAGTATTTGAAAATCAGGGAGCGACAGCCATAAAGCAATTTTGAAGTGTCGGAGGGAGCACATGCGAATTTTGTTTTTGGAAAAAAGCCAGGCGCTCCTTCACGGATTAACGTACGGGTTCCACGATGCCGGTCATCACGTGCTGATTTCCGGGCTGTTGACCGGGCTGCATCTACCTGCTTTGCTTCAATCGTTTCAGCCATCCCTCATCGTCATGACAGGCTGGGGGCCGGAGCTGACGTTGACACAGCAAGCGTACATTTGCAAGCAAATCAAACAGGCCAAGGTGCCTTTGGTTTACTGGGCGGAGGAAGACCCTGCTTTTGTGCACATCTGGTCACTGCCTGTCGCTTTGCGCATGCAGGCTGATTTTGTTTTTACCGTCTCCCCGGAAACAGTTTTTGTCTACAGGGAGGCTGGAATCCGCGCGGCGCACATGGATGTTGGCTACGACGAAGAACTGTATCGGCCAGACGAGCGTGCAAACGGGCCACGCATCCCCGTGGCCGTTGTCTCTCCTGCCAGCCCGTATATGTACCGGCATCAGCTTGAGCACGATCTCGCGGGTGCACTGCATACGCTCATCTGGCCGCTGCTTTCGCTTGGCGTTCCCGCCCGTTTTTACGGCAAGGAATGGGCGCAAATGAAGCCGTTTTTTGGCTTGAACATTCCGCATGACTGGATTGTGGAGCAGACAGGCCAGATGGAGGCGCGACAGGTCTATCAGCACGCCGATCTCGTCATCGAGGTGCAGTCGGCAGAAAAGTCAATCTCGGAGCGGATGCTGGCAGCAGCGGGAAGCGGCGGTCTGCTGCTCACACGCGACACTCCCGGGCTGCGGCGTATTTTTACCCCAGGCTATGATATGCTGGCGTCATCCTCGCCGATACAGACGGCCAATTTGCTCCGGCACTATCTGGAAAGGCCGGAAGAGCGAAGGACGCTGCAAGCGAACGGGCTTCGGACCGTTCGTTCTCATACTTACGGGCAACGCACCCGATTTATGCTTCGCACGCTAATAGAAGAAGGGATTCTGGCTGCGGATGCGGCAGATTGCTTGCATGGCAAAAAGGAACCTGGCTGTCCGCCGCAGCCGGTGTGCATCACAGACAGCTTGCACACCGTCCAGCCGGGAGAAAGTCTGTGGCAAATTGCCCAAGCGTACGGCACGACTAGCGGAAAGCTCCAGCAGGCAAACCGGCTCGTTTCCGACCTGCTCCATGTCGGGCAGCTTTTACGCATTCCGCCAAAAACAGCAGAGGACGGGGAGCAGTTCCCCCAAATCAAAAAGTGGCTGGATCAGGCGGCGCGTCTGTTTCAGCTCGATCCGCTGCTGCTTTACGGGATCGCCTATGCCGAGTCGGATTTTGGCCAAAATGCGGGCATGAGCACGGCAGGCGCGTTTGGCATCATGCAGCTCAAGGAAAAGACAGCAAAAGGATTGGGTGTGGATCGAACCGATCCGTGGCAAAACATTTTAGGCGGCGCCATGTACATTAAAGAGATGCTGTATGAATTTGACGGCGACCTGCCGATGGCGTTGGCAGCGTACAACTGGGGGCTGAACCACGTCTGGCAGGCTGTTCGCCAGGGGGGCAAGCAGTGGCTGACGCTCGCGCCGGAGGAAACCCAACACTACGTCATCAAGATCATGAAGTACATGAGCGAGGCGGGGAGAATTTGAGCCGCTTGCAAGAAAACAGATACCGCGACAAGCGACAGAAAGCTCGGCTTTTTTGAGGCGGAGCTTTTTCATTTTTTCCGTACTGCTGACAGGAGATAGGAAGCGAGAGCCTGTTTTGGTATACTTTTATCATGATAATGAGAATTATTTTCAAAATAAACATCCAGGTACATAGAACAGTTCCGTGTGAAATATTCAGGAAGGCAAAAGGTGTGACGAATGATGAGCGATAGACAAGCCTTGTTTCGGGAGTTTACTGAGCATGTGATGGCGGATGTCATTTTCAAGCTTCGCGATATTGCCTGGGTGAAAGGAGATGAGCATGAACGCCTCCGCCAGCAGTTTACGAACGCGCACATCTTGCTGGTAGTAACCGGAGGACGCGGCCGGCTGCGCCTGGAAAGCGTGGAGCATCAGCTGCGCCAGGATGCGATCTACGTCTGCCCGCCGATGAGCACCTTCGGAATCGACATGGACTCCGCAGACGACCTGCGAATGTACGTGCTGCGTTTCGATGTTTTTAGGGAGTCGCAAAAGCGGAAAAGACAATTGCGCGTATTGCGCGAGGAGCATGAATTTCCCCTGGTGGGCGAAGTTTCCGTCAACTCCGGCGGGCAGCTTGTCATGCAGTGTGATTCAATCGCGGAGCAATGGCAGCAGGAGGGGGGAGTCGCCCGTTTTCGCAGCCAGATTTTGTTTCAGGAGCTGTGGCACCACATCGTGAAGGCTGTCGATTTTTCCGCCCAAGACTCTGCTACGGCGCTGGAGCGGGCGCGCGCCTACATGGAAGAGCATTACTCGCAAAACATCACAATCGAGCAGCTGGCGCGCATTGCGGAAGTAAGTCCGAAGTATTTTGTGGACTTGTATAAAAAGACGTACGGCGTATCGGCGATGGACTATGTCACACAGTTGCGCATCAGCCGGGCGAAGCAACTGATGGCCCAGTCCCACGCCAAGCTGCGGGAAATCGCGCACCAGGTAGGCTACAACGACGAGTTTTACTTCAGCCGCAAATTCAAAAAAGAAGTGGGCGTTTCTCCTACGGTTTATATGAAAAGCCGCCACCGCAAAATCGCTGCCTACAGGGCGCCGCTCATCGGGCAGATGCTCGCGTTGAAGATGATTCCGTATGCGGCTCCACTCCACCCGAAATGGACGGCCTACTACCACCAACACTACCGCCACGACATTCCCGTCCACTTGAGCGCGTTTCGGCAAAATGAAAACTGGAAGGCGAACATCGAGATGCTGCAGGAAGTCAGGCCGGACGTTATCCTGTCTTTGGACAAGGCCAATGAGCAGGAGAGGGAACAGCTCGGCAGGATCGCGCCGACGCTGTTCGTGCCTTTTGAAGAGCTGGGATGGCAAGAGCAGTTGCGGATGATTGGCGATTTTTTGGGCGAGTCGGCAGAAGCAGAGCATTGGCTTGCCGCGTACGAGGAAAAGCTGGGCCGAGCGCGGGAAGGGCTGCGGCAAAAGCTGGGCGACGAAAAGCTCCTCATCTTGCGCGTGTTCAAGCACGAGCTGGCCCTCCACTGCAACCGCAGCATGCACGACGTTTTTTACAACGGCCTGCAAATGAATCCCGCCTACGTCACGCAGGCGGAGGTGTACGACCAGTCCGTGACGCTGCAGGAGGTAGCGGCGCTCGACCCGGACAGGATTTTGCTGCTCGTCTGCCAGGAAACAGAGACGTTGGAGCGTTTCCGGCTGCTCAAGCAATCGGTGCATTGGCAAGACTTGAAGGCCGTCCGCAACAACCGGACACATCTGATTACGGCAGACCCGTGGCGAGAATATTCGGCGATGGCCCATGAACGGATTATCCAGCAATGCGTGAAGCTGCTTTCAGGAGATCGTCCATGTTGAATCTGGATATCGTCTATGGTCCCGGCGAGGCAGATGCTCTATAATCACGAATGATAATCGTTATCAATAACAAATGTTACACAAATAGGTGAGAGGGGCTTTTCAAAGGATGAAAAAGATATACCTTGGCTTTAGCATCGCGATGCTGGCCATCGCACTGACTGCGTGCGGCGGACAGCAGGCAGCGGACTCCAACGCGGCAAACAACAACACAGCACCTGCTGCAACTACAACAGAAAAACCTGCGGCAGAGGCAACCCAGCAGGAAACTCGCACGCTCAACTATCTCGATAAAGAATACACCGTTCCAGGCAAAACGGAGCGCATCGTCATCACAGGCAGCATGGAGTCCATGGAAGATGCGCTCGTGCTCGGTGTAAAACCGGTAGGGGCGATCTCCGTCGGCGGCAAGTTCCCGGACATGTTTGCGCCAATCACCGGGGAAGCGCAATCCATCGGGGAGAAAACCCAGCCAAACCTGGAAACGATCCTGTCCTTGAAGCCGGACGTCATTTTGGGCAGCAGCAAATTCCCGCCAGAAACGTTGGAGAAGTTGGACAAAATCAAAACGACTTTCCCGGTATCGCACATTTCGACCAACTGGGAAGCCAACCTGCTCTTGATGGGTGAGCTGACGGGCAAACAGGCAGAAGCGCAAAAAGTGATCGACGACTACAAAAAAGACGTAGAAGCAGCCAAAGCAAAGCTGGGCGACAGCCTGAAAGACAAAAAAGTCGTCGTGATTCGCCTGCGCAGCGGCAACATCAACATTTATCCGGAAAAAGTATTCTTCAACCCGTCCCTGTATGCTGACCTGGGCCTGACAGCTCCGGCGGAAGTAAAAGCAGCGAAGGCGCAAGAAGTCGTATCCCTGGAAAAATTCAGCGAAATCAACCCGGATTACATTTTCGTTCAATTCTCTACGGACGAGAACAAAGACAACCCGAAAGCTTTGGAAGACTTGCAAAACAATCCGATCTGGAAGAGCATCAACGCTGTGAAAAACGGCAACGTATTCGTAAACGTGGTAGATCCGCTCGCACAAGGCGGAACAGCCTGGAGTAAAGTAAACTTCCTGAAGGCCGCTGTTGAAAAATTGTCTGCCAAGTAGGAGTAGGCGAGGGGAATCGCATGCAATCGAAAAAAGCAGTACCTATCCTCCTACTTGCGGTTTCGCCCATAGCGATTGTGCTAGTGATCGTGCTGTCCATTTTGTACGGGGCCAAGCAGATCGATGCGTACACGATCTATCAGGCTCTCTTCCGGTTTGACGAGGGGAATGTGGACCACCAGATCATCATGCACTCCCGCCTGCCGCGAGTGTTGGGAGCACTTTTGATCGGAGCGTTTTTGGCTATATCGGGGGCACTCATGCAGGGGATGACGAGGAATTACCTCGCGTCCCCCTCTATTATGGGCGTATCCGATGGATCGGCTTTTGCCATTACGCTTTGCATGGTGCTGTTGCCTGCTGCCTCGAACACGACGATGATCTTTATGTCGCTCGCCGGATCGGCAGCAGCGGTCATGGTGGTACTCGCGTTGTCCAGGTTGCTGCCAAACGGTTTTTCGCCTGTTGCCCTGGCTGTGATCGGGACGATCACGGGAACATTTTTGAGCAGTGTCTCGGCGGCAATCGCTTCGTATTTTCAAGTCTCGCAAAACGTCAGCTTCTGGTACAACGCCCGGCTTCACCAATTGGATCCGACGTTGATCTCGCTTTCGATTCCGTTTGCAATCGTCGGCATTGTCATGGCCTTGCTTTTGTCCAAGTCGATCACGATCTTGTCGCTGGGCGAGGAAATCTCGCTCAGTCTGGGACAAAAGACGATGCTGGTCAAAGTGCTGGCTACGGCAACCGTCGTCATTCTCACAGGTATTTCGGTCGCACTGGCTGGAAAGATCGGCTTTGTCGGCTTGATTATCCCGCACATTACCCGCTTTTTGGTCGGGCTTGACTATCGCTGGATCGTTCCCTGTGCAGGCGTCTTGGGTGCCGTATTCCTTGGGCTGGCGGATGTGCTCAGCCGCTTTTTGAACAGCCCGTTCGAGACGCCCATCGGAGTAGTGACTGCGTTTATCGGCGTACCGTTCTTCCTCTATCTGATTTACAAGAGAGGGGGAGGCAAGCATGCCTGAGAAAAAAAGCAGGTTTCGCCTGCTGCTGACCGTAAATATTTTGCTGATTGTTGCGGCTGTATACATCAGCCTGACAAATGGTGTGTTCGACATATCGGTGACGGATGTGGTACGCACCTTGCTGCGGATCGAGCCATCTGCCGATCACGATCTCGTCATTTTCGATTTCCGCTTGCCGCGCATCGTCATTGCCGCTTTGGTCGGCTTTGGCCTGGGCATTGCCGGAGCAGTCATTCAAGGCATTACGCGCAACGGCCTGGCGGACCCTGGAATTTTGGGGATCAACGCCGGGGCAGGGGCGGCGATTGTCGCATTCATGTTTTTCTTCCAGGGAAAATTTACGGGCACAAGCTGGTTTTCGATCATGGCGATGCCGCTTTTCGGTTTGACCGGAGGCTTGCTCGCAGCAGCGCTGATCTACCTGTTCGCCTGGCGCAAAGGAACGCTTGACCCGCAACGGCTGATTCTGGTCGGAATCGCCATCGGCTCAGGTCTGGGGGCTGTGTCGCTGTTTTTGTCGCTGAAAATGGACGCGAACGACTTTGAAATGGCAACGGTCTGGCTGACGGGAAGCATCTGGAATGCGAACTGGACGCACATTGCGGGAATGCTCCCGTGGCTCATCCTGCTATCGCCTGTCCTGCTGCGCAAAGCCCAGGTGCTCGATTTGATGCAGCTTGGCGAGGATTCCGTCAAAAGCCTTGGGGTGTCGGTAGAAAAAGAGCGCAACTACTTGCTGCTGTCCAGCATCGGGATCGTCAGCGCGTGCGTCTCTGTGTCCGGCAGCATCGGGTTTGTCGGCTTGATGGCGCCACACATCGCCAAGCGCCTGGCGGGGATTGCGCACAGATACGTCCTGCCGCTGTCTGGCACGATCGGAATGTTGATGGTGGTGGCCGCAGACTTTATCGCCAAAACCGTGTTTATTCCTGTCGAGTTGCCGGTGGGAATCGTCATCGCGATCATCGGCGTGCCGTATTTTTTCTACCTGCTCAGCAGAGCGAGACCTATGTAAACAAAGCACAGGACAAGATGGGCAAATTTTTTCTTGCCTTGTGATAACTTTTTGTGGTATTCTTGGGTCATTCTACAAGGAAGGGTGACCATCAAGCCAATGATCTACTAACTCCTATTTCCACAAAAGCAATCGGATCATGACGATGCGTTTTTGGATGGGAGTAGTATGTGCATATTGGCGTATAGATGGTAGAGCCTTTGTCTTTTCTTGAAGAAGGTTTCTATGTCTTTTTGGTGTCGATATGTAATGCCTCCTGTCCAGATCGCAAAATGGATAAGGAGGTTTTTTTATGGCTAAAATGCTGCAAAACCGCTATGTCAGAGCTATTTTGTTGTCGGGTCTGTTTTTGCAAATCGGGATCTGGGTGCGCAACTTCGCCATCCTGCTTTACGTCATGGACCATACCGGAGGCGATCCGTTCGCTGTGTCCATGATTTCGGTAGCGGAGTACGCGCCGATTTTCCTCTTCTCGTTTATCGCGGGGACGTTTGCGGATCGCTGGCGACCGAGGCGGACGATGGTCTGGTGTGATCTGCTCAGTGCCTTGTCGGTAATCGCAGTGCTCATCACGTTTATGCTCGGAACGTGGAAGGCGATTTTTTTCGCTACACTGATCTCGGCTGTGCTCTCCCAGTTTTCCCAGCCGTCAGGGATGAAGCTGTTCAAGCTGCACGTACCTGCTGAACAACTGCAAGCCGGGATGTCTGCCTACCAGACGCTCTTCGCTGTTTTCATGGTGCTTGGCCCGATTTTGGGTACATTTGTGTTCCAGCAATGGGGAATGGAAGTATCCATGGTCATTACGGCTGTCGCATTTCTGGCTTCTGCTGGCGTACTGTACCTGCTGCCGCCTGACCGTGTGGAGACAGAGGAGAAAAAAGACTCTGCCCTGCTTGCGGAAATGGCGAGCGGCATCCGCTACGTGCTCTCCAGCCGGGTGCTGTCGCTGCTTGGCGTCTGTTTCCTGGCAGCAGGCTTCGGCATTGGGATGGTGCAGCCGTTGGCGATTTTTCTCGTAACCGAACAGCTTCATCTGCCGAAAGAAAGCCTGCAATGGCTATTGATGGTGCAAGGTATGGGCATGATTGTAGGCGGGGCGCTGACGATGTCGCTGGCCAAAAACGTTCCCCCGCAAAGGCTGCTCGTCATGGGCATGCTCGGGAACGCGGTTGCCCTTGGCATATGCGGGGTGTCTACGCAACTGTGGCTGACGCTTTTGGCCCAGCTGGTTTCCGGACTGCTTTTGCCCTGTATCCACATCGGGATCAATACGATGCTGCTCAAATATACCGAAAGCTCCTTCATCGGGCGGGTTAACGGGATTTTGACCCCGCTGTTTACAGGCGCCATGGTCATCATGATGAGTATATCCGGAGTGCTGAAGCAACATCTTCCGCTCGTCATCATCTATGCCTTCTCGGCTGCCTTGTTCATTATCGGGTTGAGCTTTATTTTGCCGCTGTATCGTATGAAAGAAGGAAAGGTCGGATCCGACGCAGAACAGGTTGGATCATATTGAGATAACGTGATGTTGGCGGATGATCTGGCCACGGTCTCAGCGAAAGTGAGCCGGGTCAGAGCTTTTGCCAAAAAGAGCGGGGGTGCTGTCAGGTGGTGCATGTGCGAATTTCATCCAGGGAAGGTCTGGCGATGGAAGCGGCTGTAAGAGAGCTGGCCATCCGTCTGCCAGAGGTAACGGAAAAGGTGGACAGTTTTGGGCATACGTCTTTTCGGGTAAACGACAAGCCGTTTGTCATGATGGGCGAGGGCGGTGCTGACGGACCAGTCTTGTCCTTCAAGGTGCTCAAGACGACACAGGAAATTTTGCTTGCGCAGAAGCACTTTTACAAAACACCTTACATCGGCCACCACGGCTGGGTGTCGATTCACGCCAAAAATATCGCGGACTACAGCATGCTCGCGGACTACTTGCTGGAAGGCTACCTGTGCGCAGCGCCCAAGCGTCTTGTCAAGCAGATGCAGGCGAAAACGCAGGCGCAGTAAAGCGGCTCTGTTTGTGCTTTTTTATGGAAAAAGCACGCTTCCCCTGATGTCTCCTGCTATAATTCATAAGTAACGAGCTGTGAACGAACGTTCGGCGCAGCGAAATTCCAGGCAAAGGGGGAGCCGTGTTGGATTGGAATCTCCAGCAAATCAGCAAGCTGCTTGAGGTCGTCTTCGAGAATGCCCATGAGCCGATGATTGTGACGGACAGGGACGGCAAAATCCTTTTGATGAACCGGAGCTATCGGGAATTTTTGAATGTGCAGGACGTCATCGGCAAGCCAGTGACGGAGGTCATCGAAAATACGCGCATGCATATCGTCGGCCAGGCGGGCGTAGCGGAAATTGCCGATATTCAGCAAATCAAAGGGCAGAAAATGATCGCCCACCGCATCCCGATCATGGACGAGGGCAAGGTCATTGCCGTGCTCGGGACGGTGCTGTTTCAGGATGTGCAGGAGCTGACTGCCCTGGCTGCGATGGTCGATCAGTTGAAGGACGAGCTGACTTACTATAAAAAAGAACTGCGACGCAGGATGGGCGCGACCTATCATTTTGACCAGATCGTCGGTTACAACCAAAAGCTGCAGGAGCTGAAAAAATTCGCGCAAAAGGTAGCGAAAAGCGATTCGACGGTGCTGATTACCGGAGAGAGCGGCACAGGCAAGGAACTGTTTGCCCATGCGATTCATGCGCAGAGCAAGCGGAAAATGGGGCCGTTCATCCGCGTCAACTGTGCGGCTATCCCTGATTCTTTGCTGGAGTCCGAGCTGTTCGGCTATGAAGAAGGCGCGTTTACCGGAGCGGTGCGCCGCGGGAAAAAAGGCAAGTTTGAGCTGGCCAATCACGGGACGATCCTTCTGGACGAGATCGGAGACATGCCGCTGCCGCTGCAAGCCAAGCTGCTGCGGGTGTTGCAGGAAAAAGAGGTGGAGCGGGTCGGGGCTGTGCGGACGACGCCGATTGACGTGCGGGTTATCGCCTCTACCAACCTGGATTTGCTGCAGCGCATCAAGGAAGGAAAGTTTCGCGCCGACCTGTACTACCGCCTGAACGTAGTCACTCTGTCGATTCCTCCGTTGCGAGAGCGGCTGGAAGATTTGCCGGAGCTTGTTTCCAACCTGCTCAAACAGCTCAGCGAGTCTACAGGTGTCACGGTCAAGGTGATCGACGAGGACGTGTGGCCTGTGCTGCGCGGCTACTCCTGGCCGGGAAATGTGCGGGAGTTGCGAAATGTGCTGGAGCGGGCGCTGCATCTGGTGGAAGACGATGTGCTGAGAAAGGAGCACATTTGGCTGCCGGCTTCTGATGAAGTGGTGCCAGTTGCTGCTGCTTCACCGTCTGGCAGGGAGCTGCGGCCGCTCAGGCAGCTGCTGGAAGAGACGGAGCGGGAAGCGCTTATGCTTGCGATGCAGCAGACCGGGGGAAACAAGCTGGAAGCGGCAAAGCTTTTGCAGATCAGCAAGTCCAGCTTTTATGAAAAGTGGGAGAAGTATCAACAGAAAAAATAGCGGCAGTGCTTTTCGAAGCTGGGACACGGTGGACGAGCCGTGGTCCCGGCTTTTTTGATCGAGAGAGCGCTGGCGCATTTAGCTTGATTCCGCGTTTCTGGAAAGCGAAAAGAGAGCAGACGGGTAGTAGCAGAAGGTTTTGACTTTTCGATCAGATGAATTTTGCGGTGATTTTTGCCAGATTCCATAAATGCGGACGCGTTTTTCCGGAAATCCGGAAGTTTTTGCAAGCGCTATCATTTTGCTGTTGCGGCCCGTTTGGCCAAAAGCGCGTCTGATTGCGATTTGTCGGAGTTTGGCTCAAATTGGCACGATCCATGCAACTCAAAAAGAAATGTAAGCGATTTCTTTTGGTGGGTACACACACTATGCTCTCCAGGCGGAGGGCCATTTGAAAGGAGAATTGTATGATTATTGAAGTGTTGTCCATCGTGATCGCGCTTGGTCTGTTGATGTTTTTTGCGTACCGGGGCTACCCTGTGATCGTCTTTGCCCCGATTTTTACGCTGCTGGCAGTCGTGATGTCGGGAATTGCGCTTTTGCCCAGCTACACGGAAACATTCATGACCAACGCAGCCAACTATGTGAAATCATTTTTTCCTATCTTCCTGCTTGGTGCGATTTTTGGAAAAGTGATGGAGCTGAGCGGTGCCGCTTCGTCGATTGCGCATGCGATCGTGAAAGCGCTTGGCTCGAACCGCGCGATCTTGGCGGTCGTTCTGGCATGTTCGATTTTGACGTACGGCGGGGTGTCGCTGTTCGTCGTCGCTTTTGCTGTTTACCCGTTTGCTGCCGCGATTTTCCGTGAAGCAAACATCCCGAAACGGCTCATTCCGGGAACGATAGCGCTCGGGGCATTCACCTACACGATGGATGCTTTACCGGGAACGCCGCAAATTCAAAACATCATTCCGACGACGTATTTCGGTACCGACGCCTACGCGGCTCCAGTTGTGGGGATGATCGGGGCGATCATCGTTTTCGTCGGCGGGATGACGTGGCTGGAGCGCAGACGCAAGCAGGCGGCTGCTGCCGGAGAAGGCTATGGCGAAGGACATTCGAACGAGCCGGAATTGTCCAAAAACGAAACGTACATGAACATCTGGGTAGCGATTCTTCCGCTGGCGCTCGTGCTCGTCGGCAACTACCTGTTCAGCCGTGGCATCTGGACAGTGGAAAGCTGGTATGATGCTGCGATGCTCAAAGACTCGTTCAAAATTGAAAATGTGAAAAACGTCGTGTCGTCCTGGGCACTGATTATTTCCCTTAGCTTGGGAATCATCGCAGCACTGCTCATCAACGTAAAGCAGGTCAAAACAAAGCTGGCAAGCGGTTTGACCGCAGCAGCCATGGGTGCTTTGCTGGCGATCTTCAATACAGCGTCCGAAGTTGGCTTTGGAAACGTCGTGAAAACATTGCCTGGCTTCAAGCTGATTCAAGACTGGATTTTGGGCGCGAGCAACCATCCGCTTGTCTCGGAAGCGGTCGCCGTAAACGTGCTGGCAGGTGTGACCGGATCGGCCTCTGGCGGGATGTCGATTGCCTTGGAGGTCATGGGCAAGCAATACCTGGAGATGGCCAACGCCGCGGGAATCAGTCCAGAGCTGTTGCACCGGATTGCTTCCATGGCTTCGGGCGGGATGGATACGCTGCCGCACAACGGAGCGGTCATCACGCTGCTCGCCATCACCGGCTTGACGCATCGCCAGTCGTACAAGGACATTTTTGCCATCACCGTTTTGAAAACAGCCGCCGTATTCATACTGGCCTTCGCTGTTTCCATTTTCTAGGTTGCGTATGGACGGAGATAGACAGCATGTCGGAGAGGAGACAAACCATATGGAGAAACTATTGAACGACCAGGTTGCATTGGTAACAGGAGCTGCGAGCGGGATCGGGCTGGAGATTGCCCGGACGTTTGCGGCAGAGGGAGCCAAAGTCATGCTGCTGGACTTGAACCGGGACGCTGCGGATGCAGCTTCTGCCCGCTTGCAAGCGGAAGGCTATGAGGCGATGAGCCTGAGTGCCGATGTTACGAACGAGGAACAGATACAAAAAAGTATCCAACAAGCCGTGGAGACTTTCGGCAAGCTCGATATTTTGGTGAACAACGCAGGTCTTCAGTTTGTCTCGCCGATTGAAGAGTTTCCTACGGCCAAGTTCGAGCAGATGATCGCTATCATGCTGACAGCGCCGTTTATCGCGATCAAGCACGCTTTTCCCGTCATGAAACAACAGGAGTACGGGAGAATCATCAACATGGCTTCCATCAACGGCTTGATCGGTTTTGCAGGGAAAGCTGCGTACAACAGTGCCAAGCACGGGGTAATCGGCTTGACCAAGGTGGCCGCGCTGGAGGGAGCAGCAGACGGTGTAACCGTCAATGCGATCTGCCCAGGCTATGTCGACACACCGCTGGTTCAAAACCAGTTGGCCGATCTGGCGAAAACTCGACAGGTGCCGCTGGAAAAGGTTATGGAAGAAGTCATTTATCCATTGGTTCCGCAAAAACGACTGCTGCAGGTGCAGGAAATCGCCGACTACGCTGCGTTTTTGGCGAGCAAGAAAGCGCAGGGCATCACCGGCCAGGCCGTCGTAATTGATGGCGGATACACGGCGCAATAAGCTTTATTATGCAAAGGAAGCAGGAGCCTCTTGTTTATGGAGGCTCTGTTTTTTGTCCGAAGTTTTTTTGATAAACTAGAAAAAAGCTCTTGTATTCTGTTTTTAGATGTGATAGATTATTCCTTGCCGCTAAGAACGGTGACAAAATACGAGAAAAGATAACAACTTTCGACAAAAAAGTTCTTGACTCGTAAATAACGAACGTGATAAGATATAGAACGTTCGAAAAAATGCTCTTTGAAAAC
>NZ_RHHS01000025.1 GCF_003710935.1 Brevibacillus gelatini
CATTACTTTATAGTGGGAGGTATTATTGAAAAGAGGTCAATTTGAGGGTATGACAACGTCAAGAGCACGAAAGCCAAAGTTAGATTCGCAAGCATGGAAGGATTCACTTCATATCGCTTCGAATATGGGCACTGTGGCAAATCCGATTGGTAATCGCCGATATTTCTTGCCTAATAAACCTAAATCCCCCGATGCAATAGATATCCTTAAGTTGGGGAACCATTGGTTTTTCAATTATAAATAAAGATAATTAGTAGGAGGGAGTGCCTCTATACTACTCTTGGTAGTTTGGGGCACTCCTTATTAGTTTAACCAGTTCCCCATGTTAATTCTGGGAGAATGAAATATTTTTCATTTTATACGTGCCATCTTTAAAATGATATTCAATCTTTAGATACCCTATATGCTGCAAATAAGCACCTTCCACACCAACGATGGCCATTATTTTGTTTTCAAAGATCTGATAGTTAATGATGTTTTCAAAGCTGATTTCAGAAATTCTCTCTGGAAAAGAGGAATTCTTTAAATTTAGGGATGAAACTTTTCCATCTATTTTTATTTCTACTTCAGAATCAGATATTATCTTGGTTGCAACATGTTTTTTCACTATATCCAATGGATTTTCTATAGAATACTCGGTAAAGTTTTCAGGATTCACAATATGAATGTTTTGGACCGAAAAGCCTGTTCCATGACCTTCACTTAAAACAATAACCAATTCTTTTTTCTGATCGTTATTTAAATCCACATAATACAATTGAGGCAAATCTGTAATCTTTTCAATTGTTTTCCATTCGTAAACTTTTTTCACTCCCTTGCTGCTGACAACTAAATCTTTATAGAAGTTGTTTTCTTTATTTAAAGCATATAAGTAAACATCCTCTTCTGGAATAGAGGCAATCATTTTAATATCAGCGTTAATAGTAACTGTCTGTTTGGTGGCATCCCAGCTTACTTTAGATCCTAAAGATTCCATTAACCTAACTGGTATATACACACGCCCATTTAGGAATTGAGGCTCCCAATCGGTTTCTTCTTCGCCATTTAGATAAATAGAAATTTTTTGTTGTAACGCACTGCTATCATTCATCGAGAAATGAAAGAAACCGATTAAGAAAAGTGATAAAGCAATAACGAGCTTTGATTTATCAGGTAACATTATGCTGCCTCCTTAACTCAATCTCGATCCTGGCGACATCTAACAGAAAATCTGTGGCCCAACCTCGTCCTCCATTCACAGCGAACCACTCATTTTGCGAAATGTCCAACGAATCAAATTCCTTTTTTCTCAAATATTGTAAGGGAGAAAGTGGAAAAAGGCATTACTTCATTAGATGCATTTTTGGGGCGGCTCTTTGCTTGGTTTCCTCGAAATTAATCCGCCGCTTTTGACGCGGTTTTCCTTTTTCTCCGGAGGCGGACAGTCTCGGCTCCCCCTGCTGGAGGCCCAAGTGCCTGCAGCGTTTTCGTAGCCGACATGCGGGTTCAGCGCGGTTACGAGCATCAGGGATAAGGGAAGAAGTGTATACGAACAGTTGGTTGATGAAAGTTTCCAAAATAAAAATCCAGCAACACCTTAGCACGGGGATAACTGGATTTTTGGTCTGGCTCCATTGTGAAAATGTGCAACTACTTTGAGTTTTAATAGGCATGACAAGACTTTTTTAAAACACCAACCACCAGAAATGGTAGCTCACTTGCAATTTGTTCGGAAGTAAGTTGAGAGCCTTTTGGGAGAACATTGCAAGTGTTTGTTTTGTTTAATTTTCTTTAGGGCTAGGGAAAAAGGCAGAATTAACAGAAGGCAAAGAATTTGCTAGATTAATAATGTTTTGCTTGCTAGTATTTCCGGATACAACTATTAGTTTTCCAGAATCCAAATAATACAAAAAATTGTTATTTAAAACATATGCTTCATTCTTATTGGTTAAAGTAATTTTTTCAGGATTATTTGTTTCAACAAAAGGAAAGCGATTATATACGGCAATGGCAACTATCTCTTTTTCATTAGCAAATACCCAAATTTTTTTGTTTTTTTTCGGTATTTCGAGATTTAATGCATTAAATTTATCCATTGGCAAATTTAAGCCCTCTTTATTACTAAACCCCGTACCACCTTGTAATCTTAAAAAACCATCAATCACCCATTTTTCGGTATTATTATTGTACTCATACAGAAAAACGGTATAATTCGTTTCTCCTTCAGGGGAACGTATAGCCACAATACTGGTATCACCAAGAGTCGATTCAAAAATGACATCATTTTTTTGAGGAAATATACTTTTCCCATCTTTAAAAGTAACTTTATATTGATATGTTACCGCTTCAGAAGGGAAAGAGACATTTTTTGGTGACTCATGTACTGTAACTGACTCCACTTCTTTATCTTTCGTTACTTTAGATTGTCCATCAGGAACTTTTGTATCTTCAATAATTATCTCCTTATTTTTCTTCGTTGATGTATCCGCTTGACAACCTAGCAAGACACCAAAAAGAATTGGGAGTAAAAAAGGAAACAGTAATTTAATATGCATTGGAAAAACTTACTCCTATCTGTTCCTAAAAGGTTCGCTTCTAGCCATCTTGGCTTTATATTTGGGTCCCATTACTTTTATTTTGGCACTATCTTTAATATTACATGTGGACGTTACATAATAGTAGTCGCCTTCCCAAGTCTCTGTATATGCAAAGGCCTCCTTTTTCAAGTTATCGTATTCTTTTTAGACCGAAAAGTCATAAATGGGAATAGCCTAAAAAGTTTTGTGTAAATGGTCAAAAATCCCATGAAGTTACCCTTGTAGCCAAAAAAATCCCCTTCAAGTATCAGTGTATCATCCAAGCTCGTTAACTTGGTTTTTCCACCGTCTACCTAAAGGGGATCATCCATTATCTACTCTCTACCTCAACAGAAACCACGTGGTCAACAGCCTTCAGCAAGCTGTAAATGTCGGTCGTATACGTGTTTTCCGAAGCGGTTATCATCATTTCCAGCTTTTGCTGGCCGTTGTCCAGGTCTTTGACCTTGACCCGTTTCACCTGCAAGTCGATGTGCTTGATCTGTTTAAAAATGCTGTCCAGATCACCGCTTGCTTCGACCACCATCTTGATCGACAAATCCCGCTGCCGCAATGATTCGGGGCCGATCCATTTGAGAATGAGCGGAAACAGGTTGATCGCCAAAATAATCAGGATGGTCGCTGTCACCGCCTCAAAGTAATACCCCGCGCCTACGGCAATGCCCAGTCCAGAGGCAGCCCAGACCATGGAAGCGGTGGTCAGGCCGGAGATCACGTCGTTGCTTCTGCGCAAAATGACGCCCGCTCCGAGAAAACCGACGCCGCTCACAATTTGCGCAGCCAGGCGCAACGGGTCCATGTTGGTGTGGCCAGGCAAGGAGAACCGATGCACCGATTCAATCGACACAATCGTAATCAGGCAGCTCGCCACTGAGATGACCATGCTTGTTTTCACGCCAAGCGGCTTGTGTTTGAGCTGTCGGTCCATCCCGATCAGCAAGCCCAGAAACATGGCGATCCCCAACTTCAGCAAAAAACCATACGTCATGCGCTCTCCTCCCCCTTTCCTTCAATGTCAGCTTTTCTTCCATCACTCTATTAGAAAGTATATACGCTCTCCTTGAAAAATAGGAGAGAAATTTTCCATGGACTGCCTATAGTGTAGTGTAAGCTTGCCCTCCTGTCTTCATGCAACAAACGGGAAACCTCTCGTCCAGAGATTTCCCGCCAATGTTTGGTTATTGGGTGCTGCGTATCATGCGGTTTTGCAGGGACAAGAGGCGGCCAAACAGGAAGATCGCGCCCGCCGCCAAGCCTGAAATCAGTCCGATCCAGTAGCCAAAGGCAGCCAGTGAAGTGTATTGCGCCAGAATGAACCCAAGCGGCAGCCCGATGACCCAGTACGAGACCAGCGCGACGATAAACGTGACCGTCACGTCCTTGTAGCCGCGCAAAATTCCCTGGATCGGAGCTGCTACCGCATCGGAGATCAGGAACAGAATCGAGTACATCAGGAAGTGCTGCGTAAGCTCCAAAACCTCGATTTCCGACGTATAAAACCCGGCAACCTGCCTGTTGAACACCAGCAAGCCGACTCCAAACAGCAAGGCAAGTCCAGTGGCGATCCCGATGCCCAAATAGCTGTACTGCTTCGCGTCGCGAAACCGCTTCGCCCCTACTTCGAATCCGACCACGATGGTCAGAGCCATCGAGATGCTGAGCGGAACCATGTAAATGAACGACGCGAAGTTCATGGCCGCCTGGTGCGCCGCAATCGTAATCGTGCTGTACTCGCTCATGAGCAGGGTAACAGCGGCAAAAATGCTCACTTCAAAAAAGATCGAAAAGCCGATTGGCAAGCCGAGCTTGAGCTGTTCTTTCCAGGCGCTCATGGAGACGCGGTAAAACTTGCTGAACAGCCCGAATTCGGTAAAGGGCTGCACGCGCCGCACAACAAACAGGCTAATCAGCAAAATGCACCAGTAAGTCAGGGCAGAGGCGTAGCCCGCTCCAATCCCGCCCAGGCGCGGCAAGCCGAAGTTGCCGAAAATCAGGGCGTAGTTCAGCACGACGTTGATCGGCAGCGAGAGCAGGGTAATCAACATGGTGATTCTCGTCTCGCCCAGCGCGTCGATAAAGCAGCGAATGACCGTGTTGAGGAACAAGGGCACAATTCCGATGGCAATCGCATGCAGGAAGCCGCGGGCGATGTGTCTGACATCGTTTTCGAGCTGCATGCTGTTCAATACCGGATCAAGCGCCAAGCCGCCGACGACCATCACCCCGATGGCAATCGCCACGCCCAGATACAGCGCCTGCATGACCGTGTACGGCACCTGGTCCTTGCGCTGCGCCCCGATCATTTGCGCAACCATCGGCATCACCGCCATGAGAATGCCTGTCAGGCCTGCTTGCACAGGCGTCCACAGACTGGCCCCGATTGCCACCCCGGCCAGGTCGGTCGGACTGGCGTGCCCGGACATGATCGTATCGGCAAAGGTCATGGAAAACAGCGCCAACTGCGATATTAAGATCGGCAGCAGCACCATCAGAAACTGCCGCCACTTTTCTTTTAACGAATAGGTCTCATGCATGATTGTTCTTCCTCATTTACATTAGAAATATATAGGTGAAAAATAATGTAAAAACGTTTTGAAAAGCAATGCAAAAAGCTTCTCTATGCACTTTAGCACAAAAAGACCGTATAGACATAAGAAAATCGAAGCAGCGTGACGGAAAACATACTGTTACTAATTTTCAATATACATTGACAATTGGGCGTAAAGAGGCGTATAGTGTAAAACTATAAATACCGACTAATTAAATTGGAATTATAAGATTTAATTCCTACCCGACAACCAAAGGAGCGTAGAAGGACATGGCACAGGCCCCCAAACATTTGAAAATCGGCGTTTTTCTCGCCGGCACCGGTCATCATGTCGCCTCCTGGCGTCACCCTCATGCGCAAACCGATGGCAGCATGAACCTCGCCTACTTTCAAAAATTGGCGAAAACAGCCGAACGCGGGAAGCTGGATATGCTGTTTCTCGCAGACAGCCTGTCGATCAGCCCGGACTCCCATCCGAACGTGCTGGCACGCTTTGAGCCTTTCACGCTGCTTTCTGCCCTGGCCGCCGTTACTGCGAAAATCGGCCTGGCCGCCACGGCGTCCACGACGTACAGCGAGCCTTTTCACATCGCCCGCCAGTTCGCATCGCTCGATCATATCAGCAACGGTCGTGCAGCGTGGAATGTCGTCACCTCCTCCATCGAATCTACGGCCTTGAACTTTAGCGGAGAAAAGCATCCCGAACACAGCCTCCGCTATCGGCGTGCAGAGGAATTCGTCGAGGTCGTGAAAGGACTGTGGGACTCCTGGGAAGACGACGCCCTCATTCGCGAGCAGGAAACAGGCGTTTTTTTCGATCCGGCCATGCTGCATGAGCTGCAGCATCACGGCGAGTTCTTTTCCGTTCGCGGGCCGTTAAACGTAGCCCGACCGCCGCAGGGACATCCCGTTATCATTCAGGCAGGCTCCTCCGAGCCAGGTCAGCATCTGGCCGCAAAAACCGCCGAGGTCATTTTCACGGCGCAAAACAACCTGCCGGACGCCCAAGCTTTTTACCAAAGCGTGAAGGCAAAAGTCGTTTCCTATGGCCGCTCTCCTGACGAGGTGCACATCATGCCGGGCATCTTCCCGGTTCTCGGCGACACGGAGGAAGCCGCACAGGCCAAATTCCGGGAGCTGCAAGAGCTGATTTTGCCCTCCGTCGGGTTGAAAATTCTCTCCAGCTATCTCGGGGGGTTCGATCTGACACCGTATCCGCTCGACGGTCCGCTGCCCGACGTCGACATTCCCGAGACGAACAGTGTAAAAAGCCGCTTTGAGCTGGTGCTGAACCTGGCGCGTCGGGAAAAGCTGACCATTCGCCAGCTTTATCAGTACATCGCCGGTTCACGCGGCCACCACATCTTTGTCGGAACGCCACAGCAGCTGGCGGACAAGATGGAGGAATGGCTGCTGCAAGGCGGTTGCGACGGCTTCAATCTGATGCCGCCTCTTTTGCCAGAGGGCCTGGACGTGTTCGTCGATGAGGTCGTACCGATTCTCCAGCAGCGCGGACTGTTCCGCACCGAATACGAAGGTAATACGCTGCGCGAGCATCTTGGCTTGAAGCGCCCCGTCAATCGTTATACGAATCGGCAAGCCGCCGGGACACACGCATCCAGCTAAAACGCCGCAAACGGCCAGCCGATGCCGACAAACACATCGCCTGGACTCGTTTGCCGCGAGAAGTGCGAGGGAGACAACATGACAACCATTTACCGTCTGGCAACCGCTGACGATGCAGAACAACTGCTTGACCTGACGCTGCGAGCCTATGCACCGATCCGCGAGCTGGGCATTCATTTTGCCGCAGCCACAGCCGATCTGGCACTTGTCCAGAAAAATATTCACAACAACGCCTGCTACGTTCTGGAGGAAGCCGGACGGATTCGGGCGACCGTTTCCCTGCGCATGCCTTGGGGGCCACAACCCGGACCGTTCGGCCTGCCGCATATCTGGTGGTTTGCTGTCGATCCAGACATCGGCAAAAAAGGCGTCGGCTCCGCCCTGCTGACATGGGTAGAGGAAAGCATCGTCCGGGATACGCTGAAGGCCCCTGCCGTATCGCTCGGCACGGCCGACAAGCATCCGTGGCTGTCTGCCATGTATGAACGAAGAGGCTATGTCCGTGCCGGAGCAGCTGATCTCGGGCGCGGCCACACAACGATTTTTTTCCGCAAAGAGCTGCACACGCCACTGCCCTAGCTCACGCGGCACAGCACCCCCTAAAAAACAACGGATAGGAGAGATTCACATGAAAAAACATAAAGACATTCTCGCGATTACACTCGGCCTCTCCCTGCTGCTTGCCGCCTGCGGCAATGGCGGCGACCAGGCTGCATCAGGCGCTCAGGAGGAAAAAGTTTTACGCGTAGGCGCGACAGGACAGAGCTACCCGTTCGCTTACAAGGAAGGGGAAAAGCTGCAGGGCTTTGACGTCGAAGTCGCAGAGACAATCGCCGCGAAGCTCGGCTATAAAATCGAATGGCACCTGGCCGAGTTCAGCGGCGTGATGGGCCAGCTCGAAACAGGCCGAATCGATACGGTTGCCAACCAGGTAGCCGTGACCGATGAACGCAAGCAGAAGTTCAACTTTTCCCAGACCTACGCCTACGCCGGGACACAAATCATCGTGAAAAACGACAACAACGACATCCATTCCGTCGCCGATCTGAAAGGAAAAACCGTCGGAGCGGTACTCGGCTCGAATCATACGAAAAACCTGCAAAAACAAGACCCGAACAACGAAATCAACATCCGCACCTACGAGACGCAAGAAGGCACGCTCAACGACGTCGCCTACGGCCGGATCGACGCCTACATCAATGGACGCAGCGTACTTTTGGCGCAGATCGAAAAAACCGGGCTGCCGCTGAAGCTGGCCGGAGATCCGTTCACGTATGAAGAAGTGGCCTTCCCGTTCCCGAAAGACGAGAAACACGATCAACTGCGCACAGAGTTTGACAAGGTGCTGACCGAACTGCGCGACAACGGCACTCTGAAACAGCTGTCGGAAAAATACTTCAAGGCTGATGTTACGGCGCCAATCCAGAAATAGGCGGTGGGTGCACGATGAATTTTGACGGGAAATACATGCTAGAGGTTTTCCCTACCTTGCTCAAATATTTGCCGCTCACTTTGGTGATGGCCGTCGTCGCAATGATTTTCGCCATCGCCATTGGGCTTTTGCTCGCTCTCGTCACGAAAAACCGGGTACCCGTGCTCTATCAGCTTGCCAACGTGTACATTTCCTTTTTTCGCGCCACGCCTACGCTCGTTCAGCTGTTTCTGATCTACTACGGCTTGCCGCAGCTTTTCCCGTCGTTTAGCGCGATGAATGCCTTGACGGCAGCGATTATTGGCCTAAGCATCAAAAATTCGGCCTATTTGGCGGAGATTTTCCGCGCAGCCCTGGACTCTGTCGACAACGGACAGCTGGAGGCGTGTCTGGCTGTCGGCATGACCAAGGCCCAGGCGTACCGCCGCATCATTCTTCCGCAAGCGGCGCGCAACGCGATCCCCGCCTCGGGCAATACGTTTATCGGGCTGGTGAAGGAAACGTCCCTGGCTTTTACGCTCGGGGTTGCCGAGCTGTTTGCCCAAGGAAAAATGATGGCGTCCGCGTCGTTGAAGTTTTTTGAAATCTACCTTGCCGTCGCGATTGTGTACTGGGCGTTGACGATTGTCTACAGTCTCCTGCAGGAATGGCTGGAAAAACGACTGAGCAAGCCATATAAAAACTAGCGAGGGATTGCCATGATAAAAGTAACGAATCTGCGCAAGCAGTTTAACGATCTGGTCGTGCTCGACGGCATCGACATCGAAGTGGCGCAGGGCGAGGTCGTGGCCATCATCGGACCTTCCGGCTCAGGAAAATCGACGCTTTTGCGCTGCCTCAACCTGCTGGAAAGCCCGGACGCCGGACGAATCGAAATCGGGCAGGCCACACTGGACGCACCGAAATACTCGCGCAAGCAAGCGCACCACCTGCGCCAGCAGACCGCGATGGTTTTTCAAAACTACAACCTGTTCAAAAACCGGACAGCGCTGCAAAACGTCACGGAATCGCTCATCATTACGAAAAAGATGAAGCAAAGCGAAGCGGACAAAATCGGCAGGGCGCTTCTGGAGCAGGTCGGTCTGGCGCACAAAGCCGACAGCTACCCGATCACCTTGTCAGGGGGCCAGCAGCAGCGCGTTGCCATCGCCCGTGCGCTCGCTGTCGACCCGCATGCGATTTTGCTCGATGAGCCGACCTCCGCGCTCGACCCCGAGCTGGTGGCGGAAGTCTTGCAGGTCATCAAGGCGATTGCGGAAAAGCGCACGACCATGCTGATCGTCACCCATGAGATGGCATTTGCCCGCCAGGTGGCCGACCGCATCATTTTCATGGCGGATGGCAAAATCGTCGAGCAAGGAACCCCCGATGAATTGTTTGACCGCCCGCAAAACCCGCGCACGCAGCGGTTTTTGCAGCAAATAAGCGCCCCGGCCTCCTTCATTTCGTAGGCCAGGAAAGGAAGTGGCCCTCCCGTGACACATGTATATGCGAGCACAGGACGAGACAGACAGCTGACAAAAGAGCTGGCTGATCTCGTCGTTTCTTCTCACCCGGAAAAAGACACTGCCGCCATGGCAGCAGCGCGGCTGGGAATCCTGGACTTCCTGGCTGCCAGCTTGGCCGCGCGCGAGGATGCGGGCCTGGTGAAGCTGTGGAGCATTGCCGAAGCAGAAGGCGGCCGCGCCCAAGTGCCTGTCATCGGGCAACAGCGCAAGGCGAGCTTTCTTGCGGCAGCCCTGCTGAACGGCTACATCGGGCACGCGCTCGATTTTGACGACGTGCATTCCGATGTGCGCGGCCATCCCAGCACAGTCATTTTGCCTGCGCTGCTCTCCGTTGCCGCCGTCTCTTCCGTCAGCGGCCAGCGGTTTCTCGCCGCCTATGTCATCGGCGTCGAAGTCATGGCCCGGCTCGGGCGCGCGATTGGGGACGCCCATTACCTCAAAGGCTGGCACAATACATCTACGCTCGGAGTGATCGCAGCCGCCGTTGCGGCAGGCTACGCCAAAGGCTTTTCTGCCGAACAGTTGCAAAAAGCAATCGGCTTTGCCGCCACCCAGGCGAGCGGATTGCGCGCGCAATTCGGCACGGAAACAAAGCCGCTGCACGCCGGACTCGCCGCCCAGTCTGCCTTGCTTGCCGTCAGACTGGCGGAAGCAGACTTCGGCGGCAGCTCGCAGGCGCTGGATGGAAAACACGGCTTTTTTGCCGTCTACGGAGATCCAGAGTTGGCAAACTCCGTGCTGCTGCAAGACTGGGGCGCCTCCTGGCGAATCGTCTCGCCTGGGCTCTGGTTCAAAATTTATCCGTTTTGCTCTGCTGCCCATCACGCTGCGGACGCGGCGGTTCGCCTGGCGGCACGCCACACTTTCACGCCGGATGAGCTTGCGGCGGTTCGCATCATTTTTCCGCCCAAAGGAGACGCGGCGCTCGTCGAGAAAGAGCCGCGCACGGGCGAGCAAGGGCGCTTCAGCGTCGAGTACGTGGTCAGCCTCGCTTTGCACAGACGCTCACTGTCTTTGGAAAGCTTCACGGCAGCGCCGATTGACCGGGACATTCTCGCCTTTTTGCCGCGTGTACAGCGGGCCTACGACAGCGAGATTACGCCTGTGCTGGAAGCGGTGCCCAAGGGGCGCTTTACCATCGTCGAAATCACGACAAAAGCCGGGCAGGTGTATCGCGAGCGTGTAGATCGTCCGCGCGGCGCTCCGGGCAATGCGCTCACAGCAAAAGAGGTGCAGCAAAAGCTCGCTGACGTGCTGACAGCCGCTCCCACGCTTGCCGAGCGGTTGGCGAGCACGGTTGACTCTCTTGCGGCAGAGGCAGATATAACGCCGTTCCTCACGCTGCTCGGCTGAACAGCATCAAGCTTTCAATGCCCCGAGAAAAAGCGTGAAGAACGCTTCTGTATCTACGTCCAGACAGACGTTCATGTTCGGTTCCTTTTTCAGGCGGTTCTGAAAGTCGCAAACCGTTTGCCCGTCACATAGCTCGCTTCTCGTTTCCATATCGACGTACAGCCTTTGCGTCTTTACCAGCGAGCGGTCCAGCGCAACTGCAACCGCCAGTGGATCGTGCATGGCGCAGGCGCGCACGCCGTTGCGTTCCAAGGAGCGGTCCATGTAATCGGACGTGCTTTGCCTCACGTAGCGGCCGATGGGCGTATCGCCCAGTTCGTCGATATGCTCTTCGGTAAGCAGGACTCGCCGTGTCACATCCAGCCCGACCAATGTCAATTGCGGAAATCCGGCGTGAAACACTACCTTGGCGGCTTCCGGATCGACGTACATGTTGTACTCCGCCACCGGGGTTACATTTCCGTGCCCGTTCACTACCCCGCCCATAAAAATGACTTCCTTTACATGCTTGACCAGCTCGGGGCACTTTTTGACCGCCAGAGCCAGATTCGTCAGCGGCCCTGTCATGACCAGCGTAACTTCCCCAGGACGAGCCAGCACTTGCTCGCAGATGAAATCGGGCGCAAAGCCGTCCCGCGGCTGCGTCAGCACCTTTGCATCCCGCAAAGCTCCGCCAAGCCCGTCCTCGCCATGAATGCGATGCTCGAAAAACAACGGGCGCAAAAGCGGCCGGGAAGCTCCGCAAATGACGGGAATCGTCGCTCCCGCTTGCAGGAAGTCGAGAATTTTGCACGTATTCTCTGTCGCTTTTCCAAGAGATACGTTGCCGTTTACGGTAGTGATTCCGATCAATTCACATTGACCGCTCTTGATCGCCAAAATCACACCCAGCGCGTCATCAATTCCGGTATCGACATCAAGAATGACTTTTTTCTTTATTACAGCGCTCTCCAACGCGTATCGCCCCCTGTTTTTTCCTCTTTCTACAACTTTAAACACTCATGACGCCTTAGTAAAGGACTGCGCAATCCTGCCGGACGTCAAGGGCCCGCGTCTTGTTTTCTTCTGCCATCCAGCAATGTTCACCGAATGTTTGGTGGAAAAGCTTTAAATATTCATGTAGACTTATATGTAACTTAATAAATAGAAAGGAGCTACTTCAATCACATGAAAAAACTCATCATGCTTTTGGTCGCCGTCATGCTCGTACTCGCTCCTGGCGGATTCGCAGATCATGCCGATGCAAAAGGCTATAAGTCTGGCAAAAAATCGTTCAATTCCAATACAGCTCCAACGAACACGCAAACGCCAACCAAAGCCGATTCGAATGTAAATGCCTCTACCAATAAAAGCACGACAACCAATACACCAGCAACTGCTGCTCCAACCAAAAGCAGCGGCGGCTTCATGAAAGGCCTGCTCGTCGGTGGACTGGCCGGCTTGCTGTTTGGCAGCCTGTTTGGCGACATGGGAGCTTTGGGCGCGATCTTTGGCTTCCTGATTAACATGCTGGCGATTGTGGCCGTGATCGTCCTGATCCGCAAAATCTTCGTCTACTTCAAAACGCAACGCGCGAAGAAGCAGGAACTGAACGCATGGAAAAGATAACTTTTTCCGAGCAATTGCTCATCAACGCCATCTGCCTGCATGTGGCGAGCAAGAAGCAAATTCAACCGCAGGACGTAGAGGTTGAACTGATGTGGGACGAAGACTACGGCTTTTCCGCCGAAGTATACGCCAACGGCCGCAAGCAAGTGTTTATCGAGATCAACCTGATCGAAGCGATCCGCTTCTATCTGGAAACACAGATGCAGCTCAACCCGTACTCCGCGGGGATCGAGCTGGTACTGGATGACGAGGAAGGCATCATCGCCCACGTCACGTACCGAGGCTGACTGCCAAGCCAATTTGCTCATTTGCGAGCAGATTGGCTTTTTCCATGCCTGAATGACGCGATCAGGTACCGATCAACTATTGAATTTGCCTGCATTCCGTTATATACTTTAATGAAAATGATTCTCATTGTCTGCTTTTGCTTCCATATACACCATACATACTTTCCTGCAAAGGAGTTGGCCTATTGTGCAACGCTTGTACACGCAAAATCTGGACATCGGCTACGGCGAACTTTCCATTGTCAAAAACCTGAATATCAGCATCCCTTCCGGCAAAATCACCGCGCTGGTCGGCGCAAACGGCTCGGGCAAATCAACGATTCTCAAAACATTGGCCCGGATCATGAAGCCGTCAGGCGGACAGGTATTTTTGGACGGGAAGTCTATCCATCAGCAATCGACAAAAGAAGTCGCCAAGCAGCTGGCGATACTTCCGCAGAACCCTACTGCTCCCGACGGATTGACTGTGTCTGAGCTTGTTACCTACGGCCGCTTCCCGCATCAAAAAGGCTTCGGTTCCCTGACCAAGGAAGACAAGGAAATCGTTCAGTGGGCCATTTCCATGACGGGCATGAGCGACTTCTACGACCGGCCTGTCGATCAGCTCTCCGGCGGTCAGCGCCAGCGCGCCTGGATCGCCATGGCACTTGCGCAAGGAACCGACATCCTGTTTTTGGATGAGCCGACGACCTTCCTCGATATGGCGCACCAGCTGGAAGTGCTCAAGCTGCTGCAAAAGCTGAACGAGGAAGAAAAACGCACGATCGTCATGGTCGTCCACGATCTGAACCACGCCACCCGCTACGCCCAGCATATGGTGGCGATCTCCCGCGGCACCGTCATGGCAGAAGGCACTCCTGCAGAAGTCATGACCCCTGAGATGCTGCGCAAAGTATTCAATATCGAAGCAGACATTTTGACTGACCCGCGCACAGGCGTACCGCTTTGTCTCCCTTATGAGCTGAGCCATGCGGTTGAAAACAGGCAGCCTGCATCCAGCCCGGTTCAAACAGCCGCCCAGGCGGTGCAAGAACAGGAAGAAGAACGCAAGCTGGTCGGCACTCGTTAGTTCAAACCTTCATAAGATAACACAAGCCATTCTCCTGATTGCCCCAATGGAGAATGGCTTTTTTATGCGAAGAAGCAAAGACAGCCCAAGGCTTGCTATGCCCCAGGCTGTCGCCAATCCGTCAACGATGCTGATTACCACTTGATTTTTTGCAGGATTTCGTCTGCCATGTTAGCGGTAGACACCAATCCGCCACCGGACAGGTACCAGTAGTTTGCATCCAGGTAAATGATGTTGCCGTTTTTGAATGCTTTTGTGTTTTTCATCAGTTCGTTTTCCACCGCTTCTTTTGCCGCAGCAGAAGCACCCTCGTTTCCATTGATTACGCCACGGTCTACGACAAACAGGTAGTCAGGGTTTTTTTCTACCACGTACTCAGCCGATACGCTTTGTCCGTGTGTAGATACTTCAATGTTTTTGTCTACGGCAGCAAAACCAAACACGTCATGCAGGATACCGAAGCGGGAACCAGGACCGTAAGCGCTCAGCTTGCCTTCGTTCACCAGAACGATCAGCGCGTTTTTGCCGCTTGCAGTCGCCTTTTCATTCAGTTGCTTGATGGAATCGTTGATTTTCGCCAGTTCTTCCTCTACTTGCGCTTCTTTGCCGAAGATGGTGCCGAGCGTTTTCATGTTCTCGGTGAAAGACTCCATGTACTTCGCCGTATCTACGCCCATGAAGATGGTTGGAGCAATTTTGTTCAACTCTTCATACGCCTCTTGTTGACGGCCGGAGATGAAGATGACTTCCGGTTTCATCGCGTTGATTTTTTCAAAGTCAGGCTCTTTCAAGCTGCCGATGTTGGTGTATTTCGCATCTTTGAATTTTTCCAGGTAAGGAGGAATGCTGGCTTGCGCTACCCCTTTCACTTCAATACCCAGTTTGTCCAGGGAATCGAGCACGCCAAAGTCAAAGACGACTACGTTTTGCGGGTTCTTTTTCAGTTTGGCCTCGCCCAGTTTATGTTTGACGGTAATTTCTTCGGATTCATTCGCAGCGCCGTTGGAAGCCTCCGGCGTTTGGGAAGGAGCAGCACTATTGGAACCGCATGCTGCTGTAAAGACTGCCAACAGTACGGCCATGAACAGCATAAGGAGTTTTTTGTTCATTTCTCTCACCTCTAAAATTTTTAATATATATAAAATTATTGATAGCTGCTTTGGAAATCCCTCTGCACACTATCAAAATAATTTTATCGAAAGGGAAGAAAAGCTTTACGCGAAGTACACGCATATTTTGTTTTGCTCGATGTCTTCAATATGAATGTCCATATCGTATACATCCTTCAGGATTTGCGGGTCGATGATCTCGTCGGTAGTGCCTTCCTTCACGACCTTGCCATCCTTGAGCGCCACGATATAGTCCGAGTAGCAGGAAGCAAAGTTGATGTCGTGAATGACGATCACGACCGTTTTGCCCATCTCGTCGACGAGGCGGCGCAGCACCTTCATGATCTGGACCGAATGCTTCATGTCCAGGTTGTTCAGCGGCTCATCGAGGAGCACATACTCCGTGTTTTGCGCGACAACCATGGCAATGTACGCCCGTTGCCGCTGTCCGCCGCTCAACTGGTCGAGGTATTTGTGCTGAATGTCCGTCAATTCCAGGTAACGGATCGCTTCGTCTACATACTTCCAATCCTCTTTGGTCAGATTGCCTTGCGAGTACGGGAAGCGCCCGAAGCTGACCAGCTCGCGAATCGTCAGGCGAACAGTTATGTGGTTGGACTGCTTGAGAATCGAGATTTTTTTGGCCAGGTCGTTGCTTTTGTACTGCCCGATCTCCTGCCCCTCAATCAATACCTCGCCCTGATCCTTCGTCAACAGACGGCTAATCATGGACAGAAGCGTACTTTTTCCGGCCCCGTTCGGCCCGATAAAAGACGTGATTTTTCCTTTGGCAATCTTCACCGAGACGTTTTCCACGACGTTTTTGTTCCCATACTGTTTTGAGACGTTCCGGACTTCTATCACGCTTTATTCTCCTTTAACAGAAGATAGATGAAGTAAACCCCACCGATAAAGTTGACGATCACACTGAGCGTCGTCGAGAACGTAAACACGCGCTCTACGATCAAAAGACCGCCTACCAGCGCCACGACGCTGATTAGCGCCGAGCCTGCCAGCAAAAACTTGTGCTGATACGTCTTCATGAACTGATGAGCCAGGTTCGCCACCAAAAGCCCAAGGAAGGTGATCGGCCCAACCAGTGCGGTCGCAATCGACACCAGAATCGCAATCACGATCAGGAAACGTTTGACGACAAAATCGTAAGGAATCCCCAGGTTGATCGCCTGATCGCGCCCCAGCGACAGCACATCCAAATATTTGGTGTAGCGCCAGAAGTAGATCCCGATCGCGATCACCAGCACAAAGCTGAGAATCAGCAGGTCTGTGTTCACATTGTTGAAGCTGGCGAACATTTTATCCTGTACGATCTGAAATTCATTCGGGTCGATCAACACTTGCATGAACGTCGACAGACTGCCGAACAGCGTGCCGAAGATCAGCCCGATCAACAGCAGGAAGTAGATGTTTTGGCCTTCCCGTTTAAACAGGAATTTGTACAGCACCCCGGCAAACAAAACCATCAAGGCTGTCGAGATGAGAAAGTTGACATTTTTGTTCATGATCGTCATGTGCGTAGAGCCAAACACGAAAATGACGAACGTCTGAATGAACATGTAAAGGGAATCAAGGCCGATGATGCTGGGCGTCAAGATGCGGTTGTTGGTAATCGTCTGGAAGACCATTGTCGAGAATGCGATGATGCACCCGGTCAAGATGATGGCGAGAATTTTTTTCGCCCGCCGGGGAAGCACGTAATCCCAGTTGCCTCCAGCGTCAATCAGCATGAATACGGCTATCAGAGCAACGGCGACTATCGCCATGCCACCAATCTTAGCTTTCATCGTTCATATGCCTTTCTTCTCATGAGTAAGTACACGAATATACCGCTGCCCACTACCCCGACCATCAAACCGATCGAAATTTCGTACGGGAAGATGATGAGGCGTCCCAAAATATCGCAGCAGAGGACGAACACCGCGCCCAGCAAGGCGGTATGGGCCAAGCTTTTTTTCAGATTGTCACCCAGATAAAGCGTCACAATATTGGGAATAATAAGCCCCAAAAACGGGATCGTGCCCACTGTGAGGATGACGACGGACGAAACCATCGCGACAATCGCCAGGCCGATATTGACGACTTGCTTGTAATTCAGCCCAAGGTTGATGGCAAATTCCTCGCCCATCCCTGCGATTGTAAATTTGTTGGCAAACAGGTACGCAATGACTACCAACGGAATGCTTATGTATAAAAGCTCATAGTTTCCCCTCATGATGGAGGAAAAATCGCCGTGCAGCCAGGCCGACATGTTTTGGATCAGATCGTGTTTGTAGGCGAAAAACGTCGTGATCGAGCCGACGATATTGCCGAACATCAACCCGACCAGCGGAATGAAGATCGAGTCCTTGTACTTCACTCTGTCGAGAATCTTCATGAAGACAAACGTTCCAAGCAAGGCGAAAACGAATGCCACGAGCAGCCTCACCCATACAGAAGCGTCGACAAACACGAGCATCGAGATGAGAATCCCGAAGCGGACAGAGTCTTCGGTACCCGCTGTCGTAGGCGAGACGAATTTATTGCGGGTCAGCTGCTGCATGATAAGACCGACCACGCTCATGCTGACACCGGCGATGATGATGCTAACCAAACGGGGAATCCTGCTGATCCACATCACCTGTACCTTGTCGTCGCTGAGATTGAACAGCTCCAGAGGCGAAATGTCCTTCACGCCGATAAACAGGGATACCATTGATAGCAGAATCAGCGCCACAACCAAATATCTTTTTTTCATCGCTTCCCTACTCTTCTCTTTGTTCACGTGAATGGTGCGTTGCATTTATTTTCGCAAATGAGAAAGCAATTCATTCTCAATAATAAAGAGATTCATTCTCATTTGCAGCTCCTTTGTTATAGTAGCACGTCTTGATCGCGGATGAAAGTATTTTTTCATTAGTCGGCTAAATTTCTCCGGATTGACAAAAGTTCGAATTTTCCGTCTAATATTCTTTGAAACAATGCCCGCGCTTTTGACCATATCGATCAGGGAAGAATGTATTTCGGCTACCCATTGGCTTTCACGGGTCATTCGTGCCGTCAAGGAATCACTGTTGACTGATTTGTGACGTTCTTGTTAACGATCGCTCAAATTTTCCAATAATGGGATTGCGACTATTTTCCTAACCATGTATGGTTAAAGTAGGCAGAACCACAACACTGCAAAACACTTTTACACCGCTTCGACACACAGGAGGTTTTATGGCTCGCATACTTATCGCAGATGACTCGATTGTTGTCCGAGAATACATAAGAATCATCCTTCAACGGGCTGGCCATCAAGTCATTGCAGAAGCGGCGAACGGACTAGACGCGTATCAGCAATACAAGACTCACCAACCTGATGTAGTCATGATGGATATCAACATGCCTGGCATGAACGGTATCGACACGGTCAAAAAAATTATCAGCGAATTCCCCAATGCCTATATCATCATGATTAGCACCTACGGTTTAAAGCATTTGGTCTTTGAAGCAATCAATGCGGGAGCGCGTCACTATATCACGAAGCCGATTGATGAAGAGCGTCTTTTGGATTCTATTCAAAACGCTCTCTGAACAGTCAGCCGCAGCGCACAAAAAAAACTGAGGGCATGCTCGCGCCTCAGTTTTTTCATTGCTGCTATATGGGTTGCAGAAGCCTGTCTTCCAGCGGAATCCGGAAAAGAAAGCGGCTGCCTTGTCCGGTCCGGGAGACTACGCTTACAGTCCCCTGCAATTTTTCCAACTCATGTTTGACAATCGGCAGTCCCAAGCCTCTGCCTGAATAGATGTCGGCTTCTTCCTTGATACTGACCTGCCCGTAAAACAGGAAGCCAGCTTCCTCTTCGTCGCTGCTCTCCGGCCGCCAGCCCTGTTCAATCGCTTGCTGCTTGAGCTTGTCGAAATCGATCCCTCGTCCGTCATCTTCGATGGCGATCAAAAGCGCGGCCTCCTCCTGCCAAATCCGACAGTGGATGGTCCCCCTGCTTTCTTTGCCCTGCGCCAGCCGTTCGCTTTCCGGCTCTATGGCGTGGACGATTGCATTGGAGAAAACATGCAGCAGGCTGCCTACAAACGGCTCAAAGCGCTCAGGGTCGACCAAAATCTCCTCTGCTTCCAACTGAAGCGGATGGATCGTTTTGTGCAGACGCTGGGCAAGCTCTTCGACATACTCCTGATAGCGCACCATCATTTCCTTGATCGGACGCTGGTACAGCTCGCGAATGCATTGGTCGAGCCGGGCGGCAGAGCTGTCAGGCAACAAGCTGCTCACCTTTTCTACAAAACGCTCCCACCTGTCCCTGGAAATCGTCATCTCTCCGTCGCCATTCTCCAAAAAACTGTTCCCCAACTTGTTGCGGATAATCTCCAGGTCTTGCTGCATGGCAGCCTGGACTTGTGCGACTGGCAGCTGGCTCTGGAAATCCCCGTCTGTGAGCCACTCCTGCTGCAGGTCCCGATCCATCAGCCACGTTTCCAAATCGTGCAGCTTTTGGGGAGTGTGGATCATATGGAATTGGCTAAAATCCCCTTTGAATTGATGGATTTGTTCCGCCAGCTTGAGCAGGCTGTCAGACAGGTCCGTGCCCGTGCCAAACAGCGTTTTCCAGCCTCCCGCAAAGAAGGAAGTGAAGGAACGATATGCTTTTTGGAAAAGAGGCAGGCTGGTCGCCACGGTCACAATCATGTTCAGCTTCTGCCACTCCTGCTCCATTTTGCACTCCAGCGCTCTTTGCTCGCTCATATCGGTCAAAATCAGCATCAGGCCCTCTGGCGAATCGCGCCGATCCCCTTGGATAGGCTTGCACTCCAGCTTCAACGGCAGCTGGTTGATGCAGATTTCCGTAGGGAAGAGGCTCAAATAAAGCTCTTTTTGCCCCTGATCCTTCGTCTCAAAATACTTTTCCAGAAGAGACTCGACAAACACTTGCTTGTCCGGACGGTTCGGGTACAAAAGACTTGCCACCGATTCGCCGGCCAGCTCTCTGCCGAACATCCGCAAGCATTCGCGGCTGTATTCGGAATGGACCAGCAGATTTTTGGAGAACGACAGGAAGCCTTGGCCTGCGTTGTTCAGCAAATTTTTGTTCGCCTGCAAAAGCGATTGAATCTCCCTCGTTCGTTCGGCGACGATCATCTCCAGCGACTGGTTCCACTGCTCCAATTGATGATACAGCCGGGCATTTTCAATAAAGATCGCCATTTGCGAGAAAATGAGTCGCAGCGGCTCTGAACGTTTTTCGTTGAAAACGTGTGTCGTTTCGTTGTTTTCCAGGTAGATGACGCCGATCATTTTGCCCTGCTGCCAAAGTGGCGAACACAAAATCGACTTCGGCCTGTTTTTCGTGATGTACGGGTCCCGGAAAAAGACTCCTTCTACCGAAGCGTTGTGCAGCACCAGCATTTCTTCTGTGCGGATCGTGTAGTTGACCACCGCGACTGATAGCATCCCGCTGTGCTCGTACGGGACAGATTGCATGATTTCCACGTCCAGATCGACGGACCCGGCAGCCTCGATGAGCCATTCGCTTTCGTTTTTCAAAATCAGGATGCCTTTTTCCGCTCCCGCATTGCTCATGACCGTGCGCAGCATGGTCGCGAGCAGCTGTTCCAGCCTGATCTCGCTCGCCATCGTTTGGGACGCCTTGATGACGCTCATCAGGTCGACCAGATCGGCGGACTGGTCTGTCGCCGCAAGCTCAGCCGATGCTTCCATCCCTCTTCCCCGCTGCACAAGGTGCGGGTAGCGCTCTTCCATCTCTCTCGCCTTGGCCAAAGCCCCCCACTGCAAGTACGACTCATACGCTTCCGTCATGTACGCCCTGGCGATAGTCTCCAGCCCCAATGCCAAATAGTGATGAGCAGCCAGCTCGCTCGCCAGTGCCTCGTTTTGCAAAAATCCGTCCTTTTTCGCCAACTGCAGCGCCTCATCGTACAGTTCTCCAGCTACTTGCCGCTTGCCGTTCACACGGTTCCATTCGGCACTCATCAGCAAGTATTTGTGCTGGAAGTTTTCCGGACAGCTGCTGGCCCAGGTCTTCATTTTTTTCAAATGCGCCTTGATTTTTTTCGCGTAACGCAGCTGCTCCCGACGATTGACGTTCTCATACAGCTTCGTCAACGACAGGGCGTGCATGAAAACATGCTGGCTGACCAGCACCTGTCCGCTGACCGACTCTATCCATTGTTCTGCCTCGCTCAACAGTTGTGCGGCTTTCTCGTAATGGCCGTACACAAGATGGGACAGCGACTTGTAGAAGTGGTACATGTACCGCTTGTAGCTGGTGCCTTCTTTTTGCAGGCTGCTCACGTATTGCGCTTCATCAAAGCCATCCCGGCAAAACGCTGTCTGTTCGCCCTCCGTCCAGTTTGTAAACGTATGCAAGGCTTGCCGCAGCAACAGAAGCCGATCGTCGTGATCGACCACCTTCATCTGGGAAATCAAGCCGGCGTACTCCCTGATTTGCTGCTCCAGCTCTTCCAGCGGCAGCCCGCAGTAGAGCATGGCTTCCAGCAAGCCGTGGGCATTGTAGGCAGTGTAAATGTTTCCTCCGCCTTCCATCCCGTGCTGGATCGCTTTTTTCATCAGCGGGATGTTTGTCCGCGCATGCTCGCACCAGTGATTGATGAGCAGGGCAAACGCACCGTACGCTTTCGTCAGGGCAATCGGGTCCGCAAAGCCATCAGCCACCCGGCATGCCAGCTGCCCGAACTCATATGCTTCCCTGTATTTTCCAAATTTCGAGCCAAGCACGATCCCGTAACCGGTATATCCGTTGGCAGACGCCGCTGCATTGCCGTGCACGAGCGACAAATGCAGCACGCGCAGGATCGTCAGCGCAAACCAGTTCGGATTGACGTAGTACGAGGACGGCCCTGCATTGCTGATGATGCTCATAGCCAGTTGGTAGTTCTCATTGGAGATGTCCGGCAAATACAGCAGCTCGTCAATTTTGCGCCCTCTCAGCCGCCGCTTGATCTGCAACATTTCCTTGATAATATCCAGCTTCCCTGGCTTGTGAGGGATGGGCACACCCAGCAGTCCCAATGCTTCGCTCGCAATATCCATCACCCGCGAAAATTCGGCCAGGCGGGTGTACATGTGGATTTGCAGCTCCAGAATCCGCACACGCTCACGATTCGTCCTGGCGTGCGCAAGGGTAAGGTCAAACAGGCGATTCGCATCCTCCATCCGGTTGCACAAATAAGCAGACTCCGCATAGAGCGTGTACAGCTCCATCGCCAGTTGATGATGCTGCTCCCACGCCGCGTCTCCGATAAACATCGCCCCTCGCCGAAAATACTGCAGCGCCGCATCGAAGGCCGTCGCGGCCATCGCTTTTTGCCCGGCGAGCAGATGGCAGTGGGCAACCTGGATTCTTTCCGCCACATCGTCAATCATGTCCGCACCGCGATACATGTGCTCGCATATTTCAAACAGCAGCGCCGATTCAAACGAACGGGACATGTCCCACATCATTCTTCCGATTGTCACGTGCGCCTCTTTCTGTTCCTCTTCCGACAGCAAGGAGTACGCCGCCTGCTGAATCCGGTCGTGAACAAAGCTGAGCTGGATCGTGACCTGTGAGAGATTGAGGTTTTCTTCTTCCTCGACGGCTGCAAAAGCCAAATACTCGGCGCCCTCCAGCGGATAGAGCAACCCTTCCTCCATGGCAGGGAAAATATCCCGGATTGCTTCGGCATCACTTCGCTTTTGCGTTTTTGCCAGCATGTCCAGATTAAAAGAGCTTCCGAGACACGCCGCATACGCCAGCAGTTTCTGCGTCACGCCAGGCAGACGTCTTACTTTTTCCACGAGAAAATCAGCGACGTTCTCTGTCGTGCTGAGCTTTTCAATCTCAGCCAGATCCCATTGCCAGCCGCGTTCCTCCGGGACGTACCGCAACAGTCCCTGATCGTACAACGACTTGATAAACTGTCTGGAGTAGAACGGGTTTCCGGCCGTTTTCCGCATTAAAATCATCGCCAGCGGCTTCGTGACGGCAGGATCGGCATGCAACGCATCGGAGAGCAACGCGTTGATCTGTGTGAGCCGCAGCGGCAACAGCGTGATTTGGCGCAGCATTCTGCTTTTGACTCCCGCTTCCGTCAAATTGGCGATCAACGAATTGTTCTCTCCTCCATCCTGCTCCCGGTAGGCGCACACGAGCAGAAAATGGCTGAGCGGCAACTCGGCCACAAGCTCGCGGATGAGAGACAGGGAGGACGAATCCGCCCATTGCAGGTCATCGAAAAACAGGACCAGCGGATGCTCAGGTGTTGCCCAGATGCGAATAAATCGTTGCATGACCAGTTGAAAACGGTTCTTGGCCTCTGCTGCGGGCAACTCCGGCACAGGCGGCTGTTCCCCGATCACAGCCACAAGCTGCGGAATGACATCCACGATAACTTGCCCAAGCCCTTGCATCGCTTCGAGAATCGTTTCCCGCCACGCTGCAAGCTCCTTTTCATTTCCGGCCAAAAGCTGTTTTATCAGATCCTGAAAGACTTGAATGACGGCGGAGTACGGCACGCCTTGGCGGTATTGATCGAACTTGCCGGATATGAAGCGCCCTCTGCCCCTCAGGAAAACTTTTTGCGCCTCAAACACGAGGGCGGACTTGCCCACACCAGCACTGCCGCTCAGCATGACCATCCGCGCCGCGCCATTTGACACCTCTTCAAACGCGTCGATCAGCATCTGGATTTCCTGTTCGCGCCCGTACAGCTTTTCCGGAATGTGCAGACGATCCGCGCGATCGTGCTGCGCCAGCGGAAAATGGCCGATGGTTTCGTTGTTTACAAGCTGCTCCAGGCACAATTGCAGGTCAGCCACCAGGCCAGCCATGCTGAAATAGCGGTCTTCGGTATTTTTGGACAGACACTTCATCACGATGTCCGACAACACTTGCGGAACAGATGGCTTTACCTGCGCAGGAGCAATCGGCTTTCGGGCCATGTGGGCATGTACCAGTTCAAGCATGTCTGAGCTCAGAAAAGGCGGCTTTCCTGTCAGCATCTCGTATATCGTCACGCCAAACGAGTAAATATCCGTCCGGTAGTCGACCGTCCGATTCATTCTTCCCGTCTGCTCGGGCGATACGTAGCGCAGGTTGCCTCTCCACTCCTTCGGATTCAGCACGCCCTGATGCTCCTGGTATCTGCGGGTTGCCAGGCCGAAGCTAATCAGCTTGACCTCATACGTCTCCGGATGCACCAGGATATGGGCCGGATTGATGTCTTTATGGATAATGCGCTGTTGATGAATGTCCTCAATGCACGAAGCGATACGAATCGCAATAGTCAGGATCTCTTCTAGCGACAACTCTTTCATTTTGCAAAGCAGGGAGAGCGGCACTCCCCCGAAATCTTCCGTAATGAGCGCCGGTTCCCGGTTGTGATCGATCAGCTCGACAGCAGTTTCCACGGCATTTGAATCGACAGATTGCAAAATGCGGTACTCGTGCTTCAGTCTCCAAAGCAACTCTTTGTGCCTGGAACCTTCATGCGGCTTTTTGATGATGACAGGCAGGTTGTCGCTGTTCCGAAACCCGCGGTAAAATCCCATATTTGAATGTGTTGAGAGAAACTCTGTCACTCTGTATCCCGGAATCACGATCATGCCGCTCATACTATCCACTCCATCTAGGCTGAACATCCTATGATTAGTATTGTTGCTTTAGGACAAATAATCTATATTGAGTATATATTCTGTCATATAATACTTTCTTCCACTAATACTTAGGGAGGTATGTCTATGGCAAATTTGAGTCGAAGTGTAAGCAACCCGTATACGAAAGAAACCGTTACCTTTCTGAAGACGACGGAGGAAACCAATGGGGAGTATTTGCTTTTCCGAACAGATCTGCCACCGGACAATGGAATTTTTCTACATTATCATACCGAACTTGTAGAAACCTTTGAAGGCATTAGCGGAAATTTGGAGGTAAAGATTGACGGAAAAAAAATCATCCTGAAATCAGGTGAGAAACTGGACATCCCTCTCCACAAGGTTCACGGATTTTACAACCCTTCCAGTGAGTTTATCAGCTTCACAGCCGAGATCCGTCCTGCCGGCACTTTCGAGTCGTTCGTCCGCTGCAGTTACGGCCTGGATACGGACGGCCGAAGTTTTTACATGCCGTTTTTAAAGCAGTACGTGCCAAAAAACATCTTGCTATTGGGCACGCTGTTCAAAATGGGACAGTTCTACGTTCCCTACCTGCCAATCTTTCTGCAAAAGGCATTTTTTGGTGTGCTGGCCAAACTGGCCCAATGGACAGGCTCAGACAAGTCCCTGGAAAAATATTACAAAGGCTCCGTCACCAAAGAAGCTCTCCCCCCGGAATCGCTGCAAAAAACACCCTGATCGTCCAATCCAGCAGGGTGTCTGCAAATGCTGGTTCTTTGCACACATTCCAGCTTAATCGAGCGCTACCCGTTCCGTGATTGGATTTGTCCCTGCACATTTTTGACAGATACCTCCATCATAGCAAATCACTAAATCCGGTTCCAATCTTTCCATTTTCCAGGGGGAAATTGTGCATTGAAATGACTGTCTGAATCTTTTATAATTTCCCCTTAGTTCGAGTTGAATGGAGTGTGGAGAGAGATGTTTGGCATTGTTCATTATGAAGCGTTTGTCCTAACAGCGATCATGCTTAACATGATCCCCGGAACCGACACGATGTACATTATCAGCCGCAGCATTGCGCAGGGACGTCAAGCTGGCATCCTCTCTGTTCTCGGCATCCTGACAGGCTCGGTCATTCACACCGTGCTGGCTGCTTTTGGCCTGTCGCTCATCCTGGCCCAATCGGTCGTGCTTTTTAACATCGTCAAAATTCTCGGTGTCGTCTATCTCGTCTATCTGGGCGTGCGCATGTTCATGACCAAGCAAGCACTGTCGCTCGACTCCAGGACCTCGCCTGGCCGGAAAGCGGGCAAGGTGTACGGGCAAGCGATTGTTACGAGCGTCACCAATCCGAAGGTAGCGTTGTTTTTCGTCGCGTTTTTGCCGCAATTCGTCGACGCAACCTATACAGGTCCGCTGCCTTTTCTCCTGCTGGGCCTGACATTCACGCTGACAAGCGGAATCTGGTGCAGCCTGATCGCGCTGTTCGCTTCGTTCGTCACCCAAAAGCTGCGCAGCCATCCGCATTTTTCTTCCATCCTGAACAAATTGACCGGGATCGTCTTTATCGGGATGGGATTGAACCTGCTGCGGGCCAAAGCTACTCCTTGACCACTGCCGTCATTGGCAAAATCCATTTCGAAACTGACACCGGGTAGGCAGAGTACCCGGTTTTTTTGTGTCTGTGCTCGTCCAAACAGCCGAAAAATTGGTATAATATCCAAAATAATACTTTTGGAGGATTGCCATGAAAAAAACTGCTTTTCTGTTCGCTCTCATTTTGGCCGTTGTTTTCTTTCCTCTTCAGTCACTGGAGGCACACCCCGGCCGAACGGATGCAAACGGCGGGCACACTTGCAGAACGAATTGTGAAAAATGGGGCTTGAAGTACGGCGAGTACCACTACCACAACAAAGCGAGCAACTCTTCCGGCGGCCGATCTTCCGGCAGCAGCCAGGCGAAGCCTGCCACATCCAAGCCGCCAGCAGCCAAGCCAGTACAGCCGAAACCAGTCGCCCCCAAAGTCATTGTAGCGGTAGAGCAAGCAAATGTTTTTGCCGCTCCCTCTGCCGACTCGCCTGTGACCACAACGCTCTGGTATGGCTTTGAGCTGACCGACTCCGGCACTCACCCGGAATTTGTTACAATCGGACAAGGCTTCGTCTCCAAAAAAGTCATCACCAGCTATACCCCCATCACTCCGAAAACGGTCAGCATTCATGCAGAAAAAGGCTACTTCTTCGCTACGCCTTCTGCTGATAGCCGCGGCAGAGGCTATGCCGTACAACATGCGCTTGTTCAGGTCGTCGGCCAGCACGGCGACTGGTATTACGGCTCCACCCAGGACGCCCAGGGCAATGTGCTCGTCGGCTTTGTCTCGAAAAACGTCGCTTACTGACCGTCAACGGGTTGCTTACAAATTTTCAAAATGCATACAGCAGGGGCTGTCTCCAAAGTCGATTTTTGGACTTCGAGACGCCCCTTTTGTCTGTCAGAAACGTTAGCGGAATTGCCCTTTTTGGACGCTTTTCATGCCCAGCTGCTAGATCCAAACGGAGGCAAATGAGGGATGACAGGGTATGAACGGATCCGGGTAACAGCTCCTTACCGGATCAAACGAATCGACGATGTAGGAATGGAGTGGAAACCGAACGAACACGCCCAGCTGCACCTGCGGGGCATCGTGGACGACAGCGAAACGGTAAATGCCGTGCTGCAAGCCGCCTCCGACGATGAAATACGCCTGTATGACACGGATGGCGAAAGCGAAACGACAATTTTCAAGGGAGTCGTGACTTCTGTTCAGATCGCGCATCGGCAAGGCGTTTACGCGATTGAACTGGAAGGGCAGTCCGGAAGCTTCCAGCTCGATGTAACGAATAAACGCCGCTCCTTTCAGCAGGCAGGCATGACCTATCCTAAGCTGGTACAGGAAATCATCAAGACGTATCCCGGCTACAACGTGAATGTAAGCATCGGAGAAGGTATCCAGATCGGCGAGCCGATCATCCAGTACGATGAGACGGACTGGGAGCTGCTCAAGCGGCTGGCCAGCCATAAAAAGCTGACCCTGAACGCAAAGGAAGAGATTTCGCTTTACACGCCAAAGCGAGTTGTCATCCAGGCACAAAGTCAGATTCTCGCCAAGAAAACGAATGCGCCAAGGGGATTTGCGTTGGAGAGTGAAAGCGTGGGCTGGATAAGGTTCACGCAGAGTTTGGAATTGTGGCTTTGCCCCACAATCTACTGATGGTGGCTAGCATCCGCCTGACTGCCTTCAACTTAAAGAGACTAGGGAGCCAAAAAATGGACGGAAACCTTATCGGTTTTTCGCCCATTTTTTATTTTAGGGATTTATTGGACAGTATCTTTTTGTTGTGCCCAGCCTGTCCGCTCCGTGAAAAAGCAGTCCGTGTTGAGAATTTGTATAGGTCGAAAAATTACTATGGTTTCAGGCATTCTTTTCCGACTTACCTTGTTCACGTAAAAAGGGCAGCTCATATCCGCTGCTCTGACAGCCTTGTTCAAAAAGATGCCTGGCCTGAAACAGGCACATGTAAATAGAAGGGAAGAGGGGGAATGACGCAAGCAATCCGTAACGAAAGGGGATAGACACGTGCGCCTGCTCTTTGGCATTGGTTTTATCCTCGCAGGCTTGGCCTTTCTTTTTTACCCACAGTGGGAAAAGAAAGTGTACGAGCAGAAGCAGCAACAGCTTATTGACGCATTCGAGCTGTTGGCAAGCGAAAACGAGTATTTGGCAACAGAAAAAGCTGCGCAGACGCACACGGCCCAAACTGCTGTGCCCACGGCCATGCTGGAAGGGGCCATAGGCGTGATCCGGATTCCGAAAATCGATCTGGAAATGATGATTTTTGCAGGCGCAAATGAAGCGGTCTTGAGCAAAGGCGCAGGCATGATCGAGCCGGAAAAGGAATTCGGGAAAAACAACGTCGGGCTGGCAGGGCACCGTGGCGCGACTCGCGGCAAACAGTTCAATCGGCTAGATGAACTGGTGCCAAACGATGCCATCGAGATTCAGACCAAAACAGCCAACTATGAATTTATCGTCATGGATACGTTTGTCGTTGACCGCAACCAAGTAGAGGTGCTTGCCGATCAGCGGGAGCCTTTGCTCACCCTGGTCACATGCACGCCTGTCGGAGCGAAAAATCCGACAAAGCGGTTGATCGTACAAGCAAGGCTGTCATCCAAAAGCTGAGTTTTTACAGCAATCAACACCATACAGCATTGGTTTTCTCTACTGACAGTGCTTTGAAAATGACAGGAGGAACTTATGCGAAGGAAATCTTGGATCGTTGTTGTAGCCTTCTTTCTCATTGTCCAAAGTTTCTTCGGATTCGTATCGACAGCCCACGCGGAAGCAGCCGGGCAAGTTGCATTTGCAGGGGATGAGGAAGGAGGCGGAACTACGGACAATGATTCGGGAGCGACACCGGGCGATGATGGCTCCGGGGCGAGCACGGGTGATGACTCAGGCACCAACCCTGACGACGACTCCGGGCCGAACCCTGGCGACGACTCAGGCACCAACCCTGACGACGGCTCCGAGCCGAACCCTGGCGACGGCTCCGAGCCGAACCCTGGCGACGACTCAGGCACCAACCCTGGCGACGACTCAGGCACCAACCCTGACGACGGCTCCGGGCCGAACCCTGACGACGACTCAGGCACCAACCCTGACGATGGCTCCGAGCCGAACCCTGACGATGGCTCTGGCTCAACCCCTGACGACAGTTCGGTCCTCCCGCTAGACGAGGATAATGCCGCCGCGTCGACTCCCCAACCTGCCGGGGCGGACATCATCACCGAAACCCTCATCACGAGCGTCGTTATGAAAGACAAAGACGGCAACAACATCGAGGATATCCGACCAGACCAAGGGGAGCGCGTGCAGATTGAGTTCACCTGGAAACTGCCGGCAGGCCACCCGTATTCAGAAGGGGCCACGTATACCTTCGCGCTTCCGGACAAATTCAGGACCGACCGCACCCTGACCGGGGATCTCGACAACGGCTACGGAACGTACGAAGTGACGGAAGACGGCCTTGTTACGCTAACCTTTAACGATTCCATCAACGACGGGCAAGAGCTGGACAACGGCTACTTCTATGTGTGGCGCCAGTTTGATGAGCAGAAGCTTGAAGGGAGCACAAAGCAGCAAATCGACTTCAAGTTCGATGGAATTGCCCCGATTCAGGTGCATTTCAAAAGCAAAAACAACCGTCAAATCGAGAAATCTGCAAAAGCCAACAAAGGGATGAATCCAAGCCTGATCGACTGGACCGTTGATTTTAACCAAGGTGAACATTCGATCAAGGATGCTCTTTTTACCGATGAGCTTCCGGCCGGGCTGGAAGTCGACATGGCTTCCATCAAAGTTTTCGCCCTGGAAGTGAATCTGGACGGGTCCGTGATTCAAAAAGACGAGATCACTGCCTTCACACCTGAGAAAATGACGGATGCCAACGGATTCAAAATCAGCTTTGGCGATATTGACAGCGCTTATCGCGTCACGTACCAGACAAAAGTGACCGAAGCGAAAGACCGGACCTTCACCAACAACGCCGTTGTCACAGGAAGCAATCTTTCCGATGCCCTGCAAGACTCGGCAAACGTGACGGTCAAATACAGCAAGCCGCTGACAAAAACGTCGCCAGACTACGATTCCCGCACACAGACCATTACATGGGCGATCCAGTTCAACTACAACGAACAGGCAATTCCGCAAAGCAATGCCTGGATCGAGGATGAGTTTGACACCAGCCATCAGCAGCTTGTGCCCGGCTCTTTTACCGTCTATCAAATGAACATCGACAACGACGGAAAAGCGACCAGAGCAGGCGCTGCCTTCACGAACTACAGTGTCAGCGAGACGCCGGACGGCTTCCGCCTGCAATTTGGCGAAGACGTGAACGCCGCTTACGAGATCACCTACCAGACAAAGGCCAAAAACCGCGTTCACGAGGACAGCTATACGGTTAGCAACAAAGCGAAAATCCACGACGGCACGACAGCCGAAGCCCCCAGGGACATCAATCAGGTAATCTTTTGGAAAACCGCCAAAAAAGAACGGGTGAACTACGAAAAGAAAACGATTGAATGGACCATCAGCCTCAATGACGACAATTGGGAGATGGATGCAGGCACTGTCATCTCGGACAGTTACGCAGGGCAGGGGCTGACGCTGATTCCGGAAAGCCTGAAAATCAGCGAACTGGAAAAAGATACGGACTACAGGCTAGAGGCAAACCCCGACTTTTCGAAAGGCTTTACCATCACTTTTTTGAACAAGCTGACGAAAAGCCATGTCATCACCTACGAAACAAGGTTTGACCCTACCTCCAAAGACCGTCCAAGCGTTTACAAAAACAAGGCGACCCTGACCTGGAGCGAAAACGGTACGCCGCAGACACCGATCAGCAAATCCGCTACCGTTACGCCGGATCGCTACACCGCAAACAACGGAAACAAGACAGGCGTGTACAACGCCAAAACGAAAGAAATCACCTGGACGATTGATGTGAACTACAACCTCCACGAAATTGCCAATGCGATTATCCGCGATTTTTACAGTGGCGAGCAGACCTTCGTGGATGGCTCTCTGAAGGTGTACAAGCTGAAGCTGACAGGCGACGCAAACGGTGTAGAAGTTGTCGACGAGGAAATCCCGTTTTTCAATTTCCAGAAGCTGACAGAAAACGGCAATGACGGCTTTGAAGCTCACCTTGGCAACATTGATTTCGCTGTCCGGATTACTTACAGGACAAGCCTGGAAAATCTCCCTGTCCTGTCCGAATACACAAACCAGGCGACATTGCATGACAGCGATCTCACTGCCCCTCCGCTGTTTACAGGCACAGCTGTCGTCAAGCCGGCATACGGCGGAAAATATTTGCTGAAAACGGGACGGCAAGGGACTGGTGCAGAATCCGAGTACGTTTTCTGGACCATCCTCGTCAACCCTGGTCAGTCGTATATTGCAGCGGGCGCTACCTTGACCGATACCTTGTCGGGCAATCAGCTTTTGCTCAAGGATTCCTTGAAGCTCTATGCGACAAACGTTGCCGCCAACGGGGGGCTGTCCAAGGCCGACGAGCTGAACCCGGACGACTACACGCTTCACGTCAATGGCAACACCTTTTCCATCACCTTCAAGAATGAGTTGCGAACAGCCTACATTTTGGAGTACCAGTCCTTTATCAATGCGGATCATGGGGAAATCCTCGACAATGCGGCCTCGTTCGCCGGAAAAACCGTTGTCGGCGTTGACGAGAACGGAAACGAAGGCATCAAGGTCAGCCTGTCCGGGGCAGGGGGCGGCGCGAGCACACCGGGTAAAGGCCACCTCCAGGTTATCAAAATAGACGCTGAGACCAAGCAGCCTTTGGCGGGAGCAGAGTTCGGACTGTATGACAAATCCGGGACGACCCTGCTGGAAAAAATCGTGACAGATGCCGACGGTGTTGCGCTTTTCCAAAACTACAAATACAAGACCTACAAGCTGAAAGAACTGTCCGCGCCAAATGGCTACGTCATCCCGGATGACTACCGCATCGGCAAGGACATCATCCTGAAAGCGCCTGACAACGCCGATCCAACCGTTCCGTACACGCTTGAGCTGACCGTAGAAAACAAACTGCTGCGGCAAGGCTTTGAACTGGTGAAGGTGGACTCCGAAAATCCGGCCAAGCTGCTGGAAGGGGCCGTTTTCCTGCTCCAGTTTGACAACAGCGGAACATTCGAAGACGTTGCTGAACTGACCACAGGTGCGGACGGGAAGCTGTACAAAGGCGATCTGCCGCCCGGCAACTATCGGTTGGTAGAGACAAAAGCACCGAAGGGGTATAAACTCAATCCGGCTCCGCAGCCGTTCACGATCGTCGCCAACCAGACCGAAATCGTCAAACTCACCATGAAAAACGAGAAAAATGTTGGCGCAGTGGAGCTTGTGAAAGTAGACCATTACACGAAGGAGCCTCTTGCAGGCGTCACCTTCGACCTGCTTGACGCAGACGGCAATGTGCTGCACAGCAACCTGACAACCGATACGGACGGCAAGCTCCGTGTCGAGAACCTCAAGTCCGGCACATATCAGTTTGTCGAGACAAAAGCGCTGGCCGATTATCAACTGGCCGCCCCGCTGACTTTTGAGCTGATCGACGAAGGCACGCTGTCGCTTACATTGACCAACAAGCTGATTCCCGGCTCGGTCAAACTGACCAAGATCAGGGAAGGGTACCCGAATCACAAGCTGAAAGGAGCCGTTTTCACCCTGGTGGATGAGAACGGGCAAACCGTCAAGGACAAAGACGGACAGGAACTGAAAGGCTTGACCACCGATGACAACGGCGAGCTGATCGTCGAAAACCTCAATCCTGGAAAGTACCAGTTTGTCGAGACAAAAGCCCCGGCTGGCTATGTAAAAGCTGGCAAGCCGATTGCTTTTGAAATTCAGCGAAATCAGGTACACGGCAAGCACGTGGAAGTGGTCGTGGAAAACAAAGTGGCAACAAGCAGCCCAATCATCGGCTCCGTTGAACTGCTGAAAGTCGATCACGATACAAAAGCGCCTTTGTCCGGCGTCGTCTTCGATCTTCTTGACGCAGACGGCAAAGTGGTGCACAGTGGCTTGACGACCGATTCGGCAGGCAAAATTCGCGTGAACAACCTGCTACAAGGCACGTACAAGTTCGTCGAAACCAAGGCGCTGCCCGATTACCAACTGGCCGCTCCATTGGAGTTCGAGCTGATGAACGAAGGCACACTGTCGCTTTCACTGACCAACAAACTGCTGCCAACAGGCTCGGTCAAGCTGACCAAGATCAAGGCAGGCAGTCCACACCGCAAGCTGCAGGGAGCTGTTTTCACCCTGGAAGATGAGAATGGGCAAACCGTTATGGACAAAGACGGACGAGAACTGAAAGGGCTGACTACCAATGACAGCGGCGAGCTGATTGTCGAGAACCTCCATCCTGGGAAATACCAGTTTGTCGAGACGGCAGCTCCGGCTGGCTATGTGAAGGACAGTACGCCGATTGCGTTCGTCATTCCAGAAGGGCAAGCTCGCGGTGAGCATGTGGAAGTTGTCGCGGAAAACGAGGAAAAAACAGGTGGCGGCGGTACTGGACCCGATCCGGACAAACCGGAAAAACCCGACAAACCGGATAAGCCAGATAAACCAGACAAGCCCGAGAAACCAGACAAGCCCGAGAAACCGGATAAGCCTGGTACTCCTGAACAGCCCGGCACCCCTGAGCAGCCCGGCACTCCTGA
>NZ_RHHS01000027.1 GCF_003710935.1 Brevibacillus gelatini
CGTTTACACAAAAATCTTGAAAGACTCCTATTCCATTTTGTACTTAATGGAAACTTCTTCATTCAACTTGTCAAACTGAGGAAAGTTATAATGTTTAAATTCGTCCTTGTACGCGTAATTCAGACTTTTACTTGCTTCATCGAGAGGAAACTTGCCCTGGATCACGCCCAAGGGGGCCAGGTTGTTAAAATAGGTGTTTTTCTTCAGGAATAAAACATACTTCTTTTCATTTTGCATCAGGCGATAACCTTCAATCGTCCGCTGCTGTTTTCCGATGACACCGTCTTTTATGATGATACTAGGCTCCCAGACCTCGACTTCATCGCCGACAGCGAGCTTTTCATCCAAATTATTTTTAAATATTTTTTGAACCTTCACCATTCTTTTTGTGGAATAATCATCAATTTCGCCATTTTCATGATACCTGATATAGTTTTCAGTCTTATTCGTTGCTTCTCCAATAATAATCAGGTCGGCATCTTTCTCCAAATCCTTTACGCTCTCATACACAGTAACGGAAGCGTGAGAGTTTCTCACTTCTACCTGATTGTCCAGGTAAACGTATCCAGCTACAAGCGAAGTTGTGAAAGCCATTACAATTTTTCCTAACATGTTTGTTTCCCTCCAGGTAACGTCCATCTATTTTTTTATGAGTTTCAAAACCAATGGCAAGAAGCTACACAAGCTCTGACCTGAGAACCAAAACAAAAAACACTCTCCCGCCCTCACGCACCAAGGCAAGTCAGAGTGTCATGGTTTTGCATGGACCTCACGAACAAGCAAACAAAACCGCAGAAACCGCTTCCTGCCGCTACACCTAACTCAACCGAAACAACTTATGCCAAATAGACGTCTTCCGCTCGGCGTCCTTGAGCTTGGCCAACTGCACTTTGGCGTCCAGGATGTCGTTCATCGCTTTGGTCAGGCGGCGGTCGCGTTCCTTGAGGCTGCTGCGGATGTACGCCTCCTGCTTTTCCAGGCGCGCGAGCAGCGCCTGCTGGGTTTCATCCTGTTGCTTCACATGCAGCGCCAGAGCGTGCAGCTTTTCGTCGATGGCGTCCAATGCTTCCAGCGCATCTTCAACTGCGGCGGGATGAGAAGCAGGGGCCAGAGCAACAGCCGTTTCGCGTTGCGCTGCTTCTGTGCCGTTCTGGCTGACGATCATTTGCGCTGCTTCTTCCAGAGGGATGAGCTGATCCTTGGTCAGTTCGTAAAAGCGGGTCAGGCAGGACACATCCAGCTGGCGGTATTCGCGCCGATTTTGATTGTCCCGCAGGAACCAATAGCCGTGCTGCTCCAGCAGCATACTCCACTTGCGGAGTGTGCTCGCACCGATCCCGAGCATCTCGGCGACTTCCCTGCCGCTATAGGTACGCTCTCTGGCTACAAGTTCAATGACTTCTCCCATGCTTATCCCTCCTGCCGCACATGAATTTCCTGTTTTACCCTTTCTGTGCGTAACAACAATTTCCTTTTGGAATCGTGCGACAAATTCCTGCACGGTTCGAATGATGTGCTGTTGAACTCGTCTTTTTGCCCGTTGTACGCGCAAGTTGGACAAATGACGGACGGGTACAAGTACATTTTCAGTTTGTCTGTGTATTTGCTCAGTAGGGCTATGCCAAATGTACATAGGATGCTTACAGAAGGAGGGATTGACCATGGCATTCAGAGATCAGGTGAAACGCTTTGAAGGGAAAAACGTAAAGGTTGAGACTGTAAATGGCAACTTTTTCGGCAAGCTGATCGAAGTAAAATCCAGCACCATTATTCTGCGTGAGCATGATAACAATCGTCGCACGATCATTCGTGATTCGCAAATTATTGCCGTTACAGAACACGACCACAACTGCTAAGTTTAGGAGTTGTTCCTCAGGCTGTCGAGCGATCGACGGCCTCTTCCTTTGTTTTCCCGGTGTGCACAGATGGATTTTATTCCCGCCCCCGCACATGGTAACATGGTAGAGGAACAAACCAATGATGAGAGGGCAGGGGATACCATGTTGGAAATCCGGTTTCACGGACATTCATCCGTACAGTTGACCAGTGAAGGTCATTCGATCATGATTGACCCGTTTATTTCGGGAAATCCGCTGGCAAAAACGACGCTTGCGGACATCCGCGTCCAGTACATCCTGCTGACGCACGGACACCAGGACCATATTCTCGACGCAGTCGAGCTGGCAAAGGCGAACGATGCCACCATCGTTGCGACGCACGAGCTGGCTACATACCTTGGCTGGCAAGGTGTAAAAACCGTTTCGATGAACCTGGGCGGCTCCGTGACACTGCCATTTGGCAAAGTGAAAATGACACAGGCGTTCCACAGCTCCGGCGTCGTGCTGGATGACCAGCAGCAGATCGTCTACATGGGGATGCCAGGCGGCTTTGTGATCGAGTTGGGCGGCAAGACGATCTACCACGCGGGGGATACAGGGCTGTTTGGCGACATGAAGCTGATTGGAGAGCGCCACAATATCGACCTGGCGTTTTTGCCAATTGGAGATGTATTTACAATGGGGCCGGAGGATGCTGCGATTGCCGCCGAGTGGCTCGGCGCCGACTACGTCGTGCCGATTCATTACGATACGTTCCCGCCGATCAAACAGGATGGAGAGGCGTTTGTTGCGACTCTGGCGGAAAAAGATATTCGAGGCAAGGCTCTCAAGCCGGGCGAGATTTTGCGCCTGCCGTAGCCTGCAAGAGCGCGAATCTGCTAGAGCGCACGTCTGTAGGCTGGAAATTCTGCAAGAGCACAGTCTTTTGCCAAAAAACCGCTTGTCCGAAAAAAACGAGACAAGCGGTTTTCCTTTTTCCAGATTCGATCTAAGAAGGCAGCAGGGCAATCTCTGAAAAAATGGCATGAAAATGGTAGCGTCGCTCATAGACATGGAAATAGAAGAAAGAGAGCCTGGCAAAAAGGAGAGGAATGTCTCGATGAGCTTTTTGTACCATACGCTGCTGTTTTTTGCGGTGATCGTCCTGTATTCATTGGCGAGCCTCGCCTTTCCGGGGGGCGGGGCCTGGTACGATTCGCTGACCAAGCCCGAAGGCACGCCGCCCGACCATGTGCTCGCCGTCGTCTGGCTTATTTTGTATGTGCTCATTGCCTCATCTGTCGTCATCGCTGTTCGCCGCAAGCAAATGAATGGGGAGCTTTTGCTCCTGTACGGGATAAACTGGAGTTTTCATCAGCTGTTTACGCTGTTGTTCTACAAGCTGCACGTTCCGTTTTTGGCTGCCGTCGACACGATCCTCATTTTGTACTCGACCTGGGTGCTGATCCGGGTCATTCGTCCGCTGGACAAGATTGCCTCGTCCCTGTTGATCCCGTATTTGCAGTGGAGCGTTTTTGCCATCTATCTTGCCGTTTCGTTCTGTGTGCTGAACCTGTGAGCGGGTTCAGACTACAGCCCTGCGACGAGCCGCTTTGCCCGCTCTGTGGCTTGGCGATATACGTCCTCCCAGGAGATCGTTTGCAGCGTGCGGTTTTGCATCAAAATGTTGCCGTTGACGATAGTGGTATCGACATCTGCGCCTGTCGCACTGTAGGCGATGAGCGAATGCAGGTCGTGCAGCGGGGCGAGGTGCGGTTTTTTCAGGTCGAGCAGGATGAGGTCGGCTCGTTTGCCTGGTGCCAATGTCCCTACCTCGTGATCGATCCCGAGCAGCTTCGCACTCTCGATCGTCGCCATGCGCAGCACCTGCTCGGCAGGCAGTACCGTCGGATCGCCGTAGTGCAGCTTTTGCAGCCAGGATGCCGCCTTGATTTCCGCAAACATGTCGAGCGTCGTGGCGCTGCCTGCGCCATCGGTGCCTATGCCGACAGTGACGCCTTGCGCGAGCAGCTCCGTGACAGGAGCGATGCCGCAGCCGAGCTTCAGATTGCTGACGGGATTGTGCGCGACGCCGCCTCTCATGCCGCGCAAACGTCCGATGTCCTCCCGGCTCAAGTGGACAGCGTGGGCGAGCAGGACGTGATTTTCGTGAAACGTTCCCAGTTCATGCAAATACTCGGCAGGTGTCTGGTTGTACGTCTCGCGAATTTTTTCCACTTCCTCTCGGGTTTCCGCCAGATGGATGTGCAGCGGAATCCGGCGGCTTCTGGCGAGATCGACGACTTCTTTCAGCGGCTGGGGCGGGCATGTATAAGGGGCGTGCGGGCCGAGCATGGTGGTGATTCTGCCGTCTGCCGCACCAGACCATCTGTCGACCAGATCCAGCGCTTCTGTCATGCGGCGGCCGCCGTCATCCTGCAAAAAGACGAGCCCGCGCGTCAGGGAAGCTCTGATTCCGCTGTCGCGCACGGCTTCCGCTACGGCGTCCATGTGCACGTACATGTCGGCAAAAGCCGTCGTGCCGGAGGCGATCATTTCTGCGATCCCGAGCATCGTTCCCCAGTATATGTCCTCTTGCGTCATCCGCGCTTCTGCAGGCAGCATTTTTTTGTCCAGCCAGTCCATCAGTTTCAGGTCGTCGGAAAAAGCCCGCAGCAACGACATGCTGGCATGATTGTGGGCGTTGACAAGTCCGGGCATGGCGACCATTTCTTTTGCGGAAATGACCATGTCAGCAGACGCTTCAATCGTCGGCGCGAGTTGCGCAATCCGCCCGTTTTCAATCAAAATGTCCCCGATCCACGGCTTTTCTTTTTCCACCATCGTCAAAATATGGCACCCTTTAATCAGTAACGTTTTCATGAAATCATCCTCCCTGGATTTTTGTTCGGTTGCAAGCGTAAAGCTTGACGCGGCGGCAGAGTCAAGAGGGAAAAGCCAAGCAGGCTGATTGGGCGGATGGTGCGCTTGAGCAAGGGACTTTCGCCATTGAACAAGAATTATCTATAAATTTCGCATTCCCAAGGGATGGAAACAGCCCGCGGAATAGGGTAAAATTGGGTATGAATAGCATTTGAGAACGGTTAAGGCTATTTCCGCCATGCGGAGTAGCCGTTTTCTCGTCCCAGGAGGGGAGGGGCACAAATGAAAGACTTGTTGGATCATGAATGCAGGAGCAGCCTTCTCTATCGCTCCTTTTTCGAGCAAATGGTACAAGCCGCCTTTTTGCTGGATCGATCAGGAAGCGTTTGCAGGGGCAACGCTGCCTGTGAAGCGCTGACAGGCTATTCAGCAGAAGAGTGGGAGGGCTATCCGTTTTGGAAGCTGGCCATTGAAGAGGAGCAGGAGGCGGTACGCCGTCAGACACAAAGCGCAGGAAACGGGGAGCCAATGTCCTTTTGCACCGTTTTCGCTCACAAGGCAGGTCCGCCGATCCCTGTCGAAATAACCTATGGCGCGATCCTGTCGGAAGGGGCCGCGATTGGCTACTACGCGATGGTGCAGAAGCTGTCGCAAGCCGTGGCCGGCAGCAGGGAGGCGAAAATGTGCAAGATGCTGGATCTCTCGCTGGAAGCGGCCTTTGTATACGAAGGGGGAAAACTGAAGTACGTCAACCAGTCCGGGATCAAGCTCGTGGGCGCACGAGGGTACAAGGAGCTTTTGCACTATCCGTTCACTTCCTTTTTCCACCCGCGCGACATGTCTTTGATTGAAGAAATGCAAAAGCGGCTGGAGCGGGGAGAGACAACTTCGCCGATTGAGGCGGAGCTGATTCGTCTGGACGGAACACGTACGGATGTGGAGGTTTGCGGGACATCTGTGGTCATTCAGGACAAGCTGTGCCATTACATATTGATACGTGATGTGACAGTGCGCAAAATAACGCATGAATATTTTCAAAACTCGGAAAAACTCGCCTTGGTGGGGCAGCTGGCGGCGGGGATTGCCCACGAGATACGCAATCCGCTGACTTCCTTGAAAGGCTTTGTCCAGCTGATGGAAAAGGACGGCATGCGAAAGCAGGAGTATTTTTCCATCATGAGCTCGGAACTGGCGCGAATCGAGCTGATCGTCAGCGAGCTGTTGGTGCTGGCGAAGCCGCACGCATCGGCGTTTGAAGTGCACGACCTGACCAACCTGATTACCCATGTTGTCACGTTATTGGAGACAGAAGCGATTTTGCAAAAAGTAACCATTCAGGTCGCATTGGAGTCGCCGTTGCCCAAGATTCATTGTGATGAAAATCAGTTGAAGCAGGCGTTTATCAACTTTTTGAAAAACGGTATCGAGGCGACATCAGGCGGCGGGGAAATCGTCATCCGTCTCTGGTGCGAGGGAGACAAAGTCGTCATTCGCTTCGAGGACAATGGGGTAGGCATACCGGCGGAGCAGTTGTCCCGGTTGGGAGAGGCTTTCTTCACCACGAAGGAGACGGGAACCGGGCTCGGATTGATGGTCAGCCGCCGAATCATCGAAAACCATCGCGGAACATTGCAGTTGATGAGCACGCCAGGAATCGGAACGACAGTGGAGGTATGTTTGCCTGTCATCAGCTAGAGAGGGACAAAGGACAAAGGGGAGGACAAGCAGGTGGCTGATTGGAAAAACAGAAACACGGTGCTGACAGCGGGATTTGCGCAAATCCCAAAAGGGACGACGTTGTACGAGGTGTCCACAATGGTTGGCTGTGTGCTCATCATAGACGCCGATGACGGTGTCATATGCGACGCCAGCTTTACGTTTGTCATGGACAAGACGAGCGAGTTTTTGGTCAATCTGCTCGTGGGCAAGTCAGTGGCAGGCGGGATGCAGGAGATTACGCAGACGATCCAGGAGCGTTTTCTCGCCCCTGGCCAGGGCGCGGTTTTGCAGGCCATTCGCGCAGCAGTAGATCGCTATCATGAGAAAAAAGTGTAAGCGTACCCAATAGCCGGAGGGTTGTACATGCATGATAACAACGCTGTAAGAGAAGCGTACGCAAGACAGCTGCTGGAGCGTTACAGCGGCTGGCTCAGTCGAGTTGACGCCGTGGACCAGAGGGAGATTGAAGCGGTAGCCAGCGAGATTGACACGGTGTTGTCAGCAGAAGATGGGATACGGCACAAGGAACTGTTGAAGAAAATCAGTGAACTGCGGGACAAGGTGTCCGAGATGATGTGGATAGCGGAGCACATGAAAATTTTGCACGACCTGAGCCATATTTTTGCGAAGACGTTTGAGGAAGACAAGATTTTGTGGAAGGCGTTCGAGCTCGTTTCCCGCGTGATGAGCACCGATGCCTTTTTCATCGCCTTTTATGACGAGGGCGACAGCGAGATCAGAATCCCGATCAGCATCGACAACGGCGTCAATTACGGTCCGATGACGATTCCGTACGGCCAGGCGATGGTCTCCAGGGTGATTGAGACACGGCAAACGATCCATATCCGAACTTTGAAGAACGAGCCGTGCGAGCCGGAAATGATTCGCTGGGGCTGCCCGGAGATCGACACGAACACTTGTATTTTCGTGCCGCTGATGCTGGGGAATCAGATCAAGGGCGTCATTTCGGCACAGTCCTATCGCGAGTTTGCCTACAAAAAGGAGCACGAGGAACTGTTGAAGATCATCGGCTTCCAGGTGGCGAGCGCAATCGAGACGGCGCGTCTGTACAAGCGCATGTACCAGATGTCGTTTCAGGATGAACTGACGGGACTGGCCAACTATCGGGCGTTCCATCGCGATCTGGAAAAGTGGCTGGGAAAAGAAAACTCCCCGCTGGCGTTGATTATGCTGGATTCGGACAGCTTGAAAGCGGTGAACGATCATTACGGGCACCACGCAGGAGATGAGCTGATTAGAAGAATCGCCGAGGCGATGAAGGTCGTGGCAGGGCGGGAAAATACAGCCTACCGCTATGCGGGGGACGAGTTCATGCTGCTTTGTCCAAAGGCCACGATGAAGGAAGCGGAAGAAAAGGTGCGGGCGATCCGCGACTTTTTGCGGATGCACCCGTTATTGCAGGATAACTGCTGCATTCCGATTGCGGTCAGTGTCGGGATCGCGCGGTTTCCCGACCACAGCGACACGGCAGACGGCTTGAAGCGGGCAGCAGATGAGGCGCTGTACCGCTCCAAGCGCAGAGGAAAAAATTGTACGACCGTGTATGCGACAGGCTAGGCTTGTGCTTTCGCTTTTGGCTGCCGCAGCGCAAACAGGAAGGTCAAAAGCGGCGAGATCCACAGGTAGATCACATAGGGCAAGTAGTCGATTGTCGCCACGTGCAAGGCAGAGGTGAAAAAGGCCCCGCTGACGCCCCAGGGAATGAGCGGGTTGACGAGCGTCCCGCAGTCTTCGAGTGTGCGGGAAAGCCGTCTGCCTTCGATCCCTTGCTTGACAAAGGCATCGTGGAACATTTGTCCCGGAAGCAGGATCGACAAGTATTGTTCGCCTGTCAAAAGATTGACGAGGATGGAGGACGAACCGGCCAGGCCGACCATGCCTGCCGCTTTTTTGATGCGCTGGATCAAGCCTGCAAACAGTGCTTCAAACACACCGCTGTACTGCAGGATTCCACCGAGAGACAAGGCAATAAGAATCAGGGCGAGAGACCAGGTCATGGACAACAGTCCGCCCCGATTGACGATGGAAGCAACGGCTTCGTTGGCGATTTCGCTGGCGAAGCCGTTTTGCATGACGTTCATCCATTCGACAGGGGAGTGAACGCCTTGCACAAGAGCGGCGGTTGCGATCCCGCTCAAGATCCCGAAGACGAGAGTCGGCAAAATCGGCTTGCGCAGGGCAGAGCAGATGAGCACGACAGCAGCAGGCAAAAGCGTCATGATTCCCAGGGAAAAATGCTGCTCAAGCACTGTCTGGATTTCCTGAATTGCCTCCAGGCTGACGTCAGCGGACTGTCCCTGAATGGCGAAGAAAATCGCCGTAATCAGCAGGCCGGGAATCGCGGTGTGCGACATGAATTTGATGTGATTCATCAGCGAGACGTCGGCAATCGCTGCCGCAAAGTTGGTCGTGTCTGACAGCGGGGACATTTTATCCCCGAAGCAGGCCCCGCAAATAATGGCTCCGGCTGTCATCAACGGATCGAGTCCCAGGGCGGTCGAGACGCCCATCATCGCGACGCCGATTGTACTGATCGTCGTAAACGTGCTGCCGGTGACACTTGAGACGACCACGGTCAAAAAGAGGGCGCTGATCGTAAAATACTCCGGCGAGATCAGCGAGATGCCAAGGTGCAAAATCATCGGGACGGTCCCGCTCATCATCCACACCCCGATCAACATCCCGATCAGACAGAGGATCAGCATGGGCGCAATCGCGGTCTGGATGCCTTTGACCAGCCCTTCCTCCATCTGCTTCCACGGCACTCCGAACAGACGCAAGAGCGTGGCTGCCGCAATCGTGGCGGCAAAAAGAGGCATGTGCGGCTCTACCTTCCCCCAAAACAAGGCAGGAAACAGGATGCCGAAGATGGCCAAGAGAACCCAGATGCTTTGCGAAAAAGAAATGGATTTGTTCATGGTGGCAACTCCTTGCAAAATCAGGCTAACGCAAGCGTGCAGCAAGCAAAGACACGTGCGCTTTCGCACTTTTGCGCTTTTTGGCTTTTTTGCTTTTGTGCGTTCCAGTGATAGGCGTACTTTATCCTGAATGGCTTGATTCGTCAACGCGTCCGATTGTATTCGGAATTGCAAAATAATAGGGAGTAGTTGTACATTTTCGTCCGGCAGATGAGGCATATGAATGGGTGGAAGATCAGCCCATGGAAAATACTTATTTAAAATTATTATAAAAAGATATTGATTTTTATTTTGTATCTAGTAAAATGATAATCGTTCCTAGATGATAATAATTTTAATTTAGCTGAGAGAAAGGGGGAGCCGTTCATGTACGATGTCATCATCATCGGCGGCGGTCCGGCTGGTACATCCGCTGCGATTTATACAGCCAGAGGGAATCTGAAGACGCTTGTGATCGATAAAGCACCAGGGACAGGGGCGCTGGCCCTGACGCATAAAATCGCCAACTACCCCGGAGTGGAAGGCGAATGGACAGGAAAAGAACTGCTCGAAAAAATGCGCAGGCAAGCGGAGGGCTTTGGTGCCGAATTCATCCAGACGACGATTTCCGCGGTCGATGTAGAAGATGAGGTAAAAAGCATTTTTACCGCGCATGGCACGTTTGAAGCAAAAGCCGTCATCGTGGCGACTGGCTCAAAAGGGCGCAACCGCATGCTGCCGGGAGAGGAAGCTCTGCTCGGACGCGGTGTCAGCACTTGCGCGACGTGTGACGGAGCCTTTTATGAAGGCAAGCATGTAGCCGTGATCGGCGATACGGAGGAAGCGCTGGAGGAAGCCCATGCGCTAACCAGGTTTGCGGACAAGATTACATTTGTGGTGCCGCGCGCCGATCTGCAAGGCGTGGATGAAGTGCCGGAGTTGCCGAAAACAGACTTCCTGTACCGCACCCGCCCGCTGGAGATCGTCGGCGCCAATACAGTAGAAGGTTTGCGCATCCGCAATGCGGCAGGCGACGAGGAAGTGCTTTTGGTAGACGGCGTGTTCGTCTTTCTGTCCGGCAGCAAGCCGGGGACGGATTTTCTCGACGGACAGGTTCCGCTCGATGACGAAGGCTTCATGATACTCGATGAATACATGCAGTCTTCTGTTCCAGGCGTGTTCGGAGCAGGAGAGGTGCGCAAAACTCCGGTCAAGCAAGCGGTCGTGGCTGCGGCAGACGGCGCGATTGCGGCAATGGCTGTGGACAAGTACATCAACAAACGTTCCAAACTGGTTCCCCAATACAAATAATCCCCGACAAAAAAAGGAGAGTTTGACATGGTACAAGCAATCGTCTATTCCAGCACGAACTGCGGCTTCTGCAAGCAACTGAAAACGTATCTGGCTGAGCAAAACATTTCTTTTGAAGAGCGCAACATCGACGAAAAGGAAGAATACGCGCAAGAGCTAAGCCGTCTCGGGGTGATGTCTGTACCGTTGACGGTCATCGGCGAAAAGAAAATTTTGGGCTTCAACCCGAACCGCATCAAAAAAGTGCTGGCTGCCCTGGAGGAAACGGCGCAGTAACCAGCCTGTCGCGCTACCCAGCCAATTTTTTGTGACAGACCACATACAACCGTGAAAAAGGAGCGATTTATCATGACTACCCAAACAACTGTACAACTGCAAGTAGGAAAACCGGCACCAGACTTTCACATGCTCACTACCAAAAACATGGAGACGTTGGATGAGCGCGTGACGCTCGCTGACTACAGGGGCAAATGGCTGATCCTGTTCTTCTGGCCGTTCGACTTCACCTTTGTTTGCCCGACTGAGGTGACTTCCTTCAGCGACAATATGGAAGAATTCGCAGACCTCGATTGCGAAGTGCTGGGTGTGTCTACCGACAGCGTGCACACACACCGCGCCTGGATCAAAACGCCGCGCGACCAGAACGGAATCGGCGAAATCAATTTCCCGCTGGCAAGCGACTTCACCAAAGAAACCGCCCGCGCTTACGGTGTTCTCGACGAGGCAACCGGCGCAGCCCATCGCGGCCTGTTTATCATTGACCCGGACGGCATCCTGCGCTACCAGGTCGTAACAGACATGAACGTGGGCCGAAGCGTAGACGAAACACTCCGTGTCCTGCAAGCTCTCCAGGCAGGCGGCCTGTGCCCTGCAAACTGGAAGCCGGGAATGAAAACTTTGTAATTTTCTTGAACAAAATGGCATAAGCGAGCAAGAGGGGAAAAGGCAATCTCACCGTCTCATGGAGGCGGGGGATTGTCTTTTTTATGGTCCCCAGTGTGGCTGCGAAAACCCGGACGCTCGTGATAGAGCTACAGTCCCTCCTGCCCGCAGCTTGTGGGCCATTATCTGTCCCGAAGACGCCTTTCCAATCATCCTCCTGTATTTTTAGTGTAAAGAAAAAAGGATAGTGGCATTTTTCAACAATTTCCAAATAGTAGCAACCTACCATTTTTCCATGGAAGAAAAAAATTCAAGCGTCAAGTACATATACCTAATGGTTAGAAAAATATGGGCCGGATGGACGGACGGGTTGCAGGACTTCGCACCAAAAAATGTAGGACGATGGGGGCGAATCTGCCATTCCATTACAGTTTCTTTACAAAATCGCCAAATGGACATTAGTGAATTCCGTCTATGGGAACGATTGCCCCCTATGTTTACAATGACAATGACGTTTGGGCGAGAGAAATCCGTTCACCGCCTGCTATCGCCAAAACGGTCATGACTGTGTTGGGCAGATGGCTTGCGGCAACATAGCGGAGGTTGACGAAAAGTGGAATCCAAAAAGAAATGGCGCTGGCGTTGGGCGAGTCTCACTGCCTTGATGCTGGCAGGAGCAAGCGTCCTCTGGTGGTATTGGGACGCAGACCGGGTCGAGAGCATGGAGACGACGGCGGGCGTGCAACTGAAATTCCGTACGTCAGGCGAGCAGATCGAAGTGTTCCAGAATGAACGATGGCAGCCGTTCTTTGCCAAAGGCGTCAATCTGGGGGCGTCCCTGCCGGGGCATTATCCTGGCGAGCTGCCCATTGCCAAAGACGATTACTTGCGCTGGTTCGCCATGATCGACGAGATGGGAGCGAACGTCATCCGCGTATATACCATCCATCCCCCGGTCTTTTACGAGGCGCTTGTGGAGTACAACCGCAAAAAACCGGAAGACCCGCTCTACTTGATGCAAGGCATCTGGAGCCCGGAGGAACTTTTGATCGAAAAGAAAGACGCGTACTTGCCCGAAATTCGCGAACAGTTTCGGGCAGAGATCAAAGACGCAGTCGGCGCTGTGTACGGGGAAGTCACGCTCCCTGAAAAATCAGGAAAAGCAAGCGGCACATACCGCGCCAATGCGGGCAAGTACCTGATCGGCTGGCATACAGGCACCGAATGGGACCCTGTCATGGTGCAAAACACCAACCGCCTGCACGAAAAGCTGCCGCCGTATCAGGGCACGTATTTCCAGGCGACGGCAGAGGCGACCGCCTTTGAGACGTGGCTTGCGGAAATGGTCGACACCGTTGCAGCGGAAGAGAGCAAGTACGGCTGGCAGCACCCGATGACGTTTACCAACTGGGTGACTACCGATCCGCTGTCCCATCCGGGCGAACCGCTGTATCACGAGGATCTCGTCAGCGTCGATCCGACCCATATCCAGCCGAAAAACTGGGAGGCAGGCTACTTCGCTTCCTACCACGTGTATCCGTACTACCCGGATTTGTTCCGCTACGATCCGGCCTTGCAGCAGGTGAAAAACGACGCCGGACAGGTCGATTCGTACAAAGCGTACCTGCGGCTTTTGAAGGAGCATCACAAAAACATGCCGATCATGGTGACGGAGTTTGGCGTTCCGGCATCCATCGGTGTCGCCCACTTCGGCAATCTCGGCCGCCATCAGGGCGGGCATTCCGAGCGGCAGCAGGGAGAGATCGACGCAGCGCTGTTGCGCGAGATTCACCAGGAGGGCTACGCGGGCGGCATCCTGTTCGTCTGGCAGGACGAATGGTTCAAAAAAACGTGGAACACGATGCGCTTCGAGCTTCCGGAAGACCGCCGCTCCTTCTGGCTCAACGTGCTGACGAACGAGTCGCTGTTTGGGGTGTTGGGGATGTATCCGGGCAAGGAAGGCGTGCTCACGATTGACGGCGACCGCACCGACTGGGATCAGCTCAAGCCGGAGGAAAAGCAGCGCCTCGACATCCGCGTCCCCGGCATCGACGAAGTCTGGATGACGCACGACGAAGGCTACGTGTACGTGCTCGTCAAGCTGGCGCATGCGTTTGACCCGGAAAAAGAAAAGCTGTACCTGGGCGTGGACACGACTCCGGGCGGCAACAAACACGCGGCACAGCTCCCCGGCCTTACGCTCGACGAAGGGCTGGAGACGCTGATCGAGCTGGGAAAACCGGAGGAAAGCCAAATCCAGATTGCCGCCAACTACGATTTTCACACGCGCCTCTACGGCAAACGGTACGGGATGCTTGAAGTGAAAGCAGAGGAGCAGCAGGACGACTCCGGCATTTTCAAGCCGTGGAAGCTTGCGGTTGGACTGGAAATGGAGCCGCCGGACAGCAAAAAATACTACCCGCTGGAAGAGGTCGTGGTCGGCAGGCTGCTAAGAGGAACGACGGATGCCGCAGACCCGCAGTACGACTCGCGCACAGCCTGGCAGGCAAAAGGCGATGTGATCGAGCTGCGAGTGCCGTGGATGCTGCTTGGCTTTACCGACCCGAGCTCGCTTACGGTGATGAGCTACCAGGATGAAGGCAAGCGCTTTGCGACAACCACGACAAAAGGGATTCGTCTGTTGCCGGTTCTCACAGACCGCGCGACGAAGAGCATCGTCGGCAAAAGCCAGTGGCCTTCTCCTTATCCGCTGACACAGCTCCCCCTCTATTCGTGGCCAGCGTGGGAGCAGGTCGGCTATCACGAGCGGAAAAAACAGAGCTATGCCATCATCCAGCAAGCATTCAAAGAGATAGATGCCCCAGTGGCAGACAAAGACAAATCGCAACCGTAAAAGGTTGGATAGGAGTGTGGCAAACGTGCAGACACCATTGGCGACAGCAATTGGCTTCGTGTACGCACTATGCGGATTAATCTTGCTGGGGTTGCTTGCGTTGTTCGCACTGAAGCTGCGGAATATATCGGCAGAAAAACAGGCGCGGCGCTGCCAGGAAAAATACCGGGACTACTTCGTCTACCTGCAGGCCTACAGCGAAGAGGAAGAGCGTCTGAAGCTCCCCTACGGCGAACCGACGCAAAAAGAAAAGCAACTGATCCAGAAACAGCTGTTTGAGCTGATGGAGCGCTTTACGGGCGTCCATCGGGAAAAGCTGATCCGGCTGTGCGAGGATATGGGGCTGGTCGCCCTCGATCTCGAACGGCTGAAAAGCGGCTGGAAATGGACGCGAGTCGACGCCGCGTACAATCTGGGCGTCATGCGCTCCCAGCAGGCCGCAGCGGATTTGCTCGCGCTTTTGCAAAAGAATAGCGCCAATGATCCGAGCCTGTTCATCGTTGCCCGGGCGATTGCCAAATGCGCACGGGACAACAGCGATCTGCGGCAGATGGCAGAGTTCGTCGTCCGGGCGAAGAAGAACGTCCACCAGCTGATCGTCGACATCATCAGCGACTCGCAGTTGGATACGAATTCGCTGTACACCGAGCTGATCCGCGACAACGACCCTGAACTCGTCAAAATCGGGCTGATCGGCTACTCCGTCCACGCGCAAACCGGGCTGGAGCCGACCTTGCCCAAGCTGGTCATGTCGCCGGACAAGGAAGTGCGCATCAAGGCTGTGAAGCTCATGTGCCGCGACGTCAGGTATTTGAGCGAACAGACAGTCAAGGATTTCCTGTCCCACAAAGACTGGGAAATACGCGCCCTGATCGCCAAAGCGATTGGAACCTTGCAGCTCGTCGACTACATTCCCGCGCTGAAAAAAGCGGTCGGGGACAGTCACTGGTGGGTGCGCCATCACAGTGCGCGCAGTCTGGCCCAGTTGCACACGGCAGGCTTTGCAGCGCTGTGCGAGATTTTGCGGGAAGAGCGCTTCGGCGACAAAGTCGACATGGCGCACCAAATCATTCTGGACGATCTGGAAAAAGAAAAGCTTCGCCTGGAGCAAGGGGCAAGCACGGAGCAGCAGCTGGCGTACAACGAAAAGCTGCATCTGTACCGCAAGTCTTGCCAAAAAAACATTTCCACGGTTCAGGTGATGGAAGGCTAGAAGAAAGGAGGCCAGCATGAGAGAGTTTCTGCTCTATTATGGAATGTTTGCGATGTACTACGTCATCGCGATCAACTCCCTGTACTTCGTCATCATGATGTTTTCATTCAAGAGCATCATGGGGATTCTGAAAAACTCCCTTTACTCCCGGTTCCAGGCATTGTCCGGCTCGGAGCACGTACCGCCGATCTCGATTCTGGTGCCGGCCTACAACGAAGAGCTGACGATCATCGAAAATGTCCGGTCACTGCTCGCCTTGAACTATCCGCGCTACGAAGTGATCGTCGTCAACGATGGATCGAAGGACGATACGCTGCAAGTGCTGATCGAGGAATTTTCGCTTACGCTCTCCCGGCACATGCCTGTCCAGCCGCTGCTGCAAACTTCGCGCGTGCGGGGAGTATACCACAATCCGGCGTTCCCCAATCTGTATTTGATCGACAAAGAAAACGGGGGAAAAGCCGATTCGCTGAACGCAGGCATCAATCTGTCGCACTACCCGCTGATCGCTTCCATCGACGCCGATTCCTTGCTGGAAAAAGACGCGCTCATCCGCATCGCCAAGGTATACATGGAAAACCCGGAGGAAACCGTGGCGATCGGCGGCGACATCCGGATTGCCAACGGCTGCAAGATCGAAAACGGCGTCGTCAAAGACATTCGTTTGCCGGACAAGTTTTTGCCGATGATGCAATCGGTCGAATACTTGAAGGCGTTTCTCGGAGGACGGATCGGCTGGAGCGCGATCAACGGCCTGATTATCGTCTCGGGTGCGTTCGGCGTGTTCCGCAAAGACTACGTGGTCAAGGTCGGCGGCTATCGCGGCGGGTATCCCGGCGAGGACATGAACATCATTATCAAGCTGCACAAATACATGCTGGAAAACAACTTGCCGTACCGGGTGGCGTTTTGCCCGGATGCTGTCTGCTGGACGCAAGCGCCTGACACATGGAAGATTCTTGGCAGCCAGCGCCGCAGATGGGGGCGCGGCAACCTGAAAAACATGATCGAATACGGAAAAAACATGGTATTGCGCCCGAAATACAAGGTATTTGGGATGCTGACACTGCCCTTCAACATTTTGTTTGAAACGTTGAATCCGTACTTTCGCATCACGGGTCTGCTCGCGCTTATCGGATATACGATGCTGGACATGACGAACAGTCACATTCTTTTGATCTACGGCCTGCTCAACGTGCTGTATGGCGTGCTGTTGGGGATTGGCTCGATCTTGCTGGAGGAAATCGCGTTTCGGCGATACCCGCGCTTCCGGGACATCGTCAAAATGCTTTTCTATACCATACTCATGTTTTTTGGCTATCGGCAAATCGGCGTCATTTGGCGATTCCTGGGACACATTGAATATTTGCGCAACAACAACTCGTGGGGAACGATGACGCGGACAAGCTGGCAGCCCAAAAACAGCAAAAACATTTCCAGTCTGGAGGCATGATGATGAGTAATCTCGTACCTGCTTTCTATGAGCTGCTAAGCAAGATGGAAGAGAACCGCATGGCGTGCGGGGTGATCCTGGCAGCTTGCAAAAACTTTTCCGCAGAGTCGCTGGAATTGGTCAAAAGGGATATGGAAGCACAACTGACAGACACCATGACGATACATGCAGCACATGACAAAAGCAAGCATATCCTTGGCATTTTGCTGGAACAAAAAAAGCTTGCGGATACCCATTTTTACGCGCTGCAAGTCAAAGACTACTTGCTCGGCCGCAAGCTTTTGACAGGCGGAATGCTGATCGCCAGCTTCCCGGAAAGCTCCCGTTCCTCGGCGCAGATGCTGATGCGGATGATTCAGGAGATGAAGGACGCAAGCGAGCCTGGAAGCATCAAGGTGTACGAGCAGCACGCTGCGAACCGCGAGCAGGAGCCAGCCAGCATTTTGCTCGTCAATCAGGATGAGACGGTCAACGAGTTTTTGCGCATCTATTTGCAGCGCAAAGGCTACCAGGTAACGGTTGCCCACGACGGCATGGACGGCATGGAAAAGTTTCGCGAAGCCGCCTACGACCTGGTGATTACCGACCTGAACCTGCCTGTCATCAGCGGTTATCAGTTGATCGAAAAAATCAGGCATCTCGGTCAGAATGCGATGAGCAAAATCATGGTGCTGACAGACAAACGGCTGGAGGAAGATGTGCAAAAATCGTTCGCCCTGGGCGCCTCTGATTACATTACGAAGCCATTTTCGCCAGTTGAGCTGGAAGCCAGAGTCAAACGCTTGATTTCATAAAAGTTCAGATAGGGAAAGGGAGACAAACGAGGATGAAAAGATACGAGGAACTCCAGCAACTGATTGGCAATAAAACAGCGAAAATCGGGGTGATTGGTCTTGGCTATGTCGGGCTGCCGCTCGCGGTAGAGACGGTCAAGAGCGGGTACACCGTGGTCGGGATCGACCTGCACGCCGGTAAAATTGAGAGCTTGAAAAATGGAGAGTCCTACGTACAAGACATCTCCAACGAGACCTTGCAGGAATGCCTGGCGACGGGGCGCTTTTTTCCGACGACGGACTATCGCGCCATCGAAGAACTGGATGCGATCAGCATATGCGTTCCCACACCGCTCAGCCCGAATCAGGACCCGGATACGTCCTACATCACGAGTGTAGTGGAGCAAATCAAAAAACATATGCGCAAAGGGCTGCTCATCACACTGGAGAGCACGACCTATCCGGGAACGACCGAAGAGCTGATCGGGCGCGAGCTGGAAAAGCTCGGCTACACCACGGGTGTCGACTTTTTCCTCTGCTACTCTCCTGAGCGCGTCGACCCGGGCAATCGCAAGTTTAACACCTACAACACCCCGAAAATCATCGGTGGTACGACGGAGCGTTGCATGGAGCTTGGGACACTGCTCTACGGCAGTCTGGTCAAAACCGTCGTCCCGGTTTCCTCGCCAAAAGTGGCGGAGATGTCCAAGCTTTTGGAAAATACGTTCCGCAGCGTCAACATCGCGTTCATGAACGAAATGGCGATGATGTGCGACAGAATGGGCATCAACGTTTGGGAGGTAATCAAGGCCGCATCGACCAAGCCGTTCGGGTTCATGCCGTTTTATCCGGGACCCGGAATCGGTGGGCATTGCATACCTCTCGATCCGATGTACCTGTCGTGGAAAGCAAAAGGCTACCGTTTCCACAGCCAGTTCATCGAGATTGCCCAGTCGATCAATGACAACATGCCCGATTACGTGCTGAACAAGACGGCACAGGTGCTCAATATTTACGCGAAAGCGATCAACAGCTCGCGCATTCTCATTTTGGGCATGGCCTACAAGCCGGATGTCGACGACTTGCGCGAATCTCCCGGACTGGAAATCTACGAGCTGTTCAAAAAGAGCGGGGCGCAGGTCGACTACTACGACCCGTATGCGCAAAGCTTCGTGAATAAAAAGGGACAGGTCGTCACCTCGATTGAAAACGACTACGAGCTGTTCAAAACATACGATTGCATGGTGCTCATCACCAACCATACTTGCTTCCGCTACCAGGAGCTTGCCGATCTGGGTGTCGCGATTATTGATACGCGCAACGCTTTTGACGGCATTACCAACCCGAACGTCTATCGCATCGGCACGTCTGTTGCGATTCAGGAGGAAAAGGAAGTCGTGAGCTTGCTCGCCTGACAGGCGGGCGAGCGCAACGCGCAAACAACCACGACCGAAGGAGGAAGGACAAACATGTGCGGAATTATGGGATACATCGGGTATAGACAGGCACAACCCATTTTGATTAACGGCCTGCGAAAGCTGGAATACAGAGGCTACGACTCGGCTGGCATCGCGGTCTGCGACGGCGAGTCAATCGCGGTGCGCAAGGCAAAAGGCAGAATCGACGTCCTCGTGGAGAAGACCGAACAGTCCGGGCTTTCCGGCTCCATCGGCATCGGCCATACGCGCTGGGCGACACACGGACGGCCGTCGGATGAGAACTCTCACCCTCACGTGGACCAGACGCAAAAATTTTCCATCGTGCACAACGGCATTATCGAAAACTACCTGGAGATCAAGCAGGAGCTGATCGAGCAAGGCTACGTGTTCAGCTCGGAGACCGATACAGAGGTGATCGTCCACCTTTTGTCCCGCGAATACGACGGCGACCTGCTCGCTGCGGTGCGCAAGGTGGCTGGCAAAATTCGCGGCGCCTTTGCCCTTGGCGTCATGTCGGAGTATGAGCCGGACAAGCTGATCGCAGTCCGCGTGGCAAGTCCGTTGATTATCGGGGTTGGCAAAAACGAGAACTTTATCGGCTCTGATATTCCTGCCATTCTGGAGCACACCCGCGACGTCTATGTGCTGGAGGACGGCGACCTGGCTGTCCTGACCAGAGATTCGGTGCAGGTCATGAGTCTGGGGACAGACGAGCCGGTACAGCGCGATCTCGTCCGGATTGAATGGGACAAGGAGCAGGCGGAAAAAGACGGCTACGCGCATTATATGGAAAAAGAAATCCACGAGCAGCCGCGCGCCCTCCGCAACACGATGACAGGCCGGATCGACGAAGCCGGACAGAAGATTGTTTTTCCCGATCTGCACTTGTCGACCGATACGATTCGCAGCATCGAGAAAATTTACATCGTCGCCTGCGGCACAGCTTACCATGCGGGCCTGATCGGCAAGCATGTCATCGAAAGTCTTGCGCGCATCCCGGTCGAGGTCGACGTAGCTTCCGAGTTTCGTTACCGCCGCCCGCTGTTTGGGCCAAACACATTGACGATTGCCGTCAGCCAGTCCGGTGAGACGGCAGATACGCTCGCGGCGATGCGGGAAGCGAAGCGCAACGGCTCTGTCGTGCTCGCCATTACCAACGTCGTCGGCAGCTCGATTGCCCGCGAGGCGGATGAGGTCATCACGACCAATGCCGGACCGGAAATCGCCGTTGCCTCTACGAAAGCGTACACCTCGCAGCTTATTGCTTTCTACTTGTGGGGCATGTATCTGGCACAGGAAAAAGAGACACTTGCCCAAGCCGAGATTGCTTCGCTGATTCAGAGCTTGCAGCAATTGCCTGGACAGGTGGAGGAGATTCTCGCGCATGCCAGCCAGCTTCGCCAGTTTGCCGAAACGATCAAGGACGAGCGCCAGCTGTTTTTCATCGGCCGGGGGATCGACTACGCCGTCTCCATGGAAGGCTCGCTCAAGCTCAAGGAAATTTCCTACATTCATTCGGAGGCGTATGCCGCAGGCGAGCTGAAGCACGGCACGCTGGCGCTGGTCGAGGAAGGGACAAGGGTGATTGCCCTGTCCACGCAGGACGCTTTGCACGAAAAAATGATTAGCAATATTACCGAAGTGAAGGCGCGCGGGGCCAACGTGCTCGGCATCACCCACGATGAGCACATCGACCTGCATCGCTCGGTGGATGACGTCTGCCTGATTCCGAAGACAGACGCGCTGTTTACCCCGGTGCTCGGCGTCATTCCGCTGCAACTCATCGCTATTATACGTCTGTCGCTCTGGGCAACGATGTCGACCGCCCGCGCAACCTGGCAAAAAGTGTAACGGTAGAGTAAGCGGATTCGTCCTTTGCTATGAACCACAATACGGGATCACGGGGAGGAACGAGCAAATGAGTACCTCGAAGCGGGAGTTGAACCAGGAGATTTTGCTAAAGATCATGCTCCAGGCCTATCAACTGGGCGTGCAGAGGAAAGACGTAGATTTGAACATGATGATCCACACGTTGACAGATGAATTGAAGCCATACTTTGAACAGCAAATCCAGCAAGGCCAGTTTGCGGCAAGCAGACTGGCCGGAGTGGAGGCGACAGGATGAACATACACGCAGTCGTTCTCGCAGCCGGAAAAGGAACGAGAATGAACTCTACCTTGTACAAAGTCATGCATCCGCTGTGCGGCAAGCCGATGATCGAGCATGTCGTCGGGGCACTGGAGCCTTTGTCTCTGCATAACCTGGTTGTCGTTGTCGGTCACGGGGCCGAGGCCGTGAAGCAGCAGCTGGGAAGCCGCGTGCAATACGCACAGCAGAAGGAGCAGCTCGGCACGGCACACGCCGTATGGATGAGCAAAGACATCCTCGCAGGGCAAGACGGCGTAACGCTAGTGCTCAATGGCGACACGCCGCTCGTGCAAAGCGAAACGCTGCGGCGGCTGCTCGACTACCACCAGTCGAAGCAGGCGGCAGCGACGGTTTTGACTTCCATCGTGGAAGACCCGACCGGCTACGGAAGAATCATTCGCGACGAGAACGGCGATGTCCGCAAAATCGTCGAGGAAAAGGATGCGACCCTTGGACAAAAAAAGGTGAACGAAATCAGCACGGGCATCTTTTGCTTCGATAATCGAAAGCTGTTTGCGACCCTTCCCAACGTTTCCAATCAAAACGCGCAGGGCGAGTATTACTTGCCGGACGTCCTGGCGCTTTTGCAGGAGCAGGGAGAGCGGGTGGCTGCGCACGTTACCGAAGACCCGGAGGAAGGCTCAGGCGTAAACGACCGCGTGCAGCTCGCCCATCTGGAGCGGCTCATGCGCAAGCGCATCAACGAGCGCCACATGAGAAGCGGTGTGACCATGATCGACCCGGCCGCTACGTATATCGATTCGACTGTGACGATCGGGCGCGATACGGTGCTGTACCCAGGGACGTTTTTGCTTGGCACAACGCAGATCGGGGAAGGCTGCCAGGTGGGGCCGCATGCGCACGTAAAAGACATGGTCGTCGAGGATTACACGCGAGTTCCGCCGTTTTCCTCGTTTGACGGGAGCACGTACTCAGACAGGGGACAAGCTGAGGTGGCTGCGACGAGAGACGGACAGGATTACGGCCGAAACTGATGCGGGTGCTGCGAAAATACGGGCCGCTGTGGGCCGGGATTGCGCTTTTGGCAGCAGCCTCTCTCTTCATGCTCGTGCTCTCGAACCATTCCCGTTCTGCCCTGACGACAGCCACCTGGATCTGGGACGCGAAACAGATCGAGACGCAGACGGACGAAATGATCGCGTTTGCCGAAAAAAACGGCGTCAACCTGATCTACCTCCACGTAGAGCCGACTGCTGTGTCGCCAGAGGCGTACCGGACGTTCATCCGCAAAGCGGGACAGGCCAGCATCCAGGTGGAGGCGCTCGGCGGTGATCCGAACTGGGCGCTGACGAAGAATCGCCAAAGCATCGACGAACTGATCTCCTGGGTGAAGGCGTACAACAGGAGCGTGAGAGCGAACGAGCGCTTTGCGGGCATCCACGTCGACATTGAGCCGTACTTGCTGCCCGCCTGGAAGGAGTCGCAGCAGGAAGTCGTTCGCCAATGGCTGAAAAATGTCGCGTACCTCGTCGCCGAGACGAAGAAGGACACCGATCTGGCGGTAGGCGCAGACTTGCCGTTCTGGATTGATTCCGTCCCCGTCCCGGACAGCCCGGAAAAAGTCAGCAGCTGGATGGTGCAGCGCCTCGACAGCATCACGCTGATGGCGTACCGCAACCGCGCCAGGGGGGACAACGGCATTGTCGAGATTGTGAAAAAGATCGTAGCCGACGCCAACTCGCAAAAAAAAGGCTCGGTGATCGTCGGGGTCAACATGATGGAATCGGCGGAAGGGGCGCATGTGAGCTTTTTCGCTGACGGTCCGGCGGAGATGAAGAACCAGCTGGCCATTTTGGAAGAGGAACTGTCCGGCAACCCGGCGTTCGCAGGCAGCGCCATTCACGACTACGAAAGCTGGAAACGCAGCATAGAAGCCAACGAGAGGAGTAGCTAGTTCAATGAAAGCCGCGCCTATCTACCTTAGTGTTCTCTGTCTGACGCTCGGCTTTCTGTTCGGCTTTTCCCCGGCGGAAAAAAAGAGTAAAGCCACGTGGATATGGCAATCCGAAATCGTCGGAGATGAAAAACAGGAAATTCTTGAATTTTGCAAAAACAACGGGATCAACCTGATTTACTTGCGAATCGAAATGAACAAGCCGTTTGACTACTACCGCGCCTTTATCCGCGAAGCGAATGCAATGGGCGTGGAGGTTCACGCCGTGGCCGGTCATCCTGCCTGGGCGCTTAAAAGCAACGAGAAGCGGCTGATGAACATCGTCAAGTGGGTAAAAAACTACAACCTCGAAGCGGCCGAAGACGAACGCATCCGCGGCATTCAGCTGGACATCCAGCCATACCTGCTGCCGTTCTGGGAGACGGATCGCGAGCGGCTGATCCGGGAGTGGCAAGCCAATGTGCAGGCGTTTACGAGCGAAGTGAAAAAACAGCCCGGGCTTGTGGCAAGCGTGGCACTCGCCTTTTGGCTCGATGATATTCCCGTTCCGGGCGAGCAGTCTGTATCGGTGTCACAATGGATGATCGAGCAGTTTGATACGGTGTGCATCATGGCCTATCGCGATACGCTGTCCGGGAAAAACGGCATCCTCGCGCTGGTGGAAGAGGAACTGAAGGAAGCGGACAAGCTAAAAACGCGGGTCATGATTGCCGTCAACATAAAAAAGCTCAGCGATGACCACGCTTCCTTTGCCGAGGAAGGCGCAGAGGAGATGAACCGTCAGCTTGCGCTTTTGTCCGAAAAATTGGGCGACCACCCGTCCTTTTCCGGTATCGCGATCCATGACTACCGCTATTGGAAGGAGGCTGCCCCCGTGGATCCGGTCAAAAAAGAGCGCTACAAAGGCACCTATATTTGGCGGGCTGAGCTGATCGGCACGGAAAAGAAGGAAATTCTCGCCTTTGCGAAAAAAAACAGCGTCAATTTGCTCTACGTTCGTCTGGACCTGGAGCAGCCCTACGCCTATTACCGCGATTTTGTCCGCGAGGCGAGAGCGGCAGGCATCGAGGTGCACGCCATGGGCGGCCATCCGGTCTGGGCACTGGCAGAGAGCAGAGGGAAAATCATGAAGCTCGTCAACTGGGTGAAGGCGTACAATCAGGCGGTGGAGACAGGCGAACAGTTTCAGGGCATCCATCTCGATATTGAGCCGTATGTGATGCCGGTCTGGCGCAAGAATAAAGACAGCGTATTGCGCCAGTGGATGGCAAACATCCAGGCATTTGTCGAAGCGACGAAGCAGGACGGACAGCTGGAAGCGAGCGTCGATCTCGCCGCCTGGCTGGACCGTACGCCTGTGCCGGGCAAGCCGGACATACCGTTTTCCCACTGGATGATCGAGCAGTTGGATCATACGACGCTAATGGCTTTTCGCGATCGGGCGGATCGCATCGTCGGCCTGGTAGAAAGTCAGGTGAAATACGCGCAGAGCATCGGAAAAAAGATTGTCGTTGCCGTCGAGACGAAGGAGAGCCATGAAGGAGACGAAATTACGTTTTACGAGGAAGGAATGGGCGAGATGCATCGGCAACTGCAACAGGTGACAAAAGCGCTGGATCCGTACACTTCGTTCATGGGCCATGCCATTCACGCCTACGATTACTGGAAAAACGGCAAAGAGTAGAAAGACAGCAAGGAAGCCCGGCGCGGGAACGCGAATGTTGTACAATAGGAAGACGAAGGTCGTTTGGAAAGAGGGGAACGATACATGCGCGATGTGCCAAACAGATACAGAGGTCTTCCGTCTCGCACGCCTGAGATGCTGTACAATGTGGTTCGCAAGTTTTACCGCGGGGCTGTCAGCCACTACGACCTGATCCAGGAAAAAAAGCGGGAGGCGTACGCTTGCTGGGAGCAGATGCAGGCCAGCGGGGATGACCGACCGCTGCGAGCAGCGCTGACAACGTTGTTTTTGGAATTTCATTTTTACGTGACGTGCTGGCTGCAAATCGAGCTGGCTCTCTATCGGCTGGCCCGGCAGGATGAGCGGCTTGCACTCGTGATGGAAAAATTTCGGACCGAGCTGGAACGACATGTAGCCGTACGCGGGCAGCTGGAGCAGACAGAGGCGTGTGTCGCTGCCCAGTTTGCCGCTGCCGGCTCCGGCTGGTCTTGTCCAGGAGTCGAACAGGATGCCTACGTGTTCGACGGCTTCACTTTTACAGTGGACGAGTCGAGTCTGGCCGAGCTGCATGCCTTGTTTGCCGCGATCGAGGAACAGCGTCAGTTGTCTGCAAGTGAAAAAGCGTGACCGTCAGCAGATGGTCACGCTTTTTTTGCCTGCAGCCAAGTCAAAAGGCATGGCGAAGCCGTTGCCCGGCGACTTGTCAGTAGCTGCCAGGGAAGATGGAGCCAGTGTGCGGAGTTGTCTGGCCTGGTGTGTTCAGTTGGCGTACTTCCTGAACGTTTGTGCCCGCAAAGCCAGGTGAAAAGATCGAGTTGACACCCTGGCCGAGCGGTTGTTGATATTGCTGAACCTGTTGTTGCTGCTGGCCATATTGCGCCGGGATGCCGTAGCCGCCTTGCGGGAGCGAAGAGCCGAAGCCGCTGTTTTGGTTATGCTGGCGCACTTCCTGGACGTTTGTATGGGCAAAGCCAGGAGAGAAAATGCTGCCTGTCAGCGCTGGCGGATAAGTGGCTTGCGCATACGGCTGCATTTGGCCTGCAAAACCTTGATAGCCCCCGGAGCCAGGCTGATTTTGCTGACGCACTTCCTGCGCGTTTGTGCCCGCGAAGCCAGGAGAGAAGATCGAGCCTATGCCCACTCCGTAGCCTTGATTGGAGGAAGGCTGCTGCTGTGCATAACCGCTGGATTGATGCATGATCGCGTTGAACGCCTGGTTTGGCATATACGCTTGCTGTTGCTGCTGTTGGCCATACGCTTGTTGCTGGCCGTAGCCTTGCTGCTGCGCAGTCTGATAGCTATGGTTTTGCTGGCGCACTTCCTGGGCGTTGGTGCCTGCAAAGCCCGGCGAGAAGATCGATTGGGCGCCGCTCATTCCGCCGCCGGAAGTCATGCCGTATGTAGGAGTCCCGACGGATTGGGCATGTCCGCCATGGTTCCAGTACTGCACCTCCTGAACGTTTGTTCCGGCGAAGCCTGGCTGAAGCATTGCGCTGGCAGGGGTCATCGCTCCAAGGAATTGTGGTTGGGATTGCATTTGGTTGTTGCTGTTGTTGTTGTTGTTTGTATTGGTCATGGGTAAGACCACCTCCTGCAGAGTATTTTTACCAAGGAAGGGTAACTCATGCACGGTTTGGATGAAGCCAGAGAATTCGCATTAGTAAAGAAAGCGGCGGGAATATGGCAAAAAAACATGCCGGACATTATCCGACATGTTCCTGCAAATCGGCGGGATTCCAATGGCCGAAAGCGAGCCAGAGCGTAGGTTTTCCCGTTGGCCCGATACTCGCTTTGACAGGCTCGAAGCCCATGGTTCGAAAAAGGGCAAGACTTGCCTCATTATCGAGAGCTACGCGCACGTACAGTTTGGGCAGGCGCTGACAGATGAGGGTCGTCAGCGCTTTGCCGATTCCCCGGTTGCGGTAGCGTTTATCTACAACCAGGAAGGACTGACCCAGTCCACAACGAGAAACGGCGAACAAGCCAACGACGCGTTTCCCGTTCATGGCCAGAGCGACACTGGAATCTTTTTTGGAAAGCAGCTCAGGGGTCAGACGCGAAAACCAGTCAATCGCGTGTCTGGTGATGCGCCGATCTCCTTCCTGACGGGCAAACCTCACCAAAGTGGCCAAAGATTCAGCTAATGCCTGCGGAGGCAAGATCACGTATTTCAACGATTTTTTCATGGATATTACCCTGCTGCAGCTTCACGCCCGTTTTGCAGTCTGGACACGTACTGGGCGTAGTGGATGAGATTGGACAAAGACAAGCGCCTGATCGAAGGCTCATCGAACTTCTCCGGCTTGGCGTTCGCTTCAAAGAACCACAGACTGCCGTCTTCCGTAAGGCCGAGATCCATCGACATTTCGGCCAGGTCTTCGATCTCCACGTTCAAGGTTCTGGCGATGGCAAGCGCTGCCTGGTGAATCTTTTGTTCCATCCTTTCCGGATCAGCCTTGAACAAAGTCTGGAGAACAGAAGACAGGGAGTGGATGGAACCGCCGCGCGGGACGTGCGTGGTAATGCTTTGCGAGCCGGAGCGCCTGATGCCGACGCCGGTTACGCTCCATTCGCCGCGGCCGTTTTTCTGCACGAGTACCCGCACGTCAAAAGGCTTGCCGTTGAAGCGCGCCCTGCGTATCCCCTGCTGCATGATGTACTGCTGCTGCCGGATGTGGCTTTTCACGTGCTTCCACAGATCGTCCAGATTGGAAAAGCGCCGCGTGACGGCCTTTTGTTCCTTGAGCCGTTGAAGCCGCCAGCCATTGTTTTTGTATTCGACCCGCATGATCCCTTCTCCGGCTTTGCCGCGCACCGGCTTGAGGTAGACGAAGCGATGCTCGGTGCAAAAGCATTTGAAGCGGGCGAGCGTATCGAGCTTTTTCGTCTCCGGCAAATACATTTGCACCTCGGGGTACTTTTTCAGCATGGAAAAAAGCTCTTGCTTGTCAAAAAAGCAGCGATTGAACAAGGTGACGTTGGGCATTTCGTGGATGCGGGCCAACGTTCTTTTGACTTCGGGACGCTGCTCGGCCCTGCGGGTAGGGATGCGGTTGTAGACGACGTGCGGGAAGGGAAGAACGACTTCCTGCCACAGATTTTGCTTCTGATTGTACAAATAGCCGCGAACCTTCTTTTTCTCCCAGTTGATGCCCTGGGGCGTGAAGACGTACACAAGTGCCCCCCAACGCCTGCCGGATTGCGAGATGTCCTTGAAGTTCTCGCGATTTCCCAAAAACGCTGCGCCCTCGCCAACGGTCAGGATGCCAATCAGAGGGCCAAGCTTTAGCGAGTCGTTCATCATTTTCCAGTTAATCCGCGTTCGAAACCGCCCTGGCTGCATCGTGGGCAAGCCCGCATACACTCTTTTGTGATGCGAAAACGGACCAAGGCTTGCGAACAGTTTCTTTGGCGACCGTTTGCCGAGAGCTTGCCGTGGTAGCTGGATGAACCATTTGCCGCTGGGGAGGATGGTCAGCCACCCGGAGCGCTGCTGAAGCATGGGTGTTCCTCCTTCCTGAAAAATGGTGCTGTCTGTCTTTCGCCTAGAAATTGGCCAAATAACAACTGTAGTCGACGAGAAGCTTGCGGGACTCCTGATCGGCCTGCTTGAGCCGGGCGTGCTTGAAGATGGAGCGGCCTGGCTTGGAGTTTGCCTCGAACATCCAGACGTGGCCGTGGATGTCGATGCCCATGTCCAGTCCCAATTCGCCAAGGTCGATGCCTTTTGCCTGCTCGATTGCTTTGGCAATGCGGATGGAGGCCTCGCTGATTCGCTCAGCCATCAGCGCTTTTTGCCTTCCGTACAGCTGGAGGAGCAGTTCGTCTCCGGGAATGACGGTACCGCCCGTGCGGACGTGCGTTGTCACACTGCCGGAGCCGGCTACTTTGGCGGCCGTGCAGGACACTACCCATTCGTTTTGCTGGTTTTTGTGCAAATGAACGCGGAAATCAAACGGGCGTCCGTGGAACGTTTTGAGCGGGATGCCTTGCTGCGCCAGGTAGTTGCTTACCCTTCGGCTGCGGAACACGTGCTGGTACAGGCTGGACAGCTTGGAAAACTGCCGCTTCACGTTGCCGCTGCCGTTGTGATACGAGGCGGTATAGCCGCCGCCTGGCTGTTTGGTGACTTTCACGATGCCGTAGCCAAGGCTGCCGTTTTTCGGCTTCAAATAAACAATCGGGTATTTGCGCAGCAGATTCCGCACAGTCACAAGCGTTGGGGACGTGTACGTTTCCGGGATGTGCTCGTTGACCTCCGGATTCGGATAGAGAAGCTGGTGGACTCCCCACTTGTTGAAAAAGCCCTGGTTGAACATCGGCAAGTTCGGATAGCTGGCGAGCCTGTATTTGAATTCCCGCACTGCTTCGTGCTTTTCTGCCGAGCGGGAAGGAATCCGGTCGTAGACGACATCCGGCATGGCGGTGACGATTTTTTTCCAGAAGTAGCCGCCTGCCTTGCTCTTGCGCAAAAACCAGGCGTTGACCGTATTGGTGCTCCAGTCCACGTCGTGCGGGGAGAAAATAAAGTAAAAGACGCCTTTGCCTTCCTGTGCCTGCAGCAGCTTGTAGAAAAAAGAAGTGCGCTGGCCAATCGGCTGCCGCGGGTCCTTGCGAATGCCTGTGGTGACGATGCCGATCGCCGGACCGATTCGGAGCGCCGAATCTTCCTTCTTGAGCTGGATCAAACCGCCGTGCGGGATGCCCAGCTCGGACTGAAGCAGTGTGGTCACTTTGATAATATTGGAATCAGGATTTCGCTTGTCTTGCAGTACGGTTGCGACGACTTCCTTTTTGCCCAGCATGACTGTAATTTTTTGGCGATGGCGTAGCTGCAGCTTGGTGAAGAGATGAGCCGGCAGGATGATCCCGCTGACATGGGGATTGGAAAGGAAGCGAAGCCGCATTCTGAACGTTTCCATGCTTAGTAACCTCCTACGCGCTCTTTCATGAGATAGTGGGCGTATCGAACGGGCTGGGTTATGGAGTGGTGCTTGGCGACCGGGTCGTCAATCAAGCGAAAAACAGTCCGTCCTGGCCTGCTGTTGACCTCGATAATCCAGACATTTCCTGCCGTGTCGATGCCGACGTCGATTCCCAGCTCGACAAGTCTGCCGTGGCATTCCTCCAAAAAGCGCGGCAATTCCTGTGCGACCTGGTTGACCGTCTGCTCGATTCGCAACTTGGCGGCAGGTCTGAAATGCCGGGCCAAAAACGCGGAGAGCGGCTCTGCCTTGCCTCCCCCGTGCAGGTTGGAGGTGATGCTTCGCCTGTCGCCAAGGCGAACAGCCTTGCCTGTCGTCTCCCAGTCACCTTGCCCATTTTTTTGCACGAGCACCCTGACGTCAAAAGGGGTGCCATCCGGAGTATGCAGCTTGAGATAGGGCTGTACAAGGAATTTGCGCCCGGAGGTGAACGAGGCGACAAACGTTTTCAGCCCGGCGGTATCCCGTATCTGTTTGCGAAACGGCCGATTTTCCCGGTTCCGTCCGGTCGCCTCATAGCCGCTCTTCGTCTCCCTGATGCGCACGACACCGATTCCGTGCGTTCCCGCCATGGGCTTGATGACGACAGCTCCGTACTTTTGCAGCATGTCGTGAAAAGTGGGAAACGAAAGAATTTCGGTCGGCGGCAAAAAGGAAGACAGGAGCGGCGACTTGGACAGCATTTGGTGAACTTGCCACTTCCCGGACAGGCCGTGCCCCAAAAAGGTAATGTGGCGATCGTTTTGCAACTTTTCCACAAATGGTTTATAGTGGCGGTAAGACGGGCCTACGAAACACCGGTCATAGATCAGGGCGGGGAGCGGGAACACATCTGCTTGCCAGGATCCGTTGCGGTATTCGAAGCCTTTGACCGTTCGTGAGGAAAAGTCAACCTGACGCGGCGAGAACACAAAGACGCGAATGCCGCGCTTGCGTCCGTACAGCGTCAGCTTTTTGTAATACCCTTTGTCTACAAAATGGGAGCCTTGGCAACGGGTCATGATGCCAAGACTTCTCGCACCTGCTCTCATGTGGGTCACCTTCGCCTGTATTTCTTGCTTTTGGATCTTCCTGCTGTCGCCCTTGGTTTCGCTCTGGCTGTCCGGGGAAAGCCACTGAGGTACGATGAGTATTCCAGCAAGCGTACGACGGAAGGACGGGCGCGGCGGGGCGGGACTTCCACACCTTCAGGCAAAGGAATGGTATTGGTCGTTTTGGAAGGCTTGCTGTTCACCTCCAAAAGCCACACCTGTCCGCGGACATCCACGCCGAGATCGACGCCGAATTCTGCGTAATGGCCGGGCAGTGCTTCTTCAAGCAGGACGGACAGCTTCAGGGCCACTTCCCTTAACCTGGCTGGAGAAGGGCGAACGGAACTGGCCCAAGGTCCACATACACGCAGAGCCTGGAGGGGCGTCATCATCTGGCCGCCTCTGGATATATTCGAAACGATGCGATTCAATCCCAAACGGGCAACCATGGACGTGACGGCCCACTCGCCTGCGCGATTTTTTTGCACCAGCACGCGAAAATCAGTCGGACGGCCGTGCAAGCCGATCAACGGTAAACCTTGCTGCAGCAAATAAGGTTTGCCTTTTGTCTGTTTGTGCAAATACTGGTGCAAGCCGGTTATGCTGGAAAACGTTTTGCCAAACCCGCCTGGGCGGGCGAGATGGTACCCCTCCTGCGTTCGGCGCAGCCGGATAATCCCTCGCCCCATGCTTCCATTCGCCGGTTTTGCATAAACAGTGCGATACGTAGACAGCATCATCCGCAAGTCTTCCATGCCCGAAAAGCGAACCATGGCCGGAAGATGCTCCGCGGCGCCTGCCTGATTTTGCAGAGCGGAATGCACGTGCCACTTGTTCAGAAAACGTTCGTTGAAGAAGGGAATGTTGGCTTCCTTGCAGCGCCGCAGCCAATTCGCCATCTGCTCGCTGCGCTCCCGCTGGCGGGAGACGAGGCGGTTGTAGATACATTGGGGCAGCGGCAGCACTTTTTGGCGCCATACTCCTCCTCGCCGAACAAGACCGCGCACGATGCCGGCATCCCAGTTGACATCCTGAAGCCGGAATGCGCAGATGATTCCTCCGCGTTTGCGGCAAATATCGGCTACCTCGTTGAAAAAAGGAGACAGCGGTCCAAACGGGGATTGCGTAAACTGGGCATGGTAAGAGGATACGAGAATCCCTACATACGGCCCGAAAACAAGCGTTTGTTGGTCCGCGTCGTAGCGGAGCAGCAGAGGAACACCTGTAGGCAGGAGAAGCGACCCGGCTACGGAGGGACGGATGAGTGTCTGGCCGCTGCGATCTATGCCGCTGATGCGGGCGCGAACCGTTTTGTTTCCGAATTGGACAGTAGCTGTGGGTGAAGAAAGATTCCATTTGCGCATCTGCGCCTGGGGCAGGTAAAGGTCTACTTCCGTCTTTGGCTCGTATCCGACGACGATGGTTGGAACGTAAGACATGGCTATCCCCTTCCCATCAGGCATAAAGTTAGTCTATGGTATGAGCAGCCAAATCGATTGGTGCCATGCACAGAAGAAAGGTTGTAAGGAATTATGAATTCGTGGATAGTATTAGTGAATATTGCCGTCGGTTCTGTCATTGGCGGCGTTACGAATGAACTGGCCATCCGCATGCTTTTCCGCCCGCTCAAACCTTGGTATATCGGCCGTTGGAAGGTGCCGTTTACCCCTGGTTTGATCCCGAGAAGGCGGGATGACATCGCGATACAAATGGGCAGGTTGGTGGAAGAGCATTTGCTGACGACAGAGGGCGTCAGGCGCGCGCTCGTCCAGGGCAACCTGGAGAACACGCTGGCAGGCTGGATGAACAATCTGGCGATGAACTGGATGGCGGACGAGCGTACCTTGCGTCAGGCTTTGCTTGCCGTTGTTCCCGATCTGTTCACGGAGGACGGGGGCTGGAAGGAGGGCGTGCGCGCTCCGGTGCAGGAGAAATGGGAAGCTTTTGTCCAACAACTGCTTCGTCAATATGAAGAAACAAAGCTGCGCGAACTGCTCCCGCATGCCGGACAAGAACGCCTGGATGCCGCGTTTGCAACGGTCAGCCAACTGCTCATGGACCGTTTGCGCGGCTATCTGCACTCGCCGGAAGGGCAGCAGACCTTGCAAGGCATGGTCAGGAGCATGCTCGGTGGCGGCGGGGGCATGTTTGGCGGGCTGGTCGGCATGTTTCTCGGCGACGACAAAATCATCGGCAAAATTCTCCCGGCACTCGACGACCTTTTGCAAAGCCCGGAGCTCGCCGGACGCTTGCAGCAGTTTTTGCGCAAGGAAGCGGAGCGGCTGCTGGACAAAAACGTCGGGGAGCTGGTGGCCTGGCTTGGCCGCGAGCAGATCGACGGCTGGTCGCGGGCGCTTTTTGCCAAAATCGAGGAACAGAGCCTGCGGCTGGTCGATGAGCCGCTGTCGCGCCTGACCGCGCCCATTCAGGAGACGGTGCAAGTGAATCTGATCCCACGCCTGGCAAAATGGATGGTAGAATCGCTGCAGCAAAACGTGGAACGCATTTTTTCCCGCCTGGCGATCCGCGATATTGTGACGAGACAGGTTGAGAGCTTCCCGATTGAAAGAATCGAAGAAATGGTCGTAGGCATCTCGGGAAAAGAGTTTCGCATGATTACGATACTTGGATTTGTGTTAGGCGGGATCATCGGGCTTGTCCAGGGGCTTTTGGCAGGCTGGCTGGGATAGGAAAACTGAAAAGAAACTGTAACCGCCTTGTAATAATCCTGTAATATTCCTTGGGTATGATAAAAGCACGATGAAAACCCCCTTAATGATATACTTTCTGAACGGTAGCTTGAAAAAAGCTACCCTTTTTTTTTGCCGCGCCTTCGGGTATATTGGTCGAAGGAGCGTGCGTACATTGGAACGGATGAAGACCAGGGAGGGGGAGTTGCAATATGGCAACGAAGCATGAACAAATCTTGCAGCATATTGATCGCCTTCCGATCGGTTCAAAGATTTCTGTGCGGCAGATCGCCAAAGACCTGGATGTGAGTGAAGGTACGGCCTACCGCGCAATCAAGGAAGCGGAAACACAAGGATACGTAAGCACCATCGAACGTGTCGGCACAGTGAGAATCGAGAAGAAGCAAAAGGAAAACATAGAGCGGCTGACGTTTGCCGAGGTGGTCAACATCGTCGACGGCCATGTGCTGGGCGGACGGGAAGGGCTGCACAAGACTTTGAACAAATTCGTGATCGGCGCGATGCAGCTGGAAGCGATGATGCGCTACATTGATGCGGGCAGCCTGCTGATCGTCGGGAACCGCTATCAGGCGCACAAAATTGCCTTGCAGCAGGGCGCAGCCGTACTGATTACAGGCGGCTTCGATACGAGCGAGGAAGTCAAGCAGCTAGCGGATCGGCTGGCTTTGCCGATTATTTCGTCCAGCTACGATTCGTTTACGGTTGCCTCGATGATTAACCGGGCGATTTACGATCGCTTGATTAAAAAAGAAATCGTCATGGTGGAGGATGTGCTGAAGCCGCTGGCAGAGACGCCGGTGCTTTTGCCGAGCGATACGGTCGCCAAATGGCATCAGTACACGGAGCTTTACCAGGACACGCGCTTTCCGGTCGTCGATGAGCAAATGCGGCTCATCGGGATTGTGACTTCGAAGGATATTATCGGCCACGACCAGACGGCGACGATTGACAAGGTGATGACGAAAAATCCGATCACGACTTCTCCGCGCGTGTCTGTCGCCTCTTCGGCGCACATGATGGTGTGGGAAGGGATCGAGCTGTTGCCGGTCGTGGACAATCATCGCAAGCTGGTGGGGGTGCTGAGCCGCAACGACGTGTTGAAGGCGCTCCAGTTTACGGCGAAGCAGCCGCAAATGAGCGAAACATTCCCCAACCTGATTATGTCTCATTTCCGCGAAGAGCGTCAGGCTGACGAGCTGGTCTATGTGGGTGACGTCACCCCGCAGATGACGAATCATCTGGGGACGATTGCGAGCGGTATCATGACGACGGTGATGGTGGAAGCGGCTTGCAATTTGTTGCGTCAGCATCGTCGGGGGGATATGGTACCGGAAAATATTACGGTTTACTTTTTGAAGCCGGTGCAGATGGAGAGTAGCATTCGGGTGCAGCCGCGGCTGCTGGATATTAGCCGTCGCTTCGGGAAGGTGGATGTTTCGGTTTACCACGGCGAGCAGCTTGTTGGGCAGGCGATGATTACGGCGCAGATTGTTGATCGGTGATCGGTTATAGCTGGTAGCTGTACAGTTATTTGGGGCAGTCTCTTTTCATGAGGGGCTGTCCTTTTTATGTTTTTTAATCGGGGCCGTCGGGGGAGAGAAGAATATTTCCGGGCTAGGCTCCAGTCTCCACCCACTGAACACAAGCTATCGCTCGCGTTCAGCGGGGCCCGGTCTACGTCCTGCAGGGAAGCGGGGACTGTCCGCTCCGCAGGGTGGGACTTCGCGAGTCGCGGCGTCCGGAAATATTCTTCTCTGTGTGGCCGGCGGTAAAACTTTGTAGCAGCCACACGGATAGGTAAGGAGCTTTTGGCAGTTAAAAGTTCTGGCGTAGACAAACTAACTTCGTTTTCTCGACTACTGCTACTGAACTGTACTGAGCACTTTTCACGTCTGGAAAAAGCTTCACGAAAACCAACCGCCCCTGAGAGGAAAAAGAAGAAACAAACGAAGGATCTTTGGGACCCCTTCCAAGGCGTAATGGAAAAAGGGAAACACGCTTTTAAGCGTCCACTCTGAACATGCATCCTGAGTGGTTTCTTCTTTTTCCTCCACCACTGCAGCCCGATAGAGCGCTTTTTTGCCGTGAAAAGCCGGCCTACCACAACAGCCTCTGAGAGGAACCCAAAGAACATCACCCCACATTGACAAAACCAAACAAATTGCACTATCATCTAATTAGAAATCAATCTAATTAGATACGTATATCCACCCTAAAAAGAAAGGAACATCCTCATGCAACTGGATAAACTCGTCACCTTTTACAAAGCGTTGGGCGATCCGACGCGGGTGCGTATTCTTGCGATTTTGGCGAACGGACCTTTGCACGGGCAGGCGTTGGCTGGCAAGCTCGGCGTAACGCCGCCCACGATTACGCATCATATGGCGAAGCTGCGGGAGGCAGGGATCGTTTACGAGCGGCGGGACAAAAATACGATTTACTTTTACCTGCACGAAGCCAACATGAAGCGGCAGAGCCAAGCCATATTGAACGTGCTCGAACGGGCGAAGGTCGGCAGCGAAGAAGGGCTGTTTGCCCAAGCGGAGGAAAACAACGATCAGAGGAGGGCCCAAATGGCAGCAGAACATTTGCACGTAATCAAAAGCTTCTTCACGCCGGATGGCAAGCTGAAGCAAATCCCGTCCCAGCGCAAGAAAAAGCTGATCGTGTTCGAATACATGGTCCGGGGATTGAAGCACGGTCGCAAATACAAGGAGCAGGAGATCAACGACTACATCCGCCAGTTCCACGAAGATTACGCGACGATTCGCCGGGAATTTGTCATGAACCACTACATGTATCGGGAAGACGGCATCTACGAGCTGAACCCCGAGGAAATGTGGGCCAAGGCAGAAGATTTGCGTTAACCGGAAACCATTTCCATGCAAAAAGGGCATAAAAAAGGACAACCGTCGGCACTTCGCTCAGGTTGTCTGAAACAATAGAATGTCACACAAGCTGATTATAACGAGAACAGATTGTGTTTAGCCATGGCAAACCATTGGCAATTCAGGAAAGCGATTTCCAGCAGGTTGAAAGAGCCGCTCTTTTACACCTGCTTTTTCTTTTCCCGCAAAAAAAAGCATGCCGAACAAGCCGTTTGTTCCCATGCTTTTTTAGCGCTCAAATGCCTTTTTTCAATTCTGCCCGCCAGGCGCTGCGATAGTGCAAAAAGTTGCGGGTTCCCAAAAACAGGTTGATCGCGCCGACGATCAGCATGACGATGGCGACCACGATGCGGATCGTATCGAGCGTATCAAACGTAAACTGGTTGAGGCCGAACAGCGATACGAGAATGCCGAGGGCAATATTCATCTTGCCAAGCGTCATCCGCGATTCCAGCGGGTGGATGCCGCGTCTGCGCGCGTGGATGCTGAAATAGACGCTGGCCACGAGTGAAGCGAGAACGCCGGTCAAATAAAAGGCCGACCACATAGATGGCTTCATCCTTTCGAACAAATCTGGTATTATCCTACCAAATCAAAGCAAGAAAGGTCAAATTCCAAAAAGAACATTTGTTCTTGTTTCCCCGCATTCCCCTTACTTTCGGTATAATGATAGAGAAAGCGACGAAAACGAATCGAATCGGAAAACAGGAGAGGAAGGAAGCAGATGACCTCCTTTGTCCATTTGCACGTTCATACAGAGTACAGCCTGCTGGACGGAGCGGCGAGGATCGAGGCCCTGGTGGCGCGTGCGCAGGAGCTGGGCATGCGCGCGCTGGCGATTACCGATCACGCCAACCTGTACGGGGCTGTCCCTTTTTATAAAGCTTGCCGGGAAGCGCAGATCAAGCCGATCATCGGGATGGAGCTGTACGTGATCGAAGGCAACTTGCAGGATCGCGTGCGCAATGCGCCTGCCCCGCACCATTTGATCGTACTGGCCGAAAACGAAACGGGCTACCGCAACCTGCTCAAGCTGGCGACAGTCGCCAATACGGAAGGAAACTACATCATCCCGCGCGTGAACAAAGAAGTGCTCGCCCGTCACGCCGCAGGGCTGATAGCGCTAAGCGGCTGTCAGCACGGCGAAGTCGCGCAGCTTTTGCTCGCGGGCGAAGCGCAGGCGGCGCGGGAAGCGGCCCTGTGGCATCGGCGCGTGTTCGGCGAAGCGAATTACTTTTTGGAGCTGGCCGACCACGGTCTGGAGAGCGAGCGCAGGCTCAATGCCCGTCTGGTCAAGCTCAGCCAGGAGACAGGCATTCCGCTCGTTGCGACGAACAACGTGCACTACGTGATGCAAAACGAGCATCGCCAGCACGACATCCTGCTCGCGATCAAGGAAGGCAAAACGATCGATGAGGAAAACCGTTTTCGCTATGAAACGGACCAATACTATTTGAAAAGCGGCGAGGAGATGGCAGCAGCCTTCGCCTACGTGCCCGAGGCGCTGGAAAATACGGCCAGGATCGCAGACAGATGCAGTGTGGAGCTGTCGTTTGGCGCGCACATTTTGCCGAAATTTCCCCTGCCTGCCGGACAAGATTCGGCGCAATATTTGCGTTCGCTCTGCGAGCAAGGCTGCCGCGAGCGCTACGGGGAAATGACGCCGCAAATCCGGGAACGGCTCGACCACGAGCTGTCGATCATTACCGGAACGGGCTTCACCGACTATTTCCTGATCGTGTGGGACTTCATGCGCTACGCCCACCAGCACGGCATTCCGACCGGGCCGGGCCGGGGCTCTGCTGCGGGCAGCCTTGTCGCCTACGCGCTGAAAATTACAAACGTCGATCCGCTCCGCTTCAACCTGCTCTTTGAACGGTTTCTCAATCCCGAGCGGGTGACGATGCCGGACATTGATATTGACTTTTCCGTGGAGCGGCGCGATGAAGTGATCCGTTACGTGGCGAAAAAGTACGGTCACGACCGCGTCGCCCAGATTATCACGTTCGGGACGATGGCGGCTCGCGCGGCAGTGCGCGACGTCGGCCGGGCGCTCGGGCTGTCGCTTGGGCTCGTCGACCGCGTGGCCAAAATGATTCCGCAATCGCCGGGGATGACGATTGACCGCGCCATGCAGCTCAATCCGGAGATCGGCAAGCTGTGTGCCGAAAACAAGCAAGCCGAACTTCTGATCGCGACCGCAAAAGGCGTGGAAGGCTTGCCCCGCCACGCTTCCACCCATGCGGCGGGAGTCGTCATCTCGCGGGAGCCGCTGACCAGCTACGTGCCGCTGCAAACCGGCAGCGAAGGGCTGGCGCTCACCCAGTATCCGATGGAGATTTTGGAGGAAGTGGGCCTGCTGAAAATGGATTTTCTCGGGCTGCGCAACCTGACGATCATTCAGGAGACACTCCGCCACCTCGCGGAGCAAGGGATTGAGCTTGATCTGGAAACCATTCCGACAGACGATACGAAAACGTTCCGCATGCTGTCGCGCGGCGAGACGACAGGCGTGTTTCAGCTGGAGTCGGGCGGGATGCGCCAGGTGCTTCGCGACCTGAAGCCGACCAGCCTGGATGACATCATCGCCGTGCTCGCCCTGTACCGTCCAGGGCCGATGGAGATCATTCCGCAGTACATTGCGGCCAAGCACGGCCAGAGCAAAGTCCGGTACGCCCATCCGGTTCTGGAACCGATTTTGCGCGAGACGCACGGCTTTATGATCTACCAGGAGCAGATCATGCAGATTTCGTCCACGCTCGCTGGCTTCAGCCTGGGCGAGGCCGATATTTTGCGCCGGGCAGTCGGCAAGAAAAAACGCGAGCTATTGGCCGAGCAGCGGGAAAAATTTGTGGAAGGCTGCGTCCGCCAAGGCTACGGGGAAGAACTGGGCAACCAGGTGTACGACCTGATCGTGCGCTTCGCCGATTACGGCTTCAACAAGGCCCACTCCGTCGCCTACGCGATCATCGCCTACCAGATGGCGTACTTGAAAGCGACCTATCCGCTCGCTTTCATGGCAGCGCTTTTGTCGCTGTCCATCGGCTCGCAGACGAGGATCGCCGAGTACACGGAGGAAGCGCGCCGTCTCGGCCTGCGCGTGCTTGGCCCGGACGTCAACAAGAGCGCCGCGTACTTTACGGTAGAAGACGATGCCATCCGTTTTGGGCTTGCTGCCGTGAAAAACGTCGGCTACGGCGCGATCGAGTCCATCGTCAAGGAGCGCGCTGTCCGGCCGTATCGGGACGTATTCGATTTTTGCGCCAGAGTGGATGCGCGGCTCGTGAACAGACGGGTGGTCGAGTCGTTGACACTGTGCGGCGCGCTCGATTCGCTGCCTGGCCATCGCAGCCAGTTGCTGCTTTTGCTTGATGAAGCCGTGGGCAAGGCCAACGCAAAACGTGTGGAGCGGGACGCCAACCAGCTCAACCTGTTTGCCGGAGAGGAGCAGTCTGCCCCGCCACGGGACCCTGCGGAATACCCGGAGGTGCCGCCGCTTTCACGCGCCCAGCAGTTGAAAGAAGAGCGCGAGCTGATCGGCGTCTACATCTCGGGGCATCCGCTCGACCAGTACGCCCATGTGGCTGCCCGCCCGGAAGTGACGGCCATCTCCGCTCTCGGCGAGGTAGCCCGCGACAAAACGGTCAAGGTGTTCGGCATGATTACCGAGGAAAAGCGCATCCAGACGAAAAAAGGCGACCCGATGGCGTTCCTTACGCTGGAGGACAAGACGATGCCTGTCGAGCTGGTCGTGTTTCCGCAGGTGTTTGCCAAGTACGGACCGCTTCTGGGCAAGGAGCGCATCGTCGTGGTCGAAGCGCGGGTAGACCATCAGGAGGATACGGTGAAGCTGATCGCTTCGCGTTTTTGGGATGCCGAGACACTGCCTGCACCGACGACAGAAACGGTTCTGTTTGTCAAAATAACGGCCCGGCAGGAGCACGATTCGACACTTACGCGCCTGCAACGGCTGTTTGTCGAAAAAAAAGGAACGATTCCTGTGATTTTGTTTTACGAAGGAAAAAGACAGACAATTCGCCTTCCCGACGACATTCGGGTAGAGGTGGACGAGTCATTTTTGGAGCAAGCGCGAGAAATTGTGGGACGTGACAGCGTAATTCCGAAAGAATTGCCAATAAACAGGGGAGGATGAGGAATGTCCTCCCTTTTTCGCCGTTTTCGGCAGGTTTACAGGATAATAGTTTTTGCTATATAGTGAACTCATAACTCAATAAGTGGTCAGACCACTTAGGGCTTTTAAGCATGAAAGAGGCTGTACAAGCAATCATAGAAAGATTATCGTGAAATGGAGTGGGTTAAGATGTCTAATCTGAGAGAGGAAGCACTGGAACTTCATCGAAAAAATAAAGGGAAGCTGGAGGCGGTGACAAAGGTTCCTGTTCGCAATGCGCACGACCTGAGCTTGGCTTATTCTCCTGGCGTAGCTGAACCTTGCAAAGACATTTTCGACGACAAGTCCAAAGTTTACGATTACACGATGAAAGGCAACCTCGTTGCGGTCGTGAGCGACGGCACAGCCGTGCTCGGCCTTGGCAACATCGGCCCGGAAGCCGCCATGCCGGTTATGGAAGGGAAAGCGGTACTGTTCAAATCGTTCGCAGGCGTGGATGCGTTCCCGATCTGCCTGAACACAACCGACGTGGACAAAATCGTGGAGACAGTGAAGCTGCTTGAGCCGACCTTTGGCGGCGTGAACCTCGAAGACATCGCAGCTCCTGCATGCTTCGAGGTGGAAGAGCGTCTGAAGCGCGAGACGAACATCCCGATCTTCCACGACGACCAGCACGGTACGGCCATCGTGACGGCAGCAGGTCTGATTAACGCCCTGCGCGTGGTGGGCAAAAAGCTGGAGGACATCCGCGTGGTAGCGAACGGTGCGGGTGCGGCAGGTATCGCAATCATGAAACTTTTGATTTCCATGGGCGTAAAAGAAGTCATCATGGTCGATACAAAAGGCATCGTGTACGAAGGCCGCACCTACGGAATGAACCCGGTAAAAGAAGAAATGGCGAAAATCACCAACCGCAGCAAGCTGCAAGGTGATCTGGCAGATGCGATGAAAGGGGCAGACGTATTTATCGGCGTGTCTGTCGCAGGTGCCGTCACTCCGGAAATGGTCCGCTCCATGAACCGCGATCCGATCATCTTCGCCATGGCGAACCCGACTCCGGAGATCATGCCGGAAGAGGCAAAAGCAGCGGGTGCAGCGGTTGTCGGTACAGGCCGTTCCGATTTCCCGAACCAGGTGAACAACGTCCTCGCCTTCCCGGGCATTTTCCGCGGGGCGCTGGATACGCGCGCGACCGAGATCAACGAAGAGATGAAGCTGGCAGCCGTCTATGCCATTGCGGACCTGATCTCGCCGGAAGAACTCTCTGCTGAAAAAGTAATCCCTGCTCCGTTCGATCCGCGTGTTGCTCCAAACGTGGCAGCAGCCGTAGCCAAAGCGGCGATGGAAAGCGGCGTAGCCCGCATCACCGTTGATCCGGAAGAAGTAAAAGAAAAAACAGCCAATCTGGCAGCTATTTCCTACCAAAAAGTGTAAGGGAAGTGCAGTCAAACACCCTCCACGAGCACCTGTATCGGACGTGAATATGTGGAGGGTGCTTCACTTCACCAGTAGCAGCAATTAAGGAGGGTCATTGTGCTCGACTCCACTCAAGATCGAAAGGTTTACGAAGGCATTCTCCTGCAACTTCACGAAATCATTCAGGAGCAAAACTTGCGGCCTGGTGACAAGCTCCCGTCAGAGAGAGAGCTCTCCGAGAAGTTGGGAGCAGGACGATCCTCTGTGCGCGAAGCTCTCCGCGCCCTGGAACTGCTCGGTCTCATCGAGACGCGCCGGGGGGAAGGCACCTTCCTCAGGCATTATCGGCACAACCGTCTGATCGATATTCTTGGCTTTTTTATCCTACGGGATACAAAAACCAAGAAGGACTTGATCGAAATGCGCAAAATGCTGGAGATCGACGCTGTTCGCCTCGCCTGTAGACGGGCAACCGAGAAGCATTTTGAAGAGATGGAACGGATTCTCGCCATTGCCCAAGAGAGGGTTGATAGAGGCGAGGTTCCGACAGAGGAAGACTATCAGTTTCATCGCGTGATCTGCCGTTCCAGCCGCAATTCCATCCTGCACCGCATCTGGACGCCGTTGGTAGAGTACAGCAACAGCGTGCGGACGGAATCTCTGTCGCGGGAAGGCAGGGCGCGCATGGCGCTGGAAGAGCACCGCGGAATCATGGAGGCAATCCGCGCAGGCGATGTCAATGTCGCGGTTGAGAGAATGAGGCACCATCTGGAGAACAGCAAACTTTAGATTTTTCTCCTATTTGCGAGGGGCGCAGGCGCTGTGATATGATGATGCAGACCTGTATTGGACGATGAAGGAGGAAGCCAGCATGTGGACGGTCATCTACATCGCTCCTAGCGCTAAAATAGCAGAACGGATACAGCAACGTTTGACAGATGAAGGGTTTTTGGTCAAGGTTCGCGAGGCGAAGGTCTCGAAGCAATACGAGATTCTCGTGCCGGAAGGCGAACTGAATGAGGTCCGGGATGTACTCGGCTCGATCCTTCACTGATGAGAAAGGTAGGGTGTACCTGTGCTAAAAGATCTTTTTGGGAAAAAGCGCAAATTTGCCACGGTCCCTTCTGAAACACTGGCACGTGTCCCTGCTTCCACCAACGTTGGCAAGGAAGCGGGTACGAAGGAGAAGGAAGTCCCTGAGGGATTGATGAATAAATGCCCACACTGTGGGACGATCCACTACTCGAAGGATTTGGAAAAAAATTTGCGCGTATGCAAGGGCTGCCAGTACCATTACTCCATGTCCGCGCCGGAGCGGTTGCAATCCATTTTGGATGACGGGGTTTTGACGGAGGAGTTTGACGCGAATCTGATTACCGCCAATCCGCTCGGGTTTCCAGGCTATCTGGAAAAGCTGGAGCAGGACATGGCCAACACCAATCTGAACGAAGCGATCATCACCGGCGAGGGACTTCTGGGCGGCAACCGTATCGTGATCGGCGTCATGGATTCCCGCTTCCGCATGGCCAGCATGGGCTCGGTTGTCGGGGAAAAAATTACGCGTGCAATTGAGCAAGCGATCGAACGGCGACTGCCTTTCATCCTGTTCTCCGCATCCGGCGGGGCGCGCATGCAGGAAGGCGTACTGAGCCTGATGCAAATGGCAAAAACGAGCGCAGCCTTGTCCAGACTTGACCGCGAGCGTTTGCTGTTCATTTCGGTCATGACGAATCCTACATACGGCGGCGTGTCGGCGAGCTTTTCTTCGCTTGGAGACTACAACATCGCAGAACCGGGTGCCATGATCGGCTTTGCGGGACGCCGCGTCATCGAGCAAACCATTCGCCAGGAGCTGCCAAAAGATTTCCAGACAGCGGAGTTTTTGCTGAAAAACGGTCAGCTCGACATGGTCGTGCACCGTAAAGACATGCGGCAAACGCTGTCCAAGCTGGTAGAGATGCACACGTCACGGGAAGGAGTGGAAGTATGGCAGGCGAACTCCCCTTTGAAAAGCCATTAGTAGAGTTGCAAGACAAAATCAAGGAATTGCGCCGATTTACGGAAGAAAAAGGCATTGATTTTTCCGACGAAGTAAAGCGTCTGGAGCAAAAAGCGAAAGAGCTTTCTGAACAAATTTACGGCAACCTGACGCCATGGCAGCGCGTCCAACTGGCCCGTCACCCGGAACGACCAACGACTCTGGACTACATTCAACTTCTTTTTACCGATTTTCTGGAAGTACACGGGGACAGGCTGTACGGGGACGACCATTCCATCGTGGGCGGGATCGCCAAGTTTGACGGGCGCCCGGTGACGGTTATCGGCCATCAAAAAGGGAAAGACACGAAAGACAACATCAAGCGCAACTTCGGGATGGCGCATCCGGAAGGGTACCGCAAAGCATTGCGCATCATGCAGCAGGCCGACAAATTCGGACGGCCGATCATCTGTTTCATCAATACGTCAGGAGCTTATCCGGGAAAAGCGGCAGAAGAACGCGGCCAGAGTGAAGCGATCGCTCGCAACCTGCGGGAGATGGCTACTTTTCGCGTGCCGATCATTTGCATCGTCATCGGCGAAGGCGGCAGTGGCGGCGCGCTGGCAATCAGCGTAGGCAACCGCATCTTTATGCTGGAGAATTCCTATTACTCCGTAATTGCGCCGGAGAGTGCGGCTGCGATCCTCTGGAGAGATTCCAGCCTGGGCATGCGCGCAGCGGAGACGATGAAAATTACGGCTCCCGATCTGCTCGAACTGGGCGTGATTGACGGGATCATCGAAGAGCCGTTTGGCGGAGCGCACCGCGACCTGATTGCACAGGCAGCTTCGGTCAAGGCAGTCATCTCCGAGCAACTGGAACAGTTGAGCCGTTTAAGCCCGGATGAACTGGTACAGGACAGATACGAGAAGTTCAAACGAATCGGCGAGTACGCCTCCCTGTAAGTTGCAGGGGGCGTTTTTTGTCTTTTTTCTGCATGGAAAATCTGCTACAATCGAGTTCGAATAAGCAAGTTATCAGAGCTTTCAAAAAGTATGGCACATTTCTGTTGTGTGTATAACAGATATACGAAATGGAGTAATACAGCATGTTTCATACAGGTTATGGTACATACTGTTTCCGTTTCATGACATGCTAAAGACGAATGGATTGGAGAGGTGGATTCCATGCAAAAACTTGCGGTTCTGACCAGCGGCGGAGATTCGCCAGGCATGAATGCAGCGATTCGTGCGGCCGTTCGCCGCGCCGCATACCACGGAGTGCAGATGTTCGGGGTATATCACGGATACGAAGGTTTGATGAAAGGCGATATCCAGGAAATGACACTCGGCTCCGTTGGAGACATTATCCATCGAGGAGGAACCATCCTCTACTCTGCCCGCAGCGAAGCCTTCAAGACAGAGGCCGGACAGCAAAAAGCGGTGGAGCAACTGCACAAGTTCGGGATCGAAGGGCTGATCGTCATCGGCGGGGACGGCTCGTTCCGCGGGGCGCAAAAGCTGACGGAAAAAGGTTTTCCGACAATCGGCGTGCCGGGCACGATTGACAACGACATCCCATGCACCGACTTTACAATCGGGTTCGATACCGCGCTCAATACGATTGTGGAAGCGATTGACAAAATTCGTGATACGGCAACTTCCCATGAGCGTACCTACATTATTGAAGTAATGGGACGGGATGCGGGCGACCTGGCTTTGTGGGCCGGACTTGCTGCAGGGGCGGAATCGATTATCATCCCGGAAGAATCCCACGACATGAACGATATTATCGAACGTCTGCACGCCGGACAGCGCCGCGGCAAAAAGCACTCCATCATCATCGTGGCAGAAGGCGTGGGCAGTGCGGCTTCATACGCCGAAGCGATCACCAGGGAAACCGGCTGGGAGACGCGCGTGACCGTACTCGGCCACATTCAGCGCGGCGGCTCACCGACCGCTATGGACCGCATGCTGGCGAGCCGGATGGGGGCAGCCGCAGTCGACTTGCTGTTGGAAGGCAAAAAAGATCGGATGGTCGGCATCCAAAACAACCGGATCGTTGACGTTGATTTCAACGAAGCTTTGTCACAGAAGCATCAATTGGATTTATCCGTATATCAACTGGCGCGAACACTGTCTATCTAGCCGAGCAGCGCTGGAAGAGCAGTGTGATAGGGGAGGCGTAATTCCTATGTTAAGGAAAGCAAAAATCGTGTGTACCATCGGACCGGCAAGCGAGTCTGTCGAGACGTTGAAAAAGCTGATACACGCGGGAATGAATGTGGCTCGTTTGAATTTTTCCCATGGGAGTCATGAAGAGCATGCGGCGAGAATCGCCAACATTCGTCGTGCATCCGAAGAGACGGGCAAGCCGGTAGCGATCCTGCTGGATACAAAAGGGCCGGAAATCCGCACAGGCACGCTCGCCGTCGATGCAGTCGAACTGGAGGAAGGCAAAACACTGATCCTGACGACAGAGGAAGTGGCCGGAACTGCCGAGCGCGTTTCCATTACGTACCCGGATTTGCCGCAAGACGTCCAGCCGGGCGACACAATCCTGATTGACGACGGCTTGATTGGGTTGACGGTTCAGGAAGTGCAGGGGAACGAGATCGTTTGCTTCATTAAAAACGGCGGGACGCTGAAAAGCAAAAAAGGCGTCAACGTACCTGGCGTCAAAATCAACCTGCCCGGCATTACGGAAAAAGATGCGCAGGACATCGAGTTCGGCATCCAGCAGCAGGTTGATTTCATTGCGGCTTCTTTCGTCCGCAAGGCTTCTGACATTCTGGAAATTCGCCAAATTTTGGAGCGGCACAACGTACACATTGACATCATCGCCAAAATTGAAAACCAGGAGGGCGTCGACAACGTCGATGAAATTCTCGCCGTAACAGACGGCCTCATGGTGGCACGCGGCGACCTGGGCGTGGAAATTCCGGCCGAAGAAGTGCCGCTCGTCCAGAAAAAGCTGATTAAAAAATGTAACGAGCTGGCCAAGCCTGTCATTACGGCTACGCAAATGCTCGATTCCATGCAGCGCAACCCGCGTCCGACCCGTGCCGAGGCAAGCGACGTTGCCAATGCGATTTTCGACGGCACTGATGCGATCATGCTGTCCGGCGAGACGGCTGCGGGCAAATATCCGGTGGAATCCGTGGAAACGATGGACCGCATTGCTGTAAGAGCGGAGCAAGAGCTGAACTACCGCGAGATTTTGTACGCACAGGCCCAGCTCAAGCAGGTGACGATTACCGATGCGATCAGCCAGGCTGTCTCCAATGCAGCGTTGGATCTGGATGCTGCTGCGATCATTACCGCAACGGAAAGCGGTCATACGGCGCGCATGGTGTCCAAATTCCGTCCGAAGGCGCCCATTGTCGCGGTTACTCCGCATGAGGCGGTCATCCGCCGCCTGGCGCTCGTAAACGGCGTCTATCCGGTCAAAGGCGTACTGGCGAACACGACCGATGAAATGCTGGAGATGTCTGTGCAGGAAGCGCTCGACGCCGGCTATGTGCGCCATGGCGATCTCGTGGTGATTACTGCGGGCGTGCCTGTGCGCGAAGTCGGGACAACCAACCTGATGAAAATTCACGTAATTGGCGATGTGTTGGCAAAAGGTCAAGGCATCGGCCGCAAAGTCGTGACAAGCCGGGTCGTGATTGCCCGTTCCGCAGAGGAAGCGCTGCAAAAAGTCGAGGAAGGCGCCATTCTGGTGACGATCGGAACGGATTCGGACATGATCGAAGCTTTCAGCAAGGCTGGTGCCGTCATTTGCGAGGAAGGCGGGCTGACGTCGCACGCTGCCATCGTAGGCTTGAACCTGGGCGTGCCTGTGATCGTAGGCGTGCCGTTTGCCACAGACTTGCTGAAAGATGGGCAGGTTGTCACGGTAGACTCGGAGCGCGGACATATTTATTCGGGTCATGCGCGAGTTTTGTAAACATATGCAGCAGTTGACAAATATCCTTTTCATCTTTTCTTCTGCGATCACCCTGATCTTTGCTGTCAGGGCAATCATTCAATATAAGGGCGCAGATGATAATCGGAAGAAAACCATGATCCATGCGTTTCTCGTTTCCCTGGTGTTTACAGGCATTCTGATCGCATTCGTATCCATGATGATGATTGAATCGGCTTAGGGTGGCAATTCGTCACCCCTTTTTTGTTGTCCCGACTGGCAGCCAAAAATTTTTTGCTAACACCTTCCAGATAACGGTACTTTTTTGGTGATGCAAACCAAGGCAGAATCTGATAAAATCGATCAGGTGTTCGTCTTGATCGCCCGCAGCTTTTTACAGTTTGCCTGTGCTTTTTTCAGGAAAAAACGATCTCATCTGTCTTGCGAAAAGGCGAAAAACCACTCTCTTCGCGGGTTGACGATGTCAAGCACTTTTTTAGCAAAAACACAATATATAGTGTTGTCGAATTTTATTTCGCACAATATATAGGTTAAACTATTGAGTTTTTCTCGTAAAGATAGTTAACTAGAGAGGAAAGAATCGAAGGAGGAACATTCATGCTGGCGACCGAAACTGTATCCCGCACCGTTTTTTTGAGGGATGAATTTTTAGCACAATATCCTGATTTTCCTGCTCATATGAATCCTCTGGGACAATTTGTTTACTACCGGACTTATTCTCGCTTTCTCCCGGAGAAAGGCAGACGGGAAACGTGGAAAGAGACATGCCGCCGCTCGGTGGATTACAATATGAAGCTTGCGTACCAACATATGAAAAAAATCGGCCTGCAGCCAAATGAACAGGCGATGGAGGCAGAAGCGGAAGGGCTGTTCGACAACATGTTCAACCTTCGCCAGTTTCTGTCCGGACGGACGCTGTGGGTAGGCGGCGCGGAGAACGGCGTTGCAGATTTGTACCCGCTGGCCAACTTCAACTGCTCGTTCTTGAACATCCGATCCTGGGACGATCTGGGTGATTTGTTCTACCTGTTGCTCGTAGGAACGGGCGTAGGCTTTAAATGCACGAAGGAAATGGCAGCCGGACTTGGGCCGATCCGCACCAACGTCACCCTGCTTTCTTCCGAGTACCGACCGCTTCCGAAGCACCAGCGTCTGGAACGTTCCGAGATGAATGTGCTCGACAACGGCTTTGCGAAAATTTACGTAGGGGACAGCAAGGAAGGCTGGGTAGAGTCGCTGCGCCTGTACCTGCAAATCCTCACCGATCCGGCCTACGAGCATATTCATACGGTCAAAATCTCCTACAACAGCGTGCGGCCAAAAGGCGAGCGGCTGAAACGCTTTGGCGGAACAGCAAGCGGACACGAGCCGCTGCGCGAAATGTTTGAAGGAATCGACAAGGTGCTGAAAAACCAGATCGACCAGCATCTGGCACCAATCGAAAGCGACGAAAAAGGGTATGGCAAAATTCGCCCCGTACATATTCTCGACATCGGCAACCTCATCGGAGCAAACGTTGTGGTCGGGGGCGTACGCCGCACTGCGGAAATTTTCCTGTTTGACCAGGATGACTACGAGTGCATGCTGGCAAAATACGGCATCAACGGTTTCTGGACGGAGGAGCAGCTTGCTCACCACCGCCGCGTTGGAGAGCTTTTGGGAGAGCACAAGCCAGCCTGGTTTGACAGCATTCAAAAAGTGGGAGACGGACGCTTCGGCCTTGACCACCGCCGCATGTCCAACAACTCGATTGCGTTCACCAAGCAGCCGACGAGAGAGTTTTTGCACCTGGTCTTCACGCTGATGCAGTTGGAGGGCGAGCCGGGCTTTATCAACCTGGAAGAAGCGAATCGCCGCCGCCCGAATGCGGAAGGGCTCAACCCTTGTGCGGAAATTTTGCTCGATTCGTACGGCGTCTGCAACCTGACGACAGTGAACCTGGTGCAGTTTGTCCGCGAGCGCGAGGACGGCTCCAAATATTTGGACCTGGACGGACTGCTGGACGCACAGCGCAAATCTGCCCGTGCAGGCTTGCGGATGACGCTCGTGACTTTGGAGTTGCCGCATTGGGATACGGTGCAGCAGCGCGACCGTCTGCTTGGAACGTCGCTGACAGGCGTGAAGGATGCGCTCGCTTCGCTTGGCTACACCGAAGAGCAGGAGCTGGAGTTGCTGCGTCAACTGGGCGAGGCTGCCCGCAGTGAAGCGGACCGCTACGCGTATGAGCTGCGCGTGAACTCGCCGCTGCTCGTTACGACCGTCAAGCCGGAGGGAACATTGTCGCAGGTGGCTGGCGGCGTTTCCAGCGGCTTGCACTGGTCGCATTCGCCTTACTACATCCGCCGCATTCGGATCAACTCCCAGGACCCGCTGGCAAAAGCGGTACAAGCTCTCGGCTGGACCGTTCATCCCGAGGTGGGCACACCGGGAGAAACGCATGAAGAGCGCATGGCAAACGCGCGGACGCTCGTGATCGACTTCCCGGTAGCGTCCGGTGCCAAAGAAACGAAAAACGAAGTGAGCGCAAGACGCCAGTTCGAGACGTACTTCCGCTTCCAAAAGGAGTACACCGAGCACAACTCTTCCAACACGATTACGGTTCGCAAGGAAGAATGGGACGAAGTGGAAGAAATCGTCTACGCCAACTGGGACAATTTTGTCGGCGTGTCCTTCCTGCAACTGGATGGCGGAAACTACCAGCTCGCGCCGTATGAAGAGTGCACCAAAGAGCAATACGAGGCGCTGAAACAATCGATGAAGCCGTTCGACCCGGCGATTTTGCAGCAATTCGAAACGGGCGGCGACTCGGATCTGTCCACCGCAGAAGCTTGCGAGGGCGGAGCTTGCCCGATTCGTTAATCAAAGCGCGCCAGATAGAAAAAGAGAAGAGGGAGAGACAGTCACCACGCGTCTCTCCCTCTTTGTATTTTGCCAAAGTCTATTGTTCTTCCGGTCAGGCCGCAAGATCAGATTGTCTATGGTAAAATAAACGTATCGAGAAAGGGGCGATGATGAGAGTGAGTCCGATTATTCATGCCCATCGGCTGCGTGTACGCTACGGCGAGACGGATCAGATGGGCGTGGTGTACCATACGAATTACTTGAACTGGTTTGAGGTGGGACGAACCGAATTGATTCGCAATGCGGGGCTTACCTACCGCGAGCTGGAGGAAAGAGGCGTGCTATTGCCGGTTACGGACGCCGCGATCTCTTACAAAAAGCCGGCCCGCTACGACGATGTGGTGGAAATTCAGACGCGGGTCAAAGAGCTGAGCGCCGTTCGACTGGCGTTTGCTTACGATATTATCCGCGTGTCGGACCAGGAGCTGCTCGTGTCAGGCGAGACGATGCACGTGTTTACGAACGCAGAGCTGAAGCCGATTCGCCTGGCCAGAACAGAGCCGGAGGTTTACGCCTGGTTGGAGGCCCAGTATAAAGGAGGGGAGTAGCGTGCTGCGTTTTCTCATCATCCTGTTTGTCGTCGGATTTGGCCTGGAATTGTGGGGACTGATTACGGTCGGTTCGCTGATCGGCGGCTGGAACACGGTTTTTTTGGTCATCCTGACCGGACTGCTCGGGGCATGGCTGGCGAAGCAGCAAGGCGTCCAGGTGTTTCGCTTGCTGCAATTCCAGTTGGCGCGTGGACAGATGCCGACAGAGGCGATCATCGACGGCGTGCTGATCCTGATCGGCGGCATTTTGCTATTGTTGCCGGGCTTCGTCTCTGACGTGATCGGCCTGATTTTTCTCATTCCGTACACTCGCATGATTTTGCGCCACTTGCTGAAACAATGGCTGTGGTATTTGATCTCGTCGGGACGCATCCGCTTCTTTTTCCGCAGATAAAAGAGCAGTTGGCAAAAAAAGAACCGCTTCGGGCAACGGCCTCCCTTCACACGGCCGGCCCGAAAGCGGTTCTTTTGTCAGGTGCGTTTTCCGCGAATGTAGCTCCAGACGTCCACGAACACGTTGGCCTTGACCAGCGCGTTAATCAGCACGAGCGAAACAGGGCCGATAATCAGTCCCAAAAAACCGAACAACTGCAGGCCGACGAACAGCGCGACCAGTGTGAGCAGCGGGTCGAGACCGACGCTTTCCGCTACGACCTTTGGCTCGATGATCTGGCGGAAGATGAGGACGACAGCGTACAGGATGGACAGTCCGATGACCATCGTGTAGTTGCCCTTGAAAAACAGGTAGATGATCCAGGGCACGAAGACGGTCCCCGTTCCGAGATACGGCAAAAGATCGACCAGGCCGGTAATCAGCCCGATTGTAACGGCGTATTCGACGCGCATGATGAGGAGTCCGACGATCACGATGGCGGCAGTCAGCGAGATGAGCGTCAGCTGTGCCTTGAGAAAGCCGAGCAAAGCGCCGCGCAGGTCGCGGAAAATCTGGTCCAGCCGATTGTTGACGCCGCTTGGCAAAAGTCTCCGGAAGCGCGCTTCCCAGAGGAAAAAGTCTTTGGAAATAAAGAATGCGCCCATGATGGAAATCACCGATACGGTAGCCATGTTCGGCAACGAGACGAGCACGTTTTTCAGGCCGTCCAGGAAGCTGAGAACCAGGTTTTGGCCGGCATGGGTGATGGAAGTGATGCCGCTGCCGACAGTGTTGCTGATTTTGTCCTTGTAGTTCGGATCAAGCTGGTCGTAAATCCATTGCACCTGGTTGTAAATGCCGAGCAAAAAGTCCTGCGAGATCGTCCGCTGCAAATAATCGGACAGTTCCTGGGCAAAGCCCGGCAGACGTTTGGCCAGCTCACCGATCTCCACGACGGTTTCCGTGACGACCAATGTCACAAGCCCGATGGCAAACAGCATCAAAACGAGCAAGGCGAGCGTCACCGACAGCCAGCGCGGAATCTTGAACTTTTTCGTGATGTACGTGACAGGCTTGTGGATCAAGAGCGCAATGAGTAAAGCAATGATAAATGGGTAAAGTAATGGTGTTGCAAACTGAAACAGCCAAATTCCTACATACACAAGCAGGCAAACCCATAAAAAGCGAATGATTTGGAAGAGGCGCTCCACCCAGTTTTCCTGATTCAACAAATATCTCCTTTCTGCCATAAAACAGCGCGCAAATGCTTATGGAACTATTATGCAGCAAGCCGTATAAATGGAGCAAGATCGCGAAAAAAACAAAACTGCGTTTCATCCTTTGAAACATTTTTTCGCCAATCTTATTCACAAAATCGCTATAATCTTTTATAATTGGGTCGACTTATAGTGGATTCTTTTCTCCTGCCTCTCCCCCTTGGCATGCTCTGAGGATTTGCGTGGATCTATTCCCTGACAAAAGAGTGGTGGATGAAAGAAACCGCTACTATCAACTTCATATTTGCTGTGGATCAAGTCGTTTATCAGTCGCAAGGATAAGCGAGACTGGATAAGCGCTACTACTTTGAGTGGAAAAGGAGAGGGAGTTCAATGACAACAACACGTGGACTAGAAGGCGTCGTTGCCGCTCAATCATCAATCTGTTCGATCGTCGATGGTGTTCTTTGCTACGGCGGGATCAACATCGATGAGCTGGCAGAACATGCAACTTTTGAAGAGGTTGTATATTTGCTCTGGCATGGAGCGTTACCGAAGCGAGATCAGCTGGAGACTTTGAAAAAACAACTGGGCGAAAATGCCGCAGTGCCAAAAGAAGTGCTGGAGAGCATTCGCCACTATCCAAAAGGCGTACACCCAATGGCGGCGTTGCGCACAGCTGTCTCTTCGTTAGCGCTCTACGATCCAGAAGCGCAAGATATGTCTCCTGAAGCCAACTATCGCAAATCCATCCGTCTGGTGGCCCAAACTCCTACTCTGATTGCTGCTTATGAGCGCATGCGCAAAGGCTTGGAACCGGTTGCTCCTCGTGCAGATTTTACCATCGCGCAAAACTTCCTCTACATGCTGACTGGCGAAGAGCCAACAGAAACAGCTGTGAAAGCGTTTGACGTAGCGCTGGTTCTGCATGCTGACCATGAGTTCAATGCATCTACCTTTGCCGCTCGCGTAACCGTTGCAACCTTGACTGATATTTACTCCGGTATCGTCTCTGCAATCGGCACGCTCAAAGGCCCTCTGCACGGTGGCGCAAATGAAGCCGTTGCGAAAATGCTGGTGGAAATCGGCAGCATCGACAACGTGGAATCCTACATCCGCTCAAAACTGGACAACAAAGAGAAAATCATGGGCTTCGGACACCGTGTGTACAAAGATGGTGACCCACGCGCGAAATGGCTGAAGCAAATGTCCCAAAAGCTGACCGCGCAAATCGGTCGTCCAGAGCTGTTTGAAATGTCCGTGAAAATCGACGACATGATCTCCAAGGAAAAAGGACTGAAGCCAAACGTTGACTTCTACTCCGCATCCGTGTACATCTCTCTCGGCCTGGAGACAGACCTGTTCACACCGATCTTCGCCATCAGCCGCATGTCCGGCTGGACGGCCCACATCATGGAACAGTACGAAAACAATCGTCTGATCCGTCCACGCGCGGATTACACCGGTCCGGTCAACCAACACTACGTGCCAATTGACCGCCGCTAAACACCTGCTATTTTCGAGCGTGGAGGGCAAGCTGGTCCAGCTTTTGCTGACCGGTCCCTAAGCGCAAGCTTGAGAACTACCACAAGCAGTGGTAGTTCTCCTACGTCTGGAAATATTCATATTCACCTAACTATCTCAACACTGGAGGGATTCTTGTGTTCAAAGACCTTGCACAACCAACTGCTGGCGAAAAAATCACCGTGGACAACGGCAAACTGGTAGTTCCTAACAACCCGATCATTCCTTTCATCGAGGGTGACGGTACCGGCCCTGACATCTGGAGAGCTTCCGTTCGCGTTCTGGATGCAGCAGTAGAAACAGCATACAAAGGCGAGAAAAAAATCGCCTGGTTCGAAGTATTCGCAGGGGAAAAAGCGTTTAACAAATACAACGAGTGGCTGCCAGAAGATACACTGACCGCTATTCGCGAATACCTGATCGCCATCAAAGGTCCTCTGACTACACCAGTAGGCGGCGGTATCCGTTCCATCAACGTGGCGCTGCGCCAAGAGCTGGATCTGTACGCTTGCGTGCGTCCTGTTCAATACTTCGACGGCGTGCCATCCCCAGTGAAACATCCTGAATTGACAGACATGGTTATCTTCCGCGAGAACACAGAAGACATCTACGCTGGTGTTGAGTGGGCAGAAGGTACTCCAGAAGTGAAAAAAGTAATCGACTTCCTGCAAAACGAAATGGGCGTGAAGAAAATCCGCTTCCCAGAGACTTCCGGTATCGGTATCAAGCCTGTTTCCAAAGAAGGTACTGAGCGTCTGGTTCGCGCAGCGATCAACTACGCGATCGACAACAAACGCAAATCCGTTACCCTCGTACACAAAGGCAACATCATGAAGTTCACCGAAGGCGCGTTCAAAAACTGGGGTTATGCAGTGGCAGAAGCGGAATTCGGCGACAAAGTGTTCACCTGGGCACAATACGACCGCATCAAGGCTGAAGGCGGCGACGCTGACAAAGCGCAAAAAGAAGCAGAAGCAGCAGGCAAAATCATCGTAAAAGACGTGATCGCAGACGCGTTCCTGCAACAAATCCTGACTCGTCCAGCCGAGTACGATGTAGTGGCAACCCTCAACCTGAACGGTGACTACATCTCCGACGCACTGGCTGCACAAGTTGGCGGTATCGGTATCGCTCCAGGTGCAAACATCAACTACCTGACTGGCCATGCGATCTTCGAAGCAACTCACGGTACAGCTCCAAAATACGCTGGTCTGGACAAAGTGAACCCATCCTCCGTGATCCTGTCCGGAGAAATGATGCTGCGTCACCTGGGCTGGAACGAAGCGGCTGACCTGATTATCAACGCCATGGAAAAAACCATCTCCGCGAAAACCGTCACATACGATTTCGCTCGCCTGATGGAAGGCGCAACCGAACTGAAATGCTCCGAGTTTGCTGACGCGCTGATTCAAAACATGTAAGATAGAGATAGTTTGGAAACTATTACCTTACATTTTGGAGGGGAGTTAAGTCATGGCATTCAACCGTAAAAAAATTGCTGTTATCGGCAGTGGCTTCACTGGTGCAACCACAGCATTTATTTTGGGGCAAAAAGAACTGGGTGACGTCGTACTGGTTGACATTCCGCAACTGGAAAACCCGACAAAAGGAAAAGCGTTGGATATGATGGAGTCTTCCCCTGTGCTTGGCTTCGACGCCAACATTACAGGGACAGCGAACTACGCGGACATCAAAGGTTCCGATCTGGTCATCATCACCGCAGGGATTGCCCGCAAGCCCGGCATGTCCCGCGACGACCTCGTGAACACAAACGCAGCCATCATGAAATCGGTGGCGGAGCAAGTGAAAACGTATGCGCCAAACTCGATTGTGCTCGTTCTTTCCAACCCTGTTGATGCGATGACTTATACCTTCTACAAAACGTCCGGCTTCCCGAAAGAGCGCGTAATCGGGCAATCCGGCGTGCTGGATACGGCCCGTTTCCGTACCTTCGTGGCGATGGAACTGAACATCTCGGTTGAAGATGTGACAGGCTTCGTGCTCGGCGGACACGGCGACGACATGGTTCCTTTGGTGCGCTACTCGTACGCGGGCGGCATCCCACTGGAAACCTTGATCCCGAAAGATCGCCTCGATGCCATCGTCGAACGCACCCGCAAAGGCGGCGGCGAAATCGTCAACCTGCTCGGTAACGGTTCCGCCTATTACGCCCCGGCTGCCTCGCTGGTGCAGATGGCGGAAGCGATCATCAAGGACAAACGACGTATCCTGCCTGCCATTGCGCTTTTGCAAGGCGAGTACGGCTACCACGATCTCTACCTTGGCGTACCGACCCTTCTTGGGGCAAACGGGATCGAGAAAGTGATCGAGCTGGAGCTCACTGCAGAGGAAAAAGCAGCGCTCGACAAATCGGCTGATTCCGTGCGCAATGTGTTGGCTGTTTTGAAATAGCCGGATGGAGATGAATAGCGAAAGACGCCTTTCTTCGGAAGGGCGTCTTTTTTTGTCCCGCCAAACATCTTTACAAAAAAATTACTTGTTTTCCGCTTTCCGCATTGGCAGACTGAGAATGTAGAGAGAAAAAACAACCAGAGGACGAAGGTCTGTAAACCATAATCTGCAGCATCGCATTGGTAGGGGGAAACGGACAAAATGATTAAAGTTTTGGTAGTGGATGACGAAGCTTCCATCGTGAAGCTGCTGCAATTCAATCTGGAAAAGGCGGGTTTCCAGGTAGTGACCGCCTTTGATGGCAGACAGGCGCTCGATATGGTGAAAAGTGAGCAGCCCGATTTCATCATTCTCGACTTGATGCTGCCGAAAATGGACGGCATGGACGTCTGTAAAACATTGCGCCAGGAACGCATTAACACGCCGATCCTCATGCTGACGGCAAAGGATGATGAGCTCGATAAAATTTTGGGTCTGGAGCTGGGTGCTGACGACTACTTGACCAAGCCGTTCAGCCCGCGCGAAGTAGTCGCCCGCGTAAAAGCCATTCTCCGGCGCTTTCAGGCCACGCCGGAAGCTGCGGTTGCGCCGGAAGAGGTCGTGATCCGGTTTGGCGACATCCGCATCTATCCGGAAAAGTACGAAGTCTTTTGCCAGGATACAAAAGTAGAGCTGACCCCAAAGGAATTTGAACTGCTCAACTACCTCGCCAGCCACCAGGGGCGGGTGCTCACCCGCGACCAGCTGCTGAACGCCGTCTGGAACTACGATTTTATCGGGGATTCCCGCATCGTGGACGTGCATGTGAGCCACCTGCGGGAAAAACTGGAAGAAGACACGAAAAACCCGCGCTACATTAAAACCGTTCGCGGCTTGGGATACAAGCTGGAAGGATAACAAACGGGGGGCACAACCTTGACTCGCTTTCGGATCAAACTCACCTTCACCATACTGGGATTAATCTCATTAGTCCTCCTGTTGATGGGGATGTACTTTGCAAAGGTTCTGGAAAATTCTTACTTGCAATCGCTGCATGAGCTTTTGTCCCGCGAGTCCAAGCTGGTTGCCCAGGCGGTCCGCTTCCCGACCGTTTTTGACAATCAGGAGTCGCTTGCAGATCGCGTTCTGCAGGTGGCGCCATCCGACGAAGTACGCCTGACGATCATCAACCGCGAAGGCCAGGTGCTGTACGACAACTCCACCCATGCCGATGAGATGGAAAACCATCACGACAGGCCGGAAATGCAAGCGGCGCTCAAGGGGGAAATCGGCATCTCCCGCCGTTTCAGCGAGACGCTGGGCTACGACATGATGTACGTAGCAGTGCCGGTCGAGCAGGGGACGAACATTGTCGGTGCCGTCCGTTCGGCCATGTCGATGAAAGACATTACAGATACGGTTCATAACATGTGGTACAGCCTGCTGACAGGCTTGCTCGTGACACTGGTGGTCGGCTCGATTGTCGTGTCGCGCATTTCCTTTTCCATCATTCGTCCCATCGAGGAAATTACGCGCGTCGCCCGCAACATTACGCAGCGCCAGTACGAGAGCCGGGTGCGGATCAAGGCCAAGGACGAGATCGGCCAGCTCGCCGGAGCGATCAATTTCATGGCGTCCAGCCTGGAACAGCAAATGTACGAAATCTCCGAGAATCAGCAGCGGCTTGCCGGGGTGCTGACCAATATGACAAGCGGTGTCATATTTATCTCGGAACAGCGCAGAATCATGCTCGTCAATCCCGCAGTGGAAAAGCTGCTCGGAACCGCAGGACACGAGCTGGTAGGCAGGCTGCACATCGAGGCGGGCAAAAGCTTCGGCCTTTCCCAATACATTGACAGATGCCTGGACAAAAGCGAGAAGTTCCGGCAGGAGATCCACATTTACTATCCGCAGGAGCGCATCCTCGACGTCAATTTTGCCCCGTACATCAATTTCAAGGGGGAATCGCGAGGCGTCGTCGTCGTCCTGCACGACATCACGGACATTCGCCGTCTGGAAAAGATGCGCAGCGACTTTGTGGCCAACGTTTCGCACGAGCTGCGGACACCGATCACCTCGATCAAAGGGTTTACGGAAACGCTTTTGGAAGGAGCGATGCACGACGAGGAAACGTGCCGCAATTTCCTGCAAATTATTTCGGATGAGAGCGAACGGCTGTACCGGATGATCCGTGACATTTTGGACTTGTCCAAAATCGAGCAGAAGCGGATTCCCCTGCAAGTAAGCCGCGTGCATGTGCAAGAGCTGATTCGCTCGGCTGCGGCGATCATGCACGACCAGGCGCTGAAAAAGCATCTGAAGGTAACGCTGCCGGACAGCCAGCCGGACATTTGGCTGATGACGGACAAAGATTGTCTCCAGCAAATCGTCCTGAACCTGATGACGAACGCGATTGCCTACACCCCGGAAGGCGGCGAGATCACGATCCGGGCAGAAGCAGACGCCGAGCACGTGACGATTCAGGTAGCCGATACGGGCATCGGTATCCCGGAAAAAGACCTCACGCGCATTTTCGAGCGCTTTTACCGTGTCGACAAAGCGCGCAGCCGCGACTCCGGGGGAACAGGGCTTGGCCTTGCGATTGTCAAGCACCTCGTCGAAAACCTGCACGGCCAGATCGGGGTGGAGAGTGTGGAAGGAAAAGGCACTGCGTTTACCGTCACTTTGCCGCTCAGTTGAAAGATTTACACAAACAAAATAGTAGCTTTACCCGTGCCATACATTCCTCCTGTACGATTTGTCGTGTCAGACAAATGAAGGGGGACGAGGAACATGTCGCGGCACGCTTTCGAAGAGCAGCTGGATGTATTGCATCGCAAGCTCATGTCCATGGGCACGTTTGTGGAAGAAGCCATTCATAAATCGATCAAAAGCTTGGTGGAGCGGGATGTTCAGTTGGCAGAAGAAGTCATTGCCGGTGATCCGGTCATCAACGAGCTGGAGCAGGAGATTCAAAGCGACTGCTTCCGCCTGATCGCCTTGCAGCAGCCGGTCGGAAGCGACCTGCGCCGGCTGGGAACGATGCTCAAGCTGGTGACGGACCTGGAGCGGATGGGCGACCACGCGGTGTCGATCTCCAAGACGACGCGCCGCCTGATGGTTGAGCCGTACATCAAACCGCTGATTGACCTCCCGTTGATGGCAGATCACGTCAAAACGATGGTGCGAGACTGCCTGAACGCCTATATCGCCCGCAACAAGGAAGCGGCAGAGGAGATCGCCGCTCGCGACGACATCGTCGACAAACTGTTTGCTACGATTTTCCGTGACCTGATCGAAGTCATGACCAAAAATGGCAACGCGATTTCCCAGGGGACTCATCTCTTGCTGGTGGCGCAATATTTGGAGCGGATTGCCGATCACGTCACCAACATTTGCGAGTGGATCATCTACATGTCCACGGGCAAAATGACCGACCTGAACAAATAAGCCCCGGCAAACACGTTTGCCTGGGCGCAAAGCCAATAAGCGAAAAAAGCCGCTGCGAGCCGTCTGATGCCTGCAGCGGCTTTTTCCTGTCATGACAGACGCCTATTTCTTCCTCGCTGCATACAATACAACGATTCAACTCCAATTTCAGCAAAAGAAGTACGGGAGGGAATGGCATGACAAAACAAGTACGCCACATCTACGCCGCAGGCAATACGGCGCGAGGATACAAAACGTTTTACGATTCGGTCCTGCAAGGGATGGAGCGCGTCTACATTTTGTCCGGAGTGGTGGAGGGAGTCACGTCTCCGCTCATCGAATCGATTGGCAAGGAAATGTCCGGCAAGACGGACCAGGTGGAGTGGATTCATTCTCCTTTTGTAAACGGACAATACGACGGGGTTGTTTTTCACGAGTGGAAGGTCGCCATTATGGACGGCAGCTATCCCCGTACGTGGCGACCCGCTGCGCCAGGCGTTACGGAAATCCAGGTCAACCTGCAATCGGCGGTGGCCATGGAGCAACTGGCGCGTTACAAAAAACAGATCGCGGCGTGGTATGAGGATATTTTTTTCTGGAGTGAAACAGCCTACCAGGCGTTCGGAGACGCGCTGCGCATTCACGATGAATGGGAGGCGCTGTACATTGAAAATCTGAACCGGGAAGAAGCCAACCGCGTTACGGAAGAAGTGATTGCACTGTTTTTTGGCAAGGAAAAGCGTGAAAAAAAGGCGCAGGTGCGCAGAATGTACCTGGGAGCCGCCACGCCGCATGGGCCTGTCGATCACATCATGAAGCTGACGGACTCGATGCAGAAGCGCTACTTCATCAAAGGGCGGCCGGGCTCAGGCAAGTCGACCATGCTGAAAAAGCTGGTGGCCGAAGCGGAAAGCCGCGGCTTCGATGTCGAGGTGTACCACTGCGGACTGGACCCGAACAGTCTCGACATGGTGATCGTGCCGGAAAAAGGGCTGGCTATTTTCGACAGCACCGCGCCGCACGAATACTTCCCCAGCAAGGAGACAGACGAGATTATCGACATGTACACGCGGGCCATCGCTCCTGGCACCGACGAGAAGTATGAGGAGGAGCTGGCCGACATCAAGGCTCGCTACACGCAAAAAATCAAGGAAGCTACGGCGTCCTTGCTCGCAGCCAAGGAACTGCGCGATCAACTGAACGGCATATATGCCGAAGTCGCGGACCAGACACGACTAAACGCCGTCGCCCAGGCGATCATGAGCAGACTGGCACGGACGAGATAAAGATACTGTGCATGACCGCATGAAACCCGTTCGGCTGTTCATACTACAGGAAGGAGGTGAGCGGCCGGATGGGGTATGCTTTGACTCTGGCTTTGCTTTTGCTAGCCAATCCACTTGATCCAACCAACTTCTTGCACGTCGAGTTGGGAGACAAAACGGTAGCCATCCTGGACCGGGCGGATTATACCTTGCCTGTTGGCGGTGTTCCCGTCGCGGATGACTACCAGTTGCAACAACTGTTGGACGCAGTAGCCAAGGAGGCGTACATAGAGCCGATCAACGCGACCATTAATGCGCATGGAGCCATCGTCCCCGAGAAAAAAGGCCGCAAGCTGGACGAAGCTGCATTTTTGGAACAGTTTTACCAGTATTACTACGGCCAGGGTGCAGCGACCATGCAAGTCACCTGCAAGGAAGTGCATCCGAAGGTGGACAAGGCTCTGCTCAGCCAGGTGCGGAAAAAAGTAATCGGGCAGTACGCCACTTATTTCAACTCGCAAAACAAAAACCGCTCTCACAATATCAAGCTCGCTGCCCAGGCGATCAACAACTACGTCTTATTTCCCGGGGAAACTTTTTCCTTCAACAAGGTAGTCGGCAAGAGGACGAAGGAAAAAGGCTATTTGCCAGCGCCCATCATCGTCAGGGGCGAGCTTTCCGAAGGGATCGGCGGCGGGATTTGCCAGGTATCCTCGACTTTGTTCAATGCGGTGGACAAGGCGGGACTGCATATCGTGCAGCGTTATTCCCACAGCAGAAATGTCGCCTATGTGCCCCCCGGCAGGGATGCGACCGTGAGCTGGTACGGCCCGGACTTTGTTTTCCAGAACAAATACGCGTACCCGGTCATGATCCGCGCCATTGCCGGAAACGGGACGATGTACGTGACAGTGAACTCTTTTCCCGAGATCGAATACGAGCCGCGCCATGTGCCGAGCGTGAGCCAAAAAACGCCGGAGGAAGGGCCGGCAAGTCCAGAGACGATTACAGAACCAACATTGCCTTGAAGGGAGCGGGCATGTTGGTTTTTTTACGTGAGCATTTATCTAATTACCTAGTTAAAATTTAAGCAGAAGAAATAGTTGCCACGAAAACAAAAAAGTCGTATAGTGTTTCCTGTGATAAAAATTTCGTGCCCGAAATATTAGGTAGGAAAGGAGTGTATCATGAACAAGCCTCTGCATATTCGGGATTTGCTGAAGCGTCTGAACAAGACGTTTACGACGATGGCGACGAAGGAGCTGAGCAAGTACGGCTTGACGGTTCCCCAGCTGATGGTCATCCGGCAAATCCACTGCGATCCGAAGACAATCGGCCAGATCAGCAAGGCTGTCGATCTGTCGTACAGCACCGTTTCCGGCATTATTGATCGGCTGGAGCGGGAGCAGCTGGTCGAGCGTGTGCGCGATGACAAGGATCGCCGCGTCGTCTGGATTCGAAAGACGGAGAAGATTACCGAACTGTTTGCCAAGGTGGACTTATTTTCAGAGGAATTTTACAAGCGTATTTTCGACGGTTTTTCGGAAGAAGACCTGGACGGCATTATTTACTCCATGGAAACGCTGATTGCGAAACTAGAAGAGAGAGAAAGCTGAGGAGAAATCATGAAGCGAAAACTGGTATTGTATGTCATCCTGCTTCTGTTTGTCGCAGGGGGCGGGGGCATCGGTTACTACTACTGGTATCAGGGGGAACATTACGTGACGACGCAGGATGCCAGAGTGGCAGGAGACATTTATCGGGTCATGCCCAAAATGACAGGCAAGCTGATTGCGCTTACGGTCAAAGAAGGCGACACAGTCGTAGCCGACCAGATCATTGGGCAGCAAGACACGACCAACGTCGCGACAAATCAATTGGAAAACAGTTTGCTGCGCTCCCCGATCACCGGTACCGTCATCAAAACGCAAGCGAAGGAAGGCGAGATTGTTTCTACGGGACAATCTGTAGCGCTGGTGATTGACGAGAGCAAACTGTACATCTCCGCCAACATGGAAGAAACGGAGATCCAGCGCTTGAAACTGGGACAAAAGGTCGAATTTACGCTGGATGCCTACCCTGGCAAAAAGCTGACTGGCCATCTGACAGAGATCGGAAAAGCAACCAACTCCACTTTTTCGCTGATGCCAGCCGTAAACACAAGCGGGAACTTCACCAAAGTCACCCAGCGAATTCCGATTAAAATTGCCATTGACGACACAGCAGGTGTTCATTTGGCTGCCGGTTTGAACGCCGAGATCAAAGTGCGAGTGAAGGAGATGTAATCTGGCATGAAAAAGACAGCACAATGGAAATCGATGGCGGCCGTGATGATGGCGATCTCGCTCATGACTGCAGGCTGCAGTGATACATCTTCTGCCTCGTCCCAAGAAGAAAACGTCCCGGTTGTGAAGACGTGGAAAGTCGCGTCTGCGCAATCCGGCCTCATTGCCAGCGGGAAAATTATCGCTGCGGATGAGATTCAGGTCGTCTCCAAAGTATCCGGCAAGGTAGCGAGCGTCAACGCCCAGGAAGGCTCTGTCGTCAAGGCAGGGGATGTTCTGGTGACGCTGGAAGCGGCAGACTACCAGCAGCAAATCAACCAGGCGCAAGCCGCGATTGCCGGAGCAAACGCCAAGCTGCGCGATACAAAAGCAGGGGCGCGCGACGAGCAGCTCACCCAACTGGCAAGTGTCGTGACGCAAGCACAGGCAGGTTTGAAAGTAGCAGAGAGCAACTACAACCGGATGAAAGCGTTGTTTGACGCAGGAGCGCTGTCCCAGGCGGAACTGGAAAAAGTTTCGCTCGAATTGGAAAAGGCGCGCACGGGTCTGGAGCAGGCGCAGGCGCAGTACGATCTGGCGAAAGCGGGCCCGACTGCAGATACTGTCGCTGCCCTGCAAGCAGAAGTAAGCCGTCTCAATTCCAGCCTGGAAATGGCAAAAAGCAGCTACGAGAACACCATCATCCGCGCGCCCATCAGCGGGATCGTCGCAAAGCGCTCGATAGATCCGGGCGAGATGGCGACAGCAGGCGCGCCGCTTCTGGTTTTGGTCAATATGGCGGACGTGAAGGTAGAGGCGAGCGTCCCGCAAGATCAGATCAACAATGTCAAAGTAGGCTCTACGGTTGACGTAAAAGTAGGCAGTCTGGGCGGCAAGGTTTTGCAAGGAACAGTGGAGTTCGTCTCCCCGGTTTCTGACGCCAACAGCAGCTCGTTCCCGATCAAGGTCAAAGTGAGCAACCAGGAAGGGCTGCTGCGCGCAGGGATGGTAGCAGAGGTCGTGCTGCAAGGTCAGGCCAGCCAAGGGCTGAAAGTACCAAGCTCGGCAGTTCTCGCAAAAGATAACAAGCATTACATTTACACCGTGGACAATGATGTCGTCCATCAGGTGGAGGTTTCGGTAGACAACTCGAGCGGTGAATGGACAACCGTCACGCAAGGTGTCAAAGACAACGATCAGATTGTGCTGAATCCGACAGATCAATTGTCCGAGGGCACCAAGGTAATCGCAAACTAACGGGGGTGATGGCATGGCGGAAGCGGTGGCACAGCGGGAGGATAAAGGCGGCAGCATGTGGCTGTCCCTGATGGCGATCCTCTCGGGAACCTTCGTTGCGATTTTGAATAACAGTTTGATTAACGTTGCCCTGCCCACCATGGTCAGCATATTTGGCTCCACGACAGAGACCATGCAATGGGTTTTGACGGGCTACATGCTGGCAAATGCCGTCATGATTCCGATGAGCGGCTCGTTGTCAGCCAAATTTGGGTCGAAAAAAATATTTGTTCTGTCGCTTGCGGCATTTACGATTTCTTCCGTCCTCTGTGCGCTCGCCTGGAGCGATGCTTCCCTGATTGCCTTCCGCGTCGTGCAGGGGGTGAGTGGCGGGATGATTATGCCAATTGGGATGTCGATGATTTACATGATCGTCCCGCGCGAAAAGATCGGAATGGCACTCGGGATTTTCGGGATTGCCTCGATGACCGCGCCCGCGCTGGGGCCGACTCTGGGCGGGTACCTCATCGAATTTTTGAGCTGGCAGTTTTTGTTTTTGATCGGGGTTCCGTTCGGGATTTTTGCCGTAATCATGAGTATGGTTCTGCTCAAGGAAACGCCGAAAAAGCCGGAGCTGAAGTTCGACTACCCCGGGGCTATCCTGGCGATTGCCGGCTTTGGTGCGCTCCTGCTCGCTTTCAGCAAAGGGCAGGCAGAGGGCTGGACGTCGTTTTACATCGTCAGTCTGTTTTTCGTGGCGATCATGTGCCTGGCGCTGTTCGTTTGGGTGGAGCTGGGAAAAGAACAACCGCTGCTTGATTTGCGGTTGCTGAAAATTCCTGTATTTTCCATCAGTATCGTGACTTCCGGCTTTGTCATGATGGGGATGATGGGCGGGATTTTCCTGATGCCGATCTTTTTGCAAAACATCCAGGGGATGACGGCGATGGAGTCGGGGATTTTGCTGATGCCGCAATCGATTGCGATGGCATTGATGATGCCGATCAGCGGCAAACTGATGGACAAGTACGGCATCGGCCCGATCGGTCTGGTCGGACTGACGATCATGACGGTTACGACCTATGAGCTGCACAATCTCGCCGCAGACAGCATGCACTCCTGGATGAACATGATTTTGACCATCCGCGGGATCGGGATCGGGCTGTGCATGATGACGCTGTCCACTGTCGGGATGAACGCCGTGCCGCGCACGAGTGTCGGGGATGCTTCCCCTCTTTCCAACGTGCTGCGTCAGGTGATGAGCTCGTTTGCGATTGCGATTTTGACGGTTATCATGCAGGCTCGCCAAAATTTTCACATGGCGTCCATTGCCGACAATCTCAATCCGGATTTGGCGACGCAGTTTATCAGCGGCATTTCCGGCATGTATGCGCAGGTGGGGGTAGATGCGGCGAGCGCTTCGGGAGGGGCGAGTACAGTCCTGTACGGGATGATGGCGAAGGAAGCGCTGGTGCGAGGGATTGGGGATACGTTCCTCGTCTCTGTCATTCCGATTGCGCTTTCGATTCCGCTTTTGTACTTTTTGCATCAAAAACCCAAGCAAAAGCCGCAGGCGCCTGAGCAGCAAAAGGCGGCTGCCTGAAATGTAAAGCGAAAGGGTCACTCTGCAAGCCTCATTTTGGGCGGTGGGAGTGACCCTTCTTTCATATATGTATGGTTGCGTGGGCTGACTGCTGGAAAAAGATGTGGATCGTGGCTGCAGGGGAGGGAGGAAACAGGAGAAACCGCTGCAGGTGCTTGGGACCCTGGCGGGGTAGGAGTCCCAAAGACCTTTCGCTTGTTTCTCCTGTTTCCTCCACGAGCTGTTTCTGGCGGTCGTTAAGACAAAACCTTCCACAACCAGTACACAATTCTTCCTACAATATAACCAAGCAAAATCGTCCAGCCGATCTTTGCCCAGACGTTCAAGCCTTTTACAAATTCACGCAAGCTTTTTCGGGGTTGGGGGTGCTTGTTCACCTTGAGACACTCCTTTTGCTGGTTGGTTATAGCGAATAAACACATAAATTCCGGCAATGATTATCAGCCCGCCGACCCATTGCGGTACGGTTACAACTTCCCCCAGGATGAAGTAAGCCAATATCGCCGTTCCAATCGGTTCTCCCAGGATACCCATGGAAATCGTGGTCGTATTCAACCATTTGATGACCCAGTTAAAAATTGAGTGGCCGAGCAGGGTCGGAAACAGCGCGAGGCAGAAAAACCAGCCCCAGTCCTGGGCAGGGTAGCCGACGAGCGGGTAGCCCAAGACGAGGTCGTACGCGACCAGGATCACGCTCGTCGCCGTGTAGACGACCAGTGTGTAGGTAAAGGAAGACATGTGCTGGCGAATGTATTGGCCGACCAGCCAGTAGCCGGTGACGGTCATCGCTCCGAGCAAGGCGAGCGCGTCGCCCAGCAGAGCCATGCCTCCGACCTGAAAATCTCCCCAGCCAATGACGAAGCTGCCTGCGATGGCGAGCAATCCGCCTGTGAGTGCAAGCAGCCGCACGCGCTCCCCGAAAAAGAAGTAACCGCCGATAAAGGCAAATAAGGGCTGCAACGTTACCAGCACGGTTGAGCTGGCGACAGACGTGTAGTTCAACGACTCGAACCACAACAGAAAATGGCTGGCCAAAAATGCCCCGGACAATAGACAGAGTAGCCACACTTTTTTGCCCATGCTTCCGATCTCCGCCAGAGCGCCGCGATTCCAGAGCAAAAACGGCAGCGTCAGGACGACGGAAAAAATCAGCCGATACGTGGCAACAATCGGCGCAGGCGCGCTGGACAGCTTGACGAAAATCGCGGACGTGGAGACGGCGATTACACCGATGACAAGAGCCAGATACGGGGGAAACAACGGCTTTTCCAATGGTTGATTCATGTGAGCACCTTCTTAAAAATGTCGGCTAAAAGTCACGATTTGTTCTATTGTACCGTTCGCCTGAAAAATTCACAATCTTATGCTTACCAAACTGCCTGAAAGGTTTTTTTTCGATCAGGCAATCCTACAGGCATGAGATACTTGCATTCTTTTTTTCGCATCGTCGTTTTGTTGCTCTTGCTCGTGTGCATGCCTGCCCGAACAGAAGCGATCCCGCTGACCCCCATCCACATTCTGATCGACGTCGGCCACGGCGGGGTGGACTCCGGCACCTCTTACGGCAACCTGTATGAAAAAGACATCAACCTGCAAATCGCCAAGCGCCTGTACGAGCAACTGACCAGGGCAGGGTTCAGCGTAGCGCTGAATCGGTACGAAGACATCGCGCTTAGCGACGACAACCGCTGGCTGGGCATTCGCTCCCGGCATCTCCGCGATCTGGCCCAGCGCAAAAACCTGGCGAAAGAAATCGTGCCGCAAATGATGCTGAGCCTGCATGTGAACTGGTCGAGTGACACAAGGCAGCGCGGACCTGTCGTGATTTACCAGAGCAATGAACAGAGCTTTATGCTTGCCGACTTGCTGCAAGACTCGCTGAATCGGATGGCGAACACGAACATCAAGCCGGTGAAGGGCAAGACGTACTATATGCTGCGGCACAGCTACTGTCCGTCGGTCATCGTGGAGATGGGGTTTATCAGCAACGCTTCTGACCGTGCAATGCTGACCAATCCTGCGTCACAAGAAAAAATCGCTCAGGCCATCAAAGAGGCCGTGAGCGCGTACGTGATCCTGACAGGCAATCTGAAAATGGACACGCCAACAGATGAAAGCTGGTGGCAAGAGCCATTGATTCAACAGATCAATGGCCGACTTGACGAATAAGCTGGGAAATGGTCACAAATTCGGCCTCCTTCTGAATCCGCGGGATGTACTGGCGCAGAACGGAGGCTGTTTTTTTGCCCGGCGGCCCGACGTGCCCGATTGCGATGCAGAGCGGGTGGTTGTCGATCAACTTGCATATTTTTTCCATCTGTCTGGTGATGTGCGGGACCGAGTATTCGTCATCAAGAAAAACCCGATTTTCGAGGTACGGCACGCCCATCTCCGCAGCGATTTTGCCTGCCACGCTTTTGTCTGTCGTCTTGCTGTCCAGGTATATGAGACCGCGCTTTTTGACCACACTCATGATGATTCGCATAATGCGCTCGTCAGCCGTCACCTTGGAGCCCATATGGTTGTTTATCCCGATGGCGTGTGGCACGTCGTCAATCGCTTTTTCGACCCGCTGGCGAATTTCTTCATCGGACAGATCGGTCGTAATGGCACCTGGCCCGAGCCACGAGCGTTTGCCCTTGACAGGCTCCATCGGCATGTGGACGAACACGTCGTGCCCTTTTTTGTGGGCAAGCTCCGCGTCCTGCTTCGTGCTTGGCATAAACGGCATGACCGCGACAGTCAGCGGCACGGGCAAATTCAGCATTTCCTCTGTTCCTGCCATGTTGTTGCCAAAATCGTCGATGACAAAGGCCACCAGATTTTTCGGTTTTGGCGGTAAAGGAGAAGCGGTGTCGCCTTGGGCCGCTGCCCACGATAGAGGGAAGCAAAAAAGCAGGATAGCAAGTACGAGCGGAAGTCTTTTCAGCAAATACACAGGATCGCCTCCTTGTCCATTTTTTTCATAGTCTGTTCAACCGCATCCGTGTTTACCCGCATCATCTGCGGCTTGGCTTAGGCGATCGCCCTATGTTACGATAAAAGATAGTAGTTTTGCCACGAGAGGGGTCGGATTCCTTGAGTCATTTTGTGTTGATTGACGGAAACAGCGTAGCCAACCGGGCGTTTTATGCGCTCCCTTTGTTGTCCACGTCAGCCGGACTGCACACGAACGCAGTCCTTGGGTTTACCACGATGCTGCTTCGCGTGCTGGAGGAAATGAAGCCAACGCACATGATGGTTGCGTTTGACGCGGGAAAAGTCGTCTTCCGCCACAGCGAGTACGCCGAGTACAAAGGCGGGCGCAGCAAAACGCCGCCGGAGCTGTCCGAACAGTTTCCGCTCATCCGGGAACTGCTTGACGCCTTTTCCATCAAGCATTTTGAACTGGAAGGCTACGAGGCGGACGACATTATTGGCACGTTGACCAGGCATGCAGATGCACAGGCCTGGAAAACAACCGTCATTACCGGGGACAAGGATATGCTCCAGCTCGTGTCCGATCACGTATCGGTCGCGCTGACCCGCAAAGGCGTCAGTGAAATCGAGCTGTACACCCCGCAGGAAATTCAGGAAAAATACGGCCTTGCGCCGCTGCAAATCATTGACTTGAAAGGCTTGATGGGCGATTCGTCCGACAACATCCCCGGCGTGCCCGGCGTCGGCGAGAAGACGGCCCTGAAGCTGTTGCACGAGTACGGTTCCGTGGAAAAGGTGCTGGAAAACATCGACCGCATCTCCGGCAAGAAGCTGCAGGAAAACTTGCGCGCAAATGTGGACAAGGCCAACATGAGCAAGGCGCTGGCGACGATTTTGCGCGAAGCTCCAGTCGAGCTGGACGTACATGAGACAGCCTATAACGGCTACGACGGAGCCGTTGTCAGCGAATTTTTCAAAAAGATGGAGTTCAAGTCGCTTCTCTCCAAAATCAAGGTGACGCAGCCAGCAGAAGGAAGCGGACAGACTTCGGCGAAGCCTTTTGAATTCGAAGTGGTCACAGAGGAAAATGCGGACAAGTACGCAGACAAGCTGACCTCCCCGATGGCGTTGTACATTGAGATGGACGGCGAGAACTACCACCACGCTCCGATTCTCGGTTTTGGACTGGCAGCAGAAGAGACGGTGCTGTTCGTTCCGTGGGACGTAGCGCGGGAATGGAAAGCGTTCTGTGCGTGGATGGCCGACCCTGCCAAGGAGAAGTGGGCGTTTGACGGAAAACGCGAAACCGTAGGGCTGGCATGGCATGGACTGGAAGTAAAAGGAATCAGCTTCGACGTCTATCTCGCCTCCTACCTGCTCAACGCTTCGGAAAGCAATCCGACGCTCGACAGCATCGCCTCCCAGTACGCCCAGGTGCGGGTGCTGTCTGACGAAGAGGTGTACGGAAAAGGGGCCAAGCGCCTCGTGCCGGAAATGGACGTGCTCAGCGAACATGCGGCGCACAAGGCTGCGGCGATTTGGCAGAGCGTCCCGGTGATCCGCGAGCAGTTGGCGGAAAACGAAATGGTGGAGCTGCTGCGCGACCTGGAAGCGCCGCTCAGCATGGTGCTGGCACGCATGGAAAAGCAAGGGGTCAAGGTCAACAGCGCGCGTCTCGTGCAAATGGGCGAGGAACTGGACAAAAAGCTGGCTGACCTGACGACGCAAATTTACGACCTGGCAGGTGGGGCGTTCAACATCAACTCGCCCAAGCAGCTGGGAGAAATTTTGTTCGAGAAGCTGGCCTTGCCTGTCATCAAAAAAACGAAGACGGGACCTTCCACCAGTGCAGACGTGCTGGAGAAGCTGGCCCCGTACCACCCGATTATCGAGGCGATCCTCAACTTCCGCCAGCTCGGGAAGCTGCGCTCGACGTACATCGAAGGGCTGACAAAAGAAATTCATTCGAAGACGGGCAAGGTGCACACGTTGTACAATCAGGCGACGACTGCGACAGGCCGTCTGTCCAGCACGGAGCCAAACCTGCAAAACATCCCGATCCGCATGGAGGAAGGCCGCAAAATTCGCGAAGCGTTCATCCCGTCCGAGGACGGCTGGTACATGCTGGCAGCGGACTACTCGCAGATCGAGCTGCGGATTTTGGCCCACATTTCCGGAGACGAAAACTTGATCGACGCCTTCCGCAAAGGGATGGACATTCATACGCGCACCGCGATGGACGTATTCGGAGTGAGCGAGAGTGAAGTGACTTCCTTGATGCGCCGCCAGGCCAAAGCGGTCAACTTCGGAATCGTCTATGGCATCAGCGACTACGGCTTGTCGCAAAACCTGAACATCACCCGCAAGGAAGCCGCCGAGTTTATCGAGCGCTACTTCTCTGTCTTCTCCGGCGTGAAACGCTGGATGGACGAGATTGTCCAGCAGGCGAAGCAGGACGGCTACGTGACGACACTGTTGCACCGCCGCCGCTATTTGCCGGACATTCGCAGCAGCAACTTCAACTTGCGGTCCTTTGCGGAGCGCACGGCCATGAACACGCCGATTCAAGGAACGGCTGCCGATGTCATCAAGCTGGCGATGATCCGCATGCAGGAGAGCCTGGAGCAAAAAGGGCTGTCCAGCCGGATGCTTTTGCAGGTGCACGATGAGCTTGTGTTTGAAGTGCCGGAAAACGAGCTTGCGATCATGCGCCAGCTCGTGCCGGAAGTCATGGAAGGGGCGCTTGCCCTCGATGTTCCGCTCAAAGTGGACGTGAGCGACGGACGAAGCTGGTACGACGCCAAGTAGGCAGGCCGCCGAACACGAAAAAAAAGAGAAGACTGTCAGCGAGAGGGGGAGGCATATGCCGGAGTTGCCAGAGGTGGAAACCGTCGTCCGCACATTGCGCAAACTGGTGCTGGGAAAAACGATCGAACGGGTCAGTGTCCATTTGCCCCGGATCGTTCGCCAGCCGGATGACGTGGAAGCGTTCAAGGCCCAGCTTGCGGGCCAGACGATCCGGGAGATTGCGCGGCGGGCCAAGTTCATCCAGTTTTTCATGGATCAGGACGTGCTGATTTCCCATCTGCGGATGGAAGGAAGATACGGGTTGTACCAGGCAGACGAGCCTGTCGAGAAGCATACGCATGTCGTGTTTCACTTCACCGATCAGACCGAGCTGCGCTATCGGGACGTGCGCCAGTTCGGGACGATGGATCTTTTGCCAAAAGGCCAGGAGACGGTTACAGGACCGCTTGCCAAGCTGGGGGTAGAGCCGCTTGAGGACAGCTTTACCCCTGACGTCCTGCGCAAGCTGCTCGCAGGCAGGCAAACAAAAATCAAACCGCTCCTGTTGAACCAGGAATGTATCGTAGGGCTGGGGAATATTTATGTGGACGAGTCACTGTTTAAGGCAGGGATTCACCCCGAGAAGCCGGCAGGCAAATTGACTCGCAAAGAGGTCGACCGTCTGCATGAGAGCATCGTCGCTACCTTGTCCGAGGCAGTCGAGCAAGGGGGCAGCTCTATCAAGTCTTATGTGAACGGGCAGGGCGAAATGGGGATGTTCCAGCAATCGCTTTTGGTCTACGGGCGAAAAAATGAGCCCTGCGTCCGCTGCGGAGCCGAAATTGTCCGTTTTGTGGTGGGGGGCAGAGGAACGCACATTTGCCCGCTGTGTCAGAAAAAGTGAATTTTTTCCATGAGAGGAGGCTGGGCATGATCTTAGGATTGACGGGCGGGATTGCCACTGGCAAGAGCACAGTGACCGGCATGCTGCGGGAGCGCGGGATTCCGGTCATTGACGCGGATCAGATTGCCAGAGAGGTCGTGGAGCCGGGCAAGCCGGCGTATGAAGCGATTGTGCGTCATTTTGGAAGAGACATCCTGTTGGAAGACGGTCAAATTGACCGAAAAGGGCTTGGGGAAATCGTGTTTTCAGACGAGTCCGAGCGTCAAAAGCTGAACGCCATCGTCCATCCCGAGGTGCGACGCGTGATGCGGGAAGAGGCGGAAGTAGCCAAGGCAAACGGAGCTGAGATCGTGTTCATGGACATTCCGCTGTTGTTTGAAAGCAAGCTGCAGCATATGGTCGATAAAATTGTCGTCGTCTACGCGCCGTACGACATGCAGCTTGCGCGGATGATCGAGCGGGACGAACTGGAAGAAGAGCAGGCGAAAAAGCGGTTGCGCGCCCAGTTTCCCATCGAACAGAAGAAGCTGCAGGCTGACTTTTTGATCGACAACTCCTTTTCCCGGGAAGAGACGGAGCGACAGGTGGATGCGCTTCTTGCTGCAATCAGGTCGGAGCAGCGATCATGAGACCAGGCAAACGCGCAGCATTCATTCTGCTCGTATTGCTGAGCGTTTTTTTGCTGCAAGGCACGCCTATGGTGTGGAAATGGATGTACCCCATCAAGTATCAGCAGGAAATCGTGACAGCAGCGATCAAATACAATGTAGACCCTTATCTGATTTTGGCCGTCATCCGTTCCGAGAGCGGCTTTCACACAGACCGCGTCTCGAAAAAGGGAGCGGTCGGCTTGATGCAGATCATGCCGGATACGGCGGAGTGGATCGTCAAACAGGCCAAATTCCGTCCGCAAAATGAGCAGTACCTGTACGATCCGGTCATGAATATCGAGATCGGGACGTGGTACCTGAACTTTTTGCTGAACCGCTACGAAGGCGATCTCATCAAGACCATCGCCGCTTACAACGCCGGTCCCGGAAAAGTGAACGACTGGCTAAAAAACGAACAATGGAGCGGGCAGCGTGAGACGATTGAAGACATTCCGTTCGGAGAGACGCGCCAATACGTGCAGCGAGTCCTCTATTATCATGACCGTTACAAGCGCATATATGACTTCCAATTGAGGTAAAAGCCGCTTTCCATGCAGGGAGAGCGGCTTTTGTCTTGGATTGGGGCACACTAATAAAAAAGCCGAACAATCAATAGGAGGGGAGAATCGTCCAAATATTTATTTTTTAGTAAAACACATTGATAATTGTGTTATACTTATTATAATGAAAGTAACGAATGAGCGTAACTCAATTGCGAAAGGGGTTTCTAATTATGACAATCAAAATTGGTATTAATGGTTTCGGCCGTATTGGGCGCATGGTATTCCGCCGCGCTATTCAGGACCCCAACATTGAAATCGTAGCGATCAATGCCAGCTATCCTCCGGAGACGCTTGCGCACTTGCTGAAATACGATACGATTCATGGACGCCTGCCAAATAAAGTGGAAGTGCAAGACAACAAAATCATCGTAGACGGCAAAGCGACGGTTGTCCTTTCCGACCGTGACCCGCTCAAGCTGCCTTGGGGCGAATTGGGTGTGGAAATCGTCGTGGAAGCGACTGGCAAATTCAAGGATCGCGAAGGCGCTGGCAAGCACCTGCAAAGCGGAGCGAAAAAAGTGGTCATCACCGCTCCGGCCAAGGAAGAAGATGTTACCATCGTCATGGGTGTAAACGATTCCATCTACGACCATGCGAATCATCATATCGTGTCCAACGCTTCCTGCACCACGAACTGCCTGGCTCCGGTGGCAAAAGTGCTCAACGATGCATTCGGCATCGAGCAAGGCTTGATGACAACCATTCACTCGATCACGAACGATCAGGTAAACATCGACAACCCGCACAAAGACCTGCGCCGCGCGCGTGCCGCTGGCGAGTCCATCATCCCGACGACTACCGGTGCTGCCCGTGCGGTAGGCAAAGTATTGCCTGAGCTGAACGGCAAGCTGAACGGCTTTGCGCTGCGTGTTCCGACACCGAATGTATCGGTTGTGGACCTTGTTATCAACACGAAAAAGCCTGTTACCGTCGAAGAAGTAAACCGCGTGCTGCGTGAAGCGAGCGAAGGCAGCATGAAAGGCTACCTCGAATTTTGCGATGAGCCGCTCGTATCCAGCGACTTCAACGGCAACGACAACTCCTCCATCGTCGACGGTCTGTCCACGATGGTCATGGGAACCAACCAGGTGAAAGTCATCGCTTGGTACGACAACGAGTGGGGCTACTCCTGCCGCGTCGTCGACCTGGTTCGCCACGTATCGGAAATGTACAACCAGCCAAAGGCAAAAGAAGCAACAGCTGCTGGCGTCAACTAAATCGGATGAATCAAACCCCTTGGCCCGCTCCAAAAGGCAAAGGGGTTTTTGTCGTGTTGACTTTATTTCGCAAAAAAAGCTTCGCCATAAAAAGGCGAAGCCGGATTTTTCACACTGTCTTGTTCATTCAGGAAGAAGCTTCAGACAAGGTATTCAAGTTGAACAATTGATCGTCTTCAAAACCGACGATAAACAGCTTGATGTTTTCCTTCAGGTTGAGATCGTACGGAGTGACGACATCGTTGCCGCGGCCGTCCTTCAAGATGCGAATCGTCGGCCGATGGGTATAGTCCGGGTCAACGCGACTGACTACCCCTGTCTCGCCCGTATTGAGGACAACGCTGCTTCCGATCGGGAAAATCGCGATGTGCTTGATAAAGGCGTTCACCAGATGCAGTTCGAAGAGGTGGCCACCGGAACCGAGCAAGTATTCGACAGCATCCTGCGGCATGTAGCGCTTGCGCCACGGACGCGGAGAGGTCAATGAGTCATAAATATCGCAAAGGCCGACGATCTGGGCAAACTCATGAATCTGCTTCCCGACCAGGCCCTGTGGATAGCCGCTCCCGTTCAGCCGTTCGTGGTGTTGCAGACAGATGTGTGCAGACAACAGGGAAATGTCCGGCTGCTTGCGAAGCAGGTTGAAACCAAGCGTTGTATGCTGTTTTGCCAGCTCTTGCTCTTCGGCATTCCAGCGCTCTTTTTTCTGCAAAAGCTCTTCCGGCAAACTGACCTTGCCAATATCGTGCAGCATCGCCCCGATGCCAAGGTTCATCAGTTGGGTTCGGTTGTAGCCGAGCGACATGCCGACTGCCGTTGCGAGTACCGAAACGTTGACTGAATGATGGTACAGGGATGGGGAGTGGGAAGAGATCGTAGTCAGGTGCCCGACCATCTGCTCATTTTGCATCAGGTCATCCAAAATGGAGCTGAAAGCTTGCTGAAAATGCAGGCCCATTTCTTTCAAGGAGATTTTGCGGGCGAGCTTGTTCGAATTGGTGATCTGCTTGATCGTCTTTTCAATGACTTCCACGGCAACCTGTCTGGTCTGCGGGCGAATGACGTCCTCCACCACAATGTCTTCCGTACGCGGATCGTCAATATAAATGGCGTCGATACCGGATCGTTGAAGACCGGAAATCAAACGCTCGGTCAGTTGCATACCGGTGCCAAGCAGCACTTTGCCGTCTTCAGTGAAAACGGTACGGCCGAGCTTCATTCCCGGCTGGACGTGTCGTAAAGAAACTAAGCGCATTACAATCCCTCCAACAGTATCCATATTTTACTCCAATCGACGGATGCTTTAAATAGGTACAAGGATTGACTTGACTTCTGACCGGAATATGAGGGACACTGTAGACATGTATTGTCAATATTGGAGTTGAAGCTGAAATGCGCTGTCCATTTTGTGAATATAATGGGACTAAAGTCCTGGATTCACGTCCGTTTAACAATAATAAATCGATCCGTCGCCGCCGGGAATGCGAATCGTGCGAACGACGTTTTACGACATTTGAAGTGGTCGAGGAAACTCCGCTTTTGATCGTGAAAAAAGACGGCACCCGCGAGGAGTTCAGCCGGGAAAAGGTGATGCGCGGTCTGGTGCGCGCCTGCGAGAAGCGGCCAGTTCCTTTGGAAGTGCTGGAAAACGTGGTGAACGACATTGAAAAAGAGCTGCGCAGCTGCGGCCAGGCGGAGATTCAGAGCAACGATGTCGGAGAAAAGGTCATGGAGCGTCTGTATCACGTCGATGAAGTCGCTTATGTCCGTTTTGCCTCCGTTTATCGCCAATTCAAAGATATTAATGTATTCATGAAAGAGCTGGAGGAGCTTCTGGCGCAAGCGAAGGGCAGCCAGTCTTCGGTGTCAAACGAGTAAGAGAAAAATTGCATAGGGACTTTCCTCACGCTCTTGCGAATTTCGCCGGGGCTATTTTGCTTTCCAGTTATTTTTCTACGCCCATCCGTTTGCCATGCTATAATAATAGAATCGAATTTTGTCAGGAAGGAAAGATCTGATGCGCCGTTTAGTCTGGAACGAATTGTTGCCAAAAGATCGCTATCTGGTGCGGCTGGCAAGACCTCTCAGCTTTTCGGAAATGGGCTTTGTCACGCAGTTGTACTTGCCGATCATTGGCGTCGAATCGTACGCCCTCTACCAAATGCTTGTCCACAGCGTGCAGGAAGCGAGCGGAGCCTCAGCGGAAGGAACCCATCGCAGTCTCATGCTCGCGTCTTCGCTGTCCCTGGATCGTTTGCTGGATGCGCGTGAACGTCTGGAGGCCATCGGACTTGTCGAAGTGCGCCGCCGGGAAAACCAGCAGCGCGATTACTACTACGAGTATTTGCTGAAACCTCCGCTTGCACCCGGAGAGTTTTTTGCTGACTACGTCCTCTCGCTGATGCTGCTCAACAAAATCGAAAACGTTCGCTACGCCCAACTGCGGCAGCAGTATGCAGATGTCCTGGGCAGCAAGCTGGCAGAGGAATATTCGGTGGTGGAAAATATCACCAAAGATTTTCATGAAGTTTTCCAATCGTTGAAACCGTCCGAGTTGGAAGTGAAAAAAGGCTCGGAGCGCGAGCGCTTTTTGAGCGAGATGGAGACAAGCTTGCCGCAGGCCGCGCTGAAGTCCAGCTTCGAAGCACAGGTGACTCACTCGCTGAGCGTGTCGTCTTTGCGGCTGTACTTGCCGGACAACGCGGATGCCGCCAAAGTGCTGGAAGGCAAAAGCATGGAGCTGTTGTTTTCGCTCTGCCATTTTTATCAGTTGGACAGCTGGGGGATGGGCCAGGAACTGCGCGACTGGACACTGTACAAGGCGGACCGCAGTCTGGACGGAGAGGTGCTTCGCAAACGGCTCATGCAGCGCTACACGGAAGGGAAGCTGTATCGAAGCGATTTTGCTCCAACCGCGCTGGATGACGACTGGGGAACGGGCAGACTGCCTGAACCGGGCAGCGAAGCGTTTGTGCGCGCCTGCCGATTGCTTTCTCCACTGGCGCTTTTGGAAAAGGTCGTGGGCGGCCGCGTGAGCAAGGTGTATCTGGAGCGTGCGGAGACATTGGTGTTTGCAGACGGCTTGCCGCCGGAAGTCGTGAATGCGCTGCTTTTGCACACGCTCGCGAGCAAGCAGATGGAGCTGCCGAAAGCGTACATGGAGACAATTCGCGACAGTTGGAAAGCGAAGCGGATTGCCACCGTGGATGAAGCCGTGAAGCAAATTGTGGAGCGTTCCGAGCAGCGGGCGCCATCGGCTGAAAAAGCAAAAACAGCGAAGAAGGAAGCGACTCCGGCGAGACGAAACGGCCGGGCGATTTTGCAGGACAAGCTGCCTGCTTCGGTGGAGTGGCAGTTGTCGCAGGAAAAGTCTGCGACGGGCGTTTCCAAGGGACAGTCCATTCACGATTTTCCGGAATTGCACAAGCGGCTGGAAGCACTGCGAAAACGGAAGTAAGGGGAGTGAGGAAATATGGAATCTATCAGCGCGTTCATGCAGGAGCTTGCCAAGCGAACCCCGCGCAACCTGCTGACACCCGATCAGCAACTGGATAAAATGTTCCGTTCGTCCGCGTATTTGAAAGCTTTTCAGGCGGAGCACCCGGCATTGACCCGAGACGATTACCTTCGCTCGCTCTCCAGCATTTATACGGCAGTCAAGGAGCAGTATTGGTGCGAGCGCTGTCCCGGCCTTGCAGAGTGTCCGAACCTGGTCAAGGGGCACAGCACCCGGCTTGAGGTGGCTCACGGCAACATCGTCAGCTCGATTACGCCCTGTTCCAAGCAGCTTGCGCATGAGGAAGAGGTGCGTCGCCGCCGCCTGATGCGCAGCTACTATGTATCCGAAGAGACGATGAACGCGAGCTTTGAACGGATGGTCATCGACGCGGACAATATGGCCTCGGTGGAGGCGGCGATCCGTTTTTGTGAAAAGGTAGGTACGGGCGAGCGGGTCAAGGGGCTGTATTTTCACGGCCCGTTTGGCGTCGGGAAAAGCTACATCATGGGAGCGATCGGCCGCGAGCTGTCCGAGCGCAATGTCGCTTCCCTGCTAGTCTATGTTCCCGATTTTATCCGCGAGATGAAAGATTCGATCTCGGACCAATCGTACGCAGGGAAGCTGGAGCTGCTCAAGGAAGTCCCTGTCCTCATCCTCGACGACATCGGGGCGGAAAACCTGACGCCGTGGGTTCGGGACGAGATTTTGGGCGTTATTTTGAACCAGCGGGCGAACAACCATTTGCCGACGCTGTTTACCTCGAACTACTCGCTGGAGGAGCTGCAGGAGCATCTGTCCATCTCAAATGGCAACCGGATTGAGCAGACCAAGGCGGCGCGGATCATGGAGCGGATTCGCCACTTCGTGGACGTCTACGAAATCCGCCGCCAGAATCAGCGAGCGGGCAGCTAGCGAGAGAAACTGCGAGACTTCCCAGTAGGTGAGCGCGAGTACCTCCCTGCCCCGGTGGTACGGCCCGAACAGGACCTGCGACCGGACGCCGACGGCAGAGGCGTTCCACCCAAGCGATTCGGCCATGGTCATCGCGCGGGCCAAATGGTAGTCGTGGCTGATAATCAACACATGGTGCATACGATAGTCGTCGAAAGCCTGCTGGCCGTACAGCAGGTTTTCGTATGTACTGGTGGATTTGTCCTCCAGGAGAATGTGCTCTGCCGGGATGCCGTGGGCAACCAGATAGTCCCGGCTGACCTCTGCTTCTGTTTTCGTTTTTCCTTCGCCCAGCCCGCCTGTAACAAGCAAGGTAGACACATAGCCATCCTGATAGAGCCGGACAGCTTGCTCCAGTCGCTCGCGCAGCGCGGGACCCGGACTTTCTCCCCAGACGGCAGCACCCAGCACGATGCCGACATCGGCGTGGCGGGGGACAGCCTGTCCGGCGGTTTGCTCAATTCGCTGCCAATGATAGCCCACCCAGAGTCCGCCGAGCAGAACGACGACGGCGAGCGCTTGCAGCCCTTTTCGCGGAAAAAAATTCCGCATCCGTTTTCTTCTCTTATTCATTCTCTCCGTGCTCCCTCGTCTTGCTTTTTCGAGTTAATACTCGATCATTCTCTTTATTTTGACGTTGCAGCAGGTGGCAAGTTACACGTCTCGACACATGACCGACATAAAAAACTGGTAAATTATCTCTGAAAAATGCCGATATAGTAAGGGTGAGATGGTTTCGAAAAACAGCAAATTTCATACTTGCGAGGGAGGCTGGCAATGTTCTGGAAAAAAACGATGCTCTTGTTTCTGGCCATCCTGCTATTTGTGGGAACCGGGAGCGCAGGAATTGGACTGGCTGCAGAAGTCATCAATCGCCTGGTACTGACCAAAAACGAGGTAACGCTAGAGTTGGGCGATACTGTCTCCCTGGGGGCGACGGCCATCTATGAGAGCGGGAAAACGGAAGATGTTACGGTGAAGACGAATTGGCAAAGCCCGGATCAGGGCAAGGTGATTAACGTCTACTCGGGACAAATCACAGCCAAGGCGGTCGGAAACGCCGTAGTTACTGCGGAATACATGGGCAAGACCGCAATCGTCAATGTAACCGTCACCAAAAAGGTAAAGGCGCTGTCGCTGAATCAGCAGTCCGTCAACACCCGGATCGGGGAAGAGAAAACAGTTGAATTGACTGCTTACTACAGCGAAGGCGGACCTGAAAACGTCACAGAAAAAGCCGACTGGTCCATCGACAACCCGGCAGTTGCGACCGTCATCAACGGCAAGATCAGAGGCTTGAGCTCCGGTACGGCAACCGTTACGGCCAAGTACGGCAGCCAGACGACGAGCGTACAGGTCAGCGTGGAAATCGCTCACCGTCTCATTCCGAGCAAGACACAAGTGTCCCTGCTTCTCGGAAACGCTGCGACAAGCTCGGAAACAATCAAACTGCTAGCGATCTTCCCGGATGACACTCCAGAGGATAACGATGTAGCAGCAAAAGCCGAATGGTCTTCGGACAATCCGGCCGTAGCCGATGCGCTGAAAGGGACGATCACGGCATACAGTCCGGGCTCGGCTACCATCACCGCCAAATACGGCACCAAGACGGCAACGATCAAGGTTGATGTCGACAATACGCAACGACTGGTAGCGACTCCCCAGAGCGTATTTTTGAAGGTGGGAGAAGACAAGCCGGTGAAGCTGGAAGCCACCTATGTCAACTCGACTACGCCTGTAGAAGTCAATGACAAGGCAGAGTGGTCTTCGAACCGCGAAGACGTTGCGTACTACAGCAACGGAAAAATTCATGCTGTTGCTTCAGGCGAAGCCATCATCACCGCCAAATACAGCAACAAGACGGTGCAAATTCTGGTGGATGTAGAAGTACCGCGCTCGCTGGACATCATCCCGTCCTACCTGACGATGGCAAGCGGCAAAAGCGTGGAAATCGGAAGTGCGCCAAATGGCAACAATGTCATTGTGAAAGCCTTTTTTGCCGACGGCCAGAGCGAGAATCTGACCGACAGGCTGGAATGGTCTTCGGATCACCCGGACATCGTGTTTGCCAGCGGGAAAACCATTACCGCCTACAAGGCAGGGACAGCGACCTTGACCGCCAAATACGGCGGGAAGACAGCTGCGCTGGTCGTGGACGTGGATGTACCGCAAAGCTTGACCGCCAACCCGGCCAAAGTCGCGATCCAGGCAGGAGATGTCAAACAAGTAACCGTAACGGCTGCTTTCCCTGACGGAACAAGCCAAGATGTGACGCAAAAAGTGACCTGGACATCCAGCGCTCCGGCAGTTGCCACTGTGCGCCAGGGACTGGTAACAGGCGTATCCACAGGGGCTGCAACCATCACAGCGACTTATGGAACACGCACGATCAACATTCCGGTATCCATCGGCGTACTGCAATCGCTGACCGTGGACAAAAAGTCGCTGGTCCTGAGCAAAGGCGCCAGCCAGGAAGTCAAGCTGACCGCCACCTACGCGGACGGCACAGTCAAGAACAACATCAATGACCAGGCGACATGGACCACCTCCTCCGGTGCGGTAGCCGAAGTGAACGCGGGTAAAATTACCGCTGTCGGTTCCGGAAAAGCCACGATCACTGGTACGTTTGAAGGCAAAAGCGTGACCATTTCCGTGGAGGTCGATCAGGCGCAAACCTTGACCGTCAATCCGCGCCTGGTGATTATGAACGTCAATGATACCGTGGCAGTGGAGTTGAAGGCGACAGACAGCTCGGGCGCAACCGTTGACGTGTCTCAAACCGCCGAATGGACCTCGTCCAACCTGAAGGTAGCCGATGTGGAAAACGGCAAAGTACGAGGCCTTGCCAACGGCCGCGCCACCATCACCTTCAAATACGGCGGCAAGTCTGTGACCCTTCCGGTGGAAGTGGGAATCGTCACCAAGCTGGAAGCGGACAAGCGCTTTGTCAGCCTGAAATCAAATGGCAGCAGCGTGCAAATCAAGCTGACCGCCACCTTGTCAGACGGACGCACGATGGACGTCACCAGCCTTGCTGACTGGAAGACAAGCAACTACAAGGTAGCAGACGTTTCCAAAGGCTTGGTCAAAGGGCTTGCCTACGGAAAGTCCACGATCACAGCCAAATACAACGACAAGAGCGTCTCCATCCCTGTCGACGTCGATACGTTGAAGTATTTGAAAACAGATGTCGTCCAGATCGTCATGAACAAAGGCGAAACGAAGCAAGTCAAGGCGATTGCAACCTACACAGACGGCTCTGAGGCAGACGTCACGAAGCCAGCCCTGTGGACCACTTCGCGCCTCTTGGTTGCAGACGTGAAAGACGGTGTCATCAAGGCGACAGGGTCGGGTAAAGCGACGATTTACGTTAGCTACGGCGGCATGAGAACGCCGATTGTGGTGACGGTGCGATAAGCAAGAACGGAATAGATTTTCTAGCATCTTATTCCGATGATAGAAGGAAAGGTGCCTCCATGGTCGATTATTCGATCAGGAGGCACCTTTTTTGATGAAGGAGGGATGTCTGGGGCGACTCCACTCACCGCCGAATGTGGGACAGTACAGCCAAACTTTTTCCGTTTTTTTCGCTTGCATTGTAATAGAAAGGTGTGCTATACTTAAGTCACTGAGGCGGTAACTTGCTATCGAGTACATAATGGGGCATTAGCTCAGCTGGGAGAGCGCTACACTGGCAGTGTAGAGGTCAGCGGTTCGATCCCGCTATGCTCCACCATATGAAAGAATTTAAACCCTTGGTTCCCAAGGGTTTTTTGTGTTTTTGTATTCCGAAAACTCCAGTTCGACTGCTGAGTGCACCCTTTAGAATAGAGATTGGAAATCCATAGGGAAATCCGATGACTTCTAGGGGGGCATTTTTATGGCAACCAAAGTACAGAAGCTTTAATCATAACAAGAATTCGTGAAAATCGAAGCACTTCGTTTGCGGGTTGAGGAAAAGTGGACGTGTCGACGGATTACTAAGCAGTTGGGAAGTATATCACCACAGAGTAACGAATATTTTTAACACTATTGCGACAACTAGATTATTGATCGAACAGGAAAGTGTGTTATTTTTCAACCAACTATGTAATAATATGTATTTAATGGTATAAAACAGATTTTTGAATTAGATTTACTTAATATTTTCTCTTTATGCGTATTTAGTCAGAGGGTCTTATCACGACAAAGAGGTGGTTATTTGAATGAGGAAGTCTAAAATAGTACTCCTATTCGGTAGTTATCTATTAGCTTTTTTGATCGGTGGATTTTCTCAAAATGTATTTTCTTATGCTGAGAATGTACATGGCGCTTATCTTTCAGATGATGAGAGAAAAGATTTGGTTACTATTACTAATAAGTTCGATGAAAAATTTAAGCCAATAGGATTTGAAGAGTTGTTACAAGGTAATGAGAACATATTAACTGCTCCAGACAGTATTTTAGGAGATCAGCAGGAAGATGCAGATACCTCCATATTTGGAAGACAGAAAAACTATATCTATAAAAATAAATCAAACGGAACAATCATTCTCATGAGTGTAAGTAAAAGACTCGGTGTCCAACATGAACAATGGCAACACAGTATTTATTATAGTAATGCCAGATATAATTCACCTGATAATGATCTAAAAGCTTATTACGCAGACATATACCCGCCCATTAACGCATATCATTATAGTTTTGAAAAATTCGGTTATAGTGTCAGCTGTATACTCGTTTCCAATTCGAGTTATGATTCGGGAGCGAATACACTTGCGGAATTTGTTAAACAAGTGGATATTTTCCTTCGAGAAAATGTCTAAAGTTGTGTCAACGCCGACTTTATTTTTGTCGCACCCTCGCCAGTTTGGAATTGACCCACCTGGCAGCTGTAATCTGCCTTGTATAGCACACTTTTCTATATAAAGTGCAAGCGAAAAAAATCGCCCAGGAATCAGCATCTCCTGAGCGATTTTGATCGTTACAGCCTGCCGAAGTGCGTCATACGTAGCACTTCTGCGCAAACTGTGCAAAAAAGCATGGTTCTCCCTTATCCTTGCCCGACAATTTTTTTCAGGCGTCCTACCAGCGGCAGCACGATGATTCCAGCAACGACGACCTGGAGGAAGTTCCCTGGAATCGAGCCAAACGGCAGAATCCAGTTGCTGTACAGAATCACTTCCGCGAAGTAGTAGCCCACGATTTTAATCAGCAGGGCGCAAGCGATAGCGAGAGAATAGGCAAGGACGCGTTTGCCCGGCATTCTTTCCGCGATGAGACCAGCGACATAGCCCATGGCCCCGACAATGACGAAGGTAAACGGTGCCCATACCGTCCAGCCGGAAATCAGATCGAACAGGCCCATCCCGAAGGCACCTGCAATCGCTCCTGCTTTTCTGCCGTACACGAAAGCGGCAATGAACAGAGGCACGTTACCAAGGTGAATCAGGCCACCGTTGCCCATGAACGGGAGACGGATGTTGATGAACATGGTGGCTGCAAGGGTAAAAGCGATAAAAAGAGCATGAATGATGAGCATTTTTGTTTTGGATGCAGATCTGGATGAATAGGTTGAATCCATAAAACAGCCTCTTTCTTTTTTTCTATTATCATACCCGTAAATAAAGATGAAATAAATATGCTTCCGGCGATTTATTGGGGGAGAGTTGCAAGTGGGAACGGAAATTACTTGGTCGTTCTGCGAATATTGCGAGAGAGCGATTTTTTGTTTGCCGCAAGACGATCCGGGCCGTATTTTGCGATGGTAGTCGAAGGAGAAATTCTGCAAAAGTTCGTCACGTACAAGGCAAAGCTTGCTATCGCGGGCGATTTTTCCGTGTACACAAGCAAAAGCTTGAAAGATTTCATCTATGAGTCAAACAACCGCAACCACATTTTTTTCCTGCCGACAGAACAGCAGGGGCTGCGAGGGCAAACTGCCAGTTGACACCGCCTCTCCAATTCACTATACTGTCTGTAATCTTATACGCGACATACGTTGAAAGAGCCCAGTAGCAGCTTGGTCCCTGTCCCAGAAAGCCGGGGGTGGATGGAACCCGGTACACACCAAGCCCGCGAATTACAACTCTGGAGTATCTCGGGTAATGCTGAGCGGAATGGCGAACGATATCTCGCCGAGAGTGGCATGAATGGCGTCCGGAAGATGGAGCGACCATTGGTGCAATCTGGGTGGTAACGCGGTTATACAATCGTCCCTGTGTCTACAATAGACAAGGGGCGATTTTTTGTTGTCACACGCAACGTTGATTCGGTATAGGAGAGATTGACGAACCTAAGGGAGTGAATTGGCTGTGAACATTATTGACGAACTCGAATGGCGCGGGGCCATTAACCAACAAACAGACGCCGAAGGGCTCCGTGAATTGACGGAGCAAAAATCGATCTCGTTGTACTGTGGCGTCGACCCGACGGGAGACAGCATGCACATCGGGCACCTGATCCCTTTTATCGTGCTGAAACGCTTCCAGCTTGCGGGGCATCGTCCGGTTATTTTGATCGGGGGGGCGACAGGGACGATTGGCGATCCGAGCGGCCGTCAGTCCGAGCGTTCGCTGCAATCCCTGGAGCAGGTGCAGGCCAACGTAGAGGCTCTCACCGCGCAAATGAAAAAGCTGTTCATCACAGAAGGCGACAACCAGATCCGATTGGTCAACAACTACGACTGGACACATAAAATCAACGTGATCGAATTTTTGCGCGATTACGGGAAAAACTTCAGCATCAACGCGATGCTCGCCAAGGATGTCGTGGCAAGCAGACTGGAGAGCGGCATTTCCTTCACCGAGTTTTCCTACCAAATCCTGCAGGCGCTCGACTTCCTGCATCTGTACAGACACGAGGACGTCCAGCTGCAAATTGGCGGCTCCGACCAATGGGGCAACATTACAAGCGGTCTTGATCTGATTCGCAAAAAAGAGGGTCCCGAGGCAAAAGCGTTTGGCCTGACGATTCCGCTCATGCTGAAGGCAGACGGAACGAAGTTTGGGAAAACAGCAGGCGGTGCCGTCTGGCTCGATCCGAACAAAACGACGCCGTTCGAATTTTACCAGTTCTGGGCGAACACCGACGACCGCGACGTCATTAAATACTTGAAATACTTTACGTTCCTGACCAAAGAGCAAATCGACGAGCTCGCGGTAAAAGTCGAGACGGAGCCGCATAAACGCGAAGCGCAAAAAACGCTCGCAGAGGAAATGACCCGATTCGTGCACGGCGAAGAGCTGCTGGAGCAGGCCAAGCGCATCACAGCCGCTCTCTTCACGGGCGACATCAAATCGCTTACCGCCGATGAGATCGAGCAAGGCTTCAAGGAAATGCCGACCTACGAAGCGACAAAAGAAGCGAAAAACATCGTGGACTGGCTCGTCGAGCTGGGCATCGAGCCGTCCAAGCGCCAGGCGCGCGAGGACATTACCAAAGGCGCGATTTCCATGAACGGCGAGCGGGTGAGCGAGCTGGATCTGGTAGTAACGCCTGATCTGGCGATTGGCGGACGTTTCATCATTATCCGCAAAGGCAAGAAAAACTACAGCCTTGTAAAGCTGTCGTAAAACAATAGCGTGGCAAAAAAGCTTCCCTCCTGATGCGTGGGAAGCTTTTTGCTATTTCCAGCTTGCTCAGCCACGGGGGAACACAAAATCGAGGAAGGCGATCCGCTTGTTGTCTTGCCCGTATTGACAGGAAATAGAGAACGGTTTATAGTATGTAATTGTTTAGAAATGATTATCATTATCACTTGTTGTTTTTCACTCTGTCAAAAGGAGAATGCAATATGAAAAAGTGGCTCCCTTCCATTATGATGTCACTCGTGCTGCTGCTGAGCGCCTGTGGCAATGCTACAGTGCCAACGGAGAACGCTGCCGGGAACAACGGTGCAACGCAGGAAGCAAAGCCTGAAACGATTACATACCAGTCTGAAAACGGACCTGTCGAGGCTCCGGCCAATCCGAAGCGAATCGTCGGTTTGACAAATGCGCCGAACGTTCTTTCGTTGGGCGGAACACTGGTCGGAGTCGATGAGTGGACGAAAAAGAACCCGCTTTTCACCGACAAAGTAAAAGATGTAGAGACGGTATCCGATGAGACGCTGGAAAAAATTCTTGCGCTCCAGCCCGACCTGATTATTGCCGGGTCCTGGATGAAAAACCTGGATAAATTGAAGGAGATCGCGCCAACCGTTGTCTACACGTGGGGCAAGCTGGACTATTTGGCGCAGCAGCGCGAGATCGGCAAGCTGCTGAACAAGGAAGCGGAAGCGCAAGCGTGGATCGACGATTTCACGAAGCGGGCGCAAGCTGCCGGAGAAGAGATCAAGGCAAAAATCGGCAAGGAGAAGACCGTCTCCGTCTTCGAGCACGACGCCAAAGACTTCTACGTATTCGGAAACAACTGGGCGCGCGGAACCGAGATTCTGTACCAGGCAATGGGCCTCGCCATGCCGGAAAAAGTGAAGAAAGACGCACTCGGCCCCGGCTACTACATGCTTTCCCTGGAAGTGATCCCGGAGTATGCCGGAGACTACATCGTACTCAGCCAGCGAAAGGGTGCTGAAAATGCGTTCCTGAACTCAGAGACGTGGAAAAATATCCCGGCTGTGAAAAACAACCATGTGATCGTCATTGACACAGAAGCTGCTACCTACAGTGATCCGATTACGCTGGACTATTTGCTCAACATTTTCAAGGAAGGCTTTCTTGGGAAGCAATAGCCGCTTCTAAAACATACAGGCAGGCTAAAAGAGGCGTGCTGAAAATACGAAAACGCTTGGGGAACCGTTCCACTCCAAGCGTTTTCTTTTTGTTTTGTGTTTGCCTGGCTGCCTCCATTTCGGAAGAGGTCTGCAATCTTACGAGGTAGATTCCCATTTTCGCCGAAGCAGCCCTAAATATTTGCGTTTGTATTTGTTTACGCCTTGCTGGGATATTCCTAAATGATTCGCTACGATTTTTTCGGGAACCCCGTTGATAACGACTTGTTCGATAATGAATCTTGCTTTCGCTGGAAGGGAATTCAGCATTTCTTCTACATACAGTTTAGAATCTACAGATGAGATTTGATTTTGCCCACATATATTTTCTATGATGGGAAGCTCTCGGGTGGAAATCTTCTTTGTTTGATACTGCAACCGCCAGGCAATCCTTTTTATTAGTCTCCTGCACTCTTCTTTTCGCAGTTCGTCATTCATTCTTCTCACCATCCTACCTTCTAGGTAAATGTTCGGGGGAAAAAGCAACTCATTTTAACAAATCAATATATTTTTGTGTTATGTGGTAAAAAGAGGATTTTTTCTTTGTCTGGAGTATAATTTAAATATAGAGTTATATTACGGCTGAACCGGATATAGTCTGTCTAAATAACTGAGTTGGATAAGCTGAAAGTGAGGAAAAACCCCGCAAATGCGAGGTTTTATTCGACTTTATTACTTATTAACTTTAATAGTTTCTACTGATACAAATTCCTCAGAATCTCTTACATCACTTGGATAAATATGGGTTGCCCGACTTCCATCGGTAAGACCCATACCGGTTATATCGAGCTCATAACCATAGTAAAAAGCGTGCCAGATGAACTTAGAACAATAACTAAGCTCGATATTATCCAAGTCCATATTGAAGTAATATTTCTTCACATCACGAATATGGTTTTTTGCCCAATTAGCAGCTTTAGAAGCTCCTCTCCCAGGGCGAAGAACTTGGATCTTATCACCGTCATCAAACCGACTTACATAGTAATCGATATTGTCGATGAACCCAGGTCCTTTTGGATGAACGTGAATAACATCGTAGTCTGGTCCGACAATTGCCACGTGTCCAACAAAAAAAGTTGAAATGCTTTTTTTCGAGTACAAAACGTCTCCTGGCTTCATATCTGTGTTAGTACCAGGATATTTTGGTCGATCAGATGCCATAAAAAATTCCTCCTATAAAGTTGACTAGCGATAGTAGGGCGCCCATTATCGCCTTCACTCTTTAAGGAGATTAGAAGCATCATTTTACAACCAAATTCGGCAGCTCGCGGTGCACCGTCTTGGGGGATAACGAAAATGAACAAAAAAACGATGATTATGCTTTTCCTGGGCTTACTCCTTATTTCTGCTCCAGTGATATATGTTCAAGTGACTTTGTTAAACTTGGAAAATCAAGTACGCCACTATCTCATTACGGAGAAAAACATCGATGAGCAAACAATAGCGAGTATAGATGGCGTTTTTGGAAAGCTTCCGAATTTCAGTGTAGAAGTTGTTTTTGCTGACGAGCCGGATGTCAGATACTTTTATACCGAAAATAACGGAAAAATAGTACCAATTGGTGTATCGCTTAAACCCGAAGGATACCAATACAAACACAAATGAGTCCCCAAATGGCTGCGCCCCCAAGCCTCCGCCAGATTTCATTAACAGAATCGCCTACACCGACCTTACCGACCTTGGCAAGCCCGATCGGAAGCAGCGTGTGTTAAGACGACGACACATTTTCGAAACAAGCAGGGGAAAGGAATGAGCAACGGTTTCGGAAAAAAGCTTCATTTTACAACGGGTGATAACGAAAATGAACAAAAAAACGATGATTATGCTTTTCCTGGTCTTACTCCTTATTTCTGCTCCAGTCATATATGTTCAAGGAACATTGTTAAGATTGGAAAATCAAGTACGCCACTACCTCATTACGGAGGAAAACATCGATGAGAAAGCAATCGTTAGTCTAAATGGCGTTTTTGGAAAGCTTCCGAATTTTAGTGTAGAAGTTATTTTTGCTGACGAACCTGATGTCAGATACTTTTATGCCGATATAGACGGAAAAATTGTGCCTGTACATGCATCGCTCAAACCCGAAGGATACCAATACAAACACAAATGATCCCCACATGACTGCATCCGCAACTCGCCAGATTTCATTAACAGCATCACCGACACCACCGACCTTGGCAAGCCCGACCGGAAGCAGCTTGTGTAAAAACAACGACACATTTTCCCGAAATATCCTGCCCCCAAAAGCCATACATATTACGAGACATCCGAAACAACCAGGGGAAAGGAATGAGCAACCATGCCTCAAGGCATCCACGATATTGAGCTGCCGCTGCCGATCGGGACGGTCTGGAAATTTGTCAGCGTACTGGAGAACTGGGTTCCTCTCGTGCCAGGCTACATCAGCCACGAAGTGATCGATGAGCGGCGCGTGACCTGGACGTTTACCGGAGACATCGGGATTATGAAAAAAGAAATCAACCTGCAGGTGGACATTACCGAGTGGAACGAGCCGACGGAAGTGAAGTTTACCCTGACCGGAATCAACGAGAATTTTTCGGGAGAAGGCTACTTCCAGGCCGAGGCGTTGGGGGAAGCGCGCACGAAAATGACCGGGTTTCTCGACATTACGGCAAAAGGTTTGAAGGCCCCTATGGTGAACTCGATCCTGAAGTCACATGTCCCGCAATTGACGACAGATTTGGCGGAAGCTGTCGCCAGCCGAATGAGAGAATGACAAGCGCAGTGCTATGGAAAAGCCTTTGCGACACAGCAAAGGTTTTTTCTTGTCCATTTCGACACTTGCAGCGTTGACGGCTTCGTTATTTTGCTTTAAGCTACGATAATTAGCTGGGCAATCATTGTGCAGAACAAGAAATTTCAACGAGGTGTTGTGTGTGAAAATCCCGAAAAAATACGAAGCCATTCTCTTTACATTTTTGATGGCATTGGGCATGTCCTGTATTTTGTCGTTCTTCATGATGCTGATTAATTTCGGCTTCAACTCCATGTTGCTTGAACGCTGGCTCAAGGCATGGCCGATGGCTTTTTCGCTGGCGTTTCCCGCCGCTTACTTGCTGCCAAAAGCAATTCGCCGGCTGATGAACAAAATTACGTTTGTCGAGAGCAAATAAGTTTTGGCTCCACCGCACAGCTATTGCAAAGGCTGTGTTTTTTTATGCGCATTGCAAGGCGGATAAGGAAGCGGGACCCTTTTCAACCGCTCGACATTCCGGCAGGTGTCTTTACAGCGGGCGTAGGCGCCCCTTTTTTCATCTACTTGCTTTACCGAAACCGCAATCGCTAGGCAAAAGGGAAAGGATTACGCAAATGAAGTCAACCGAATCTAACATTTGGTTACTTGCCATTTTTCGTTGTGGTATAATCTACCATTGGTAGAAAATAACGAGCGAGTCTGCTTGGCAGCATGAGAGGAGTCCTTTTGATGAACAAAAAGAAGCGATGGAGCAAGTTTTTCCGTTGGGCCGGAGCAGGAGTGTTGAGCTTGTCCATTTTGTTGGGACAAGTCTATCCGGTTTATGCCAATACGCCTCTGTCCACTCCAAGCGTCAGCCCATGGGCTGTGTCGACCTTGAACGAAGGCGAGAAATACGGGATTTTCCCGTTGAAATGGTACCAGGACGAAGCGTTTTTGCAGCCGATCTCTGCTGATCGGTTTGCCGAGTTGATGAAGGCGACGGAAAAAAAGCTCGACTCGCTTGGCTTGCAAAAAAAAGCAGCGGCTGTGTCGATTCCTCAAGAGAAAGTCATTACCCGTGAAACGGTCATGACCACTTTGTACAAGCTTTTGGCCCAGTACGAGCTGCCTGCCGCATTTGAACTGACGGGACAAGACCCTTTGACCTACTTGCAGAAAAAAGGTTTGGTGCAAGGAACGGGTGCAGGTCTGGCCCTGCAGCAGCCCGCGACGGTTGAACAGGCTGTGGTGCTCGCAAGCCGGGTTGTCGAGTTTGCCTACGATACAGCGGGCAGTGGTGCTGCAGGTCTGATGTGGAAGGTGACGAACGGCAAAAACACGCTGTACTTGCTCGGCTCCGTTCACATCGGGACTACGGACATGTACCCGCTGAAAAAAAGCATCCGCGACGCCTTCGAGGCATCGGACGACCTGTGGGTCGAGGCGGACATCGTTGGCGGCGACATGGACTACATGACTGAAAAAATGATGTACAGCGACGGAACGTCATTGAAGGACCACGTATCTGCCGAGACGTACAGCAAGCTGCAAAAGGTGCTGGCAAGCCTGGGGCTGCCGGAGAATTCCTTTGATACGATGAAGCCGTTTGCCGTTACGCTGTCGCTGCCGACATTCGGCTACGTCTCCGATTCAGCCGAAGACAGGGAGGTTAGTCTGATTACGGGCATTGACAGCTACTTCCTGACCAAAGCGATGCTGATAGACAAGCCAATCCATGAACTGGAAGGCATCAAGCTGCAAACGGACTTGCTTTCCAACGTACCAGCTGAGCAGCAGGAAAAAGAACTGAACACGATGCTGGACAGCATCCTCTCCGGCGAACAACCGCTGGCGGACCAGGGAAAAATTTTGCGAGACATGCAGCGCGACTGGGTGGAAGGCGATCTGGAAGGGCTGACCAACACCTTGACAGCCTACGGTCAGTTCGGGGCCGGCGAAGTGAACCAGCGCCTGCTAGGAGAACGGGACCGCAACATGGCAAGCAAGCTGGTCCAGCTTCTGGAGCAGGAAGGAGAGCACACTTCTTTTATCGTGATTGGCTCTGCCCATTATGCGCTCGAAGGCATGGTTCTCGACCAGTTGAAAGAAAAAGGCTACGACATTCAGCGCCTGAATTAAACAAAAAAAGCTGTAGTCGACGTGTGAGCGGCTACAGCTTTTTTGTCCCTGTCGGCATGGAGTATCCCAAAACGCTGGCTTACAAGAGCGTATGGCTGTATCTCCGGTATTCGTTCGGCAGCATCCCGGTAATTTTGCGAAACAGCTCGGAGAACCGACTGGGGTTGTGATAGCCGACAAGCTGCGCGATCTGGTTGATCGGCATGTCCGTGCTGCTGAGCAACTGCTCCGCCCGGCTCATCCGCTTGTTCTGAATATATTCGGTAATCGTGCATTTGTAGACGAGCTTGAACGTGCCTTTGAGCTTGGTCGTCCCCATGCAGGCAATCCGGGCCAGGGTCTCCAGGTGGATTTCCTCGGCAAAGTGGTCGTCGATATAGGCAGTCACAGCTTGCAGACTGTCCAAATCCGCCTTAGATACGTATTTGCTCGGATAGGTCTTTTTTTGCTGCCGGGCTTTTTCGACGATGAGCGAGACAGCCTCTGCAACCTTGCCCTCGTAGTACAGCCTGGCTGCGATGCCGGTGCCGCGAAACTGTCTGATCTGCCGGAACAAGAAGACGAGCTCGGGAAAATTCGTCAGTCCGTCCACGCTGAGAAAAGACGAGCGCGGGTCCGTATACTCGTCCGGGTACTTTGCTTTCAAATAATCCTCGTAGTATTCCGGTGTAATCTCGATCCCCGTCGAGCGGATCGGGATATTTTTATGGTAGCGCGCCCGATACACATTGTTGCAGCCAAAATGCACCCGGATGCACCCCGAGGACAAGCGCTTGTACGGGTGCAGTTCTTCGCCCGAGACGGAATCGTAGTAGTTCAGGCTCAAATATTTCGGCTGCTGGAATTCCAGGAACAAATCTTCATAGAAGACGAAATCGAGAATCGAGATGGCAAACAGGTTTTCTCTGGAATACGTCCAGTAATGCCCGGAGCCTTTGTCGGGCGAGACGGAAAAGCACGTACCTGCCTGACTGTAGGGCGTCTTGCTGTCATCCCGGAAAAAACCGCATTGCATCAAGCAAGGCACATGCAGTTCTCTCACAAGATCCTTCATCTGCTTTCACCTCCCAATACCGTGATCGGACGAAAACATGCCACGAAAAGACGCACCTGCGTCCAACTCATTGACCCTCCCGGTTGGATAAAAATAAAATGAAAGCATGTCACTGCGAATGAAAATTAATCTCATTTGCAGTTCTCAACATGTTTCCCATTGGACATAAGGAGGAACGATCATGGAAGCTCAACTCTCACCCCTGCAAAACAGATGGACGTTGCGGGACTTCATCACACTTGCCATCTTCAATGTGGTCATGCTCATCATCATTACGTTTTGCCCGATGTTTACCTTCGCCTCTTACCTGATTGTCGGCGGGATTACCGCTCTGCTCAACGGCCCGCTCTATGTGGTCATGGCGAACAAAATCAACAAACGGGGCGTACTGTTCTTATCCTCTATCATTACGGGCCTGTATTTTGTTGCTTACGGATACGCGTATTTCCTGCTGGTGCTCGGCGTTATGGGCATCATTTGCGAGCTGGTTTTGTGGGGGCAGGAAGGCTATAAAAGCACTTTGCGCAGTGCCATCGCCTATGCGCTGTTCTATGTCGGCTACTCGATGTGCGGGATGGTTCCGCTCATGTTCTTCCGCGACGAGTACATTGCGATTCTGTCCAAAAGCTACTCCAAAGTGGCTCTGGATGAAATGCTGTACTACTACGGGACTCCGAGCATGGCGATCACGATGTGCCTGATCTCGGCAGCGGGCGGACTTGTCGGTGTCATGATCGGAAACATGCTGTTCAAAAAGCATGTGAAAAAGGCCAAGCTGGCATGAGACAGCCAGGTCCAAAGACACACCTGCTGGTGCTCCTTCTGGCGAGCATCCTGACCATACTCATCAAGGACGACCTGCAGGTACATATGATGCTTGCTTTAAGTGTAGTGTACTTGGTCTTAAATCGGCTGTCCAGAAAAGTGCTTCCCTTTCTTCTCGTCTATGTGCTGTCTCTGGCTGTTTCCTTTGCCATGCCAGAGACGCTCGGGACGATGAAGCTTGTCTTTTATTCGTTTGCCAGAATGATGCCGCTGGTCATGATCGGGGCGACGCTGATGTACTCGCCCCCAGGCAGCATCATGTGCGTTCTGGAGCGGATGTCAGTCCCGCGGCCGATTACCGTGATGATTTGCATTCTGATCCGCTTTTTCCCGGTGGTGCTCCTGGAGATGAAGGCGATTCGCGACGGCATTCGGGCGAGGGGGATTTTTCCGCACTGGTACAGCGCGCTGCTTCATCCGGCCATGGCTTACGAATGCTTTTTCATGCCGCTGGTCGTGCGCTGTCTGAAGCTCTCCGCAGAACTCGCTTCGTCGGCTGAACTGCGCGGGATCGAGAGCGACTGCGCGCGGACGTCGATCCATGCGTTTCATTTCCGGACAGCGGACGCAGTGGCGCTGGTCATCTACATCGTAGCGGCGGCAGCAATTTACGGAGCGGGAGGGATGATAGCATGATCGAGCTGAAAGATGTCACCTTCCATTATGAGAGTGAAGACGGCACGCTTGGCAGCGACACGGGGGTCAACCAGATCAACCTGTCGGTAAAAGCCGGACAGTGTGTCGTGCTGTGCGGGCGTTCGGGCAGCGGCAAAAGCACGATGATGCGGCTTGTCAACGGTCTTGCCCCCGGCTTTTACGCAGGCAAGCTCAGCGGCACGGTCAGAGTCGGCGGGAAAAGTCCCTCGGAGCTTTTGCCGCAGGAGAGAACGCGGCTGATGGGCGTCGTGTTTCAAGACCCCCGAAGCCAGTTCTTTATGGAAAACGTCCGCGACGAGCTGGCTTTTTCTGCGGAAAACATCGGGATGGACCCGCAAGAAATCAGGGAGCGGATCGACAAAGTAGCGAAGCAGCTTGGTGTGTACCATCTGCTCGATCGTTCGCTGCACAGGCTGTCCAGCGGCCAGAAGCAGCGCGTAGCGATTGCGGCTGCATCGGTCCTGAACCCGCCGCTTTTGTTGCTAGACGAGCCTACGGCCAATCTGGACCAGTCCTCAACGCGAAATCTGATCGAGATTATGCACAGGCTCAAGCAAAACGGCACGACACTGCTCATTTGCGAGCATCGGTTGACGCCGTTTTTGCCTGTTGCAGATCGGTATGTGTGCATGGAAAACGGCAAAATCGCGCAGACGTGGACGAGAGATGAATTCGCCCAATTGCCGCTGGAAGCGGTGCGGCCATACGGACTGCGGCACCCGGACATGGCTCGTGCAAGCACCGCGGAGGAGCAGGCAAGTAAGACTCAACCGTGCGAAATCGCACTGGAAGCGCGAGGGCTTTCGTATTTTTACCGCAGAAAAGGCGACGGAGTCTCGGAGATCGACATTACGCTGCCAAAAGGAACGGTTACAGCGCTAACAGGTGAAAACGGGGCCGGAAAGTCGACTCTCAGCAAAATTTTATGCGGGCTGCTGCGCGAACAAAAGGGCACGGTCCACTACGGCTCCACACGCTATTCCGCGAGCAAAAGGCGCGCTGTGAGCTACCTGGTCATGCAGGACGCCGATTATCAGCTCTACGCCGACAGCGTGGGCAACGAGATTGTGCTGGGCAGACGGGTGGACGAAAAGCTGCGCCAGCGCGCCTATGCGGCGATGGAGGCGTTTGGCATCGAGCATTTGCGCGACAGGCATCCGGCGTCCTTGTCGGGGGGAGAAAAACAGCGGGTCACGATGGCGGCCGCCTACTGCTCGGATGCAGAGTGGATCATTCTCGACGAACCGACGAGCGGGCTGGATGGGGATGGTGTGCTCAAGGTGGCAGTATGGGTGAGAAAGCTCGCCCAGGCAGGCAAAACGGTCGTCATCATTACACACGACCAGATTTTGTCCGCGCTGGCCAGCGATCAGATTGTGGAATTGAAAGCGGTACACGATGTGGAGACGATTTTCACAGAACAAGGAGTGAGAACGGTTGAAACCTAAGGCAAAAACAGGAATGGCGCGATTGCTGGAGCTGGCTGGCGAAAAAAAGACGCTGATGGTCTTTTCGGCAGTTTTGTCTACCGTAAGCGTTTTTTTGCTGCTTGTCCCGTACTTGTCGATTTACTATGTTCTGGCTGAGCTTTTGCGGCACGCCGCCGATATTTCGGCCGTTGATGCGGGCTATGTCATTGAGTGGGCGGTTTGGGGCGTGGCAGGGCTTCTGCTCGGCTATTTGTTTATGTACGTCGGCGGGATGTGCTCGCACATTGCCGCCTTTCGCATTTTGTACGGCATCCGCGTGCGGCTTGCGGACCACATCGGTTCACTGCCACTCGGCTATTTCAGCAAAAATGCCACAGGCAGGATCAAAAAAGTCGTGGAGCTGGACGTGGAGCGAATCGAGCTGTTCATCGCCCACCAGCTGCCTGACCTGATTAATACGGCGGTGATGCTTGTTGTCATTGTGGTCGCGATGTTTTCGCTTGATATGTGGCTCGCTCTGGCCTGCATCATCCCGATGGTGCTCGGCTTCTTTGCCCAATACTCGATGATGGCCGGCAAAAAAGCGAAGGCCGGACTCAAGGAGTATTTTGACGCGCTGGAGGCAATCAGTTCGTCCTCGGTTCAATATGTGCGCGGGATGCCTGCCATTAAAATTTTCGGTCAGACGGTGCATTCGTTCCGCAAGTTTTACCAGGACATCCTGCACTACCGCGATTTTAGCCTGCGCTACACGGACAACTTCGAGCGGGGCTACGTGTCTTTCAAGGTGGTTATGGTCTCGCTGGCGACGTTTTTCTTTCCGGTCGGCCTGTTTTTCATCAGCCAGGACCCGGATCACGTCGCTTTTGCCGCAACGCTGATGCTGTTTCTCGTACTCGCCCCAGGTATCGCTACGCCGATTTTCAAGTTGAACAATTTCGCCTCGGCAATGACGACGATTGCGGAGGGGGTCAATCGTATTGACGAGATGCTGCAAGAAAAGGCGATCCCCGAGCCGGAGCAAGGGGCGAAGCCAACGGGCTATGACATCATGTTTCGTGACGTTTCCTTTTCCTACGAGGGCGAGGGCGGCAAGGAGGTGCTCCAGGGAATCAGCTTTGTGGCGCCGCAAGGCAAAATTACGGCGCTCGTCGGCCCGTCAGGCTCGGGCAAATCGACCATTGCGCAACTGATTCCCCGCTTTTGGGATGTGCAAAAAGGGGCGATTACCATTGGCGGTGTAGACATCCGCAAGATGAAGACGACGGAGCTGATGGACGCGATGTCCTTCGTCTTTCAGGACAGCTTTTTGTTTACGGATACGCTCTACAACAATATTTTATCCGGGCGTCCGAGCGCGACGAGAGAGGAAGTGTACGCTGCGGCAAGGGCGGCGCAATGTCACGGATTCATTGAGCGCTTGCCCAATGGCTACGACACGCTGATCGGCGAAGGCGGCGTGCACCTGTCGGGCGGGGAGCAGCAGCGAGTGTCGATTGCTCGCGCGATTTTGAAAAACGCGCCGATATTGATTCTCGACGAGGCGACGGCGTACGCCGACCCGGAAAACGAATACGAGATGCAGCTCGCCTTGGGAGAGTTGGTTCGCGGCAAGACCGTGCTGATGATCGCCCATCGGCTGACGACGATTTGCGACGCCGATCAGATCATCGTACTGAAAGACGGCAAAATCAAGGACAGGGGTACGCATCGCGAACTGCTCGCGCGCGGCGGACTGTACAAAAACATGTGGGCCGCCTATACGAATTCGGCCGACTGGACGATTGATCTCAGGCAGGAAAAGGAGGTGCACGGCTGATGCGCAAGCTGCTGTATGACATTACAGCCGGCAACCCCAGGAAAATGGGGAAGCCGATCTTCTGGGCTGTACTTGCGAATCTCGCCAACATGCTGCCGTTTGCTTGCCTGGCCTGGGCGGTAAGCCTGATATACGCCTACTATGCCAAAGAGCAGGCCACCCTCGATACGCAAAGCTTATGGCTGGCGTGGGGCGGCATGGCTGTATTTCTGCTCGTCGTGTTCTACTGTGAGCGCAAAGCGTATCGCGCAATCTATCGCGGAGCGTACGAAGCGTCTGCCGAGGGCCGGACGAATCTGGCCGAGCACTTGCGCAAGCTGCCGCTTGGTTTTCTCATGCGCAAGGACGCAGGCGAACTGGGCCACGCGATCATGAACGATTTTACCCAGATTGAAAATGCTGGTACGTCGATTTTGCCGCAGTTAGTGAGCGGTGTGCTGATTCCGTTTCTTGCGTTTTTCGGCCTGTTGTTCTGGGACTGGCGCATGGCTGTGGCGATGCTGGCCGGATTTCCGGTCACGATCCTCATTTTGTGGGGCGTCTCCCGACTGGAGCGCAGGCTTGGCACGAGTCATTCCCGGGCCAAAGTCGCCCTCGCAAACTGTCTGCAGGAATATTTGTACGGCATGAAGGTCATCAAGGCGTACAATTTGCGCATCGACAACTTTCAAAGGCTGAAACAGTCGTTTTACCGCTACATGCAGGAGAGCATCAGGCTGGAGGGCGTGCTCGGCCCGTTTTTTCTCGTCGCCATGGCATTTATGCAAATGGGCGTCTCGCTGTTGACGATAGTTGGCGTTTATCTTGTACTCGGCGGCGAGTTGACCGTTCCGCTGTTTGCGATGTTTGTGCTGGTCGGGGCGCGTATTTTCGATCCGCTGTCTGTGGCAATCATGCGCCTGCCCGCGTTCAAGTACGATGCGATGGCGGGGGAGCGCATCGTCAATCTGCTGGCCCAGCCGAGCATGCAAGGCGAACAGGAAGCGCCGGAGGAACACGACATCCGCTTCGAGGAGGTCAGCTTTGGCTATCACGATGATTCGCTCGTACTGGACGGCGTGTCTGTCGAGATGAAAAAAGGCACGCTGACCGCGATCGTCGGGCCGTCCGGCAGCGGAAAAAGCACGTTGCTGCGGCTGATCGCACGTTTTTACGATCCGGTCGGAGGACGGGTGCTGTTCGGTGGAAAAGATGAACGCGAGATCGACCCGGAAAAGCTCATGCAAAAAATTTCGATGGTATTCCAGGATGTGTACTTGTTCCAGGATACGATTCGCAACAATATTCGCTACGGGCGGGAGGATGCGACACAGGAAGAGATTGAGGCCGCAGCCAAAGAAGCGCGTTGCCACGACTTCATCATGAAGCTGCCGAACGGCTACGACACGATGGTCGGCGAGGGCGGCTCCACTTTGTCCGGCGGCGAAAAGCAGCGCATTTCCATCGCGAGGGCGATTTTGAAAAACGCTCCGGTGCTGCTCCTGGACGAAGCGACTTCCTCGCTCGACCCGGAAAATGAAGCCGACATGCAGCAAGCGATCGGGCGGCTGGTCAGAGGCCGGACGGTCATCATGATCGCCCATCGGCTGAAAACCGTTGTGACCGCAGACAACATCATCGTGCTGGAAAAAGGCAAGGTTGTGGAGCAGGGCAGGCACCAGGAGCTGTTGGAAAAAGGCGGGCTGTACGCCCGGCTGTGGGAGCTACAGCGCAGGACGAGCGGGTGGAAAATTACGGCCCAGCCGCTATCTGAGTGCCATGAGTGAAAACGGGCGCGCGTGCTGGATGATTATCCATTCATTTACAGTTGATAGCGGCTCGTGGTAGGATGGACGAAATTGAGAGGAACGGAGGATTACGTGTGGCAAACTAATTTTTCGGTTTCATTTTTAGCACAATGATTGGAAATAGCACGAAAAAGGCTAGGTCGTGTGCGGACGGTAATCGAAGAATGGTTTGCCTGCAAGGTAACCGGTTTGCAGGACAGGTGGGGAGTTTGTCAAGCGACGCCCCCGCTTGCCCTGAAAAAACAAAAGAAGAGAAGGAAGCGAACGGAACGGTTCTTATCACGATTCCGCGCGTTGCAAAAGCGGCTCTGCTTTTATAAGCGGCGTGCTTTTCACGCAGCAAGTTTGCAGTGTTTGGCGCGGTTCATTCTCTTTGCTTTTTCGATTACACCAGCACAGGCAGCCAGCCTGTGTTTTTTTATCCGTACAAGAGCAACGAAGGTTGCACCCATAGCTTGACGCAGGTGCGGAAACACGCGAGCAGCCTAAGACTGCCCGTCGCGCAAACGGCCTGGCAAAAGTCCGGCTGTTGATGAAAAGACAGCATGAAGGAGGAGAAACAAATGAAAGAACGCATGGTGAATCGAAATGGCGTGGAGTTTTGCACGGAAAGCTTCGGCAATCCGGCCGATCCGGCTGTTTTATTGATTATGGGGGCGCAGGCGTCGCTCGTCTGGTGGGAAGAACCATTTTGCCAGCGACTGGCGGACGCGGGCCGCTTCGTCATTCGCTACGACAATCGAGATGTCGGCCGCTCTACCATTTTTGAGCTGGGCAATCCGGGCTATACGTTTGAGGACATGGCAGACGACGCCATTCACATACTCGATGCCTACGACATCGAGCGGGCGCACATCGTCGGCATATCGATGGGCGGGATCATCACGCAGATCATCGCTTTGCGGCATCCGGAAAGAGTGCGGACGATCAGCTTGCTGGCAACGTCCAATTTCGCCCCGGATTTGCCGCCGATGGAAGAAAAGATCGTGCAATTTTTCACCAGTGCAGGAGACATCGATTGGGAAGATGAGCAGGCTGTGATCGACTTTTCCGTCGCGAAGTGGAAAGTGCTCGCAGGCTCCCGGTACCCGGTTGACGAGCAGCGGATGCGTGAGCTGGCGACAGCGGAAGTAAAACGCAGCCGCAAGATGGCAAACATCAACAATCACGCGCTGATTCCCGGCAGCGAACCGTACCTGGCGCGGACGGCAGAAATCGCGGTCCCTGCCCTGGTCATTCACGGCACAGAAGACCCGATCATTCCGTATCCGCACGGTGTCGCGCTGGCGCGGACGATTCCCGGCGCCGCGCTGGTGACGCTGGAAGGAACCGGACATGAGCTTCCGCAAGGCGACTGGGATGTGATTATCGGCGCAATCGTGCAGCATACGCAGGAGGGCGGCGGCGCAGTGTAGCGGGCGGCTTCGAGGCGAAAACGTTATCCGAAAACGTTAACAGTGACGACCTGCTTTGCGTAAAGGCAGCTGCCGAGTGCCCATGAACGTGTTCGTTTCTCTTTCGTGACGAGAATTCCCGGAAAAGACACAGAAGGAAAAGCTTCATCGGCAAATCTGGATTTTGTGCATGGCTCCTCGTGCAAACTCTCCTTATAATTTTTGAGAGACTTCATCAAACCCGAGGAAAAGAGGCCAAGCATGAGATTCATTACAGAATTTGTGGCGGGCTTTGAACTGTCCATCCATTTGCCAAGCAGTTATCAAGAAGAAAACAAACGCTATCCCGTCATCTACTTGCAGGACGCAGGCAACGTCGCCATGGATGCGTTCAATTACCTCCAGCATTTGTTCAACAGCAAGCAGCTTCCCGAGCTGATTCTCGTCGGGGTCAAGCCGCACGACCGCAATCACGATTACACGCCGTGGCCTGCAGGGGCGCTTGTGACGGGCAGTTCGTCATTTGGCGGCGGAGCGGGCCGCTATGTGCAACTACTTGCAGACGAGATCAAACCGTACATCGACCGCCACTATTTGACCATGCCGGAGCGGGAAAACACCGCGATTGCCGGCTGCTCGCTCGGCGGACTGGTCAGTGCCTACGCGTACTTCAACCGCCCGGAGACGTTTGGCAAAAGCGCCTGGATTTCCGCTTCGTTCTGGTACGAAGGCTTCATCGCCTACATGCAGGAGACGCCTTTGCCTGCTGAGAAGCACCGCCTCTACATGTACGTGGGAGAGCTGGAAGGCATCTACAAACAGACGATTCAGTCGGGGATGGTCGCGCAAACAAAAGAAGCGCACCGCATCCTGCTCGCCAAAGGCTTTCCACAGGAACAGCTGAAATTCGAGACAGACCCGCTCGGGACGCACGATTCCTTTTTCTTCGCGGCTCGCTTCATGAATGCGCTGAAATGGCTGTTTGCAGACGGCACGGACGCATTCCCGCGCTAAAACCGCAGCAGGGCGCGGCACAACCCGACCTTGGCGTCATTGGCAAAAAAGGTATAAAAGTAGAAAAGCAGGACACACTGAGTTTCATACACTGTTAACCATCTTTTTCAACCCTCGCCCATGCCAGCGAGGGATTTTTTTTGCAAAAACGCTGGACTCTCCGCTTGGGGGAGTCTTTACACTAAAGGGGAAAGGAGGGCTGACACGTGCTGTACACGCTCAAGGAAGTATCGGAGCTTTCCGGGGTGACGATCAAAACGTTGCACCATTACCACAAGATCGGCTTGCTTGCGCCGTGCGAGATCAGCGAAGCGGGTTATCGGCTGTACGGCACAAAAGAGCTGGAGCGCCTGCAACAAATCTTGTTTTATCGAAAAAAAGCTTCCAACATTCGGTTGAATCTGGAAAAACAAGGACGTTATATTGACAGAAAAATCTAGGACTGCTATAAAAAATAGTGGATAGCACTCACCTTGCTAGAGTGCTAACAAGTGGACCGTGCAAAACAAGAAGGGAGAATGTTCGATGGAAAAAAAGCAGTTCCAGGCAGAATCCACGCGACTGTTGGAAATGATGATCCATTCCATTTACACGCAAAAAGAAATTTTTCTGCGTGAGCTGATTTCCAATGCGAGCGACGCGATTGATAAAATCTACTACAAATCGCTGACCGATCCTCAGCTCGTTTTCGATAAAGACAATTACTTCATTAAAATTACCATCGACAAAGATGCCCGCGAGCTGACGATTACCGATACAGGGATCGGTATGACCGCCGAAGAGCTGGAAACCAATCTGGGCGTGATCGCGAAAAGCGGCTCGCTCGCCTTCAAAAAAGAAATCGAAGCGCAGGATGGCTACAACATCATCGGGCAATTCGGGGTGGGCTTCTACTCTGCTTTCATGGTCGCCGATGTCGTGACCGTTATCAGCAAGGCGCTCGGGGCAGAGCAAGGCTACAAATGGCAGTCCAGCGGCGCAGACGGCTATACCATCGAGCCGTATGACAAAGAGACGGTCGGTACCACGATCATTCTCAAAATCAAGGAAAACACCGAAGAAGAGCGCTACGATGAGTTTCTGGAAGAGTATCGCTTAAGAGCGATCATCAAAAAATACTCGGACTTCATCCGCTACCCGATCAAAATGGACGTCACTACCCACAAGCCAAAAGAGGGCAGCGACAAAGAATTTGAGGAAGTGCGCGAAGAACAGGTCATCAACAGCATGGTACCGATCTGGCGCAAAAACAAAAGCGAGCTGACAGATGAAGATTACGAGCAATTTTACGCAAGCAAGCACTACGGCTTTGACAAGCCGCTTTCGCACATCCACGTCAGCGCGGACGGAGCCGTCGTCTATCAGGCGATTTTGTACATCCCGGAGAGCATTCCGTTTGACTACTACACCAAAGAGTACGAAAAAGGGCTGGAGCTGTATGCCAATGGTGTCCTCATCATGAACAAATGCGCAGACTTGCTGCCAGACTATTTCAGCTTCGTCAAAGGGATGGTCGATTCGGAGAGCCTGTCCCTCAACATTTCCCGCGAGATGCTGCAGCACGACCGCCAGTTGAAGCTGATCGCCAAAAACATCGCCAGCAAAATCAAGGGCCAACTGCAAAGCATGCAAAAGAACGAGCGGGAGAAGTACGAGAAGTTTTATCAGGCGTTTGGCCGCCAGCTCAAATACGGCGTGTACAGCGACTTCGGCACGCATAAGGAGACGCTGCAAGACCTGTTGATGTTCTACTCCTCGAAGGAGAAAAAGCTGGTGACGCTTGCCGAGTACGTGGAGAGAATGCCGGAAGACCAAAAATACATTTACTACGCAACCGGAGAATCCAACGAGCGCATCGAAAAGCTGCCGCAGACCGAGCTTGTTGCCGACAAAGGCTACGAAATTTTGTACTTCACGGAAGACATCGACGAGTTTGCGATCAAAATGATGCGCACATACAAAGAAAAAGAGTTCCGTTCCGTCTCCAGTGCGGATTTGGGCATCGAAGCGGACGATTCGGACAAGTCGGCAGACGCAGAAAACGCGGAGAACCAGGAGCTGTTCGCGTACATGAAGAGCCTGCTCGAAGGAAAAGTCACCAGCGTAAAAGCGTCCAAGCGGCTGAAATCGCATCCGGTTTGCCTGTCCAGCGAGGGCGATGTCACCATTGAGATGGAAAAAGTGCTGAACGCCATGCCGAACAGCCAGGGCGTCAAAGCGAAAAAGGTGCTGGAAATCAACGTCAACCACAACGTGTTCCAGTCGCTCAAGACAGCTTTTGCCGAGGACAAGGAAAAAGTAAACCTGTACACCGCCCTGCTCTACAATCAGGCATTGCTGATCGAAGGCTTGCCGATTGAAGACCCGGTCGAGTTTACAAACGACATTTGCAAAATTATGGTGTAACCGCGCAAGCGAGCAACAGACCATGCGCGGGAAGCACGCACGAAAAGGGATGCACAAGCAGCATCCCTTTTCACTTGCGGCCTAGTCGATCCCGACACGTCCCTGGCAGGAGGCAGAGCCGAGCCACGTATGCGGGTTTCCGGCCCAGCACCAGCCGAGCTTCGGCTTGCCCTGGCTGATCCACAGGGCGGTTACGCGGCGATCGCCACAGCGGGAGCCGAGCAGCGAAAAGCCGTTGTTTTTTCGCAGCAGGTCGGGGAAATGGGTAATCAGGGCAATCCCTTCCTCCACGGTCAGCGGCGAGCGGCCTTGCTCCAGCAGCCGGGGCAGGGCGTCGTTCGGCGTGACGTTGAGCGTCTGTCGCCCTGTATCAATGTCGAACAGCAGATAGACCATTCCGGCAGGCAGCTCGATGCCGGCAATCGGCTGGAAGCGGCGCAAATCTTCGTCATCCATGACGCTAAAGCCCGCCTTTTGTTGCCGTTCAACGAGCTGAATGGCGCGGCCGCAGTCGACCCATTCGCTTTTCACGACGAGAACAAACGGGGCGTAGCCTTCTGTCGCTTCCCGCCCGCCCGTTGCAAGAGCGGCAGCCTTTTCCTTTAGCGGCTCCACGTACTTCCGGAAGTCTGTCTCTGTCAGATTGAGCATGTCAGGATAGCCTTTTGCCACGAGGGTAGCAACTTGACGATCGAACTCCGTTTCAAACATGCAGCGAATCTCCTCCTTCAACTTTGAGCAAAAGGGTAGTTGCTCTATCCTTTTTAAGCTTACAACATTGGTGCCAATTCCAAGGTTAGAATGAATTTGCTTCTGAAAAACATGCAGTCTCTCGCAAAAACTTTATAAGTATGCTTTAATCTTGGGAAAAGGAAATAGCAGAGGGGAGTCACTGACAGATGCGGCCGATTGACATAGCCAGAAAGCTGAAACTGAGCACAAGCGCCCTGCGAAACTACGAAGCGCAAGGACTCGTTCCTCCGGCGGAGCGGTCTGAAAGCGGCTATCGTCTGTACACGGACGTGCATGCGGCCTATTTTGCCTGTATTAAGGCAATGTCGCCGGGGTTCGGGATGGAAGTGACCGCCGAAGTGCTGCGGCACGTACAGGATGGACAGCTCGATGCGGCGTTTTGGCGGGTGAATGAGGTGCAAGCACAATTGCAGCAGGACAAAAAGCTGGCAGAGCGCAATGTGCAAATGCTCGAAGAGGCAGCAGGGAAACAAGCGGAACATGGCGTGGCCGGGAAGTGGCTGACGATCAAGGATGCCGCCAGCGTGACAGGACTTCCCAGCTCTACGATTCGCCATTGGGAAAAAACCGGGCTGATTACGACCGTGCGCGATCCGAAAAACGGCTATCGGCTGTTCAACCGTTCGCACATTCACAAAATCATGCTGCTGCGAACGTTGCGTGCGCAGGTGTACTCGCTCTCCGTCGTAGAGCTGAAAAACGCCATTGCCGAGATGAAGGAAGAAGATGTGCAGGAGGCGCGAAAAATTGCCATGGACACCTTGCGTTATTTGCATGAGGTCAATTGCTGGCAAATGAGCGGCGTCCATGCGCTGTACGACCTGTGTCGTGTGCTGAAGCTGGTCGAATAAGGGGGATGATTCCTGGGCAGACGAAGTCGGGCAACCGGGATGCTAAAATATGTTTTCCTGCTTCCATTTTAACTTGCGAAAAAACAGCGGCAGCTCCTGTTCATGCAGTGGCTTGCTCAGCAAATAGCCTTGGACAAAATCGCACTTCCATTTTTGCAAGGTATGGAGTTGCTCGTACGTTTCGATGCCTTCTGCGACGACCGTGAACCCCAGCTTTCGCGCCAGAGAAATGATCCATTCGACGAGCACGGTCCCTTCGAAATGATTGTTGATGTGTGACACAAACGAGCGGTCGATTTTGATCGTGGAGAGGGGGAGTGTCGTGATGTATTCAAGCGTGGAGTATTCCGTCCCGAAATCATCCAGAACAATTTTGATGCCGTGATGGGCAAATTTTTTCAGGGAGTCGATCCGTCTGTCCTTGAGCGAGATGCGGTCCCGTTCCGTCAGCTCCAGTTCCAGCGATTGAGGAGAGAGCGCGGTTTTACGCAATATGCGGCACACGCGATCGAAAAAAAGGGAGTCTTGCAATTGCAGGCCCGACAGATTGACAGACATGACGGAATTGGGCATGTACTTTTCCTGAATGTGCTTGTTCTGTTCACAAGCAGTCTGGATGACCCAGTCTCCGATGGAATAAATCAGGCCTGTTTCCTCGGCGAGCGGGATAAATTCTCCGGGGGAAATCGGTCCGTAGATCGGATGATGCCATCTGAGCAATGCCTCGAAGCCGCGCACGTTTCCGGAGACGGTCTCAAATAGGGGCTGGTAGTGCAAGGTAAGCTGCTGCAGTCGCAACGCCTCCTGCAAATCATTGGCCAGTCTCAGCTTGTGCTCCATGTCCTCGTCTGTTGCGAGCGATGTATACTCCATTTTTTACCCTCCATATACAGTCCATGCCTTCTGGGATTGATTATGCACCTGAAATATTAGATAAGTTTCTGGCTAGGTATTAGGAGAGTGTGAAATAATCTCAAAAAAACAGCACCATCCCATGCGAGATGATGCTGTTTGTCTGCTAGTTTCCGGAAATGAATTTATACCCGACACCCCAGACGGTTCGAATGTATTTCGGCTCTTTCGGATTGTCCTCGATTTTTTTGCGCAGGTTGGCGATATGGACGTCAATCGCCCGGTCTGTGACAAAGGAATCGAACCCGCGAAGCTCATAGAGCAGTTCCTCTCGACTGAACACCTTGCCTTCGTTTGTAATGAACAGGCGCATGATCTCAAATTCGGAAAACGTCGTCTCGACGTGAAACTGGTTGACGTAGATCGCCCTGCGCTCCAGGTCAATCAGAAAGGTGTTTTCCGAGCAAGGGATTGTCGTATCAGTCTGCTCTGTATTTTCTATCGAGGTGGGCTGCTGGTATTGGTGAGTTCGGCGAATCATGGCTCCAATTTTTGCTGAAATTTCTCTGAGTGAAAAGGGCTTGCAAATGTAATCGTCCGCTCCTGCTTGCAAGGCTTCTACACGATCTGATACGTCTGTTTTCATCGAGACGATCAGGATAGGCGCAAACGAAAAACTGCGCAGTTCGCTGCACAACCGGGTACCGTTCATATCCGGCAAAATCATGTCCACAAGGAAGACATCCGGAGAAAAAGACTTCGCCAGTTCCAGACCTTTTTGTCCATGATCTGCTATTTTCACAGAATAGCCTTCCTCGGTTAAATACATGGCCAGCATTTCGCCCATAATCTGATCGTCTTCGATTATTAATAGTTTGTACATCAGATTCTTCACTCTTTCTGCGAGAAAGTTGTACATAAAGATGGGAAAGAGCTAGTATATGATTCATATTTTCCTAATACTTTTCTCATATTTTAGCAAAAAAACGGGGAAAATGGACCTGCTTTCACGAAAAATGCGAAAAACTTATTAGGATAATGCCAGAGTTTCCAGCCATTCGCTGGTCAGTGCTAACACTTCGTTCAACTGCCATTCCAGCTCGCTCATACATTCTTCACAATCGCTTAGGCTTGCCGCCTGAGAAAGCAGGTCCTCCACCTTTCTTGATACGAGCAGCAATCGTTGGGCTGACAAATTGCCCGCCACGCCGCTTAAGGTGTGGACCATGCGCTGCGCTTCCTGTGTATTGCCCTCGCGGAGCGTCTTTTGCAGCCGCTGGAAAAAATCTGCATACTCGCGGGTAAACGTCCGGAGAATTTGCGTGTAGATCGGTATTTTTCCGTCCAGACGATCTAGTGCGAGAGACACATCCAGACAAGGCACAGGGATGAGCTGCTTTAACGTTTCCTTCATCTCGCCCAGATGAATCGGCTTGGTGATGACGCCGTTCATGCCCGAGCGGTAGCAATTGTCGTGCTCAGCCTGGATGACGCTCGCCGTCATGGCGATGATCGGCAGGCTCGCGTATTGCTTGTGCTGTCGAATGCGCTGCGTCGCTTCACAGCCGTCCACCTCCGGCATGTGGACGTCCATCAGAATCAGATCCCATTTTTTCGTAGGAAGAAGCTCCAGCACTTCCCGCCCGTTTTTGGCGACCGTAACGGCATAGCCTTCCCGACGCAGAAAGTCAATAGAGACCAGCCGATTGATCTCGTTGTCTTCCGCCAGCATGATTTTGCCGCGATGCCCGGGAAACAGGACGTTCTCGGCAGGAGCGTTCTGCGCGGAAGCCGGGACGTGGGCGGTGTGCATGTCCTTGTGCTCCTGCGCTCCCCGCAGGGCACGCGCCACATCCATGCGCGTAATCGGCTTGATGAGCACGGCGTCGGGCTGGACAGCTTCTTCCAGTGAGGCAAGCTCGTCGCGTCCGTACTCGGTCGTCATGGCGATGGTCGCCGCGTTGCAGGCTTTGGCGAGCGTGTGCAGGCGCCAGAGCGACTCGACTCCGTACATGTCTTCCGCCTCCATGTCGACGAAAACAAAGCGAATCGGAGCGGATTCGTCAGCCTGCTCCAGCAGCGCAAACGCCTCTTTCCACGAGGCTGTGCAGATTGGGACAAAGTGCAAGCCGGACAGCATCTCCGCCAGACTGCTGCGCATTTGGTCATGATCCTCCACGATCAGGACGCGCTGGTTTGCGTAGCCTGCCGGAAGCAGGGAGCCGGGGCTTTCGCTGTCCTGCCATGGCGCATGCTCGAACGAAAGGGTAAAAGCGAAGCGGCTTCCCGAGCCAATCGCGCTCGTAACTTCGAGGGTCCCGCCCATCATTTCCACGAGACTGCGCGAGATGACGAGGCCCAGTCCAGTACCGCCGTATTTTCTGCTCGTCGTGCCGTCCGCTTGGGTAAACGGCTCAAACAGCTTGCTCAACTGCTCCGCTGTCATGCCAATGCCCGTATCCTCCACAGCAAAGTGCAACTTCAGGCTCTTTTCGTTTTCCTGCACGAGCGAGATGCGCAAGGCAACGTGTCCGTGCTCCGTAAACTTGATCGCGTTGTGGCACAAATTGAGCAAAATCTGCTCCAGCCGATGCTGGTCCCCGATCAGCTTGGGCAGCAATTTCGGCGGCATTTCGACGATGATCTCGATTTGCTTCCTTCCAAGGTAAATGCTCAGCATGTGCGTGAGCCGCCGGACAAAGTCGTCGAGGTCAAAGCTGGCTTTTTCCAGCACCAGCTTGCCGGCTTCGATCTTGGAAAAGTCGAGAATCTCGTTGATGAGCCGCAGCAGAACCTGGGAGGAAGAAAGAATTTTGTCCAGGTAATCTTTTTGCATCACGGTCATGACGGTTTTTTGCATCAGCTGTGACAGGCCGATGATTCCGTTTAGCGGAGTGCGGATTTCGTGGCTCATCCGTGCCAGAAAATCGGTTTTGGCTTTGCTCGCTTCTTCCGCTTCTTCCTTTGCGGTCAACAGCTCCGCCTGGATGCGTTGCTGCTCTTTGAGCATGATGTGCAGCAGATGAGCGAGCAGACCGACCAGAATACAAATCGACAGCCCGGTAATCACGCTGGACAGCCGCTGCACGGAGTTCAGCTGGTCGAGAGCTTCACTCGTGGGCAAAACGGCCGCGATGGACCAGCCTGTAGATGCGACAGGCGCATAGCCGATGTAGTAGCTGCTGCCGTCGATGGAGGCGAGCTGCAGCCCTTTTCGACCAGCGATCATGTTCTGGGCGATTTGTCCCATGTCTCCAGAAAACTCGGTCAGCTTTTGCCGACTGACAAGCTCGGAATCGGGGTGATACATGATCGTCCCGTCCCTGGAGAGCAGAATGGCATAGCCGGATTTGCCAATGGGATAGCTGCCGAGCATCTGCGGGATGTCATCGAGTAAAATATCAATGGCGACGAAGCCCAACAGCTTTCCGTTCTCTTTCAGCTTCATGGTGCCGCTGGTGACCATTTTTTTGGTCAGGAAATCTTCGTACGGCTCAGAAAAAACCACTCCGTCCGAGCGAATGGCGTCCTGGTACCAAGGCCGTTGCTGGATGGACAAGTCTTCACTCGTAAACTCGTTTGCGTTGCCAAGCATGAAGTTGCCCGCTTGACTGGAAACCCAGACAAGTTGCAGACTTTGATCCAGCTTCTGAACGCCGGACAATGCGGCTACAAGATCCGGGTAATCAGGATTGGAAAACGCATCGTCCCGCGTTTGCACGGTTTGCAGGTAGCGACGAACTGCCGGGTTGGTGCTCATTTGCTTGAGGAGAAAGCTTTTCTGGGAGAAAAAAGCGTTCATTCGTTCCGCAAGCGCCTGGCTTTGTAATGTCAGCTTCGTCTCGATCTCGTTTATCATGATCCGATTGGTTTGAGAGCGCACAATGTAGCTGGACAGAGAGAAGGCGACGACGATGATTAACAGAATGAGGATGGTCAATTTTCGGGCATGGCTGACGTGAAAAATTTTCATGTACGACCTCGCTATTTGGATGGAATCGGGAAAAGACGATACTCCATTCGGATTTTTGTGTAAAATATTGGATGATGGCAAAGGAGGGGCTGCGTGCATGTACACGTCGTTGACTGTGAAATATTTGAAAATTTCTTCTTATATCAAGCTCTGTGTAGGAGCAGGCTTTTCTCTCGGCCTGCTGATCGGGCTTTTCCAACTGGTTGTCCTGCTTTTGATGCGTGCAGTGGATCATACCGGAACAGCGGAAGCGACAAGTATCCTGGGCAGTCTGCTTAGACTCGTGGGAACAGTTTCAGCATACACGTTAGGGGCGTTGTTTTTTAGCCTTATTTCTTATTTTCCGTTTATGTTTCTGCTCAAACGTAAAAATGGCATCGCGATTGAAGGGATCTTTGATTCAGGGACGGAGTAAACCGATCATGACGTTCAGGAGAGAATCGCCCATGCGATTCATCGCGGAGAGCTTACCCGTCCGATTGCCGAGTATCTCGTGCCCAAGGTGAACCTGCCGGACCGCCAGAGGCAGGCCGGCTCGCAGGCGCAGCTTCGCGTAGAGAACGAGCCGGAAGCGAGCAAGTCATAACCACCGGCTTAGCCGGTGGCTTCCATCAGCCCTATAAGGGCATGTTACAAGCAAGCGCCTGAAAGGCGCACTGAAAGTCTGCCAACCGCGTATTGCCTCGGGCTGCCCCTAAAAAGGGGCTTTTTATCTGCCCTTTTTCACCGACTCACCCGTAAACGGGTCAACCAGCTCTTTCATCGTCAATTGCTCGTAATTTTTGTCCTCCACTAACTGATTGCGAATGTACTCTTCTATTACCTTTTTGTTTCTCCCCACCGTATCCACATAGTACCCTCTACACCAAAATTGGCGGTTCCCATATCGGTATTTCATGTTTGCAAACTTATCAAAAATCATCAGAGAGCTTTTCCCTTTTAAGTAGCCCATGAACTCAGATACACTTAGTTTTGGTGGAATGCTTACCAGCATGTGAATATGATCCACGCAGGCTTCTCCTTCGATAATCTCCACCCCTTTTCGTTCACATAACTCCCGCAATATCTTTCCGATCTCTCTTCTCAATTTTCCGTATATCACTTGTCTACGGTATTTCGGCGCAAATACAATATGGTATTTGCAGTTCCATTTGGTATGTGCTAGACTGCTTTTGTCCATCCTTTGTCCTCCTGTGATTCATGTGAGCGGTTGGCAGACCGGCTCTCATCTTATCACTGGGTTCAAAGGATGGCTACTCATAGCTATAAGCTTTCCTGAACCCCCAGTCGAACTGGGGGTTTTCGCTATACAATAAAAAGCATCCCGCGAACGCCTGATGCAGTCGCGGGATGCTTGTCCTGGTCTGAAACACATCGGGAGCAGGATGTGTTTTTTTGTTTGGTCGCCTGTTAGTTTTCCACGGCCTTGACCTGTTCGACTTTGGCTTTGCGCAGCTTGTAAATCACGACGAGCATGATGAACCAGACCGGAGTGATGAACAGGGCAACACGCGTATCTTCGGCAAGCGCAAGCACGACGAGAATGAACGCCAAAAAAGCGAGAATCAGGTAATTGGCGAACGGAAACAGCGGCATCTTGAACTTGCTTGCCCGTGCCAGATCAGGTCTTGTCTTGCGGTACTTCAAGTGGCAGATTACGGTAATGCCCCAGATGTACAGGAAGCAAACGGTCGAGACACTCGTAATCAGGGTGAAGACGCCTTCTGGCATGACGTAGTTCAGGACAACGGCAATGAGAATGACAACCGTTGAGAAGAACAGGGCATTGGCAGGCACCTTGCGTTGTGTGAGCTTGGTCATGGACTCAGGCGCATTTTTTTCCTTGCCGAGCGAGTAGAGCATCCGGCTTGTACTGAAAATCGCGCTGTTACATGCCGACGCAGCGGAGGTCAGCACGACGAAGTTGACAATACCTGCGGCTGTTGCGATACCGATCGCGGCAAACACTTGAACGAACGGGCTCTCGGTCGGGATGATGGCGTTCCATGGGTAGATGCTCATGATGACGATGAGAGCGCCGACGTAGAAGAGCAGCACGCGGATCGGGATGTTGTTGATCGCTTTTGGAATGACGCGCTCAGGGTCTGCTGTCTCTCCGGCGGTCAGCCCGACAAGCTCAATTCCGACAAAGGCGAACACGACCATCTGGAAGGAAAGCAAAAAGCCGTTGATGCCGTTCGGGAACATGCCGCCGTGGCTCCAAATATTAGCGAAGCTGGATGCGCCGGCGTTTGTCGAGAACCCTTTGATAATCATGAAGATTCCGACGAAGATCAGAGCGAGAATCGCGATGACTTTGATGAGCGCGAACCAGAATTCCATTTCCCCGAAAAGCTTGACTGTTGCCAGGTTCATGATGAGCAGAACCACGAGCGCAATCAGTCCCGGCATCCATTGCGGAATTTCAGGGAACCAGTATTGCGTATACAGCCCGACAGCCGTCAAGTCTGCCATGGCAATCGAGATCCAGCAAAACCAGTACGTCCAGCCTGTGATGAACGCTGCCATGTTGCCAAGGTAGTCTTTTACGAAGTCCACAAAAGAATGATAGTTCAGGTTGCTAAGGAGAAGTTCGCCGAGCGAGCGCATAATCAGGAAGCAAATAACCCCCGTTATCAAGTAAGCAAACAGGATGGACGGGCCGGCAAGGTGAATGGATTTCCCGGCACCAAGAAACAGTCCTGTCCCGATGGCCCCGCCGATCGCGATGAGCTGAACGTGCCTGTTTTTCAGGCCCCTCGCCAATTTTTGCTGTTGCATGTGATCTCCCTCATTTCTCATGCGTTTGATTCGTTTGCGAATGATGGCAAAAAGCCAACAGCCGACAATTTGAAAAGTTTATGAAACTTTATATTTCTTATCTTAACATAGTGGACTTGCACAAATAAATCACAAAGTTACTTCCAACGAAAAAAACGCTTACATTTTTACTTTGAGCAGAAATTTTGCGTATTTGTCGGCAGTATTTCCTCCTTTTTCGGCGCGAACGCGAATGTGAACGGCTTGTCAACTGCGAATGCACGGGTGCCTGGCGTCATTCCCGTTGAAAGCAACAAAAAAAGGAACGGGAAAAACAGGCGGGCTCCCATTTTTCTCTATCCTTTTATCTGAGAAGCTGATTCCTGTGGTGCCAGACGACGAGATTGCTCTCTCCCGCTCTATTAATGGCGTTACATATTCGCAAGCACGTTTTTGATAGTAATTTATTCTGAAAAGTTTGTCAAACAAAAATTCCTAATAAACAGATTATTTTAATCATAAAACATTTTTGATTGATGGAAGGATATGGGGGAGCGGGAGAAGGGTTTGCTCGCCTGGCACAGGAGTTGCTGCTTAGCTGGCGGCATACAGAAAGGAGAGAATGAGAACATGAACATTTCTACATTATCTGCTGCGAACAAACTGGTCAGCCGTGGTGACTGCCTCCCCGGCCAAACCCGCTTTCCTTCATGTCGCCAAACGGCGCTTGCGCGACAGATGGCACCCCGTCGTTTACCCCGACGATGCCGTACTCCAGTTTTTCCGAAAACGTGAACGCCGCTGACTGCGATCAAGCTGTCGTAGCCGCGAAGAATGAAAATGAGCATTGACAGCAGGATAAATATCCTTTAAATTTTGCATCAAGGAAACATTTTTATACACAAGCATATTATTTTGCTAAGGTGAATATTATTGGGCAACAACTACAATTTTGTGTATAAGCATATATGAGCCGGTCAGAGCGATTGTCCCGTGAACGCAACGGTCAGCTGGCAGCTAGAGCGAGCACCAACGACTGGTGAATTTGGAGGGAATCTCATGAATCATGCGGTCTCAGTCAGGGAGCTTTGCGTCTCCTACTTTGGAGTCGAGGCAGTGCGGGATGTGACGTTTGACATCGAGCAGGGAAGCATGGTGGGCATCATTGGGCCCAATGGCGCGGGAAAGTCGACCATGATTAAGGCGATGCTCGGATTGATCGGAAAAGACAGGGGAGACGTCCTGTTTTACGGCAAGGACGTGAAGGAAGTCAGAAAGCAGGTCGCCTATGTGCCGCAGCGCAGCCAGATCGACTGGACGTTTCCAATCACCGTGCTCGATACCGTTCTCATCGGAACGTACCCGAGCGTCGGCCTGTTCAAATTTCCGAAAAAGAAGGAAAAGGCGTGGGCGATGGAATGTCTGCAGGAAGTCGGACTTGCGGACTTCGCGAAACGGCAGATTGGCGAGTTGTCCGGCGGGCAGCAGCAGCGCGTTTTTTTGGCGCGGGCACTGGCGCAAAAGCCGGAGATGCTCCTTCTGGACGAGCCGTTTGTCGGGATTGACGTCGCCAGCGAGGAGACGATCATCCGGATTTTGAAGGAGCTGCAGTTTGAGGGCAAAACAATTGCGGTCGTCCACCACGACTTGAGCAAGGCGAATGCTTACTTCGATCAGCTGCTGCTTTTGAACAAGGAGCTTATCAAGTTCGGTGCCGTCGATGAAGTCCTGAATCGCGAGGTCATGGCGAAAGCGTACGCCCATCAGCTTCAATTTCTGGAGAAGGTAGAGGTAACGGCGTGATGGATTTTTTACAAGCAATCGGACAGTACGGATTTTTGCAAAAAGCTTTGTTTACATCAGTCGTAGTCGGCATCATCTGCGGGGTCATCGGCAGCTTCATTATTTTGCGCGGCATGTCGCTGATGGGGGATGCGATCTCGCACGCGGTTTTGCCGGGGGTCGCTCTCTCTTATGCGTTCGGAATCAATTTTTTTCTGGGAGCAGTCGCCACTGGCGTCCTGACGGCGATCGGAATCGGCTACGTCAGCCAGAACAGCCGGATCAAGAACGATACGGCCATCGGGATTTTGTTCACCTCGGCTTTTGCCCTGGGGATCATTTTGATTACGCTGCAAAAAAGCAGTACGGACCTGTACCATATCCTGTTCGGGAACGTGCTGGCCGTCCGGCCGTCTGACATGTGGGTCACTGTCGGCATTGGCGTGATTGTACTCGTTGCCGTCTACGCCTTTTTCAAGGAACTGCTGCTGACATCGTTCGACCCGACGATTGCCGCCGCCTACGGTCTGCGCAACAATCTCATCCACTACCTGCTGATGACTTTGCTGACGATGGTGACAGTGGCGTCTCTGCAAACGGTCGGCATCGTGCTCGTCGTCGCCATGCTGATTACCCCGGCCGCTACGGCGTATTTGCTGACGGATCGCCTGTCGGTGATGATTTTTCTCGCTGCCGGCTTCGGGGTCATCTCTGCCATCATCGGCTTGTACTTCAGCTTTACCTACAATCTGGCATCGGGCGCGACGATTGTGCTCGTGGCAACCGCGCTGTTTTTGCTAGCCTTTCTGTTCTCCCGCAAGCACGGGGTTGTCTGGAAGTCCATTCGCGCCCGGCAAAAAAGAGTCGAGCTTTCAAAGTGAAGGAGGATTCGCATGAACAAATGGAATTCGTTTCTCGTCTTTCTCATTGCAACTGTCCTGCTCGCTGCGTGCGGTACTCCGCAAAACAACTCGGCCGAGCCCGGAAAATCAGGAAACGACAAGTTGCAAGTCGTGACGACGTACTCGATTTTGTACGACATCGTGAAAAACGTAGGGGGAGACCGCGTCGAGATTCACAGCCTGGCTCCCGTCGGCTCCAACCCGCACGAATACGATCCGCTGCCGGCAGACGTCCAGAAAACAACGGATGCCGATGTCGTGTTCTACAACGGCCTGAATCTGGAAGCAGGAAACGCGTGGTTTGAAAAGCTGATGCACACAGCAGGCAAGTCCGGCCCGGATGCACCTGTGTTTCGCCTGAGCGAAGGCGTAGCCGCCAAGCATTTGACCAGCAAAGGCAAGGAAAGCGAAGAAGACCCGCACGCCTGGCTGGACGTGCGCAACGGCATCAAGTACGCGGAAAACGCCCGCGACGCTCTCAGCAAAATCGACCCGGCGCACAAGGAAACGTACGAGCAAAACGCAGCGGCGTACATCGAAAAGCTGCGCGCCCTGCACGACGAAGCCGTCAAGCAGTTCAGCCAAATCCCGCGCGAGCAGCGCGTCCTCGTAACGAGCGAAGGAGCGTTTAAATATTTTGGCGAAGCGTACGATTTCGACGCCGCCTACATCTGGGAAATCAACTCGGAAAACCAGGGAACGCCTGAGCAGGTCAGCCAGGTAGTCGACCTGATCCGCGAGAAAAAAATCCCGGCGCTGTTCGTCGAGACAAGCATCGACCCGCGCAGCATGGAAATGGTCTCGGCCGAAACCGGCGTGCCAATCGTCGGCAAAGTGTTCACCGACTCGCTCGGCAAACCAGGCGAAGACGGCGATTCGTACATCAAGATGATGGAGTGGAACATCAAGACGATTTATGAAGGGTTGACGAAAAAATAGATGACAAGCTTGGACGGTTCTCCGATTGGAGATTGGCTGACCAAGCAAGGAAATGGGGCGGTTAGGCAGAATCTATGTCTAGCCGCCTATTTTTCTTTAAGTAGAAATCGTGATTGGGAACAAGGATGGGGAGATGAGCGTTCGCTATGTCAAAAAAGAAAAGGGGACGATCCCTCTAATCTACGCTTACTTTGAATCAAACGTTAACAGATTCATTCTGGAAGATGTTGTTATTCGAACGGCGAATTTTGAGTGACAAGTAAACTCCATTTTTCACCCCGACAGACCATCGCAAGCCGCGATCAAGCCAAAAACAAGAGAATCGAACAACCCCAAACGCAACTGGCAAACAACGACCGCACCGATTAAGCACAAAAAGAAAGCCACCCAAAACAGCGTATACGTTTTTCACAAGGATTTTCTCGTAAAAAAACCCAAGATTGAGGTATAATAGTTGAGTGTAATTTTGGACTGCGGAGTCTTTTTAGCATTCAATCTGTGACGTTGAAAGAGAGTGGGAATTTATGGGTCGTAAGTGGAACAATATCAAGGAGAAAAAAGCTTCGAAAGATGCCAGCATCAGTCGTATATATGCCAAGTTCGGCAAGGAAATTTATGTAGCGGCCAAGCAAGGCGAGCCTGATCCAGAGTCGAACCGTGCGCTGAAAGTCGTCCTGGAGCGCGCCAAAACATACAGCGTACCGAAGGCGATCATCGACCGCGCAATCGAAAAAGCCAAGGGCGGATTTGAAGAAAACTACAGCGAGCTGCGCTACGAAGGCTTCGGACCAAACGGCTCCATGGTCATCGTGGACGCCTTGACCAACAACGTAAACCGCACGGCGTCTGAAGTGCGCGCCGCCTTCAACAAAAACGGCGGCAACATGGGTGTGACTGGCTCTGTAGCCTACATGTTCGACCCGACGGCAGTATTTGGCCTCGAAGGCAAAACAGCCGAGGAAGTGCTCGAAATTTTGATGGAAGCCGACGTAGACGTCCGCGACATTTTGGAAGAAGACGGGGCCGTCATCGTCTACGCTGAGCCGGAGCAGTTCCATGCCGTGCAGGAAGCGCTGAAAAAAGCGGGCATCAGCGAATTTACTGTCGCCGAGCTGACCATGCTCCCGCAAAACGAAGTGACGCTTTCCGCAGAAGCGCAAGCCCAGTTTGAAAAAATGATCGACGCTCTCGAAGACCTGGATGATGTGCAGCAGGTGTACCACAACGTCGATCTTGGAGAATAATTCAGTGTTGCAAGACCTTTGCTGCTTCGGTGGCGAAGGTCTTTTTCCTATGGCAAAATGGCAAAAAGAAAACCGCCTCCGAAAAGGAGACGGCATACATCGAGCTCGCTAGCTTTGAGGTGTTACCGATCACTGCGTGCGACGCATCTACCTCCAGTATGAAGTTAGAAGCTGTTAGCACTGTTGCGGTTTTCCTCTGTTCACTAGGTGATCGTGTAAATCATCCATGGCGCATCGCCTCCGTAGAAGACTACAGCCTTGTTTGAAAACACACCACCGAGCTCGATGAGTATAGTATGATCTGATTGACCGCTTTTATACACGCGAAATGCTTCAACTGTAAAGAGCAAGATGCTTATTTCAACAACCGCGCGGACAGCGCGTTCAAAAACGACTGGTTGCTGTAGGCGGTGCCTCCCGCCAATCCCGGGTTGACTGCATTTTCGTAGACCTGGCGGTTTTGAACCGCGCGCAGATTGCTCCATTCGCTTTGCTGTTTCAACTGCTCGAAAGCTTTGGCGGCGGCGGGATCGCTGCTTTTGTCGACCATGACAAACAAATAATCCGGGTCTGCCTGTGCCAGCTCTGCAAGGGAAAGCGGTACGGGCTCTTTTGCTTGCTCGACGACGCCTGGTGTCGCCAGTCCGAGATCGGTGTACAGCAAGTAGTTGTACCGCTCGTTTTTCGGATAGACGAGAAAAGCGCCTTCGTGAAACCATGCGGTCAAAACGATTTTGTCCTTGAGCGAAGCCAGCTTTTCACGCGTCTTTTCTATATTCGTCCGCACCTTGCTCACAATCGCATCGACGTTGGCGTCTTTGCCGCGCACCTCGGCAAGCAGCCGCAGATTGTCTTCCCAGTGCGCCCCGTTCGAGGAGACAGGGATCACCGTTGCCGCTGTTTCCAGCTTGCTGCGTTTTTCTGCGGACGTCTTGTCGGAAGTCAGGATGGTGTCCGGCCCCAAGGCGGCAAGATCGCCGACGTGGTCGATAATGTCCACAGGGAGCTTCTGCGTATTTTGCGTAATCGCCGCGTATTCCTGCGGAAACGCCCCGTTTTTTTCGACCGTGGCGGCAAACGGCGGGATGCCTGTCAAAAGCGCATCTTCAAAGCTGCTGCGCGATTCAATAAAGGCGATTTGTTTGGTTCGTGCGGGGATTGTATAGGTGTTGCCCAAATACTGGATAGAACGTGTCGGCTTTGCGGCAGGATCGCCTGCGGCTTGTCCTCCTGGCCCGTTCGCACCGCATGCTGAAAGCAACAATAAAACAGCCGTTACAGGGATGGCCAGTAGCTTTTTATACATCCTTCGTCACTCCGATCGTACCTTGGTCTGTTAGTGGCATGAGAGGTCTTCCCAGTAAATTATAGGGTACCCGGATCGGGAGGGACTCCTTCATTCCTGAACTTTTTCAGACATTATGATGTCGGGCCTCCTTATAAATACATGAATGGAAAAGGGGGTGGCGTCAGCAGGTATAACAGACTGAATAATGGTTTTTTTCAGAATTGACATTGGCAGAGTGAGTATGCTTTACTAAAATCAATGATATGCAAGAAGTGAATAGTAGCGGATGATGGTTGTAGGAGAGACTAAACGAACGGTTTAGCACCGAAGGAGCAAGTCCCATAAAAGCCTTGGGATCAATCTCTCAGGTACCAGATACTACAAGCGGACGCACCTCTGGAGAGCGCTGACAAAGCCACCCAAGGGGAATACTCCTGGATCGCTTCAGGAGTTAAACTCTCAGGTAAAAAGGACAGAGGAAAGGTAGGGTATCGTCACTCTATCTTTCCCCTGTCCTTTTTTTCTGTGCAAAAGGATGGAAAGGTAGCGGTCGATGTTTTTCCACACGTTTCCAGGGGGCGATGTCATGAGCTTGCAGGAGCGCAACCAGTCTGCTGGACCAGAAGCTCGCAGTGAAGCAGTCAGGAGGGGCGACGATGGTATACAACAGCTACTTTGACATTATCGGGCCGATCATGGTTGGCCCGTCCAGTTCGCATACGGCGGGGGTCGTGACGATTGGGAAGTTCGTCCACGACTTTCTTGGCGGCGGCATCGAGTCAGCCGAGATCGTGTTTTACGACTCCTTTTCGGAAACGCACAAGGGGCACGGGACAGACAAAGCGATCGTCGGCGGCCTGCTCGGGCTGGACACGGATGACAGCCGCATCCGCGTGGCGCTGGAGTTGGCGGCAAAAAGAGATGTTCGCCTCGCGTTCGAATGCCGGGGCGAGTGCCCGTATTACGACCATCCCAACACGCTGCTGGTCCGGGCGAAAACAGCCCGCGATACGGCGGTCATCGGCGGCGTGTCGCTTGGCGGGGGCATCTCGAAAATTTTTTACGTCAACGAGTTCGCCGTCGACATCCCGCTGAACGCGCCGTACGACCTGAATGAGCTGCGAAACAAGTTTTGGCAAAAAACACGCTGTGAAGCTGTGGCAGGAGGTGCATAAGATGGACTTTGCCTCCATGGAAGAGCTGTTGGCTCTTTGTGAAGCGACGAACAAAAGCATAGCGGAAGTGATGGTGGCCCGCGAGAGCTCAAAAAGCGGCCGGCCGGAGCAGGAGATTGTCGAAGGGATGAAGCAGCGGCTGGTCAGGATGAAAGAGGCGATTGACCAGGGGGTAGCGGATCGCACGCTGGCGCCAAGCGGCATATCTGGCGGGGATGCCTACAAACTGGAGCGCTATCTGGAAAAAGGCGAGCAACTCACGGGGCAGATTGTCGGGGACGCGATGAAGTTTGCCTTCGCCACCTCGGAAATGAACGCGCGAATGGGAATCATCGTTGCGACGCCGACAGCAGGCTCGGCAGGGATTTTGCCCGGCTGCCTGTTTTCGCTGCATGAAAATCAAAAGTATACGTTCGAGCATCTGGTGATGGCGCTGTTCACGGCGAGCGCCATCGGCTATGTGATCGCCAACCGCGCCTTTATCTCGGGAGCGGCAGGGGGATGCCAGGCGGAAGTCGGCTCGGCGACGGCCATGGCTGCTGCGGCCATCGTCGAGACAAAGCAGGGAACGCCGCGCCAGGCCGTGCATGCTGCGGCCATCGCCTTGAAGTCCATGCTCGGCCTCGTCTGTGACCCGGTTGCCGGACTGGTAGAGGTTCCGTGCATCAAGCGCAATGTGCTCGGTTCCTCGCTCGCCTTTTCCGCCGCCGATATTGCCCTGGCCGGGATCGAGAGCCAGATTCCGTGCGATGAAGTGATCGGGGCGATGTACGAGATTGGGAAAAAAATGCCGCGTGCTTACCGCGAAACCGCGCTGGGCGGGCTGGCCGTCACGCCGACAGGCTCAGCCGTCAAAGAGAGAATCATGAAATAAAACGATACGGAGGAGAGTAGACATGAGTAAAGTTGTAGAAAACTGGCTGTACAGCAAGGAGCACGAGTGGGTAGAGGTGCTCAGCGAGACGCGCGTGCGCGTAGGGATTACCGATTTTGCCCAAAGTCAACTGGGGGACCTCGTGTTTGTCGAGCTTCCGCAGGTGGGTACCGAAGTGGTCGCTAATCAAACCATGGGCACGGTAGAGTCGGTCAAGGCCGTATCGGACCTGTTTTCGCCAGTCAGCGGCAAAGTCGTGGAAGTAAACAGCGAGCTGGAAGACAGCCCGGAGATCATCAACACGGATGCGTACCAAAAAGGCTGGATGATTGTCGTGGAAATCAGCGACCCGAGTGAGCTGTCCGAACTGCTTACGGCCAAACAATACGCCGAATTTGCCTTGGAGGAATGAGCGTAAATGCTCCCGACGGATTGGGCAGTCTATGGAAAAGGGAAAAGCATCCAGAACGGGAGGAACCTATATGAACCAAGAGCCTGCAAAAAACGAAAATCGGGCGATCCTGCTCATTTCGTGCCCGGAGCGGCTGGGGATCATCTCGGCCGTCTCCAACCTGTTATTCAGCTACAAAGCGAACATCGTGCAGTTCGACCAGCATACGACAGACCCGCGCGACGGCATGTTTTTCATGCGCATTTTGTTTGATCTGGAGACGCTGTCCGAATCGTTCGGACAACTTGAGCAGGACCTGGCGAAAATGGCCAAGGATTACCCGATGGACTGGCGGCTCAGCAAAGAAAGCCAGAAAAAGCGCATGGCGATTTTCGTCTCGAAAATGGACCACTGTCTCGTCGAATTGCTCTGGCGCGTCAAGTCGCAGGAAATCCGCGTGGATATACCCATGGTCATCAGCAATCATCCGGACGCAAAAGAGACGGTGGAAGCGTACGGAATTCCTTTTTACCACATTCCGCTCACTACCCAGAGCAAGGAAGAGGCGGAGCGCAAGGCGCTGGAGCTGTTGCAGGGCAACGTCGACTTCATCGTCCTGGCCAGGTACATGCAAATTTTGTCCCCGCGCTTCATCGCGCATTACCCGAACCAGATTATCAACATCCATCATTCGTTTTTGCCCGCGTTCATCGGGGCCAATCCGTACAAACGCGCCTTCATGCGCGGCGTAAAGCTGATCGGGGCGACTGCCCACTACGTCACCAACGATCTGGACGAAGGGCCGATTATCGAGCAGGACGTCATTCGCGTCAACCATCGCTATACCGAGGAAGATTTGAAAGTGGCCGGCCGCCACGTCGAGCGCAACGTCCTGGCCCAGGCGATCTCCTGGCACGTCGAGGACAAAGTGATTGTGTACGGGAACAAGACGATTGTGTTTGCGTAGCTTTCACACGCCGAAAGACGCCAAAAAATCCACCTTGCATCGTCAGGTGGATTTTTTGGCGTTTTGCTCCTTCGTGCCGTTTACAATTGCTTTTTCGTCAACTGCCAAACGTCCATGAGATTCACTTTGCGCTTCGTCTGGTCGTTGTACAGCTTGTCCCCCTCGATCCGGTCCACGAACAGCACGCCGTTCAAATGGTCGATCTCATGCTGGATACAGCGGGCCAAAAAGCCTTCGCCCTCCAGCGTGAACGTTTCGCCCGCACGGTTTGCGCTCTGGATTTTCACGTACTGGGCGCGCTTCACAATGCCCGAGTACCCGGGAAAAGACAGGCATGCTTCCGGCCCGATCTGCTCCCCGTCCATCTCCAAAATTTCCGGGTTAACCAGTTCGATTAGCCCGTCTCCGCAATCCATGACGATCACGCGCTTCAAAAAGCCGACTTGCGGCGCGGCCAGCCCTGCCCGGCCTTCCTTGGCGTAGAGTGTCTCCGCCATATCGTCCAACAGCTTGCCCAGCCTGTCATTGAACTCGGTGACGGGCTTTGCCGTTTTGCGTAAAATCGGATCTCCAAAAGGGAGGATTGTTTTTACTGCCATCTGCTTTCTACCTCCAAAGTATGCAAATTACGTCTCTTCCTTTCGTGAGGGTGGGGTATGCACCCACAGATCGTTCGGCGTGCATTCCAACGCCGTGCATAGCGCATCCAGCGTGTCGGCCTTCATTTGCTTCGGCTGGCCGTTGAGCAGCGCGCTGATCGACGGAGCCGAAATCTCATAGCCCGCCTTCTCCTTCAAGAGACGTGCGAGCGCCGCCCCGGACCAGATGCCTCTGTCAGCCATTACTTTCCGCAACATCCAGACAAGCATGCCTTCCCGTTCCCCCTCTCCTTTTGCCAGTCGGCAAGAAAATTAGGCATTACCTAATATTTTTAGCTAATACCTAATATAGCGGATTGGAAGAAAAAAGCAAGAGGCAACAAGACGGCGACTGCTTTTTGCCGTAACTCCCCGCGTGACTTTTTTCATGCCAGCAGGTATCGTGGAACGTAGAGGTGAGGTGAACACATGCGGTTTTATCGAAAATACATAAAGAAATACGGCGTGCTGGCGAGCATCACCATTATCTTTTTGATGGTGGAGGCGCTGTGTGATCTGTTTATGCCGACCATCATGTCGCGGATTATCGACATCGGAGTGGCGCAGCGCGACATGGATTACGTGCTGAAAACCGGGGGACTGATGCTCTTGATTACGGCGGTTGGCGCTGTCGCCGCCTCCATGCGCAACGTGTTTGCCAGTTATGTGTCGCAAAACTTCGGGTCGCAGTTGCGATTTGATTTGTTTGCCAAGGTGCAGTCCTTGTCGTTTGACAGTCTCAACAAGTTCGACCGGGCTTCGCTTGTCACCCGCCTGACAAATGATGTCAATCAGATACAGATGTTTGCCAACGGGATGATGCGCATTTTCGTCAAAGCGCCGCTGGTGTGCATCGGGGGACTGTTCATGGCGACGCAGTTGAACCCGGATTTGGCGGTCGTACTCGCTGTCGTCGTGCCGATTGTCGGCTTGCTGATCTTTTTGAATCTGAAAATCGGCTTTCCGCTTTTTCTCAAGGTGCAGCAAGCATTGGACCGGGTAAATGGAGCGATGCGCGAATATTTGGCGGGGGTGCGGGTCGTCAAGGCGTTCAACCGCTTTGATTTCGAGGTTGGCAAGTTCACGCGGGCCAACGAAGAGCTGCAAACGAAGTCGCTGTCTGCAACCCGCGTCATGTCCGTGTTCAGTCCGGCGATCATGCTTGTGGTCAACCTGGGGATTGTCGCCGTGCTCTGGCTGGGCGGCCTCGGCGTGGAGCAGGGAAATATCCAGGTCGGCCACATTATCGCGTTCATCAACTACATGACACAAATCTTGTTTTCCCTGATGATGATCTCCATGGTGTTCAACATGTTCGTGCGGGCCAGGGCGTCGGCAGGGCGGATCGCCGAAGTTTTCGCCGAAGAAAACCGGATGAGCTGGAAAGAGGACGCAGCACTTGGCCAGGAGCCGGGAGAAGAAAAAGGCCGGATCGACTTTGATGAGGTCAGCTTTTCGTACGAGGGCGAGGATGGACAGCCTGTGTTGAAGCGTATTTCGTTTTCGTGCCTGCCCGGAGAGACAGTGGGAATCATCGGCTCGACCGGGTCGGGGAAAAGCAGCCTGGTCAACCTGATTCCACGCTTCTACGATGTGACGGCAGGGACGGTTCGCGTAAACGGCCGGGATGTCCGCGAGGTTGATCCGGCCAGGCTGCGGGAAAAAATAGCAATCGTTCCGCAAAAGACGACGCTGTTTACGGGAACCGTGCTGGAAAACATCCGCTGGGGCAAAGAGGATGCCACGGAGGCGGAAGTGGAAGCAGCGGCCCGGATGGCGCAAGCCCACGAGTTTATTGCAGCGACACCGGAAGGCTACCAGACGCGTGTCGGCCAAGGCGGAGTCAATTTTTCCGGCGGGCAGAAACAGCGCATCTCCATCGCCAGGGCGTTGGTGAAAAAGCCGGAGATTCTCATTCTCGACGACAGCACGAGCGCGGTTGACGTCGCGACGGAAAGCAAGATCAAGGAAGCGTTGCAAACCTACGCAAAAGGGCTGACCTGCATCCTGATCGCGCAGCGGATCACCTCAGTGATGGATGCCGACAAGATCATCGTGCTCGACGACGGAGAGGTCGCCGGAATCGGCACGCATGAAACGCTGCTGGCTACGTGCCGGGTTTACCAGGAAATATTTACGTCGCAAATTGGCAAGGAGGTGGGCTAGGATGAGCAAGCAGCAAAAAGAACTTCCGGTTTTTGCTCCCGGTCCGGGCCGCGGCTTCAGACATGGCGGAGCGCGGGGGCCGGTGAGCAAGCCGAAAAACTTTTCCGCTACAGTAAAAAGGCTCTGGCAAGCGTTCGGACGGGAAAAAAGATGGCTGCCGCTCGTGTTCGCCATTGTCTGCGCAGACGGGTTGCTGATGCTCTCGGCTCCGTACCTGATCGGAAAGGCAATCGACGCAATGACAGGCATAGAACAGTCGTTCAGCTTTTTGTCGATCATCATTCTCGCGTTGCTCGGCTCGTACATCGCAGACGGAGCCTTGACGTTTTTGCAGGGCTGGCTGATCGCGGGCATCACGCAGCGGATCGTGACCAACATGCGGCAAGCTTTGTTTGAAAAGCTGCAAAAGCTGCCGATTGCCTTTTTCGACTCGCGCACGCACGGCGAGCTGATGAGCCGCCTGACCAACGATATTGACAACGTCAGCAACTCGATCTCGCAGTCGACGACACAGTTGATGTCCGGGGTCATCGCAATCGCCGGATCACTGGTGATGATGCTCGTGCTCTCGCCGATCCTCACACTCGCCTGCCTGATTACGGTGCCGCTCGTCTTTTTGCTCACCCGTACGATTGCGAAGCGAACCAGTGTGCTGTTCAAACATCAGCAAAGCGAGCTGGGCAAGCTGAACGGTCACATTGAAGAGACGATTTCCGGGATTCAGGTCGTCAAGGCGTTCAACCACGAGGAAAAAGCGATTGCCGACTTTGCCGCGATCAACGACAGGCTGTGCAAGGTCGGAATGAAGGCGCAAATCTGGTCGGGCTTTTTGATGCCGATTATGAACGTGATTAACAACCTTGGCTTTGCGGTTGTGGCCATTGTCGGAGGGATACTGGCAGTCAAAGGGATGATTACCGTCGGGGTGATCGCCAGCTTTCTCAGCTATTCGCGGCAGTTTGTCCGCCCGTTAAACGATCTCGCCAACATTTTCAACGTGCTGCAGTCCGGCGTAGCGGGCGCGGAGCGGGTGTTCGAGGTGCTGGATGAGCGGGAGGAAACGCTCGATGCCCCGGACGCCGCTGTGCTCGCGCAGCCAAAAGGACACGTTGTATTCGACCGGGTGAGCTTCGGCTATCGCCCTGACCAGCCGATTTTGCAAAACGTCAGCTTCGAGGCGCAGGCGGGAAGCATGACGGCTCTGGTCGGTCCGACGGGTGCGGGCAAAACGACCATCGTCAATTTGCTGACGCGTTTTTACGATGTGACGGAAGGAACGATCTACCTCGACGGCAAAGACATCCGCGAATACACACGGGACAGCCTGCGCAGAAGCTTTGGCTTCGTTTTGCAGGACACGTACCTGTTTTCCGGGACGATCAAGGAAAATATCATGTACGGCAAGCCTGACGCGACAGACGCCGAGGTCGAGGCAGCCGCGAAAATGGCGCATGCCGATGTGTTCATCAATCGGCTGCCCAAAGGCTACGATACGCAGTTGACGGAAAACGGCGGCAATTTGAGCCAGGGGCAGCGCCAGCTTTTGGCGATTGCCCGCGTGATTCTCGCCCGCCCGGCGCTGCTGATTCTCGACGAGGCGACGAGCAGCATCGACACGCGGACAGAGCTGATTATCCAGGATGCGCTTGCAAAGGTCATGGAAGGACGCACGAGCTTCGTGATCGCGCACAGGCTCGGCACGATCCGCGACGCCGATACGATCATGGTCGTGGATCGCGGGGAGATTGTGGAAAAAGGCAGCCACGACGATCTGCTCGCGCAAAAAGGAATGTACTACCAGTTGTTTTACAACCAGTTCAAGAACTTGTACGCCGCATCATCCTGATACAAGCAGCCCCCCGTGGTAGCAGACGATCTGCTCGATCTCGTAGTCGAGCAGGCGGCGCACGGAGCGGATCGCTTCCGGCAGGTCGAGCGTGTATTGCGGATTGGCGATAGCGAGCTTGCCATGTTCGATGACGACGGCGTCGCGAGCGCTTGCTTTTGTTGTACGGCTACGCGCTTCTTGTTCAGCCTCATGCTTGTGCAAAGAACGAAAGGAGTAGAGATGAATCGATGACCATTGGCGGTTTTCAAAGCGGCTTTTCGGCCAGAAAAGTGCCGCGCTCGGAAGTGAAGTGGGAGCAGTTTCTCATCTGCAGCCACGGCTGCGAGGAAGTCATCCAACTGATTTCCCACGTATCCGGCGAGGTCGAGTTTGAACTGTGCAAAATCGAGGCCGAGCGCATGGGGAAGGTGCTGCTTGCGGCAGCAAAGACAGAAAGTTGTTGAAACTTGGCGTCTGCTGACCCGTATGTATAAACGAACAGATAAAAAGGGGAGGCGGAACATGAACGACAACAACGTAGTGAAAATGAATCCGTTCCAAGCCGGGGGTAAGCTGCTCACAACCATTCTCGTCCTTGCCGTATTGGTCTTTCTCGGGACCCAATCGTTCACGATCATATCAGCGGGGCATAGCGGTGTCGTGCTGCAGTTGGGCGCGGTACAGCCAAAAGTATTGCAGGAAGGCATGCACTTTAAAATTCCTTTTATCCAAACCGTCATTCCGATGGAGGTACGGGTACAAAAATCCGAGTCGAGCCAAACGTCTGCTTCGCGTGACCTGCAAACCGTCTCGACGACCATTGCGGTCAACCACCATCTGGACAGCGAAAACGTCAACAAGCTGTACCAGCAGGTGGGGCTGGAATACAACAGCCGCATTGTCGACCCGGCGATCGCCGAAGCGCTGAAAGCGGTCACGGCGCAGTACACGGCAGAAGAATTGATCTCCAAGCGCTCCGAGGTGAGCAGCAAAGTCAAGGAAGCGCTGCGGCAAAAGCTGTCTGCCTACCACATCATTCTCGATGAGATCAACATTCGCGAGTTTACGTTCAGCGATGAGTTTAACCGCGCAATCGAGTCGAAGCAAATAGCTGAGCAGCAGGCGCTCAAGTCGAAGCTCGACCTGGAGCGGATCAAGATCGAAAAGGAACAGGAGATCACGCGCGCGCAGGCACAGGCCGAAGCACTGCGCCTGCAAAAGCAGGAGGTTACACCGGAGCTGATTCAGCTCAGACAGATCGAAGCGCAGCTGGAAGCGATTCGCAAGTGGGACGGCAAGCTGCCGAACGTCACAGGCGGCGTGACTCCGTTCATCAACGTCGGAAACCAGTAATGACAGCAACGAAGACCATCCGGGCCGAAAATCAGCCGGATGGTCTTCGTTTTGCCTTAGCGCGTACTCTCAAACAACTCCAGCCATTCGCCGTCCGGCCCGCGGAAAAACATGTAGCGGGAGCCGTTGGGCAGCGTCGTGATCGCTTCGTCGATGAAGGAGACGTCAAGCTGTTTCAGCCGCTCGATCTCGGCTTCGAGGTTATCTACCGCAAACGCGAGATGATGCACCTTGCCTTCCTCCGGCAGCGCGTCGTTGTAGCCGTGAATCAGCTCCAGCTCGGTTTCTGTGCTGCCGGGAAACCCGAGAAAAGCAAGCGTAATAATCTGATTGGAATGCACGAGTGTCCCTTTCAGCTCCATGCCGATCACTTTCGTGTAAAAGGCGATGGACGCCTCCAAATCTTTGACCATCAGCCCGACGTGCTCGATTTTTTTGATTGCCATGCGTGATTTCGTCCTTTCCCTGACAAGCTCGTTTTCTTTATTTTAGAAGATTTTTTGCGAAAAGTCTGCCTATCTCATGCTGCTTGCAGTTCGGAGACGTGACTTGTGCCGATGGCTTCCATGACATGGGGGGATTATTCAGTCATTTCGCAATTTCGTTTCCTGGCCTGCCGATCGTGTATGATGGTTACAGAATGGTCCGGACAAGAGGTGGAAAAAGATGAAGCAATTGCCGATCGATGCAGTATTGCCGGAGCTGACCGCGGCGCTCGCCAAAAGCAGCAGCGCCGTCCTGGTCGCCGCTCCCGGAGCAGGGAAAACAACCAGGGTGCCGCTCGCTTTTCTGGAGCAGGCATGGCTATCAGAAAAACGCATTCTCATGCTGGAGCCGCGGCGGCTGGCAGCGCGGGCGGCTGCGGACTACATGGCGCGGCAGCTTGGCGAGCAAGTGGGCGAGACGGTAGGGTATCGGGTCAAGCACGATACGCGAGTCGGCCCGCGCACGCGAATTGAAGTGATAACGGAAGGAATATTGACGCGGATGCTCCAGGACGATCCCGAACTTGCAGGTGTCGGCCTGCTCATTTTCGACGAGTTTCACGAACGGAGCCTGCATGCCGATCTGGGACTGGCGCTCAGCTTGCAGGCGCAAAGCTTGTTTCGCGAAGACTTGCGCATTCTGGTCATGTCGGCGACACTGGCGGCGGAGCCTGTCGCCCGCCTGCTGGGGGATGCTCCTGTCATCGTGAGTGAAGGCAGAGCGTTTCCCGTCGAGACACGCTTTTTGCCGAAGCCGTGGACGGGCGCGGTCGAGGAAGCAGTCACCCGCACCGTTTTGGCGGCGTTGGCGGAGGAGCCTGGGGATGTGCTCGTGTTTTTGCCGGGAGCCAAAGAAATTCGCACGACGCAGGCATTGCTGGCCAAAAGCGGGCTCGCTGCAAACGTGCGCGTCTGCCCGCTGTACGGGGCGCTGGCGCAGCACGAGCAGGATGCGGCGATTCAACCGGGCCAAGCGGGCGAGCGAAAAGTTGTGCTCGCCACCTCGATTGCGGAGACGAGCCTGACCGTCGAGGGCGTGCGAATCGTGATTGACAGCGGTTGGAAAAGGCTGCCGCGCTTTTCTTCGCGCACCGGGATGACGAGGCTGGAGACGGTTCGGGTGTCGCGGGCGGCTGCCGACCAGCGCAGAGGGAGGGCAGGCAGGCTTGAAGCAGGTGTCTGTTACCGGCTGTGGACAGAGCAGGAGGACCGGAGGCTTGCAGCGCACGAGCCACCGGAAATCACAGAAGCAGACCTCGCCCCGCTCGCCCTGGAACTGGCAGCCTGGGGCGTAAAGGAGGTGGAGGAGTTGCAATGGCTGGATGTTCCGCCAAAAGCCGCTTTGGCCCAGGCGCGGGAGTTGCTTCAGCAACTGGGGGCGCTGGACGGGCACAGCCAGATTACCGCACACGGCCGAGTGCTGGCCGGGATGGGGCTGCATCCAAGGCTTGGGCACATGATTCAACAAGCGGGCAAGATCGGGCTTGGAGAGCTGGCCTGCGAACTGGCCGTACTGCTGGAAGAGCGGGATATCGTCCGGGGCCGAGCGGCTTTTGCCGACGCGGACATCAGCTCGCGGGTAGAGCTTTTGCGGCTCGTCGCCGGAAAAAAAGACGGGACACGCGCTGGTGCGGAAGGACAGGTGGATGAAGCACTTTGTCGGCGGCTGTGGAGCGAAGCGGCGCAACTCAAGCGGCAGTGGGGAAGCGCGAGTACGGTTGAAAACGTGGTGGACATTAGCCAGACGGGCAGGCTGTTGGCCTTTGCCTACCCGGACCGGATCGCCCAGCGCCGGGGAGACGGGCGATACTTGCTGCGAAATGGCCGCGGCGCGGCGTTTGCGGTTGAACAGCCTTTGGCTTTTGCCCCGTATGTAGTCGCGCCGCTGTTGGACGATCAGGGAGCGGACAGCCGGATCATGCTCGCAGCAGCGGTGGAGGAAAGCGACCTGTACCGTGACTGGTCGGGGCAAATCACGGAGGAAACGTCTGTCTGGTGGGACCGTTCCGCTCAGGCGGTGCGGGCGCGTACGCGAAAAAAGCTCGGGGCATTCGTCTTGCAGGAGGTGGCGGCAGAAGCGGAAGCCGATGCAGTGCTGCAGGCTCTGCTTGCGGGCATCCGGACGGAAGGGCTGGAGCTTTTGCCGTGGAGCCGTCACGCCCGCCAGTTCAGAGAGCGGCTGCAGTTCATGCACAGCATTTTGCCGGACTGGCCCAGGGCAGATGACGAAGCCTTGCTCGACACGCTGGAGGAATGGCTTGCGCCGCATGTGTACGGCATGCGCAAAAAAGACGAACTGCAAGAGCTGTCCATGACTGCGGTGCTGGAAGGGATGTTGAGCTGGGAAGAACGGCAGCAGCTGGATGAGTACGCACCTGCGCATATCATCGTTCCAAGCGGCTCGAAAATCGCTGTCGACTACAGCGACCCTGCCGCGCCGTGCCTGTCTGTGAAGCTGCAGGAGCTGTTCGGCTGGCACGATACACCGCGCATCGGCCGGGGCAAGGTGCCGCTGACGCTGCACCTGCTCTCCCCGGCACAGCGTCCGGTGCAGGTGACGCGAGACTTGGCCAGCTTTTGGCAGCAGACGTACTTTGAGGTGAAAAAAGACTTGAAAGGGCGCTACCCGAAGCATTACTGGCCGGATGATCCGCTCGCCGCGATCCCGACGAACCGGGTGCGCCCGCAGAAATAGTCCATTGGGGCTTTGCGGGCCTGCCGCTTTTGTAGAGATCGAACCAGAAAAAGCCGACGGGCGCAACCAGGCTCAGGGCGATATTTCCCAACTTCCTAGTTCCATGTGCGCAAGTCGGCTGCAAACTGAAACTTTCACGCGTTTTGCGTCCGTCAAGAACATGACGCGATTCACGTACTACCCTCTCTATTTTCTTGGGGCTGCCTCTTCATCGGGCAGTCCTTTTTGTTTGTCGGAAGCGCTGTTTCCCCAGCGACCGCGATAGATCAACTGCTGCAGGTCCTCCCGCTTTGCCCATTGGTGTATCTCCAAAAGCGGCCGATCCGGGTAATGATCGGTATAGCCGATGGACAACAGCGCTACCGGATCGATGTGCGGCGGGATGTTCAGGATGCGGCGGACGTCCGCTTTTTTGTAAAAGCTGACCCATCCCATCGCCAAATCTTCCGCGTACGCTGCGAGCCACATGTTTTGGATGGCACAACTGACCGACATGATGTCTGTCTCGGGAATCGAATTGCGCCCGAGCACGTGATCGCCGCCGCGTGTCGGGTCGCAGGTGACGCAGATCGTGAGCGGCGCTTCCATGATGCCTTGAACTTTCAGCGCGAGAAAAGAAGCTTCGCGCCCAGTTCCTTCGTAGTGGATGGCGAGAGCGCGCCGCTCCTTGTCTGCACAGTCAGCCAGCGCCTGCTTGGTCGGCTCGTCCTCTACGAGAATAAAATTCCACGGCTGCATGAATCCGACGGAAGGGGCGTGATGGGCAGCGGCCAAAATCATGGCAATTTTTTCAGGCGGAATCGGATCAGGGCGAAACGTGCGTATATCGCGACGATTGCTGATAGCCTTGTACAGACCGTTTTTTTCTTCCGGAGTCAAACGTTTCATGAATCAAACCTCCCTGTTAGCTACGGCTTCCTTCATTTTATCGGTGTGCAAGCTCATGTACTAGACATTTGCTTGACATATTCATGTCCTACGCTAAAGAGAGTAGACCTGTCCGTTTTGAGGGGAGCGAAACTGGAATGACCAATATCCTGATCGTGGAAGACGAGTTGCCCATCTCTCGGGTGTTGAAGGCGTATTTGGAAAAGCATCAGTTTTCAGTCGAGCAGGCGTTCAACGGAGACGAGGCCCAGCACAAGTTCGACTCGTTCAATCCCGCCCTGGTGCTGCTCGACGTCATGCTGCCGGGCCGGAGCGGGTGGAGCATTTTGGAATACATACGGTCGAAAAGCTCTTGTCCCGTCATCATGCTGACGGCGCTCGGGCATATCGACAACAAGCTTGCCGGGCTGAATCAGGGAGCGGACGACTACATCACCAAGCCGTTTATTGCCGATGAAGTCGTGGCCCGTGTCAAGGCTGTGCTGCGCCGCTCCAAGCAAATTATCGAAGGAGATCAGGTCAAGCAGTTCGGCAGCCTGAAAATTGACTTCAAGGCGTATACGGTTACGCTGCACGGCGTTGAACTGTCGTTTACGCCAAAAGATTTGTCGCTGTTTCTGTTTCTCGCCCAGTACAAAAATCAGACGTTTACGCGGGAGCAACTGATTGAGCAAGTGTGGGGAATGGATTACGAGGGCAGCGACCGTGCCGTGGACCTCGCCATCAAGCGTATCCGCCGAGCGCTGGAAAACTGGCCTGCGTCCGAAGGGGAAATCCGCACGTACCGTGGCTTGGGTTACAAGCTTTGCGTCTATGAGTGAGAAAAAGCGCATTTCCCTGTTTCGCTATTGGACGACCCGGTATTTAATCACCCTTTGCATCGGCCTTTTGTTCATCGGCATCGCTTCCAGCCTTTGGATCAACTACAGTGAGAAGCAAAAGCGGCTGGACTTCATGCGGCTGATGGCAGCCGAGGTGTCTGATCGCGTAGTGGATGCCAATGGGCGGGTTATCATGGAGCCATTTTTGTTCCGCCTGCTCGACAGCCGCCAGGAGTCGCTGCGCGTCAACTACAAGCCGTTCATGGTCATTTTGGATGCGGATCGCCGCGCGGTGTTCAGCGGGCCGGGGCCGTTCAGCTCCGAGCTCAGGCGGATGGCCCGCGATCTGGTAGAAGCCGACGAAAGCATGTCGCAGCTGGAGCTGGGACGGGGAGAAAAGCTGCTTTTTGTGAAAAAAAGCATCCGGGTCAACCAGCAAACGGTCGGCTGGGTCATGCTGTTTACGCCGATGCAGGATTTGACGCGCAGCACGACCGAGTTTCAGCTTTTGTTCATCATGCTCATCAGCCTTGGACTGCTCGGCTGGCTCGTCATCTATCGATTGACGAAAAAGCTGTCGACGCCGATCAAGGACGTGGCAGACGCAGCCAAGCAGATCGTCATGGGCAATTACGACATTCATCTGCAAAAAGACAGGCGCGAGGAAGAGATTTACGAGCTGATCCACTCGTTCAAGGAAATGGCGGATCGCCTGCGGCAGCTGGAGCTGATGCGCACCGAGCTGTTGGCCGGAGTGACGCATGAGCTGAAAACGCCTGTCACGTCGATCAGTGGGCTGGTGCAGGCGGTCAAGGACGACATCGTCGGCGGCGAGGAAGCGAAGGAGTTTCTGGAGATTTGCTCGAAGGAAACGGCCCGGCTGCAAAAAATGGTCGAGGATTTGCTCGACTTCAACTCTTTTGTCGTCGGAGATATTCGCATTCGCCGCGAGCAGCAAAACATGTACGAGCTGGTACAGGAGATTACCCATCAGTGGCAGATCGTACAGGAGGCCGAGCAGATTGAGCTGTCCATCGTCAAGCCGGAGGAGCCGATCATGGCACACACCGATCCGCTTCGTGTGCAGCAAATTTTGTACAACCTGTTAAACAACGCCGCGCAAGCCATGAACTCGGCCGGAAAAATCGTCGTTTCCCTGTCTCGTACGGGCGATGAAATTCGCATTGATGTCAAAGATACAGGCTCGGGCATCCCGGAAGCGGAGCAGAAGCTTATTTTCGAGCGTTTTTACCGGGGCGAGGAAAAGAAGCATCTCGTCCGCGGGCTCGGCCTTGGCCTGTCGTTCAGCAAAATGATCGCGCACGCGCTGGGGGGCACGCTGCTGCTCTCGGAAAGCAGCCGGTCAGGAAGTACGTTTACGTTGATTTTGCGAGCCTAACCACAAAGGGTACAGTCGACCAGACAAATGAGCTGGTCGATTTTTGCTTTTCACACCATTCCCTTCCATCTGACTTTTCCCTGACGTATTCGTTCCGTATATTGATCGCTACAGGGAAGCCAAGCTGCTTCCCGGTCATTTTGCAATGGCAGGAGGATTTGGTGTGACGCAATCGGAGAAAAAGCGGACGTTGTTTTCGGGGACGCGAAATAGCAAGAAGAAATGGGTCATCATCGGACTGGCTGTCGCGGTGATTACGGGAGGTGGCGTGTTCGGATACCAGACGCTTTTGACGCCGGAACGGGCACAGGCAGCGTATCGGATTGTCACGGTGAAAAGGGGCGATGTTTCGGAAACGGTGCTGGCGTCAGGGACCGTTCAGGCTTCCAAGCGTTCCTCGCTCTCGTTTTCAGACGCAGAAGACGCCAAGGATGCCATCTCGACGATCCAGGTCAAAATCGGCGATCGCGTGAAGGCGGGGCAAGTGCTGGCTACGATGGATGATTCCGTCGCCAAAATCCAGGTGAACAACGCCCAGGCGAATTTGCTGTCTGCACAAGCCAAGCTGGAAGAGGCGCAAAAGCGCAAAAGCGCGGCTGAGATCAGCTCGCTGCAGGCGGCTGTCACGCAGGCGAAAAACGAGCTGGAGCTGGCGAAGCAAAATATCGACGGGCAAAAGGCGACAAACGATCTCGCCAAGGCGAAGGACAATCTCGACAACGCCCAGAAAACGTTTGACTCGCAAAAGGTGCTGTTTGAGGCAGGGGCGATCTCGCAGACCGAGTACGACAACGCGCGCAACGCTTTGGAGCAGGCGAAGCGGGATTACAACTCGGCCGTGCTGACAGCCGGACAGGCGAACTCGCAGTCTGGCGTAAAGGTCGAGCAGGCACTCGCTTCCTATCAGACGGCACAGGAGGCGTTGAATGAAGCACTGGAAGGGCCGGATGCGGCGACGATTCTCGCGGCGAAGGCTGCCGTGGAACAGGCGAAGGCCGAGTTGCAAAAAGCGCAAAAGGCGCTGAACGCCGTGACACTGCGAGCGCCGATGGACGGGGTGATCGTCCAGGTGAACGGCAACGTCGGCGAGATTCCAGGCAATGATTTTATTATTATGGATAATTCCGATTCCGGCGAGCTGGAGGTACTGGCCCAGATCAGCCAGAGCGACATCGGAAAAGTAAAAGAAGGCTTGCCCGTGTCGTTTACGACCAGCTCGTATCCGGATGATACCTTTACCGGAAAAGTCAAGCTGATATACCCGGAGGCGAAGACGGATTCCGGTGTCACCAGCTATGATGTGCTGCTATCGGTCACAAACAAGGACAGCAAGCTGAAGATCGGGATGACGATGAACGTTACGATTGAACTGGGAACGCACAAAGATGTGCTGTACTTGCCAGCCGCTGCCTTGCAGACGCAAAACGGCAAGGACGGCGTCTACCTGATGTCCGCAGGTGAGAACAGTGCCAAAGCAGCGGGCAATGCCAGTGGACAGTCCGAGGCCAGGTCAGAGGCGCAAGCAAAGCCGCAAGGGAATCAGGCAGGAGAACGCACGACCGCAAGAGAAGGCAGAATGGCTTCCATGCCGTACCAGTTCGTGCCGATCAAGATCGGGTTCTTTGCGGCGGATCGGGTGGAAGTGGTGGAAGGCCTGAAGGAAGGGGACAGAGTCGTCATCCCGATCAGCATAAGTACAAGCTCGTCGACAGCCAATCAAAACGGTGTCCGCATGGGAGGCGGAATGACTGGCGGAATGCCCGGCTTTGGCGTCTTCCCCGGCGGCGGAGGCGGCCAGATGAGGGGACGATGAGAAGATGAGACCAGTCATACAAATCGAAGACCTGAAAAAGCAGTATCAGATCGGCGACCAGGAAATTTACGCACTGCGCGGTGTCAGTCTGACTATTGAGGAAGGCGACTTTGTGGCGATCATGGGGCCGTCCGGCTCTGGCAAGTCGTCGATGATGAACGTGATCGGCTGCCTTGACAAGCCGACGTCGGGGGAGTTTTATTTGGACGGCTACCCTGTGTCCGAGGCGCACGATGACGAGCTGGCAGAGATCCGCAATCAGAAGATCGGCTTTGTTTTTCAAAACTTCCATCTGCTCCCGCGCACGACAGCGGTGGAAAATGTAGAGCTGCCGATGCTGTACGGCGGCACGCCTGCCAAGGAGCGCAGGGAGAGAGCGATCAAGGCGCTGGTCAGCGTAGGGCTGGCGGAGCGGTTGTACAACAAGCCAAACGAGCTGTCAGGCGGCCAGCAGCAGCGGGTTTCCATCGCCCGGGCGCTGGTCAATGATCCGGTCATTTTGCTCGCGGACGAGCCGACTGGCGCATTGGATACGAAGACGAGCGAAGAGATCATGGGCATTTTTCAGCGGCTCAATGACGAAGGCAAGACGGTTATTCTCGTCACGCATGAACCGGATATTGCCGAGTATGCCAAGCGGATTGTCCGTTTTCGCGACGGACAGATCATCGCCGACGAAGTGGTAAAAGAGCGCAGAAGAGCGTGGACAGAGGAAGTGAGAACATGAGCTTGATCGAGTGTGTGCGCATATCGTTTCGCAGCATCCGGACAAACGGCTTGCGCTCTGTGCTCACGATGCTGGGCATTATTATCGGGGTAGCCGCTGTTATTGCGATGGTCGCGATCGGGGAGGGGACTTCCTCTTCTGTCGCCTCGCAGATCAACGGCCTGGGCAGCAATCTGCTGATTGTCTCGCCAGGACAGGCGACGCAAGGGCGGGTCAGCCTGGGAGCCGGGTCGCTGAATACGTTGACGATGGCGGACGCAGAAGCGATCGCGGAACACGAATCGGTAGCCGGAGTCGCACCGAGTGTCAACGGCCGCGCCCAGATCGTCTGGGGCAGCAGCAACTATTCCAGCACGCTGGAGGGAACGACCGCCGATTTTTTAAGCGTGCGCAATGCAGAGGTGGCACAAGGGCGGTTTTTCACGAACTTCGAGGTGACGCGGCAGTTTAATGTCGCAGTCGTCGGGACAGAGGTCGTCAGCAACCTGTTCAAGGACACGACGACAAACCCGGTGGGGCAAACGGTGCAGATCAATCGTGTGCCGTTTACGATCATCGGCGTGTTAAAAAGTCAGGGCAGCTCCGGCATGACGAACAACGACGACAGGATTCTCATCCCGATTACGACTGCGATGAGCCGTCTGACAGGGGGCAAAAACGTCGGCACGATCTACGTTTCGGCGGCGTCCTCCGACTTGATGGAAACGGCGGAGCAAGACATTCGCCAGACGCTGCGTGTCCAGCACAACCTGCGGCCGCAAGCGGAAGACGATTTTCGCATCCGGTCTCAATCCGACATCTTGAGCACGGCACAGGAAGTATCGAGCTCGATGACGGCGCTCTTGTCCGGCATTGCAGCGATCTCGCTGATTGTCGGAGGGATCGGGGTGATGAACATCATGCTCGTGTCCGTGACGGAGCGCACGCGTGAAATCGGGATTCGCAAGGCGATTGGGGCCAAGCGCCGGGATATTATGCGCCAGTTTTTGATCGAGGCAGTCACGCTCAGTCTGATCGGCGGCATTTTGGGAATCATCGTCGGGGTGGGGGCGGCGATCCTTGTCAGCAAGCTCGGCTCGCTGGCAACCTCGATCAGCGTGACCCCGATTTTGTACGCATTTTTGACTTCGTCTTTGGTAGGCGTGATCTTTGGCGTCTACCCTGCACGCAAGGCTGCCCAGCTGAAACCGATTGATGCGCTTCGCTACGAATAAATGAAGTTGTTTCCCAATATTTCGCTATAAAACAAAAGCTGACACTTTTCGATAAGAGAGATTCATAGTACAATTCCATTATGAACGAACTTGGGGAAGTTCGGGATGGCGGTACCAAAACTGTGCAGGAGGGCCGCCTCTTTTTTTAAAGCGCGGCAAATTTTGCGCGATAGGCCCGGCGCAGACGGTCCGGACTCGCAACGAACCCACCGTTTTGAAAGTGGATACAATAGGCACTATTACCTAAATGTACAGCTGGACCACATGGGTCCAACGATATAGAATGAGGGTATTCACGTGAATACTTCCGTACTACCCTTTTCCCAGGAAGCGATCCTGGGATTTTTTGTTTGGTTTAAGCAGACGTATTTTTCGGGGAGAAGCTGCCTTTCAGCAAGGCTTCAATCAGTTGCTCCTGCGAGAGCGAGATCGAGATGCCGGGATCGGGCAGGTCGGCGTGAAAGCGGTTTTCCTTGTACAAATACCACATGGAGCCAGTCGGTTGCAGCGAGTAGAGCTTGATATTTTCCTTCGTCTCTTGTCCGATTCTGGCAATATCGCGCAAGGAAGTAAAAAGCTCTCCCCACACAGGCAAATATGGCTTTGTCTTGGATTGGATGATCGCGCGGATGAGTTGCTTTTTGGCGAGTAAAAGCGTTTCGGCTACGTGGTTTTCCACTGGGGGCATGTCATCTGCTCCTTTTTCATAGACTGTCGAAAAATGTACAATCCAGTCTGATAAAAGTGTGGATGTTGACGAATCATGTCGAAACTAGAAAATAGTTTAAAATAGTCCCAAACTTGTTTCAATAGGAGAGAGGACGCATGTGTACGGGCATTTGACGGTTGCAGCCGATTCAGATAGCATAGGGACAACGCATTTTGCAAAAAAACATTTTATCCGGCATTATTTGCAGCCTGTCTGTCACGGAAAAAAGGAGGATTTTTGATGTGGAAAGAGTTTAAAGAGTTTGCCTTAAAAGGAAATGTGCTGGATCTGGCTGTCGGGGTTGTCATCGGCGGTGCCTTCGGAAAGATCGTCACCTCGCTGGTAAACGACATTATTACACCGCTAATCGGTCTCTTGTTGGGCAAGGTTGATTTTACGAATCTGTTTATCACGTTGAACGGTGCCGATTACAACACGCTTGAGGAAGCAAAAAAAGCCGGGGCCGCGACTCTCAACTACGGTCTTTTCCTGAATTCTGTCATTGATTTTCTGATTATCGCGTTTTCCATCTTCATCGTTATCAAACAGTTGAACCGCTTCAAGCGCAAGCAGGAAGTGGTCAAAGCGCCGGAAACGACGAAGGAATGCCCGCATTGCATCACGACCATTCCGATCAAGGCGACCCGTTGCCCGCATTGCACCTCCATGCTGGATTCAAACGGAGCGGCACTGGCGCACGAATAACAACAAGCTTGACCGATCAACAGACGCAAATGAAAAAGCAAACCGGCCATCTGGTGCGGCTTGCTTTTTTTCTTTCCTCAAACGTTTTTCTTTTTGCGCTTCACCCGGTTTTTGTACTGATAATGCAGCCGCTTGATGGTGCGAAAGTATGTTTTGTCCTTGAGCTTCGCAAACAGGGCGTGAGAAGGAAAGTCGTAGTTGACCTCGATGATCGAGAGCTGGCCCGCTTTGTCGATGGCGAAATCAACCCCGATCTGTGCGCTGTGGCGGTACTTGTTGAAGTGGGCGCAGACGCGGTGACTGACCCGGATCAGCCGGGAGACGACTTCCTTGATTTTTTCCGGTGCAACTGCTCCTGATTTGGCCAGAGCGTAAGGAACGGTCACGGCATAGCCGCCGCCACGGGCGACGTTCGTAATGACGCTGTCAGACCCGGCTACTTTTGCCAGCATCCCGGCATACTGCCATTTCCCGAGACCGTTGCGCATCATCATGACGCGAATGTCGAACGGACGGCCATTCAGCTCAGCCAGATCCAGCCCTTTTTGGATGATGTAGTTTTTTTCGGTGCACTGGCGGGCAAGCTGCTGCTTCAGCTCCGCAAGCGAGCCTGCCCGTACAGGCTCTCCGCGCTCTTTTACAAACTGGTAGCCATCCGCCGTTTTGGAGACGCGCATGATGCCTTTGCCCATATGGGTGCGCGTCGGTTTGATGTAGACGGTCGTGTACTTGGAAAGATAGGGTTCCAACAGAGCGGGCTGGTACAAGTCGGTAGGGGGCAAATACGGACGAATGTGCGGGCTTTTGGAAAAAAACTGATGAAGGCTCCATTTGGAGGAGGGGATCAAGTCAGACACCTCGCCTTTTTGCAAAGATCAAAGTTCCATTCTTGCTAACATATACAACAAAATGGAAAAAAGTGAGCAGGGAATCGGGCAATGGCGGGGAAAATATGATCTAGGAAAAGCAAAATGCGAACGAAAACGGAGAACGAGATGAGACGATACCGACCAGTGCGGATGTTTCAGCAGGCGCTCGGCATCGGGCCGAAGGAGCTGGCCCGCATCATCCAGTTCCAAAGCTTGCTGCAACTGCTCGCCAAAGGGCAGGCTGCTTCCTTTGCAGACGCAGCCGTACAATGCGGCTACTATGACCAGTCGCATGTCAGCAAAAGCTTTCGCGCCTACTACGGCGAGACGCCGGGCGGCATTTTCGCCGTGCGTGGAGGGCGAGCGCAGAAGCGGGAAGTTGTCCGTTTTTTACAAGCAAACGACTAGGCTTGTCTGCTATTGTTGGAAAAGAACCTCGCCCGCGCGTGAAGCGGCATGGCGGGAAATACGTCGAAAACGCAGGAGGAAAGCAAATGGGAATCAAGCTGGATATGGTAGGAATCGTCGTGCAGGACATGAAAAAGGCGCTGGACTTTTACCGTGTGCTCGGCCTTGACATTCCGGAGCAGGCGAACGACGAGCATCACGTAGAAGTCGCACAGGATGGCGTTCGTCTGGCTTTTGACACGGTGGAGATCGCAAAAAGCGTGTACGGCGGATGGGAGCCGGCGAGCGGGCACAGAATCGAGCTGGCCTTTTTGTGCGACGATGCCGCTGCCCTGGATGCGCTGTATGCCAAAATCATCGAGCATGGCTATGAAGGCCACCGCGAGCCGTGGGATGCCGTCTGGGGGCAGCGCTATGCGATTGTCAAAGACCCGGACGGAAACCTGATTAGTCTGTTTGCCTAAAGGCACAGTATAAGGAAAAACAATTGCAAGCCGACTCTCTTCGGACAAGAGGATCGGCTTGTTTACGTTTTCGCGGACCGGATTCTTTTCAAGCCTGATGGCTTCGTCCATAATAAGCTTGTTAACAGATCGGCAAAAGAGGGCAGGCAACAGCGGCGCGAGGAAGGAGGCGGGCTTTTTTTGCAAAAGATAGCTATGCTTTTGGCATTATTTACCCTGAGTCTTTTTTGCCCACCAGCTATGCCTGCAAAAGCGCAAGCGGAGGAGGAGCGCGTCCTTCGCGTCGGCTTCGACAAAAGGCTGCCGCCTTTGTCTTATGTGGATAAAAACGGGGAGGCGGCCGGCTTTGACATCGAGCTGATCCGCAGCATGGACTCCCTGCGCGGCTATCAGATCGAGTATGTGCCTCTGGACTGGGAGGATACGGTCGCCTGGCTTACGGAAGGCAAGCTGGACGTGGTCGTCGGAATGAAATATACGAGTACGCGCGACACGTTGTTCGACTTCAGCGATTCTTATCTGACGGCGGCCGACGCGCTGGTCGTTCCGGCAGCCGCCCGGGAGATTTCTGCGATCAACGATTTGCGCGGAAAAGTCGTGGCGATTCAGCGGGACGACGCGGGCATCGCCCAGTTGGAAAACATTCGCGGCGGCAAAAGACTGGTCGCCTTCAGTCAGCCGGATGCGCTGGACATGCTCTTTTTAGGCCGCGCAGACGTGTTCTTGGGCAACCGCTGGACGGCGGAGTACGTGCTGGAGGGAACCGGCAGGCAGCAAGACTACCGGATTCGCACCGGACTGATTCCGCCATCCGACTATGCGTTTGCCGTCCGCGAAGGCAACTACGAGCTGGTCAACAAGCTCAACGAAGGCTTGGCCCGGCTGCACCAGAACGGGAAATACGAGCAACTGTATTCGCAGTATCTGGAGACGTACGGTTCGTTTGCGATCGACTGGTGGCGAAAGCTCGTGTACGGGCTGCTCATCGTGATGGGAATCGTCGTGGTCGTATTGGCGGGGAGCTTTTTCTGGAACAGCCGTCTGCAAAAAGCGGTCCGAAGGCAAACAGCCGCACTGGCAGACAGCTTCGCTTTTCAAACGACAGTGTTAAACAGCGTCGACAACGGAATTTTGTCCTTTGATCGGGAAGGCAAAATTACGCTCATCAATCACGCGGCACAAAAATTGCTTGGGAAAATGGAAAAGGACGCCCAGACGTCCGTATGGGATTGTCTGCCCCAACTCCCGATCCGGCAGGCGCTGCAAATGGGGGACGGGCATATGCTCGAAGGCGAACTGCATCTCGGGGATGGAACAGGCCGGATTGTGCATTACTACCTCGCCGCCCTAAGCAACGGAGCGGGCCAGCAGGTCGGCGGCATTCTTTGTCTGCAGGATCGGACGGAGCAAAAGCATTTGCAGGCGCGGCTGATTGCGCAGGAAAAAATGCGCGCGCTGGGCGAGCTGGTTGCGGGTATCGCCCACGAAATCCGCAATCCGCTCACGGCGATCAAGACGTTTGCCGAACTTTTGCCGAAAAAACTGAACGACGAGCGCTTCCGCAGAGAGCTGGTAGAGCACGTGCCGGAAGAAGTGGCGAGGATGGACCGGATCATTGAAGATTTGCTCGACTACTCGCGGGAAAAGCCGATGCAGCGAAAGCGGGAAAACTTGCGGGAGCTGGTGCAGTCCGTGCTGGGACTGTTTGCGAAGCGGCTCGACAGCGAACGGATACAGGTCGTGCTGGAGCCCGGACTTGATGTGGACGTGTTCGTTGATCGCGACCGCATCAAGCAGGTGCTGATAAACCTGCTGCTCAACGCCATTGAAGCGATGGCCCACGCAAAGGACAGGTGCTTGACCTTTTCCGTGCTGCCGAGAGACGGACAGACGGTTTGTCTGGCGATTGCCGATTCCGGGTCGGGGATCGGCGAGCAGGAGCTGCTTCATCTGTTCCAGCCTTTTTACACAACGAAAAGCCAAGGAATCGGACTGGGCTTGTACCTCAGCCAAAAAATCATGCATGAGCACGGGGGAGAGATTGACGTGCAAAGCGAGCCTGGGGCAGGTACGACGTTTTTCCTGACATTTGCCAAAGGAGGGACAGGCGATGAACATCTTAATCATTGATGACGAGCGAGCCATCTGTTCGTCGCTTTCCTTCGCCCTGGAAGACGAATACCGCGTGTTTACCGCTTCCGGGCCGGAGGAAAGCTTGCGCGTGCTGGAGCAGGAGCCGATCGACGGCATTTTGCTCGATCTGAATTTGCGCGGCGGAAGCGGCATGGAGCTGTTGCGTCAGATCAAGGAAAAAAAGCCGGACGTGGTCGTTATCATGATGACAGCCTACGGCTCCATCGAATCGTCCGTCGAGGCCATGAAGGCAGGAGCTTACCATTACTTGACCAAGCCGCTCAATCTGGAAGAAGTCAGGCTTTTGCTCGGCAAGGCGCTCGCCTTCCAGCAGCTTCATAAGCAGGTTCAGGTGCTGAGTCAGGCGGTGCGCCAGCAGGAAACGTATGCGGGCATCATCGGCAAGAGTAGCGCCATGCAAAAAGTTTTTCAATTGATCCAAAAGGTCAAGGACATCAGCACGAATGTGCTCATCACTGGCGAGAGCGGCACGGGAAAAGAGCTTGTCGCCCGCGCGATCCACTACCAGGGCGGGCGGCAAAAGGGCGCGTTTTCCGTCGTCAACTGTGCGGCGATCCCGGAGCCGCTGCTGGAGAGTGAGTTGTTCGGGCATGAAAAAGGGGCGTTTACCGGGGCCTACGCCAGACAGCAAGGGCTGTTTGAACGGTCGGACGGCGGCACGATTTTTCTCGATGAAATCGGCGAGATGCCGCTCTCTTTGCAAGCGAAAATATTGCGCGTCATCCAGGAGAAGGTCGTGTCGCCAATCGGCTCGCAGCAGCCGAAGGAAGTGGATGTGCGGATCATTTCCGCCACGAACCGCAATTTGCAGGAGGAAGTCGCCAAGGGAAATTTCCGCGAGGATTTGTACTATCGTCTGAACGTCATCCCGATTCATCTGCCGCCATTGCGCGAGCGCAAGGAAGATGTGCCGTTGCTCGCGGAGCATTTTCTCGCGCTGTATTCGGCCAACATGGGCGTGCGCAAGAAAACGCTCAGCCCGGAAGCCAAGCGGATGCTGTATCACTACCCCTATCCCGGCAATGTGCGGGAGCTGTCCAACATGCTCGAATATGCAGTAGCCCTCTCGGAAAATGAGGTCATTGAACCGCGCGACCTGCCGGAAGCGGTGCGCGAAAATCATAGCGGGCGTACGGCAAAAGAGGCGGCAGGGCGCGGCCTGTTGCTCCCGGAAGGCTTGACGCTTGCGGAAGCGGAGCGCAGGTACATCCTCTACACGCTGGAGAAAAACGGGGGGCATCGGCAAAATACAGCAAGGCAACTGGCGATCAGCGAGCGGGGATTGCGCGACAAGCTGAAGCAATACTTGCGAGGGGCAGAATGAGGACGGTCCGTGCATGGCTCACCGTGGCTGTCGTCGCCATCGGCGTCGCGTTTTTGACAGGCGGCTGCATGCGGGAGCCGGAGTCCAAACAGCCTGATTCGGGCGAGGTGCAGCCGTTTTTGACTATCGCGACAGGGGGAGCTTCCGGCCCCTACGACCTCATCGGGGGAGCGTTGGCCAAGGTGTATCATAACCAGCTCGGCTACAAGACCGCAGTCCGTTCCTCGGACGGCTCCGTGGAAAACGTTCACCTGCTGGAGAGCGGCAAGGCGGATGTCGCTTTTGCGATGTCGGACGCTGCTTCATTTGCCATGGGCGGCCTGGAAAGCTTTCAGGCGAGCGGACCTGCTGTGCATGTGAAGGCGATTGCCGGGCTGTACCTGAACTATGTGCAAATCGTCACGCGCAAAGACCGGGACATTCATACGGTCTACGACCTAAAAGGCAAGCGGGTCGGCGTCGGCGCACCGGACAGCGGGGTAGAGGTCAACGCGCGGATGATCTTGAACGAGCACGGCATCACCTACAACGATCTTCAGCCCGAGTACCTTTCGTACGCAGAGGCGATTGAGCAATTGAAAAACAACGCGATTGACGCCGCCTTTGTCACCTCCGGCCTGCCCAATTCGGCTGTTCTCGACCTGCAAGTCTCCCACGACGTGGTGATCGTGCCGATATTGCCCGCAGACATCGAGAAGCTGACGAAGCGCTTTGCCTTTTTTGAAAAAGCCCAGATTCCTCCGGGCATCTACCAAAACGACAAGGCCGTTCCGACGGTCGCGATTCGCAACATTTTGCTCGTCCGCTCGGACATGGGCGAAGAGCAGGTGTACCAACTGACGAAAACTTTTTTTGCAAACCTCGACGCCCTGCAAGCCGCACACGAAGCCGCGAAGCAAATCGACAGGCAAACGGCGGGCAAAGAGCTTGTCGTGCCGCTCCATCCGGGCGCTGCGAGATACTACGCCGAGCTTGCGCGGCCGCAGGGACAAACGCCATAGAGGAAAAAAGTACGGGACAGACGATCAACCCGGCAATAAATTCCGCATCGACCGGAGTTTTTTGCCGGGTTTTTGCGTGGGAAAGGCTGGGCGAGTGTACGCTTGCTTGCGAGACTGTCTTCGCAAAAACATTCTGGCACGTCGAAAAATTCTACAGAGACTGGAGGTTCGTCCGCCGACCAGCCGTTGCGGGCGGGCAGCGCGGAATAGGATTGGCACGGAACTTGCTATACTATGGTGGCGATTACATTTGAAACCGATTACATTTCTCTTGGGAGAAGCGGGACGGTTTCTTGCCAGAATGTAAAACAAGGAGGAAGAACAGTGAATCATGCAAACGATCGCGCCAGTTCGCGACGCATCACGGGAAACATCTTCAAAGGTTCGATCGGCAACCTGATTGAATGGTATGACTGGTACGTCTACTCTGCGTTTGCGGTATACTTTTCATCCGAGTTTTTTCCAAAAGGAGATCCGACCAGTCAATTGCTCAACACAGCGGCTGTTTTCGCCATCGGCTTTTTGATGCGCCCGATCGGAAGCTTGCTGATGGGGCGCTATGCCGACCGGCACGGCAGACGGGCAGCGCTGACGCTTTCGGTTACGGTCATGGCGGGTGGCTCCCTGATTATCGCCTTTACGCCAGGCTATAGTACAATTGGCATTTATGCACCGATTATTCTCGTTCTCGCTCGACTGCTGCAAGGTTTGTCCCTGGGGGGAGAATACGGAACCTCCGCGACGTATTTGTCCGAGATGGCGAGCAGCGGCCGTCGCGGCTTTTACTCCAGCTTCCAGTACGTCACTTTGATTGCCGGACAATTGCTCGCGCTTGGGGTACAGATCGTCCTCCAGCAAATGCTCAGCGAAGCCGACATGCATACATGGGGCTGGCGCATTCCGTTCGTGATCGGCGCCTTGGGCGCTTTGGCTGTTCTGTGGCTGCGCCGTTCGATGGACGAGTCCGAGCAATTTTCGAAAATGGAGAAAAAGAGCCGCGAGAAGGCCGGAACCTTGCGTGCCCTGATGAAATATCCAAAAGCCGTGCTGACCGTTGTCGGTCTTACGCTCGGTGGAACCATTGCCTTTAACACCTACACGACGTATTTGCAAAAGTTCATGGTCAACACAGTGGGTCTCCCGAAAGAAACCGTTAGCTGGATCAACTTTGTGGCCTTGCTGGTCTTTGTCGTGCTGCAGCCGATTGCGGGCCTGCTGTCTGACCGGATCGGCCGCCGTCCGCTGTTGATGGCCTTCGGGATTTTGGGGACGCTGTTTACCGTACCGATGTTTTTGATGATGGAGCAGACGAAAAGCCCGATGGTCGCCTTCCTGCTGATGCTGACAGGGCTTGTCATCGTCACTGGCTACACCTCGATCAACGCGATTGTCAAAGCGGAGCTGTTCCCGACGGAAATTCGCGCGCTCGGCGTAGGCTTCCCGTATGCGATCACCGTTGCCGTGTTCGGGGGAACCGCAGAGTTCGTCGCGCTCGGATTGAAGAACATCGGCTCCGAATCGCTGTTCTACTACTACGTCGCCGGCTGTATTGCGCTCAGCCTGATTACGTACTGGCGCATGGGCGAGTCGTCCAAACAGTCTCGCATTGAAGCCGAGCTTGACACGAACAAGAACGCAAGCTAGGCGCGAGGGTGATGCGCTTTTGGCAGAAAGCAAGAGAAAAAAGACGCCTGAGTGCGTCTTTTTTTATGTCCGGACAACATTTTCAATTGGTTATTGCTATCATCTAAAAGTCAATTTTGAAGTTCAAGAAGCCTGCCTTGCGCAGCGCTTCGTAGATGATGACGAGCGCAGGGCCGAGAATCAGTCCGAAAAATCCCATCACCTGAAAGCCAAGGAACAGGCTGACCAGCGCGGCCAGGGCGCTGATGCCCAGATTCGAAGCGAGCACTTTCGGCTCCACGATTCGCCGCACGACCGTGATGATGAGAAACAGGATGACAAGCCCGATTGCCAGATGGGTATTTCCCGTCAAAAAGTTGTAGATCGCCCACGGCACGAGAAACGAGCCCGTACCCAAAATCGGCAAAATATCTACGAGCACGATCAGCAGGGCAACTACCGCAGCGTACTTGACCTGCAAAATCAAAAGCCCCGCAAAAGAGAGCAGAAATGTCATCAGGCTGAGGATGATCTGGGCCCGCAAAAATCCGACGGTCGCCCGGTTCAGCTGGGAGAGCACCACGTTGACCTTTTCCCTGGCAGATACGGTGAACATCCGCATGAAGCCAGCCCGCAGTCGCGGCAAGTCGAGGCTGATGAGAAAAAGCGCGACCAGGTAAATGATCGTGCTGATGAGAAATCCCGGAATGATGGCCGCAACGCCCAGAATGGCTTTGGCAATGCTGGATGCGCTGGTGATCGCCCAGTTTTTCAACCCGGCAAAAACACCTTGAATCTGGACGACCGTTTCGGCGGGCAAGGTGGCGTAGTAGCTTTCCCAACTCAGCAAATACGATTCCACCAGTTCAAACAAATGTTGGGAAAAGGCGGGCAGCCGCTGTGCCAGATCGATGCCCTGAATGACGATCTGGGTCGTGATCCAGTACAATAGGACGCCAAACGTGACGAGAAAGAGCAGAAACGAAACGCTGACCGCGCTCATACGGTTCATTTTGACCTTGCCGATGAGGAACAGGACAAGCGGCTCCAGCAAAATGGCGGTCAGAAGCGCGAGCAAAAACGGAACCGAGTATGGCAAGAGAAAGAGGGCAATGGCAATCAACAAGCCCAGGAGCAACATTTTCCGGATTGTCATGAGAGTACCCCATTCTAACTGAAAAATGAGACCGCAAGTTAATGATAGGTTCATTTTATCATTTTTCGAGAATCCAACACAATGCGCCCGCTCGTTTCCGGCAAAAAGTGCCGTTTGTCAAAAAATAAAGAGAAATAAAAAGACTAAAAAGAATAGAAAAAAGGGGATTAGCCAAAAAATCATGATATGATTCTCATCTATATAGCACTTCACTCAAGCGAGTGTGTCTATAGCGTGTCAAAACCATATTCCATACTTTACTAGCGAGGTGTCAGAATGAAGCGATTTGGGTTAGCAATTCAAATTGTCATCGGACTCATTCTGGGTATCCTGGTGGGTGCGATTTTTTATGGCAATCCAGCAGTGGCTACCTATTTACAGCCTATTGGCGATGTATTCCTCCGCTTGATTAAGATGATTGTCGTTCCGATCGTCGTTGCCACCCTGATTGTCGGGGTAGCAGGTGTGGGCGATATGAAAAAGCTTGGCAAAATCGGCGGAAAAACCATTCTCTATTTTGAAATCGTTACCACGATTGCGATTATCGTCGGTCTGTTGGCTGCGAACCTGTTCAAGCCAGGTGTGGGCGTCGACATGTCCAGTCTGGCGAAAACGGATATCCATACCTATGTAGAGACTGCGGAAACAACGCAAAGTCACAGCATGATTGACACGTTCGTGAATATCGTTCCGAAAAACGTGTTTGATGCCATCGTCCGCGGGGATATGCTGGCGATCATTTTCTTCTCCGTCCTGTTCGGACTGGGTGTTGCAGCCGCCGGAGAAAAAGGAAAGCCGGTACTCGCCTTCTTCCAGGGTGTGGCAGACGCGATGTTCTGGGTCGTGAACACGATCATGCGTTTTGCTCCATTCGGTGTTTTCGCCCTGATCGGGGTGACTGTCTCCAAGTTTGGTCTGTCTTCGCTCATTCCGTTGGGCAAACTGGTCATTCTGGTGCACGTGGCGATGCTGTTCTTCATTCTCGTCGTGCTGGGAACTGTTGCACGCATCAGCGGCGTGAAAATTACAGCCATTTTGCGCATTTTGAAGGACGAGCTGCTCTTGGCCTACTCCACTTCCAGCTCTGAGACGGTACTGCCGAAGATCATGGAAAAAATGGAGAAAATGGGCTGTCCAAAGGCGATTACTTCCTTTGTCATCCCGACAGGGTATTCGTTCAACCTGGATGGTTCTACTCTGTACCAGGCCCTGGCTGCCCTGTTCATCGCGCAAATGTACGGAATTGACATGCCGATCAGCGCCCAGATTACCTTGATGCTCGTGCTCATGGTAACATCCAAAGGGATCGCTGGCGTGCCGGGCGTATCGTTTGTCGTACTGCTCGCGACACTTGGTTCCGTAGGGATCCCGCTGGAAGGACTCGCCTTCATCGCTGGTGTAGACCGTCTGCTCGATATGGCCCGCACGGTAGTAAACGTAGTGGGCAACGCGTTGGCTGCTGTCGTCATCTCCCGCTGGGAAGGACAGTTTGACAAAAAGAAAGCTGAACAGTACATTCAGGAAGTGAAGGCGCAAGCGCGCGCCGCGTAACTTTTCCAAAGCCTCTTGTCAGGTGTTTATCTGGCAAGAGGCTTTTTTGCGTTGGCGTCCAAAAGTGATCGGCTCCTTTTATTCTCGCGAAAAAGACGAGCTAGCGTATTTTGTTGCTTGACACCAAAAACAGGAAGAAGTAATATATTGAAAACAAAATGTTAATAACAATTTGTTATTAACAAAAAAATCATAACATAGCCGAATACGCAAACGAGGTGGTTCCATGACACAAAAACCGCTTGTGAATAAACAGGGGCAAACCGAAGAGCAGTATTTGCGGACGTATGACGCGAGCCAGTTTGAGCGGCCTTCTGTGACTGTCGACATGCTCGTTTTTACCGTGATGGACGAAGTTGAGGAAAATTACCGCAAGCTTTCGCCCAAGTCTTTGAAAATATTGCTCGTAAAGCGCGGCGAGCATCCGTATTTGGGCCAATGGGCGCTGCCGGGCGGGTTTGTCTCGCCGCACGAGAGTCTGGAGGAAGCGGCCATGCGCGAGCTGTTTACAGAAACGAATCTCGACAATATTTACCTTGAGCAATTGTACACATGGGGGGATGTCGGCCGGGACCCGCGGACGCGCGTCATTAGCACCTCGTACATGGCGCTGGTGGACAGCTCGGCGCTGCGTTTGCAGGCGGGGGACGATGCGGACGAGGCCGAGTGGTTTCGCCTCGAAGACAAATGGCTCAAGGAGACGAAAACAAAGACACCGGACGGTACCGTAACCGAAAAATGGGTCGAGCTGCGCCTCACTAACGAGCGGGAGGAACTGTCGGCGACAATCAAGCTGACGAAAACGATCTCGGGCAAGATCGTGCGAGAGACGCGGGAGATCGTGGAGACGAACAGGATCGCATTCGATCACGCCAAGATGATTCAGTACGCGCTGGAGCGGTTGCGTGGCAAGATCGAATATACGGATATTGCGTTTGCCCTCATGCCGGAGCTGTTTACACTCGGCGAGCTGCAGCAGGTGTACGAAGTCATTTTGGGCAAGGAGCTGCTCGCCGCGGCATTCCGCCGCAAAGTGGCAGACAAGGTGCTGGAAACGAATCGATACAGAAAGCACGCAGGACATCGGCCATCCAAATACTACCGCTTCAACCCGGAGTGGATGGAGCGGGGATAGTGCCTGCAAGGAGGAAAAAATCATGAATCCACAAAACAATCGCGACCGTCGCTCCAAAATCGCGCATGAGACGCTTGCCATATTGGAGCAAGGCTTTTACGTGAATCACAAAGGGGAAAAAGTCAGCTTCGGGGCGGAACTGTCTGCCGCCATCCGCCAATCGCGTCTGTATCGGCCGGACGATCTCGGCGCCGAGTCGCTGGCGATTCCAGCGCATGCCGGGCGGGCCGCCATCCAGGTGACAGCCGAATCTCGCACAGCCCCGTTCGCAGCGGCTGACGACCGCCATGCAGCATGTGAACCAACTATTGTAAATGTCTTTCCAACAGGTCGGAATTCAGCTAGACTAAAGTCACCAACCGATTCTGACAAAAGAAGGGAGCCGTACTGCATGCAGACGATCGCACAGCCGCTGTCCCCCTTGAGCCTGAAGGAATGGGCGGTCGCCGTCAAAGCGCTCGGGGAAGGCGAGCAGATTATTACGATCCGCAAGGGCGGGTTATACGAAGAAACGAGAGAATTCCGATTGGAAAACAATTTATTTTACCTGTATCCGACTTACGAGCACCAAAAACGCGAGATGGTAAAGCCTGAATATCATCACTTGCTGGACGCGACGCTTGCCGGCTGGTCGAGCGAGCAAAAGACGGTCGCCATCGAGTATTTTGCGGAAGTGACAGACGATGTGGAGCTGATGGACGAGGCCAAGCTGCGTGCGCTGTCGCCGCATCACATCTGGACGGACAACTTTGCCGACGTGCGCCTGCACTGGAAGAAAAAGCAGCCGCTGCACATTTTGTTCGTGCGCACGTATCGGCTGGCGCAGCCGGCGGTCATCCCGATTGAGGCCGCATACCAAGGCTGCAAATCGTGGCACGACCTGCTCGTGGAAGTGCCGAGAAGCGCGTTTGCGCCTGTTTTGACCGACGAGGAATATGCGCAGAAAAAAGCCGCCGTCATGGCGATCTTACAAGCATAACCTTGGCAAGAAAAACGTTCACGGAATGAACGGTTTTTCGCGCGGAGAAGACACAACCGGGAGGGATTTTTCATGAAAGCGGTTTTGGTAACAGAATGGGGCGGGCCGGAAAAGATGATCTATACGGATGTCGAGCTGCCTGAAATTTCACCTACACAGGTGCTCATTCGCGTAGACATGACAAGCGTCAATTTTGCCGACATCAAATCGCGCTACGGCAAAAAAGGAGCGGCCAAGCTGCCGTTTGTTCCCGGACTGGATGCGACAGGAGTCATTGAAGCGGTCGGTTCCAGGGTAAAAGGCTTGCGAGCAGGGCAGCGCGTCATCGCTTTTCCGGCAAACGGCTCGTACGCTGAGTACGTGGCTGCCGAAGAGGCGCTGACCTTCGCGATTCCCGATGAGATCAGCATGGAGACAGCGGCCGCCTGCCCGGTGGTGTCGTTTACGTCCTATCAACTGCTGGCAAAAGTCGGTCGGCTCGCCAAAGGGGAAACGGTGCTGATTCACGCTGCGGCAGGCGGGATCGGGACGACCGCGATTCAACTGGCGAAGCTGTTGGGAGCAGGGCGCGTGATCGGGACGGTCGGCAACTCGGCCAAGGCAGAGGCCGCTTTGCAGGCGGGGGCGGATTACGTCATTTGCCACGACAAGGAAGATTTCGTGGAAAAAGTGCGAGAGCTGACGGATGGAGCGGGCGCAGACGTCATTTTGGACTCGATTTCTGGACAAGTGAGCGAACGCAGCCTGGAGTGTCTCGCCTGGTACGGCCGACTCGTGCATTTCGGCAATGCGAGCGGGGAGATCGGACAGATTCGCACGCTCGATCTGCACGCGAGTTGCCGCTCGGTGCTCGGCTTTAGCTTCGGCACGACGCGCAAGCTGCGCCCCCATCTTTTGCAAGATACCGCCCGGCAGGTCATTGGCTATTTTGCAGAAGGCAAGCTCGACATCAAGATCGGCAAAGTGTTTTCGCTAAAAGAGGCTGCGAACGCCCACGCCTTGGTGGAGAGCAGACAGAGCACGGGAAAAGTATTGCTGAAGGTGCGCCCGTAAGCTTTCAGGGCGGAGCAAAACTACTGACTGCGCCGACAGCAGGTTTTTCTTCCCACTCATGACTGGGTACGAGGTGACAACGATGAACGTCGTAGCAGCAAGCGAACTGCCGAAAAGTGTGATTACCGATTTTTTTACCGAAAACTGGGGCAGCCCGCAAATGGTTATATCAAGCGGCGTCTTTCGCTGTGACGAGCTGGACGGGTATGCTGTCCTTGGCGAAGACGGCGCGATTTGCGGGTACGTCAGCTATGTGATCGAAGAAAAGGAGTGCGAAATTATTTCTTTGGACAGCCTGGTGGAGAACAAAGGGATTGGCTCCAGCCTGCTGGCAAAAGCGGAGCAGACAGCGCGGGAACTCGGCTGCCTGCGCATGAAGTTGGTGACGACCAACGACAACCTGCACGCGTTGGGCTTTTACCAGCGCCGGGGCTATCAGTTGTCCGAGCTGTATGTGAATGCCGTGGAAAAAGCGCGGGCGCTCAAGCCGGAGATCCCGCTCGTCGCGGACAACGGGGTTCCGATTCGCGACGAGATTTTGCTGGTAAAGCCGCTTTAAACAAAAGAAAATCCCGCAAAGCTGGCACGAAAAACAAGCAAGCTGCGTTCGGGTGCCCGGGAGGACAGGAGGCGATTTTTCCGCCTCTTTTTCTTGTGCTTGTTGGCACTCGGCATCCCAGCAAAGGCAGCGCCAGCGAAAACAGCAGCGATACACTTTCAAAAACAGTTACACCTCCAACTGTTATTGACATTCCGAACTGTAAGAATTAAGATTACAGTACTCTTGCGAAAGGAGCCTTCTCAGACGTGAATAGTGAGTTTACCATAGCTGTTCACAGCTTGGCTTTGTTGGCTCATTTACCGGGACATATGGCAAGCAGTGAGCTTATTGCACAAAATGTATGCACCCATCCCGCGAGAATTCGCAAAATCATGGGGATTCTGCGTAAAAACGGATTCGTGAAGACAAAAGAAGGCGTAGGGGGCGGCTATATGCTGGCGTGCAACCCCGGCGAGGTGACTTTGGCCGCAATTTACCGTTCGATGTCGACAGGGACGCTGAAGCCGCACTGGTGCCCCGGTGACCCGAAGGAAGCATGCCTCGTGTCCGCCAATATGCACGACGTCATGGATCAGATTTTTACGGAAGCGGAGCAGTATTATACGAAGTATTTGGAGCAGCATACGATTCAGACGGTTCTGGATAAAATTCGTCAAGGGAAGTGCCGGGTACAGGATAGCCAGTAGACAGGCAACATTTTTAACTGGAAACTGTAACTTTTTTAACTACAATTGAAGGTGGTGCGTTCGTATGAATCGGAATGCCAAGCTGGAAATCAGTGATTGGGTAATGGGCAAGACCAGGCACGGCGAGTTGGTGCAAGGCTTCGCGGAAACCGTCGATACATGGCGGGGCATTGCTCGTATTTTTGTCGTCAAATCCGACAATGAAGAGACGATCGGCAAGCTTGTGGCCATTCCGCTGCCATGGCTGGAACGCATGTCGACAGGCACCTTTGACGACGTGGAGCAACTGCATGACCTGATTGACCTGGCGCTGGTGACAAAAGACGAAGCGTGGTTCAAGGAGCTTACTGCAAAGCTCCAGGAAAAACAACAAATGGCGTCAGAAAGCAAAAGCCGCAAGCCGAGAAGCTTTTCCGCGCAAAACCGTCTGGGAACTTCGGCCATCTGGGAGCAGTAATTTTTTTCAAATAGAGGAGGAGTATCAATAATGTCTACCGTGAATCAAAGCACGTGGTTTGAAAAAGGAATGAGCTTTGCCGAGTATCGTGCGAGCATGAGCGTCAATCAGGAGGAACTGGGCCGTGTCTACGAGCAGCTCACGTTTACCGAAGACGATCTGGCGTTCTGGAAGGAGCTGTCCGGACGCAACTGGAAAGGCGTCGTGCTGACTGCCGACTGGTGCGGGGATGCTGCCTTGTGCGTTCCGGTCATCCAGCGTATCGCCGAGGAAAGCAGCATCGAGCTGCGCTTTCTCATCCGCGACGAAAATCTGGAGCTGATGGACCAATATCTCACCAACGGCACGGCGCGGGCGATCCCGATTTTCATTTTCCTCGACCAGGACGGAAATGAAGCCTGTGTCTGGGGACCGCGTTCGCCGGAGGTGCAGGAGATGATTACGGCGGCTCGCGCAACGCTCCCTGCAGCAGATGCGCCTGATTTTGAAGAAAAGCAAAAGCAGTTGTACCGCACCTTCAAGGAGAAGATTACGACTGATCCTGCGATCTGGCGCACGGTGATCGAAAGCGTGAAGGCGAAGCTTACAGCCTGAAAAAAATACAATAAGGATAGGACTGGATAAATGAATACGAGTAACACAGAGAGGAACGGGCGACCGATTCTCTTTCTCATGATAAACATGTTTATTGCCATGCTGGGAATTGGCTTGATTATTCCGATCTTGCCCGAGTTTTTGAAGGAATTCGGCGCGGGTGGAAAAACAGCAGGCTACCTGGTGGCGGCCTTTGGTTTGACGCAGTTTTTGTTCTCGCCCATCGCGGGAGAATGGTCGGATAAATACGGCCGCAAAATCATGATCGTATCCGGGCTGGCGCTGTTTACGATCTCCAATCTGGTTTTTGCGCTGGCGGAGCAGACGTGGGTGCTCTACCTCTCCCGCCTGATTGGGGGAATCGGGGCAGCTTCGATGATTCCTTCCATGCTCGCCTATGTGGCGGACATTACGACCGAGGAAAAGCGGGGAAAAGGGCTGGGACTGCTCGGTGCCGCGATGTCGCTCGGATTTGTGATCGGGCCGGGCATCGGCGGTTTTCTCGCCGAGCTTGGGCTGCGGATGCCGTTTTATATTTCGGCGGCGGTCGGTGCTGTGGCGGCAATCGGCTCCTTGCTGTTTCTGTCTGAGTCGTTGCCAAAAGAAAAGCAGCTGGCAGCCCGTGAGGCGGAGGAAAAGAAAGAAAACATTTTCCTGCAACTCGGCAAATCGTTTCACTCGTCGTATTTCATCATGCTGGTGCTGATTTTTACGATGACCTTTGGACTGGCGAACTTTGAAGTGATCTTTCCGCTCTTCGTCGACGCGAAGTTCGGCTACACGCCGCGCGACATTTCCATCATCATCACCGTGGGCGCGCTGGCCGGAACGATTGTGCAGGCGATGCTGATCGGCAAGCTGATTACCCGCTTCGGGGAAAAGAAGCTTATCAACTGGACGTTTTTCAGCTCGGCCGTGACGATGGTGCTGATGCTGTTGTCAGGAAACTTCTGGTATATGCTCGTCTTGACCGTGCTGTTTTTCACGCTGACATCGATCATGCGCCCGGCGATCAATACGCTGATCTCCAAGCGGGCCGGGGATGAGCAAGGGTTTGTGGCAGGGATGAACAACGCCTACATGAGCCTGGGCAATATTTTCGGCCCGGCGGTAGCGGGAACGCTGTACGGCGTGCATGTGAACGCACCGTATTTGTTCGGGGCAATCGTTCTCCTGCTCAGCCTGTTCCTGTCGCGCATGGAGAGCCGACGCGGCCTGAAGCGGGTTGCGGCATAAAAAGGATGGTAAAGCGTTTATTGGTTTCCGGATACAAGGCTCACGAGCTGGGCATATTCCATGAAAAACATCCGGGACGAGCCATTATCAAGACAGCACTGAAGCGGCAGCTTACAAGATTTCTTGCGGAAGGTCTGGAATGGGTCATCATTTCGGGGCAACTCGGCGTAGAAATGTGGGCAGCCGAAACGGTTCTCGAATTAAAAAAGGAGTATCCCCGGCTAAAGCTTGCGGTGATTACTCCGTTTTTGAACCAAGAGGAAAAGTGGAAAGAAGAAACACAGGATTACTACCGGCATATTGTCATGCAAGCAGACTATTTGAACAGCGTCTATCAAACACCTTACCAGGGTGTTTGGCAGCTTCAGGAGAAAGACAAGTTTTTGCTGGCTCATTCAGACGGGCTTTTGCTGGTTTACGATGAAGAAAACGAAGGCTCCCCAAAGTATTTGAACAAGCTTGCCGCGACAAAAGCGGCTCAAGGGGACTACCTGTTTTTTCGCATCAACGCCTACGACTTGCAGAGCATCGCGGAGGAACAGCAGCAACAATTGTATCATGACGACTTCTGAACGGTTGCGATTGTTTCAGCAAACAAAAAGGATAGGAAAGCGCGGCACGAATGCTGCGCTCCCTATCCTTTTTTACTGCTTTGTCCTGCTTCTCGTTCAACCAGTCGCGGCCCGGCAGGTTGACTCTCCGCCTGATGCTCGTTCTCCACCAACCGCTTCAAGGCGTTCAGCTTGTTGTCCCAGAAGCGCTCGTAGTAGGCCAGCCAGCTTCTCAGCTCCTCCAGCGGCTCGGGCTGCATCCGATACCTCGTCTCGCGTCCTACCCGCTGTTCCTTGACCAGTCCGGCCTCGGACAAAATGCGCAAATGCTTGGAAACGGCTGTGCGGCTGATCGGAAAGTGCCGACTGATCGCCGTCACGGGCATTTCCTGCTCGCTCAGCAATTGCAGCAGTTTGCGGCGCGTCGGATCGGCGATGGCTTGAAAAACGTCGTGCTTGGCCGTAGAGCTGCTCATTTACGCTTCCACATACGCTTTCAGTTTAGGCAAGACAGACGAATCCCAGCCCTGGTTCATTCTGTCACGCACGACTGCATGACTTTCGCCGAACTCGGTTACCGTATCTGGCGACCAGCCGGAATGAATCAGGGTAAATTCAGTCTTGTCGCCCAAATCCTTTAAAGCGAAGGTGATAACCCAGTCTTTTCCCCACTTGAACACAAGTCGGTTGGGCGGATCAATCTCCTGCACGACGCACGGCGAATCGCCGTATGGGGAATGAATGGTAAAGGCATGTCCCGCTACAGGCTGAAAATCGTTGGGCATGAACCAGGCGGCAATCCCGTCTGCTGTCGCGACTGCTTCCCAAACCTTTTGCAGCGGAGCGTGAAAAATTTGTGTCTGAACAATATCAGGAATCGTGTTGGACATGAATACGCCTCCGTTATCAGAGAAGATAAGTTCTTTTGACGCTCGGAAACGAAACCAAATCGTTTCGCTTTTTGCAGTATACGAAACCAAAAGGTTGCATGTCAACGGTTTGTTTTTTTGCCGGAAAAAAATCATCTGACAGCTTGCTGCTGCGTGCTTTTTCAATGCACACGCAGGGCAGGGTACACAAACGTTTTCACCGTCACCCCTGTAAACGAGCAGCCCGCCGCCTTGGGATGCCCGCCACCTCCGTAGTGGGCCGCGATTACGGACAGATCCACGTCGTCGCGGATCGTGCGAAAGCTGATTCTGCCTTTTCCGGGATCGAGCATCGCCACAAAATCGAGTGTCTCATCGCTTTTGCACAAAAAGTTTCCCGTCGTCGATTGGTACTGCTCCAAAAAGACGACACCGACGTTGTACGTTTTCGACTCATCCAGATCAATTTCGACGCTCAACCGCTTCATCTGCTTTGCCTTTTTCTGCTCAAACTCCGCGATTCTTCGTTCCTCTGTGTAAATCAGGAGCGCCTCCCAATCCTCGAATGCGAACTGCTCCAGGTCCTCGCTGCGCAGCCGCCCGATCACCTGGTCGGCAAAAGTGCCGCGCTCCGCCAAATAAAACAACAGGTTCAACTGGTTCGCCTGCACATTTCCGGTCGCTTCCCAGTCCCACGTATCAAACGCCCGCACCAGCTCCACGTAGTCGGTTATGACGTCTGTGGGCGTCAAAAGGCCTTTCTTTTGCAAGTAATCGTAATAAAGGCTGGTAGCCGAAGTTTTCTGTCCCGCTGCTTCGACGCTGACCTTTGCCCAGTCGTACTGCTCGGACAGGGGCAGCGACGTCGGGTGATGGTCGATCAGGACAAACGAATGCCCTTGCTCGACTTTTTTCTGAATCAGGGACGCCACTTCTTCATTGACGCCCACATCTGTAATCACCACGGACATCTCTGGCGAAAACTCTTCGGCAAGAAACGTCTGGATTTCCCGGTTGACGGTATAGGGCGATACGCCGCGGGGGAAGACTTCCCGGTCGCCATAGGCGATCCGGCTCAGGATCGCACACGATTCGCCGTCCAGGTCCTGGTCGGTGAAATGCACCAGTTTGTGCTGCGTCATAAAAAACCTCCTTGCCATGACAGGATGACAGCCATACGGATTAGGATTTCCCTCCAGCGGATATTTTTAGTTGTCAAAGCGAGGATTTTTCCAGGGGATCGCTTTTAAAAATACATTCCCGTAAAATGAAGGAATCAGGTGGAGTTCGCCAACAGAAAACGATAGCGAGGATGGAGGAAGCAAATGGCGGGAATACCGATAATTGATTTGCATTGTGATGCGCTTTGGAAAATATGGGAGCAAAAGGGGAATCTCTCCTTTACCGATTCGGAAAAGCTGGACGTGAACCGGAAGCGGCTGCACGAGGGCGGAGTGAAGGTGCAAAGCTACGCCATTTACACACCGACCGATCTGCCGTCGGACAGTCGGTTTCAATGCGCCTTGGAGCAAATTCATTACTTTTATGCCGAAGTGCTCGACAAGCATCCGGAAATGAAGCAGATTCGCGACTGGAGCGACCTGGACAGGCTGCAGGACGGCGAGATCGGGGCGCTTTTGACACTCGAAGGGGTAGAGCCAATCGGCAACGATTTGAAAAAGCTGCACATCCTCTACCAGCTCGGCGTACGCTCCGTCGGCCTGACCTGGAATTTTGCAAACCTGGCAGCAGACGGGGCACTGGAAGAAAGAAACGGCGGGCTGACCGCGTTTGGCAAAGAGATTATCCAGTTCCTCAATGAACGGAAAATGTTGACGGATGTCTCCCATCTGGGCGAGCGCAGCTTCTGGGAGACGCTGGAGCTGGCGAAGTACCCTATTGCCAGCCATTCCAACGCACGCGCTGTTTGCGACAATCCCCGCAACCTGACGGACGAGCAGGCGAAGGCGTTGTTCGCCAAAGGGGCGAATGTCCACGTTGTTTATTGCACGATGTTCATTAACGATACGACACCGACGACGATTGACGATCTGCTCCGGCATATCGATCATTTTTGCTCGCTCGGCGGCGTGCGCCACATCGGGCTTGGCTCCGATTTTGACGGCATCACGACAAAAGTCGTCGGGCTTGAGCATGCCGGGATGAGCCAAAATCTGATAAACGAACTGCTCAAACGCTACAAGGAAGAAGAAGTGCGCGGTTTTGCCTACGAAAACTTTTTGCGCAATCATCCGGTGTAGGCGAGCCGAACGGGAAGGGAGGAAGCTGTCATGAAGCGTACCGGAAAAGGGAAAATCCGCGAGTTGGGGGTAGTGGTCGGCAAGCTGCCCACAGGCGTGAAAAATGATCTGACCGATGTGCCTGGAGTGCGTGTGGGCCATGTGACGATTCAGCATGAGCTGGAAGACGGGGAGTATGCGTGTACAGGGGTGACTGCGATTTTGCCGCACGGCGGCAGCCTGTTCCGCGAAAAGGTGACGGCAGCCAGCTACGTCATCAATGGCTTTGGCAAGTCGACAGGACTTGTCCAGGTAAACGAGCTGGGCGTGCTGGAGTCGCCGATCATGCTGACGAATACGTTCTCCGTTCCGGCCGTCACACAGGGCACGTTGCAATACATGCTGGCGGCGAACGAGGAGATTGGCGATACGACCGGGACGGTCAACATCGTGGTCGGGGAGTGCAACGACGGCCACCTCAATTCGATTCGCCGCTGCGTCGTGCGGCCGGAAGATGCGGTGGCCGCGATTGAAAACGCAACGGAGCATGCCGTGGAAGAAGGCGCGGTCGGAGCGGGAACAGGCATGGTCGCATTCGGCTACAAGGGCGGAATCGGTTCATCCTCTCGCGTCGTGTCCGCAGCCGGGCAAACGTACACGCTTGGCGCACTGGTGCTGTCCAACTTCGGCAGCAAGGACGACTTTTTGGGCGACAGGCTGTTTGCCTGTGCCACTCGTGAGCCTGTGGCCGCAGAGGCAATCGAGAAGGAAGAGGACGGCTCGATTATGATCGTGCTCGCCACAGACGCGCCGCTTTCTGATCGCCAGCTGCTGCGCGTCGCCAAGCGCGCGGGAATCGGCCTCGGCCGTACCGGGAGCCACTTTGGGCACGGCAGCGGCGACATCGTGATCGCCTTTTCCACCGCGCAGAAGATTCCGCACCGGACGGAGTCGGTTACGGAGACGCGCATTCAGCTTCGCGAGGATCATCCGGTGATGAACGAACTGTTTGCGGCCGCCGCAGAGGCGACCGAAGAAGCGATCTACAACTCTCTCTCCCAGGCAGTGACGACGACTGGCCGAAAAGGGCGGACGGTTTATGCCATGCCGCTTTCGCTGCGATGAGGAGCGGGGAAGCAGTTTCAACGCAAAAATCCGCCTTCCGAATGAATGATTTGCCCTGTGATCCATCCCGCTTCCTCACTCGCCAAAAACGCAACCAGGCGGGCGGCATCCTCCGGTTGACCGAGTCGGCCCATCGGGCTGCGGGCCAGGATGTGGGACGCAAGCTCTGGCGACATCCACCCGGAATCAGTCGGCCCCGGATTGACAGCATTGACGGTAATCCCGAGAGGGGCGACTTCCGCAGCAAAAGTGACCGTAAACGCATCCAGGGCCCCTTTTGTTGCCGCATAAGCGATTTCGCCCGGCATAGGGCCTATGGACTGTCCCGAAGTCATGTGAATAATCCGGCCGTGGGCTCCTGGCGGGAATCTGCGGGCAAATTCGGTGCTAAGCATGATCGGTGCCCGGACATTGAGGGCGTAGTGGGCATCCAGACTGGCTGCATCCAGCGACTGGTAGCCATCCGTAGTCGAATGACAGGCGTTGTTGACGAGAATACAGGGCGCACCAAGCTGTGCGGTTGCTTCGTCCAGGACGTGCAGCCAGGAATCAGGCTGGGACAGGTCAATCTCCATGCTGGCACACCTCACCCCAAGGCGCGATAGCTCCTCGCGCAATTGGAGCGGCTCATCGTCTTCCACTCCCCACTCCATCGTTTTGTCGTAAGCTGTCCAGTAGGTGAAAAACAGATCAATCCCTTGCGAAGCCAATTTTCTGCAAATTGCAGCGCCGATGCCTCTTCGGCGGCTGGCTCCTGTTACAATGGCGATTTTTTTGTGCGGCGTTTTTTCTTGCAGAGTGCTCATTCGCGTAACAACTCCTTATGACGTGATGGAAAAGCGTCTTGCCACTTCAGAACAAGAGCAGGGCAACAGCCGGAGCCATGTAAATATAGCCGATGATAAGATACGCAAACAACAGGAAAAAACAGATGCCGGAAATGGTGAGGTTGCGGCGAACCTGTTTGGGGTGGAACCCGAACAAACCAAGGAGCAGGCAAACAAAACCAACAATCCCCAACAATAGTGGAATCGCAACGATCATGAACTCATTCATGACAAATTCACTCCGCTCGGTTTCATCATGTGCTTCCGGCGCGGATCACGGCTGAAACGACAAGTGTGTCCCGGGCTTGGAAGCCGTTTTTTGCCAAAAACTGTCTTTTTTCAAGCGTAGATCACTTTCACCAACTGCTCACCTGTAAACTGTCAGGAGCATACCTGCTGACTTCTTCCCTCAGATATTGCAGAAGCCGAACAGGACGTGGGAGGAAACGATCTTTTTGTAAAATTAAGGATATTACCTATCATATCATCTTTGCAGCATGAAGCGGAAGCAGAGAAGAAAGAGAATGTGCAAGATGGAGAAAGACACGTGCCGCCCGGTATGTCGTCGTCAGGATGGAGCAATCGTTTTGGCCCCCATCCCGCAGCCGCTTCCCGGAAAAGGAAAGTTACGCTGGCAATTGTTCGAAATAGTTGTTATTTTTAATATATAAGTTCCGTTTCAAAAAAGTAGAATTTCATAAACCAAGGGAGATGTAGAGGATGGAGTGTCAGTTAACGATTACCCGAACAACACACCAAAAAGAGAAGCCAGCACTCGATAAGCTGGGGTTCGGCGTACATTTTACCGATCACATGTTCATCATGGATTACACGGAAGGCAAAGGATGGCATGATCCGCAAATCGTTCCGTATGCTCCCTTGTCGCTCGATCCGGCCGCGATGGTATTCCACTATGGACAAGCGATTTTTGAAGGATTGAAGGCGTACCGCAACAAGCAAGGCAAGGTGCTTTTGTTCCGTCCGGATCAAAACTTCAAACGGATGAATCGCTCTCTGGAGCGGATGAGCATGCCGCAGGTTGATGAGGAGTTCATGGTCGCTGCGTTGAAGCAGCTGGTGGCGCTTGAAAAAGAGTGGATTCCGGCAGAAAACGGCATGTCGCTCTATATTCGTCCTTTTGTGATCGCGACAGAGCCATGTTTCGGCGTGCGTCCCTCGAAAACGTACAAGCTGATTATCGCCCTGTCTCCCGTTGGCGCTTACTATGCAAATGGCATGGAGCCAGTCAAAATTTACGTGGAAAACAAATACGTCCGCGCGGTCCGAGGCGGAACAGGCAATGCCAAAGTAGCGGGGAACTACGCAGGCGCCTTGAAAGCACAGGAAGAAGCCAAGGAAAAAGGCTACGAGCAAGTGCTTTGGCTGGATGGCGTTGAAAACAAATACATTGAAGAAGTCGGCAGCATGAACGTGTTTTTCAAAGTAGGGGAGGAAGTGTGGACTCCGGCTTTGAACGGCAGCATTTTGGAGGGAATCACCCGCGCTTCGACCATCCAGTTGCTCCAGGACTGGGGCATCCCGGTTGTAGAAAAGCGCATTTCCGTGGAAGACTTGTATGAGGCGCACAAGAACGGACAACTGGAAGAAGCGTTCGGCACTGGAACGGCGGCCGTCATCTCTCCCATTGGCGATCTGAACTGGAACGGCCATCAAATGATTATCAACGGCGGGAAAACAGGCCCGTTGACAAGCAGAGTGTACGACACGATGACCGGAATCCAGTACGGAGAGCGGGAAGACAAGTTTGGCTGGTCGGTAGAAGTAACGGAATAACGACAGGCAACACACGAAGAGGCACGGCTCTCTCGCTTGGGCGAAGAGGGGCGATGCCTCTTTTGCTTTGTGTTGAAAGTACTTCTCAATTCAGCGATTAAAAAATTGTGAATGAATAACTAGATTCACTGGCCCCGCTCTCAACTGGTGTGGGAGCAGGTCCTTTCAAATAGGGGAAGAGGGTTGAGAAGATAATAAAAAAGAGTAGCAGCAAGATGAATTTTATAAAATCCGGGAACCTTTGCATTTAGTTATTCCTCCTTTAGAGGTAGCCTTAACAAAGAGAAAACACTATTTTCAACCATTTGGAGATCAACTTCATTCGAATGGTTAGTATTTATATTATACATTTGAGGGATTATTGTGAAACTTCAAAAACTAATAATACTCCCAATTGCTGCAGCTATTTTGTTAGCACCAGCTCTTTCCTTTGCAAAAGAGGATAAACATCCCAAGATCTCATACACCAAAGAACAACTGGATTATATTGAAAAAATCAAGAAAAACGATGCATTCACACTAGCAAATTGGAACAAGATTAAGAAGTTTGACGCAAGAAAAGTCGAGAAAATTGAAAAGTCGAAAGGTATCAACAAGAATAGTGACCAAAAAAAAGCTATGCTATCGACTTCCGGATCGGTGGGAACCTATGGCGACATCTTAGTAAGTCCTGCGGTAAATAAGGTTGACCACTTATATGTAGGCCACGCTGCCATCGTTTATGATGAAAGCTATACCATAGAAGCCTGGCCAGATGGTGGAGTGAAAAAAATGCCAAATAACTGGGCCTTTTTCGACAAGAGAAAAGAAAACCAATTTTATTGCTCTCAGCTTGTATGGCGCGCATGGTATAACCAAGGATTTAAAATAGGAAATGGCACTGACGAGTTAAATTTCCCGGTTACCCCCAATGATTTGATTAATGACTCAGACACTGTAGAATTCTACTCAAAAGGATAAAGCTGTGGGAACTCCCTTCACATATTGTCGGGAGTTCCTGAGTTTTTTAGTGGAGGTCGAAATTTTATGAACAAACTCATCTATAAAATTTTAATACCTTGCCTTTTACTTCTAGTTTCTGCTTGCAATCAACAAGAGAAAGTCAACCCACCATTTTTATATGTTATTTTTACTGATTCCACATATCCTGATAGCGAATTAATTGCCCTAGATAAAAACGGTCTTATCACTGAGCGTAAGCAAATTGAACGCAAAAACAATTGCTTGGCAAAGGCAGAGGTCAGTTACAACCAAGCCTTTTGCAACAGCCCCACACCCTGGCGCACTTCCTCCCAGGTCAAATTGTTGAAACCAAGTTTCACAATCGGTTTGTCGGGCTTGTTTTTCACGAAAAAGAGCGAAGTCGGATAAACTTTTACCCCCTGCTGGAGCGCTTGCTGAATCAGCCACTCTTCTGAACGCTCCACGTGTACCTTGACTAGCACGTACAGCCCAGACTGCTCGCCAATAATTGTGATCTGCTGCTTAAAATGCTGCCTTAATTCCGACACAAGATGTTGCATTTTTCGTTTGTAAACAAGCCGCATCCGTTTGATATGCCGATTCCATTCCCCTTCTTCCATGAATTTTGCCATGGCCAGTTGGCTCAGGAGCGACGTGGTGCTCTCGAAATGGGCGAAGCGGCGTTTGTAGCTGTCAAGAAGCGGCTGCGGCAGCACCATGTAGCTGATCCGGATGCCGGGGAGAAAGCACTTGGAGAAATTTCCAAGGTAAATCACCCGCGCGGAATCAATCGAGGCGAGCGCGGGAAATGGCTGCTGCGTATAGCGAAACTCGCTGTCGTAATCGTCTTCGATAATATAGCCTTGAACGGTGTTTGCCCAATGGATCAGGGCATGCCGCTGTTGAATGGGCATGCTTACCCCGTACGGACTGTGATGGGACGGCGCGACGTAAATCAGGCGGGATTGCAACTGTTCCAGGTGCGAAAAATCAGCGCCTGTCTCGTAAACGGGCAACGTTTCAAGCGTAAAGCCGTTTAATTGGAATGCTTCCCTGGCGCCGTCGTAGCCAGGGTCCTCCACGATTATGCCGGAAAAGTCGCGTTTCAGGACGTGACCGAGATACACCAGCATTTGCTGGGTGCTGCTCCCGACAATGATCGCGTCCGGATCTGTTCTCACCCCGCGAGACTGGAGGATGTAGGCGGCGATTTGCTCGCGCAGGCAGCGTTCGCCAAACGGCTCTCCGTAGCGAAAGCTTTCCTTCGCCGTCAATACTTGATTGGCGATCCTCCGCCACGGTTTTAAAGGAAAGTGAGCCTGATCGACAACGTCTGAGCGAAAATCAATGCGAACAGGCGGGACTTGCACGGATTGCCCGCGATACGTGGAAGGGGGAACCGCTTGAAACAAGACAGGCTCTACTTCATTGACAAAATAACCTTTCCGCCCCTCGCCGCGAATATAACCTTCCGCCACAAGCTGTTCGTAGGCCATCAATGTCGTATTGCGGCTTACGTGCAAGGAGTCGGCAAGCTGGCGGATGGAAGGCAACTGCTCATCGGCTTTTAGGTCGCCCTGCTCGATGAACGATTTGAATTTCTCGTAGATTTGTTTGTATTTCGGAGAGTTGTCTTTGAAAGTGAAAATCGTGTTTTTCATGTGCAACCCCTCTGACATGTGTATTTGCTTATTATTGTATCTTTTCTCATGTCAGTTTGTATCCTATTGTTTTCAGTGACGGACACCCCGGAGAAAGGATGATAACGATGTACATTCCGAAGCTATACCGCATGGAGCGTGCGGAGGCCGTGCAAATGATGAAGGCAAACCCGTTTGCCTTGTTGGTTACTGTCGATGGACAACGCCCGTTGGCAACGCACATTCCGCTGGAAATTCGCGAGGAGGACGGGAAAATTTTTGCGACCGGGCATATCGCCTATGGAAACATGCAAAAGAAAACGCTGGCGGGCAATCGCGACGTGCTGCTTGTTTTTCAAGGGTCACACGCTTACATTTCATCGAGCTGGTACAAGAGCGAATCGGTTCCCACCTGGGACTATCTCGCTGTACACGCGTACGGTACGGCGCGTATTCTCACTGGGGATGAGCTGAAAACGGCTTTGGCTTCCATGCTCGAACGTTATGAAGCGCACCGGGAGAACGGCCGGCTATGGGAGACGTTTGACCCAGAGATGTTGGCGCGGGAAATGAAAGGAATCGTCGGGTTTGAGGTGGAAATCACCTCGCTTGAAGCGGCGGCGAAAATGAGCCAAAATCGCGACAACGCCGACTTCCAATCCATTGTGACCGAGCTTGAAAAATCCGAGGAACAAGGAGACATCCAGGTCGCCAATTGGTTGCGCGAAAAGCGAAAAGAGCTGTTTTAAGCATCTGCCGCATGATGACCGCTTGCGGCCCGCGCTAAACCGATGTATGCAAAAAGGAGTTGCCGTAGATGGAATTTTCAACAATCTGGCTGTTTGTCATGACGGTCGCCGCCCTGCTGATAATACCCGGCCCAGCCGTGCTTTACATTATGGGCAGAAGCATCAATCAAGGGAAGAAGGCGGGGCTGGTATCCGTGATTGGCGTATCGCTTGGCGGCGCTATTCACGTACTGGCAGGCGCGGTTGGCATTTCTGCGATTTTGCTGACATCCGCGACAGCCTTTACAATCGTGAAATATTTGGGTGCAGCTTATCTGATCTACCTTGGGTGCAAGACTTTGTTTTCCGCATCAGACAGCAAGACTTCGGAAATCGCGCAAGCCCCGCAGAAAAAATGGTTCAAGATTTTATGCGAATCTGCGCTCATCGAAGTCATGAATCCGAAGACAGCCCTGTTCTTTTTGGCATTTTTTCCGCAGTTCATCTCGCCTTCTGCCGGATCGGTCAGCGGACAGTTTTTGCTGTTGGGCGCGATTTTTCTTGCGCTTGCCTTTGTTAGCGACAGCCTGTACGCCATGCTTGCGGCGGGCATCAGCAAGCGGATGAAAGGGAGTGCGAAGCTGCAGAACCGGGTGACGGGCTATGTCTATATTGCACTCGGCGTATTTTCCGCCTTTGCCAGCCCCGAGAAAACGTAGTATTTTTTGGACACGAAAAGAAAAAGCGTGATTTTTGCTGGAAACGATCAGTACATGGAAACGGAGAGAGCGATTATGCCGAAATTTATTGTGGAAGATGATTTTTGGACGTTATTCCCGCATGCCAAAATCGGCACCGTGATTTGCGAGGGAATCGACAATGCCGTAAGAGACGTTGCCTTTTACGAGCAGCTGCTGCGGGAGGCAGAGAAAGAAGCCCGTACATTTCTCGACCAGGAGGAGTTCAGCAGCCATCCGGTCATCCGCGTCTGGCGTGAAGCTTTTCAGAAATTCAAGACGAAAAAAGGGGCTCGCTGTTCCATTGAAGCTTTATTGAAAAGAGTGAAAAACGGCCATTCCATCGGAACGATCAACCCGCTTGTTGACATTTACAATTCCATTTCGCTGCGCTATGGGCTTCCATGCGGGGGAGAAGATATTGACACGTTTGCAGGCGATCTTCGGCTGACGCTGGCAAATGGCAGCGAGCCGTTCGTCCCGTTGGGCAGCGACGAAAATGCCCCGCCGTATGCAGGGGAGGTCGTGTACAAAGATGAGGCCGGAGCCGTCTGCAGATGCTGGAACTGGCGCGAAGCCCAGCGGACGATGCTCACGGAAAAGACGAAAAATGCCTTTCTCTGTATCGAATTGGTGGATGAAACAAGAACCGACGTGTTTCATCGGGCGCTGAACGAACTGGCTGATTCCGTGTCGCGCAATCTGGGCGGCGCGGTGAAGGTGGAAGTGCTGGACATTCAGCATAGAGAGATGACGCTGTTGGGGTAAGGGCAGAGCACAGACGCGATGCGAAATAATAGTCGCGGCCTTGTGGGAAAGTCGCCCAACCAGAACAAACAGAACCGAAAAGAGGCACGACTCACTCGCGGCGGCGATGATGAGGCGTGCTTCATTCTTTGTCAGGCAGTTTTAGCAAGATAAACATCAAAGCCCAAAATATGCCGGCTAGCAGAATATTGCTGCCTCCCCCAAAAAATAATCCTGTGAAAAAGCCCAAGCCGATTACGAAACATAGTTCCCATATCTTTCGCATGTTTGATCCAACTTCCTTTTTGCTTTTCTCGTACTTTTCTTAAGACACAGAAGAAAGTTTGGTCAGGAAGTGACAAGTTGCCAAATCGAATGGACAAACAAGATCGCGACGATGACGGTGAATCCGAGCAGCGCGTAGGCTTTTTTCCGATTTTGGTTCCAGGTTAAAAAGGTTTTGGCTGCGATGTAAACGAGCATGCATATCAGCGCCAGAATGGGAAAAAATGCCGTAAAGCCAATCAGCGACAAGATTAGAAAGATAGCAAATGCCCACTCCAGGACTTTCATCGAGGTAGGGAGTTCCTGCACGAGCTTCACTCCTTGTTTTTGTATCCATTTTCCAATTCTACTACACGATAGGGAAAATGTGAAAAAAAAGAGATGCGTCTGTACCCTGGTAGCCAGCGAGGCATCGCCTCCTTTTCCTGTTGCCTGTCGGTACACATGTACATTTGCACGCTGTCCTGCGCAAAGTGTATTCGCGCATTTTTTGTTTCGTAGGTAAGCAACGTTTTGTGGTATACTATGACAACGCTTTTGGGCGAATCGAGCGCGTGTATACATAGAGAGAGGAGATCGAAATGAGAGGAAAGATTATGGCCGCGCTGATGCTCTCGACCTTCCTGGCCGCCATGGAAGGGACGATTGTGAGTACAGCCGTGCCGCGCATTACCAGTGATTTGTCGGGATTCGAGCTGGTGAGCTGGGTGTACGCCATCTACATGCTGGCGACAGCCGTGTCTGCACCTATTTACGGAAAACTCGCTGACTTGTTTGGACGCAAAAAAGTGCTGTTGATCGGGATCGGCCTCTTTTTGCTCGGCTCCACACTATGCGGTGTGGCGATGACGATGAGCCAACTGATTGTCTTCCGGGCGATCCAGGGCTTGGGTGCTGGCGCCGTCATGCCGATTACGATGACGATTATCGGCGACTTGTACACGGAACAGACGGCGAGAGCGAAGGCTCAGGGCTGGATCAGCGCGGTCTGGGGGCTGTCGGGCGTCGCAGGGCCGCTGATCGGTGGCTTTTTGGTCGATACGCTTTCCTGGCGTTATATCTTTTTTCTGAATTTGCCGTTTGGACTCGTGTCCTTTTTCATGCTGGTCTGGTTTTACCGCGAGAAGCTGCTGGCTAAAGCAAAGCGCCATATCGACTACCCTGGGGCGCTGATCTTCACCGTGGGCACGATTGCGCTTTTGTACGCGCTGTTGACGGGCAGCCAGCATCAGTCCTGGACGAGTCCGGTGACGATTTCCCTGATTGTCTTCGCGGCAGCGACCTACCTGGTGTTCGTTTCGGTGGAAAGAAAATCGCCGGAACCGCTGATTCCGCTCTCGCTGTTGACGAACCGCAACGTCACGATGATTAACATGCTCACCTTCCTCACCAACGGCATCGTTATCTGCATGGTCGTCTACTTGCCGATCTGGAGCCAGGGCGTGCTGGGCGAAAGCGCGACAATGGCCGGCTTCGTCCTGACGCCGATGCCAGTCTGCTGGACGATTGGCTCGGTGCTCTCCGGCAATTTGCTGGGCAAGCTGCGCGCCGAGCAGTTGATTACGGGCGGGACCGCCGTTTTGACGATTGCCGCCACACTGTTGACGATCCTGTCCTCGCACTCGGCGGGCTATTTGATTTATGTGGCGGTGGGCTTGATTGGCCTTGGCATGGGACTGATTAGCCCGATTGTCATGGTCAAAATCCAGTCGTCGGTCGCCGTGGACAAACGCGGCACAGCCGTTGCGCTCAACACGTTCACGGGTACTTTCAGCCAAACGTTTGGCGCGGCCGTTTTCGGCATGCTGTTCAACCTGGTGACGGTAGCAGAGGGGCATGCGAACCTGGGAGCTTCCTTTGAGACAGGCTCCATCCCTGCCGGAGAGCTGGCAGCAATCCGCGACGTGCTTGCCTCCGGTGTTCACGTCGTCTTCACAGGCGCCCTTGTGATTGCCGCCTGCTGCTTCCTGCTGTCGCTGTTGATTGCGAAAAGCCAAAAGCAGCAGGCACAGAGTCAATAGTCATATAACGGATAAAGTCGGTTTTCACCAAAACGTATGGTGTAACCGGCTTTATGCCTAACGGCAGGAGTGATTTTAATGGGGCAGGACTTTTCCGGGCAAAGTGAGTAGAGGGTAAACAATCACCCATTGGATAAATGATGCTAAGAAGTAAGAAAATAATTGAAAAAACCGATCAATACGATAAAGCTTAAAATAATCAGTCCTGCAAATCCAACATACAGTAATAATTTTTGGAGAGTTTTGTTCATTATCACTAACCCCTTTTCTGGATTTTTCCAGTTACTTACTTGTATACCACGATGTGTGTTTTTTTCAAGTGAAAGAGCAAAATTCGCTTAGGTATTTCTGAAGATGAAGTTTTCCAAAATGTCAAAAAATATATTGCCATGCTCCACTGCAATTCTATAAAATTTTTTTAGATGAATGTTATTCGCGCGTGTACAGACAGGAGTGTGTGACGATGGACGAAATTCGCCCCGTTTCTCTAAGTGATATTGATGAGGTAGTCAGAATAGCTGCCATGGCCTATCCGGGAAGCAACCTCCTGGGGACGGAAGAAAGGCAGAAGTTCGCAGAACGCGTTAAAAGCACGCTGGAAAATGACCCGATTGCCAGCTATCACGGCTGCTATCGGGACGGTCGTCTCGTTGGGATCATGAAATGGTACGATTTTTCCATGTATGTGTACGGTATCCCGATGTTGACAGGGGGAATCGGCACGGTTGCCGTAGACCTGTTGCACAAAAAAGAAAAGGTAGCAAAAGCGATGCTGCATGGATTTCTCACCGCTTATCGGGAGCGGGGGATTCCGCTCGTTTCGCTCTATCCGTTTCGCGTCGATTTTTACAAGCAGATGGGCTTTGGCGCAGGCAGTAAAATTCACCAGTACAAGTTCAAGCCGGCGAGCCTGCCGTTTACAGGCAAGGAGCAGATCGTGTACCTGGAAAAAGAAGACAAGGAGCAGGTGCTGGCCTGCTACCAGCGCGTTGCCCAGAAGACGCACGGGATGATCCTGCGGACGGAGCGGGATATTGACAGCCTCTTCAATGTGCCGGAAAAAATCGTGGTTGGCGTGCGGCAGGAAGGCAAGCTGACAGGCTATATCGCCTTCCAATTTGAAAGCGCTCACGAGGAAAACAAAATGTTCAACAACCTCGTGGTCAAGGAGCTTCTGTACGAGTCGCGTGAATCGCTGGCCCAGCTTTTTTCGTTTTTGCACAGTCAGGCAGATCAAATCCAGCGCATCGTCCTGACGACGCCTGACGCAGATTTCCATCTGCTCTTGTCTGACCCGGGAAATGGCACCAACAGGCTTTTGCCCAGTGTCTACCACGAGAGTCACGTCTCGGGAGTTGGACTGATGTACCGGGTGATTGACGTGCCAGGCTTTTTCCGCCAGCTGGCCGAACATCGCTTTGGCGCAGAGACCATTTGCCTGCAGCTTGCGGTGCGCGATTCGTTCCTGCAAGAAAACGAAGGGACGTGGCTGGTGCAGTTCCAAAACGGACAGGCCCAGATCCTCGAGAACGGGCAAGCCGACGTGTCGATCGAGCTGGATATTTCCGATTTCTCCTCGCTCGTAATGGGGGTTGTCCGTTTCAGCAAGCTGTACGAATACGGGTTGGCCGAACTGGACGATACGGCTTTCCTGCCGCAGTTGGATCGACTCTTTTCCGGCGCGCAGAAGCCACAGAGCATGACAGCTTTTTGAGTGAAAATGGTCACGATTTTGCCATACATGGTTATCTTGTTTTGCCCTTCCCCATATGTTGTTAACAAAAGGGAAGGGGGCAAAGTGTATGATTTTTTTCACAATGGTCATCTTTTTTGCTTTTCTGCTGGTCGTCTGGCTTTTAGTAAAGCTCCTTTTCCGATTGGAAAAGCATGACACCATCGAGTATGACAAAAGAGAGCTTTGGGGACATTTTCACAAGAGCTTGCAGGACAAACGGTTCAGGAAGCAGAAATGATGTAAGAAGAGCGCCAACGGAAACGGCGCTGTTTCTTTGTCGATATAAGCGCTATGGACAATCGACGACGCTTGCCGAAACAAAAAGTGGAAGCAGGTGTTGGCTGGAGAAAAACTTCGTCTGACTTTTCGCCACAACAACAGGTAGGAACAAACCAAAGGAAGGTGAGAGCAGTGGCAGGGGGATCAGGGGGTCACAAACGCGAATATTTCCGGCTGAAAATGGATCATCCCCTCTGTGCAGACATGACCATTGTTTTGGTAAAAGGGAAACAGCTGGAAATTGGCAGTACGAAAGTGTTGGTTGAGGACATAAGCGGAGGTGGACTACGTTTTCTGTCTCATCTCAAAATGCCGGCCAGCGACCAACTCGTCCTGCAGTTTGAGACGGAGCTGTGTGAGGTGCCGCTGAAAATGCACGGACATGTAGTGCGCTCCCAGGCATGGGGAGAGAGGTTTTATGAATATGCCGTTCGTTTCACCATGGAGGAAGCCCAGCATCAGGAGATCAATCGCTTGGTCAACCAACTGGCCATTCGCTTTCGGAACAATCGAGGGATAACAGCGGGACCCTACTGGAGAGGCGATCGGCAAGCCTTCCTGCAAGACCTGGCTCAAGCCGAAAAGACGTTGAAGATGTCAAAAACATAGCTGAAACGATAGACAAAAAGCTCTGTTGTTTGCGCAAAAGTGCAAGCGTGGAGCTTTTTTCTTTTGACATTAAATAAACAAAATGATAAATTGTCTATAATAAAACAAACGAATTAAGGATGTGTTTGTGTTGGGTGTAATTGAACAGTTCTGGAACGCTTCATTGGAGGAAGCCAAGCAAGGGTATGTGGAGCGGCCGCATGATTACTTGTGCCTGCTGTGTGGAGCGGAAGTTGAAAAAGGAATCATCTATCCCGTTGACGGCGTCTTGTTTGAAGCGTCTCGCTACATGCGCCACCATATCGAACAGGAGCATGGCTCGGTGTTTGCCCATCTGAGCGGGCTGGACAAACGGCTGACCGGGCTTTCCGACCATCAGGCAAGCTTGCTGCGCCTGTTTTTTGCCGGCAAGACAGACGCCGAGGTGCAGGCGGAGCTGGGCATTGGCAGTGCATCTACGATCCGCAACCACCGCTTCGCGCTAAAGGAAAAGGAGCGGCAGGCAAAAGTGTTTCTGACGCTGATGGAGCTGCTGCGTCAGTCAGACAAGGAAGGCGCATTCGCTTCATCGGGCAAGGCAAGGCCGCGCAAGCAAGAGGAAATCCAGGTGGAGTCAGACTCTCCCGAGTACGAAGCGATTCTGCAAAAATATTTTCCACAGGGGAAAAGTCATGCGCTGGACCGGATTCCGCGCAAGCACAAGCACAGGCTCGTCGTTTGCCGCGAAGTCGCCAAACGCTTTGCGCTGGACAGGATTTACACCGAGCGGGAAGTCAACAGTATTTTGGAGGCGGTCTACAGCGATTACGTCACCCTGCGGCGGTATTTGATTGATTACGGTTTTTTGGACAGAGAGGCTGACGGCAGTGCCTATTGGCGCACGGGCCAGGACAGCGGGGAAAAGGAACAGGAGGAGATGTCCGTGAATCGCAAGCAAGAGCTGAAACAGTTGTACAAAGAAGTCAAGACGGAAGCTGGCGTCTACCAGATTCGCAACAAGGTGAATGGAAAAGTTTTGGTGGCGAGCAGCATGAACTTGAAAACGATCAATGGGAAAAAATTCATGCTGCAGCACGGCTCTCATCCGAACCGTGAACTGCAAAAGGACTGGAATGAGCTTGGGGCGGACGCGTTTGAATTCGAGGTGCTGGAAGTGTTGAAGCGAAAAGACGAATCTTATTTCGATGCCAAGGATGCGTTGGAAAAGCTGGAGAAAAAATGGCTGGAGAAGCTGACTCCGTACAACGAGCGCGGCTATCATCAGGTAAAACGTGTGTAAGTCCAATCAATCAGCAACAGGCTGCCTTTGCGGGTGGCCTGTTTGATTGTATAGCGAAAACCCCCAGTTCGACTGGGGGTTCAGGAAAGCTTATAGCTATGAGTAGTCATCCTTTGAACCCAGTGATAAGATGAGAGCCGGTCTGCCAACCGCTCACATGAATCACAGGAGGACAAAGGATGGACAAAAGCAGTCTAGCACATACCAAATGGAACTGCAAATACCATATTGTATTTGCACCGAAATACCGCAGACAAGTGATATACGGAAAGTTGAGAAGAGAGATCGGAAAGATATTGCGGGAGTTATGTGAACGAAAAGGGGTGGAGATTATCGAAGGAGAAGCCTGCGTGGATCATATTCACATGCTGGTGAGCATTCCGCCGAAATTAAGTGTATCTGAATTCATGGGCTACTTAAAAGGGAAAAGCTCTCTGATGATTTTTGATAAGTTTGCAAACATGAAATACCGATATGGGAACCGCCAATTTTGGTGTAGAGGGTACTATGTGGATACGGTGGGGAGAAACAAAAAGGTAATAGAAGAGTACATTCGCAATCAGTTAGTGGAGGACAAAAATTACGAGCAATTGACGATGAAAGAGCTGGTTGACCCGTTTACGGGTGAGTCGGTGAAAAAGGGCAGATAAAAAGCCCCTTTTTAGGGGCAGCCCGAGGCAATACGCGGTTGGCAGACTTTCAGTGCGCCTTTCAGGCGCATGCTTGTAACATGCCCTTATAGGGCTGATGGAAGCCACCGGCTAAGCCGGTGGTTATGACTTTTTATTCGAGCAGATGAAAACGCTCCAGATGGTCGCGGAGTCCTGCCTGCTGCAAAATTTCGATTTGTCTTGGCCCGATCAGGTCAAAGTGGGGAAACGGCTGGCGATGATGGATATAGGCGGGGTTTAGTCCGTTGGCGACGCACCAGTCCGTCAGCTTTTGCGTGTCGGCACAGCCTACCTTCGTCACCGTCTTGATCCCCGGAAAACGCGGGTCCAGCCAGTAATGAGTCAAAAAAGCGATTTCCCCGCGCTGTACGGCTTGCTTCCACTGGTTCAGCTCTCCTCGCGAAATGCCAAATGCCACGAAGTCTCATCCTCTTCCTTTTTCAAGCTGGCTCGCATCGCTCGCGAGCTTGGTCGTTTCCCCTTATTATAGCAAAAATAACAAAAAGACAGCCTCCGTCCGGTGTGTAGACAATAAGCTGTCCTTTTGGGCTTGCGACCAAAGCTTAGCGAACCCCTTGTGGAAGAGTAGGAGGAATGTAGTTCAGTTCTTCATCTGCCGTGATGTAGTCGGTATTGACCATGAGCAGCAGATAGCGTTTGCCTGTTTGCGGGTCGCTGATAATGATATGATCGCGTCCCGCTGTCTCCAGCACGCCGCGGAAAATTTTGGCGTTCCACTGGCTGTTGTTTTCAAACGTCTGGTAAACGGTAATCACTTTGCCGCGATTCATGCGCAAAATGTTTTCGATGTACGATTCTTCCATGACTTGCCCAGGCGCGAGAGGCGTCCCGGGGATCAGCGCACCGCTTGGCTGCATAGGAACCATTTGCGGTTGCTGTTGCTGCATCCCGAAAGGAAACTGGGCGGAAGGATACATTTCATACCCGTACGGATATGGTTGGTATGGCATTTGTTGACTCATGATGAACTCGCTCCTTTATCTATCTGTTGATCTAGTAAACGCGTGGACAATCTTCCCGGGATGGAATGAAGAAGCAGTGCGCCTTGTAACGTCCCGAGTTCGTCTGATTCCACCACGTTGGGGGGCAGTTTCCGGCGGGGCGGTAAAACCAAAGCGCATTGGTTGCGGGACGTGTACGCTCGCCGTTAACGGCGCGCTTGGCCAGGCGTCTTTCCCGGTCGCGGGCGCGCTGGTAAAAGTATGGTTTTTGGACGGCTTCATACCCGCCCGGAGATTGATAAACCATATCCCGCATGCTCCGAATATTCCTAAAGTCGAGGCAGTTGGCGAGAATGCGGTTCACGCCGACGTTAGCGACCATGAGCATGCCCAGTTCGCCTTCTCCTTCGGCTTCAGCGCGGATTAAGCGGGCAAGCAAATCGACGTCGTTACTGTTCGCTTTGATGACGGCCATTGCTTCACCTCCTCCTAAACTCACAATGACAATATATGGGCGTATGCCAGATCGGTGAATGCTCCAACGAATTTTTTCGCATCGAGGCAGCAAAAAACGCCCGGGCAGCCGCACATGGCACGCTCGGGCGTTTTGCATTTCCAGGGACACTCAGGCATAACGTTTTCGACGCTTGCTCCAGATGAACCAGCCGATCGCCACGAGCGCGGCGACGCCCAAGAGACTGATCTCCAGGTATTCATCCAGCAGCACTTTGGCATGCTTGCCGTACAGGTGAAACAAGGTTCCGATCAGAAAAAATTTCAAGCCTCGGCCGACGATGGCAAAAAACATGAGCTTTGTCAGCGAGTAGTTGAACACGCCGCTCAGCAACGTAAACACCTTGAACGGGATGGGAGTAAAAGCGCCGATCAGCACGGCAGCATCCCCGTTTTTGGCGAATTTCTCGGTTGCGGCCGCAACCCATTTTTCCGGAAGCAGCTTTTGCAAAAGCGGCTTGCCCAGCCATTTGCCCAGCAAAAAGCCGATCGGCGCACCGAGAATCGAGGCGGTAAAGGCCACGGTCGCATAGCGGAGCGCTGAACCGGGGTCGAGCAGACTCATCGCAATTTGCATAAAAAAAGGAGGAACCGGACTGATGAACGAATCCAAAAAGGCCATGCCAAAGAGTCCCCATATTCCATATTGCATGAACAGTTGTGTGATTTGATCGAGCATGAGCATCTCCTTAGGACGTTTCCTCTCGGGTTTCCATTATACAGGAAAAATGCGGTCTACAGTAGTTAGCATATGCCGCTTTGTCCAAACACAGACCGGAAAATGGCTGAGCCAACAGTAGGAAATACGTTTTACAACGCCGGAGGGTTACGCTTTTCAGGTGCCAGGCCCGTTATGGAGAAATTCGTCCTGCGCGATTCGACCCGGAAGAAGCAGGAGTCGCTGGGAAAGAAGTCCTCTTATTTTTCATTGACGATAGGAAAGAATGTCCATTAGTATAAAAATAAGGACATACAATATTGGAGGAACGGATGAAGACATTGGGATCGGGGAAAGTCGTTTTTTATGCGCCAGATGGAACCAAGCTGGAGTTGACAGGAGAAATTGACGTGCGCGCAGATCGGGTAGCCGTGACGGAAATCATTTATTTTAACGGCCGGCCGAATGGCGCGTGTGAAACCAATCTGCCGCTTTCGCAAACCGTCATTTATTGGGAACCGGAAGTGTATGAGCAGATCGGATATGAATAAGACCCATAGCGACAGAAACGGACAGCTCTGCTTTTGGCAGGGCTGTTTTTCGTCAGTGCCCTGTTTGTGCCAGCACCCCGAACTATAGCCGTTATGTCCCGAGTGTGTTATCATGTGGGATGGAATTTACGTATGGTACGAGGAGTGATCCTTTTGATCGATGCTATATTGGAACGTGCCCTTGCCGGAGAACGACTGGGACTGGAAGATGGTCTCGCTCTGTTTGCCAGCAATGAAATTGAAAAGATCGGACACTACGCCAATCTGGTGATGCAAAAGCACCATCCAGACCCGATTGCCACGTTTGTTATCAGCCGAAATGTGAACTACACGAACGTTTGCGATACGTATTGCCGCTTTTGCGCCTTTTACCGTCGTCCCGGTTCAAGCGAAGGCTATGTATTGCCCAGAGAGACTATTTTCCAAAAGATTCAGGAGACAGTTGATGTCGGCGGCACGGAAATCTTGATGCAGGGCGGAACCAACCCGGATCTCGGGATCGACTATTTCACCGACCTGCTGCGCGCGATCAAGCAGCGTTTCCCGCAAATTACGATGCACTCCTTGTCGGTAGCGGAAGTGTTGAAAATCGCGGAAGTTTCCAACATGACGGTCGAAGACGTGCTCAAGGAACTGAAGGCCGCTGGGCTGGATTCCTTGCCGGGAGCGGGCGCCGAGATTCTCGACGACCGTACCCGCCGCAAAATTTCCCGCCTGAAAGGCTCGTGGAAAGAGTGGATCGAAACACAAAAAGCTGCCCACCGCATCGGCTTGCCAGGGACGGCGACGATGGTGATCGGCTTCGGCGAGGAAATGGAAGAGCGCGTGCTGTCCTTGATGCGCATTCGGGAAGCACAAGACGAGACGCACGGCTTCAAGGCGTTTATCGTCTGGACGTTCCAGCCGGACAACACGAACATGAAAGCAGTGAACAACACGCCGGAGGAATACCTCAAGACGCTGGCGATCAGCCGACTGATGCTGGACAACTTCGAAAACCTCCAGGCTTCCTGGGTGACGATGGGTCCGAAGTACGGCCAGCTTTCCCTCTCCTACGGGGCAAACGATTTCGGTCAGACGATGATGGAAGAAAACGTCGTCTCGGCTGCCGCATGTACCTACAAGGTGAACACCAACCAGATTCTCGAACTGATCCGCGGCGCGGGCAAAATTCCGGCGCAGCGCAACACCCAGTACGAGATCCTGCGCGTGTTCAAGGACGGCGAGATGGCGGAGCGGGATTTTGTCATGCAAAACTAAAAGAAAACAATCAGCAGCACGCTGCCGGATCGTCTTTTCGCACAAGCGAAATGGACGCGCAGGCAGCGTGTTTTTCTATCCCAAAAGGACAAATGCCAATCCCCGGTTTCCAATCGTTTAAAAGTATATCGCCTATCTCGGGACATATACTGTAACTACAATTGCGGTTGGGGGGATGAAAATGCAAACGTTTCGCGTCTTGCTGGAGAATGTCCCTGAGCATAGCGGCACGTATCGCGTTATCGTCAATGAGATGATGGAGCGGGTCAATACTGCCCCGGTGCGCATTACATACAAGGAGCAGGAACAGGAAGACTACTGCACCTTCCTTTTTCAAAGCTGGTGTGAAGAGGAATACGATGCGCAGACGATCGATTGGGCAAGAGCTTTTGTGGCATTGACATTGGCCGAGTGGGTGACACAGGTCAAGGAGCCTGAGATCATGCAGGAAATGGCTGCCGATCTGTTGGCGGCGGAGCAGCTGGAAGAAGAGTGGACAGACATTTATCCATACATCGAGCGCATGTGCCGGGAGATCGAGCAGGACGGACGCGAACTCCTGACCGCCACGACCCGAAAGGCTAACGTGTACCGCAAGGCATTTTCCTATCTGGAGCATGAGCGAACCATCAACGTGCTCGGGTTTGTCCGGTTTCGGCTGCAGGAACATTGGAATGAGCTGTTCGAGCTGGTGGAATCCGGGATCGACGAATATTTGGAAGACAAGCAATATCAGGAATTTGTCGAGCTTTTGCGGTATTTTATCGCCGTGCAGGAAGTGAAGCAGGAAGTGGTTCATGTTGTTCCTAGTGTGGACAAACCTTTCCACCTTTATGACAAAAACGGAAATCGTCTTTGGCTGGAGCAGCTGGATTCGGTGCTGAGCATGGACGAACAAAAATGCCGGGATGAAGATTACCTCGTCAGCGCGCTGGTTACACTGGCTCCTGAGAACATCGTTTTGCACATGGCCGGGGAAAAGCCGGGGCTGGTGCAAACCATCCGCAGCATTTTTGACAGCAGGCTCGTCACCTGCCATTCCTGTTCGCTCTGCCTTGGGCAAAGACGCGTACTTGACGGGAACAATCCGACTAAACTATAATTAGCACCAACAGTTGTATATCGCTTGCAAATACGATGAGAAGGACATGGACAATATCGGGATCGCGATAGAGAGGCGGGCCTTGGCTGGAAGCTTGCTGCGAGATGATATGGTCTACCCCCTTCGAGTAGCAGCCGGGAACGAAGCGTACGCTTTTACTAACGGCTTGCCGGTTCTATACCGTTACCATGTCAACGAGGAGTCTGTTCGGGCAGTTTTGCACGGCCCTTTTTGCAAAAACAGACTTGAATTAGGGTGGTACCGCGAGAATACACTCGTCCCTTTTGGGATGGGTGTTTTTTATTTTCTCATCATCAACAAATGGAAAGGAAGAATCCAAGGTGGCACAAATTAACGTAACGTTCCCGGATGGAGCTGTCCGTCAGTACGAAGCTGGGATTACCATCGAAGAGATCGCAGGCTCCATCAGTTCAAGCCTGAAGAAAAAAGCAGTAGCTGGCAAAATTGACGGCAAAGTGGTGGATCTGTACACAGCGCTTGAGAATGACGCAGCCATTGAAATCGTGACGCTCGATTCGCCGGAAGGGCTGGAAGTATATCGCCACAGTACCGCTCACTTGCTTGCCCAGGCGGTAAAACGCCTGTACGGCAGCGATGTCAAACTCGGCATCGGTCCTGTGATCGAGGATGGCTTCTACTACGATATGGACATTCCGGTTTCTCTCTCTCCGGAGGACCTTGGCAAGATTGAGGCGGAAATGGAAAAAATCGTGAAGGAAGACCTGCCAATCCGCCGCAGAGTTGTCAGCCGCGACGAGGCGACAAGAATTTTTCAAAACCTCAACGACCATCTGAAGCTGGAGTTGATCCGCGACCTGCCGGCAGATGCGACGATCACGCTGTACGAGCAGGGCGAGTTTTTCGACCTCTGTCGCGGGCCGCACCTGCCGTCCACTGGCTACATCAAAGCGTTCAAGCTGATGAGCGTGGCAGGTGCATACTGGCGCGGAAAAGCGGAAAACCAGGTGCTGCAGCGCGTCTACGGTACCGCCTGGCCGAAAAAAGCGGATATGGACGAATACCTGCACTTCATCGAAGAGGCGAAAAAGCGCGATCACCGCAAACTGGGCAAAGAGCTGGAGCTGTTCATGTTCTCCGAGGAAGCGCCTGGCATGCCGTTCTACCTGCCAAACGGATTTACGGTCCGCAACGAGCTGGAGCAATTCTCCCGCCGTCTGCAACAGCTGGCTCAATACACAGAGGTGCGCACTCCGTTCCTCATGAACGAGCGCCTCTGGAAAGAATCCGGTCACTGGGACCACTACAAGGAAAACATGTACTTCTCTGAGGTAGACAACGCGACTTACGCCTTGAAGCCGATGAACTGCCCAGGCCACATGCTCATTTACAAAAACACCATGCATTCCTACCGCGACTTGCCGATTCGCTATTCCGAGTTCGGCCAGGTTCACCGCCACGAATACTCCGGTGCGCTGAACGGCATGCTGCGGGTTCGCACCTTCTGCCAGGACGACGCGCACGTATTCGTCCGTCCTGACCAGATCGAGAGCGAGATCAAAAACATGATTAAGCTGATCGACAAAATCTACAAAGTGTTCGGCTTTGAATACAGCGTAGCGCTCTCCACTCGTCCGGAAGATTCCATGGGCTCCGACGAACTGTGGGAAACAGCGGAAAGCGCTCTGAAAAAAGTGCTGGAGCAGCTGGAGATGCCGTACGAAATCAAGGAAGGCGATGGCGCGTTCTACGGACCAAAGATCGACTTCCAGATTACCGACGCGTTGAAACGCCGTCACCAATGCGGTACCATCCAGCTCGACTTCCAGATGCCGGAGAAGTTCGATCTGACTTACGTGGGCCAAGACAACGAGAAGCATCGTCCGGTTGTATTGCACCGTGCGATGTACGGCTCCATGGAGCGTTTCATCGGCATCCTGATCGAGCACTACGCAGGCGCATTCCCTGTATGGCTGACGCCAATCCAGGCACGTCTGATGAACATCAGCGAGGTGCACATTCCGTACGCCGAGCAAGTCAAGGAAAAGCTGCAGCAAGCTGGCATCCGCGTAGAGCTGGATGCGCGCAACGAAAAAATCGGCTACAAAATCCGTGAAGCGCAAGTGCAAAAAATCCCGTACATGCTGGTCATCGGGGAAAAAGAAGTGACAGACGGCACTCTGTCTGTACGCAAACGCGGAGTAGGCGATGAAGGTTCCATGACCGTTGATGCGTTCGTGGAAAAAATTCGCGCAGAAATCAACGAAATGAAGTAACGCAAAAAAGGGCAGTTCTCCCTCGAACGGCGGGAAACTGCCCTTTTACATTATGGTGCTTTCCCCTTTTTTACCCTCCACCTGCTGGCGATGTTGCGAAGCGGTGAAAAGTGCAGGGAAAGCGAGCCATTTCCCGGATGAATGTGGTACGCTAGTAAAAAAGCCTGCACCGCTTGTAGCATGCCATGCTCAGCCAGGAAAAGGGGAGTGACCAGCAGTGCCAGAGCAGTTGCAAGTACGTGACACACGAAACCGCCCTCTCCGTGATCTGCGCATTTCCGTGACAGACAGATGCAATTTTCGCTGCCGGTACTGTATGCCGGCTGAAATTTTCGGATCGGACTTCGCATTTTTACCGCAGCACAAGCTGCTGTCGTTTGAAGAAATTGCCCGTTTGACCAGCATATTTACCTCGCTTGGCGTGCGGAAAATCCGGATTACCGGCGGAGAACCGCTGATGCGCAGGGATTTGCCAACGTTAATTCAAATGATCCGGAAAATAGACAACGTCCAGGATATTGCCATGACCACGAATGGCTCGCTGCTCGTCCGCCATGCCCAGGCATTGAAGGAAGCCGGACTGGATCGCGTCACCGTCAGTCTCGACAGCCTGGACAACGAGCGATTTGGCATGTTGAACGGCAGAGGCTATCCCGTGGATGCGGTGCTCGACGGGATTCGCGCGGCGGCAGAGGCGGGACTCGGGGTGAAAATCAACATGGTCGTTCAGCGCGGCGTCAATGACCAGGACATTTTGCCGATGGTCCGTTACTTCCGCGAGCAGGGGCATACCTTGCGCTTTATCGAGTTCATGGATGTTGGCAACAGCAACGGCTGGAGACTCGATCAGGTCGTGCCTTCCAGCGAAATCGTCCGGCTGATCCACGCAGAAATGCCGCTCGCGCCAGTCGAGCCGAACTACTTCGGCGAGGTCGCTTCGCGCTACCGCTACGAGGGAAGCGATCAGGAGATAGGGCTGATCTCGTCGGTGACACAAGCCTTTTGTTCTACCTGCACGCGCGCGCGGCTGTCTGCTGAGGGGAAAATGTACAACTGCCTGTTCGCCTCTGCCGGACATGACTTGCGCGAGCCGCTGCGCAGCGGGCGAAGCGACGACGAAATCCGGGAGCTGATTCGCGCGATCTGGGAAAAGCGCGACGAGCGCTATTCGGAGGAACGGCTGGACGAAACGCCGGGACTGCAAAAGCGTCCGAAGGTGGAAATGTCCCACATTGGAGGATAAAGAGCATAAAGCCTTGACAAAGACAACTCTACCTTGTATGATAAGTTGCGTGTATAAACACTTCATAATTCGAGAACAAGCAGAGGCGCCCAGCTTCTCACCTGGGTCGACGTCTTCACGACTGTTGACAGGTAACTCTTATGCAAGGAGATCCTTGGATCTATTGAAATTGCTTAGGTGAGATATGTGCGGGCGCAGTTGCGTTCGCACATTTTTGTTCCTTCTCGAAATTGACGGAGGTGGCAAGTATTAGCAAGGATCAAATGTTAGTTAACGAAGCGATCCGTGCCCGTGAAGTCCGTTTGATCGGCGCTGACGGGAGCCAATTGGGAGTCGTACCCTTCAGGGAAGCGTTGCGCATTGCCCAGGAAGCCGATTTGGATCTGGTAAACGTTGCTCCGACAGCCAAACCGCCTGTATGCCGTATCATGGACTACGGAAAGTTCAAGTACGAGCAGGCGAAAAAGGAGAAAGAAGCACGGAAAAACCAGAAGATCATCGAGCTGAAAGAAGTGCGTTTTTCTTCTAACATCGAAGAACACGATTTTCAAACCAAGCTTCGCAACGTCCGCAAGTTCTTGGAGGATCACCACAAGGTGAAGTGTACGATCCGTTTCCGTGGACGTGAAATCACCCACTCCGAAATCGGGCTTGGCGTTATGGAACGTGTAGCTGCTCAGTGTGAAGATCTCGCTACGCCTGAGCGTAAACCGAAGATCGAGGGCCGCAGCATGATCATGATTCTGGCTCCGAAAGCGGAAAAGTAAGATAGTCGTTTAGACAGGAGGATTTTTCAGATGCCTAAAATGAAAACCAACAAGGCTGCTGCAAAACGTTTCAAAAAGACTGGAAGCGGCCAATTGAAGCGCGACCGCGCATTTGGTAGCCACTTGTTCGCCAACAAAACAACCAAGCAAAAGCGCCACCTGCGCAAAGCTGCGCTTGTTTCCAAAGGTGACCAAAAACGCATTGGGCAAATGCTCACTTACCTGTAAGTTTTCGCATCATCAAACACATTACGCAGCATGAGCTCCCTAAGTGCCTGGAAGCAGGCCGCCATGCTGGAAAGACCAGGAGGAGTTTAGTATGCCAAGAGTAAAAGGTGGCATTGTTACACGCCGTCGTCATAAAAAAATCCTGAAGCTGGCGAAAGGATACTTCGGTTCCAAACATCGCCTGTTTAAATCTGCAAATGCGCAGGTTATGAAATCCCTGCTGTATGCATACCGTGACCGTCGTCAAAAGAAACGCGACTTCCGCAAACTGTGGATCACTCGTATCAACGCGCAAGCTCGCCTGAACGGTCTGTCCTACAGCCGTCTGATGCACGGCCTGAAAGTGGCTGGCATCGAAGTAAACCGCAAAATGCTGGCTGACCTGGCTGTGAACGACAAAGCTGCGTTCAACGAACTGGCAGCAGTAGCAAAAGGCAAACTGAACGCGTAATCACTTTCTTGCGCGAAAAAGCAAAAGCCGATCTTTTCCACTGGGAAAGGTCGGTTTTTTTGTTTAGGCCGAGAGAAAGCTCCGTCTCAGGTCGCAGACAAAAACAATCTTCCGCCCGTGTCGAGAAGACCGCCTCCTGCCATACAATAAAAATCGTCAATGGAAAACAATGGATAGGAGAGGGTAGAGATGAAAAAACAAAAGTGGATGATGATGGGTGCTGCTGCGGTGATCTGTTCGGCGCTGTTCGTTCCGGGAGCGTTTGCCAAAGAAAAGGATGATGCCTACGTGGCACCTGTCGTCTTCATCACAGGGGCACCGACTGCCCAGCATGTAGACCAGGTGAAACCCAACACCATTCCGACAGGCAGCGCGTTTATTTTCCCGGCTGATAACAGTGACTCTGACAAATAATAAGCGCGAGCCATCTCAAAAGGAGCGATCGGGCCAACTGACCTGGTCGCTTTTTTCATTTCTTGCGGGGCTGTCCCGGCAGTTTTGTCGGCAGGACGAATCTCCACTTGCTGCTTCCCGACATATGATGGTGGGGGAATCCCAGCAGGAAAGGAGTTTCGCTGATGAGCAATCGCCAGAGGATGGCGGACGAAGAACTGCAAGTATGGGCGTACCGGATGGAAGCAAAATCCCCGCAGGATGTGCTAGTTCTGGCGGTCGAACACTTCGCGGGCAGTCTCGTCCTCGCCGCAAGCTTCGGTGCCGAGGATGTCGTGCTGATCGACATGCTGCACAAACTGGCTCCGACGATCCCTGTTTTTTACCTCGATACGAACAAACATTTTCCGGAGACGTACGAGACGCGCGACAAGCTGGAGGAGCGGTACCAGACGAATTTTATCCAGGTGCTGCCCGAGATGACTCTGGCTGAGCAGGAAAAGCTTCACGGAGAAAAATTGTGGGAAAAAGACCCGAATCTGTGCTGCCAAATTCGCAAGGTAGAGCCTTTGAAGCGGGTGCTGTCCGGCTACGACGCCTGGATTACAGGCATTCGCCGCGACCAGGCGCCAACTCGCGCCAACGCGAAAAAGGTGGAGTGGGATGAAAAATTCCAGCTGGTGAAGTTCAATCCGCTCGCAGACTGGACGATGGACCAGGTGTGGGCATATATACATGCCAACGATGTCCCCTACAATCCTTTGCACGACCGCAACTACCCAAGCATTGGCTGCAGTGTTTGCACCAGGCCTGTCCAGCCGGGACAGGACCCGCGCGCAGGCCGCTGGGCTGGCTTTGACAAGACCGAATGCGGTCTGCACAAGTAAGGGAACATAAGGGAGGACACGTTATGCAAACGATCTCGCCACACGGCGGGACGCTGATTGATCGGCTGGAGAGTCAGCCGCAAGCAGTATCCCGAGCCGGTATCAAAAAAGCGATCACGGTAGATAAGTGGACATTGTCTGACCTCGATTGTCTCGCCATTGGCGCTTTCTCTCCGCTGACAGGCTTTCTCGGGGAGGACGACTACCATTCTGTCGTGGAACGGATGCGGCTCGCAGACGGGACGGTTTGGCCGCTGCCAGTGACGCTCGCAGTCGATCCGGCGGAGCACGCGGACCTCAAGCCGGGGGATGCGGTATGGCTGCGCGGAGAAGACGGCGAAGACTACGCCATCCTTCATGTGCAAAGCATCTACCGGCCAGACAAGGTGCGGGAAGCCAGACAAGTGTTTCGCACTGAAGACCGGGCGCATCCGGGCGTGAAAAAGCTGCTGGAAAAACCGGAACTGTACGTAGGCGGGCCCGTGCATGTACGCAAGCGGCCGCGGCCCGAACGTTTTGCCGAATATTATTTGACGCCGCGCGAGACGAGAGAACTTTTTGCGCAAAAAGGGTGGAAAACCGTCGTCGGCTTCCAGACGCGCAATCCCGTTCACCGGGCGCACGAATACATCCAGAAAGCGGCACTGGAAATCGTCGACGGGCTTTTCCTCAACCCGCTGATGGGAGAGACGAAGGCCGATGACATTCCGGCGCAGGTGCGGATGAAAAGCTACCTCGCCCTCCTGGAAAACTACTACCCGAAAGAGCGCGTGCTGCTTGCGGCATTCCCGGCGGCCATGCGCTACGCGGGGCCGAGAGAAGCAGTGTTTCACGCGCTCGTCCGGAAAAACTACGGCTGCACGCATTTCATCGTCGGCCGCGATCATGCGGGCGTGGGCGATTATTACGGGACGTACGACGCGCAGCGCATCTTTTCCGCCTTCGCGCCGGATGAGTTGGGGATTCAACTGCTGTTTTTCGAGCACAGCTTTTACTGCACGGCCTGCCAGGGAATGGCGACTGCCAAGACGTGCCCGCACGCTGCCAGTGAGCATCTGACGCTGTCCGGGACAAAAGTGCGCGCGCTTTTGCGCAGCGGCCAGACCCCGCCGCCGGAATTTACCCGACCCGAAGTGGCAAAAATTTTGATCGAGGGACTTCGCGACCATCCGTAAAACGGTTCACCAAAAGAAGGGAAGGACGGGTATTGCCGTCCGTTTCCCTGTCTGAAAAAGGGGACAAGCCGAAGAAAAAATGTATCCGCTTTCACTCAAAAACCGCGCCGTTTCGCGGTTTTTCACTGAGCATTCGTTCGGACGAAAGTACGGGGAAATCTTTTTGTTTTCGTTGACACCCCCATAGTGCCTAGCTATAATCAGACGTAACACTTTAGTTTTCTGACAACAACAATATTAAAAATATTGTTATAATAGGCTATGACGAGGATGGTGCGCGTCTCCCCTTTTACAGAGAGCCCCTGGTTGCTGAGAAGCGGGTATAGGGTACGCAAGCACTGCTCACCTCTGAGCTGTTTTGCTGAAATTTGCCTCGTGCAGAAAGTAGGGAAAACCGATTGACACCCGTTAGCGTGTTACAGTCCCATTTATTGTGACTGACTGAGATCGGCGACCGTGAGGCGCCGATGAAGTTGGGTGGTACCGCGAACCCTTTCGCCCCAAAAGACATGGAAACCGAACCGTGTCGGGGCGAAAGGGTTTTTCTATGTGTCCATAGGTTTTGTTTATAGCTGCTTAAGAAGTGGGAGGAGGAGAGGAAAATGAGTGTAGAAATGGCCGAATTGCAGAAAAAAAGCGGCATTCCACCGATTCAGTTCGGAGAGGAAGTGACTGGAGCAGAAGCGCTTCTGCGCTGTCTGATCCTGGAGGAAGTCGAATACATTTTCGGCTACCCCGGCGGAGCTGTTCTCCCGATCTACGATTCCTTGTACGGGAGCTACTTCAAGCACATTCTGACGCGCCATGAACAGGGGGCGATCCACGCAGCAGACGGATACGCCCGCGCCACTGGCAAACCGGGCGTATGTATCGCCACTTCCGGTCCGGGAGCGACCAACCTCGTTACCGGGATTGCGACAGCCCAGATGGACTCCGTTCCACTGGTTTGCATCACCGGAAACGTAGCCCAGTCGCTGATCGGAACCGACGCGTTCCAGGAAGCGAACATTACGGGTATCACCATCCCGATCACGAAACACAGCTACTTCGTTCGCGATGTCCGCGAATTGCCGCGCATCGTGAAGGAAGCGTTCTACATCGCGACCACAGGCCGTCCGGGTCCGGTTCTCATCGACATTCCAAAAGATGTGGCCAATGCGAAAGCGCCGTTCACCTACCCTGACAAGGTCGAAATTCGCGGCTATCGCGCCACGCTCGTTCCGACAGACGAAGAGGTGCAGGCTTTTGTTGACGCGATTGGCGAAGCGAAGCGTCCGGTTATCCTGGCAGGCGGGGGCATCATCGCCTCCCGTGCCGAAAAAGAGCTGCTCGCTTTTGCAGAGAAGGCGCGCATCCCGGTTATCAACACCTTTATGGGGCTGGGCGGTTTCCCTGGCACGCACGAATTGGCGCTCGCCATGTCGGGCATGCACGGCAGCTACACAGCCAACCAGGCGCTGCTCAATGCGGACTGTGTCATCGGCCTCGGCGCGCGTTTCGATGACCGGATCACGATGGGACGCACCAAAGAGTTTGCTCCGAAAGCGCGCATCGTCCACGTCGACATCGACCCTGCCGAACTGGGGAAAAACGTCGAGACAGCCGTAACCGTAGCGGGCGATGTGAAAAGCACGCTGGCCAAAGCGCTTCCGATTGTCCGCAAATGCGACTCCGAGGCGTGGATCAACCAGCTCAAGGAATGGCAGGTACAGTATCCGTACAAGTACAAAAAAGACGGTAACGTACTGAAGCCGCAAGCGGTGATTGAGCTTTTGTACAGCTCCACGAACGGGGAGGCGATCGTCGTAACAGACGTCGGGCAGCATCAGATGTGGACAGCGCAATACTACAAGTTCAAGCACCCGCGCTCTTTCATCTCTTCCGGCGGTCTCGGCACGATGGGCTTCGGCTTCCCGGCAGCGATTGGCGCACAGATCGGACACCCGGATCGCACGGTCATCGCAGTTGTGGGCGACGGCGGCTTCCAGATGACGAACCAGGAGCTGGCGATCGTCTCCCAGTACAACATTCCGGTGAAGGTCGCGATTCTGAACAACCAGTGCCTGGGCATGGTTCGCCAGTGGCAGGAGCTGTTCTACGACAATCGCTACAGCCAGATCGACCTGACGTGCAGCCCGGATTTCGTCAAGCTGGCGGAAGCTTACGGTGTCAAAGGCTTGCGGGCCACCACTCCGCAAGAGGCAGCAGCCGTTTGGGCCGAAGCGCTGCGCCATGATGGACCAGTCGTGGTAGACTTCCGTGTAGCGCAGGAAGAAAACGTGTATCCGATGGTAGCATCAGGCGACACATTAGATCAGATGCAATTGGGGGACGATTAGGATGCAAACACATACACTTGCCGTACTCGTCAACGATCACCCCGGCGTACTGACCCGAGTTGCGACCTTGTTCGGGCAACGCGGCTTCAACATCGACAGCATCACGGTGGGAGGAACAGAGGAGCAAGGGCTGTCCCGGATGATTATTACCACCGGAGCGGACGACCGCCAGATTCAACAGCTCATGAAGCAACTGCAAAAGCTGATCGATGTCATCTCGGTGACGAACCTCAGCGAAAACCCGTACGTTTCCCGGGAGCTGGCGCTAATCAAGGTGAGCGCCACACCGAGCCAACTGGCCGAGCTGAACGGGATTGTCGAGCCGTTCCGCGCCGCGATCGTCGATGTGGGTCCTACCTCGCTCATCGTGCAAGTGACGGGTGATACCGAAAAAATCGACGCGCTGCTTGTTCTTTTGCAAAGCTATGGAGTTCTCGAACTGACGAGAACGGGATCAGTAGCGATGGCGCGCAGTATTGTTCCAGCAACAGCCGCAGCAACGGTTTAAATTGCAAAATTCAGAATAGAAATTCAAACTGAACATAATTTTAAGGAGGCTATACAAATGGTAAAAATGTACTATGAAGCAGACGTAAACAAAGAGGTACTGCGCGGGAAAACAATCGCGATCATCGGCTACGGTAGCCAAGGCCATGCGCAAGCACAAAACCTGCGCGACAGCGGCTATAAAGTAGTAGTCGGTCTGCGTCCAGGGAAGTCTTGGGACGCAGCGGCAAAAGACGGCTTTGAAGTGCTGACGGTAGCAGAAGCAACCAAACGTGCGGATGTCGTGCAAATCCTCATGCCAGACGAGCGCCAGGCGCAAGTTTACCGTGACGAGATCGCACCAAACCTGAAATCCGGCGCAGCGCTCTGCTTCTCCCACGGTTTCAACATCCATTACGGACAAATCGTGCCGCCGGCTGACGTAGACGTTATCATGTCCGCTCCAAAAAGCCCTGGCCACCTCGTTCGCCGCGTCTATCAGGAAGGCTTTGGCGTACCTGGTCTGATCGCAGTCTACCAGGATGCGACCGGCAAAGCGAAAGACCTCGCCCTCGCTTACTCCAGCGGAATCGGCTGCACAAAAGCAGGTGTAATCGAAACGACCTTCCGCGAAGAGACAGAAACAGACCTGTTCGGGGAGCAAGCGGTATTGTGCGGCGGAGCAAGCGAACTGGTAAAAGCAGGCTTCGATACGCTCGTGGAAGCAGGATACGCGCCAGAGATCGCCTACTTCGAGTGCTTGCACGAACTGAAGCTGATCGTTGACCTCATGTACGAAGGCGGTCTGGCTCGCATGCGCTACTCCATCAGCGACACGGCTGAGTACGGTGACTACAGCACAGGCCGCCGCATCATCACCGAGGAAACGCGCAAAGAAATGAAAAAAGTGCTGGCTGAAATCCAGGACGGTACATTCGCTCGCAACTGGATCCTGGAAAACCAGGCAAACCGCCCAGCCTTTACTTCCCGCCGCCGACTGGAAGCTGAACACGGCATCGAGGTAGTCGGAAAACAACTGCGCGGCATGATGTCCTGGCTGAACAAGGAAACGAAAAAAGAAGAAGCGAAAATCGGTCAATAAAGACCGACGGATCGTGACATATATAATGTAGGGAAAATAGTGGAGGTGACAAGTTCATGCGGACCATTGAGATTTTTGATACGACATTACGCGATGGGGAGCAGTCTCCGGGCGTCAACATCAGCACGAACGAAAAGGTGGAGATCGCCCTTCAACTGGAAAAGTTGGGAGTAAACAGAATCGAGGCTGGCTTTGCAGCAGCTTCCCCAGGCGACCAAAAGTCTGTGGCCGAAGTGGCGAAACGGGTGAAAAACTCCACCATCGTAAGTCTCGCGCGTGCCGTCAAAGACGACATGGATAAGGCGTACGAAGCGCTGCGCAACGCGCAAAACGCATCCCTCCACGTCTTTCTTGCTACGTCTCCCATCCATCGCCAGTACAAACTGAACATGAGCAAGGAGCAAGTCCTTGCTCGTGCGGTGGAGGCCGTTACCTATGCGAAAAAATACTTTTCAGAAGTACAGTTTTCCGCAGAGGATGCGGCACGGACAGAGATTGACTTTTTGGCAGAGGTAGTGGCAGCGGTCATCAAGGCAGGGGCGACAACCGTGAACATTCCGGACACGGTCGGCTACATGACGCCGTACCAGTACGGCAACATTTTCCGCGAACTGAAAAAGCGCGTGCCAGAGACAGAAGGCATCCGCCTGAGCTGTCATTGCCACGATGACCTGGGCATGGCCGTGGCGAACAGCCTGGCTGCGGTGGAAGCCGGAGCTACACAGGTAGAGGGCACCATCAACGGGATCGGCGAACGCGCAGGCAACGCCGCGCTGGAAGAAGTGGCGCTCGCCCTGGAGACACGCAAAGACTACTACCAGGCGACAACGAGGCTGAATCTGAAAGAAATCGCGCGGACCAGCCAGCTCGTGAGCCGCTTGACAGGGATGATCGTGCCGGGCAACAAAGCGATTGTAGGCGCAAACGCTTTTGCCCACGAATCCGGTATTCACCAGGATGGCGTCTTGAAGGAAGTCACCACCTACGAAATCATTCGTCCGGAATCGGTCGGCTTCAAGTCGAACAAACTGGTTCTCGGCAAGCACTCTGGCCGCCACGCGTTCAAGGAAAAGCTGGTGGAACTGGGCTACCACCTCGACCAGGACGAAGTCAACACAGCCTTTGCCGCATTCAAGGCACTGTGCGACAAGAAAAAAGAAATTACGGACGACGACATTCTTGCCCTGATCGATACCAAAATGGTTCGCGGCGCAGAAGCGTTCCAGCTCGAATCGGTGCAGCTCGCCTACGGCAACATTTCCGTGCCGACAGCAAGCGTCCGGTTGAAGCGCGCTGACGGCTCAGTCGTCGAGGAAGCAGCGATTGGTAACGGTTCTGTCGATGCGATCTACAAGGCGATTGACCGCGCGACAGGGGAAGAAGTAACCTTGATCGACTACAAAATTCTCTCGGTCACGCACGGACAGGACGCGCTTGGCGAAGTGTTCGTCCGCCTGCAGCAAGGTGAGCTGAACGTTACGGGTCGCGGTGTCAGCACAGACGTGCTGGAAGCGAGCGCGATTGCCTATGTGCGCGCCGTCAACAAAATTTTGGAGCGTCGCGGGGAATCCGTGCCAGTCGCCGTAAACTAGAGTCAAGTCATATTGGATAGGAAAAAAGGAACCGATAAGGAACGAAAACCATTACAGTAAAGAAAAGCGGGATAAACAATGAAGAAAAACTATCGCATCGCTGTTCTTCCTGGTGACGGTATCGGACCGGAGATCATGCAGGAAGCAGTCAAAGTTCTTCAGCTTGTCGGAGAACGCGAAGGCGTCACCTTTACGTGCGAGGAAGGCCGGATCGGCGGAATCGCCATCGACACAGACGGAACTCCGCTGCCGGAGGCAACCGTCAAACTGGCAAAGCAAGCCGACGCGGTGCTGCTTGGTGCAGTCGGCGGGCCGAAGTGGGATCAAAATCCGGGGCATCTTCGCCCGGAGACAGGTCTTTTGGGGATTCGCAAGGAGCTTGGGCTGTTTGCCAACATCCGCCCGGCGACGATGCACAGCTCGCTCGTCGAAGCTTCCACGCTCAAGCCGGAAGTGGTTTCCGGCGTAGATTTGATCGTAGTGCGCGAGCTGACCGGAGGCATTTACTTCGGGGAGAAAAAGCGCTACGACGGTCCAAACGGCGAAGTAGCCGAAGACCTGTGCATTTACAATGAAGCAGAAATCGAGCGGATTATTCGCGTAGGCTTTGAGATCGCTCGCAAACGCAAGAAGCGTCTCGTATCGGTCGACAAGGCGAACGTGCTGGAAAGCTCTCGCCTCTGGCGCAAGGTAGCAGAGCGGGTAGCCACCGACTATCCGGATGTCGAGCTGTCCCACCAGTTGGTCGACTCGTGCGCGATGCAACTGGTGCGCGCTCCGAAGCAGTTTGACGTCATCGTGACGGAAAACATGTTCGGCGACATTTTGAGCGACCAGGCCGCCATGCTGACAGGCTCCATCGGCATGCTTGCCTCGGCAAGTCTGGCAGCGGGAAGCTTTGGACTGTACGAACCGGTACACGGCTCCGCTCCTGACATCGCTGGAAAAGGCATTGCCAATCCGCTCGCAACCATCCTCTCGGTTGCGATGATGCTCCGTCTCTCGCTCGACATGGATGAGGCTGCGGCAGCAGTAGAAAACGCCGTCTGGTCCGTCCTCGAAGCGGGGCACCGCACAGGCGATATTGCAAGAGATCCGAGTAAAGCGATTGGCACAGTGGAAATGGGCCAACTCGTGCGCGACGAGCTGTCCAAACAATGGCAGCCAAAGTAAAAAAACGCAAAAAAGACCCTGCCGCAGCGTCCAGATGGACAGCGGCAGGGTCTTTGCGCGTTCAGCTGATGGTGGCTGGTGACGCTCCCATTTTGACAAGCGAAAATACGCCCGCTGCTTTTTCGTGGCATACGGGCGTATCGTCTGTTTCCCGAAAATATTACCGCAAGAGCGCGACTCCCAAGCGATGCAGCCAATGCTTCAACTCCCGTTCCTCCATCGGGGCGAGCGGGAAGCGCACAGCCGGACGGCGCTTCGTGTCGGCAGGCTCGTCGGCGACGCGGAACGCATGGCCGCAGGTCAGTTCCAGGCCTTCTTCGCGCAGGATGGTGACGACCCGTTCTTCCAGCTCGGTCGCGTTGGCTGTCGGTTTGCCCCATTCGATCCACGTATTGAGCCCGCCTGTGATCGGATACATGCGGGCGTGGGCGGGAAGAGCCTGTTGCTTTTCCTTCCACAGCCGCAAAAAACGGGATTGGAACAAGGTGCGGCGGTCTGCCAAATACACCTCGGAAAACCACGGATCGTCGAGCAGCCGCACCGCAGCTTCGACGACCAGCAAGGATGGCTCTGCGCCTGTCATCGAGACAATCTGGCGGTAGCGCTCCAGCTCCTCTTCGGTAAAATCGGAAGGCAGCATCAGCACGCCTAGCTGAAGATCGCGGGCCAACGTTTTCGACAGCGAGTGCAGGTAGTACACTTCGACACGGCTTTTTTGCTGCAAAGCCATCTCGTAGAGCGGCTTGCTCGGCTCCTCGAACCAGAGGTCGCCGTAGTGGTCGTTTTCCACGATGCGCACGCTGTGGCGTTCGGCCCAGGCGAGCAGCTCTTCCTTGCGCTTCAGCGAGTAGCTGATGCCTGTCGGGAAGTGGTAGTGCGGATTGATTAACAGCCAGTTGGCCGGGTAGTGCTCCTGTTCGGTATCGAGCGCTTCGATGCTGACCCCTTCTTCGTCCAGGCGGATCGGGCGAACGGTGATTCCGCACTGGCTGAGCAGACGCAAAAAGACGGGGTAGCTGTATTCCTCCACGTAGACAACATCGCGCGGATTCATGACGCGCTGCGCGAGAAAGGCGAAGCCGCTGGTGCTGCGGTTGAACAGCAGTACGCGCTCGGGCGAATGCGGCAAGCCGCGCCGATGCAGGTGATCGGCGAATACTTTGGCGGCCTGTGCCCGTCTGACTTTTTTTTGCGCGGAAGGTTCATCCAGAACAGTCAGGCTCTCGTAAAAAGCGCCGCGCAGCCGCTTGACCAGCTCTTCGCCAGGACGGGGCGAGGAGTCAGCCAGCGAGGCAATCGGGATGTCGGTCAAGGGCAGGCGGCTTTCCAGACGCGCTTCCTTTGCCAGCGTCGTCAGGTAGTAGCCTTTGCCGTGTACGGCTTCCAGCCAGCCTTCCAGCGCGAGATGATCGTACGCTTTTTTTACGGTTTCCAGCGAACAGCCGCTGACGGTTTTCATGTCCCGCAGCGAGATCAATTGTTGTCCGTCTACAAGAAAGGCCCCGCGCAGAATAGCCGTTTTCAGTTGGTCGGCTAGCTGCACATAAATCGGCGTGTGGGATTGCTTGTGAAAATGAAACGAAAAAAATGGGCGTTCTGCCATCCGGGTACGCCTCCTTGTCTGTCAAAAATAACTGTCACCAGCATTATATCGAAAACAGCGTCGCATGGGGTAGAAGAAGTGAAGAAATCGTTGCAAAAGGGCGGTTGGCAAGACCTGTGCCGCGAGAAAATGGTAGAATGAGAGAAACAAGCGAGCAGAAAAAGAGGGAGATCACGCTATGAGCACACAGGAGCACAAGGCGCTGTCGCCAAAGCAGGTGACGTGCATGGTCATTACCGTTTCCGATACGCGAACCGAAGAGACGGACAAGAGCGGACAATTAATGAAGCAACTGTTAACTGAGGCAGGGCATTGCGTCGCCCTCTACCGAATCGTCAAGGACGAGCCTGCCGAAGTGACGGCCGCGATTGAAGCGGGAATCGCACACCCAGAGGTGCAAGTCATCCTGCTCAACGGCGGGACGGGCATTTCGCCGCGTGACAACACCTTCGAAGCGGTCTCCGGTTTATTGGAAAAGGAACTGCCCGGCTTCGGCGAGCTGTTTCGGATGCTGAGCTATACAGAGGATATTGGCTCGGCCGCCATGCTCAGCCGTGCTGTTGCGGGCACCAGAGGGGGAAAAATGATTTTTTCCACGCCTGGCTCGACAGGGGCGGTCAAGCTGGCGATGAATCGGCTGATCGTACCGGAGCTGGGCCATGTCGTGCGCGAATTGAATCGCTGAGCCTGGGCGGGGACGGATTTGCCGTGCTCGGGCCTCGTATGGTACTGTTACGAAAGGAAATTGCCCGGCTGGGCGTCCAACCATCGCCTGCCTGATGTTTTTTCGCCGCCGGAATTGTGCAAGGAGAGTAGACCCATCCATGAAGATTGTACTATCGACTTTAAATGCCAAGTTTATCCACTCCTCGCTGGCTTTGCGTTATTTGCGCAGCTACGCCCAGGAAGCTTTTCCGGGCATCGAGCTGGTGGAGTATACGATTAACGATGTGACGCTGAACATCGTGGCAGACATTTACAAGCGACAGCCCGACATCGTCGCTTTTTCCTGTTATATCTGGAACATTCGCGAGACGCTCGATGTGATCCGCAATCTGAAAAAAGTATGCCCGGACGTCGCGGTCATTCTCGGCGGGCCGGAAGTGACCTACGACGCGGACGAGTGGATGAAAAAGCATCCGGAGATTGACGTGATCGCCATCGGAGAAGGGGAGCAGACTTTTCTGGAATTGCTGCAAGCCTATCAGGAGGCGAAAGCGGCGGGCACGCCTCCTCGCCTGCGGGATGTTGCGGGAATCGCCTATCGCGACGACGGGCACGTCCGCTTTTCGGCGCCGCGAGCCCAGATTGAAGACCTGGATACGATTCCGTCGCCCTATGCGGATCATCTCGACGAGCTGAACAACCGCGTCGTCTATTTCGAGGCATCCCGGGGATGTCCGTTCAAATGTCAATACTGTCTGTCTTCGATTGAAGACGGGGTGCGCTATTTCAGCCTGGAGCGGGTCAAGGAAGACTTGCTGCGGCTGATCCGGCACGGGATCAAAACGATTAAATTTGTGGACCGCACGTTCAATATCAATAAAAAGTATGCGATGGAAATATTCCAGTTCCTCATCGACAACCACAACGGAACGGTGTTTCAATTCGAGATTACGGCTGATATTTTGCGGGCGGACGTACTGGACTTTTTGACCGAAAACGCACCGCCAGGTATTTTCCGCTTCGAAATCGGCGTCCAGTCGACCAACGATGAGACGAACCGCCTCGTGCAGCGGATTCAACGCTTCGACCGCCTGGCCCGGACCGTGACGCAGATCAAGGAGTCGGGCAAAATCGACCAGCATCTGGACTTGATTGCAGGCTTGCCGGAGGAAGACTACCAGTCGTTCCGCAAGACATTCAACGACGTATTCGCCCTGCGCCCGGAGGAATTGCAGCTCGGCTTTTTGAAAATGCTGCGCGGAACCGGCGTGCGTGCGCGTGCGGCCAACCACGGCTACGTGTTCATGGATGAAGCGCCGTACGAGATTTTGGGCAACAACGTCCTCTCGTTTGCGGACATGCAAAAAATCAAGCGGGTGGAAGACGTTCTGGAAAAATATTGGAACGCGCACCGGATGGACTATACGCTGGAGTGGCTCTTGGCGAACCAGTTTGCGACGCCGTTTGATTTTTTCCAGGCGTTTGGCGACTATTGGGAAGAGCAGGGCTGGAGCCGCATCGGCCATCAGCTGGAAGATTTGTTTTTGCGCCTGCAAGCCTTTTTGCAGCACGAAAACGTGGCAGGGCTTGGGCATGTGCAGAGCCTGATGAAGTTCGATTACTTGCGCAACCAGAAGCATCGCCCGCGCAAGCTGTGGTGGGAGGACGTCCTGGACAAGGAGACGATGCAGAAGACGTACGCCGCCATCTACGAACAGCGCGACCGGTTGCGCGAAGACTTTGCCGCGCATGCCGCGCTGGAAAAAGACTACTTCAAGCACACGGTAACGGCCAAGGTGACGTTTGACATTGAGACGTGGCTGAAAACTGGGGAAGTCGTCGAGGGCGATTTTACGCTGGTCGTGTACTATCCGTACAAGAAGGAAGACAGGAACGATTTTGCCGTCGTGAATCAAAAGGCCCATGCTGTCGGCTGATCGCGGGGGAAGCGAAGCAGCATGAGTTTTCACAGGGAAGGAGGGAGCCTGATGACGTGTGCCTTTACGACAGCGGCTGTCCGCTTGCTTGCGAGCCATGCGGATGCGAAGAACGCCGGGCCGATGGAACGGTACATGAAAAATCAGTTCCCTTTTTTGGGGATCAAGGCTCCGCTGCGCCGCGAGCTGTCCAGGCAGTTGTTTTCGTGGTGGGATACGGTCGACTATCTCGCCGCGCATACAATCGGTGCACTTTTTTCCCGCTCCCCCGAGTTGATCCGCCCGAACACGACAGCCTGGGTCAAAGGCGACAACATCTGGCTCGCGCGGACGGCGCTCCTGTTTCAGCTTTCCTACAAGTCCAGGACAGATCAGGAACTGCTTTTCGCCTTGATTGAGTCCTGTGCGGCTTCCAGGGAGTTTTTTATTGCAAAAGCAATCGGCTGGGCATTGCGGGAGTATGCCAAGACAGAACCGGAAGCAGTGCGTGACTTTGTGGAGACTGCGCTCGCCAACCTGAGCAGGCGGGAAGCGCTTAAACATCTTGGTTGATGGCGTACTGTTTTTGTCCGTGATTTCTTCGCTTGATAAAAACGGTTCATCTATTGCAAAATAGACAAGTAGCTTTTTACAGGGGAGTACGTATTAACCAAGGGATATATATTGTACGAGAGCCGCTGCCAGCCTGTGCAAGGTGTTGCCGCCAGTGGCGAAGATAGGGGATTTTGCCTCATGGAAATCAACCTGCTGATGTCAATCATAGAGCAATACGGCTACGCCGCGATTTTTTTCCTGCTCTGGCTGGGGATCGTCGGCTTGCCCATTCCCGATGAGCTGGTCGTGGCGACTGGAGGCTTTCTCGCCTCGATTGGCCTTATGGACCCGTTCTGCTCGTTTTTGGCGGGGTACATGGGCGTTGCGTCTGGATTGACCATCGGTTTTTTGTTGGGAAAATATTTCGGAAGGCCGATTCTGCAATGGCTGTCCAAAAGCGAAAAGATGCGGCATGCCGTCGAGCGGTCCACGGGACTTTTGGAAAAATACGGGACGACTGCTTTGTGCATCAGCTATCTTTTCCCCGTTGTCCGCCACATCGTTCCGTATTTGGTGGCGCTTGGGGGGATGACGTACCGCCGCTATGCGCTGCTTTCGTATCCGATCGGGCTTGTCTGGACCATCGTTTTTTACTGTCTGGGCTATGTTTTCGGAAACAACGTAGAGGCGATTATCAAGCTGATTCGCCATTACGGATTATACGCCCTGTTGGTCATCGTGGCCGCGCTGGCTGCCTGGCTGATCGTGCGCAAGTTCATCACCAACAATCGGGCGTTTCGGACAAAAGGAGAGTAAGCTTGTGAGAAATGAGCACGTGGCAACCCACAGGCGCAATCGCAATCTGGTGCTTTCGGCAGGATGGCTCCTCGTCCTTGCAGGGTATTTCAGCTCCGAGATGTTCGTCGTGGCTGCGGGCGCCCTCGTTTTGAACAGCTATGCCTGGTTTTTGATGCAGGCGGACAAGCGTCTGGCGAAGAGGAAAAGCTGGCGGATTCCCGAAGCCAGCCTTCTTTTGACCGCTTTTCTCGGCGGCGGAGCGGGGGCATTGGCCGGGATGCTGATCCATCGTCACAAGACCCGGCATGCCTCCTTTTTGTTTTTGGTCCCACTGTTTTGTCTATTGCAAATGGCGCTAGTCATTTGGCTCGGCCGACAATAAAAGGAAGAATCTCGTGAGCAGCGACGGCGCGAGATTCTTTTTTTGTTTGGCTTGCAGGGAAAAAAGCAATTATTATCAGAAAAGTCCAAAATGTGTGTTGGATCGTGATGGAATCAGACCTATAATGAATGAAGAAAAGGAATCACCATTACCGAATGCTGTTCGATTTTCGCAAATCAATCAACGGAAAGTTCAAGGAGGTTACGATGGCCCAATCATCCATCCCACTCACCCAAAACTACGCGCAACAGCTTGATGCCGCAGACGAGTTGGCGAAATACCGCGAAGAGTTTTACTTGCTGCCGTCGATATACATGGACGGCAATTCGTTAGGGCTGTTGTCCAGACGGGCGGAAAAAAGCTTGCTGGACGTTTTGCAATCGTGGAAAGAGCTTGGTATTGACGGTTGGACAACCGGCGAGCATCCGTGGTTTTTCCTGTCCGAAAAACTGGGCGAAATGAGCGCGGCGCTCGTCGGCGCTGAGCCGGAGGAAGTGATCGTAACAGGTTCGACTACGGTTAACTTGCACCAACTGGCGGCTACTTTTTACCAGCCGAAAGGAAAGCGAACGAAAATCATCGCGACAGAGCTGGACTTTCCTACAGACATTTACGCCTTGCAAAGCCAGATCAAGCTGCACGGTCTGGACGCGGAGGAACAGCTCATTCGCATTGCATCGCGGGATGGCCGTCTGATCGAGGAGGAGGACATCATCGCCGCCATGACAGAGGAAGTCGCGCTCGTCATCTTGCCGACCGTATTCTATCGCAGCGGACAGTTGCTTGATATAGAACGGTTGACCAAAGCGGCGCATGAAAAAGGCATTGTCATCGGCTTTGACGGCTGCCACTCTGTAGGAGCGATTCCGCACGAGTTCAGCAAATGGGGAGTGGATTTCGCCTACTGGTGCAACTACAAATACGTAAACGGCGGGCCAGGCTGCGTAGGAAGCCTCTATGTCAACCGCAAGCATTTTGGCAGAGTGCCTGGCCTGACTGGCTGGTTCAGCTCCAAAAAAGACAAACAGTTCGCCATGGAGCACACGCTGGATGTATGTGAGACGGCAGGCGCCTATCAATTGGGCACACCGCACATGCTGAGCGTTGCCCCATTGATCGGCTCGCTAACCATGTTCCAGGAAGTGCCGATCGAAAAGCTGCGGGAAAAGTCGTTGAAGCTGACCCGTTACTTGATGGATCTGATCGAGGTGGAGCTGGCAGGCATGGGCTTTTCCATCGCCAATCCGCAAGAAGACGAGCGCCGCGGCGGCCATGTCAGCCTGGAGCACGCCGAAGCCGTCCGGATTTGCAAGGCGTTGAAGGAGAGCGGAATCATCCCTGACTTCCGGGCGCCGAATATCATCCGCCTGGCTCCGGTCGCTTTTTACAATACGTACACCGACGTATGGGAATGCGTGCAGGTGCTCAAAGCGATCATGCAGGAAAAACGCTACGAGAAATTCGAAAACAAGCGAGGGGTTGTCGCCTAGCCCGACCGTGGTGTACGCGTACTGCAACACGGGGGCAGCGGCAAACAGAAAACAGAACCATTCAAAAAATGGCAACGGTCCGACATCTGTCGGGCCTTTTTGGTTTCTTCCGGCCAGGATGGGTTTTCATTTCCTTTCTTGGGCACACTAACCTTGCTCGATCTCACATGTCCACGGTCTAGGAGGGGATAAGCGTTGAGCCAGTTTTGGAAAGCGTGGCAAAAGCGGAAGAAAACCCTTCAAGAGAAGGCGTTACACCATCATGCCGACAGAAGCATGGAAAGGGTTGCGGATAAAGAGCTTTCGCTGGAAGTGGACGAAAACATTATCATGATCGAACAAGAGCTGGGCAGGTGCGACGATCTGGTCGTCCGCCGCTTCCGGGACAAGCGGGGGACAGATTGCGCGATTGTGTTTCTCGACGGGATGGTTGATCGCAACGTCATCAGCGAATACATCATCTCGTACTTGAGCAACCCGCAAATCCCCGATATTCTTCCTGCCTCCAATGAACTGGAATCGACGGACGGGCTGAGACAGGTCATTCGCAATATCCTGTCAGGCAGCGCAGTGCTCATGCGCGATGGCGACAACAAAGCGTATTTGAACAATACGCGGGGCTGGGACCGCAGAGGCGTAGACGAGCCGCAGACTGAGTCTGTCGTGCGCGGGCCGCGGGACGGCTTTTGCGAGACGCTTTGTGTCAATTCCGCCCTGGTACGGTTTCGCCTGAAGGACCCGCACCTCAGAGTGCGCCATATGGTGATCGGTCGGCGTACGCAGACTGATGTTTACGTCATGTACATTGAGGGCCTGGCCTACCCGCCGATGGTGCGGGAAGTGTTGGCGAGATTGGAGAAAATCAACGTCGATTCGATTCTGGAGAGCGGCTATATCGAGCAACTGATTCAAGATCGCAGATGGTCGCCCTTTCCGCAGCTTCAAAATACGGAGAGGCCGGATAAGGTCGTGGCAAACCTGTTGGAGGGCAAGGTGGCTATCCTGGTGGACGGGACGCCTGCAGCCTTGATTGCCCCGGCAGTTTTTACCCAGTTTTACCAAAGCCCGGAGGACTATTACGAGCGGTTTTACATCGCGACGTTGCTGCGGTTTATCCGCGCGATCAGTATTACGATTGCGCTGCTGTTGCCGTCGCTTTATATCGCCTTCAGCTCGTTTCATCCGGAGATGATTCCATCCCGGCTCGTCATCGCGATGGCGGCGGGGAGATCGACGGTGCCTTTTCCTTCATTGGTGGAGGCGCTCATCATGGAGGTGGCCATCGAAATTTTGCGGGAAGCGAGCGTCCGGCTGCCTGGGCCAATCGGGCCGACCATCGGGATTGTCGGGGCATTGGTGGTCGGGGAGGCAGCTGTAACCGCCGGTCTGGTCAGCCCTGTCATGGTTATCATCGTGGCATTGACGACGATCGGCTCTTTTGCTTCCCCGAGCTACAGTGCGGCTATTTCCATTCGCATGCTCCGCTTCCTGGTCATGCTTCTCGCGGGAATGTTTGGGCTGTACGGAATCATGCTGTTCCTGATTGTCCTCCTGATTCATTTGTCGTCGCTCAAGTCGTTCGGAGTGCCTTACATGTCGCCGTTTAGCCCGTTGAATTTGAAGGGGATGAAGGATGTGTTCATTCGTGCGCCGCATCATTTGCTAAGAACTCGCCCGACCATGTTTCACATCCAGGATGAAATCCGCATGAGAGAGGAAGAAAACCGTGAACAGGCAGGGCGTTAGCAGCCGACAACAGACGTTTTCCATGTGGCAGCAGACGTCCTTGATTACCAGTACGCTGATCGGTGTAGGTATCTTGACATTGCCGCGCACCACCTCGGCTGTCTTGTATGAAGCGGGCTGGATGTCACCCGTGATCGGTTCCGTTGTTGCTTTACTATCCATCTGGATGATTGCGAGGCTCAGCCAACGTTTCCCGGGAATGACTTTTGTCGAGTACAGTGCGATTGTCTGGGGGAGTCCAAAATATTTGCGCATGGGCAAATGGCTCAGTCTTCCCTGGATTCTCGCCTATCTCAGCTGCATGTACCTTGCAACCGGCATCGTCTCCCGCGTCTTTGGAGAAGTCGTAGTGACTTCCGTTTTGCTCGACACACCGCTGGAAGTCATCATTATCACCATGTTTGTGCTGGTGTTTATCCTCTCTCTGCACGATCTGGATGTCGTGGCCCGGATTAATGAGCTGCTGCTGCCGCTCATTTTGCTCCCTGTACTCATAATTGCGCTGGCCTCCTTTCAAAAAGCGGAGTGGAGCAATCTGTTGCCGCTTTATCGAGCGAGCCTCCCTTCACTTTTCAAGGGAGCTTTTGAAGCGATTTACGCTTTTTCCGGCTATGAGATCATGCTCATTTTTTTCGCCTACGCGCACGAAAACGAGAGCAAAGTCAGGGCCGGCGTTTACGGCATCGCGATCACGATGGTCATCTACACCTTGATTGTCGTGGCCGGCATCGCCGGATTCGGCTACGAGGAGCTGCAGCGTGTTGCCTGGCCGACTCTGGAGCTGGTAAAGACCACAAAGGTGCCGGGATTGATTCTGGAACGGCTGGAATCCGCGTTCCTGGCTGTGTGGGTGACCGCTGTTTTTACCACGGTGGCCAACGCCTACTACGCTTTTATTTACGGCTTGCGCCAGTTGTTCAACAGAGGGATAGGCTTTCAGCGAATCATTTCGGCCATCATGTTCGTTCCCCTCTACTTTATCACGCTGTGGCCGCAAAACGTCGTAGACATATTTCGGTTCAACTTCTATTTTGGCGTATTCAGCCTCGTCATCAATTTGGGGATTCCTTTTCTCTATCTGACGTTGCTCTTCATCCGGGACTTGGGACGTAAACAAAAGGAGAGGAATGCCGATGGCTAAAGGATGGGTCAGGCTGGCAGTTCTGTGCGTATGCGTCTTTCTTTTGACAGGTTGTTGGGACAGAAGAGAGTTGGAGGAGCGGACCTCCGTACTGGCCATTGCGGTCGATATGGTGGAGGGGCACGAAGGGTTGTACCGATTGACTGTGCAAATTCCGATCCCCCTCAAGATCGCCGGAAGCAGCGGACAAGGCGGGGGAAATGCTGATGCCGTCAAAATCATGAGCGTGACAGGCCGGACGATACTCGATGCCAACAACAATCTGCAAATTCGGCTGAACCAAAAGCTGTTTTTGGGCCATACCCGCGTGCTTGCCGTCAGTGAGGAAGTAGCGAGAAAAGGCATCCGCGATATTATGGACACCTTTCGCCGGGAACCGCAAATCCGCCGCCTGCTGTGGCCGATCGTCGTCAAGGGAGAAGCGGCCACCTTGCTCAGATTCAAGCCGCAACTTGGACAAATCCCCGTTGTGTTTCTGATGGACCTGATCGAAAACGGGGCCAAAATGGGAACCATCCCCGATCAGACGCTGGGAGATTATTTCAGCCAAACTTCCAACAAAGCGATGCAGCCTTTTCTCAACTACGTGGAGGCGAGCACGACCGAGGTGCGCTGGAGAGGCGTGGCTGTCTTTTCCGATCACAAAATGGTGGGTACGCTCAACGCCGTGCAGTCCTGGTCGTTCTTGCAACTGAGAAATGAGGAGCGCGGAGGAGATGTCATCATTCCGCTGCCTGGGACGAACAATGGTTATGTGACATTCAGGCCCCATTTTGTCAAAACGAGACTGGATCTGAAAAGAAGAAAAAACAAAGGGCCACATGCTGCGATGTTTTCCTGTGAGTTGGAGGGGGATATTGTAGAGGTGACTGCCGTGATGAAAATGCCCCCGGAAGAGTTCATTCGGCAAATGCAGCGCCTGATAAAAAAAGAAATGGATAAACGTGCAAAAAAACTGTTTCACCAACTGCAAAAAGAGTACAACAGCGACGTATTGAAGCTTGGACTCGCGCTCCGGGCGCACCACTACCGGGATTACTGGCAAAAGCATGACTGGAAGAAGGATTTTAAAAATTTTCCAATCGACGTTGACTACACGATCAAAATTCGCCGTTTGGGAATGGAAATGCAATAGGAGCTGATGGAGATGGGAGATCAAAGGGGCAGCATCAGTACATGGCAACTAATCGCGATTCTCATTAGCTCGATAATCGGAGGGGCGATCCTGACCTTGCCGCGGACGGCAAGCGCAGAACTGCAGGAAGTAGGCTGGCTTGGGCCAATCGCCAGCGGAGTGATTGCGTTTTTTCCTCTTATGGCGATGGTCTACCTGAGCAAGCAGTATCCAGGGCTAACCTTTGTGGAATACGGCCCGCTCGTCTTTGGCGGGCGTCGTTATCCGCGATTGGGGAACATTCTCAACACCCCCTGGATGCTCATGTTCCTCCTGTTTCAATTTTTGAATACGGCGATGGTTGCCCGCGGGTTTGGTGAGATCATTGTGACTTCCATCCTGCTGGATACGCCCCTTGAAGCGATTTTATTGACCTTGTTCCTGATGGTTTTGTATTTGTGCATGCACGAGTTGGAGGTGCTGGTCAGGGTCAATGAGCTGTTGTTTCCGATCATGTTCGTGCCCATCATCATTATTCCGTATGTAACGATCAACAGTGCGAACTGGGAAAATCTGCTGCCTTTGCACATTGATTCATGGCAGAGCCTGGCCAGCACCGCGTTCGGAACATTTATGCTGTATACGGGATTTGAGCTGATGATGATCTACTTCGGCCTGGCGATGCCGGGATCGCGGATTTCGCTTGTGGCCTGGAGCGGGCTTTCTTTCACCGTCGTGTCGTATGTGCTGACCACGATTGCGGGCATTGTGGTGTTTGGCTACGAGGAGTTGCAGCATCTGATCTGGCCGACGTTGGAGATGGTCAAGACAGCACGACGAACCGGCTGGATTCTGGAACGGCTGGAGGCCGCCTTTCTTACCATCTGGATGGCGTCGATTTTTACGACGTTTGGGAACATGTACTACTCCATGGTTTACGCCATACGGCTGTGGCTGAAAAAAGGTATCCGGTTTCAGCGCATCCTCGCCCTAATCTTCTTCATCCCGATGTTTTACGTCTCGCTGTGGCCGCAAAACATCGTCGAATTTTTTGCTTTCAACGAAAAGCTGACGGCTTTCTGCTACTTGCCCACCGTATTTTTTCCGATTTTACTGGCCGTGATCCAGGCAATTCGTTCGCGCTTCTCGCAGCAGGCGATAGAAAACAAAAAGGGAGGGACGTAGCGACGTCGCTCCCTTTTGCTCGTGTTTGGTTGGGACTTCCATTAAATCGGTTTTTCTGCTTGTGCGGGCAGATGGGACGCGATCGTCTTGACCATCTCCTGACGGGAGGAAGCATCGCTGTTCTGCCACAGCACTTCAAACAGGACACCGAGACCAGGCAAGGTTTTTTCCTGGCCGCTTGCGATTGCATCACTGATCGTCTCTTCTACTGCTCCGGAATCCGAGCCTTGCATTTTGTACATGATCGCTTGCCGCAAATTGAGCGAGGCAATGTTCATACGTAAGCCAGCACCTCTCTTGTGAGAATGAATTCATGGGTTAGTATTTGTCTTCGCCGGATTGCTCATACCTCTTTGCCGCAAGTGGATACGGGCATCTTTTGGTTTCACCTGTGCAAAGCTGCGCTGTCTAATGCTATAATGCAAGTTATTGGATACAGGATCGAAGGAGAAGATCACCATGTCAAAACAGTTTGCCATCATCGGGATGGGCCGCTTTGGTTCCAGTGTGGCCCGGACGTTGTACGAGATGGATTACGAAGTGATGGGCATCGACGAAAGCGAAGAGCGCATCAATGAAAACATTCAGCATGTCACCCACGCAGTCGTGGCTGATTCAACAGATGAACGGGCTTTGAAGGAAATCGGCATTCGCAACTTCGATGTGGTCGTCGTGGCGATCGGGGTAGACATTCAGGCGAGCATTCTCACGGTCTTGACGCTGAAGGAGTTGGGCGTGAAAAAAATTGTCGCCAAGGCGCAAAATGAGCGGCACGGACAGGTTTTGTACAAAGTAGGGGCAGACCGCGTCGTTTTCCCGGAGCGGGACATGGGCGTGCGGGTGGCGCACAATCTCATTTCGGCAAACGTCCTCGACTTTATCGAGCTGGCGGAGGACTACAGCGTGGCAGAGGTTGTCGTATCGTCCAGGATGGTCGGGCAAAACTTGAGACAGCTCGACATCCGCAGAAAATACGGGGTCAACGTCATCGCGATCAAAAGCGGAGACAAATTCAACATCGCTCCGAACCCTGATGAAGTGATCCAGTACGGAGACGTTCTTGTCGTGATCGGAAACAACAAAGACTTAAAAGCATTTGAGGAGCGGGCATAACAATGGCACATGAAATCATTACCTCTGTTCAAAATCCGCTGGTGAAAAGACTGCACCAGCTACTCGATAAAAAAGGCCGGGAGGAGCAGGGACGCTACCTCGTCGAAGGCGCACATCTGGTGGAGGAGGCACTCAAAAGCGGGGCCGAAGTGACGACGATCCTCTACGATCAGGAGCGAAGCCTCGATCCCGCCTGCCAGCGGGCCTTGGCCAACCATTCTCAGGCTGCCCAAGTGATCGCGGCGTCCGCTGCTGTTTTGGCGAAGCTCTCGGAAACCAAATCGCCGCAAGGCATTGTCGCGGAAGTGAAAAAGACGGCAAGCGATTGGGAAGAATGGGTAGACAAGCTGGCCGAAAAAGAAAATGCCCTGCTCCTGTTCCTTGATGAGATTCAGGACCCGGGCAATCTGGGCACCATTTTGCGCACGGCGGAGGCCGCAGGTGTGGATGGAGTGGTGCTGGGCAAGGGCAGCGTCGACATCTACAACGGAAAAGTCGTGCGGGCTACGATGGGCGCCATGTTCCGCTTGCCTGTCTTTACGCGGGAGCTGGCTGCCACGGCAGGCGAGTGGAAGCAGCAAGGCGGGCGTGTCCTCGTCTCTTCCCTGTCACAAGACAGCGTGTCCTACGATCAGGCGGACTACAGCGGCAAGATCGCGCTCGTCATCGGCAACGAGGGCCGAGGCGTGTCCAAAGGGATGCTTTCGTGCGCAGACCAGTTCGTGCACATTCCGCTGTACGGCAAAGCGGAGTCACTGAATGCCGCAGTCGCGGCGGGCATTTTCGTGTATGAAGCACAGCGCAACAGAAGACGGTGACAACAAAACAGGGATACCGGGGGAATCAGCCAGTATCCCTTGCTGTTCATACCCGTAAAACCCGGACCCGCGCGTTTGCAGACAACTGACGGCAAATAAAAAAGGCATTCCCGCAAACGGGAAATGCCGCTATGCTACGCATCATCAACCGATCTTTTGCTCGCTTTTCTTCTCCTTGAATTCCTCGCGAGTCAATTGCCACTGGTCATGCGCCATGCGGATGATACCGCTCTCAATTGTATGGTTGCGGAAAGAGAGCGCCTTGCCGAAATATTTGATGGCCAGATCGAATTTTTGCAGGCGGCGGTACAGCTCGCCAATCAGGTACAATAGCTTGACCTCGGTCATTTCTTTATCGCCGCGCCTGTAATCGGAGTGAATGTACGATTCCTCGTACTCCTCGACTGCAATCGCGATGAAGCGCAGTTCTTGTGCGAGGTTGGCCTGGCTGCGGTACAGCCATGCGAGCCGCAAGTACAGCCCTGCTTTGACCGAATGCGGCTGATTGGTCAGTTCGGCCGCGTAGATCGCCAGCTTGTAGCTTACAATCGCTTCGGGAACCTTGCGGATGGAGCCGAAGTTTTTTGTCTTCCACTTCGAGGAAATATGCTCCTCGACGATCTGTTTTTGCCACGGAGCGAGCTTGCTTGTGAACTGATCGGTGAAAGCAAAGCCGCAAACCGGGCATACGTTAACCGTATATAAAATCGGATTCAGCGACTGTTCTTTGAACGTGGTATAGAAGTCGCTGTCGCGGTGAATCATGGTAAGAGCGCCGGATCTGATCCGTTTGGTGGAAAAGGTTGCTTGGCAGTGCCGACAGACGCATGACTTGTCATAAAGAGCCGTAACTTTGTCAATCATGCTAAAGTCCCCTTTCAGATTCGCGAAAATCGAACTAGGGCGAACGAGTGATATGGAACATTTGTAGAATTGAAAGTTCTCTCTTGTTGCGCTATAATTTTCCTACATCTCAATTATAACGCAAAGCGATGACGGAGACTAGTACGCAGGTCCTATCTGTTTTTCAGGGAGAAGGTGCCACAGACTGCAAGCATCTTTAGCATGATAGCTGCCGAATTCACTCCGAAGCCGCACTCTGAACCGCTTTTGCGCAGTAGGAGCAGCCGGGTCATTCCCGTTACCAATGAGCTGAAGTGAGTCAGAAGTCTTTCTCGTTTGTAGTGATATTTTCACATCTCTGTAGCGAAAACGAGCCGTCTGACTAACAAGGGTGGTACCGCGAGAAAAAAGTAACTCGTCCCTTTTGGGGGCGGGTTTTTCTTTTTATCAACACAAAAAGGAGCGATACAAAGTGCAAACGCGGTTGCAAGAAATGAAGGAGTCCGCACTGGGGCAAATCAGCCAGGTGACGGAAGCTGCACAACTTCAGGATTTGCGTGTCAAATATCTGGGGAAAAAGGGCGAACTGACAGAACTGCTGCGGGGAATGGGCAGCTTGTCTCCCGAAGAGCGTCCCGTCGTAGGCCAACTGGTCAACGAAGTGCGGGGAGCGCTGGAGACGGCTTTTGCCAGCAAGCAGCAGGCGATTGAAGAAGCGGCGCTGAACGCGAAGCTGTCGTCCCAGACGGTAGACGTAACCTTGCCGGGACGTCCTGTGCCTGTCGGAACGATGCATCCGCTCTCCCGCATCATCGAGGAGATCGAAGACATTTTCGTCGGCCTGGGCTTCGAGGTGGCAGAAGGGCCAGAGGTGGAGATGGACCACTTCAACTTCGAAATGCTCAACCTGCCAAAAGACCATCCCGCGCGCGACATGCAGGATACGTTTTACGTGACAGACGAAATTTTGCTGCGTACCCATACGTCTCCGGTGCAGGCGCGGACGATGCTGAAAAAAGAAGGCAAGACGCCTGTGAAGATCATCTGTCCGGGAAAAGTGTATCGGCGGGATGACGACGACGCGACCCACTCGCACCAGTTCACGCAGATCGAGGGTCTCGTGATCGACAAAGGCATCGGCATGAGCGACCTGAAAGGAATCTTGCTGACTTTTGCCCGCCAAATGTTCGGCGCGAACCAGCAAATCCGCCTGCGGCCGAGCTTCTTCCCGTTCACCGAGCCTAGCGCAGAGGTCGACCTGCAATGCTTCAACTGCGGCGGTCACGGCTGCCGCGTGTGCAAGCAAACGGGCTGGATCGAAATTTTGGGCTCCGGCATGGTGCATCCTCGCGTGCTGGAAATGGCCGGCTACAATCCGCAGGAAGTCAGCGGCTTCGCTTTCGGGATGGGGGTAGAGCGAATCGCCATGCTCAAATACGGGGTGGAGGACATCCGCCATTTTTATACCAACGACGTTCGTTTCCTGCGTCAGTTCAACCAAGGCTAGAGAGGAGAGGCAAAGATGAAGGTATCGTATCAATGGTTATCCGAATACGTCGATCTGAGTGGAACGACACCGCAGGAGCTGGCTGAAAAGCTGACTCGCAGCGGGATCGAGGTAGACGCAGTAGAATCGCGCAACGCAGGAGTTTCCGGCGTGGTGATCGGCTATGTAAAAGAGCGCAGCAAGCATCCGGACGCAGACCGTCTGAGCGTGTGCGTGGTCGATGCAGGACAAGGCGAAGACCTGCAAATCGTCTGCGGTGCGCCAAACGTAGCCAAAGGGCAAAAGGTGCCCGTCGCGCTGATCGGCGCCAAACTGCCTGGAGGTCTTACCATCAAGCGCTCGAAGCTGCGCGGGGTGGAATCCCAGGGCATGATCTGCTCGGCAAAAGAGCTGGGTCTTAACGACAAGCTGCTGGCAAAAGACCAGCAGGAAGGCATCATGGTATTGCCGGAGGACGCGGAAATCGGGATGGATGCGGTCTCCTACCTTGGTCTGGACGATTACGTGCTGGAGCTTGGCCTGACGCCAAACCGCTCTGACTGCCTGAGCATGCTCGGCGTTGCCTACGAGGTGGCCGCCATTTTGGGCAAAGAAGTGGTGCTGCCAGAGATCGAGCTGACCGAAGACGGCGAGGAAAACCCGCTGCAAGTCACGATTGCAGCCGAAAACGAATGCTACCAGTACCACGGACGCCATTTTACCAATGCGAAAATCGCGTCTTCCCCGCAATGGATGAAAAATCGCCTGATGGCAGCGGGCATTCGTCCGATCAACAACGTGGTGGACGTAACCAACTACGTTTTGCTGGAGTACGGGCAGCCGCTGCACGCTTTTGATGCCGAACAGGTTCAGGAGCGCAAAATTGTTGTCCGCCTGGCGAACCCAGGGGAAAAGCTCGTGACCTTGGATGACCAGGAGCGCGAACTGGATGAGCAGACGCTCCTGATCGCCGACCCGGCAAAAGGCTTGGCAATTGCCGGCGTGATGGGCGGAGCCAACTCCGAGATTACGAACGAGACGAAGGAAATTATTCTGGAAGCAGCCTGGTTCACGCCAAAAACCGTACGCCGCACGGCACGCACACTCGGTATGCGCACAGAAGGCTGTGTCCGCTGGGAAAAAGGTGTCGATCAGGCGCGCGTGCAGGAAGCGGGAGAGCGCGCTGCGGCCTTGATCCAGCAACTGTCCGGGGCGACCGTGTCCAAAGGCATCCGCTCCGCAGTCGTAAGCGAAGCGAAGCCGGCAGTCGTAACGGTGACATTGGCCAAAATCAATCAGCATCTGGGAACAAACCTGACTGCGGCAGACGTTTCCCCGATTTTTACCCGTTTGCAATTCCCGTTCACACAGGAAGGCGACAGCTGGACCGTTACCGTGCCGACCAGACGCGGCGACATTACGCTGCCGGAGGATTTGGTGGAGGAAGTAGCGCGTCTGTACGGCTACGATAACATCCCGACCAGCCTGCCGTCAGGCACGACCACGCAAGGGCAGCTGACGCGCGAGCAAAAGCTGCGCCGTACGATTCGCCACCACCTGATCGGCACAGGCTTGCACGAGGCGATTTCCTACGCGCTGGTGCACCCGGATCGCGTAGAGGCAGTAGCAGGTTTGCACCAGGAAAAAGTAAACCCGGTGTCCCTCATGATGCCGATGAGCGAGGAGCACAGCACACTGCGCACCAGCCTCATCCCAAGTCTGTTGGAAACGGTCGCGTACAACAAAAACCGGCAAAACCACGACGTCGCCATTTTTGAGCTGGGCCGCGTGTTTTTGACTCGCGAGGAGTCGCTGACACAGCTTCCGGAAGAGCGTTTGTACGTGGCAGGTGCGCTGACTGGACAGCTTTTGCCGCAAAACTGGATGGGCGCAAAACAGCCTGTAGACTTTTATCAGGTAAAAGGGATTGTCGATTCGCTCCTGGACCGTCTCGGCATTCACACAGCCCAGTACAAAGCGGCAGCGGACATTGCCGGCATGCACCCTGGCCGCACAGCGGAAGTATGGGTAGGCGACAAACGGTTGGGTTATCTGGGGCAAGTACACCCCGTTACCGAAAAAGCGTACGATCTGTCTGAAACGTACGTGTTCCAGTTGGATGTGGCGTTGCTGATCGAAGCGGCTGCCGAGGTTGGACACTACAACCCGTTGCCGAAGTTCCCGGCGGTAACGCGCGACCTGGCGCTGGTCGTTGATCGCAGCGTGCCTGCGGGTGCGCTGGAAGCGACGATTCGCGAAGCGGCAGGCGAGCTTTTGGAATCGTTGACCCTGTTTGATGTGTACACAGGCGATCGGATCGCACAGGACAAGAAGAGCATGGCGTTTGCTCTCGTGTTCCGCCATGCGGAGCGTACCTTGCAGGATGAAGAAATTCAGCAGGTGACAACGGCTGTTGTCGAGGCGCTGAAAAACAGGACGGGTGCCGAACTGCGAATGTAAGACGGCTTGACGAACTCTGACATTTTCAGTAACCTAAAAAGGATACAGTAGAGCAAAGGTCGCAGTAGGGAGGAACCCCTCGTGCAAGGTGATGGGAAAAATCGTTTGACGGTGGAGATCTTCGGCCAACAATACCGGCTCAGTGGGAAGGCAAGTGTCAATCACATACGCATGGTGGCCGGTTTCGTTGATGACAAGATGAACGAAATCGCGAACGGCAACCATCGACTGGACACCGCTAAAATTGCTGTACTCTCCGCAGTGAACATCGCGGATGAATACTTCCGCTTGCGGCAGGAGTACGAGGAACTGCTGAAGATCCTTCAGGAAGACGCAAATGAAAAGCCGATAGATTGAAGAAAAGAGCCAGCCCGCGTGTGACGGGTTGGCTCTTTTCGCTTGAATCAAGCTTAGGTTTCCTGCTTGTTTCCGGCATCTCCATTGCGCATGTCCATATGGGTCTTGATCGGAATGAACAGGTCGATAATCCCGATGACCAAAGACGCGAGAAGCGCTCCGATGACCGTGACTTCGAAGCCGGAGACGATAAACTGTGTCAGGTAGATCACGACAGCGCTGACGAGGAAACCGATGATTCCGCGATTGTATGGGGAAATACGATCTCCGAACATGGCTTCCACGACCCAGCCCAAAAGGGCGATTACGACAGCGGCAAGAAAGGCAGTCCAGAAGCTGTTTACCGAAAACCCGGGTACCAGAAAGCCGACGAACATCAGGACGACGGCAGCGACTACGAAACGGACGAGATGACGCATGATCGTCATGGAAACTCCTCCTTTTGGATTGGTTCATTTTCATTCTGGCTATTTCCGCGCTGAACTATGCCAAAGCGGGTGCGTGTAAAATTATCCTTGAAACGGCTGACATGATATAATGAGGAAATCGCAGTGATTGAAGTTCAGACCGTTGTACTTATCCGCTTAAGTCCGACGGTCGCCGATGAGCAAATAAGGAGGATACAGTGGAACAACGGGTATTAAAAACTTTGGAATACGATAAAATTATCGCCCTGTTAGTCGACAAGGCATCTTGCACATATGGAAAAGAAAAAGCAGCGGAACTGACCCCCTTCGTGCGGCTGGACGAAGTGAAAATCGCCCAGCAGGGCACCGAGGAGGCGGCCACTGTCCTTCGTCTGAAAGGCAGCGCTCCGCTCGGCGGCATTCGCGACATCCGCAGTTCTGTGCAGCGAGCCAGGCTGAATGCGATGCTATCGCCGATGGAGCTGTTGGACATCGCCAGCACCGTCATGGCGGGGCGCCGTTTGAAAACGTTTTTGCTGGACATGTGCGAGGACCACGAAATGCCGCTCTTGAAGCAGCAAGCGGAGCGCATCGAAGGCTTGCGCGAGCTGGAAATGGAAATTCGCCGCTGTATTGACGAAAGCGGAGAGGTCATGGACAGCGCCAGCATGGAGCTGCGCCAGGTACGTCAGGAAATCAGGCAGGTGGAGTCGCGCATTCGGGAAAAGCTGGAACAGATGACGCGCTCCTCCTCTTACCAAAAAATGCTGATGGAAAGCATCGTCACCATTCGCGGTGATCGCTTTGTCATTCCCGTGAAGCAGGAATACCGCCATGTGTTCGGCGGAATCGTCCACGACCAGTCCGCTTCCGGTGCTACGCTGTTTATCGAGCCGGAAGTGATCGTGTCGATGAACAACAAGCTGCGTGAACTGCGGCTGCGGGAAGAACGCGAGGTAGAGCGGATTTTGTACCTGCTCACCGAGCAAGTCGCTTTTGCCGTGGAAGCGCTCGTCGAAAATGTCGACGCGCTGACCGAGCTTGACTTCATGTTCGCCAAGGCCCAGCTTGCCTGGAGCATGAAAGCCGTCTGTCCCAAGCTGAACGACCGCGGCTATTTGAATTTGAAAAAAGCACGCCACCCGCTGATTCCGCGAGAGGTCGTCGTTCCTGTCGACGTCGAGCTGGGCGGCGATTACCAGGCCATCGTCGTGACCGGGCCGAACACAGGCGGGAAGACTGTCTCGCTGAAAACGATCGGGCTGTTGTCACTGATGGCAATGGCGGGACTGCACATTCCAGCAGAAGAGGAAAGCGAGATGACCGTGTTTTCTTCCGTGTTTGCCGACATTGGCGATGAACAGTCCATCGAGCAAAGCCTGTCCACCTTTTCCAGCCATATGAAAAACATCATTTCGATCCTGGAAAAAATGGACGAAAAAAGCCTCGTGCTGTTTGACGAGCTGGGAGCGGGTACCGACCCGACAGAAGGAGCGGCGCTCGCCATGTCGATCATCGACCACGTGATCGACTCCGGAGCGAGACTGGTTGCGACTACGCACTACAGTGAGCTGAAGGCGTATGCGTACGACAGGCCGGAGGTCATCAATGCCAGCGTGGAATTTGACGTGCAGACCTTGCGCCCGACATACCGCTTGCTCGTCGGCGTGCCGGGACGCTCCAACGCATTTGCCATCGCCAGACGGCTCGGACTGCCGGAGGCAATCATCGAGGTGGCGCGCGGCTCCATCAGTGAGGAAGACAACCAGGTGGAGAGCATGATCGCTTCCCTGGAGCGCAACCGCAAATCCGCCGAGGCGGACAGACAGGCAGCCGCGGCGGCGAGAAAAGAAGCAGAAGAATTGCGCCGTCAACTGGAGGAAGAACGCGCCCGGTTTGCCGAAGAGAAAAACAAGCTGATGGAACGGGCGGAAGACGAAGCGCGGATCGCCGTTCAGTTGGCAAAAGAAGAGGCGGAAGCGATCATTCGCGAGCTGCGCGAGATGAGAGACGAAGGCGTAGAGATCAAGGAGCATCGGCTGATCGATGCGAAAAAACGGCTGGGCAATGCCGTGCTGGAGCTGGAAAAGGAAAAAGTGAAAAAGCCGGCCAAGGCCGTTCGTGCCACCCAGATCAAGGTGGGCGATGAAGTCATGGTCACCACCTTCGGCCAAAAAGGCACGGTGCTGGAAAAGGTGAACAACGACGAGTTCCTCGTTCAGATCGGGATTATGAAAATGAAGGTCAGACGCGAAGACATGAACGTGCAAAACTCGATTACACAAAAGCCGCAAGCAGCACCATACACCTCTGTCAAACGCAGGACGGCCAGCATCAAAATGGACCTCGACTTGCGCGGATACAACGTGGAGGATGCCATTCGGGAAATGGACCAGTTTCTCGACGATGCGCTTCTGGCAGGACTGCACACGGTTTCCATTATTCACGGACACGGAACAGGCGTTTTGCGCAAAGGTGTGCATGAATATTTGAGAAACCATCGCAACGTCAAATCCTTCCGCCTGGGCGGACAGGGTGAAGGCGGCGTTGGCGCGACCATTGCCGAACTGAAATAGAGATGTCGGGAGGAGATTCCATGGAGAGCCTTCTGCATAATCCATATTTTGCAACGGCCGCTTACTTTACCGTCACCGGACTTGCGATGATTTTGTTTTTGGCGATTTTCGAACTGGTGACGCGCTATCGGGTCTGGGCAGAGCTGAAACGCGGAAACATGGCCGTCGCGATGGCAACAGGCGGGAAAATTTTTGGCATTGCCAATGTTTTCCGCTATTCGATTCAGGCGAATCTTTCTTTAGGGCAGGCTTTGATCTGGGGTTCATTCGGTTTTTGCTTGCTTCTGATCGCTTACTTTATTTTTGAATTCATGACCCCCTCGTTCAAGGTCGATGAGGAAATAGCCAATGACAACAGGGCGATCGGCTTCATCGCGATGGTCCTGTCCATCGGCTTTTCTTATATTATCGGGGCGAGTCTGTTCAAGTAAGGGGCTGTCATTTCGAGCAGGAGCGGGGAGGGAAGCGTGTGGGAAGCAATCGTCCGGAGCAATTCGCAGTAACGGTATGGGCAAACGGCAAGGAGCACAGTATCTTGCTGACGCAGGGGGAAAACTTGCTGATGGCCTTGGTGCGCTCGCAGCTGCCCATTGATTTTTTCTGCACGACGGGAAAGTGCCGAACTTGCATGGTCAGGATGAATATACCAGCAGGCTCGGCTCCTCCGCCGTCTGATACCGAGCAATACCGTCTCGGTGAGGCCATTGAGCAAGGGTATCGGCTTGCCTGTCAGGTTTACGTGACCGGGCCGCTTACTGTTTTTTTGGATACTTCCGGCTCGGCATGAAAACAAACCCTTGTTGAACGATATTTCAATCGAGAGTATAATTAGGATTTGGCAGAGAGCCCAGACGGGTGCGGTCCTATGCCCTTTTGGACAGGGCCGAAGCCGACAATATGAATCATGGGGAGGAGCAGCCTTGGAAACGTTGTACAAGGTCCTCATAGGATTGTGCGTAGTTTTTATCGCTGCGGGCATTTACTATCTGTCATAAGCAATATGCTAGTTGGCCGCGTGACCGTATGGTTGCCCGGACCTTACCTTAGAGAACGTGAAAGAGGAGATACGCAATGACTCAGCCTGTGCGCGTAGCTGTAGTGGGATTAGGGTTTGTTGGCTTGCCGCTTGCTCTTACCTATGCCATGAAGGGAGCAAACGTCGTCGGCGTTGACGCCTTGCCTCACGTCGTGGATGAAATTAATGCGGCCCATTCCCACCATTTGGAGTCCTATCAGGGGAAAACCTTGCCGGAGATTCTCAAGGAACAAATTGAAGCAAAGCGTTTCCGTGCGACAACCTCCTACGAGGAAGCAGCTGCGGAAGTCGATCATTATATTGTGACGGTCGGTTTGCCGGTGCATAACGGCGACCCGGATCTCGGACCATTGAAAAGCTGTGCCCAATCGCTCGGCAGCGTGCTGAAAAAGGGCGATACAGTCATGATTCGCAGTACCGTGATTCCAGGAACTACAGAAGAAGTGCTGAAGCCGATTCTTGAAGAAGTGAGCGGCCTTGTCGCGGGCGTTGATTTTTACTTGACGTACTGCTCCGAACGGATTGCCGAAGGACGGGCTTTTGAAGAGTTCATCCACATGCCGCTCGTGCTTGGCGGCATCAATGAGCAAAGCGCTGCGAAAGGAAAAGAGCTGCTTTCCTTCATCAGCGAAACAGACATTACCATCTCGGACATCCGCGTTGTCGAAACCGCCAAAGTTATCGAAAACATTCAGCGCGACGTCAATATCGCAATGGTGCAAGAGTTTGCCCGCTTCTCCGAGGCGTTCGGAATCGACACGTTCGAGCTGATTAAAGTTGCCAACACGCACAAGCGCGTGAACCTGTTGACGCCTGGTCCTGGCGTTGGCGGCTTCTGCCTGCCGAACGCCCTGTATTATCTGCAGCCAAAAGCACGCGAGTTGGGCGTGTCGTTGCCGATCTTGCAGCAGGCGCGCATGACCAACGACGCTGTGCCGGAAGTGCTGATCGGCATGCTGGAAAAAGCGTTGCAGGAAAAAGGCAAGACGCTCGCAGACAGCCGTGTAGCCGTATTGGGCCTCGCGATGAAGGACTTCTCCAACGACGACCGCGTCAGCCCTGTGCACGACATCATCAGACTGCTGCTCGCCAAGGGCGTCGAGGTGCGCTCGTATGATCCGGCAGTACCGACTGCTTACGAACACAAAAAAGACAGCCTGGAGGAAGCCGTTCGCGGTGCCGACGCCCTCATTTTGACCGCGGTGCAAAAACAGTTTGCAGAGGTAAACTGGGATGACGTAGCCGCACAAATGGCGGACTCCGCGATTTTGTTCGATACGAAAAACCGCATCCCGCGCGACTCGGTCAGCAAGGCTACTGTCGTGCGCATTTGATGAAGCCCGGCCTTTTTTTCGTCTGGCAGCGCCATTTTTACCGCAACCTGTTTTTGGATGTATAACCCGTTTCGTTTCTGGCAATAGTAACCGGGTAAGGATCATCACATTTCAATGTCATGTAAGGGATACATGCTAGGAGGCAAAAATGGAACGTGGTAGAGTAAAATGGTTCAACAGCGAAAAAGGCTTCGGTTTTATCGAGCGGGATGGTGCGGATGATGTGTTCGTCCACTTTTCCGCGATTCAGGAAGAAGGGTACAAATCCCTGGAGGAAGGCCAAGAGGTCGAGTTTGAAGTGGAAAACGGCCAACGCGGCCCACAGGCGACAAACGTTCGCAAACTGTAAAAGCCAAAAACGACGGACAGGCCCATTTGATGGGTCTGTTTTTTCATTTAGCGCATTCGCCTTTTTGCGCGAGGTGGCACCATTTGTCCAACACGCTTTGTCCGTTCGCTGCATTCCTATATAGTAGACTCTATGATGCAAAAAGGAATGAACAGCTCATGCGTCGTTCAAAAGACAAATTGACCGTGATTTATCAGAAAGGCAAAAAACGAATGGTTGTAAGAACCACTCTTAACGACAGCAGAAGAGTTGTCGTTGTGCTCAATGCCCAGTTTACGAATGCGCCCAATACAACGCAAATTGCAAGTGGTGCAGGACGAAGCAGTGCAGCGGGAAATAATGCTGCCATCGCTTCTGCCAACACGAAGCAGCAGCAAAGCGTAGGGGCAGGGGGAAAAGCAAAAAACAGCGGAATAACTGGAGGACAAAGGGAGTGGCGAGGGAAGCTCAGAGAGGCAAGAAATGGACAAGAAGCCGTAGTGGTTATCAATGACCAGATTGTCAAGCTGGGCAGACGCCACGCGGATGCATCGGCGACACAGGTAGCGGGCGGCGGCGGAACCTACAGCACGGGTGGCACCAATGCCGCGATTGAGAGCAGCAATACGAAGCAGCAGCACGCCGTTGGCGGCGGGCCGGGCTCTCGGGCGTCAAACAGCGGCATGGGCAACAGGCAAAAGAAGCGGGCGAAAGCAAAAGAAAAGCTGCGGGCAGCGGCGAAACGAAAACGGCGGTTGCGGACGAGAAAAGGAAGAAAGAGAAAAAGCTCCTAATAGAGCGAAAAAGGCACGGCGCTTGGCCATGCCTTTTCCTATTTGCGAGAACCTTGTGCGCGTCCTAGAAAAACTCCGCTCCGGAAGCGAGATTCAGCATCGCCCGCATCGTTTTGTACATGTCCTTGGGATCGGCGGTGCTGTAAGAAACGGTGTTTGTCGCTGTTTCATAGCGGGTGCCGGGGACGATTGCCGCCATTTCAGCCTGTCCGGCGTGGGAAAATTCCATCGCCACTTCAAGCGGGCTACCGTTTTGAAACGGAGCGATGGCAGATACGTTGCCAAGAGCGAGCTTCGTCTGCTCCTGCAAGGCCGCGGTCGCTTCCTCGCGCGACAGGCATATGGCGGCTGTGCGCGACACCGCTTCCTTGACAATCGCTGTGTGGATGCCAGGTATCAGTTCGCGCGCTTCCTGGGCAATAAGGTTGTCGCCGGAAACCATGATGACCGGAACGTTGTACAGGCCGGCGATTGCCGCGTTAAAGCCGAATTCTCCCACGACCCGGCCGTTGATGTACATGTTGCGGACGACACCGGACATGGTGTGGCTGAGCACGCCCGGAACTCCTTGGCGGGTATGGTAGCCGATAAACATGGCGGCATCGAAGCTCTCATCCAGTCCCTGCATCATCGAGCAATCGCGAGGCGAGCCAGCGAGCAGCCGCGCTTTCGGATGCAGCTTTTCCCACAAAATGTTGTTCATCGTATTGTGGCTGTCCGCGACGATGATCTCTGTCGCGCCACTGGCAAGCGCTGCTTCGATCACAGCGTTGGCGTCGTCGGTCATGAACTGGCGGCCGCGCTGGTAGTTCACACCCGAATCAGGATTGATGTAGCTGGTGTCGACGATGCCGGAGATGCCTTCCATGTCTACCGAGAGAAAAAGTTTCATGTGTCGTGTCATCCTTTCACGTGCGATTCATAATCGTTCCAGTTCTATGTAACCAGATTGTCCCTTTCGTGGCAACCGCAAATTAACAGATTCTTCAAACATTTTATCGCGTGAAAAGGGCAGCGAAAAAAGCACGAGCAGCGTCTTTCGGACAGCCAATCGTGCTTCGCTCACTGCAACAGCTTGCGATACAGACTCAAAATTTGAGCGGTCATTTGCCGGATCGTGAAAGTGGCTTCCACTTTTTCCAGGGCGTTTTGCACCAGCGTCTCCCGCAGCTGCGGGGAAGTCCAGAGCTGTTCCATTGCCTGAGCCAGTGCCGCCGGATCGTTCGGCTCAACGAGCAGCCCGGTGCGTTCATGGTAGACAAATTCCTTCACACCGCCCACGTTGCTCGCGATGACCGGAACTTTGGAGGACATGGCTTCGATAAGCGTGTAGCCCAGCCCTTCGTACAGGGAAGAGTGAACAAAACCGTCAATGGCATGCAGACAAGCGGGGATGTCCTGGCGAAACCCGGCAAAACGGACGCGATCTGCCAGTCCCAGCTCCTGTACTTTTGCCTCCAGCGCCGGACGTTCCGAACCGTCGCCGACCAGGACGAGATAAGGTGCGTCTTTTTTGCCCTGCACCAGCGCGTGAAAGGCATCGAGCAGGATCGGCAAGCCTTTGACCGGAACGAATCGCGCTACGGTTCCGAACAAAAAGGCGTCCTGCGGCACGTTCCACTCTGCACGAAAACGGCTGCGGTCGCTCTCGCGAAGCTGCTCCTGCTGGTAGCAGGACAAATCCATTCCATTGTAAATCACGCTGATCGCAGAAGGTTTCACGCCCTGCTCGCGCAAGACATCGGCAATGGCACCGCTGATGGCGACGTAGTGCCGATTCCAGTGGCGGGTGCTTCGCTCCATCAAGCTGACGATTGCGTAGGCCAGTGCGCCTGCGTAATCGTAGCGCAGCGAGCTGTGTACGGTCGTTACAAGAGGCACCTTCATGCCGAGCGCAGCCAGCCGGGAAAAAAAGTTGGCCTTGATCCCGTGCGTATGGATGATCGTTGGCCCAAAAGCGAGGAACGTGCGCCGCAAAGCTTGCAGCAGACGAATGTCGAATCGGCCGAACTGGTTCAACGCCATCACCTTGATGCCGGCAGCCCGGAGCTTTTCGGCAAAGAGCGCATCGTAGAAGCAGACGACCGCGACGTCCACTTCTGCCTCAGGAAAAGTCGTAACCAGATTGAGAATATGTTGTTCCGCACCGCCAAATTCCCCCCCGCCAATCACGTGGAGGACGCGTAGTTTGCTCATGTAAATTCACCCGGATCTTATTCAAGAAAACCCCTGTCGAGGCTTGTTCATGGAGGAGCAATTGTTTTTCAAAAAGAAAAAAAGGATGCCGCAGCATTGGGAGTGCTGCAAGCCTTCCATGCGTAAACAAAACCATTCTCACTATAGCAGATGGCCGATAGATTCGCAATAAGACAGCACTTGTGGTATCGTGTAGAATGGAAAACGTAAAAACGAGAAGGACGGTTACAAGATGAAAGCGCACAACGTGTTAATCATATGCTACATATTTCCGCCCATCGGCGGCGGCGGTGTTCCCCGACCGTTGAAAATGGCCAAATATTTGGGGGAGTTCGGTTGGAACGTCCACGTGCTGACCGTCGATCCGACCTATCACGCCACGCTCGATCCTTCGCTTCTGGCGCAGCTTCCAGGCGAGGTGAAGATTCATCGGGCAAAAGAGTGGCAACTGCTGCCGGGGAGAGGACAAACCGCAGCTTCTGGCGCAGGCTCGACTGCTCAAGCGAGCGCAGCCCCGCGTGTCTCGTGGAAGCAGCGGGTGAAAAAGCAGGTCGTGAACGTCTTGAAAAAGGTCAAGCCGTACTTGTTGATCCCGGACGACCAAATCCTTTGGTTACCCAATGCGCTCAAGCTCGGCCGGGAAATCATGCGCCGGGAAAAGATCGACGTGATTTTTTCCACCTCGGGACCTGTTACCAACCATTTGATTGCCGAAAAGCTCGCAGACGAGTTCGGCTGCAAATGGGTGGCGGATTTCCGCGATCCGTGGACGCAAAACATGCACACCTCTGGCATTGCCTGGCGCGAACAGCTGGAAGAGCGGATGGAAGCGCGGGTGATGGCCAAAGCCGATGCGATTACGACCGTCACCGCCACCTTTGCGAAAAACTTCCGGGAGAAGCATCAGGAGCGGATCAAGCGGCTGGAGCTGATTTACAACGGCTTCGACCAGGCCGACTTTCAGGAGCTTGTGCCAAGTCATGCGGCGCCGGGAAAATTCCATGCGGTCTACGCGGGCATTTTGTATCAAAAGCGCAATCCGCGGCTGTTGCTGCGAGCAATCCGCGAGCTGATCGACGAGGGGCAGGTGGACAGGCAAGACGTGCTGCTCAGCTTCGCAGGTGTGTTTGACTATCCCGGCTATTCGGAAAACCGGGACTGCGTGGAAGCGCTGGGGCTTGCTGACATTGTTCGCGTATTGGGCAACCTGCCGCACAAGGAAGCGCTCGGCTTGATGAAAGCAGCCGATGCCCTGCTGCTCATCGGCGACGTTTCCGCTGACGCAGGGGCGTACATTCCAGGCAAACTGTACGAATACATGGGGATCGGCAACCCGATTCTCGCCCTGAACAAAGCCGGGGAAGCGACAGAGATTATCGAAACCTTCCGTCTGGGCCAGGTGGCTGATCCGGAAAACAAGGATGCGATCAAGCAGGCGTACTTGCAGCTGTATTGCGAATGGAAAGAGAGCAGCGGGAAGGCGGGCAGCGGCGAGACGCGCGGGGCCGATTTTGCGGAGCGCGTGAAGCCATACGAGCGCCGCGAGCAGGCGAGACAGCTTGCCGAACTGATGAACGAGCTGGTAAGCCGCTAAAAAAGTGTACCAAGCCTCGAAGCGAAAAAAGCTGCGAGGCTATCTTTTATTCTTAGCAAAAAGATGGGGTGGAACGTGAATACGGCCATACTGAGCTTGCGGGCGTACAATTTCTTTTATTTTTCCTTGCTGTCCATTTTCATTTCGTTTTTGCCCGTCTATTTGACTTATCGCGGTGTCACGCCTGCGCAAATCGGTGTGCTGATCGGCGCAGGCTCGTTTATCGGCATTTTGTCCCAGCCGTTTTGGGGGATGGTGAGCGACCGCTACAAGACGATCAAGCGAATCATCCTGTTGACCTTGGGCTTGTCCATCGCAGCAGGCATCCTGCTGTTTACCTCGACGTCGTTGCTTGTGCTGTTTCTTCTGGTCGGGGCCATGTATTTTTTCCTGTTGCCGACTGATCCGTTGACCGAGAGTCTCAACTACCGGATTGCCGAGCTGCACGGCACAAGCTTCGGCTCGATCCGCACGTTTGGCGCAGTCGGTTACGCGACGGCGTCGCTGTTCATCGGCTGGACGCTCGATCGGCTGGGGATGGGGCAGCTCGTCTGGCTGTTTGTCGGCTACGGCGTGTTTGCCTACGCGTGCGCGCTCGTGATGAAAGACGCGCCTGCCAGCAGCAAGTCGTTGTCCTGGCGGGAACTGAAGCAGTTTATCCTCTACCCGAAAACGCAGCGATTCTTTTTGCTCGTACTGATTGCGGCGACTCCGCACCGGACGAACGACAGCTTTCTCGGCGTCTATGTGCAGAGCCTGGGCGGCACGACGGGAGATGTCGGGCAAGCGTGGTTTTTGGCGGCGGTAAGCGAGGTTGCGTTTTTTGCGATCAGTGCCAAGCTGCTCGCCCGCTGGAGCGAGCTTAAGCTGATCATGCTCGCCTCGGCGCTGTATGCAATCCGCTATGTGCTTTGCGCAATCGCTCCTTCGGCGGAGTGGGTTGTCTATCTGCAATTGACGCAAGGCATCACGTTCGTCCTGTTTTACACAGCAACCATTCAGTATTTGTACAAAATCATCCCGGAAGAGTGGAAGGCGACAGGGCAAACAGTGCTGGCTGTGTTGTTTTTCGGCATTTCCGGCATTATTGGTTCGCTCGTCGGCGGCTGGCTGTTCCAGCAAGGCGGCGGGGCGGCGCTCTACTGGGCAATGGGGATATGCTCCGCAGTCGCTTTCGTCTACTGCCTGATCCTGGCAAGACCCGGCAAAGCAGCAGACGGTCTTGGGCTGTAAGAAGAAGAAAGCGATACCTTGACGAAACGCAGAAAATAACAGAGCCTGCCGCGCATTTACGCGCAGCAGGCTCATTTTTTTATGGCCAGCGGCTGTAGCGAAGCCAGCCCCTAGTACAGCAAATATTTTTCCACTTCTTCCGGCTCTTTGATGTTGATGCCACCTGTGTCGCCGTACTTGTACAGGTTGAACTTCACCTGTTGGTCCATCGTCCCGGCTTCCGGCAGCGGCAAGATGATCCATGTCTCGTACTGGTGGATCAGGCGATCTTCCTTGCCGTACCAAAACGTCGCCTTGATCGTCGATTCTTTCAAAATATATTCGAGGTCGGGGCGGTCGCCGACCAGCTTTTTCAAAGGTTCAAACAACGGGCTTTGGCTGTCTTTCAGCCATTCTGCGCCAGTCATCTTCACCTGGAAGGGCACGCAGACGACGCCGATCACTTTTTCATCCGGCAATTGCACGGCCCGGTCCATGAACGGCAGCCAGTCCTCGAAGCCTTTCAGCACGTCAAATTCGAGCGGCTCGTCCGGGGCTGTTACCCAGTAATCATTTGTTCGGATGTAGCGCTTGTCGCCGATGCGGTAGTACGTATAAGGCTGTGCGGCGATCCGCGTACCGACGTTGTACCCTTTGTCAGTGAGGACGGCTCCGTCGAACATGCTGGTCGTCGTCCGGGCGAGGATGCGGTTAAGCACGTGGCCTCTGTACCAGAATGCCTGTGCTTCTTCTGCCGTTTTTCCTTTTTCCAGAGCGGTTTTCAGCCAATCGGCAGCCGATTCGGTTTGGGCCGTAGTCGGCGGCGCTGGCTGCGTATCAAAGTTGGTGGTGGCGAATGCCTTCGTGCCGGACTCATACGTGCAGCCGCCGAGCAGGGATGCTGTGCAGACGGCAGCGAGCAGTGCCCATGCCTTTGTCAGTTTACGCATGGCGAACCCTCCTTACGACTCCGTAAACGAGCAGTCCCGCGAACAGAACGATGGTCAGCCAGAAAACAGGGATGCTGTGCTGTTTGAACACGAGAATGCGGTGCGAATTTTCCATGGAGGCGACGATTTCGTTTTCCTTGTCGCCGTCGATGTCTCCGATCTGGACGTTGATGAGCGGCAAGTAAATGCGCCAGTTTTGCTTCAAACCTTCCGGCGTGTAGTCGAAGCCGGACAGGTAAGGCGCGTCTGTTGTGCTGACCCAGCTTCTCGCCTTGGCGACGATCTCCGGTGTCTGGTCGCTGCCCACTGCGGCGAAGCCGGTGAAGCGGAAGCTTTTGTCGGAAGCATTGCTCGCCCAGAGAATGTCCCAGGTACCGTCTGGTTTTGGCTTCAGGATATACGAAGGGCGTCCTGCTACGAGCAGTTCGTCTGTTTTGTCATGGTCGATGTCGGCAGGGATGAACTCGCCTGTGGCAAGCTCAGCCTGCTTGCGGGTCAACTGGTACGCTTCTGTCAGCGTGCCGTCCGGTTCGACAGCCAGCACACTCAAATGCTCGCCAATGACAATCAGACCTTCGCGGCCATCCGGCAGCATCATCGTCGAAAGCAGCTTGGTAGCTTTCGTCGCGCCGCCGAACGGTTTGCCGTCATACGTACCTGTCAGCATGCCGTTTGTGATGTGCAAGTTTTTGTATTTGCTGCCAAGCTCCTGGCGCACATCCATGCTGCCCTGATTTTGTTCCAGCATGTTGGCGATGTTGTTCAGATCGAGCACAAAGGCGCGGTGAGCCGTCGTACCTGCCTGCATCATCGCTTCCGAATACGCTTGTCGCTGCACGTTCGGCACGAGCTGCCCGTCCTTCATGGTGTAATACGGGAAGCCGGGATAGTCGGTCGGCAGCTTTTCCTTGATCCGTGTCATGGCTTCCGCCGGAATTTGCTCGTTTGGCATCCGGACCATCTGGCCGTCCTTCCAGGTCAATACATAGAGGGAGAGAGGCTCAGCCTGCAAATGGCGCAGCTTTTCTGCCAAGGCTTTTTTCTCTTCCTCTGTTTCCGGTTTTTCTGTCTTTTCGGGCAACGGCAGTTCCTCGGCATTGCCGTAAGTGACGATTTCCATCTTGCCGTCGCCATCGACATCGTACAGCGTCATCGGGAAGTAGTTTACCCAGTCGCCGTTGTACAGACGGCCGGACTCATACTGCACGGTGAAATGGCTCAAAGCCGTCAATGTATAGCGGTTGAATGTGACATTGGCCAGCACGGCAATCAGCACGAGCGAGCCGACAGCACGCCAGTTCAAGCGGCCGTACCATCTGGCGAGCAGGGCAACGACAAGAATCGCAACCGCGCCACCGATCAGGAGAGCCGCTGTCGTTTTCACGTCCACGCGGGTCAGGGCGCGATCCAGCAGCAAAAATCCGATGGTAAACACAGCCACCTGACGCCGCTCGGATGGATGAATCACGTAGTAGCAAAACGCGAGCAACGGCAGGAAAATCAGCAAAGCTATCCACGTCAGGTCAAGAAACGCGGGCTTGACGAGCAAATGGTAGATCAAAAACAGGGCAATGGCGTACAGCGCCCAGCTTATCGTAGAGAAAACAGGATTGCGGCGCATGGGTTCACCACCTTTTGTCTTGTGTTTGGTCGACGTACAAAGCGCAGAGGAAGCCGCCAAACAGCCAGAAATAGAGGGCCATGAACGGCACCTCGAAAATATTTTCCACGAGGTTGTGCGTCGCAACGGCAATCAACCCGCCAAACAGTCCGAGCACCGAGAAAAAGTGCGGCGAGCCTTGCAACTTGCGAACAAGCCCCGCTCCGTATTTGAGCATGGAGACGACCAGGGAAACCAGCAGGATAATCCCGATCAGGCCGTACTCGGCGAGACTTTTGAAGAAGTAGCTGTCCGAGTAGATCGTGCCGAAATGTCTCGACGCTACGGCTCCCCCGTGATGGCCGAGCCCGACGCCAAACAGCGGCTCGATGCGCATTTTGTCATACGCCTCGCCCCAGCGGCCTACACGTCCGCCCTGGCTGCTCGACTCGAAGTATTCAGGGGTAAACAGGGTGAAAATGCGGTTTTTCACCGTGCCTACCATCGGAACCGATTCCGGTACGAAGAACAGGGCTACGAGCCCGATGACGCCTGCGAGCACCAAATACCCCGCGATCCGCTTGTTCCATATGTAAAAGCAGATGAACAGAGCGAAAGCCAGCGCAAACCAGGCTCCGCGCGATCCGGTCAAAAGCAGGGCGAGCAAAGTCGTCAGGGTGACGAGTACCCACACCCATTTTTCCTTGCGGCTGGTCGCTTTCATGAACAGTCCGGCGGCCACGGGCGCGATCAAGGCCATGTAGCTTCCGAGCACGTTCGGGCTGGTGACGAACGAAAAGGCGCGTGTCGTGATCGCTTCGCCTTCCTGCACCCACGATTCGGGGGTTTTGACTCCGATTACGACTTGCAGCACCCCGACGACCGCAGCAAAAAAGCCGATCAGGGCGACTCCTTTCAAAAACTTGTCCAGATCATCGGCGGACTTCAGCAAATAAAAGCCCATCAAAAAAGCGATGATGTACTGGTAGACGGAACGGAAGCCTTCCACGCTCGCCTCCCAGTTGGCCATGTCCGTGACCATCAGGGCAAGGCCGAGGACGAAAAACGCACTGAGCAAATGCTTGATTCCAGGCATGGTCCGGTTCGTTTGCAAAAAGGCGCCGAACGTAAACGCCATCAGGATGATGAGCAATGCTTCATCCCAAAAAGACGAAACGACGGGAATCGGTAGAATCTTTCGCAACACATAGTCGATTACCGGATAGGCCAACAGCAGATACAACCACGTGGTTGATTGGCTTCCCCACTTCAACACGGTTTCTCTCATTTTGTTTGTAGTCCTCCTACAGGCAGGGATTAACCTACCCATTATAATGAATCCGGCAACCTGCAAGCAAGTTGGGGCGGAAAGAGGTTGGTAGGAACGCGGGAAATAAGATATGATAACAGGTGTGTTTGAGACGGAACAGGCTGTGCCCGATTGCTGTCGATGCGACGGACACCATAGTTTTGAACGAGAGAATAGGAGAATTGGGTCATGAGTTTGTTGAGAGTTGCTTCCATGATTGTCGTGCTGACGCTCGTGGGAAGATTGCTGGGCTTTTTTCGCAGTGTGTACGTGTCCAGTCTGTACGGCACAGGGATGGAGGCGGATGCGTTCAATATCGCCGCGACGATTCCGCTGACGCTGTTTCTGGTCGTGCCCGGCGCGATCAACGCGGTGCTGATCCCGACCATGCGAGGGTTGATCGAAAAACAGGAGCCGACTGTTGAGCTGTATCACAAAATGCTGGCGATCATTCTGGGAATATTCGCACTGCTGTCTGTGCTGGGCATCGTCTTTTCCCACCAGCTTGCCGCCATGTTCGGCCTGTCCGGGGAAAAGCTGACGCTGACCGCCGAGATGCTGCAATGGATGTGGCCTTCTGCCGTGTTCATCGGGCTGACTGGCTTGTGGTCGAGTCTGTGCAATGCGCACCAGCATTTTTTTACCCCGACATTGGGGACGGTCGCAAACGGAGCGCTCGTGATTGTCGGCATGTACGTGCTCGTGCCGCTGTACGGAGCAGTGGGTCTGGCGATCGCGACGAGCATCGGCTATCTGGCCGCGATGCTTGTTATGCTGCCGACCTTGCGCAGCTTCGGCTACCGACACCGATTGTCGTTTGCCTGGCGTGACGACGCTTCCTTAAAAGGAATGGGAGAGCGCGTCATTCCGATCTTGATCGGCGCTGTCGTGGCACAAGCGACGACCTTTATGGAAAGAGGCTTTGCAGAAGGAGTTGGAACCGGAGTCGTCTCGGCGCTTGCCAACGCGAACCAGATCGTGCAAATGCCCATGGCGATTTTCGTCGGAGCGTTTACGCTGCCGCTGTTTCCGCTGTTGGCCAGCCACGTGAAACGGGGAGAGATGGCCGAGATGAAGCAAATTTTGCAAAAAGGACTTGCGTATTTGTTCATCCTGCTCGTCCCCGTCACGGTTGGACTTGCCCTGTATGCCGAGCCAGTCGTGCGGCTCGCCTTTGAACGCGGCGCCTTCGATGAACACTCGGTTGCCTTGACGGCCTGGGCGTTGCCGTTTTACGGACTGGGGCTGTACTTTCTGGCAGCGCGCGATTTGCTTACCCGCGCTTTTTACGCGCTGGAAAACACCAAGACGCCGGTCATCATCGGGGGAGTCGGCATTGGCGTGTACGTGCTGGCCAACTGGCTGTTGATCCCGCTCTTGGGACACGGCGGCATCGCGCTGGCAAATGCGGTATCCGCCATTTTCCAGGCGCTCCTGCTGTTCATTCTGCTCTGGAGGGCGGTTGGCAGCCCTGTCCGGGCGAACTTTCTCATAACGGCAGGGAAGACGCTTTTGGCCTGCGCAATCATGGGCGCGGTAATTGTGCTCGTCGACCCGTGGCTGTCGCTTCTGTCCGTCTGGCTGTATTTGCCAATCGGTATTGCGGGCGGAGCCGTGATCTATGCAGCGGTGATGGCGCTTTTGCGCGAGCCGCTCGTCTCCGAGCTGTTGCAAAAAGTCAGGAAGCGCTCTACTCCGGCGGCTGGACGCTCGTAAGCGGACATTCGCGGATCGCGTAGCGAGTTTTTCCCGAGCTGGCAGGCGGGATGTGGTCGACGTATGACACCTGTACGCTCACCTCGCCGAGCGCGGAGCGGATTCCTGCCAAAAGCTTCGCTTCATCGGCTGGCAAAAAGCGATCCGGCTCCTTCACGAGTCTAAGGCTCAGCCGCTGCGGCTCGTGCTGGACGATCTGGAAGGTGCGAAAGCTCTCCAGATTGCGGACGATGTGGTTGAAGTAGTGGCCGTGTACGAAATGGCCGTGCTGGGAGATGAACATGTCGTCCTCCCTGCCGTCGATGGTTTCGAGCAGCGGAAACGAAATGCCGCACGGGCACGTTTTCGCAGACAGCGCGACGATGTCACCCAACTGATAGCGCAGACGCGGCATCGCTCTGTTGTGCAAATCCGTGACGAGCAAGGCGCCGGGAACACCGGGAAAAACGGGAATGTGCGTGAGCGGATCGACTACTTCCAAATAACTGTTCTCGGAAAAGGCATGCATGTTTCCGGCAGGGCATTGGTAGGCGATAATCCCGCCGTCGCGCGCGCCGTACTCGTTGACGACGGGCGCTTCAAAGGCGGCTGCAATCGCCTGGCGCTGATGCTCGTGCAAGCTCTCCGCCGTGGAGACGACCGCTTTGAGCGGGATGCCGAGCGTTATCCTTCTGCGCAGCATCATTTGCGCGAGTGTGTACAGAGCCGAGGCGTAGCCGTACAAATAGGCGGGGCGGAACCGCCTGATACGCTGCAACTGCGTGTCCAGACTGCGTTCGTCCAGTTCATAGGCGGAGAGCAGCAAGCGGTTTTTCAGCCAGCGCTCCTTCCAGCGATATGTCCTGGCCTGCTGCCGGTTGAGCTCCAGCGGCGAGCCCCAGAGCATGACACACGGGTCGCCGATCCGGATGCCATGCCAGGAGAGGCCCAGCCAGCGAGCGGCCTCATAGTGTTCGACAGCCGGTCGGTCGAGGTAGAAGCGGGTCGGCTCTCCGGTGGAGCCGCCCGTGCGGTTTGGGATCAGCTTGTCGGTGCGAATCCCGCGGCTCAAGTACGCGTCGGGATTGCGGCGAAAACGCGTCTTGTCGAGGGGCGGCAGCTTTTGCAAAAAGCGTTCGGGCGCGTCCCGATACTCGCGCCAGACGTCAGCATTGGCCATGTAGGCTGGCACGTGCGAGACAGCGTGATCGAGCAGACTGCGCAGCTTTTCGCGCTGGCGGCTTGCCAGTTCCTCCCTGGACAAATGCTGGGCGGCTTGCAGCTCCCGCATGTACGGGCGCGTGCGGTTTTCCTTCAATACCTCCATCAAGGGCCATTGTACCTGGCGAATCCAAAAACCCGTTAGGGCCATCCTTATTCCTCCTACACTTCCCATCAGACGATTCGAAGAAGTCAATGGAATCTGTTTTTCACCAGTATTCCAGCCGAATTCCATCCATATACCTGTTTGCCGGAAGCAGGAATTGATAGTAGGATAGAGGGTGGGTTTATGGCACATGCCAGCCCCCAAGTCTAAGCGACGCATAAAGGAGTTACCCCATGTTGAAAAAAAGTCACTTTCTCGCAGGGGCGCTGATTTTGGCCATCGCGGGAATTTTGTCAAAAGTAATCGGGATGTTTTACCGCATCCCTCTTCAGGAAATTGTCGGGGACAACGGTCTTGGACTGTATCAGGAGGTGTACCCCCTCTACCTGACCTTCCTTATTTTGGCGACGGCAGGTGTGCCGGTCGCGCTGTCGCGGGTCATTGCCGAGGCACTCGCTGAGGGCAAGCAAGGCTCTGTCGGGCAGATTTTGGCGCGGAGCATGGTGATGATGGGCGGGATCGGGATTGTGCTGTTCGCAATTTTGTACGCAAGCTCGCCGCTGATTGCCAGGCTGATGGGCAACCCGCATCTGATCGAGCCGATTCGGGCGATTTCTTTGTCCTTGCTGTTCGTGCCGCTGATCGCGGTCCTTCGCGGCTTCTTTTACGGCCATCAAAAAATGCTGTACGTCGGTCTGTCGCAGATCGTGGAGCAGACGTTGCGCGTGCTGTTCATTCTGGTTGCGTCGCTCTACCTGGTCAGGTTGGGAGAGGACACCGACACGGTCATTACAGGCGTCAACTTCGGGACGATGATTAGTACGCTGCTCAGCCTCGGCTTCCTCGCGCTGCTCATGTGGCTGCACAACCGGAAAAACTCGGTGTTTACGAACGCGGAGTGGGGACGGCTGGAGTGGTGGTATGATCGCGCGTTTTTCCGGTCCATGTGGAAAATCGCCTGGCCGATCTGCGTCAGCGCGCTCGTGATTCCGATTTTTAGCCTGACCGATTCGTTTCTGGCGATCAATATTTTCCGCTACATCTGGAATGTAGACGGCCTTACGGCGGATACGTGGTTTGGCATTTACAGCCGGGGTGGCCCGCTTTTGCAAATGGCGAGTCTGTTCGGTTCGTCCATTGCGCTCTCGATCGTTCCGGCGATTGCAGAAGCGAAACGGCAAAAAGACGAGGAACGCGTCACAACTTTGACCAAGCTGTCGCTGCGTTTCGCCTGGTTGATCGGCCTGCCGGCAGGGCTTGGACTCACAGCCGTAGCAGAAGGAGCGAACCTCGCGCTCTACGGCGACATGGAAGGGACGCGCGCCATGGCGATTCTGGGCATCAGCGCGATTCCGCTCTCGCTGCTCCTTGCGACCAACGGCATTTTGCAAGGGATCGGCAAAGAAAAAATTCCGGCGCTTCATCTGCTGTACGGCGTCATTGTCAAGATCGCGGCCACATTCGTGTTCACCTCCATGTTTGGCATGGACGGGCTGTCCCTGTCGTGGCTGTGCGCGACTGCGTTTGTTTGCATGCTCAACATGCGGGTCATCAGCAAGCTCGTACAGGTGCCGATCCACTGGCGTTTTGATACGATTTATCCGCTGCTCGTCGCCAATCTGATGCTGCTGCTCGCCTGGGGCGCGACGGAGACGGTCGGCCTGCTGCTCGCGGGCAAGGAAAAAGTTCGCCTGCTTGGCGCCATCGAAACGGTTTCGGGTGTCGGCGTGGGACTGGTCGTTTATTTGGGCCTGCTGCTGTTGATCCCGCTGATCGAGGACAAGGAGTTGGACTGGCTGCCTGGCGGGGCCAAGCTTCGCGTCGTTATCAACCTGATCCGCAAGAAACAGGCGTCGTCGAAGGCGCAATAAGAAAATCCCCTTTCTCCACATCAGGAGGAAGGGGATTTTTGATAGACGCAGACGACCATTTTGACGAAAAACTCGCGGAAGCCAGGCATCGTTGCCAAAAACTTGAGCTGGTTGCGCAGCGGAATCTCGCGCTCGTAGATGGCAGGATGCTTCACGCCTTTTTGAATGTTGCGGAAGCGCTTGATCGTCATCCGGTTGATGTAGGAGATCGTCTCGCTGCCATCCGGCCGCTTGTCGAAGCGGAACGCGATGCGGTCAGAGCCGTCCGGCAAATCGCGCACCAGCTTTTTGTAGGCGTCGATCAGCGCTTGCTCGGAAAAGAGGGCATGCACCCAAGGAATGCCGATCGCGTCCGACAAATGCGCACCGTACGGGTGATAGTACGGCGGGAAGTTGATGTACAGATGACCGCCGGGCTTTAGGATGCGGAAGCACTCTTCCAGCGTCTTTTCCGGCTCGCCCACGTGCTCCATCGCGTCGTTCATGATGATCGTGTCAAACGTGTTGTCGGGAAAATCCGTGCGGGCAGCGTCGCCTGTCATGAAGGAAACGACGTCAGCGAGTCCTTTTTCCCGGGCAAAGGCATTGCCTTCCTCCGCGTAGTGCGGAACGATGTCAATCCCGATCATCTTTTTCGGGCCGAAGGTGGCGTAGTAACAGGTCTTGCCTCCGCCGCCGCAGCCGATGTCCAGCACCGTTTTGCCGCTGAACATTTGCTCTTGGGAGTGGAAGGGGAGGAAAAACTGAATCGTCTGGTCCCCTTTTTGAAACTGCCATTCGGTATAGCTCATCTCCCCGTTGTTCGCCAGGTTGAACGGATGAACGGGAAGAGGGAAAAGGCGGTTTAGTCCAAGCAATACTTGTGAAGAAAAGGACACAAGTACGTCCTCCTTTCCTGAAAAAGCCTTATTTTCGCAGCGCCTGAAGCACCAGCTCGCTGCTTTTGGCCGCTTCTTCCGCCAGCGTGCGGGAATGCTCGGTTACGATCTCAATCTCGACATCGAGCTTGTCGATTTTCTCGGCCAAAAGCGCGAGAAGCCGAGTCTCGTCCAGCTTTGTGATGTGGCCTGCGTTCGGCATCCCGGCACGCTCGACAAAGCGGTCGATTTTCGGATCGTACGAAATGCCGATAAACGGAATGCGCAGCATGCAGGCGAGAATGAGCGAGTGCAGGCGCATGCCGACGACGTAATCGCACTGTTTCAAAACGGACATGATATCGTGAAAAGTGACGGGCGCATCGAGCAGACGTGCTCCTGTCTGGGTCATCCGGGCCATAATTTCTTTGGATGGCGTCAAGTCACTGGGAACGTGCATCGGGAGAAACAGGACATTCCAGCCGCGCGAGACAAACCAGTCCGCTGCTTTGGCGATTGATTGCTTGAACGCCTGTTCCTGCTTCCAGTCCCGCACGGAGATCGCTACCAAAGGCTTGGCAGGATCGGCGAACATGCCGTGAAGCAGTTCTTTTCCGCGCGCATCCGCTATATCGTCAGGGGAGATCGTCAGGGCCGGGTCTGCTGTGACATGGATCGGCGCTTTTTTGACGCCGCACGCCTTGAAGTCTTCTCCCGATTCATAGTCTCGCACCGTAATGACATCGACCCGGTTCACTACGCGTTTGATGACCTGGCGGCTGAGTGATTTGAGAATCGGGCCAAACCCTTGCGCGTAAAAGACCACAGGCTTGCGGAGAAGCTTGGCGATGGTGACGATGCCCAAATAGTAGAGAACACTGCGCGGACTGGTCACGTCCTGCATCAGCGTTCCCCCGCCCATCACTAGCATGTCGCTGCGCGAAAGCTCACGGACGATGGTTCCAAAGCTCCAGCGGTCATAAGCTTCAATCCCGAACAATTCCGCAGTCCGCTCAGGCTGATTGGACAGAACGGCGAGAGAGATATTTGGTTGTTCCCGCTTAAGAGAGCTGATGATACCGTACAGGACCACATCGTCTCCGGCATTGTTAAAGCCGTAGTACCCGGAGATGAGAATTCGCGACATGGAGTGAACCTTCTTTCTATATCAAACGTACAGGAAAAATACATTCTCAAGTATAATCGAGTAAACAAGAGGAAGTAAAGCGAACCCGGCACAAAACTTGGCGTCCCGGCTTTTCGCGATAGACCTTGGGCTAGCCGGTTTTCATAGGGTATAATGAAAGCACTCGAAAAAGCGGCCTCGCAAAAATTACGCGAACAAATACAAGAACCCCATGGCAAACATGCCGATGCCAAGCAGGATCAAGCCGATCATTACGACGAGCATCCCTTTGTTTTTCCGGCGACGGTAAAAAAATTCGTCAAACATGGCAAGCCTCCCTGCGATAAAATAGTCCATTCTACTATCATACCATGTTCCCCGGCAAACTTGCCAACAGCAGATGCGAGAGCGGCACGGCGCTGCCGGGAACGAGCAAGTCAACGGCCATGTGGCGTAAGCAACCTGGAAGGAGCAAGATTCATCATGGAAAGCATGTGGTTGAAATACACCTTGTTGGTAGAGCAAGTGACAGAAGATTTGTTTGTGGCGGAAGTGTTGGGCAGCCCGTACACGCTCGGCTGGGTCGAGCCGCAAATCGAGATTTTGACGACGGAAAACGGCTATGATTACGCGGAAAACACGGAGGGGCCTGTCGTGGCGTACTTGTTTGAGCCGAAGCAGGATAGCGAAGAGGAACACGTCGCCCGGCTACAGGCGTACATTTCCCGCTGGGAGGGGCAGGTTCGTGTCAAGGAAGTCGAGCAGGTAGCCGAAGAAAACGATTCGTGGAAGGACGAGTTTCGCGAGGTGCGGGTCGGCAACTGGTGGGTGGCGCCCAGCTGGACGGACCCGCAGTTGCTGGGCGACGCCGAGCATGTGCTGTGGATTGATCCGGGGGCGGCGTTTGGCACTGGTTATCACGGGACGACACAAGACATTCTTTTGCTGTTGCAAGAGATGGATCTGACGGGCAAAGTCGTTTTCGACATCGGGGCAGGCTCGGGCATCCTCTCCCTGTTCAGTGCGCGCAACGGTGCTAAGCATCCGGTCTGGGCCGTTGACATCAATCCGCAGAGCGAGTATCAGGTACAGGTCAACGCGGCGAACAACGAGCTGCCGGAGGATGCGGTGCGCATCGTAATCGGCGACGCTTCCGACGCACAGATAGCGGCGCAGCTCCCCCCGCAGGCTGATCTGATTTTGGTCAACATTGGCGGGGACGAGAACGTCTCCATGCTTCCGCTGATTCGCGAACGGATTGCACCGGGCGGGCAAATTATTCTCTCCGGGATCGTAGAATGGAATCGGGAGGCCGTGCTTGCTGCATTCGAGGAGGCAGGCTTTCAGAAGGAAACCGAGCGTCAATCGGACGAGTGGGTGACGGTGCTGATGAAGAATGCGGCTGTGAACCATTTTGTAACTACTGTGTGAGAACATAAAAACAATCTTGACAGTGGAGGGGAACACAAATGGAGCATGTCGTGATTGCTGCTGCCGGACGTACGCCAATTGGCACGTTTGGTGGTGTTCTGAAAGATGTAAGCGCTCGCAAGCTGGCGGAGGTGGTCATTCGCGGCGTCATGGCGAGAGCGGGCCTGGAAGCTTCCCAGATCGACGAGGTTATTTTGGGCAACTGCATCCAGCGCACAGATGAACCGAACATCGCCAGAGTCGCGGCCATAGACGCAGGGCTGGGCAAAGAAGTGACAGGCTTTACGGTCCAGCGCCAGTGCGCGTCCGGCATGCAGGCAATTGCCAGCGGCGCGTCGCAAATTTTGCTCGGCGAAAACGAAGTGGTGATTGCAGGCGGCACAGAAAGCATGAGCAATGCTCCTTACGTGTTGAAAAACGCCAGATGGGGACGCAGGCTCATGCACGGGGAAATGACCGATGCGATGTGGGAGCTTTTGACGGACCCGCATCACCAGATTTTGATGGGCGAAACAGCCGAGCGTCTGGCCGACCTGTACAACATCAGCCGCGAGGAACAGGACGAAATTGCCATGCGCAGCCAGCACAACGCGATCCGGGCAATCGACAACGGGCTGTTTGCGGAGGAAATCATCGGCGTGCCGATCCAAAAACGCGGCGGGGATGTCGTCGTCACGGAAGACGAGTTCCCAAGGCGCGGCGTGACGATGGAAAGTCTCGCCAAGCTGAAGCCCGGCTTTCGCGAGAATGGCACCGTGACGGCGGGCAACGCTTCCGGACTGAACGATGGAGCTTCCGCTGTCGTGCTCATGCGGGAAGCAAAGGCGAGAGAGCTTGGCATCGAGCCGCTCGGCAGAATCGTCTCGTGGGCGACCGCCGGAGTAGAACCGGACCTGATGGGCTACGGCCCGGTGCCCGCTGTGAAAAAGGCGTTGGCGAAGGCGGGCATGACACTGGCTGACATGGAGCTGATCGAGGTAAACGAGGCATTCGCCGCCCAATACCTCGCTGTCGAAAAGCTGTTACAGCTGCCGCGAGAGATCACCAACGTAAACGGCAGCGGAATCTCACTCGGCCACCCCGTCGGCTCCACCGGCTGCCGGATCGTCGTGACCTTGCTGCACGAGCTGAAGCGTCGCCAGCTCAAGCGCGGATTGGCGACACTGTGTGTGGGCGGCGGCATGGGCATGGCGATGGTCGTCGAGCGGGCGTAGCCGCAAAAGCGTTTTCTGCGTGCACGCAGCACGTTTAAATCAAGTCTCCCCTGTTAAAAATGGAAGCAAGCCCTGCCTCTTGAAGCAGTAGAAAAGGCAGCGGCAGTGCTTGCAAAGGGGGAGGCTTTTTTCATGGCATTTTTTTCATTTTTGAAGCAATACAAAAAACAGATCGCGTTTCACCTGTTGTCCTGTCTGCTCGCCGGAGCGCTCGCTGTGATCGGCTACAGCGTGTTTCAATACAAGCAGATGACGGAAAAATGGTATGCGCCTCTCGACGGCCAGGCAAAGGGCGGGGCGCAGCAGGCAGCTGCCGCTTTGCCGCCGCCGCGCGACCTGTTGACGGGCAGCGAGCCATTGAAGCCGTTTGTCATCATGCTGCTCGGCGTAGACAGCCGGGACGGGGAAAAAGCGCGCTCCGACACGCTGATGCTCGCTGCCGTCCATCCCGCGAAGCAGTCCGCCTACCTCCTCTCGATTCCGCGGGACAGCTACATGGAGCTGCCCGGCAAAGGCTATGACAAGGTGAATCACGCCATGGCTTTTGGCGGACCGAAGCTGGTCAAGGAGACGCTGGAAACATTTCTCGATGTCAAGATCGACCGCTACGTCTCTGTGGACTTCGAAGGCTTCCGGGAAATCGTCGACGAACTGGGCGGCGTCCTGATCGACGTCAAAAAGCGGATGAAGTACAGCGACCCGAGCGACGACACGTACATTGACCTGATGCCAGGCTTGCAGGTGCTGTCCGGCGAACAGGCGCTGGATTACGCGCGCTACCGCAAAAGCGACCTGGGCAAAGAAGACAGCGACTACCAGCGGATCAACCGCCAGCAGGAGATATTGACCGCCCTGGCGCAAAAGGGCACCTCGGCGCACATGTACACGAAAGCATTCAAGCTTATGGAAATTTTGGGCCAGCACGTCAAAACCGATTTGACCGATCTGGAAATCGCCTCGCTGCTGTTGAGCTACGGCGACGGGACGCGGAACAAAATCAAGACAGATACGCTGGTCGGGCAGGACGAGCGAATATGGCACAACGGCATCGTAGGCTGGTATCATCTGGTGCCGACAGCAGAACGGGAGCGGGTTCGCCAGCAGATTTTGAAAGAGCTGCAACCGTGATGTATGCTGGAATTTATTGAAAAATAGTCATGTCGAACAAATGGGCGGGCTTCGTCACAAAAAGGCGAAGCCACTTTTTTTACAAAACAAGTGCAAACTCTCCATTTCATAAAAAAACCATATGCTGTAGGTCGGCGACTCATTTTTGAGAGGGAGTCAGTAAACGTTTTCTTATCCAGAAACGTTTTTAATTGGAAAATTAACGTTCTTTCGAATACAATAACGATAAGGAAGAGATTATGAATGTCGATCATAGGGGTGGGGCAAGGCCATTTAAGGGATGGAGGGAATGACCATGTCAAATGCCAAGCCTTGGATTGCCAATTACCCGTCCGAAACTGCACCGTCACTGGATTACCCCCGCATTCCGCTGACGCAATTTCTCGTGCAGTCGGCTGCATCGTACCCGGACAACAACGCGATTTACTTCATGGGCAAGACGATTTCGTACCGGGAGCTTTTGGAGCTGTCTTACCGCTTTGCCAACGCACTGGTCAAACGGGGCGTGCAAAAAGGCGACCGTGTGGCGATCATGCTGCCGAATACCCCGCAAGCTGTCATCTGTTATTACGGCGCGCTGTTTGCAGGTGCCATCGTCGTGATGACGAACCCTCTCTACACGGAGCGCGAGCTGATTCATCAGTTGGAGGACTCCGGCGCTGAGACGATCATTACGCTGGATTTCCTGTACAGACGCGTAGCGAAAATCCGCTCATCCACACCACTCAAACGTATTTTTGTAACAAGTGTTGGCGATTTTCTTCCCTTGTGGAAAAAATGGCTGTACCCGTTCGTCCAGAAAAAACAGGGGCAAACTCGGCAGGTTGCCTACAGCGCAGATGTTGAACCGTTTCTTTCCGTCATGAAAGAAAGCGCTGCCAATCCTGTCCATGTGCCAATCGACCCGGAAAAGGACATCGCCCTGCTCCAGTACACGGGCGGCACGACGGGGTTAGCCAAAGGCGTCATGCTGACGCATGCCAATCTGATCGCCAATGCGATGCAGTGTCAGGCTATTCTCTACAAGCTGCGCAGAGGCGGCGAGCGAATACTGGGCGCGCTTCCGCTCTTTCACGTCTACGGCCTGACGACAGTGATGAACAAAGGCATTTGCATTGCCGCAGAAATCATTCTCGTGCCGAAGTTCGAGGTCAAACAAATTTTCGAGCTGATCGAAAAGCGCAAGCCGACCTTGTTCCCCGGTGCGCCGACGATGTACATTGCCCTGATTAATCACCCCGACCTGAAAAAGCACGATCTGTCTTCGATTGAGGCGTGTGTCAGCGGTTCTGCGCCGCTTCCTGTCGAGGTCAAGACCAAGTTTGAGGAACTGACGGGGGGCAAGCTCGTCGAAGGCTACGGCCTGACGGAAGCATCGCCCGTTACCCATTCGAACCCGATATGGGGAAAAAGCATCACCGGCAGCATCGGCATGCCTTGGCCGGACACGGACTGCCGCATCCTCGACACCGTCACGGGAGAGGAGCTGCCGCAGGGCGAGGTCGGCGAGCTCGCGGTCAAAGGGCCGCAGGTCATGCTCGGCTACTGGAACCGCCCGGAGGAAACAGCTGCGGTCTTGAAGGACGGCTGGCTTTTGACGGGTGACATAGGGTACATGGACGAAAACGGCTATTTTTACATCGTCGACCGCAAAAAGGACATGATAATCGCAGGCGGCTTCAACATTTATCCGCGCGAGGTGGAGGAAGTGCTGTTCGAGCATCCGGCCATCAAGGAAGCGGCTGTCATCGGCGTCCCGGACCCGTACCGCGGCGAGACGGTAAAGGCGTTCATCGTCTTCAAGGACGGCAAACAGGCGAGCGAGGAAGAGCTCGAAGCGCATTGCCGCAAGAAGCTTGCTGCCTACAAAATTCCGCGCAAGTACGAGGTGCGCACGGAACTGCCAAAGACGATGGTGGGAAAAGTGCTGCGCAGACAGTTGCAAGAAGAAGACAAGGCGCAGCGGGAAGCACAGGACGAGATCAAAACAAGCTGACGCACAGACGCTGCCGTTAGGCTCGCATCCGTTGGGGAAGCGGCCACTTTTTGCGCTTGCACGGGACAGGCTGTCGCCGTCATTCAGGTGCACGCCAGGCAATTGACAGCGCCGGGTTCCTGTATTACACTCATTTTATGAATGAATAATCATTCATTTAAAAAAATTGTCTTATCATCATTGCGAGTAAAGATGGAGGTTGTTATGGCAAAAAAGACGGGGGAAAAATATCAAGCCATTATTGATGCTGCTGTACGCGTCATCGCCAGACAAGGTTATTACAGCGCCCAGGTATCCAAAATTGCAAAAGAGGCGAAGGTAGCAGACGGCACCATATACCTCTATTTTGAAAACAAGGATGATATCCTGATTTCGTTGTTCAACGAGAAGATGGGTCAGTTCGTGGACGAAAACCGCAAGCGGATTTCGGAAGCGACATCCATCGAGCAAAAATTGTACGTCCTCGTGCACGCTCACTTGAGCCAACTGGCCAAAGACCACGATTTGGCAAAAGTCACGCAGATTGAGCTGCGCCAGGCCAATCCGGTCATCAGCGAAGGCATCGGCAACGTGATGAAGCAATATTTCAACCTGATCGAAGAAGTCATCCGGGAAGGAATGGAGCAAAAAGTGTTCCGGCCGGACCTGGACGTCAGGATGACGAGGAAAATGATTTTTGGCACGCTGGATGAAGTGACGACATCTTGGGTCATGAAGCAGTGCAAGTACGACCTTGTCTCTCACGTTGATTCCATTCATAACCTCTTCCTGTTCGGTATGAAGGGAAAAGAATGAAAAGAAAAGCTTTTTTTGTAGGAAAACGTCTGCTACAATGGAAACAGAAAGACTGATCGTTCGCTCAGTTGTGTAAATAGCCTGTTTGTTCATAGGGATTCGTTTGGGGGGAGAGGCATGGATTCGCACTGGAATGTGGAGATCGCTGATCGCGTCGCTGTTGTGACGATCAGCAACCCGCCCGCTAACGCACTGAGTAGAGCGGTGCTCGATGAATTGAGTGAACTTTTGAACCAGTTGGAAAACAACGCGGAAGTCAAAGCGATTGTCTTGACGGGAGAAGGCCGGTTTTTCATTGCGGGAGCCGACATCAAGGAATTTACCCAACTGGCTCCTGCCGAAGCAGAAGCGATGTCAAGAAGTGGCCAAGCGTTGTTCGACCGCCTGGAGTCATTCCCGAAGCCGATTATTGCAGCCATTAACGGCGCTTGCCTGGGTGGAGGACTGGAGCTTGCGATGGCTTGCCATATACGCTTTGCCGCAGTGGAAGCGAAGCTGGGATTGCCGGAGCTGAATCTGGGACTCATCCCTGGCTACGGCGGAACACAGCGATTGCCGCGGCTGGTTGGCAGAGGAAAAGCGACCCAGTTGATTCTCACCTCCGAGATGATCGGCGGGGAGGAAGCTTTGCGTATCGGACTCGTGGAAGCGGTATATCCGGCCGAACAGTTGCTTGCGGAAGCGAAAAAGCTGGCCTGCGCCATCACCCAAAAAAGCGCGGTCACGCTCAGACTCGCCCTGGAATCTGTCCACAACTCCGTTCAGCTTGGCTTGGCGGAAGGACAGGAGCAGGAAGCAAAAAAATTCGGCGAGGCGTTTGCGACAGAAGATATGAAGGAAGGCGTCGCAGCCTTTTTGGAGAAGCGCGTGCCGCAGTTTGCGGACAAGTAACCCGCTTTTTTGCAGCATCACCAGTACGAGGAACCATTAAGGAGGAGGCATCCTGATGAATATCTTGGTTGTGTTGAAGCAGACGTTTGACACAGAAGAAAAAATCGTCATCCAAAACGGGCAAATTTCCGAGGACGGCGTGGAGTTCATCATCAATCCATACGATGAGTACGCGGTAGAAGAAGCGATCAAGCTCAAGGAGGAGCACGGCGGCGAAGTGACAGTGGTCAGCGTAGGGCCGGACCGCGCGGAAAGCGCTTTGCGCACGGCGCTCGCAATGGGTGCAGACAAAGCTGTACTCGTGGATGACGAGTCTTTGTTTGGCGACGAATACACAACGGCAAAAGTGCTTGCTGCAGTGGCGAAAAAAGTCGGGTTTGACATCATCATCGGCGGACAGATGGCGGTAGACTCCGGTGCAGGCCAGGGCGGCCCACGTCTCGCGGAAGAGCTGGGCATCAACCACGTTTCTACCGCTGTGAAGCTGGAAGTAGACGGCAACACGGTTCGCGTAGAGCGCGATGTGGAAGGCGACCTCGAAGTCGTGGAAACAAGCCTGCCGGTGCTGATTACTGCCCAGCAAGGGCTGAACGAGCCGCGCTATCCTTCTCTTCCCGGCATCATGAAAGCGAAGAAAAAGCCGCTGGAGCGACTGAGCGCAGACGATTTGGGTCTGACTGCAGACGCAGTGAAGGCAAAAACGGAGATTGTCGACCAGACCTTGCCAGCGAAAAAGCAGGCGGGCCGCATTCTCACTGGCGATTTGGCAGCCCAGGCGTCGGAATTGGTGCAACTGTTGCGCAATGAAGCGAAAGTGATCTAAGCGAGAGGGAGAGGATATCCATGAAAAAGGTACTTGTACTTACAGAAGTACGTGACGGACAACTTCGCAACGTGTCGCTGGAAGCGTTGGCCGCAGCACAAGCATTGGCCGAGGGCGGCGAAATCGTCGCGGGAGTATTCGGGGCAGACGCGGCAGCGCATGCGCCAGTATTGGCACAGCATGGAGCAAGCACAGTTTACACGGCGGATCACGAGGCACTCGCCCAGTACACGCCTGACGCCTATACACAAGCACTTGTGCAGTTGATCGAGCTGGCCTCTCCTGATGCCGTCGTATTGGGACATACGGCAATCGGTCGCGACGTTGCACCGCGCGTAGCGGCGAAGCTCGGCTTTGGCCTGGTTTCCGATGTAACGGGTATCGAAGCGGGACCGGTGTTTGTTCGTCCGATTTATGCGGGCAAAGCTTTCCAGAAACGCAAATTTGTTGACGGGAAAATTTTCATCACCATCCGTCCAAACAACATCGCCATCGGAACACCTGACACTTCGAAAACAGCGACTGTCGTTCCGGTTGATCTGGACATCAAAGATTTGCGCACCATTGTCAAGGAAGTCGTGCGCAAGACGAGCGGAAAAGTGGACTTGTCCGAAGCGAAAGTCGTCATCTCCGGCGGCCGCGGCGTGAAGAGCGCGGACGGCTTCAAGCCGCTGTATGAGCTGGCAGACGTGCTCGGTGCGGCTGTTGGCGCATCCCGTGGCGCGTGCGACGCCGACTACTGCGACTACTCGATGCAAATCGGGCAAACCGGAAAAGTCGTCACGCCTGACCTGTACATTGCGTGCGGCATTTCCGGAGCGATCCAGCACTTGGCGGGTATGTCCAGCTCCAAGGTAATCGTTGCGATCAACAAAGACCCGGAAGCGCCGATCTTCCAGGTGGCAGATTACGGCATCGTTGGCGACCTGTTCGAAGTGGTGCCGCTGCTTACTGCCGAGTTCAAAAAAGTTTTGGTGTAAGGCTGAAAAAACAGCAGTGAACGCCAGTAAAAAGCGTCCCGCACGCAGGGGCGCTTTTTTTGTCTCAAGCCCTTACGTTATTCTGTTTCTGCTTGTTATAATAAGTCCAAGGAGAGGTGAGCGGCATGAGTGAGGAGCTGCTGCAACAGCTGATTCACATGGTGGGGGAAAACAACCGGATTGTCAAAGAGGTCCAGCAGGAGCTGCGGGAATTCAAGGCAGAGATGTACGAGTTCAAGGCGGAAATGTACACATTCCGCGACGAGATGTACGAGTTCCGCGACGACGCGATTTCCCGGCTGGAGCGTTTGGAGAGGCAAGACAAGCTGATCGAGGCCGATCTGGACCTGCTGCACAAAAAGGTGAGCGATCACGAGCGGGAGATCAATCGCATCAAGCAAGTCGGACAGTAGAACAAAAAAGCAACCGATAAGGGAAGAAGCGACTGGATAGACTATAGCGTGAAGTGCGCACAAAGTGCGGGGCGCCATAGTCATTTTTGTTTTTGGATGATATACTGAAGGAGCATTTGAGCCTTATTTTAGCAATTGACTTTTCGAGGAGGTAACTTTCCATGGCGATTGTAAATGCAACTGACCAAAACTTTTCCCAGGAAGTAGAGCAAGGCGGTACGGTCCTGGTTGACTTCTGGGCTCCTTGGTGCGGCCCTTGCAAAATGATCGCTCCTGTTCTGGAGCAAATCGACAGCGAAGTGGGTTCCAAGCTGAAAATTGTCAAAGTCAACGTTGACGACAACCCGGATTCTGCTGGTCGTTTTGGCGTAATGTCCATCCCGACCTTGATCGTGTTCAAGGATGGTCAGCCAGTCGATAAAGTAATCGGCTTCCAGCCAAAAGAAGCTCTGATGGCAACGGTAGGCAAACATCTGTAATCTGTACGCAACCAAACCGACAGCATGAAAAAGCGGCGAGAACGATGCCGCTTTTTTTTCATACCTAAAATGCCGACGGTTTGACTGGACGCAAGCATAAATAGCGATCTACCGTACGAAAACTGTCGCTTTCCGATCGAAGCGGCAGTTTTTTTGCTGCCCGATCCGTGATACTATGAAGGGTAGAACGTACATTCCTATGACAGGAAGAACAAGGAAGGAAGTCAGATGCGGATGCCAGGCAAACTGACGAGAGAGCAAACGAACTATCTCGTGTTGCAGGTGCAACGTTATTTTCAGTCAGAACGCGGCGAGGAACTGGGCAATCTGGAGACGGAAGAGCTGATTGCCTTTTTTTCCAGAGAGCTGGGGCCGTTTTTCTATAACCAGGGCGTAGAGGACAGCCGCAAGCTTGTGGTGGAGCGGATGAACGCGCTGGAGGATGAACTGTACGTCCTTGAGCAGCCTGTCATGAAAAAACGATAAGGTGAGAAGGCCGTGAGAAGAAAATGGAGGGAGCAGCCATGAACCGTACGTTGAAAGACAAACTGGCTGTGCTGCCGGAAAAGCCCGGCTGCTACCTGATGAAAAATGCAAGCGGGGAAATTATTTACGTCGGAAAGGCCAAGGTGCTGAAAAACCGCGTGCGCTCGTACTTTACGGGAAGCCACAACGGGAAGACACAGCTTTTGGTCAGCGAGATCGCGGACTTTGAGTATATCGTGGTGTCGTCTGCCATCGAGGCGCTGCTTCTGGAATGCAACCTCATTAAAAAGTACGATCCGCGCTATAACGTCATGCTTCGCGACGACAAAACATATCCGTACATCAAAATTACAAACGAAGCGCAGCCGCGGCTGGAAATTACCCGAAAAGTGCTAAAAGACAAGGCGAAGTATTTTGGCCCGTACCCGAATGCCGGCGACGCGTCCGAGGTGAAAAAGCTGCTCGATCGGCTCTATCCTTTGCGAAAATGCCGCAACATGCCCAAGCAGGTATGCTTGTACTACCATTTGGGTCAATGTCTCGCCCCCTGTGTGTACGAGGTTCCGGCTGAGGAAAACCAGCGTTTGGTGGATGAGATCAGCCGCTTCCTCGACGGCGGACATGAGCAGATGAAGCAGCAGTTGACGGAAAAAATGCTCCAGGCCGCAGAGGCGATGGAGTTTGAGCGGGCCAAGGAATACCGCGATCAGATCAGGAGCATCGAAGCGGTGATGGAAAAGCAGAAAATTACGTTCACCGACACGGTCGACCGCGACATAATCGGCTTTGCTGTGGAAAAAGGCTGGATGTGCATTCAAATTTTTTACATGCGCCAGGGCAAGATGATCGAGCGCCAGACGACCTCCTTTCCTTACTACGGAAGCGAGAGCGAGGACTTCATGTCGTACGTCACCCAGTTTTACTACGACAAGCAAAACGCGCTGCCCAAAGAAATTTTGCTGCCGGAGGAAAGCGAGCCGGAACTGCTCAGTGAATGGCTGGGAGTCAAGGTGTTGACGCCCAAGCGCAGCAAAAAGCGCGAGTTGGTGCAGATGGCTTGTGAAAATGCGCGGATTGCCCTGCAGGAAAAGTTCGCCTTGATGTCCAAGGACGACGCGCGGACGATTCAGGCGGTGCACAACCTGGGGCACATCCTGGGGATCGGTGTCCCTCACCGGATCGAGGCGTTTGACAACTCGAACATTCAGGGGACAGAGCCGGTGTCGGCGATGGTGGTGTTTACAGACGGACGACCGGACAAAAAGGAATACCGCAAATTCAAAATCAAGACAGTGGAAGGGCCGGACGACTACGGGTCCATGCGTGAAGTGATCCGCAGACGCTACTCGCGGCTGTTGCGGGAAAACCAACCGATGCCCGACCTGATCGTCATCGACGGGGGCAGAGGACAGATCGGTGCCGCCATGGACGTGCTGGAAAACGAGCTGGGCCTGTACATCCCGGTCTGCGGCCTGGCCAAAGACGAAAAGCACAAAACCGCGCAACTGATGTACGGCGATCCGCCGGAGCCGATCAATCTGAAGCGGGACAGCTACGAGTTTTATTTGCTGCAGCGCATTCAGGACGAGGTACACCGTTTTGCGATTACGTTTCACAGGCAATCCCGGTCGAAGACGATGCTCTCTTCCCAGCTGGACGAGATTCCCGGCATCGGCGAGAAGCGGCGCAAGCTGTTGTTTACCCATTTTGGCTCGCTGAAAAAAATGCGCGAGGCGACGGTCGAAGATTTCCGGCAGATCGGGATCGGCGACAAGCTGGCAAAGCAGATTATCGCCCATTTGCGCAAGCTGGAGACATGACTTTTTTGCAAAAAAGCAATTGAACCGCTCGGATTCCCATGATATAATGCCTTTCAAACAGAATAGTTAGCCTCACTTCCCTGATGAAGTGAGGTAGAGGCGCGAAAACCAAGAGTACCACCCTGAGATCGGGTATCTGTGAAGGGAGCGGGAAAGGGGAATTCGCCGAAGTGTGGAGGAAAACCCGTGCTTCTCCATGCTGGGTCTGCATTGAACAAGTGCAGGACTGTCATCTGGCTCTTAAACCGGCGTCAGATGGAGTGCTATCTCACGGTGTCAATGTGAGCGTTGATAGGTGTTGTCCTGTCATGTGCTGCATTGTTCGCGTGTATTGGGAAGGAGGAACCGGTATGTCGATACAGTAGGCAGCGGCAGGTACTTATTCCTTGTCGGTGCCTTTTTTTACTGAATCGGAACGTATCAAACGGCAAGAGCAAACAAGCCCGATTCAGCAAGAACAACCATCCGCTTAAAGGGAGATCGCTAGGCGTCGATGGTAGTCTCTTATAAAGTGCAAAGTGACAGGTAAAATTTTTCGGAAACAAACGGCGAAAACAAGCTAATAAAACGAGAAAAAACGATACATTCTACAAACATTGGAAATGGAAAAGGGAGAGAAGCCGCATGGGGTTGATCGTGCAAAAATACGGAGGCACCTCTGTAGGGACCATTGAGCGAATTTTACGAGTTGCGGACCGAATTATCAGCTACAAAGAGGAAGGGCATGACATGGTAGTCGTCGTGTCTGCGATGGGCAAATCTACGGACGTTCTGGTAGATATGGCCAAACAGATCAGCGCCTACCCTTCCGAGCGTGAGCTGGATATGCTGCTGACCACGGGGGAGCAGGTATCGATCGCTCTGCTCGCGATGGCCTTGCATTCCAAAGGCTACGATGCCATCTCTTTGACTGGCTGGCAAGCCGGAGTGACGACGGAAGCCATTCACGGCCGGGCGCGGATCAAACAAATCGATCCAAAGCGCATTCAGGCAGAGCTTGCGCGAGGCCGCGTCGTGATCGTGGCAGGTTTTCAGGGTCTTAGCGACGAAGGAGAAATTACGACGCTCGGCCGCGGTGGATCGGATACATCGGCGGTTACGCTGGCAGCCAGCCTGAATGCCGACAAATGCGAGATTTTTACAGACGTTTCCGGCGTTTATACGGCAGACCCGCGGGTGGTGCCGAAAGCAAGCAAGCTGGATACGATCTCGTATGACGAAATGCTGGAGCTTGCCAATCTCGGCGCAGGCGTCCTGCATCCGCGTTCGGTAGAGGCTGCGAAAAAATACAAGGTACGGCTGGTGGTCCGCTCCAGCTTTACTGCTGAAGAGGGTACGTACGTTGAGGAGGTTGCCAACATGGAAACAGGAAGAGTAGTAAGTGGAGTCGCGCATGACGAGGATGTCGCCAAAGTTACGGTTGTCGGGATGCCGGCAAAGGTGGGGACTCTTTCCCGCCTGTTCAACACACTCGCAGACAACCAGGTGAACGTCGACATCATCATTCAAAGCTCCTACGAAGCCGCTGTCACGAATATTTCGTTTACAGTCGCGGGAGATGACTTGAAAAAGGCACTGGATACGCTGGAAAACAACAAAGCAGAGCTGGGCTTCGACAAAGTCGACTTCGAGCAAAACCTGACCAAAGTGTCTATCGTCGGCTCCGGCATGGTGAACAATCCGGGTGTCGCCGCAGAAATGTTCCGCGTTTTGGCTGAACAAGAAATTTCCATTAAAATGGTTTCAACGTCCGACATCAAAGTGTCCTGCGTCATTCCTGCCGGGCAAACCGAGCTTGCCGTCCGCAGCCTGCATACGGCATACGGGCTTGACGTGGAACAGACAGCAGTCGTGCACGGCCTGTAAGAAGCGAATGCTCCCTCGCCCACTGGCAGAGGGGGCATCTTTTTAACGCAAGTATTTCGAGGGGCGTCAGAAGCAGAGGGGCATCCCGAACCCGAGGGGGCATCGCGTTTACTTTTGCGTCCGCACCTTGATGAGAATGCGGGACAAGCTTTCGATCTCCAACTGTGAGGACGTGTCCTTGCCCTTCCATCGCTCAATGCTGCCGGCAATGATTCCGGCTTCCAGGGACAAGGTGCGGCTGAGCCGCTCGGGCGTCTGATAGGCATGGATGGTGTGTGAGAGCTTGTACACGATTACTTCTTCCGACTCTTCCAGAAGATCGAGCTGTCCCAGCCCAAGGCGGATAAACGGCAGAATCGGGCCGGTGGAAGACTGGATCGGAATTTTCCGGCCGATGTCTTTTCCCAGCCAGTACAAAATCGGGCTTTCGCTCTCTCCGAGCAGCGTATTCGTCAATGTTTCGCGGAGCAGATGGTAGCCGAGATAGGGCATGTGCATACGTTCGGTTACCGGAATCGTTTGGGGCGGCAACAGGGCTGCCAGCTGATCGGTATCTTTCATCATGCTTCCCTCCTGTCTGTACCAGATTATGAGAGGGAGGCTTTCTTCATGACCGATTGAGAGAAGATTGCGAGAAAAAATAGTGTAACTAAACACAGTTATTCTATCAATGTATTTAGTCTACTGATTGTCTTGACGCTCTCTGTAGACAAGAGTACAATTGATTTGGTCAAAGTTTTGCCCATCTTTTTTCCGTATTTTGACACATTCTGACTAGGTTAGGCGTGAGAGGTCCAGAGGCTTTTTTGCATGTCTAACGAGTCAGGCAATGGGTTAGGATATGGGGGAAAGATCTATCATGAGCGCTATATACACTGAAAGGGGGACCATTGTATGGCGAAAGGCCATAGCTTTCTCAGTCACAAGCTGCACTCACTTCTTGGTTTGTTTCCGATCGGGCTCTTCCTGCTGTTCCACTTGACAGCCAACTACCAGGCGACCCGTGGAGCCGAAGCATTCAACCAGACAGTTGGTCTGATTGAAAACGTTCCGCTTCTGCTGGTAGTTGAATTCGTTTTCATCTACATCCCGATCCTGTTTCACGCTGTTTACGGTCTGTACATCGCGTTCCAAGCGAAGCACAACGTAGGGAACTTCGGTTACTTCAGAAACCACATGTTTCTGTGGCAACGGGTAACAGGTATCATTACCCTTATTTTCATTGTCTGGCACGTATGGGAAACTCGCATTCAGAAGGCATTGGGTGCATCTGTTGACTTCGACATGATGGCAAACATTTTCAGCAGTCCAGCAATGATCGTATTCTACACAATCGGGATTATCAGCACGGTTTTCCACTTCTCCAACGGACTCTGGTCTTTTTTGGTTCACTGGGGAATTACGGTTGGACCGCGTTCCCAACGAGTTGCAACATATTTAACTATGGTCGTCTTCGTGGTTGTAACCTTCATCGGATTGCGTGCGATGTCGGCTTTCATTCTGTAGGGATAGGGGGACTAAATCATGGCAAAAGGTAAACTTATCATTGTCGGTGGTGGATTGGCCGGCTTGATGGCTACTATCAAAGCTGCAGAAAAAGGCGTTCCCGTTCAGTTGTTCTCCCTGGTTCCGGTAAAACGTTCCCACTCTGTATGTGCACAGGGCGGTATCAACGGTGCGGTAAATACCAAAGGGGAAGGCGACTCCACATGGGAGCACTTCGACGATACAGTTTACGGTGGAGACTTCTTGGCTAACCAGCCACCTGTAAAAGCAATGTGCGATGCAGCACCTGGAATCATCTATATGCTGGACCGGATGGGCGTCATGTTCAACCGTACACCAGAAGGTCTGCTTGACTTCCGCCGTTTTGGTGGTACCAAACACCACCGTACTGCGTTTGCAGGCGCAACAACCGGACAACAGCTGCTGTACGCGCTGGACGAGCAAGTACGCCGCTATGAAGCAGAGGGTCTTGTAACCAAGTACGAATACTGGGATTTCCTCGGAGCCGTTCTGGACGAGAAAGGAACCTGTCGCGGGATTACCGCGCAAAACCTGCGTTCCGGTGAAATTCAATCGTTCCGCGCAGATGCCGTTATTTTGGCAACAGGCGGCCCTGGTATCATCTTCGGTAAATCGACCAACTCGATCATCAACACAGGTACAGCAGCGTCTGCCGCTTACCAGCAAGGCGTAATCTACGCCAACGGTGAGATGATCCAGATTCACCCGACTGCGATTCCTGGCGACGACAAGCTGCGCCTGATGTCTGAATCCGCGCGCGGTGAGGGCGGTCGTGTATGGACGTACAAAGACGGTAAGCCTTGGTATTTCCTGGAGGAAAAATATCCTGCCTACGGAAACCTGGTACCGCGTGACATTGCGACTCGCGAAATCTTCTCTGTCTGCGTAGACATGAAACTGGGTATCAACGGCGAAAACATGGTATACCTCGACCTGTCCCACAAAGATCCAAAAGAGCTGGATGTAAAACTGGGCGGTATTATCGAGATTTACGAAAAATTCGTAGGGGACGACCCGCGCAAAGTACCGATGAAGATTTTCCCTGCCGTTCACTACTCCATGGGCGGAATGTGGGTAGACTACAACCAAATGACCAACATCCCTGGTCTGTTCGCAGCGGGTGAGTGCGATTACTCCCAGCACGGCGCAAACCGTTTGGGTGCAAACTCCCTGTTGTCCGCGATCTACGGCGGTATGGTTGCCGGTCCAAAAGCGATCGAGTACATCAACGGTTTGAACCAATCTTCGGATGACCTGTCTTCCACTCTCTTTGACAGCTACACCAGCAAAGAGCAGGCGAAATACGACAACATCCTGAAAATGGACGGAACGGAAAATGCTTACCTGATCCACAAGGAGCTGGGTGAGTGGATGACCGATAACGTAACGGTAGTTCGTTACAACGACCGTCTGCAAAAAACAGATGAGAAAATTCAAGAGTTGATGGAGCGCTACAAAAAAATCAACATCAACGATACGAGCAAATGGAGCAACTCCGGAGCTTCCTTCACCCGTCATCTGTGGAACATGCTCGTTCTCTCCCGTGCGATTACAATCGGTGCGCTCATGCGGAACGAGAGCCGCGGCGCTCACTACAAGCCGGAATTCCCAGAGCGTGATGACGAGAACTTCATGAAGACAACCATGGCGAAGTTCAATCCGGAAACAACGGCGCCAGAAATCTACTACGAAGACATCGATGTTTCGTTGATCCCGCCACGGAAACGCGACTATACATCTGACAAGAAGAAGTAAGAGAGGAGGAAACGGACATGGCAGAAAAATTGATTCACCTGATTATTACTCGCCAAGACAGCCCTGACAGCACTCCATACAAGGAAGAGTTCAAAATCCCGTACCGTCCTGGCATGAACGTGATTGGTGCGCTGATGGAGATCCAACGAAATCCAATCAACGCGCAAGGCCAAAAAACCTCTCCGGTCAACTGGGAATCGAACTGCTTGGAAGAAGTATGTGGCGCTTGCTCGATGGTCATCAACGGAAAACCACGCCAGGCTTGCTCCGCACTGATTGACAAACTGGAGCAGCCAATTCGCCTGGAGCCAATGAGCACGTTCCCTGTACAGCGCGACCTGTCGATTGACCGCAGCCGCATGTTCGATGCGCTGAAACGGGTAAAAGCATGGATTCCAATCGACGGTACGCATGATCTGGGACCAGGTCCGCGCATGCCGGAAGTGGAACGCCAATGGGCGTACGAACTGTCCAAATGCATGACGTGCGGGGTTTGCCTGGAGGCTTGCCCGAACGTGAACGCGAAGTCCGAGTTCATTGGACCGTTTGCCATCTCGCAGGTTCGCCTGTTCAACCAGCATCCAACTGGTCAAATGAACAAGCATGAGCGTCTGGAAGCATTGATGGGAGACGGCGGTATCGGTGATTGCGGTAACTCGCAAAACTGCGTGCAAGCTTGTCCAAAAGGCATCCCGCTCACTACCTCGATTGCGCATATGAACAAAGAAACAACCAAACATGCCGTGAAGAAGTTCTTCTTCTCCTAATCGTTTGGAAAAAGAAAAAGGCGTGCGCCGGTTATCCGGAATGCACGTCTTTTTTTCTTGCGTCAGCGACAGCGGCGGCTGCCAGTTTTTCAAACAGGTGCACGAACTGCTCACACTCTTCTTCGCTGAGATGGGAAAACAACTGCCGAAGTGTTTCCAGCCGTGCCTGCTTCGCCTGGGCCAAAATTTTTTTCCCGGGTTCCAACAGGCTAATGTGGACGACGCGGCGGTCTTCCTCATTGCGATCCCGGCTGACGTAGCCGTGCTTGTCCAGCCGATCGATCATCGCGGTAATCGCACTCGGCTTGACCATCATGGAATCGGCCAATTCTCCGACGGTACATCTTTGCCGTTGTTCCAACTGATTGAGAATGTAAAATTGCGCGCCTGTCAATCCGGGAACCGGCTCTGCCATTTGCGGTCCCAGGGTGCGCATAATAGTGCGAAAAGCTTCTTGCAGGCGGTCAATGGATTCGGTGGAAGGAGAAGACATGCTGATTTCAGCTCCTTGCAGCGTAGTTGCATAAAATTTCGGATGAAAAATATTTAACGCATTTAAATATAGGCGGATTCACCTGTTTTGTCAACCTTCGGCAAAAGACGGGAATACCCAGGCGGCTCCCAGTGAAAACTGATACATAATGGGTGTACTTCCAACAAGGGGGCAAACGATGAAAAAACAGGTGATGAGCTTAGGGTTAGTGTTGGTTTTGCTTCCCGTAACGACAGTGGGCCATACAAGGGCGGATGTTTTCGCATACGGCGACGCCATCAGCTTGCACAATGTGGTCATGCGCGATTTGGCGGAAATGAAGGAGCAATCACATACAAGTCATGCGACGGGCGAGGCTGAAAAGCGTGCGCGGGCCGAATGGGCCAACGAGTGGCAGCGTTCCGAGCATGTCGTCATGGGCGAAAAGGCGGCAACTGCCCCATCGTCAACATTGGAGATGATCGAAGCAAAGCGCGCCTGGCAGGAAGCAGGGGTCAAAGGGGAAGGAATGCTCATCTCGGTCATAGATACCGGGGTGAATCCGCAGCACCCTGATTTGCCGCCGCCGCGCGACAAACGATTGGCTGTGCAAAAGTCAGGCTCAGCGCAAAAAGTGATTCCGGGCTTCAACTGGGCAGACCGCAATCAGACGACCGAGGACGTAGCCGAATCGCAGCATGGCATCCATGTCGCGGGGATTATCGCCGCCAACGGCAAAGTCAAGGGCGTCGCGCCGGAATCGCAAATCTTGAGCCAAAAAGTGTTTTCCAACTACCAAGGGGAAGTACCGGGCTTGAGTGAGTCGATCTTGTTTGCCATTAACGATTCGATCGCCAAAAAAGCCGATGTCATCAACCTCAGCCTTGGTTCCGCCGCCGGATATGTAGACGAGTCGAACATCGAGCAAATGGCCGTGAAAAAGGCGGTGGACAATGGTGTCATTGTCGTGGCGGCAGCGGGGAACGACTCGTACTTCGGCAGTGACAAAGTAAGGGCGCAAAATCCGGATGTCGCGATGATCGGTTCTCCTGGCCTTAGCCCGGATGCGTTTTCTGTCGCTTCCGTCAACGCGACGACACTTGCCGGCCACAGCTTCAGCGTTCAGGGAGTGCCAGGGCTGGAACGCGTCGTCTACTTGCCTGGCCACGTGGAGAGCGGGTCAGCGCTCAATCCGATTGCGTCTTTGGTGAAGCCGTATCCGCTTGTTTACATGGGAAAAGGAAAAAAAGAAGACTACAACGTATCGGTCAAGGAAAAAATCGTGCTGCTGGAGCGCGGAGATACTACCTTTGATGAAAAGCTCCGCCTTGCCAAAGAAGCGGGAGCCGTCGGCGCGATTATTTACAACAACGAGCCAGGGCCGCTCATCATTAGCGCGGAGCATTTGAAGCAAATTCCGGCGGTGGCGGTGCTGAAGCAGATGGGCGAGCAGTTGGCCCAAGCGGTGAAAAAGGGGAAAAAAGTGACAGTCACCTTCGATGGCGAATACGCGCAAAACCCGATGCCCTACCCGGACGGAGGAACGATTTCCGGCTTTTCCTCCTGGGGGCCGACTCCGGACCTGCAGTTCAAGCCGGAGATTGCAGCACCGGGCGGAGGGATTTTGTCGCTCGTCCGCGATTCGGAGTACGCCGTGAAAAGCGGTACCTCCATGGCGACACCGCACGTAGCAGGCGGGATGGCGCTGCTCAAGCAGGCTTACCAAAAGCAGGGGCGCAACCTGCAAGGCAGAGCGCTCGTCGAGACGCTGAAGGCAGCGGCGATGAACACAGCCGAACCGATCCTGGACCCACGTGTGGGCGAGGCTGCTTCCGACAAGGCCAAAGAGAAAAAATACCCGTACAGCCCGCGCGTTCAAGGGGCAGGCTTGCTGCAAATCGCCAAAGCGATCCAGACACCGGCGGTCGTAGTCGATGGCAAAGGCAAGGCAGGTGTCTCGCTGGGCGAGATCGGGAACACGACGACGTTTTCCCTGTTTGTCGATAACAAGTTCGGGAAAAAGCCGATCACGTACCAGCTCCAGGACGAATTTGGCGTCATGACCGACTTGCGCAAGGACGGCTTGAACATGCTCACAGCAACCGCGCTCACAGGAGCGCAACTGCGCTTTTCCGCACCGAAGGTAACGGTGGCGCCTGGCAAGCGTGCCGAGGTAAAGGTAACGCTCACCATCCCGCAGGGAGCAACCCGCAATCAGTTTGCCGAAGGGTTTATCTCGTTTGCACCAGAAGATAAATCGTTGCCGGTTTTGCGCGTGCCTTACTTCGGCTTTTTCGGCGACTGGGACGAGCCGCGGATCATGGATCAGCCTTTGTGGGAGGCGGGCAGCCAGGAAAAACGAACCGGCGTCAAAACGACCTGGTATCACGACAAGCGCAACGACAAATGGCGCTACCGCGATTATTTGGGCGTGACCGGGGTAAAAGAAGACGGAACCGTGCAGATCGATCCAGGCCAGATTGCCTTTTCCCCGAACGGAGACGGACACTACGATGTCGCAGCTCCGTCGATTACGTTTTTGCGCAACGCCCGGCAAGTAGTCGTGGAGGTAACGGATCAGTCCGGCAAGCCTGTACGGACATTGGTGCGGGACGAGAAGGTCAGCAAGTACGATCAGTCCAAGCTGGGCACGCCTTACTACTACACCGAGCGGGAGGCGTGGAGCTGGGATGGCAAAATTTTTTCGCCGCAAAAAGGCAGCTATGTGCAGGCGCCGGATGGAGCCTATCAGTTTGTCATCAAGGCGAAAATCGACGGGCGCGATGCCAATTGGCAAACGATGACGCTGCCGATCCGGGTCGACACGAAACCGCCTGTCATCACCGCTTCGCTGTCCGGCAACAAGGTGCAGTGGAGCAGCCGCGATAAAGACGTGCAAGGCTATCTGCTTTACGTCAACGGAAAAAAAGCAGGTGGCCCGTACTCGCCGAAAATTACCAGCACCATCATCAATCAGCCGGAGAAAAAAATGAGCGTAGTCGCCTTCGATTACGCCGGGAACATCAGCGTGGCGAACATCAACGGGAAAAGCGATACCATCCCGCCGTTCGTGGAATTCCCCGACGATCTGTTCAGCTACCTGAAAATATCCAGACAGCCGGATGTCGCTTTGCGCGGGAAGGTAACGGGCGAGGAACTGCTCGATCGGGTGCGGCTGTCGATCAACAAGACACCGGTAAAGCTGGAGACAGACGGCTCGTTTGAAACGATTCTCCGGCTGCAGGAAGGGCTGAACTACGTGCTGTACAGCGCTTCTGACATGTACGGCAATACGCGGCAGTTCACGCAACGAATCATCGTCGACACGACTCCCCCGATGCTCCAGCTGCAAAACGACGGGACAGAGGACATTCAGTATGACCCGGCAACGAAAACGATGCTCGTTCCGATCCGCTTCCAGTACCGCGATCAGACGTACAAAGGACAGGCGAGCGTCAACGGCCAGATTGTCGCCAATTTTGAGGAAGACCAACTGGAAATCCCGGTTCTAAAAAATTTGACACATATTTTGCCAATGAAGCAAGGAGAAAACCGCGTCCTGATCGAAGGAAAAGATGGAGCAGGCAACCAGAGCACACTGCTGTTGTACGCGTACGTGGATGCGAGCGCAGGTACGGTCGTACTCAGCCAGGGTGAGCAGCGGCTGAACTACCGGGCGAGGCCAATCGCTGCTCCCACAATCAAGCTGGTGAACAAACAGGTGGAAGGCCGGGAAGGCGAGGCCCTGCCGATTGAGGGCAAGGTGACGGGAGCCGGTCCGATCAGCTTGCGAATTACGTACGGAGAGAAAATGGTGCCTGCCGACGTCAACGACCGGGGCGGGTTCCGACTGGTACTGGACCGGATTGAGGAAGGCAAGCAAAAATTGACCGTAGTTGCGACGGATTCGCTGGGACGGGAAGCGCGTGCCGAGGTGAATGTGATCGGGAAAAAGAGGCAGTAGGGATGGCCCGGTACAGCGGATGAACGCTTGTGCCGGGCCTGCTCTTTTGGAGGGAAACACATTTCGATGTTTTATCACGGAATTAAGTGGGAATATGTAATGAGAGAGTTTCCGCTGCTGTCGCCGAGAAGACGTACCGGGAAACGCGGCAAGGAACAGAGGATGGATCGGCTGCACCTGCTGCAGCAGTTTGGCCTGGAGCCTGTCCACCTGCTCGAAGCTGATGAGAGCTACCCGGACGAGCGATGCATCAGGGAGTGCCTGGCGTTTGGCGATACGGTATTTGCGTTTGAGCGGCTCGGCTTGCCCATGTGGCAGCTAAGCAGGCATGAGGTCGGGGTAGAAGTGCTTGATTTGCGCACCTGCTCAGCTATTTATACCAAAAGGCATGATGCGAAAGTAGAGGATTTGTTTCCTGGAGTTTGTGGAGATAGTGACCTTTTGCCTATTAACTTTTTGTGAGAGTCTTGCATCTGCCAAATGTCGACATTATGATAGTCCTATAGCAGAGATAATTGCCCGGGAAAGGAAGAGATCGCAAATGATAGTCCAATACCTAGATCCGTTTCTTGAATCAGCCTCCTCTGTGATTCAACAAGTGTGCAACGTGGGGATTTCTCGGGGGGAACCAGCTGAAAAAGAATGGAGCAATTCGGAAGGTCACACCTGGCTTCGTATCGGGATGACAGGTCAATTGCAAGGTGACGTGTTGTTTGGTCTGCAAGAGGAGTTGGCTTTGCGTATTGTCTCTGCCATGATGGGTGGTTATCCTGTGCAGGAGATGGATGAGCTCGGAAAAAGTGCCATTTCCGAGTTGGGGAACATGATCTCAGGCAACGCAAGCACGCTTTTGTCCAATCGCGGAGTGTTCGTTGACATTACGCCGCCATCGTTTTTGCAGCATCATGATTTGCAGGACGTGTCAGGGACAGCGCTGACAGCTCCGCTCGAACTGCACGACATGGGGCGAATGGAAATTCAAATGATCGTTATTCGGTAGAGGCGGCTCATGGCCGTCTTTTTTTGTATAGGAAGGAGTTTTTTTGTTTTCGGATCCAGCAGAAGGGCAGCATAGCGAGGCATCGAGACTTTGGATAAAGCGAAAAAGCAAGACTTGTGCCTTTCAGGAAGGAGAGACTCGTTGACGGTTGGTGTGCGCAACCAGGTTGGTTCATGCCTGACACCCTCCTTTTGCCTGCGATTGCATGATCTATTATCTGAAATATAAAAAAACATAAAATATTTTTGATTGTGTGGATGATTTTTTATAGATGGTGTATTGTTGGAATTAGTAAGGGGGTAGGAGTGCTTGTCGTATGTGAAACAACTGCTTGGGATGTTCTTCCTGGTGATCGTCGTCTGTGGCGGGCCGTTTATGCTATATACGGTAAAAGAAGAAATTGTCTTCGAGCCGGGAGCGATCGTCGTTCACACCGTCTATTTGATCCAGCAGTTGGCGAGTGGTTCCCTCGGGACGTACTATTTGGGCGAGAATGAGAGAAGCATTGCAGAAGATATTGTTCCGTTTGCCTTGAATACGTTCAAGCTGCTGTTTTCCAGTGTCAGCATCGCGGTTGTGGCCAGTCTCGTATTCGGCTTGTTTTTGCAGCGCTTCCGTGCGGTTCGTCAACTGCAAAAGATATTGAATCTCGTATCCACGATTCCTGATTTTATTCTGATTTTTATGTCGATTCTGGCAGCTGTTGCGTTTTACAAGTGGACGAACATTCGGGTTATCACGTTGTCGCCTACCAGCGATTCTACCAACGACTGGTTTCCGATGATGCTTCTCGCCATCGGGCCCACCATTTTTTTGATGAAGGTAGTCAGTCTCAAGTACGCGCAAATCGGCGGCGAGGACTACATCAAGACAGTGCTCGCCAAAGGGATGGGCATCTGGCACGTGCTCATCCATCACGTCTACAAAAATATCAAGCCGTTTCTCATCGCGGATTTGAAAAAGACAATCGCCATTACCGTAGCGAATCTGTTCATCGTGGAGTATTTGCTCAACGTGGTCGGGTTGACCCGCTTTATTTTCAGCAAAGGCGGCGGCTACCAGTTTAACGCGGCGGTGATGGGGCTGCTCGGGATTATTTTGCTCTCGCTTCTGGTCTACGTGCTCATCCGCGCGGCTTTGTACTTGTTTGAACGGGTGGTCGTTTACAAATAACGCAATTTTTATTCGGAACGAGTGAGGTTTGTCTTCTATGCAAAAACGATTCAACTGGTCTTTGTGGACAGGCAGCATCCTGGTGACCCTGCTCGTCATCATCGGTCTGATCGGGCCTTATATCGCGCCGTATGATCTGGACTTTCAAGAAAAGCTTCGCAACGAGGTCGTAGATGGCAAAACGGTCATTATCGCACCGCCGCTGCCTCCATCTGCAGAGCATTGGCTGGGGACGGATAAATGGGGGTATGACCTGCTGACCATGCTGCTTCACGGTGCGCCCTACACCGTGTTCGTCACACTGGCGGTGGCCGCCGTGCGCCTGTCGATCGGAACCATTCTCGGTCTGTACATTGGCGTGCAGGACAAGCCGCAGCGGTGGTGGCTGGCGATTGAAAATGCCTGGAGCTACATGCCCATTTTCATTCCGGTCTACTTTTTGCTAATGGGAATCAGCATCAATCCACAACTGCCGACGTCAACCCTTGTTTTGTTTTTCGTCCTGGTCGTCGGCATACTGGGAGCGCCATCTGTCGTTTCTTCCATCCGGCAAAAGACGGAGCAGATCAAGGAATCGCAGTACGTTCTTGCCGCTGTCTCACTCGGAGCGGGCCGCGAGCAAATCATTTTCCGGCATATTCTCCCGCATTTGAAGGAGCAGATCATCATAATTTTGGTGACGGAAATGGTTGCGATCATGACCTTGATGGGGCTTCTGGGGATGTTCGACCTGTTCGTGGGCGGGACGAAAATGACGACGGACCCGGTCCTGTTTCACTCGATTACACACGAGTGGGCAGGGTTGCTCGGATCGTACCGAGGCTTTGTGTACAGTAATTACACCTGGATTTTCCTCACACCGCTGGCTGCCTTCGTCTTTGCGGTCGGCTCGTTTACCCTGCTGGCAAAGGGATTGCGTGAAAAGTATGAGCAGACGTATCACCGGACGCCGTTTATTTAAAAGCTGGACGGTAGTGCATGAAAGGGGCTGTCCAGAAAGT
>NZ_RHHS01000028.1 GCF_003710935.1 Brevibacillus gelatini
ACATGCCTGGCAAACATGCAGATCCAGTTTTGAAGGAATAAATCCTTCAACGTTCCTCGGTAGCTCAGTTGGTAGAGCAATCGGCTGTTAACCGATCGGTCGGCGGTTCGAGTCCGTCCCGAGGAGCCATATATGCGGAGAGTTACCCAAGAGGCCGAAGGGGACGGTTTGCTAAACCGTTAGTATGCGCAAGCGTAGCGAGGGTTCGAATCCCTCACTCTCCGCCATATCTTTTCAAACAAATAGTTTCATGGCGGTGTAGCTCAGCTGGTTAGAGCGTTCGGTTCATACCCGAAAGGTCGGGGGTTCGATTCCCTCCGCCGCTACCATACTAAACTGCGGTCGTGGTGGAATTGGCAGACACACCATCTTGAGGGGGTGGCGGGGCGACCCGTGCGAGTTCGAGTCTCGCCGACCGCACCATATCTTAATACTTTGGCCCGTTGGTGAAGCGGTTTAACACAGCAGCCTTTCACGCTGTCATACAGGGGTTCGAATCCCCTACGGGTCACCTATAACACCCAACTCGTTGTTGGGATACCCGCAAAGTATTCGGTGTTGCTACAACGCAACTTCACTTTGCGGGGACTATGGAGGCTTAGCTCAGCTGGGAGAGCATCTGCCTTACAAGCAGAGGGTCGGCGGTTCGATCCCGTCAGCCTCCACCACTTATCATATGGATGGTCAGCGAAAACATTACTTTTTAAGAGAGTGCTGACATTGATCGTCCGAATCGTCGCGGGATGGAGCAGCTCGGTAGCTCGTCGGGCTCATAACCCGAAGGTCGCAGGTTCAAATCCTGCTCCCGCAACCAATTTTTCTACTCGCACTGCTCCATAGTGAAGTAGAAGCGAACATATGGAGCTGTGGTGAAGTTGGAGTTCACGCCGGTCTGTCACACCGGAGGTCGCGGGTTCGAGTCCCGTCAGCTCCGCCATTTTTCAGATAGAGAAATGGCTGGGAAAATTTTAAGGCTCGGTAGCTCAGTCGGTAGAGCAGAGGACTGAAAATCCTCGTGTCGGCGGTTCGATTCCGTCCCGAGCCACCATTTACAGATGATAACTTGCCGGTATAGCTCAATTGGTAGAGCACCTGACTTGTAATCAGGGGGTTGTGGGTTCAAGTCCTATTGCCGGCACCACCATTGGGGTATAGCCAAGCGGTAAGGCAACGGACTTTGACTCCGTCATTCCTAGGTTCGAATCCTAGTACCCCAGCCACTTGCGAGCCATTAGCTCAGTTGGTAGAGCATCTGACTTTTAATCAGAGGGTCGAAGGTTCGAGTCCTTCATGGCTCACCAGTTTTTACAACTGAAGAAATAAACAGCACGATAGAAATATCGAGGCCTTTTCTGTTTTACATGCGGGTGTGGCGGAATGGCAGACGCACCAGATTTAGGTTCTGGCGGGCAACCGTGGGGGTTCAAGTCCCTTCACCCGCACCATAGGCGTCAAACCCTTGAGAAATCAAGGTTTTTTTATTTTCGCCAGAAGTTGGTGTGGGAGAAAATAGTCCCCGAAAGTGTCGTTGGGGACGAAATGGGGACGAACACCTCAAATCGACTGTTTTTTGGGGTCGAACTGGTCGAATTTGTCCGCGAGGTCCCGACTCACTTGTTTGGTAACGTGTGCGTAGATATCTGCCGTCGTTTGGTGTTGCTTATGCCCCAGACGCTCCTGGATCGCTTTCAAAGATGCACCCTGATGGATGAGCAATGTAGCTGAGCTGTGTCGTAGATCGTGGAACCTGATGTATCGCAGCCCGTGACGCTTTACGAATTTACTCCACCACTCGGAAGGGTAGGTAAAGTATAGCGGCTTTCCGTAGCCGGCGTGAAATACATATTCACGGTCACCCCCCTCCCATCTGTCCCGGATTTTCATCTTTTCTTCTCGCCATTGTAAATGGTATCGGCGCATTTCCTCCATATACCAACCTGGCATCTGTACGATGCGATCTTCACCGTTTTTCGGCTCTTTTTCATATACCTTACCATCTGCTGTAAGTGGAATACTCTTTTTGATATGGATCGCATTTTCAGCGAAAAGTACCTGCGGCCACTCTAGTGCAATCAATTCACCGCGTCTAAATCCACCGATTATTGCCCCGAGGATGAGTAGTCGCCACATCAATGGCTCTTCATTCAGCGCTTTGATCACCTCTTGTGCCTCATCAGCTTCGTAGAATTGAGCTTTTTTCTTTTCTGCCTTTGGTTTCTTAATTTCCTTTATCGGATTAGATTTAATGAGTTTCCAACTTTCCGCTTGGGCGAATATATTCCGCATGACCGAGTAGATGTATTGAATGGTACGTCCAGATAGCATTTGGCCGCGGTCGTCTTTCCTTGATCCAGGATTGGAGAGACGATCCAAAAGGGTGATGATGTGCATCGGTTTGATTTCATCAAGTCTTTTGTGTCCGAGTGCTGGCAGGATGTGATTCCGAATATGACCCAAGTACTCTTTTAAGGTTTTTGGGGCAAGCTGCTTTTCAGCGTACTTGGTTCTCCACTCTTCAATAAAGGCGGCGAAGGTCATCTTCTCAGGAGTGATGTACTCACCGGCCTCAACCTCAAGCTTGAATTTAAGCCACTCACTTTCCAGATACTCTCTAAGTTTCTTTTTTGTTTTCAATAACGCTGGATCTTCAACCTTAATGACTTTTCTTTCACGCAACCGTTCTCCATTAGGTCCATACCCCAATTCAACGGTTAAACGCCAAGAATTAGCGCCGCGCTTTTCAATACTTGCCATGTTTGGTTCACCTCCATGGATTCATCTGTAGGATTTCTTCGAGGTCTGCCACCTGCAACATCAGAAATTCGGCATCCCAATAATCTAGCATGTTTTCCGTCGCACGCCTACGGAGAGGGTCAAGCCGAATCCCGAACTTCCCTGGTTTATCTTCGCTCACGGTCAGATCTGCAAGCGTCACCGTTATCCCCATGCTGTCCGACGAGAAATCTTCCGCTCCCTGTCGTTGGAAGGGAGCAGCTATGGGGATATAGGCTATATCTTTGTTCCAATCAAGTTCCCCCTTCCGAAAATTGATGACGTACCAGAGCGGGGCCAGCTCCCCCTCGAAATAATCGTAAAAAACTGCAATTTTCATCGTATTACAACTCCTTGTCCTTTTTGAAATTTTCTTTTTATTGCAGTCAGAAAGAGCCTTTTTGTTTCGTCTGACCAGTTTGTGGGATCTGCTTTGCTGTACTGACTCTGAAGATAGGTAGCAATCCTCTGACTGTATTCTTCCTGGCTGATACGGCCTCTTATCTGATTGAATCGACGGGTCGCCAGAGAAACGGGAACATTGAACGTATGAGCCAAATACAAAGGAATTTCATTCTCGTAGACCGGCAAAACAAGTTCCTGGACCATGAAGAAGGGAATTGCTGCATACTGCTGGAACAGGGAGGCTTGCATCTCCTGTAGGTCCCGGAAAGTCTTGGGGAGAGTCCTCTGATCACCTACGTGACGGAGTGGATGGCATAACTCATGAAAAAATTCACTCCGCAAAGAAGGCTCGTCCAAACGAGAGTCGAGAATGATCATAAAGTCATTAGAGCCATCGTCAATCCAACGGGCATGTGATCTTGTCGGAAAATAGGAAATTTCACCCCCAAAAATGTTTGCAATCCGGTGAATGTCAAGGTCTTCTGGCGTGAAGATGGAATGTGCGAGGTATTTTTCAGCAATCCATTCCTCAAGTGGTGTCATTTTGTAGAGCGACAAATCCACACAAACCCCTCCATAAACAAACATTTGTTCGTAATTATGGGTGAAAATAATAGCCCAAAGGGCTATGAAGGCTAAACTAGAATAAAGGATTATTTTTCCCGTTCCTTCGCTCGTCTTTCTTTCATCCTACGGAACAGTTCCAAGCTTTCTTTCAAATACTCGGCTTCCTCTTCGGTAAGATCTTCCCCGCCAGTAATAAAGGCAAGTCCCATGCGTGCGTTTTTATCGTCCTTTTTGTCGGAAGGGGCAGGATCGTCAGTACGACCGAGGAGATAATCGACGGAAACCCCGAAGTAGTCGGCAATCTTTTCTAAGCGCTCACGCCTCGGAGTGTTATCATCAGACGATTCATAACGGCGGATCGTCGATTCCGGAATTTCTAAGGCTGCTGCAAGGGCCTCTTGTGTTAACCTTTTTTTTGACCGAAGTTCCTTAAGTCTATCTTTAAACCCCATTATTATCACGCTCATTTCTTGCCTCCATTCTACAAAATAACGTTCATAAAATAAACGCTCAATATTTGAACAAAAACCATTGACATGCTCATTTATCGAGCGTATATTATAATTGCAAGGTTCAAAAAATGAGCTTAACAAAGTGAGGTGAAAGGAAATGAAAAAACTCGCCCCTCGCCAGAATTTAATTAAGTCACGTAAAGATTGTGGGATGACCCAAGACGATCTGGCAGCCATGGCAAATCTTTCTCGTGCAATGCTTTCAAATATCGAGCGAGGGTATACATTACCGTCATTGCCAACTGCATATCGGATTGCAAAGGTTTTGAAACGTTCAATTGAGTATCTTTTTTTTGAAGATAACGCTCAAAAAATGAGCGAAGATAAATCCGCCTGATAGGTCAATCCATAAAGTAGGTGATACTCATGAATCAAGGAATACTGACCCCCGCTGAATGTGCGAAATACATCGGCGTCCACCGTGACACGATTTACGCGATGGTTCGCAAAAAGGAAATCCCGCATTTTCGGGTTCGCTCCCGCATTTTCTTCCGAGTTGAGAGCATCGACGCCTGGATGCGTGAACAGGAACAGAAAAACACCAAGTCTTCGGCCTAGTAACTCAACATCTTTTTGAATATTCTAGCTGTTTCTCTTTCTTAGTTCTATTCCTGCTTTTTCCTACTCGCTGTTTTCATTATCTCCACTTTACGCGATTGTCATACTGCACGGAGAAGTATGATGCCCGGTATTTGATCCAGATCTGTCACCCAACAACGGAATCCGAGGAGGGAGATCCATATGGAACGTTCCCTGGTAGAGGAGGCATTCATCGAGCTGCAAGATGCTCAGTCCAATTTGAAGGAAACAGGTTTCTCGTCACCCTTTTTGCTTACGGAACCTGGATTAAAAAAAGCTGAATCCATATGCACAGATACCAAAAAGTAGTGGTTACTCAGGGGAAGTTAGTCTTCCCTATCGTTTTTCTTACAAGTTGAAACTGAGTAGTAACAAAAGGACACGATCATAAAGGCGCTTGTCCATTTGTTAGTGGTCAGATTCGGAAAAAAGTGAGGAGGGGTCGTTATGCAATACGTTGAGCTGATGGTTTTGAGCGGTCGGGAACACAACGTTTTGAATCTTCTCAAGAAGAAAATTGAAATGCTGGCTGAGTCCGATGATTCATACGCGTTCCTGAAGGATGTGGTTGTATGCCACTTCCGGAAGGGGGTCTCTCAGGTTTCTCACCGCGTCAAATATAGCTATGAGAAGGGGGTGAAAAGCTACCTGTTTATCGGTGCCGATCTGATGAATTGGACCACCGATCAACTGGAGAAGTTGTATTACGTTTTAACAAGCGGCATCCCATTTGTGATCGGGTTGGTTCGGAAGTGGCAGCAGATTCAACAACGGCTGTTTACTTCTCAGGAAGAGATTGAACGTATGGCTCGTAACCTCGGGACAGAATTGGAGCCGGAGATTCGCCTGGTGTTACCTGAAAAAGAGACTGACACTGTTCAGGCGGTTGAGATCCAGGCTGCAGTTGAAGAAGCCAAGGCTGAAAACGTGGTTCGTAAGCGCGTGTCTTTCAAGGAGATGGTGGAGCGCTTCAAACAAAAAGTGAGTTCCATTGGGCAGAGGATAGAGGAAAGGGAGATCGGTCGGAAATCCAAGCGGGTTCTTTCTCTTTCTTACGACTTTGTTCTTGATTTGATTAAGCGACACTTGCCCCAGGCGATCCAACCCAACGTGTTCATCCCGACAGAATGGCTAATCAAGTGGCTGCCGGTACTCATTGAAGAAGAGATGAAACATCAAGGCTCAGTGGCTTAACGGCGGAAGTGAGAAGAAGAAGGAGTTGAGACAGTGAAAAACGGTAAAAACCTGACGCGAACGCAAAAACTCGTACTTCTTAGCCGCGACCTAAATCCGAAGGAATGGCTAATAAGCAAAAAGTTGCCCGATATGTGGCTGCTCGTTCATCGACGGACAAAACAAACATTAGCATTATCGCTCAATAGTAGTTCAGATGCGAGTTAAATTCCCCTGTAGACAACATTTCATCAGCTTGTTGGATATTCTCCTGACATTGTTTAATCTGTACAGCTTTTCGAGGTAAAAACAGTGGAGGGAAATAACAATGGATTCCTTTAAACCAGCGAAAATAATTGTTAGCATCCTTTGGCTTGTTACTGTGATCATTATGTTTTATTGGGGAGACAGATGAGGACATGTTGTTTGATCCATAGTGTAAGCCTGTAACCCGAGTTGATTTCGTTACCAAACTTAAAACTACTATATCAAAAAAGTGACACAACGAGGAGGTGTAACATTGAGTGGGAAAACCGGAACATTAGTCCGTTATAAGTTTCGGCAACCGAACAACGACTTCATTGTTGCCATTCTTAAGCAAGACGATGGCGAAGAAATTACCATCATCGGGACTATTTATGGGGTTGAGCCAAACGAGAAAATCACAGTATACGGCGATTGGTTCAAACATCCCCAGTTTGGCGATCAGTACCGTGTCGAGCGTTGGGAACGTCCGATTCCGAAAAGCAAGGAACAGGTAATTGCTTTCCTTTCATCGTCCTTGGTGAAAGGCTGCGGGGAGAAAAGAGCCAAGCAGATTGTTGATGTCCTGGGTGAGAACGCATTAGATATTATCATGAAAGAAGGAGAAGCTTGCTTGCTGCCGATCCGTGGAATTGGTCAGCAAAAGGCATCTTCTATTGTCTCCAGTGTCCGGGCATCGTTTGAGGTTCAACAGATCATGATGGAGCTGTCACAGTACGGGATAAGTACAAGTATTGTCGTGAAAGCCTACAAAGAGTTTGGCTCCAACACGTTGGACATTATCAAGCGGAATCCGTACCAGCTCACCAAACTGGATCTCATCGGTTTTCTTAAGGCGGACGAAATCGCAAAAAGAATAGGCATCATGCCCAATTCGATGTTCCGGATTGAATCCTGTGTGGATTATGTTCTGAAAAAGATGTGCTTCGATTTTGGCCATTGCTTCATTCCAGAAGCAGAGTTGATCGATGAGGTTCTGAAGGTTCTCAACCACAACACGGACGTTCACATTACGCGGGACGAGGTAGAACAGGGGATCTTTCAACTAGAGGAAAACGGTCGCCTCATCATTGAGGAAGAGGGAGTCTATCCTCCTTTTTTGTATCGCTCCGAAAAGAGACTGGCCCAACTCCTGCTCAAATTTATGCGCAGCGGCAGTAACAACGTAAACATGGCTACTATCGATACTGCCATCAAAGACTACCAGGTTCGTTCCAAAATCGTATTGGCAGAAGGACAACGTGAGGCGATCCGGAAGTTGTTCACGGAAAACCTGTTGATCTTAACCGGTGGTCCAGGATGCGGGAAAACCGCAAGCGTAAAAGCCGTCATTGATGTGTATCAACGGCTTAACCCAGTGGCAAGTATTGCTTTGGCTGCACCGACAGGACGGGCCAGCCGCAAACTGACGGAGGTAACCGGACTAGATGCGGCCACCATTCACAGACTCATTAACTTCCGACCAGGCGAAGAGCCAGAATTCAACGAAAGCAATCCGCTTGAAGCAGATTTACTTATCGTCGATGAAATATCCATGATGGACATACAGCTGGCCGATCTGTTGTTTAGAGCGATCAACCCGAACAAAACGAAAGTACTACTGGTAGGGGATCAGGATCAGCTCCCTTCCGTGAACCCAGGAAATGTACTAAAAGATATGTTGGACGCTGGCGTTCCGCACGTGCGGCTCACAGAAGTCTTTCGCCAGGCGCAAAACAGCCAGATTGTTACCAATGCTCACCGGATCAATAAAGGCGAGTCAATTGTCATTGATCCAGCGAAACAAGACTTTTACTTCATCCAGCGGGAAAAGCCGGAAGAGATCGCTGCAACGATTCGGAACAGCGTCGTGAGGTTTACGCAGCTTGGATACACCGCTGCAGATATTCTTGTCCTCAGTCCCATGAAAAAGGGACCGATCGGAACAGAAGAGCTGAATCGTGTGCTCCAGGAAACCCTCAATCCCTCTGCCCCCAATAAGGAAGAAATCGTGGTCGGGAAAACAGTCTTTCGAGTCGGGGACAAGATCATACAGACCAAGAACAACTACACAAAAGAGGTTTTCAACGGCGATATCGGTACAATAGATCGGATTGATTACCTGCTGGACAAAGAAGGGCACGTAACGGAAGAGAAAGGTCTGCATTGCACGATCAACGGCCAAGCGATGACATACACAAAGGAAGAATTACATGAGCTTCAACTGGCCTATAGTATCACCATACACAAGTCGCAGGGAGGGCAGGCTCCCATCGTCATCATACCGGTATCGACCAGTCATTACATCATGCTTGCGAGAAATCTCATTTACACGGGAATCACCCGAGCCGAATCCAAAGTAGTCTTGGTGGGAATCAAAAAAGCCTTGCAGATTGCGATTAAGAACAACAAGATTGTGGCACGTAATACGAGACTAACCAAACGAATCGTTGAGGACATTCAGTTATATGGACTGAACAAGGCAGCCCCGACTCTTCCTAATTGGGAGGAGAGAAGGGCTGTTGATTTTTCCTAGCTTATAAAGCTTGGGATGCCATTCATTACAAGAGAAAGTGGGTTAACTTGGATACCGCCGGCCAGCATTGCCGAACAACTCAAAGACGTGCCGGTAGAGTCGAACTTGCATGTCCGGGAAAACGAAGGCTACTTCGCCGGGATTCAGCTCTAGCCGGTCATCCTGCTCGATCACAAACGGGATGTCCATAGCGGCCAGGGCCTCACGAAGGTAGCTGACCTCAGACCAAGGGACCGGATAGTAAAACGACTTTTCCATACGATCACGCTCCTTGTGGTGAGCGTAGCATACCGGGTTGGGACAAAAAAGAAGCCCCCGCGCAGGGAGCCAAAGATGGTGTTGTCGAGAAAATTATACTACAGACAATGACGATCACGGTCCCAGTGGGAAAAGAGCCCGCCATGGTCCTGGTGGATCCGAAACAAGGGAAAGCCAAGATCGTACCACTGGTGCCACACGGCGAAACCGTGGTAAAATCAAGTCAAGTCAGGGAAAGATTGCAAAGGTGGACTATCGGGAAAGTGAGCTATTCTAACAGAAAGGATTCACTATGAGTAAGGGAAGAATTATATTTGGTTTACTCTGTTCCATATGGATGTTTTTTGCTGGAGCCATTAGTCTCTACTTATCATTGGAATCCGGCGGTCAAACAATAGGAATTCCTTACTTTTTACCAATTGTTCTTTTTATCGGTGGCATCTGTAACAGTAGTTACTTTGTATTGAAATACCGACAATTACTGCGAAACAAGAATTAGCTTGATACCGAGATACGGGAGGGCGTCAGATTCATACCTCAGCGGGTATGTTCTGGCATCCTCTTTTAGATTGGATACGCGCTGTGTGCATTGAGCGAAATGGGATGAGAATGCTATGTGCTAGCGCACGGAGAAAGTATTTTCTTACGAGGATATCGCAAAAATGTTCGGGATCACAAAAAGCAGTGATGCAACGCATACAATGTGCAAGCGAAAATATGCGAGCGACTGATGAACAGCTTATTCCTTATGGGATAAGTTGTTTTTGTCGATATAAGGGGTGGAAGGTGATCTCATGTCATTAGATTTAAGTGCAAATGCGCCGTGGATAACGACTGCGGCGGTTAAGTTTGGGGTGTTTGCGATAGGGCTTGCTGTTGCCCTGGCGCTAGTAAACACGCTGGCGCCAAGGTGGACGCGGGGGATTTTGAGCGCCGCCGTCATGTTGGGAGGAATCTACCTGTTTGCTATCTGGCTGAGCTGAACCGGACTTTTTTTGTCACACGAAAGCCACCTATAAGTGAAGGGAGCTTTTTCTTTCGCGAGAACCCCTTCCAAACCGCCCGGTTTCCCGGGCGGATTTTTAACTACTAGCTGCCGAATCTAATAAAGAAAAACAGAAATGCTACTGAAAAAGAAATTAATGTCGCCAATTGTTTGTTGATTCGTGGAAAAAGAATTACGATGCCGAACATGGTCACAATTAAAGGAACAAGAGTCCAAAGAGCAAAAGTTATTAGGCCTCCAACCAATTTGTCAGTAAATAGTTGAATTTCTGGCATATTGTCACTCTCCTTTGTTTTTTCTATCGGCAAAAACAGAATGGGTTTTGATTGCGGGAAAACATTGTCGACTAAGTGCGCAAGATCATCAATCAGTGACAAGCATTTGCCCTTAAGTGTAATTGATGGAGGGAGGTTTGTTTAATGAATAAAGTGAAATTAAGATATGCTATTTTAAAAGAGATTTATAACGGAAACACAACACTAACCGAAGCCGATCTATGTGTGGGTAGAGAAGAGTTTGATGAAGCAGTAAACTTTCTTTCAAGAGAGGGATATTTAACTGGTATTATATGGGCAGATGACAGACCTCATTTACCCAAAATAGGTCTTGTTCTAACCGAAAAAGGCGAAAAATATCTTGAAGAAAATAGTGTATTAGCTAAAACATATAAAGGCTTAAAAGAAATCAGAGAATGGATAAAATTTTAGCACCCACGCGGTGCTTTTTCTTTTGCTATGCATTACCATCTCTATCACGTTTGTTGATTGCTACAATGCTTATAGGTGATGGGGATGTTTCAAGAAGTAATGCTGCTTGAACAACGAGAAAAACCGTTTAACGACCCTAATTTCATATACGAGCCGAAGATTGACGGTCACAGATTGCAACTAAACTTTACCGACGGGAAGACAACCTTGTTTACCCGACATAATAACGATTGTACGCGCCAATATCCTGAGTTACATCATATTGAGGTTGACGGAGACGTAGTCCTCGATGGTGAGGTTTGCTGTATAAACCCCGAAACCGGAGCAATCGACTTTGAGTTAGTGATGAGTAGATTTCAGATCAAAGACCCGGCCAAGGTAGCTACAGCGATGAAGAAGCTGCCTGTATCCTATGTTGTTTTCGATATCCTGTTTTACAACGGACAGGACTTGCGCGGGCTACCACTGATGAAACGGAAGAAAATACTGCATAATGTGCTGCCGGATACGTTGCAGATACACAAGATACCGTTCATCGAAAAAGACGGAATCTCCCTGTTCAACGAGATTAAGAAGCTGGACATGGAGGGGATAGTCGCCAAGCGTAAGGATAGCTTGTACATCGGCAAACGATCTTCCGACTGGATAAAGGTGAGCAACTACCAGTACACAGATGTGTATCTCACCGGATACCGGAAAGGAGAATTTGGTTGGCTGGCGTCAGTCATGGAAATGGACGGCAAACTTAGACCAGTCTGAGTGATTGAATTAGGAGTGCCGCCAGTACACAAGCAGGCGTTTTACGGCGTCTGTGAGCAACTGGTTACTGGTGAGGACAAGGAGTGTGTCTATTTGGAACCAAGATTGCAGGCAACGGTGAAGTTCCGGAACTGGACAAAGGCGGGACTGTTACGGTCGCCGGTGTTCGTTGATTTCGTAATACAGAAAGCAGGTTGATCATGAGTCATCCGTTTTATAGGGTGGCTTTTTTGTTTCGGGAGGTGGGTGACGTGTAGTGCGGCAATTTGTAGACCCGGATACCGGGGAAGTGTTTTTCAAGGAACAAATTCTGCGTCGCCCTGACGAGATCGTCAAGGTGTTCAGGCCTGCCGGTCGCAGCGCAAAATTTGTGAAGATCAAAGCCAGCCAGAAGGCGAAGAGACGGCTCAGAAAACTGGCACTCGTCGAGCTGTTTTTTTGATGAAGGTGGTATGGAGAATAAAACAATAAGAACCATAAGAAAGGAGGAAAGAAAAAGGGACTAGATGCAGCTAGTCCCTTTTGAATCTCGATATGAACACAAACAAATTATACCAACTTTATGTGTATTTGGTCAACCATTCCTTTGTTCGTATCAGTGATGTTGCAGATGTTTTTGCAGTTCACAGAGCTACCGTTTGGAGGAATATACGGAAACTTGAAATTGCCAATCTGATCCAGACACAACGGACATGTGAAGGGGTCAAAATCGAAAAGGTGGGTGAGTGGCGGCAGGATGCTACCCAGGTTAAAGTAGTCCCAAGAAAAGCACGGGACAGTAATGTTGCATCCAAGACTGTCCTTAAAGAAAAGATTAGGATTCAGGAGGTGGGGGGCAGAGGAAACGCCAGAACGGAACAGGTCGTTCCTAATGTTGCAATGGAAATGGAAAGCAATGTTGCATTTGTCCCCAGCTGCAATTGCGTGGACAAAGCAGGCAATGTTGCATCCCAAGAACCGGCTGCTGCTAATGTAAGTTATATAAAGAATCATATAGTACCCCAGTTGGTTACGCGCGCGCGTGTGAATCCTGCAACATTGGTCAATCAGCAGTCGGGGGCCACGGCTCTAAAACCAATTGATTGTGAAAAGGGGGAAATCACGGCGGTCTCTCTCGCGAGTGCATTGATTTTACCCTCGAAAGTTTCCACGGACCGAGTTCGAGCTGCTGCAACATGGATACGAGAATGGATTGACCTCCCGGTATATTTCCGTCATCTTGGGATTACGGTTCAAAGAGAAAACCGGTCGGGTGAACATCCTTGCTTGTGCCCGCTACATGGGGATACCGAACCAAGTATGTATGCCAACAGCGAAAAAGGCATCTGGTACTGCCATGCCTGCTCCATTTCTGGCGATGCTGCGGAAATGGTCCGACACATGTACGGTATGCGTTTTGGAGATGCGGTACGGAAGGTGCTTAAGGACGTAAGACAGCTATTGTTCAAAGGCGAAACCCGAGTGCTTTTAGCAATACCAGGGGAGGCTTATCGGGCTTGGATTGATTTGGGAAAATACAAGAGACCCCGCAACCAATCTTCGCGTAAGCAGAAGACGACTACTGTTTCAAATAAACTTCTCAAAATGCAACGATGGGAGCTGGCGCATAAGTATGCTGCCGATCTTTGTCTCTCCCAAGATGCCAAGAACTATCTAAGAGAAAGGGGATTGGATGCTAATACCATCCGAACGTATGGCATTGGATGGGATCAGAAGACCAACAGTATCGTATTCTCCAACCGAGACGCAGTAACAGGGGATGTGCTTGGGTTTACGTACAGATCCATTGCACCCACTTCCAAAAAACGATATCGCAATACTCCTGACGACAGCCTCTTTCAAAAAGGGGCTGTTTTGTTTGGCCTTTATGAAGTGCTAAAAGAGGCAAAACGCAGCAAGACACTTTATTTGGTAGAGGGGGGATTTGATGCAATCTTAATGCGCCAAGAGCTTCGGGTACCAGCTGCGGCCATGCAAGCTTCACATCTATCAATCGAACAAGCGTGCCTGATAGAACGGGTTGTTGGGAAAGATGTGAAGATTTACGTTGTCCGAGATAATGACGAGGCGGGCGGAAAAGGGGTTGAACTGACCAAAAAAACGTTACAGAGTAAGGGTTTCGATTATGAGGTGTTGAGACCGAAGAATGTTTTTAAGGATATTGCCGAGCAACTTCAAACTGAAAAACAAGAGAGGATGAGGAAAATGGGCAAAATCAATACCATGAAAGATTTGCTGGGGAAACTCCCATTATCGGTAACTGTTCAGAAGGTGAATCAAATCCTCGAAAATATAGAGCCGAGCGTTTTATCTGCTGATGAGCGATTGGAATATCATCTGCTGAACAGAGTAACAGAACACTTGGAAGCAGCTTTGTATGATCTTAGCTATTTGAACAAGAAGGTTACCGCTCAGGGACGTTTGTACAAAAACAGCAGCGGCAGATATGCCATCAATGAGGATCATTACTTCACCTGCGGAGAGACCATCGAAATATTGGTGAACGAAGAAGAGGACGGTGGATATTGGGTACGAACCAGGATTGAACATAATGGGGAAGACTATTATGCGGTAGATCGGCCAAAGATCAGACTCCGAGGTACGATGGCGAGAGTTCGATATCTGCAAGGATGAAAAAAGGATGGTGCAGACAAGATGTATACAGGTTGCTTTGACATTACCCGAAACAAGAAGAATTTGTATGCTATTGCGTGGTTAATTTCTCCAGAAGGAGAAAGGGTGTGGCAATTTCAAGAGCGTGTTGAAGGGCTTGATCGGAACGAGGCGTACTATCATGCGCTCCAGGTGTTGCTTGAAGAAATACTCGCCCGTGGCATTACAGCGGTAAAGTTACTCGGTACAAATTCCCTTGTCATGAAACAGGCAAGTGGCCAATGGCAGGCCAAAAAAGCACGTCTGTTCAACTATTGTGTAAAGGTAAGAAGCATACTTGCAAATCTTCAACATTTTCGGTTTGAGCGGTTGGATCGAGAGCAGCAGGAAGAGGAACAGGGGATGTTATTCGATTCTGTTACTCGTGTAGGAGGGGGAAATGAGGCGGAACAATTTGTCATGGTGAGTTTCTGGTAAATTGGTACTTGAAAACATTCCCATGATGATTTATGCTATGTATTGACAATATGAAAGTGCTTGAATTATACGCACATTCGGAATCGCTTGGAAAAGCGATATTTTTATTCCTTTCGTCGCTTAAAATATCCATTTTTGTATGATGATTGGGGGTTTTGTGGTTGAAATTAATACCCGTTACCTTACGTGACTTTCCGTATCTACAGCCGGTGGAGTGGACGTTCAAGAAAAAGGGGTATCGAGGAAAGGTTACATTTCGCCGTGATACCCAAACTTACGTTATTGAGATTGAATCTCCAAAAAAGTATCGTTCATTGGATGACGGAAAGGAATTCACATCACTTGAGGAAGCAAGAAAAGCGGCAGAATCCAAAATTGACATGTTCGATACCGTATTTGGTCGGTTACTAGCTTTGAAGTAAGAGGCCCTGTTGCAAAGGGCTTTTTGTTTTGGGCACGTTTTGTGAAAGGAGGATTAAATTGATGGGAGTTCTGTTTGAAATCAACAACCATGTGCAACGATTGCTTGCTGAGCGAGCCAAGTTGAAACGAGAATTGCGTACATGCCCGCCCGAACGAGTGGCAATTCTACGAGAAAAGTTAGATGACATCAATAAACAGTTACTCAACCTGAAGGAGAGCCTTCAATGCTAGGACGCACACATATGACTGTTGCGGTTGCTGCGTACTGTACGTACAATCTACCGCGTCAATGGGATGAATTGCCGCTGTGGGCTATGGGACTGGGAACAGCGATTTTTTCGTCATTACTACCTGATATAACGGAGCCAAGAAGTCGAATGGGTGGGATGTTGATGCCCTTCATTCCTTCCTGGCTCCGTCCTGTTGTGTTATTGGTTTTAGGAGGGATGCTGGTCTATTACGGATGGGTGAATCGAGAACCGTTATTCATGGCTATTGGGGTTGTTCTGCTTTTGCTGGTGCTTGTAAAAAACCGGGAAAGCCCTACACATGGCTTTGTGGGGATCGGAGTTGTCGTAGCATGTGCATGGTTGTATCAACCGAACTTGTGGATGCCGGTCCTGATTGGGTACGGTTCCCATCTTGCCTTGGATTTTATATCTGAGAAGATCGCGCTGTTTTCGCCGTTGAGCTCAAGACGCTACGGTGTAACGCTTTTTCAAACAGGTTCAACCGCTGAACGGCTGCTTGTCCAATGGGGGGCCACTGTCTACACAGCGTGGATTATTATTCAGTCATATCTCCCTGGTTAGGAGCGCTACATTTTGAATGCCTGGTATCCAAACGATACCGGGCTTTTTCTATTAGTGAGAGGCTTAGCAATACATGCTTGAAGGGAGGGAGGAATTTTGAGCAGCTAGCCTCGACATTTTCCCAATTGCTGAAAAAGGAAAGGTGAATTAGCATGAGCTGGACTGTCAAATCAGTCAAGATCCTGATGCTTGTTGCCATTTTGTTCTCGTCACTGTTAGTCCCGATTACTCAGTCTCAAGTGGCGTATGCAAATGTAAACAGCAAGCCAAATTTTGACCCATTTGGACTTGCCGAAGGAAATCCCGAAAATGATTTTAGCCAGTTGATCAACAAAATCTTCAACTGGGTGATTGGGATATCATTGTCTGCATCCGTCATTTCCGGTGCATTGCTGGGGTTTTTTCTAAATTTCATTGCCTTCGGGCAAAACGCCAGACAGACGGCCAAAACATGGGGGTTTGGCATTATCATTGGACTGCTGTTGATTGCAAGCCTGGTTACGTTAGCCAAGGTGATCTACAACATGCTTTTGACATAATAAGGATGGTGTGAGTCATGCGTGCCCGAGTACCGAAAGGGATAAAAAATGACATCCCGCTTTTCGTTCTGTCCAACACACAATGGATCATATGCATTGTGTCGTTTACCGGATTGCTTGCCAGTGTTTCCATTGGATTCTACGAGATTGCCCCCTTGTTTCCCATCGCGGGGGGCTATCTCATGTTTCGAAAAATCAATGGGGAATCTCCATGGATCGTGTGGTGGCGACGGTTTTTGTTCCGGTTGAGACCGAAAAGAGTGACCCGAAGGGAAAGGAGAGGATACATTGGACTCCAGAAAGAGCATTAGTTGGCCGGAGTATCTGGAACTGGAAGATATTCAGGATGGACTTGTAATCTTATCAAACGGCCGTTATCGGAAGTATTTAGAGATTTTTCCCATTCCGTTGACCCACTGTTCGGAAAAAGAGATGCGGAATGTGTACTTTGGCTGGCAGGACTTTTTGCGGACGTTGGAGATTGAAATTGCTTTGTACATTCAAAGCCGTCAGGTCGATCTCGAAGAAGTCATGAAAAGACAAAAAGAAAATCGGTTCAACTTTATCCGTACCTATAACGCTTCCGGTTCAACAACGGAGGCGTTTTTGATGGAGCAAGAACACTTCAATCGGGAGTTGCTGGCATCGAGAAACCTGCCGGTTCGCCGAAACTTTCTTGTGTTTCCTTTAGATGACCCAACCCGCTCTCCGGAAAAAGCCAATGACTTTCTCAGTGATCGTATCGAGGAGTCTTTGGGGCGTATCCAACGGTTTGTACGGCGATACAAACGTCTGGAGACACCGGAAGTTTACGACATTCTGCATGCTTGGTGCAATAAAAAACAGTCCAAGTACATCTCGGGTGTTGATCTCTATGAAAAGGGGTTTGACAGCTTGTTTGTGAGAGGGGTGCCCGCGTTTGCTTAACCTGAAAACAAAAGTCAAGTTCACTTGGTCGGCCAAGAAGGAGAAGGATGATGAATATCGTCCGATCCACGATTTTATTGAAGTGTTGGCTCCAAACTTTGCTGATCTCTCACCTGCTACGTACATCCAGGTAGGAGAGAGGTACATCCAATCGTTTTTTGTAGACGGGTGGCCGTCTGAAATTGACTTTGGATATCTGCACCCACTTGTGAGTTTCCCTGGGGATATTGATTTCATCCAATATATCGCCCCTGTTGACAAAGACAGGATTTTGTCCTGGCTAACGACCCGTATTGAGGGAATCGAATCCAAACTTATTGATCGTGCCAAACAAGCGTCCAGCCGTGGTGTGCTGTCCAAACAAGAGGAACTGGCCATGCTTCAGCAATTACGTTCTGATATTGATAACAATCGAGATCGCATAATCTACTTCGATAACTTTATCATTCTGGCTGCCACAAGCCAGGAAGAGCTAGAAAAAAAGGCAGACCGCCTCATGTCAAAGTTCGGCGGGACCAAGGACTGCCTGAAGCCAGCAGACCATGAGCATGACCTGATGTTCAAAGCGGTCAGTCCTCTGGCCATCAAGCGAAAAGAAGCGTGGAAGGAGATGAATTTGGCTGCGGGAACCAACCTGTATCCCTTTACCGTATCGGATTGGCCGCATGAGGATGGCCCGATATTGGGATTAAACTACGACGTTGGTTCTCCGGTCCTTTTCGATGGTTTCAATAAACAGCACGTCAACAATTTTGGTATCTCCCTTATTGGTGTTTCGGGTACCGGTAAAACCGCTATGCTTCAAAAGATCATTACAGGAGAGGTTCCTTTCGGCGTTTACCATGCGGTGATCGATCAGGAAGGAGACCTGAAAAGAACCATTGAAACCTTGGGAGGTATCTATCTGCCGATCAGCCGTTACTCCGATTTACGGTTCAACCCAGCAGACATCGAAGTAGAACACCACAAGGAACGCGGCTTCATTGTAGACCTGCAGGGGAAGGTCGAAGATATGGTCAACCTGTCAGCTGCAATGGCGGGTCTGACAGAGAGTGCCGATCATAAAGTGATCGCAGCATATATGGATCGGGCGTGGCGCAGGGCTTATGAAAAGTGTGGGATTACGGAAGATCCACGCAGTTTGTATCATGACGCATATTTTGATCCTCAGAATAACCAATTCGTCACAAAGCAAAAAAAGAAACCGCCGCAATTTGGGAACTTTTATCATGAGTTTTGTTTGCTGGCGGAAGGGATCAGCGAGTTGCAAGGTACCGTATTAACCCTTGAACGATTCACGGATAAGGGAACCCTTGGGATTTTTGATTGTCAAACCAATGTGGAACTTGGAAAGGCACCTTGTGCAGGATTTGGTTTGAGGGATCTTCACAATTCGGAATTATTACCGATTGCCAACATTGTGGTTCTTTCTTATCTGGAGAACCGCTTTTTGAAAAAACGCGATTTGGATGATGGCTCGTTGTTCCGCGTTGATGCGGACGAGTGCCAGGAACTGTTCAAAAACCTGTATTCGGCCAAGGCGTTGGAAACCTATTTCCGGCGGTTCCGCAAGAGAAAGGGAGGGCCGATTGCGGCAACGCAGAACTTCCAAAAGTTTTATGAGAATGAGCACGGCAGGGCAGTCATTCAGAACAGCGACACGAAAATTATCTTTGCTCAACACGAAGGCGATCTGCAGAGATGTGCCGAGCTGTTCAAACTAACCGAAGGGGAACTGGAATTTTTGGGAATGGGATTAGCTCACCACGCGATCATCAAGCAGCCAAAATACAGTGTGCGTGTGGTGACGCAGTTCTCTCCCTGGGAACAGGAGATTTTCTTCCCAGAGCATGGGGGGTGAGCAAACATTGTGGAGACGAGTCGTAATCCTTACTGTGGCCATTGTCATGCTTACCGGTGTTGGCCTGACGACATTTGGTGTGTATAAAGCAGATGCCGGTAAAGGTGGAGCTGTAGGGAGCTGGATCGGAAATCTTTTCAAAGACGGTTGGTTTGGAAAAATTTCAGATAAGGCAACGAAAGTGGGGGAAAAAGCGAAGAAGGTTTATGACAAGGCAAAATGGGGAGCGATCCTCACCGGTATTGGTGTTTCAGCGTATGATATTGCCTTTAATGACGCCAACTTCCTGGGGAGTAGTGTAGGTTTCGTGGTTCAGAAGGTAGCCGCATGGCTCGAACTCTTGATTCCGCCGCCGGAGCGGCAAATCTTTAACTTTGAAATTGTGAAGAGCGAAGACGGTACAGAAGAGGTGCGATTTAAGGACAAAGACCGTTTTGCCTACTATCGCTTTAATGAAAGTACATGGCAGATCATCAAGTACATCTACTACTACATGATGGGAATCTTTTGGGCAGGAGCTGTCATTATCGTAGGGTATCAGGCAAATTACCTGATGTTTCCGAGCGGTGTTCAGGATCGCATTACTGCCCGAAGCATTATCTCCACCATGGTTCTTTCAGCGTTGGCAATCCTGTTTATCCCCTTTCTTGTCGGGATCTATTCCGATATTGCCATGCTATTTGTCGCCCTGTTCGCCAATTTGGTCGATCCAGAAATTGTCGTGCAGGGGTTATTGAATTACAGCATTGAGGACAAGTTGACGGAAGCATTGCTGAAGTTGATCTCTCTGGCTCAGCACGGGATGATCTTTTTTATTTACTTCATGCAGAAGATTGTCATCATGGGGTTATTGGTGCTGTTCCCGATCATTGCGATGCTGCAAAATTTTCCCTCCAAGCGTCACCTGTTTGGATTGTGGAATCGGGAAATGCTGACCAACCTGTTCACGCAGCCGGTTCATGCCTTGCTCTACTGTTTTGCCTTCAATCTCATGCAGGATGCCCCTGATGTGGAGAAGATTGCCTATTCAGTCGTATTATTGCTTGCGATTATTCCAGCTGGGGCTTTTGTGCGGGAAGTATTTCAAGGTGGTGGATTTGCTCAAGAGGGAGCAGGGTGGATGCGGAAGATGGCCTATCTGACTCTTTCGGGTCTTGGAATTGCGGGTGTCATGAACACAGGGAAGTTAGCCATGCAAAGCTTTCACGGGATGCGTGACGCTTATCAACAAAGCGGCTTGGCTCAACCCGGCGAAAGTCTAAGGCAGTCCATTGGAAATACCCTGCGGCGTGGATTCCAGTTTAGTGCAGGCGCTTTTGGAGGATTAGCGGGAATGGCATTGGCCGGTGCGCCCGGTATGTTAGCGGGAACGAAAGTGGGTACCAGACTGTCAGGATATGCAGCCAACCAAATCACCGCGGCAGCGTCGTCACCGGAAGTACGAAAGGGTCTCCACAGCGTAGCATCTCGTCTTCCGTTTTTGGATCGTGATTACCATCGCCAAAAGGCAGCAGCCTACCAGCAGATGATGGAATTACCACAAAAGTGGGCAGAAGCCCGTCAGCGTGAAGAGGAAGCAGCATTTGCTCTCCGTCAGGTTGACAGCCAGATTAGCCCGGTTTTTGCAGCGAAGCAGGATCACATGCAAGCCAAACGTAACCTTGATGCTTTGTATCAACAAATGGAGCCGGAAGAACGCGTAAAAGCAAGAAACCTGTTACAGCAGCATGAAGGGGCGTATCATCGTTCACGGACGCAGCTGATTCATGCCAACCAGACGGTTCAGGATGCCAAGCAAACGTACGAAAGGGCGTTGGCAGATTACCAAGCCATCAAACCAAATACACCGGAAAAGAACATGGCCCGCCAGCAGGTGGAACAAGCCTACAAGCAGTTACAGCAAACGAAACGGGCTGTAAATACCGTTTATCGGAGCGAAGATGTTCAATCAATCATGAAAGCCGGTTATCGCCCTGGTTCTTCCCTTGCTCAATATTTGGAAGCAGGCTATCAGGTGAATCAGGCTGCACAGAGAGTACAGCGAGCAGAATCTCATGCAGGTGCTCGATACGAGGAGTTGGAACGAACCTATCAAGGAGCAGCGGAAAACTATCAACAAGCGTTGGCTGGAAGGATGAACGCGGAGGGGCAGAAAATGCATCTTGAAAAAGTTACCGGGAAGCTGATTCCTTTAACCTCTTCTGGTCCATCCGTTCCTGTGAGGAAGTACCGCATTGAACCGGTATTTACGCCAGCGCCGCAGCAAACAGCACTCCGGCCCGTATCTCAAGGGAAAAGTTCACTCCAACATTCATCGGGAGAGGCATTTCGGCAGCCCTATCGACAAACGTCTGTGAACGTTGAACCCGCATGGTTCGCTGATCCGGTTACCGAAAAACAAGCGTACACACTAGAAAAATTGGGGGTTCCAGCAAGCACAGTAAAGAACAAGGGGGAGGCACACTTGATTATCAGCAGTTTCAGAAAAGGTGAAGAGGGATTGGAACTCCAAAGGAGATTCCGTAAAGAATGATGGAACGGTTGAAAAAGGTGGGCGCGCTCATGGCCCGCCTTCTTTTTCGTTATGTCAAACGAATGGTGTTCTCTCTCATTTTGAGCATGATACCACTGCTTTTTATTGTGCTTCTCGTGATGTTAACCCTAGACTCGATGTTCAATCTCACGGGGGGAATGCTGAACTTTACCGGAAGAGATGATTTTGATCCGAAAATCGGTCTGGAAATCAAAGCGGCGTATGAGCAGAAAGCAGCTACATGGAAAGAAGGATTGACAGAAGAGGAAATTGACCAAGTCTTCCAGCATGATCATCAACTTTCATGGGGCATCATGGCTGCTATCGACAAACTAGCCTACAACTTCGACGATCTATCCCAAATGGAAAAGTATCTGAACCAAACCTACGAGCTGGTCAAGCCGGAGTTTCGCTTCCGAATCGCTTGTGATGGCAAAACCCTTCTTGATTTTGCTCATACCTACATCGGGACCTATCAGTATCATTACCAACCCGTTTATGAGCAGCATTCGGACGGCACCCGAACATGCCGTGAGGAGTTAACACGCGTAGACACGAACTTCACGTATGGAAAGTTGAAACAGGCGCTTCGACACTATGGCTTGGAGGATAACCAGAATATCGACATCGTTATTTTCCAAGCCTATGGATTTGATCGGGATCTGAAAGATCCCCGCGTGAAATACCTGTTTCCTCCGGAAATGCAACAAGTGATTGCCCGATCGCCAATTGGTTCTGCCCCCAGAAATGAGGTGGGAGAAATCGATTTGTATGCTCTCCTGCCGGAACGAACGCCAAAAGAATTTATTGAATCCATGATTGCAAAAGTTCAGGTCTACGACAATTCGTGGCGTATCAATAAAGGCAGGACACCACTTGGTACACTGCCACGAAGAGGAAGTGATACACGGTTCGGAACGATTGCGGTTGCCGAAGATAACCCATACGGTCTTCAACTCGGCATGAAAGTGTATATTCCGAGGTACGGCTACGCGATTGTGGAAGAATACTCAGAAAACATCAATGATGACATTCTAGCGGATCGTTTTGTCGATGAGGTAGCCAAGTTTTTATTTATATCCTATGATCTCCTCACTTCCTGGATAGACGACATCACCAATCGAACCAAGAAAGAGGAAGTCGTTTACCTTTTCATGGGTGGAGAAGATACAGACGAGGAGAAGTTGGTCAAAGCTCAAGTTGCCCTAGGTAGTGGATTCACGTATTACTACCAATCAATCCCCATCTACATTCTCGACCCTGGCTTTCAAATTGAGCCGCCAAACTATGAAGTGAGGGAAAAAACATTTTGGGATGGCAGTACATGGCCCATTACCAGCTGTTTTTGTTACCGAGAACTATTTGGCAAGCGAGAGTTTCACGATGGGGTTGACTGGGGAGTACCCGAACAAGTTCCAGTTTTGGCGATTAACTCAGGGATCGTGCAGGTTGCGAAAAGTTCGGACTCGGCCGGAAATTACGTTGCGTTAAAACTGGATACACAAGTTCATGAAAAGAATCGTATACAGGACATTGTTGTACGGTATCTGCACCTAAGTAAGTTCGTGGTTTCTTCCGGTCAGAGAGTCCGGCAGGGAGAATTGATTGGGTATGTTGGCAGTACGGGGAGAAGTACCGGCGCCCACCTTCACATGGATGTCACCATTGGAGGGAAACGGCGGGACCCACTCAAGTGGATCGACTTTTTAAAAGCAGACGGTCTTCTGGATGTTTACGGGGAGCAACCTGATTTTGAAGGAGGCGATATTTCCAATCCTGATGATGAATAGAGAAAACGGGTCGGTATTCTAAATGCCCGAGCGAGATGCCTTTCATTTTGGAAGAAAAAAACGTCGGGTCTGGATCATCAAACATTAGGAGGGACATATGAAAAAGTGGGGATGGTTTCTCATGATTGTTTGGTTGCTGTTTAGCTCGGTCGCATACGCCGAGCAAGGACAGCAGCCCCAAAACGACGTCGCTAATCATATTTTATCTGGATTGGAGGAAAGTCAAAAAGGGACGTTTATCATTAAGGAGTCGTCCTCCTTGGAAAACGATGCGTTCCTGGATTGGTTGGAGAAAAAAACGGAAGTCATTCGGTCATGGTTAACAGAACTATCTCTGAAACTATCGGTTACATTTCTCTTGATGGTAGGACCGTTTCTCATTTTGGGATCGGTGCTGCTGTTTTTTTTAGGACTAAAAAAAATACTGGCATGGATTTGGTCCTTTCTTTTCTTTGTCGCACTAGGATTGTTTTTAACAATCCATGGCGTCCCATTATTACGCAAATTCATTGAATTCCTCCAGTGAGGTGATGGTCTTGAAAATTGTTTTTGCCACAGGGGATGAAGCGCTGGATGATTATGTGAGCAAAAAGGATGGCATTTTGGAAGTCGGCAGGGCATTGTATGCGGAACAGCTTGTCACCATGGTTCCTTCATTGAAACCAGACGTTGTATTGTTCTCGGAAACCATTCCGACTTCCCGTTTTGATCAGAATGCGGGACATGTGGGGGCGGAAGCAAACATTCTCAAAATAATGGAGTCAATTGTCGAGGAAGGGATTCGTGTTGTCATGATCCTCAATGAACGCCCGCCAGGTCATCCCTTTTTGGCAAGGCTGATTGGATTGGGAATCTACGATTTGATCATGGGGGATACCATCAAGGTGGATCAGGTGATTGCCGCTCTTCACCATCCTGGTACTCGTAAACAGGTGAAACACCTTCTTCGTCAGGAAGAGGAGCTTACATCGGAGGATACCTACCGAGCAAAAGAAATTAAGCTGGTAGCGACTGAAGAGAAAAATCAGGAAGGTTCTCAACGTCCGATAAACCAACGGGTATTCCGATTTTCCAAGTCTGTGACGGACGTAAGAGAAAAGCTAAGAGAGAAATGGGAAGCACGTGAGAAAGAAAACAAAACCGCTCCCGAAAGATCAGTGATGGCCGAGAAATCAGCTGTAGAGGCTCGTAATAAAGAACCAGAAGCGACTCCGGAGAAAATCATTGTGCTGTATTCACCTGAATCGACTGGAAAAACATATGTCGGCGTGAATACGGCTATTGCTGCAGCCAAACGATTACGTGTTCCCGTTCTATACAAGGATTGTACGCCGACATGCAAGACGAAACTGTGGTTTAACGCGCCAACGTTTCCGTTTACGCTATCCGACATCCCCCTTACGGTTGCAGGTAGGGATGCTAAGCCTTCTGCCAAGATTGGCGTACTGATTGTGGAAGCAGCAAAAAAGGATGATATCCCACCAGGGGCTGTTGTGTATGTAATCGTAGATTCAGATTACGCCCGGCAGGTGATCATCAGCAAGGCGCTGGATGGAATTCAACCCGCCGGAGTGATATGGAATATGGCATATGATGGGGCTTGTCACCCCCAAGAACTGATTCCTCTCCTCCTTGCGTTGGCGCTTCCGTATGACCATGCAGCCCATCTGGACATTGCGAACGGCATCCCCCGAGCGTTTTCAGATGAGGGGCTATGCGATCAATTGGTCAAGATCGTTCAAATGGACCCACTCCATCAGTACATGAGAAGTGGTATCGGATGAGGATGCACGAGATGCGTGTATGGCAGAAACGGGATTATCGGTTGTTCAATGGGATGATGGCAATCGCTGTCATCTGTTTTTTAACCCACTACTATGTAGGGATGTTTCTTTTGTGCCTGGCTGCAACTCTGTATGTGGGAGCCGTTGTTCTAGTTTTTTTCGGTGTCGCCAAACGGCAGGCGATCAAGAAGAAATACTATCGTGAAGCCAAGCAAATGGGCCTGGAGAGAACATTTGTGATCCCCTACAACGAGTCCGACGACGAAATTTGGTTTGAAATTCACTTGATAGAACCAGGTGTAAAGCGAAGAAGTACGCCTGTTCGGGTATTGAGACAGTACATCCGTGATTTGCAGCGGTTGTACAGCTTCGCTAAAACGTATCCGAAAAAGAGGGTGGTTTTCGTCGGAACCACCCATCAAACGTTGACGATTGCAGCCATGAAGGAAGCCAAACGGCTAGGTCTTGCTTATGAAGTAGCGCCCATCATACATGACCAATCAGCTCCGATGACAAAAAGAGAGTGGAGAGGTGTACTACGGAAGATGTATGGCGACGAACAAAACATACGAGCCCCGGCGAAAGGGGAGTGGCGCACACTCATTGTTCGTGTGGAAAATCCTTGATGACTGAAAAACGAAAGGAAGATGATTATGCTCGCTACTCAAACACAGCGTGTATTTTCTACAGTTCCCTTGAAAAATAAAGACGTAACAGTTGTTTCACCCGATCAGTTGCTGTCCCATGTGCAGGAAACTCCAAATGCCATCGTGTATCTTCTCTGGCCAGAGGATAAAGTTCTGCTCCCTCTTCTGCGGGATCATGCAAAGGTGTATGTCCTTGGGAATTTTAAGAGCGAACAATACGTCGAAGAAATGAAGGATGCCATGCGGAATGGTGCCCACGACTTCCTGGATCGTACGGATCATGTTTCCACAGCTTCATATGATACAAACGATTCGGAAACGGAAACGAAGCCTGTTGAACACGTCATTCGCTTGGTACCCAGGACAAGACCATCTTCTTCGGTTCCCCGGAGCAAAGAACAATCAAAGTTTTCGGAACCGATGGAACATGAAGAGCAGCAAAGGAAGGAAGAAAAACAAGAGTTCCATCCTCCGATTGACCAGCAACCTGAGACTGTATCCGTCAACTTCTCACGTCTGGATGAACTTCACATTCGGCCCATCGGGGGACGACAGATGTTTGTGGTTACCTCAACAAAGGGGGGAATCGGAAAAACAACCATCGCCATGAACGTGGCCCGGCTGTTGCATGATCATGCAAACGGTCGGGTCATTCTTGTTGACTTGATGCACCCACACGGCAACGTGACAACAAGAATGCGAATCAAGTCGGAAGTAAATGTGAAAACGTGGGAGCCGTACTTCGAGAACAACGCGCTTGTAACGGATCAAGTAATTCTCACCAAACTGGTGGTTAAGCACCCCAACGGCCTGTATGTACTGCCTGGTGTGAATGTAGGCCAATCTTGCTCTCCCGAGCTTGTCGGCTACATTTTGACCCATCTCACTCGGACATTTGACTACGTGGTGATTGATATCGGGCCAGAGCGGCAAGACCTTCTCAGTGTGGCGATGTCGATGGCAAACAGGACCCTGCTGGTCGTTGACTACGATTTGGCAACCATCAAGGATTCACAGGAATATCTGGATCTTTGGAGCAGACGGCAACTATTCTTAGAAAAAATCAGTGTGTTGGTCAACTTTGAGCCGACGAAGAAAGACCGGAATACCCTGACGAGGGAAAAATGCAAAGCCTACCTCAACGGGTTGTCCATCATCGGGTTTCTGCCGGAGGCGGCCGGCATGCGGGCCATTCACAATGAGGGGAAGGTGCTGGTACAAGAAGATAAATCCCATCCCTTCTCTGTTGCCCTCATCGGAGTTATGGAGTCGCTCGTATCCGGATTTACGCTTAAAGAGAAACGAGGGTTTTTTGCAAGGCTGTTTGGAGGGAAAAAATCATGAAGAAGTTTTTAGCAGTAATTTTGGCGCTTTCCCTTGTGGGAAGCGCCCACTCTTTTGCGTTCGCGGAAAAAAAGGCTACGGTATCCATTCCGGAAGGGACGAGCGCTTATAAAATCGTGGACAAGGAGGGGAATTTTGTAGATTTGGAGTTTACGTACAAAAAGGATGTAATAACGGTGGTGGTTACGGTTCCCAATACCGAAAACGATCCCCAAATTATAACGGTTCCTCTTGAAAATACTGAAAAAAGGGACGAAGACAGTGCTGACAGTACCGGCGGAGATCTGAAGAATGATTCGATATTCAGTGTACCCATGGATTCTGTAAACCATTGGGCGAGAAACGACATTTTGCTAATGAACCAACTCGGGTTACTGAAAGGTTATCCAGATGGAACGTTTAAGCCGGAAAAAACCATCACGAGAGCGGAATATGCTGCGCTCTTGGAGCGTGTGTTAAAAATGGCATCAACAGTTCCTAAGTCAGTGGAAACAACGGTCTTTTCTGATGTAAAACCAGATGATTGGTTTTTCGGGCCGGTTTCTTCTCTGGTAGTCCGTAAGAACATTAATCCGGAAGTATATTCGGAAGGGCATTTCTTCCCTAATGCTGCGATCCCGCGTGAAGAGATTGCCCTCTGGACAGCCGTAGATGTTCCTGAAATCTCTTCGCAAGATGTGAAGTTCAAGGACGAGAGTGCCATGAAGTATCCAGTTGACGTGAAGAAAGTGGCTGCTGCTGGGCTCTTAAAGGGCTTTCCTGATGGATCGTTTCGACCCAACGGTAACACCACTCGTGCAGAAGCCGCGACTATGATGGTTCGTTTTTTGAAGATGAAAGGAATCATCAATGAACAAAATGAGCGGAAGATGTAGAGAAGGGGAGTGAGACAATGAAAAAATGGATAAAGCAAGCTACGGCTGCAATTACCGCTGCAGTATTACTGTTCTCGTCTATGCCTCTGAAAACGGAAGCTGCAACGCAGACGATCAGTTTTCCTTCCAGCCCAAGTAGATCACAGTCAAAAACCATTACCATCCCTAACCTTAAGAGTGTTACCAGTATAAGCGTAGATACAGGGACAGTTTCATACACGGTCAATGGAAATAATGTAACCATTACCGTGAACAATGGGGCTCCGACTGGAAGCCACACACCGTCTAAGACGGTGACTGACTCATTGACGAATACAACTGGTTCGTTCCCTAGTAGCATCTCTTACAATTCAGGAGGGTACTCGGGAACACTTTATAAAAGCGGAAGTGTAACCCAAGTCCAAACAGGAGGGACTTATATTCCCGCGGACTCTTTTGTTGCGGAGGAAACGAGAAGCTTTTCAAGGAGCGGTGATCCGTGCAATTTACCTCCTTTTAATGCGCCAGATAATATCCCTTATAACTCGGGAGGCTACACGGGAACACTTAAATGGGTTGAGAAGACGAATTTCAATTATGTAAGATGTCCGGAAACTGATGGAACTGATACGTTATATGCAACATCTTTGACGATTAGGTACAAGGGAACAGTTACTAGACCTGAAATCGATACACGAACGTATTCCTATACGCAGAACTATAGTGGGACCGTATACGGATCAACAACATATTATTATTCCTACAATGTAACACTCACTTATGTAGATAACACGAAACCAACTCTTACGCTGACAACGGTGGACAATCTCACCTTATCTGAAGTTTCCGGGTTCAACACTTACACAATTTCCGGGCAAATGAATGATGCCGATGTTGGAGATGTGATCACGACGAAGTATCAAATTGACTCGAATCCCGCGCAAATCATTGCTACAAATCCTTCTACTGGATCACCACAGTCATTTAATAAAACCATCACGATTGACTCAACAATCCCGGAGGGAAACCATGTGTTGAAGGTGTGGGTTGAAGACGATAAGGGAGGAAATAGCAGTATTGAATCAAGGAATTTTGTGGTGGACAAAACCCCTCCAGCAGCACCAACTTTTTCGGAAGATCCGATCGGACAGGCAGTCTCCAAAACAGTCACGATCAACTTTCCATCGGATGCAAATGTAAAAGAGTACAAGATTGATAATGGGGACTGGACGACCTATACCGAACCGCTCACGCTGACAAAAAATGCAACCATCTACGCAAGAGCAATCGATATAGCGGGTAACGAGAGTGTCGCTTCACATTCCGTTACGTCGATCGGTCCGCCCAATCCAATTGTGAATGTCGTGGAGTTGTCGGAAGACAGCGTAAAAGTAACAGACACCCAAACATACCCTGACCCTGTAGAACGTCAGTTTAGCATTCTAAAAGATGGTCAGAATATCCAAACCTCAAGCTGGACAGACGAAGAGGAATATACCTTCTCAGGGCTTGCCCCTAACACCATATACGATGTTCAAGTCGATGTCAGATTCAAATGAGGAGTGTGGTTATTGTGAAAAAAGTACGTCAGATAGCAATTCTAACGCTGTTAGGTTGCTTTTCTTTTGCTCAACTTTCATTTGCTGCAAGTGCGGTTTCTACGACGATTGTTAACGTGGTAACTTTGGCAAAGACTCCTACTAACTTGACATTGGACACGGAGGCAGCGACAGACACGTCGCTGCCTTTGCGTTGGGATGCGAATGGAAACCCTTCAAATACCGGGTATACTCTCGAAATGTCTGAAGATCAAACCGACTGGACGGTTGTGCTGGACAAGGGCATTGACGATATGGAAGAAACGGTTACAGGGTTGGTGGGTAATAAGATGTATTATTTTCGGGTTTCGTCGTTCAACCAGGATTCGCCTCCAAAAACAAACGGAGAGTACCTGACCGGTCAATTCCTGACAAAACCTGCTAAACCTGCAACACCGACCGGAAGTGTCGATGGCCAAACCATCACGGTCAACTGGGAGAACGAGCCTGGTACGACGACCAAGCTGTTTGACAGCAACGATCAGCAGCTCACGATCAATGACGGGGACACAAGCAAAACATTGGCCGACTTAACACCGGATACCGCCTATGAGTTTTACATTGTTCATTCCAATGCAACAGGTGATTCAGTGCCATCAGATAAAGTGAAGATCTGGACGGATGCCAAGGAGCCAGCTAATTTACGAGTGACTGACAGCAGTGAAACGTCTTTGACCGTTGCGATTGATGCAAACGGGAATCCGTCTACAACCCAATACAAATATCGTATCAACACAATCGATGGTACGGCTATTGATGAAAGTGACTGGACTACAGACCTGACCTACAACTTTGGCTCTTTATCTCCCGGAAGGTATCGGGTATACGCAAAAGCCCGAAATAACCCGCAAAACCCGAATGCGAAAGAAACGGCCGAGATCGAGCTGGTGACGGGGACTGTACCAGCTGCACCTACGGTTAATACCGTTCCGACGGAAGACTCGATCACAGTAACGCTTACACCGAATTCAGATTCGACGAATGTTGAGTTCCGAATTGTCCTGCAGGATGAGAATGGCCAGGAGGTTGCGACTACAGATTGGGCTCAACAAGGTACGGGATGGGCTGCCTCCGAACTGACGTACACGTTTACCGGTTTGCAGCCCAATCGAAAATACAAGGTGCTTGGGGAAGCACGATATGCAGAGTAAGGAGGTTTCATGATGAAACAGCGCTGGAGAAAGGTTGGCTTGGCCCTTGTATTCCTTGCAGGCCAACCTGCTCATACGATTTTTGCGGCCAATCCGTCTGTAGTGGCTGAGCAAGAGGAATGGACACTGGCAACTGTACCTAAGTTGTCTGTAGCCGGGGTGTCTGGAAATACACACACTGTTCAAATTGACACGAATAACCCATCGGGAACGGAAATGAAAATGGAGAAGTCGGGATCTCCCGACTTCTCTGTTTTTGATGTCGTGCAAGATTGGACCCCACACAATGACGGAGATACGTTTACCCTTGACCTGCAAGATGCGGAAACCGTGTATATCCGTATCAAAGCACGAAATGGGAAAGGGCTTGAGACTTTGTACTCGGAGCCTCTAACACTCATTCAGGCTCCAGCCATGCCTACCTTGGCTTCTCAAGATAGTACGGATCGTAGTATAACCTTGGTTGTCAACCCTGTACAGGGGGCACATGTTTACAAAGTGAAACGCTCCGATTGGGATGAGGCGAAAGTGTTTACAGACACGACTTTTACAGATGACACGGTTTCACCAGGAAGGCCGTACACGTACGAGTTTTGGGCTGAAAATATTGTCATGAGCAACAAGAATATGATTACCATTTGGACCAAGCCGGCGCCGCCGATCTTGAAGGTCCAAAACGTGACCGCAACGAGCATTACGTTAAAAGTTGACCTCAATGGGAATCCGGATGATGTTTTAATAGAGGCTAAACGTGAAGGAGGAAATCCTGTTGTAAATGGAACCTTGATCGAAGAAACCGGACTCAAGGAGAATACGGAGTACACCTATGAGGCCCGAGTTGAGTCTTCCAATCACGAGTATTCCGAATGGGTTTCAGAAACATTCCGAACGGGAATGATTCCGGTTACTTCTGATCCCGATCAGGAATTTGACAAAGCAGCGGGGGACATCTTCTCCGAGGTTGTGTACCAGGTGGACGCTGACGATACAGGGGCATGGGTCGATGTAATTGTGAAAAACACACGTGGAATGGATGTTCAGGGGACAGTCAATGGGGTTACTCAATCCTTGGGTGACGAATCCGTTCGATTTGGTGATCTTGAGTGGAACAAGGATTATGTTCTGACAATTGTAGTCAGTGACGGTACCAGAAAGAGAGAAAGGCAATTTACAATAAAAACCCCGGAAAAACGTACATCAGAAGAGGAGACATTCAGGAAAGAAGCAGCACAGATTATTCAATCCATCAACCTGGTCGCCGATGGTCAGATCAACTCCGGAAAAGCCTGGATCGAAGTTGAGGTACCACAATCCAACTACGCTGTGGTCGCAACCATCGAAGGGGTTTCCCAAGAGATTACGAAGAAAGCACGCTTTGAAAATCTGAATGACAAAACCGCCTATGTCGTTTCTTTCGAGGTACGTAATGGCAAATACTCGTATCGTGCACAACGGGAGATCACCACTCCGAACCGGACAGCTCCAGAGGTGGTAAACATCTCGAAGAGCGGCGGTCATTTGCAGATTGAGGTTTTGACCCATTCAGAGCTGAAGAATTGATCGACAGCGCCCTTGTCAGAAAATGACAAGGGTATTTTTTAATCATTAAAAGAAAAAATGATTGCAAACATTGGTTGGATATGGTAATGTGGGTATTGACAATAAGTAAGTGCTTGAATTGCGCTTTTATATTGATTGTGGTGTCCACAACGAAAAGCTCTCAGGATCGTAAAAGCAGTTTACCCGGTATATCAGGTGGAAGGGTGATCTGCTTCTACTCTCGAGTGTTTTATGATATGCTAATTACAACAGTAATTGTACACACTAAAAAAGACCAACAGCGCGGCAACGCTGTCGGTCCTGCACAATAGTCGTTCCCCGCAAGGGGCGGCTCAATACTTGGTGTGAAATAGACCGCTGAGCTGCTAACTCAAGGGCGGTCTATTTCCTTTTGTGGAAAGACAGTATGGCTACGAGCAACATGCCAAAGGCAAGCATCAAAGAAAGAGCTTCGTATACTGTCATTGTCTCACCCCCTTCCCTGATGGGGTAGAGAGTGAGCCGACCACCCTTGAGGAGCCGTTTCTATTGTGCAAGAAAATTATACCATACCGGAACAAGAAAATGGCTTTATCTGGAACGTCAAAATGGACTTTTGCAGCAAAAAGAAGTATAATAACCACCAAAGAGGATCATACAATAACAAAGACCGCAGGTGCTAGCAACACCTACGGTCTTACACAATAGCCGCCCTCAAAGGCGTCGGCTCATATTCTGGGGAAGTAGATCACCATGCTGCCAAGCTCAAGGGTGATCTACTTTTTTCTTCCGATGTTCAGCAGTGTTACGACCAAAGCGATCAACGCAACAACAAATGTTCCAAACTGGATCATCAGATTCATTGCGTAGTGTGCTGACATCATGGATCTCACCCCCTTTCCCTGATGGGGTAGAGAGTGAGCCGACCACCCTTGAGGAGCCGATTCTATTGTGCAAGAAAATTATACCATACCGGAACAAGAAAATGGCTTTATCTGGAACGTCAAAATGGACTTTCATAGCAAAAAGAAGTATAATAACCACCAAAGAGGGTCATACAATAAAAATGACCGCAGGTGCTGGGAACACCTACGGTCCTGCACAATAGACGTCCCCCAACAAGGGGGCGGCTCAAATCGTTGGTGAGTAGACCTCCAGGCCTACCAAGCTCAAGGGAGGTCTACTTCTTTTTGTGGAATGACAGCACGGCTACGATCAGCAGACCGAAAGTAAGCATTAATGAAAGTGCTTCGTACACTGTCACGATCTCACCCCCTTTCCCTGATGGGGTAGAGAGTGAGCCGACCACCCTTGAGGAGCCATGCTATTGTACAATGAAGATTATACCATGGATTGAGATTTTGAGTACCAGCCTCTGGCAAAACGCCAGGGGCTTTTCATTTTTATAGAAAGAGTTTTCGCAACTTCCAGAGGAGGGAAAAGTATGAAATAATATAACGCTAGGAAAAATCGGGAGAGAACAAAAAAAATGAGGTGATTTCATATGAAAAAGATTCGTTTTGTTAAGTATCTCCTTGGAGCAGCTCTTATGACCGCTGCCATCAGTCCGGTCACAGTTCGCGCGGACAGTAAGGACATTCAGGTAAAGGTGGACAATGTCTCTGTCCATTTCCCAGACGCAAAGCCTTTCATTGATCCATCTACCAGTCGGACGATGATCCCGGTTCGCTTTGTTAGTGAAAAACTGGGCGCCTCAGTAGACTGGGATGGAGCAAAACAAACCGTCATTATGAACAAGGACGGAAAGCAAATCTCGCTCAAGATCGGGGAAAAGAAGGCAGTCGTAGCCGGTCAAGAGATCACTTTTGATGCAGCTGCCACGCTGCAAAACAATCGTACGTTTGTTCCGCTGCGATTTGTCAGTGAAGCCTACGGCGCAAAAGTAGACTGGTTGGCAACTGAACGACTTGTACTGATCACCACGAACCTGTCTGATGGGAATGGAACCCCAGATACAGCAACACCAGGCACCGGCCAACCAGGAACAGCCAATCCGGGAAGTGGGAATTCTTCAGTTACGCCCGGCAGTTCAGGTGTAGGGTCGAAAGTTGGTCTGGATGAGCAGTTTACGGTTGTAGCTCCTTCTTATCCTGACTTCCTTCTCCCCAAAGATTCTACAACTGAGCCGGCGGTTGAAGCCTTTCTTAACAGCTTGAAGTTCGAAAACGGAGTAATAACAGGTAAAATTCCTCAACTGCCGGAAGGGCATGTTATGGCGCTTACGTATACGGATGATAAAGACAAAAATCTGAATCAGAATTTAACGAAAACTAAAGAAGGTGAATCATTCTCTATTACGGTCAGTGAGAATGGTGGACAAATAAACTTTGCTATTTTCCAAGGGAATGTTGGGAAAAATGGAGTGTTTGTATATGTCCCGGAGATGAAAGTCGAATGGGGTGCTAAGAGATGAAACCACGAAGAATTATTTGTTTGGCACTTACTTTTATTTTCTTGACTTCGACGATGGTCTCGGCAGCTGCAACTTATCCCTATGGGAAACATTATTATGGGGAAAAAGACATTTACTTGCAAGGTGATTTATCTTCTTCCGGTCTATCAGGTGTCCAATGGAGGCCTTCGATCGCCTATCGGCACGATCTGAAAATCAGGAACGTTATTACCGGAGTGGAAACCCCAACTAGCGGTTACTTGCAAACGGTCCAATTCGACATCCAACCACTTCCTGGTATAGAACCAGAAGACAAGTTTAAAGACAAGTCTGGGTATCACTTAATTCCACTTGAGGAAGAACTCATTAAAGACCTGGTGGCTAAGGCGAATGGTAATGCCCAATGGGTATGGGAGCAAGTCAGCAAGTCTAATCCTCACCCGATTGTAAAACAATACTTGGTTAACAACGTCCCCTATATCGACATAGGGGCCGTTTTTTATTTATCCGGTGGTGGTTTGAACAATATAGCCCGAGTAGAAAATGGAGATGGAATTACATCGCCATTGTTCCAAACTCACTATGACAGCACACCATGGCCTTCCATTCCTATCCTGGAACAAAATTCGGATGGGAGTCTTCGTATTAAAGCGTTGGCCCACTCGATTTATGATACGGCGATCACTGGAGTAATCACCGTCAACGGAACGGATACGAAGGAGCTCTTTTCGAGAAATTCGCCGGTCAACAACTACACCGTTACCTATGAGGGGAATGTTCCCTTGTCTGAACTGCCCGGTTTAAAACAGGGGCAAAACCAAGTAACACTGACGGTCAGCGACAAGTTTGGAAGAACAGCTTCCAAATCGGTTGTTATCCAAAATGGAATCACACAGGGCTGCCAACCCGTTCTTGTGAAGATGAGGGATACGACGCAGAGAATTTACTTCCCGGATGTATCAGATGGATCGACTATCAAATACGGGGGGCCGCTCGTCTGGGGGATGCAGTATAACTCAGCAGTTTGCTCTGTACTTGAGTCGATTAACAAGAACAATGGGATCGGGGAAAAACTGAATCAACCGATTCGGGTGTCGGACATTCAAACCAGCATCTTTTTGAATCGTTGGGAATTTAAGATTGGCAAAAGCAACAATGGGGTCATCCTGGAAAATCTCTCGAAAGAGACGAGGCCATTGGTAGCCTACCTCGTTGAGACAAAGGGAGAAAAGTTCTTGAAACGATATGAGGTGAATAAAGGCCAATCGGTGGAGATCGTTCTTCCAGAGAAGAAGTACAAGGGTGAATATTCCATCCAGTTCCCGTCCCCATTGGTTGACAGCGGTTTTTGGGCTAAGGCCACCACAACGAGTGAAGGACTGCCAGCCAGCTACACTTATCCAGATGAGGTAAAGGGAGCCATTCAAGCGATTGTTAATTTCCAAAAGTGAGAGGTGGGATAGTTGAGGAACAGAAGGAAAATCCTGATCCCGTTAATCGTAATTGTGTTCCTGCTGGGTACGATTTTCCCCGCGTCAAGTTTTTCAACAAGTCGGCCTCCTGTGATCTACTCGCTGACGATCAATGGGCAAAATGATTCGACAGTATATGTAGACGTAGGGGAAGTTAGTTATTCAATTTTGTTGGAAAGCTTCTCAGCGAACAAGAAGGCGATAGTCTCCCTGGAGTACAGGAACACTGAGACCAATCAAACGACAACAGTTTTTGAAGAACAATGGCTTGAAGAAAAGGCAAACTCCGGGACTTTTTCTCTTCAAAAGGGAACGTATGAGGTCACGCTTCATGCGAAAGATGAAGAGGGGTATATAGCGCAACCTTATACGGTAACGGTTATTGCAGGCAGCGAAACGAACTTGAAGCTGCTTGAGGTGAGTCCCAATCCGATCCTGATCAAACGAGATAAGGAGACGCGAGATGTTTCGGTAATCGTGGAAAATCAATCACCAAGTCCGAAAACAACGAATGTAGCATGGAAATGGGAGGGTGATCCACAATGGCAGGAAGTCAAGCAAGTAACTTTGCTGGGGAGGTATGAGAATCTGGGGCGCCAAACCATACCGTTTTCCATCACGTTTGACATGCAGGGGAAAAAGGAAACAGCGATTGAATTCGTAGTGAATCCCGATCACAATCCTTTGGAACAAGACTACGGGGACAATCACGCGAACATGATCGTTCAGTTTGACTTCGCGGATTTAGAAATCGGGGAAGGCATTTTGACTGGTAAGACAGCCACTGGAATCACAGTCGAGTTTCCTGTGAAGCAAAAAGATTTGCCGGGACGTACTCAAACGCTGGTCACATCCATGGAATATGGATTGGGGGCAGAAGCAACAAGATTGGGCGAGGTATCGAATATCTCACTCGGGGTTGGAGAAGAAAAATTCATTTCGGCAACGTTTCCGCTGCAAAATACCGTATATGCTCGGCTCAATCCACATGAAAATGCGCCTCCGGTTGAGTTCTATGGGTTCCATAACAACTTGGAAGTCACTACGCTTGATTTGACGAAGAATGTGAATCTGTACGTCAAATCAGTCAAAGGTGGGGTCTATCGTCAGGGAGACAATGTTACGACGCTTGTACTGGTAGGGAACATACCAGATAGCGTTATGCCCGAAACAGTCGATCTCGTTCTGCGTTTCGATGGAAAGGAAGTTGGCCGACGAACTGTTCATCTGAATCCAGGCGAAGAGCGGGAAGTTCCTTTCGAGTGGAAGACGCCGGTAACTGGAAGATCTGATAGGGTGACATATAAACTGGAGGCCGAGATCCACCCTCAACCACGGAAATTTGACGAGATTACGTACACGGACAATATCAAATCAGCAAGTGTCGTATTGCTTCCTGAAGAAGTGGTCGGGGCTGCTTGTCGCGGGACAGTGATCCAGACGACAGCGGTATCAGGCACCTATGAATATTATTGCAATTGTACACCTGTTGGCTGCAGCATCTGCATCGGAGAGTATTATGAGTCCATTGTTGTTACACCAGAGTATCAGACGGCAACCGTAAAAGCGGGGATGGGTTTTGCCTACAAGTTGAAAACAGAATACCATAACTCCAATCCGCACAATGGAAGAAAACATGATTTCTCTCGGATCATGGCGGAATTCGATTCAGAGGAGCATCAGGGGGATACGGTTATCCTGCCGGCAGTCGAGTTGGTTCCTCAAAATCCACCACCTGAATCATCGAACATCTGGCAATTTCCACGGGCCAAGATTGAACGGGGACAGAAGGACATAGAGGCTATCGAATACTTTTACACACTCGATCCTTTGGCAGTCGATGAAAGTCAGTACGTGGATGGGCAAAACAAGTATTACACCAGCTTTTATCAAAAGGATGGCACGTATCCGTTTGCGGTGAAGGGGGAAGGGGCTGGAGTGACCTTTACTACTCATACGGATATTGAAGGCAATACGACGGTAACGCCTGTCTCACCACGTCTTTCTACATGCATCGACGAGCAATACAATATCCTTGGGAGTCCTCACGATGACTACATTTATCGACGAGTTGATCCAAACAATCCATATCCCCACAATATTCAACCGGGATGGGATTGGCAAGGATACGAATGGTACTTCGATGAACTGGCTCCCTGGTACAACAGCAATGGAAAGGACCATTCAAGCGGATTAGGGGTTGAGGAATTCTCCGTCTACCCATAAGAAGAACGAAGGTGATCACTTTGACTGGGATACCCAAGATGGTAGCCTTTTTTATTTGCTTGGCTTTTGTGATTGCGTACTTTCAAGACGTAACCATCGTTGTATTCGGAAAGGAAGACTTTCGAAGTGCGGCGATTGCGGCGGCACGGCAGGCCATTATCAAACATCAGGACTGGGCCGCTCTTCGAGTAGGTGATCCTCCTTATCTGATGCGGGAGGGGTTGGAGGATACCATAAGCCAGGTACTTCAAAACAACCTGAATGTGGGCGCGAAAGAACTACATGTGCGGATGAGTGCACAAACTTCACCCGCGCTTCTTTCTCTTGCCATAGATGCTGACTACAGCAGCTCTCTTCTCAAGCTGATGAAGGAGAATAACATATTGGTAAACGTCCCGGTGCAGACAACAGAGCTCATCGAATCGAAGTACGACGTAAAAAACTATGAGTAAACAGAAAAGGTGGTGAATGGGCGCGCTTCAAGCGCCTTTTTCTTATGCAAAGAACAGTGAGGATTGTCATCCTTCTTATGCTTACTGCTTTGGTTGGAGGGGGTGTTTACTTCGGATATACAGAGTATGAAAAACGACAAAATGCATTGGTTCCGGTATTGACTGTCTCACAAGAGATTCCTCCCCGCACCATGATTACCCAAAAGATGTTTGACGATGGGGTGATCAAGGTGAGTATGCACCCAGCGAAGATTGTTCCGCCAAATGTGTTCCGAAAACCGGAAGACGTCCTGAACAAGTTTACAGCCACCAACTATACGGTGCCTCCGAACAGCTATTTGTACGTCGGCAAGGTATTGACGGCGGAGGAAATGAAAGATGGAGCGGCAATGCTCCTCAACGAAGGGGAGAAGATGATTGCGATCAACACCAATTTGCGCTCTTCCTTAGCAGCCCAGATTACGGAAGGCAGTTACATTGACCTGTGGCTGTCAGCCGTGGCTAAAGAGGACAAAAAGCCAGTAATTGGTCCGTTCCTGGAAAAAGTAAGGGTGATCGGGACGTATGCGACCAGCTCTCAAAAGTCACGGCCAACGACAGATACTGTTACCCGAAACAGCAGTGATGAGCAGCAACCGGTGACCATCGGGGCAAATGTTGTGCCGCAAACGATTCTTCTCGCAGTCAAGAATGAACAGATCGCCTTGATTCAACTTGCTGAAAAACTCGGAACCATTCAAGTAGCCGGAGTGAGTTACAAGGACTATGGCAAAACAACATCAGCTACGGATAACGGGCTTTGGTCAGTCAAGGGTATGCGGGAATGGATGATGGCGGAATTGAGTAACACGTTTCAGGTTCATGAAACTACAAAGGGGGATGACCGATGATTATCAACGCAAGCAGCTATGAGCAGATTACTCTGCTCGCACGCGCTTATGGGATTGTGTGCGAAGAACGCTATGATCTTGGAGATGCACAATCACCTGTCATTCTGTCAGATACCACAGACCCGACCGGCGAAGTGGCGAATACGCTCGCGAGCCAAGGGGTTCCTGTTCTCTATTTGGCGTACGATCCTCCCGTCAACTTGTCTCCCTCGATCTCCATTTTGAAAGGAGGGGAAGTGAGATGGGAGCAAATTTACGCCTGGATTCAGTCTTCCAATCAAACCCAAGAGCAGAAGCAGCACATTGCCCATTTGAACGTGAAGCGAACGGTCGGGTTTTTTGGAATCCAACCGGGAGTAGGAGCTGGTTCGATTGCCCGGGCCTTGTCTTTTTATTCGGCCATGAATGGGAAGAAAACGCTGTACATCGACATGGACATCCGATTTCCCAAGGCTCCGTATCTGATCGGGTATAAAGATTCGCGATACACATTGGAAGGACTGTTGGAGGCACTTCAAAGCAAGGAACGGCCCAATATGGAACCCTACTTTTTGCATAAGTCCAAGATGGGGCAAGTCTCCAAACAACTGGCGGAACACTTCAAGAAGCTGCCGGATTTGTTGTACGTGCTGTCTCCGTCGGCAGACCTTGGGTTCGAGTATTTTCCAACCTTGGGGACGGACCTCAACGAGATTACCGACTACATGAAAAAAATCGTGGAAGGTGCCAAACCATTCTTTGAAAACATCATTTTTTCCATGGGAAGCGACCCGGATGAGCCGTTACACTTGGCTATACTCAGGGCTTGCGATCAACGTGTCTTTGTAACAGATACCAGTCCATCTACAGTTCGGCTGTTTCCACAACGAATCAAACTGCTGGAGAACACCGGTGTTCCAACGGACGGTGCACAGGTGATTCTCAACAAGCTTCCTGAAAAGATGGACATTGACGTATTCGAGGAGTTCCTGCAGCGCAGCGTCACCTATACTGTTCCGTATGATCCGCAGATGATTACCGAGATTCACAAATTAAACTTGCTCGGTGGAAAGTCATTTGAGTCAGCCATCGGTGAAATAGCAGAGGGGTTATTGGGACTAGAGAAGGAAGCGAAAAGACGGGAAGCCGGTTCAAAAAAGACAGGGCGTGTCAGCTTTCTTTCACAATTTTCCCTGTTTCGAGAAAAAACCGTGTGAGGAGGGTCAGCGATGCAAAATGAAAAAATCCTGTTAAATAGAGGACGGGTAAACCTGCAACAACTGCAAAGCCAGCAGGCTGCTACGAAGTCTTCTCGGCCAGACGAAGAACAAAGTGTGGAACACACCAGTTCCGACTACGAATTGGTGCGAAATGAAGTGCGAAACTTTCTCATGAACGAACATAACAAACTTGTCCAGGATGCGCTGTTCAATAAAAAACGAAAGCCGGAGGTAGAGCGGACTATCCGCAACTACCTGCAGATCGAACGGAAGTTTGTGGCCGGCATGAGCATTGACGATGTCGTTCTCCGAATTTGGAAAGACATTTTTTCATTGGGGCCGCTGGATGATGCGTTGGAGGACAACTCCATCACGGAGATCATGATTAACGGGTACGATCAGCCGTGGGTAAAGCAAAACGGAAAAGACCGCCCAGCAGGGGATCTGATTCAATTTGACAATCAGAAGCACCTGGAGACCATCATCGTCACCAAAATCCTGAATTCTTGCGGGAAGTCAGTATCGGATAAGAATCCGATTGTGGATGCGCGGATCGGTGAATGCAGGGTAAATGTGGTATGGCAACCCATCAGTCAAATGAAAGGGCCCATCTTGACCATCCGAAAGTTTCCTCCGATCACGTTGACGGAAACGGAATTTTTGGAAAAAGGAACAGCGTCGCCCGAGATGTTTGAGTTTATCAAACTAATTGTTCAAGGGGGCTGCTCCATTTGCATGGGCGGGAGTACCGGGTCCGGAAAAACCACAACCTTTAAGCTGATGGCAGGCTTCATCAAAAAAGGCGAACGAGTCGTTGTCATTGAAGACACCGCCGAAATGCGATTGGAAAAGTTGTATCCCTATGAGGAAGGCTATCACTTTATTTCGGAAGAGTGTCGGATCATGGAAGATGAGTCGTTGGACATTGTGATCCAAAAGTTGGTCGTTACCAGTTTGCGTCAGACACCAAAGCGGTTGATCATCGGGGAGATTCGCAAAGAGAAGGATCTCTTGGCGGCGATTGAGGCTGCCTTGATTGGGCACCCGTTGTGGTTTACCATGCATGGCCTCAGTGCTTCAGAATTGGCAGAACGGATTAGTATGCTTTTGGCACGGTTTATGGCCAAACAGGACGCCAATCGGCTGTTATCCAAGTCGCTTAACATTATCATGATGCAGAAGCATTTTGCTGAAGATGACCGCCGCCGCGTGTTTGAAATCGTGGAGATTGTTGGCGTTGACAAAGACGGAGAATTGATCCTCAACCCGATCTTCGAGTATGACTGGGATCATAAAAAGTTTGTTCGCAGCAACCCCATTTCTGAACGTCTGGTCAAAATGTTCCAACATGCAGAAATTCCAAGAACGAGATACGAAAAGTATCTCCAACCCGCTGGATGAGGTGGCAACGATGAGCATGGCGATTTTGTTAGCTGTGGGAGCCACGTTATTTTGCTTCCTTCTCTTGCTATGGTTTGAGTCCGGGAAAAGAGAGACGATCAAGTGGATTGAACTGCACAAGCCAACAAAAAGAGAGCGCAATAGTTTTTTTGCCGAGGGAGAAAGGCTGGGGGTTTCGGTTCAGAAACAAGTCATATGGTGGGGACTTGCTTTCGGAATCGGAGTTGGCTTGTCTTTTCTTTTTCTCAACCCATTTATTCCAATACTCGTTTTGGTCGCCAATTACTTCTCAATCAAGATGTTTTACTTAAATAAAGAACGCCATATTCGGGATCTGGCAAAAGAGCAGTTGGGACCGGCGCTTCAAAATTTGGGCGCCGCTTTTCGCATTCAAAAAAACTGGAAACGTGCATTGGAGACCACGATTCCGGGCCTGGACGAGCCGTTGAAAAGCGAGTTCATGCGTGTGTACCAGCTCCACAGCAGTGATGTTTTGATTGGGGAAGCCCTACAGGAGATGATGGAACGGCTCAAAGTACCCGAAATGAACTTGTTTGTGAAGATGGCCGAGATCAGTCAATCGGTTGGCGACAGCGCAGCCGAAGGCGTATTGGTTGCGGGTGCCTTCTTTCAAACCAAGCGATTGGCAAGAATGGAGCTGGCCAATGCCATGCTAAGTGCTGTTCGAGAGAATCGTTGGCTGTCCTATTTGTTCATTGCTGCAGTGGCATTTTTCCGGTTCTTTCAGCCAGAAATATTTGCAGTGTACACAAATAGTTTGGTAGGCCAATGCTTGTTAACCGTGTATCTGGGGATTGCTCTTTTTGTCCCCGTCGTGAGTTATTTCATTATCCGAAAAGAGGTGTGATCGTTGATCTTTCTCGTTTTTGGGGGAGGGTTACTGGCCTTCCTCCTTTTTCTAATCCTGTTTTACCTGTTTCAGCCCTCGTCAACCTATCGGGCATCGATCCTTTTGGAGGAAGTCAAACCCGATCAAACATGGCACCGGTCATTCGAGTTTCTTTTTCCTCTGACCAACAAGTACTTGCGGCGAACCAGAGCTGCGATTGAGCAAGAACTACTGGATGCTGATTCGAGGAAGACACCTGAGCAGATTGTCGTTGAACAATTTGTGTACATGGTCGGTGTGTTGTTGCTGTTTTTTATTGTTCACTTGTTCGTGAAATCTTGGTTCATACTCGTTCTGGGTATGCTTTTAGCCGTATACTTTTTCTTCGAGCCGAGGAGAGAGCTAAAAAACAAAGCGAAGAAATTGCGGGAAGAGATACGAAAGGAAACGCCCAACTTTGCATTGACGGTCAGACTCTTGCTCAAGGGGCAAAAGACCCCAGCAGATGCGCTGCGAATTGCTTGCGAACACGGAACAGGTAGTGGGCTGAGAGCGTATGCGGAAGTACTCAAACAAGACTTGGAGTTTCTGTCACCGCAGGAGGCAGTTCAAAAATTTGCCAGAAGTACAAAGGTGCCGGAATTGATTGAATTCAGTACAGCTCTTTCTCAATACATGACAGTAGGGCCCGGTAAAGATGGTCAGGAAATCTTGGGGCAAATGGAATCGACGTTTCGGGAGTTGGACAAAAAACTCATGGAGCGCGAAAAGCAAGTACGTCCTGCCAAGGTCAAGGCGATGAATATGATCATTGCCTTGGACGGTATCCTGTTTATTGCCACGCTGATGGCGTTGTATTTGGTGAGTATGCTGTCCAAAGGACCTGCCTTTTAAGGGGGGCGAGCAGTTTGAGAGATCCCCCTATGGAGTAGATGCAATCTCTAAGAAATCAAGCCAAAAAAATATGTAGGAGAGGATTACGATGTGGAAAAAAATGATTCAAAAAGGAAAAGTCCTGTTTAAACCGCTCCGCAACGATCGTGGTACGGTGCTGATGGAAAAGAAAATTCTGTTGGTCGTCATTGTCGTAGGTGTTTTTGGATTCAGTTCCCTTGGCTATACGTTCTTAAAAGACTATTGGAGCCAAACATCCGACAACATCAAAAACAACAGCCAAATAAACGAAGAAGTAAGCTGGTAAAAGGAGGCCGGGCAGAAATGCCCGGTTTTTCTATTTATGAAATCAATTCCGAAAGGAGAGGGTGCGAATGCGAAGGTTTCTCTGCCAGTGGTGCCTTGATGAATCGGGTACGGTCTTGATGGAAAAGAAAGTGATTTTGGTGGTCTCTGCAGTGATGATCTTTGGTTTGGCCTCCATGGCCTTACCTTGGATCAACTCGTATTTTTCCGACTATACCACCAGTGTACGACATGCCGGGAAAGTACATGAATTTCGGAGCGTGATCCTCCAATGAAAAAACTACGAAATCAAAATGGGTTTATCAGTATTGAGTATTTGATCATCTTCTCCCTGATTTTTCCGTTCTTCATCCTTATGGGTGATTTTGTTCAATGGGGAGGAAAATGGCTTAATGCTCAGGTTTGTATCAATGACACGGCTCAAAAGATGGGGGAGCATGGCGGGCTGTTGGATGGTACTATCCCCTATTTGCAACAGCGGTTTGCTGATGCCGGACTGGACCCTGCTGAATGGGATTTGACGGTTACAGCTGGTCCATTAGCAAAAGGGGAGGAAGGCGTGATTGCCGTTTCGTCCACCTACACATTTCAGTCTTTGAAGATCATCGGAATCACGGCTCAAGTTCCCTTACGAGCGTCGGCCACATTTACATCACAAATCTGGATGAGGTGAGGACGTGATACTCATTGGGTTCTCTCTCATTGTCCTGCTGATCGCTGCTTGGACGGATTGGAAATGGCGGATCATTCCGGATTGGTTGACCTATCCGTCTATGGTGGTTGCGCTCCTGTTCCATTACTTTCATGACCAATTGGGGCATTCCGTATTTGGTGGTCTTTTTGTGTTATCCATGCTGCTGGGACTCTCATTGTTCGTGCAAGACGGCATTGGGGGAGGGGATATGAAACTCCTTACCTTCTTGGGATTTGCGCTTGGGTTCCCGCTCGTAAATGGGGTGATCTTATTGTCTTTTTTGTCGGGGCTCATCTTTTCCAAAGTGATGAAACAGGTTCATGTACCGTTTGCACCGTTTATCACGTTTTCATTCATGATCCTGCTGCCGACGATTTCGGTAGGGTAATAAGGAGGAGGTGTCGATGGATCTGCCGGTAATCCAGCACGCCAAAGAAATATGCGAACAAGAATTACGAAAAGCGTTGGCAACGGGAAAGCAGGGAGGGATTGAGATTTTTTACCAACCATTTGTTCACGTTGGGACAGGTCAGGTTATTGGAGCGGAAGCTCTCACACGATGGGTACACCCATTGTTAGGGGAGATTTCGCCACGAATTTTTGTTCCCCTAGCTGAATCGAATGGTCTGGTTGCCGAATTGGACCGATTCGTATTAACAGTTGCTTGCAGACAGGCGAAGAGGTGGCTAAATACTTATGGGCCAATACGAATCGCTATCAACATTTCCCCGCATTCCTTCCAACATGCCGACTTTGTTGCGGTTATCTTGAATGTTTTGCAAGAAACTCGGTTGCCCCCAGAGTGTTTGGAGATTGAACTGACGGAGAACATTGCGCTTCGACAAGAACATACCCTTTCTACATTCGCCAGGTTGAAAGGGATTGGAATAAAGATCGCGATTGACGATTTTGGTACAGGATACTCTTCGCTTAATTACCTGCGCATGTTTCCAGTTGACACATTGAAAATCGACCAAGTATTTGTGCAAGATGTGGAAAACAGCCAGCAGGAAGTTCCGATTACTTCAGCCATCATTCGTCTCGCTCACGAATTGAATCTGCAGCTTGTAGCCGAGGGAGTTGAATCGGAAGAACAGAAGAATTATCTCATGCAGAAAGATTGTTTTGTCATGCAGGGCTTTTTGTTCAGTAAACCGCTGCCGGCTGATCAGTTTGAACAATTCTTACAAGCCGATGTGCATTCTGGATTAAGGAGGTGTTGACGATGACAGAAAACCAGTTGCTAGACAAATTGATGAACGGAGTTTCCGAAAAATATGGCCTAACTCCTCAAGAATCAAAAGTGCTGGCCATGCTGCTGCAAGGATACTCCATCCCGCAAGTTGCGGTTCATTTGGAGGTTTCTCCTTATACAGCGGAAAAACATAGCCAGACCGTGCTGAGAAAGCTAAACATTATGTACAAGCGAGAGTTACCATTTTGGCTTCTAAAAGAAATGGAGACAGTTAAAGGAATGGTGAAACTATGACCCGATTGTACGAGTCGAAACACTATGCTTTGTTCTCTGCCCGTTTGACTGAACCCATGAAGGAAGTTCTTTGCATTATCGGAGAGAGTGGAGAGATCAATAAACAATCGATCATTGACACGAGCAGATACAGCAAAACAGTCGTCCATGCTTGTGTTGAAGCGTTGTATTTTTCAGGACTTCTCATGTTGAGGACACCAAGACGAGAAACGCTCTACTCACTCTCCGAGGAAGGACAAACGTTTGTAGATTATTTGTTGCTGACTTCAAACGAGGGGGGATACCATGAGTCTGATGAACAGTAAGGAATTGGAGTTCATGACAAGCAACGGCCTCATCCAAGATGTGTCCTTGCGATTTGGTGTGATAGGCGCCGGTCAAAAGGGGAACAAGGATGCGGATATCTTTGCTGGTTATCGCTTTGCGGATGGGACACAATGTTACCCAACGTTGGCAATCAACTTTGCCCAGGCGGATATGATTCACCTGAAAAACATCCCGGAAAAGGATCGCATTCACTTTGACGGAATGAAAGGAGCTGCCCGTACTCCTTCTCTTGTGGTCGAGTTATTCGATCCGACGTTGAATCCCAAGGCGAATGAATTGAGAAGCCAGTTGGCTGCTGCCATGGAAAAGAAATTTGCAAATGTGGAGCATCTGATCATTTCACTTGGCGCTGGGGGTGGGGTGGGAACCGGTTGGGGCTCTTTAACCCTCAATTTGATCAAGGAAGGATTCTTTCCTGTTCCGATCACCTTACTCATTTCGCTGCCGATTGACGATCCTGATGAAATCGCAAATGCCTTGCTGCTGTTAAAGGAGATTCAGGATTTTCTCAAGATACAGGAAGATTTATTTGAATACTCTGACACAAAGCCATTAGCCAGCGTGATTTTAACCGACAACAAAAAGATTTACCATGATTTTGAATTGAAGAAGGGATCGCGGACACTCCAACATACGAACCTGTCCTGGAAAGACGAGGGGAATAATGCGGTCATTAGTACCATCCACGAAGCCAATCTCATCCCTGCCAATTTTGGAAGCGACAACGTAACCTATGACCCTTCAGACTTCATCAAGCTGATGCAGCTCTCCGGCAAGCTTCTTACGATAGCGAAAGCGCGGTTGGAACCGGATTTTACCATCGAAAAACTGGAAACAAAGATGAGATCGAGTATCGAGAAGGGATACTTTGCTTGCGGGCACCAGTACCAAACGGCGACGATGTACGGCGGTTTTATTTTGCGACCGTCCAATGCGGACTTTTTCAAGGATGTCATCACGGAACGGACGATCAAGAAAGTGATCAGTGACTACAATCCGATTACGCAAATGAGAGGTAAGTTTGGCGACCCGATCTGGAATGAAAATTACGCGGTCATCTACACTTTTTTTGCTGGGATGGGGATGCCAAGCCGTTTCGCCGAGCTGGCGACAGAACTTCAACAGATCAAGGAAAAACAAGAGCAGGTTCAACAAGAATCGGAACTGGATGTTGATGTGTCTGCCGCTATCAAAAATGTGAAACAGTCAACGTTCAACCCCTATCAGCCGAAAACGAACAAATTCGGAGGGGGTGGTTTTGGGGGAGGATTTCAGTCAGTGTTCAGTCGATCACAGTCAGCCGTCACCAAAGACGATGAGAATCAGAAGGAGAAGAAAGAGGAGCAGCCGAACCGCTTTGGCCAACGACCAGGAAACCGTTTCGATGCGCTGCGGAAGATTCGTCTGCATGAAAACCAGTAATAGCATACAACGGTATCCCTACGGATACTGTCGGTATCCTATACCAATTGCAACAGAGAGCCGAGAATACAGCATTTTAGGGTGAACGGTATGTATGCCGATAGTATCCCAACGGATGGTGACGGTATTCTCTGCCCAATTTATTGATAAGGTGGTTTTATGTGGGAACGTACAGGGGTGGAACAAGCCTATGAACTTCTCCTGCAAGCGCAGTATCAGCTAAAGGAATGGATGAAAGAAAGGAATCCTGTGGAAAATCCATGCTCTTTTCAACCGGTGTTGGAACCATTGGAAGACCATTGTTTTCGGTTGGTCTATCCGGAATTGGCTCCTGTGTTCAGTCGATTGAAGAACCACGCACCAGGGTTGCGAGAACAGATCAAGCAGGAGTGGTTGGTAGGAACAGAAGAAGCCTTGCGAGCATTCTGGCAGCCGGACCGCAGGAAGGCTTGGGATGGTTTTAATACGAGGGATGGAGTGGGAAGTTACTACTTCCAGGAGCCCGTGGCGGTCTGGATTCGGAACCATTATCCCGCCAATCTTCTCATTGACCTGGACAACCACGTGTACAAGTGGATGATCGATGCGTTGGTAAACGCCTATTTCATCCCCGACGACAACAAAAGTCGGGTGTCTCTTTTGTTTGACTATGAACCAAACGTCGATCACCCCCACACGGAAATGTACGTGCTGCCCAGACGAAAATTAATGGATTTCTTGGCGGTGTAAAACCCGAAAAACAGCGGTGGCATACGTATGGAATCAAAGCGCTCTTTCGTATTGAATCAAAAAAATCTACAGAAATTTCCATATGACGTTAGCGGCTATCCTATGGATTCAAATTAGAATCCATACGATACAGAGAGTGAAAACAGGGGTTCGTGAGAATCATTTGATTCCCTATGTTTAAACGGTGCTATTTAAGGAAAGCAAAATTCAGATGCCGGGTGTCGTGAAGATTCTTTGGTTCCATATCTGTCTTTCGGGGGTTAACTACAGGGAAGGAGTAAAAAGACAGATTCCATATGAAAAAAGTGTCCTTATCCCATGTCCTTCTAAGGGTTTTGGAGATTGGGGGTCGGGGTTGTGCAATCAAAGGGCAATTCCGGTGGGATTAGGGGCTAAGGCCGGAGGCTGAAGCCCCTAATCTGGCCATGTGACCAGCAGCCGGGAGAGGTCAAAATGCAGGTGGAAGAGCTGCAATTCCACGGGGATAGAAAGAGGGAATGTTGGCTGTTTGAAAGTTGATCGGTAAACGGAAACGGGCGAGCAAGTGAGAGAGTGCCCAGCACTCGACGGTTGCGAGCCGTACAGCAACGAAAAAGGGGGAACGCTTGTGAGAACACCAGAGATCACGTCAAATGACATTGCGCTGTTTCGGATGATATGGGCCTATCGTGGTTGCACCTCAGATGTGTTACGAGAACGTATTTTCGATGGCCGAAGATACGGGTATACACGAATCGCAACGTTACAAGAGCGCGGTTACATTGCCAAACGAGCAATCTACAACCGGGAGTGGCCGAGGGGATACTGCTGGTATCTACTGAAAAAAGGACTGGAAGTGTTGGCTGATGTAGAGGGGTGGAGCCTGGAACGGTTGGAGATTGAGATTCGCCGATGGGAAGAATGGCGGAATGACAGTAAAGTAGCGCAATGGAACCGCCTATGGATTATGAACGTAGCGGTAGCGTGCGAAAAAGCAGGATGGGTGTGGATACCAAAGTATGAATTTGTCGGTTGGGGCCGCCAAGATCGAGAGCAATCTCGTATTGGCGGCATCCTCATTTGGGAAGAGCAAAAGTATGGCTTGTTCGTGATCGAACCGCAGGGAGGGAGATTGCCGATCTACCGGGCGAAAGAAGAATCCCGTCGGGTACGAGGTGTCGTGGACGGCGTGATCGTTCTCAGTCGAAATGGGTGGTGCATGGAACAGTGGGGCCTTCCTGATTATTGGGAGTACGTTCTTCCCTACGATGAAGGAATTGCCATTTTGAGCCTTGGTGCAGGATGGGAAGCAGCCATGAGAGCAGCAGGGGGGAACGTCTGGAAAGCGGAGGGGGCCTTATGACGGGTGAAGGTAGAGTATCGTTTCTCGTCATCGTCGTAGCAGGTTTTGTTCTCGCGAACACCCTTCCGATGACCTGGATTCCTCTCTTGCTTTGGTTGGGGATTCTGTGGATACTGGGGATAACTCTGTGGGTATGGAAAAAACAGGAGACGTATTCCGGCTGGTGGATGGGCGCGGCCTATTGGATTCTTATGGGATGGAAGGGAGATGAAGTCCGTCTCGCCTTGTACCAGGTAGCCTTGGAGTATTGGAACGGGGATGGGGCGATGAACTGGTTGTTGATTACGTTAGCGGTGACCGTCTTATATGCCGTGGTCGGCATCAAGATGTGTCACCGCTTTGCGGTTGCCCTTCCCAAATGGGTAACGTCGTCCATGGGGACGTTGACCCGCTCGGTAAAGAAGGCCATGGGCCAAGATTGGGAGCTAATCGAATTCCAGCTGGGGGTAGATCGTACAAGCGAGATCACAAGCGAACCATTTCGTCCAGGTGGGGAATAAGGGGATGAGTTGATGCATTATCGGGGGAGAAGTTGAATCTCGGAAATGCTTATTAAACTTAAACCAATTTAGGACCTGAGACTAGCTATTTTCCTCTATGAATTAATGTGTCAGTTAATCTGCAACCATTGGATATTACTGGATACCTCAGTTATAATAGAAGAGAACATATAAAAAATGAAAAGATCGATAAGAAGACAGAGAAATCGGGGGCATTATGAGCAATTCAGTCGTAGCACGCATGCAAGGTGATGATTATCAAGCACTATACTTTTGGCTAATGGCTTGCCGCTTATTTCAAGAGCACACTCGGGTTAATTCGGTTGGCTATGAATATGATTTAGCAAAATCTTTTGATGACGTCGTGGTCATCTATGATCCACCTTCTATAGATGAGCAGGGTAATCCATTACATATGGATTTCTATCAGATCAAGTATCATGTAGCACAGGAAGGAACGATTACTTGGCAAAGTCTATGCGATCCTGCCTTCATCAATGCCACCTCCGTGTCCTTTTTGCAAAAATTAAAGAACGCGTACCAACTCATGAAGCAACAAGGGAAAAATTGTCGGTTTCATTTAGTAACCCCATGGATAATTAATCCGACTGATCCCCTGCGTATCCTTATTAGTAACACGGGTGGAGCACTTCGCCTCAGTAAGTTAATGGAGGGAAAAACAGACGCGAGCCAGATGGGTAAAATTAGAGCAGTTTGGCGAGAACACATGGGGTTAGCTAGTGATCAGGAATTACTAGAAGTACTCGCATCTTTGCGACTCATTCTAGGCTCAGGAACGATGGTCCAACTAACCGAGCGATTGAATGATCGCCTTCTTGCTGTCGGTCTCCAACCAATAAATGAAGCGGTAAATACACATACTTATGTGAATCTTATTCAAAATCTTTTTAAAAAAGGAAAAGTCTTATTCCAAAAGCAAGAACTATTGGAATGTTGTAAAAGAGAGGGGCTATGGAGAGGAGTAACGGCTAGTAGCACTTCAGCAATTGAAGTAGGAATAAGAAGTTTCTACAGGTGGGCAGAGAACATGGAAGACGAAACGGAAAATATGCTGCCGTTGGAAAAATATTTTGAAGGACGTTATTTGAAAGAGGGTTATAGTTGGCAAAACATCGCTTCGGAAATAGAAGAATTTATTAAAAGGTCATTTGTTCGGGGAAAACAGTATAATCTTCACCTGGATGCCCATGCCAGTATTGCTTTTGCTGCTGGGTACCATTTAAACGTTAGTTCAGGTGTTGATGTAGCGCCGGTTCAAAAAGTATTCAGAGGCGGAAAACAAATATGGCGCCCGGACGAACAAAATCAGCAAAAGGTCTATCCAGATTGGGAGTATGCCGAAACAACGCTATCTGGGAAAGGGCACGACGTAGCAATTGCCATAGGCGTCAAACATGACATAACTGAAGATGTGTTGGTTTATATAAATCAGGCCAATCTTCCCGTTGGTCGTATTATTACATGTTTGGTAGAAGGTGGTCCAAGTGCATTTGCTATTCAAGATGCAAATCATGCATTGTTCCTTGCCGACCGGATAACAGCGAAAGTGAAATCAAGAAACATACATGAACGAACAGGTCATTTGCATATATTTTACGCTGGTCCGAACGCACTATTGTTCTTTATCGGTAAACTTGCGAAATCTTTCGGAAAGTGTACGATATATGAATATGATTTCGATACTCAAATGCCTGGGAAGTACCAGCCAGGAATTACTTTTCCAAAATAAAAGGAGGATCCAATTATGAAGTTACCGACCTATTTCAGCGATTTTTTGCGAAACATTCGATTAACTCCGAGTCAAATTAATGATTTAATTACAGGGCATACAACTCTACGAGATAGATTAAACAAAGACGAAACATTATCTAAGATAATTGTGAGTACGTTTCTTCAAGGGAGTTACAGAAGATCGACTGCTATTCGACCAAAAAATGAGCAACGGTCTGATGTAGATGTAATCGTCGTAACAAGATTATCTCAAGATGAATATACCCCTGAACAAGCGATGAAGGTTTTTGAGCCATTTTTGGAAAAGTACTATGCAGGCAAATATCGCTATCAAGGGCGTTCCATTGGCATAGAACTTAGTTATGTTGACCTTGATCTCGTGATCACTTCAGCTCCATCTGAGGCTGAAGAAGGTATCCTACAGTCTGAAGATTTGTTAAACACATATTCTATTGAAGACTATGAAGAAATCTCCAAATCAGTAAGTACCCCCATCCCCTTTTTTTTAACAGAAAGTACTACTGAACCCGAATGGAAAACTTCTCCTTTATTTATTCCAGACCGGAATGTAGAGAAGTGGGTCAAAACACATCCTTTGGAACAAATACGTTGGACGTGGAATAAGAACGCAAAATGCAATAAGCACTATGTTAATGTAGTAAAAGCATTAAAGTGGTGGAAACGAATAAACGACCCGGAAAATAACCCTAAAAGTTACCCATTAGAGCACTTAATCGGACAGTCTTGCCCTGATGGAATTGAATCAGTAGCTGAAGGGGTTACCTTTACACTTGAATATATTGTTGACAACTATAAGGAAAAGCCTTTTTTAAGTGATCACGGTGTTCCCGAGCACGATGTTTTAGGAAGAGTAACTGATGAAGAATATGAAGCGTTTTACGAAAAAGTTAAGGATGCAGCTATTATTGCTCGTAAGGCACTTGATGCTGAAACAGTAGAGGAGAGTGCCGAGGAATGGCGTAAACTTTTCGGGAATAAATTCCCTGAACCGCCGAAGAGATCAACAAATTCAAGTAACTCTACTGGTTCTCAGGGAGGTTTTACTACAAGAACTGATAAAACAATTCCTGGTGGTGGGAGATTTGCTTAATTTGATTAGAAAAGAACCTTCAGAAGCTCTTTTGATAGGAAGAAGAGCTTTGGAAGCAGTGAATGGAGTAGAATTACTTCATGATTTTCGTTGGGACCCATTGTTTAATAAGTGGGTCCTTTTTGCCGCTTTAACAGTGGATACCGACCCACATGGCCGAATTCCAGTTCAGACGAAATGGTACATTCATGTTGATAACAGCTATCCACAAGGCGAAATAGAATTTTTCCCCGCTACAGATGACGGAATCTCATTAACCTTTCCACATCAAAACTATAATGGAGATACGGAGACGGACAGACCATGGCGAAAAGGGAAAATATGTCTTGATCCAGTCATTAGAGTATTTGGAAGGACGGGATATGATTTTGGACCACATGATGAAGAAAACCGTCTCGTTTGGCACTTTGAACGCGCAAAAGCATGGATACTTGCGGCTTCGAGAGATTCCCTGCAATCAAATGGAGATCCTTTTGAATTACCCCAGTTTAGAACTGATGCATCATCAATAATCGCCTTTTCAGAAAGCCCTACAACCTTCGACAAGTGGAATGAAAGTAGCTACACATACGGATTAGTTGAATTTGTAAGAATAAAAGACGATCCGAAAATATTTGTAACGAAAAGTTTTAAGACTCTAGGTGGAAGGGAAGTGTACAAGCCAAAGTGGGGGAAAGCTTTTTCGGTTGAGAATGCAAATACTAGAGGCTTATGGATTAAGCTCAATGCGGTACCTGTAATTGATCCTTGGCAAGCTCCGATGTCTTGGCATGAGTTGTGCCAAGTATGCAATTCACAAGGAATCGATCTTATGGAGATCATAAAAAATGCCGCACGTTTATTTCGGGACGGGAGACCTCATTATGTGCTGTTAGGATTCCCCATACCAGAAAAAGTCGGTGAATTACCTTGCATTAGATTTTGGCAAGCTTTTCAGCTTCCTGTATTGTCTAGTGGAAATCGAGTGCCTAACGGTTTTCGAAAAGGTGAAAAAGGTTACTGGTACAGAGATAGAACCCAAATTTTAAGGGGAAGCGAAACGATTACATGGATTCATTCAGAGAACTGGCACAGAAATGAGATTTTTAATCGTGGGAAACTACCCCCAGGCATAACCAATACATCGATATTACAAATTGGAGTGGGAGCGTTGGGTTCCGTTGTTGCAGAACAACTAGTGCGCGCTGATGTTCAAAATTTAACCTTAATGGATGGAGATAAACTGCACATAGGAAATTTAACACGCCATACACTTGGATTGTTGGATCTGAAAGATAATAAAGCCGAGGCGGTTGCAAAGCGTTTAAATCAATCAGTACCTCATAGCAATGTTAACTCGATTTCTGGGTACTTACCATGTGATTCTGCTGAGCTATTAAACCAATATCAGGTCATCTTAGATTGTACTGGGGAAGATGATGTGCTGTTTAAGTTGGAAAAAACCACGTGGAAAAAACCAAAAACTTTCATTTCAGCATCTCTGGGTTTTGCTGCCAAGCGTTTGTTCATATATTGTCAGAAAGGTGATGAGTTTTCAACGGCTGCATTTTTTCGTATCATGAAACCTTGGTTGGAAAGAGAAAGGGAAAGTTATGATATTGAAGAGATGCCTCGAGAAGGAATTGGATGCTGGCATCCTGTTTTTCCTGCGAGAATCGATGATATTTGGATGATGTCTGGAATTGTAATAAAGAGCATTGAAAAATTTATTCAGTCTCCACCGAAAAAACCAACGCTACTGGTTTATGAGCAAAAATGGCAAAATGGATTCTTCCATGGTGTAGAATTGGTCTACCAGGAGGATGAAAATGAGTAAAAGACTATACTGGAACGAGACCGCTGTTATCGGCTTATCTTTGGATGCAAACCACGAGCGAGAAATGTTACAAGAGTGTACAAAAAGTTTTCCTAATGAAACAGGGGGAATACTTATAGGGTTATACAAGCAAGATAATACCATTGCTGAAGTCACTAAGATTTCCGGACCACCTAAAGACTCTAAGCACGGAAGATATACGTTTTATAGAGGCACTCTCGGTCTCATTGAGCTGCTCGATGAATATTGGGAAAAACATCAGCAATACTACCTTGGAGAGTGGCACTTTCATCCCAATGGAAAACCAGTACCGAGTCATCAGGATATTTTGCAAATGAAACAAATAGCAAATTCTAAGCGATATAATTGTCCAGAGCCTACATTGCTGATCGTAGGCGGGCATCCAAAAAAACAATGGACCACAAGTGCATATGTTTTCCCAAAAGGAAAAGAGTGTATCACTCTACCTGTATGGGAGCTAGGTAAATAATGATTGCCCCAAGAAATGCAACTCTCTTTTCAAGAGGATTATTGAAATCTTATTAACCGGCATGGAAAGAATTGATACACTGTCGGTTACAGGACTATGTTTGAAAGTATAGTTAATTGTTATTCAACTTCCTCGGTCTATAGTGAACTAACAACGCAAGCAGTCTAAAACTTTGTCTTGTTTTAGACTGCTTTTTTAATGCGTGGGTCGTTCAAGTCTAAAACGAATTTTTTCAAGCGGTCGATATTGAAAGGAGGCGAAACAAACGAACATGGTTGTCACCTATGGCGGACTGGATGTGTTTTTGCACACCTTAGTTGTGGGACCAACCGGGAGCGGGAAAACAAGTTACTTGCTCTCTCCCATGGCCATGCAAATCTTGGAGTCGTATAAGCGTGGAAACCGTGTCGGGATGCTGATTTTGGAGCCAAGCGGCGACTTTGTGGAGGATATTTACCAAGGGTGCCTTGCCTACGGTATCCCGGTTTGGCGAATCGATCCAACGTGGGACGGAAGCGATGGTTTAAACCCGCTTTTGGGCGAACCTCAAGTCGTCGCGGAAATGACGAGGACCGTATTGAAAAGGCTTTTTGGCAAACAAGAAGCCTTTTTTGCATTGGTGCAGGAAATGGCTGCACGAAATGCGGTCTTGCTTTTGAAGCGTCTGTACGGAGACGATGCCGATCTGCTGCATATTGTCCGCGCGCTCCGAAATCTCAAAACGCTGAAGGAACACATCACGGATTATGAACGAAAATACAGGAGAGATGACCTTGTGGAGTTTTTTCAGGTTGAGGTTTTCGACAGTGAAAACTTCACCAAAATCTCTACGGGCCTTCGGATGCAGCTGGAAGACTTGGTTGGGAACGAGCTGGTGTTGAAACTGCTGACGAAAAAGAAGGACGAGAGTGTCCGGTTTGAGGATCATTTGGCAAACGGAGGGGTGGTTCTCATTAACTCCGCGTTGGGAGAGTTGGGGAATCTCAGCAGCATTTTCGGCCAGTTTGCCATTATGACATTTCAAAACGCTGTTTTTCGTCGGCCGGGGAACCAATGGACGAGGCGCCCACATTACACCTTCATTGACGAGCTGCCGGAATATCTCAATCCGGATTTTCGCCGACTATTGACGTTGGGGCGGAAATATCGAAACGCGTGTACGATCGCCATCCAGAATATTTCCCAGCTGAAGGTAGACGGATATCCCGGCTTGGAGGATACCATTATGACCAACTGCCGGAACAAATTGATTTTCGCCTGTGAACACGAAGCGGATGCAAAAAAGTTCAGCGCCTTGTTTGGGACGGAAAAGCGCGTTAATCAGACCAAAATGTACGACACCCATATGGGAATAAAAGCAATCACGGCGGACAAAGTGACCCAGACGGAAAAGGAAGTACCGCGGTTTACTCCGACACAGCTCATGGAATTGCCTGCCTATCACTTTGTCGCCAGGCTCGTAAAGAACGGGCAGTTGCAGGTACCCAAGCTCGTGAAGGGGGAACTGGTTCGAATACCAGAAGGGAAGGAGGAAGAAGAAAAACGGAAGCCATTCGCGTGGTTAGAAACAGTGAAAAGAAAACGAAAGGAGGAGATGATCTCGACAGATGTTCCGAGTGAATCAGAGGAGGAAAAAGCAGCAGTCTCACAAGAGGGGGGAGATCAGCCGACAAAGAAGATCACGATTGTGTTTCCAGAACAGTCCAATGTTTCCGGGGAAGTGAAATGGTTTACGTTACGAAAAGCCAAACGAAAAACGGGATAACGTGGCTTCCCTTAAGTGAAGTGGGGTATCCAAAGAATGAAATGGCGATTTTGGTCCCTGGTTTTGGCAGGAATCACGATAGGATCGGGTTTAACCCTTTGGGAAGCGTTCTCCTAGCGGGGGCTTCCAGCATATTTGGTAAAGGTGGGTATGACATGGCAAGACAAGCGGCTGTCAACGAGCAACGGATGGTGGCTACCAAGAAGCCAACAACCCGGAAGCAGAGATCAACAAAAGTCAGCGAGGAGGTTCCGTTCGTTCCATTTCTCCGAGTGGACATAAAAACGGGAGCATTCATTCTGGACGAGCGAGAAGAAAGATATTGGAAGATATGATCAATAGCTACTCTCCCATAAGGAAGAGGGCTATTTTTATTTTCTCAAATTCAAAAGAGGAGGAATTACTCATGTTGGCAAACATTTTCGAGCGCAAAGGGGATCAGAAAAACTTCTGGGCGGAGCTGTTCGCTGCCAAACAAAACAACATGGCCATTCAGGCAAATGTTGTCGGCTTGGAAACACACAAATTGAACGGAGAATCGGTTCGCTGCTGGGTATTGGAAGTAGAGCCAACTGGGACTGTGAAAGGCATCGTTCCGCGAATGGAAACAGGCGTAGAAAAATCATCCGAGATGAATGAATTCCTGGGGCAGACCATTCCGGTCATGATCCTGCACATTGACCAGGACGCCGAACAAGTGCTGTGCAGCCGTATCCGTGCCATCGAACTGATGCAGGAAATTGCCTTACGGCGGGTGAAGGTAGGGGATCAATACACGGCTACGGTGACAAAAGTATCGCAGAACCGTATCGTGGCAGAAACCTCCGGGTTTTCATTTACGTTTACCAATTCCGACTTGAAATTGCCATTTAAGGATTTGCGAGACGTGTATCAGGTAGGCCATACAATCACCGTTGAAGTCAAGGAGATCGTCAGGGATGGGCAAGCTTTACAACAGAGTGAAGCGGCAGCCGGGGAAGATCAAGGCGAGAAAGTGCCTGCTTCGTCCATTCGGCTTGTCGTGGTACCTGTTCTCCAGGATAAATGGGATTTGATTGGCACAAAGTTCAATCTCCGTGGTGTGTACAAAGGCGTGATTAAACGCCAATTCGACGCTGGGTATTGGGTCGAACTGGTTCCTGGATTGGATGTGTATTGCCTGCATCCGAAGCGAAGCCTGCACAAAGGCTTGCTCAAAGAGGGACAAGTAGTGTTCATCCAGCTGCAGCGGATCAACAACAAAGAGCGGCGGTTGAGCGGCGAAATTACCCGTGTGATCGGGTGAGAAAACATGTTCGGGAAATCATGGACATTCAACTGGGAACCTACGCAAACCTCATCTCTGGAGGTTCAGTCTCCGCTGCTGGAATGGGTGAGAACCATCGGGATCATCACGGCCACTTCCGCAGACTGGTTTCATGCCACCAAGAGGGAAACACGGGAAACGATCAAGCAGCTTTTATCCGCTGGCATCATTATGCGCGGCCAAGCCCAATCCGAGGATAACCAAAAGCTCACCGTTTACGCTATCGAACCTCTTGCCGGAGACGCGGCCGTAAAAAAACTGATCCTGGAGCGAGTCTTGGATCACTGGCTGGACTACGTGGAGCCCATTGATATTCAGACAAACCCAAGCGGGGGCACGATCCGGATTGGAGACGAACTGGTGGACATTCGGATTTTGTATGGGGATGTCCACCCTCCCGAACGGGAGCGGGTCTTATGGTTCGGAGGAAATTGGGACGAGTTTCGATCTGTCATTCAGCCGGGACACTTTGCAGCGACCCTGGACGTATGGGAAAAGGGAATGGTGATGAAGTGGGAACACAATTGGACGCCCGTTCCTCTGTCCCTCTTGACGAAGGGATAGAGCATTAGGTAAAATATGGGCAAACCAAGTCCAATATACGAATCATCAGAGGCTTTTTCCGTGAAGCGGATAGGGGTTCGTATACAATCCACCATGTTGAGCATGGGAGATTGCGAAGAAACGGGATACCTCATACCGTTGGGTAGTTGGCAATACCTTTTCCCTATGAGGTGAATGGTCTGTGTTGAGCGCAGTACCTGATGGACTATGTGAGGCTTTGACCCATGGTGCGCCTCTTCCAATCCTGCGAAGGGAAGCAGATTGGACAACATGGGCGGAAAAGATGTCGTGTTTGTCATTACCTGGCAAAGACAAGACGACATGGTGGTTACGAGAGAGCTAGGCACGGACTCGTAACTGGCGCAAACTGCGGACGTGTTGGGCATGACCGTGGAACTTGGCGCAAGAAGATTTTTGTATTGAAGCATAGGCGTAGTGCGCTTTTTGCAGGATTGTTTCGTGCAAAAAGAGGTACTACGCCTTTTTGCGTTTTCAGGACATCTCCTCTGAGATACAATGGGTAGAAAGACGTTGTATCGAAGGAGGTGGAATACACATGCAAAAGGAGAGGGATGACATGGACACTCTTGAAAAAGAACTGGAAGAGTGCTGGAAAGAGGCTGCAAACACGAAGCCATTAAGCGATGAGGAACTGGATGCGATCATTAAAGACGTTCGCAGATCCATCCGTAAGGTGGTGGAACAATGAACGTGGTAATCGACACCAGCACAATCATTCGCGCGACGTTGGAACAAAATAGGATGGCTCAAAGGGCTCTTTCGTTGTCCATTCGGGAACATCAGGTACTACTGACGGATGAGATGGCGAAAGAGCTTGCTGCCACGATTGTCATCGTCGCAGAAAAGAAAGGGCAAAACCCGAAACCACCATTGAGAGTAGCGGCGACTTATTTGCTTCGGGCCAATAGGGTACGCTCAACAACCGTGTATTCCTGGTGCTACGATCCGGATGACTCCATGTTTATTGAGTGCGCAATTGATGGTGGTGCACAAGCGGTCGTCTCCAATGACCGGAGTTTAACGACACTCCATGAGTACGTCACCGATGAAGAGGGGAAAAGACTCATCCAAGAGATTGAGTTTTTGACCCCGGAGGAGTTTGTAAGTAAATACAGCCTGTCATGAGTTTTTTCATCAGGCACAGGAAACCAAGACTTTTCAACCGCTAAGGTTAGGAAGTCTTTTTTTATTTTGTCCCTCGTGCGGGCGTACCAAAAGCACGGGCCGAGAAATCGGCGGAAAGGAGAAGAAATGAATCGAGTCGTCTTGATTGGTCGGCTGACGAAAGATCCAGAGATGCGCTACACGACAAACGGGATCGCTGTTACGACGTTTACGTTGGCTGTGAATCGCCCGTTTGCCAATCAAGAAGGAGAAAGGCAAGCGGATTTTATCAACATCGTAACCTGGCAGAAACTTGCCGATCTGTGCGCAACCTACTTACGCAAGGGCCGACAAGTTGGGGTGGAAGGAAGGCTGCAAACTCGGTCATACGAAAACCAGGAAGGACGAAAGGTATACGTGACGGAGGTTGTGGCGGACCGTGCTTATTTCCTTGAGAAAGCAGAGGAGACTCGTACGGGCAATCAGCAACCAAGCCATGATCCCTTTGCCCCTGGAGATCCATTTGCCGATCCGTTCGGTGGCTCAGGAAAACCAATCAATATTACGGATGACGATTTGCCGTTCTAGGGAATGGGTCATCGCAGGACAAAAAAGACTTCTCTCTGATGGTTCGGGAGAAGTCTTTTTGTATACACAAAATCCCTCGTGCGGGAGAAAACAATAGCACGTTGGCCGAGAGGCGAAGAAAGGAGATGCTATGAATAACCAACTGACGGTCATCGATGGACAGGAAACTCGCTTGATGGAGGGCTACAGTTCCCAAGAGATGCACGCTGTCTTGCAGGAGATGAAACAAAAACTCAATCTGACGCAGCAATTCTTCAAGGAAGTCATGATTGAGGGGCAAGATTACGGCGTTCTGGAAGGTACTGCGAAACCAACGCTATTGAAAGCGGGTGCCGAAAAACTATGCGAACTGTATGGGTTCTCACCGATCGTAAAGATGATCGAAGAAACGGCGGAAAGAGATACCGGCTACTATCGGGCTCGGGTAACGATTAGCCTGATTCATCGTCGCAGCGGTGTAACCATTGCTGATGGTGTTGGGGAAGCCAATACCATGGAAAGTCGATATCGCTGGCGTTGGGTCTTCGAAAACGAGTTGCCGAGGGGGATTGATAAAAACTCCTTGGTACAGAAGAGTTTTCCGAAAAAGAACGGAAACGGAACCTATATCAAATACCGGATCGAAAATGAGGATCTCCACTCATTGTGGAACACTGTTCTGAAGATGGCCAAGAAGCGCGGCCTAATTGACGCTGTACTTTCTGCAACCCGTTCTTCAGGTATCTTTACCCAGGATGTTGAGGACTTGAAGGATTGGGCTGAAGCGGCTCCATCAGATGAACCCAACCAACGACGTGAGAATGGAACGCCCGGTCACAACAGGAACGAAAGCAGAAGGACGTCAAACCGGCCGCAAGGACAAGAAGGGAAGCCGGCGCCACAAAATCAATCCGGTACTCATAAGGAACATGCTGCCATCACTCCGTCCGATACGCCCCGTTGGATTACAGGTACTGTAACGGATGTGCAAGGAACAGCCATCAACGACACCCCTTGCTTTATTTTGTTCCTGCATAACGGCAGCAAAGTCCTGATTCCGGAAGATCATCCGGTGGCCCAACAAGACTTAAACAACTTGATGGGAGGACAATTGTTAAAGTTCCTTACTCGCACGATGGGGGATTTTGAGGCAATTGCCGGCCGCAGCGGCCAAGAGATTCAGGAGGTGCGCAGTGCATGAGCATTTTTCCTGAAATCCTTGACGTTGCTGATCGTTTTAATCTCTTGGCACAGCAAAAGGCTGCGCCGAGAGGTGAGATTCGCGTCCATTGCCCGTTCTGCGCTGAGATTGTCGGTATAGCGGATCGCGGGTTCCATCTTTACCTGAATCCGGTCAAGAATACGTATCACTGCTTTCGCTGCCAGGAAAAAGGGGGCGTGGCCAAATTCATCGGTCTTCTGGAAGGAAAAGGCGAACAAGAAGTGATCGATGAATACAAGGCCAAACATGAAGCCGCCCGAAGGAAAAAGCGGAAGAAAAAGACATGGGAAGATCATCCTGCAATGAAGCTTTCCGCACACCAATGGAAATTGATGGGCTTTCTCGGGAAGATCGACGGGAAAATGTTTCACACCAGCCCGAATTATGCACGTGCTGTTCTTCAGTGGGCATGGCGGGAGTGGCAACTATTCACGTCTGAGAAATCAAAGGAAGCGTTCCATGTCCTTCTGCTTGGCAAATACCTGGCGAATGAAAAAGCCGCGGAGGATTTCGTCAGGAAAACCGAGAGAGATACCGGCATTGAAAGCCTTTGGGAGCGAGCCGTGAAGATGCATCAGCTCCCCAAGGATTTGTGGGCGGAATGGGCCAAACGAGCGGATGTCATCGTTCGCGAACTTGTAGAAGCAATTCGGAACGAAGAGAAAGCGGCGGATTTGGAAGGGACCATTCAGCGAGAGTTGCAAAAAATGAAGGAGAGAACGGCGTGACCTGGAAATGGAGTTATAGCCGACTCTTCAAATATGACTCCTGCCCCCACGCGTACTATTTCCGGTACGTGTTGGGGAGGCCGGAGAAGGAAACGGAAGCAATGGCGATCGGGAAGCAATTCCACGAAGTCATTGCTTCTTCTGTTTTACGGCAGCCTCCGCCGGCGGGAATTCCGAAAGACGTGCAGGAGTTGGCGATAAAGGCGTATCGACTGTTGCAGACCCACATTTTCAAAGGGGAAATTGTCGCGGTCGAGCGTGAAATCATCACTCCCATTACGGAGACGGATCTGTTCCATGTGGTGATTGATCTCATTGTCCAATACGATATGTTTTCCCTCTCAATTTACGACTGGAAAACATCCTGGGCAGTTTATGAGGTCATGCAGAAGCCCAAGCAACTGCTTCTCTATGCTTGGAGCGCATGGCAATCCGACCTTTACGCTTCGGAGGTCGCTTATCTGTTTCCGAGAAAGTATGAAATCAAAACAGCACAGGTAACGCCTGAAGCGATTGCGGAAACCCTTGATTGGGCCAAGACGCAGATTCATCAGGCGAGACACGCTTATCAGGAACTAAAAAAAGGGACCCCACCGGAGATAGCATTCCCGCCCAAATTAGGAAGTGGCTGCACCAACTGCAGCTATATCCGCGAATGTCCCATGACGAAAAAATACCAAGTTCATTGAGGAGGAATGAATCATGAATTACATGCACAATGCAGGAGAAAATTTCAAGCGGATTTTAGACGAACTGAACCGTCAAGCACAGCTAAAAGAAGATTTCGTTGTACCGGCCAATCAGATTCGGATGCGTGACGATGGACACTTTACGTTCCAGACACTCTTTACGAATGAGGCCGCCAGCCCGGCAACCGAATGGGCCGAAAACCAGATGTATCAAAAACTGGAGCTGCCGGCTCGCTTCATGCGCCGCTGCCCAAGTTATTTGAGGGCAACGAACTTTAACTACTTCACAGAGCGGCTGCCAGCGGACGAGGAATGGCTGTTACGTACGTATCGGTCACGGGCCAATCAACTGGGCCACATGATTCGTGGTGCCTTGTCCAAGGATTATAGCCGGTTCGATGATGAACAGTTCTTGGGCATGATCGAATCCATGATCGGGACAGAAGAAGACCATCGGATTTCGTACTGGTACCGCGATGAGCGCGGCATGCACCTGCGGATCGTGTTCCCTGATCTGACAAGAAACATCGGTAGGACGCTGGAGGGACGACCGGATGTCCACATGGTGGGGGTTCACTTGTCCAACTCCGAGGTGGGCGCCCGTTCGGTTACGATTCAGCCGATGGTATACCGCCTGGTTTGCTCGAATGGCTTGATGCGCTGGACCAACGATGGGGAAGTGTTCAAGCAGCGTCACATTCACCTGCGGGAGCGCGAGATGTACTCTCGGGTGGCCGAAGCGTTTACGGCTGCCGTCAAAGCCGGGGATGACATGTTGGAACGGGCTTTGGCCGCCAAAGAGGTGAAGGTGGAAAACCCGCTGGATTTCATCAAAACGCTGGCCAAGGACAAAAAATACAGTCAGTCCATGACAGATACCATCACCAGCACCTACATGGCAGAACCCGGTGACAGCCTGTTCTACGTGATGCAGGCCATGACCCGCGCCGCCCAAACCCTTCAAGGGGATGCTCGGGTGGAGTTGGAACAAGACGCCGGCGAACTGCTTGCTAAGGTGGCTGTCTAACAGAACCAAAACGAAGAAGCCGATCTACATGGGTCGGCTTCTCCCATGATCAAAATGAAGGAGGAATATTGTATGAACGGTCAAACAGTGATATTTCCATGGGATGAACCAATGGATATCGAAGCGGCAGCTTTGATTGATGAAGGAGCAATCCCGAAGGATCTCCCGGAAGAAAATAAAGAAGAAGAGTATAAACAGGCTCAACAATTGGCGGCTGAGATTCTTCATCTGGAAGCGATATTAAAGGCCAAGAAGGAAGAGTTGAAGCAATATGTTGAGCAGAACGGAAAAGTCGTGGTGGGAGACACCCAGTTTGATTTTGTCCCGTCGTATTCGTGGGAGGGGAATTGGGAAGCTCTTGCCCGACATATCCGGGAAAAAGGGTTGAATCCGTTTGATTTCTTCAAGCTGGGATCAACTGAGGCAACGAAGCTCATGAAAAAGACGGGATGGGACGAAGAGCAGATGAAAGAACACGGTGTCTTTCGTGTCATGTCCGGTAAGCAATTCCGCTCCTCCAAGGTGAAATAACGGAGAAGGGAATATTAGAAGCTTGTATGTTAATTGCAGCGGAAACTGCAAAGGACCGTAAGCCAGTATCTCAAATGAGGTGCTGGCTTCTTTTATTTATCCGAGGGGAGGATTGCCAGTCATGAAATTGGAAACGTTTGAGGATTTCCAACAAGCCATCTCCGAAGGAAGATTAGTCGACGTATCGGATACGGCTAAAGAGATTGGGATCAGTATTCCGGTAGCGGTCTCTTCTGCCTTATGGAAGACCTATATTGAACCGGAAGAGTCGATTACAGTAGGACAAACGAAAAACGAACGAATCTGGAATGTGATTAGTTTGCTGCTTTCAACCCTAAAAAGCGGGATGAAACCGTTCGACGATAGCTCTTCTCTCATGGTTCGGTACCAGGTTCATTTCGTAATCAATGGAATCCTTACCATGTCAACACTTAAGGCGATCATTCGGAAAACCGCAGAAAGGAAGTCATTCATTCAGATCATGTTGGAGGATGAAGCTGAACAAAACAATCCTGACAGAAAATACTTTTGCAGGGAGTGTAGGTTTACATTGTATCTCGAAACAAAGCCAGAAAGTTACATCGAATGTAGATGAGCTAACTGGTATGAAAAAACATTACATTTCGCCTACCACCGAGGCGATAAAACGTGTGGCTCAAACTTTGGGCCACACGGCCCGGTTTGAGTAGGGAGGTAATGGTGAAGCAAATCGAAATGTTTCAATACGATTTCATCGTAACTGAATTTGTCAAAAAAGCCAAAGAAAGCATCACGTTCTACGGGACGAAGGAAGCGAATTTGAACGATCTGTTGACGATCATTATTGGAAACGAAGCAGATGCTGCAAACATTCAAAAGTTAACTGGCATCGGGATTCAACAACTCGCTTCGATGTCTGCCCAAGAAATCATGGAACTTGTGTCTATCAGTGAAATGGCAGCACAGCGGATCGTCGCCTCCTTTGGTTTGGCACACAAATATGTAACCAGTCCAAGAGAGAAAAGGATAGCCATTCGTCTCCCGCGTGATGTAGCGGAACTAATGATGCCTGAAATGAGGTACTTAACGCAGGAACATTTTATATGTCTGTTTCTGAATACAAAAAATCGTGTAATCGGTAAGCAGACGATCTTTATAGGAAGTTTGGATTCATCGGTTGTGCATCCCCGTGAGATTTTTAAAGAAGCAATCAAGAGGAGCGCGGCATCGATTATTTGTCTGCACAATCATCCGAGCGGAGATCCAACCCCAAGTAAGGAAGACATTTCGATCACGCAAATTTTGCGGCAAGCAGGAGAGGTGGTTGGTATTAGCCTGCTTGATCACGTCATTATCGGGGATGGAAAGTATATTAGTTTAAAAGAACAGAGGTACTTTTAGTACGGTAAGGTAACGTATTTGCCGAAAAGATTCTACCTATCACCGGGGTAAGAAAACGAGTGGCTCGAACTATGGGGCCACTCGGCCCCGGTTCGAGTAGGAGGAAGCATGAAGACGAAAATCGTGATTAAGGATTCAGAACGTTTAGTTGCTGATCTGTCGAAAGCATACCGAGCAGTTGCAAAACAGACGACGATTCCGATTCTAACCGGTTTTCATCTCCAATTCACGGGAGAATCTTTGACCATTACCGGTTCTGATACGGATAACACCATCCAGATTACGGAGGATGACAATTGCTCATCGTCTCAACCATGTGCGGTAGTCGTACCGGCAAGAATATTCCTGGACATTGTGCGTAAGTTGCCAGCGGGTGAGATCCAACTGAAAATTGGGGAAAATGAGATCTCCATTACCGCGGGGAAATCGACTTTCGAGCTAAAGACGATGAAAGCTGATGAGTACCCATCCTTTTCGTTGGACGATACCGGCGTTTGTGTTGAGATACAAGCATCTGATTTGGCTAACGGGTTACGTTTGGAGTATGCCTGCTCGGTATCTGCTATGCGCCCTACCCTACAGGGCATCCATATCGTTAGCAAGGAAAAGGCAGTAACGTTCGTCGCAACGGATTCTCATAGGCTGGGATCTTGGACCGTTCAGCTGGATCAAGAACTGAAGTTACCGAAGATGATTTTGCCTGCCACGGCTGCAGAAGAGATGGTAAAGCTAATTGAGGACACGACCGATAAGGTCACCATCCACTGCACAGAGAACTCGTTACGACTCACTTGCAAGAACGTAACGTATGCTTCTAGGCTAATTTCCGGTACTTACCCGGAAATATCCAGGGTAATCCCAACAATTATTTCGACAACATTTGTGGCAAATCGGGATGAGTTAGTCAAGGTACTGGAGCGGGTGAGCATCGTCTCCAAGGAAGGAAAAGCCAATATGTGTCGCTTACAGGTGATACAATCCGCAATGCCTTCTCTTCTCATTTCGGCCAGTCAGGAAGGGATGGGAAAAGTACAGGAGGAAGTGTTTGTCTCGGATCTCGAAGGCGATACTTTTGAGATGAAGTTCAGTACGAAGTATCTCCTGGAGGCACTACGACATATGAAGGCAAAAGAAGTCATGTTTCAAGCATCTGGTGCAAATGCACCGTTAATCATACGACCGACAGGTGATGAAACAGGGTTTGCCTTAATATTGCCTGTGCGATCAGCATAATTTGCAGAGCAGAAGGGGATCTCATTCCCCTTCTGTTTCTTTGAAAGGATGCATTAGCGATGAAGAAAAGGAGATTTTCAACCAATGAGTTCCTAAAACAACTTCAGGTTCGCAGCATCTCATCAAATAGTCCACGTAGGCAAACTCCAGGTATGTTTCGCATCGTCGAATACCTGTATGCCGGCGCCGATGCATCGGAAGTCGATTTCGACAGCTTTACATTGGACGAACTGGATTACGTGTACAATGAAGCCCATTCTCTTTATTCGATGGAAGACATCTATGATGAAGAAACTGAGCGGGCCAATTGGTACAACGTAATCTATGAGTATGTCAGGAGCACGCAGAACATTTACACACTGCTTCATTCTAGGAAGAAACAGTATGCAGAAGAAGACGATTTTATCTGAGGGAGAGCATTGATATGTTTAGTATCGAGGATTGCCAAGTCATTCAGTCGTCCTTGGATAATTTGCTTTCGTTAAAGCTCCTTCACGATGCTGGGTATCGGGTATCCGACATGGGGTGCTGGGTAACGGATTATGCGTTTGAAAACATGGGGGGAGATATCTTTATGAAGGCAACGGAGCGACTGTTTGGTGCTTGCGCTGAGGAAGAAGAGGAAGACGGGTCATATGACATCCGGAAGTTTGTCATCCTATGTCCAGACGTCGAAGAACTTCTTGGGGTGTTTACAAAAGAATGGGTCGAAAGACAGCTCCGATGGAATAAGAGAGTTGTCTGCGACTGGACGGGAGCTGAGATGATCATCGAACTGAAGAAAATGGGCTTTATCATCGAGATCCACGAAAGTCCGTCCTATTTCAATCAGTTCATTCAAGAGCTCATCCAGATCAGGAAGTTACTCGATAGGTTGTTGGTGTATGCCCAATACTTAAAAGGAAATAGAGGTGCGAGGTATGCTGCATTTTACTGTGAAGTTTAGTGATGATTTTACGCAGCACACACCATACTGTACTGTCCAGGTTACCTCATCGGAGGGCGTAAAGGTAGACGAATACGTGATGAGTTTTGATGATTTTGTCGAGTCCATCCGAAATTCTGAATCGGAGAATTTAAAGCCAATGAGAATCCTGGGGGTTCAGAAACGGAAACGACTACGAAAAATCATCGGAAGAAAACGGATGAAAAATCCGGCGATACGTATCGAGACTCCTACCTTGCCCGTCAACTGTGTCAAACACATTTGGATTAATCGAGCGCAGAAGATCCAGATGGTATTTATCGAGGTGCCTAAAGGAAAATGGGACATTGCCTATTACAACACCACTTTTGAACAGGTGGGATTCCCGCGGATGTTGTTTGGGTACCGAATCCGGGATGGTCGCATTCAACAGCTGCACATCTTGGCCGTCAAGGACAAGGGGAGGATTCGCGAGGACACCGAACTATACAAGTTTCCTTACGCGAATGTATCGAATGGTGTGGTTTGTATGGGGGGAAATACGTTGCCGGTTATCAAAGACTTGGCTCAACTTGCTACTATGCACCAGGTCTTTTTTGCGGCTCCCAGTTCTACCTGCTATTACAACACGAACCGGAACGAATCCGGGATCAGTGATTTGCGGGAGCTATACAATCGCATGCAAGGGCAGGATTTTCCAGAGGAATGGTTAACATCCAAGCAACGAACGTTTGGACAATACTGCCAAGAACTGTAGATCAAAGACTTTAGCGAAAGCTATAGTCTTTATTTTTTTTTTGAAATGAATCCAAGAGGAGGCATGGAAAGCATGACTGACAAACTGTTTCAAGAAACTTTGTTCAGCTTTTTAGGAGAAGAGGAACCGGAGGCCATCCAGGACACAGGAAAAGGCAAAAAGACGACGGCATCCACGAAATCACGGGTAGCTTCCAAGGACCAAAAGAAAACGGCTGTATCTGTCACGAAAAGTGAACCGGAAACATGGGAACTAAACACCGAGACGATCATCCGGTATGGCGGGGAGAACATTCCTCTGACCGATTACTTTACACCGGAAGAAATCACGAATGGTCTTCCAGACAGTTCTCCAACTGATGAACAAACTACAGGAGACAACGCCGAAGTGAAATTGAGGAACATTACTGGTGAAGACGTGCGGAAGCGGTTGGAGAACGACTTTGGCGAACTAACTGAAGAGTTAACAACGATGACATTCATTAAGGAAAAGAATATGATTATCCCTGTTCTAACCGCACGAAAGAAAGGAAGCGGCATGATCTTGGATCGCCGACATGGTGTTTATCTGAAGTTGGAGGATGCTGTGGCAAATCGCCGGTCCAACATGTATGTTCCCGGAGCTGATGGTCATATGTACCATATCCGCGAAACAGAAGCGTTAACGATCTGCAAAAGGGCTCGGAAGGTTCCTAGTGTTCCGGCGTTGGTAGAAGGTGTGCGTCTAAAATTCCCCAGGATTCCCTGGGGGATTCTGACGCAGTTTTTGATTGTTGCCCGTTACTTCGCCCGGACACATGGCGCTGAGGTTCATGGCGAGATTTACTGGGGAGAAGAAGGGTACCAACTAGTGATTCCGGCACAGATTGTGAGCAGAGACATGTGTGAACCAACTGAGCAAGTTGCTTACGTGGAAAACGTCGTGAAAGTGATGGAAATCCACTCTCACCATACGATGGAAGCCTACTTTTCTTCCCAAGATGATCGATCTGAGCAGGCGCCGATCCTCTATGCGGTTGTGGGAAGGGTGCTGGATTTCTTCCCACAAATTCTGGTGAGGACGTGTCTGGACGGGGAGTATCTGATCATCAATCCCCATATTGTCTTTGAATCACCATTGGAGTCTCCGACGAACCTGGACTTTCCTCAAGTGTTCGTGAAAGGAGCAGGAGACGATGATACGGTTTAACGAACGGAAGAAGATCTTTTACTATATTGTTCAGATCGGCGCAGGCGCAAATGGCGGATATATTCTGCAGCAATGCGCTCAAATGATGAACATATTCAAGGTACAGGGGTTTTACCTGGTGGCCGATCCGGATACGGTAGAACAAAAGAATTTGGCCAATCAACTCTTTATACCAAAGGATGTCGGACAGAAGAAAGCTGCGGTACTGGCTAACCGGTACCGCAGCCATTATCAAGTGCCGATCGCTGCGTTTGATGAACGGTACATTGAGGATGAAAGAACGTTAGAACGACTGTTTCAGTTCACGGATTATCGCGGGTGTTACAGTTGGGACACGTTTTTTCTTCCGATATTGATCGGCGCAGTGGATAACAACTACACACGCCAGGTCATGCACAGTTACTTTCTAAGTCAAGAAAAGTTGCTCTACATCGATGTGGGAGTGGAAGCTGCATGGGTTCCTCGTGACGGCCGGCTACGAGAAGTGTGGACGGAGGAGGAGAAGCAGCGTCACGCGAATACTGGATGGACAGGACAAGTAGTAGCCGGATTGAGATTGAACGGAAAAACGTTTCTGGAACCGGTGGCCGGCAGCTTTCCGGACATATTGGAGGATGAGGACGAGATCGCTCCTTCTGAAATGGCGTGCTCACAGGTAATCTCGTCCGAGCCGCAGCGGTTAATTACCAACAGGTTCGCGGCGCAAGCAGTGGCAGGTTATCTAAATGAACTGTTTGGGGAGAGAACCTTGTCTACGCACGTGACATTCTTTCACGCAAAGAAAATGTATATGCGTGGGGAAAGGATTCAAGATGGGTGAGAGTGTCCAGAAATGGGCACTCTTTTTTTGTGTTTGTAAAGAAAATGTAGTACTTGTGGGAAATTGTTTCGGTTCATCTGGATGTTACGCGGTAGTGTTAATGAGGTCTGCAGCGGTAAGAATTGCAGGAAAAAATATTGAAGATATCAAATTACTCAAAAAAACAATCATAAAGGAGTCGAGTATGTCCACAACATATAACGAACGTCAGGCACTACATATGACATTGCAATCTCTGCTTGAGCAACGACTATCTCTAAGAAGAGAGTATATGGAACGAGACAAAGAACTGGGGGAGGAGATCAAGCAGCTTTTGCACCGAATCCGTGAGTTGGACGAGCAGTATGGTGTACCTTCCAGCAAGGATGATCGGCAAGGAGAAACAACAAGTGGATCGGCGGTTCTCCATGAGATACCGACAAAGCGAGCGAGTAAAGCTCGAAAGCCGTATCAGCATCATGATTATCCGGGAATAGCTAGGAAGGTAGAAACGATTTTGGAGGAAGCGGCGGAACCGCTGACACTGACAGAACTATACGGGGAGCTGCAAAAACGCCAGGGAGTGGAATGGCCGAATCTGTACATCATCATACAAAAGGCGCTGAAGCATTCAGAGAAAGTCAAGATCGAGAAGGAAGGCAGAAAACTGGTGTTTTCGATTCGGTAAATTCTCTGATATGAGGCCTTGCCAGGGCACCGGAAAGACTGCATGTAGTTCGTCGCCTGGATGACAGTTGCGGGCGGATCGCTGGTAACGGAAACGGGCGACGCAGGACCCGAGGAATGAAGAAGGGCGTCTGCTCTTTGATCGGTTGATAACGACAGCGCGTGGCAACCAATAAAAGGCGACCTCGGCCAGATCGAGACGGAGTGGTGTCCTTCTCGTTGCCGAAAGCGGCCCAGACTGGAAAGCAGACAGCTGCGCCGGATGAGTTCAATTCGATTGGGGAGAAAGAGGCACGCCGATGTTTCTTGACGGTGGACCTGGATGGTCTCCAAAACTGTTAGACCCCAGGGAAAATAACTTACCGATGCTCCACTAATGTGGAGATTTTTTATTTGCATGTTCGTCCTTGTTCGCATATAATACAAACAAATGTTCGTATAATTGGGAGTGAGCTTCCATGCTGTCTGACATCGAGCGAAAGGTTTTGCGCATTATCGCCAACTTTTCCGTTGGTCGTCGGCGCACGCCGACAGTGGATGAGCTGTGAGTAAAAACCGGGCGCAGTCGTAGCGGCGTGATGGAGGTACTGGCCGCGTTGGCTCGGGAAAAGAGTATCGAGTGGATGCGATCCAGCCCCGGACGACATCACATTGCTGGAGGCGTGGGAAAGAAGGGAGTCAATAAGCTGGAGAGTAAGATAGGATAGATAACATGTTTGCTGCAAGTCGATTTGTTCTGCCTATATCTTGATGAGATTGTACATAATTCACTTAAAAGTAATTAGATGCTGTTAGGTAAATCCTAACAGCTTCAGACTGAAGACAAACCTATTGCATCGAAGGAGAAGCATGTTTCCAGGCAGAGCAACTTGTGAGCCCTACCGAGCGGAGCAGCGATTTGCGGGGAACAGGATCGCCACCTTTGAATGGGCTGCGCAGCGATGCGGCTTTGGCGATCCCCCGCAAATCGCTGCGGAGCGTGCAGTCTATTCTTCCCGGCTGGGCGAGCACGGAGCGGATGCCGGAAACGTGCTTCTCCCCCCAGCAGTTACTTTGTCTATCCCGAAAATAATGCCCTGAAAAAGGCGCTACGGCCTGACTTTCGCTTGTCGGCACTTTCGTGATTACCTGGAGCTAGTCCCGCCCACGAACACAGGTGGGCGGCGGAAGGAAACTGGGTCATATCCGTACCGATTTCCGCCAAATTGTGTTCGGCAGTGCGCCTAGCCACTCCGGGAATTCAACGAAAAAAAGCGTGTAGACCTTGTACCTCTCGGTACTTTGTCTACACGCTGATGCTGTTAGGTAAATCCTAACAGCTTTTTAATTTATGCACACATACATTCAAAAGTTCATTTGAATGTATAAGGAGTTGAGTCCGTATAATTGTGTAAAAATGGAGTCTCTTAAAAATAAGAGAGCCATTTCAAAAACCCTCGGTTAGAATGAAGTTTGCAGACACCATTCTTAAGAGAGGAGTTTTCGTTATGGCTCAATACCAGATTAGCGTAGATTCCAAGCTTTTGCATCAGCTTTTTTTAGGGAATTCTCAGGATGCGGGAGTGGCCAAACTGCTGGAATCCGTATTGAACCAAGTGCTGGAAGCCCAGGCTACAGAACAACTGAGGGCGGAACCCTACGAACGGACGGAAAATCGCCAAGGTTATCGGAACGGCTCATATCCCCACCAGTTGACGACTCGCGTAGGAACGATTACGCTTCGAGTCCCCCGGATTCGCGGTGGGAAGTTCTCGACAGAGTTGTTTGCCCGTTACCAACGCAGCGAACAGGCTTTGGTGCTCGCCTTGATGGAGATGGTGGTCAACGGAGTGTCGACCCGTAAGGTGGCCCAGATCACCGAGGAGTTGTGTGGCACGGAGTTTTCGAAATCCACGGTGTCAGAACTGTGCAAACAGCTCGATCCTGTCGTAACGGCATGGAACAACCGTCCGCTTCATGACACTTCGTTTCTCTTTGTCATCGTTGATGCCTTGGTACTCAAGGTGCGCGAAGACGGTCGGGTGCGGTCACGAGGTGCTCTCATTGGCATGGGTGTCAACACCGATGGCTACCGGGAGGTATTGGGTGTGATGCTTGGTGACAGTGAGTCAGAAGCCAGTTGGAGTGAGTTTTTTGGCTGGCTGAAAAGCCGCGGGTTGCGAGGCGTTGATCTCGTGGTGTCCGATGACCATGGTGGATTGGTTCGAGCCATTCGCAAGCAATTCCAAGGAGTCACCTGGCAGCGGTGCCAAACGCACTTCCTGCGCAATATTTTGGACGCCACGCCGAAAGCACTGCAAGACGAGGTGTATAGTCGGGTTCGGGCCATGTTGGATGCCCCGGATATGGATACAGCACGGTTGCTCCTAAACCAGACGATTGAAATGTACGAAACGAAAGCACCAAAAGCGATGGCCGTTCTGGAGGCGGGCTTCGAAGATGCTACGGCTGTATTGCTGCTGCCCCAACCATATCGGAAACGGCTTCGCACGACAAACGGCCTGGAGCGTCTGAACGAGGAAATCCGTCGCCGTGAACGAGTGATTCGGATTTTTCCGAACCGTGAATCGGCTCTGCGGCTGATCGGCGCTTTGCTCATGGAAATCGATGAGAAGTGGGCTAGCGGCAGAAAGTATTTGGATATGGTCGAATATCTGAAGTGTCGTGAATCACAGGCCGCTAACATAAGTGCCAAAGTCACGCGCATCGGCTAACGGACGCCTATCGCAGCCTGTCAAGGCCGCGAAGCGTTCCATGTAGCCTTGACAGGCTCTTTTCAACAAACTTTTGATAGGCCCAGCAATCCGTTGCTGGGGCTGCCACACGGCGAGTGACGGGGTGCAGGGGGCGTGCCCCCTGCGTCTCCCCCCTCCGGGGGACGGAAGGGGGCTCATTCTAACCAAGGGCGAATTTACACACAAATATGGACTTGATCTGTATAAGGATAATGGTTTATGATAATAATGATCAAACGATGGTTTGATTGTCGGAGGTGATTTCATGAAAGAAAAAGATACATGTGAAATTTATTGTTATGACGAATCCAAGGTTCGTCGTGTCCAAGAGACTCTTGGTCAACAAGACATCCCAACTATGGCAAAGATGTTTAAGGTATTAGCGGATGAAACACGCATGAAGATAGCGTTCGCGTTATGCCAAGAAGATGAACTCTGCGTATGTGATGTAGCCAACATCATCGGGTCTTCGATGGCAACGGCTTCCCATCATTTGCGGATGTTAAAAGAATTGGGATTAGCAAAATATCGCAAGGAAGGGAAATTGGTTTTCTACTCGTTGGAAGATGAACATGTACGACAGCTTGTTCAAATTGCTTCGACACATAGTCAGGAGGTCGTGACCCATGGGAAGTAATGCAGAGCAAAAAAAGGTCTATCGGGTTCAAGGTTTTACCTGCACCAACTGTGCAGCCATCTTCGAGAAGAACGTCAAAAACCTGCCTGGCGTTCAAGAGGCACAAGTGAACTTTGGAGCTTCGAAGGTAACTGTTTTTGGAGAAGCAACTGTCGAGGAACTAGAAAAAGCAGGGGCATTTGAAAATCTGAAGATTATATCCGAAAGTGAACGGGTTGAAGAAAAGAAAGAACCGTTCTGGAAAGCGCACGGTAAAGTAGTGCTTTCAGCTGTCCTTCTACTCTTTGGATACCTGTTGGGTCAGCAATTCGGGGAAGAACATGTCCTTACTGCTGTAGTCTATGCTGCTTCCATTCTCATCGGCGGCTATGAGCTTTTCATTAAAGGGATTAAAAACTTGTTCCGTCTCCAGTTCGATATGAACACTCTCATGACCGTAGCCATATTAGGGGCGGCGGCGATTGGTGAATGGGGTGAAGGAGCAACAGTAGTCATCCTCTTTGCGATCAGTGAAGTATTGGAGCGTTACTCCATGGAAAAAGCTCGACAATCCATTCGTTCGTTGATGGACATCGCTCCGAAAGAAGCGTTAATCCGTCGTGGTAGCGAAGAGCTAATGGTTCATGTGGACGACATCCAAGTGGGCGACATTATGATCGTCAAACCAGGGCAGAAACTTGCCATGGATGGGGTTGTAATCAAAGGAACATCCACCATCAATCAAGCTGCTATTACAGGGGAATCTGTACCTGTCACAAAAACCGTTGGTGATGAAGTGTTCGCAGGTACGCTAAACGAAGAGGGGCTTCTTGAAGTCAAAGTAACAAAACGGGTTGAGGATACGACGATCTCCAAGATTATTCATTTGGTGGAAGAAGCGCAAGCGGAACGCGCTCCGTCTCAAGCATTCGTTGACCGATTTGCAAAGTATTACACGCCAGCGATTATGATCTTAGCACTGGGCATTGCTGTTGTTCCTCCGCTTCTACTTGGAGGCGGTTGGGGTGAGTGGATCTACCGAGGATTGGCGTTACTAGTGGTAGGATGTCCGTGCGCGCTGGTGATCTCCACACCTGTATCGATTGTCACTGCCATTGGGAATGCCGCAAAGAACGGTGTCTTGATTAAGGGTGGCATTCATTTGGAGGAAGCAGGACGATTGTCTGCAATCGCTTTTGATAAAACAGGAACTTTGACGAAAGGGGTACCAGTGGTTACGGACTTTATCACCTATGGTGGTCAAGAGAAAAATGAATTGTTGGCTATTGCAGCCGTCATCGAAAAAGGGTCCCAACATCCACTGGCTTCAGCAATTATCCGCAAAGCTGAAAACGAAAACGTCGATTTGTCATCCGAAGTAGAAGAGTTCCGATCCATTACTGGTAAAGGGGTAAAGGCAAAAGTAAAAGGGGAACTGTACTACATCGGCAGTCCGAATTTGTTTTCCGAGTTGAATACGTCGAACCTAACCGAAAAAATAAAAGCCGAAATCGAAGGTTTGCAAAAACAAGGAAAAACGGTTATGGTACTCGGAACGGAAAATGAGATACTTGCCCTAATTGCCGTTGCCGACGAAGTCCGGGAAAGCAGTAAAAACGTAATTCAAAAACTTCGAGAGTTGGGTATAACGAAAACCGTTATGCTTACAGGGGATAACCGTGCAACCGGGGAGGCAATTGGAAAACGGATTGGAATTCATGAGGTAAAGGCGGAACTGATGCCTGAGCATAAGCTGGAGGCCATTAAACAGCTGAAAGCACATGGGAAAGTAGCAATGGTGGGCGATGGTGTCAACGACGCGCCGGCACTTGCCACTGCTGATGTAGGGATCGCCATGGGTGGTGCCGGAACCGATACGGCTCTAGAAACAGCCGATATCGCACTAATGGCCGACGACTTGACCAAACTGCCGTTTACAATTAATTTGAGTCGAAAAACACTCAGTATCATCAAACAAAACATTGCTTTCTCGCTTTTAATTAAGCTGGTAGCACTACTGTTAATTGTTCCAGGATGGCTCACACTGTGGCTTGCCATCTTTGCCGACATGGGAGCGACTCTTATCGTTACGTTGAACGGATTACGCTTACTAAGGGTAAAAGAATAACTGTGTAAAGTGACTAAGAGGTTACGTCGGGACAATGAGTTTGATCCGAAGGGTAACCTCTTTTTGTTTGGAACGATGGTTGCAGAAAAGATGGGGTTGAAGAAAAGTAAAAGGGAATGGTAAAAAGCGCCCTTATTTCAAGGCGATTCAGCGTGTAGACCTTGATATCCGGACTTGCATGTTATTATTGGGGGGATGTTTTTGATACGAAACTTCTAACTGGAAAATTTCTATCCATTTGATTAGTAAAAAAAGAAGGCTCCTCAACATGAAGAGCCGATAGCATTAGGAGCTATAAGATTTTTTCCATCGCCATCACGTCAACGAACTGGCCGTCCAGAATGCCCTGCTTTTCAAACACGCCGACTTCCCGGAAGCCCCTCTTTCGATATAGTCCCTGCCCGAGGCCATTGAAGGGGAATGTAAAGAGAACGATTTTATAGAATCCGTTGTTTTTCGCCTCTGTTTCTAATGCTTCGAGTAAATGGTTACCCACCCCACGGCCTCGTACACGGCGATCTACATAGACGGAAAGGTCAGCTACGCCGTTATAGGCACAACGATGAGAATAACGGTTCAAGGAGGCCCATCCTACAACTGATCCCTCCACTTAAGCAACAAGTACGGTATATCGACCTTGATGTTCTTGAAACCAGTTGTCCATATAAGTTAAGTCTTTTGTATCCAACTCCAACGTGGCAATCCGGTCCTCAATTCCCTGGTTATAGATGTGAAGGATGGACCCCAGATCGTGATGCTGAGCTTTCCGAATCGTAACCTGTTTCATGGCCTTTCCCCCAAAATCCTGTTTCTTTATTTTTGATCACAGCAGTTCTCTTTGTCGTTCTTCACTTCTTCAATATTTACATTACAGCACGATTCTTTGTCGCTTTTCACTTCTTCAATCTTCACATCGCAGCAAGATCCTTGCTTACCAAAGATTTTTTTCAACAAACCCATAGATATCACCTCTTTTAAATGAAGTAAAACAGGAAGCCGGATAGGGTAGCCATCATCATAACAGAAGCCACGAAAGCGACAACCAATCGCTTCTGAAAGATGGTATTCAACAGTGTTACTTCAGGCAAACTGGCTCCGGCAGAACTGATCATCAAGGCCATGACCGGTGCAATTGCCATGCCTTTGGCAATCAGGATCTGGGACATGGGAATCATCATCGACAGACGAACGTATAACGGAATTCCAATGGCTGCAGCCACAGGAACCAACCACCACTGGTTACCGCCAAACATAGAGGAGATCCATTCAGTTGGAACCACGCCATGAATGACCGATCCAATAGCCGCGCCAATGATCAGATAGGGGTAGACGGTTTTCATTAGCCCTACCGTCTCCGACCAAGCTGCTTTCCAACTGAATGTGTTCGTTTTTTCTTCAAAACCGGTCATAACCACTCGCTTCACAGCCTTTTCGAATCCAAGCTTTTCAAGGGTAAAACCGATCATGACCGACAATACAGAGGTAATCACGGTATAGGCTACAGCTACTTTGACACCCAGCATGGCGCCCATCAGCGTGATAATGGTCGGGTCAAGGACAGGGGAGGAGAACAAAAACACCATCACGATGCCAAAACGAATTTTCTTATTCAATAGGTTCACGACAACGGGAATGGTGGAGCAAGAGCAAAACGGCGTGACAAAAGCAAAGAGCAGAGCTGCCAGCGCGCCCAAGACAGTGTTTTTGCCTGATAAGTACTGATTCAATTTGTCATAAGGAATAAATCCTTGAATCAGATTAATCAGGAGCGAAATTGCCACAAATAAAAGGGTTAACTCAATGGCAATCGAGAAGAAACTTTCCAATACATCCCAAAACATGATCATCACCCCTGTCTTTTTATTTGCAAAATGCAAGTATTAAGTTGAAAAGAAACTACCCCAAGGGAGTAGTACAACACTTGTCGGTTTTGGCCATCGCCTCATTCAACAACTTAATGGAACGAATGACAGTCTCTTTTTCAAACTCGTTCATATGCGAAAAGATTTCATCCAAGTAAGCGTTCATCTGCTGATCGATTGTCGCGGCCACTTCTTTTCCCTCTGGTGTAAGGGAAAGGATATGTACCCGTCGATCTTCCGGATCGGGTGTTTTTTTCACCAGATTCATTTTCATCAACGTTTGGATCTGCCGGCTAAACGTTGTAATGTCTGTCCCCAACGCTTCTGATACTTGTTGCATGGATGGTTTGTGCTGCCGTTCGATTTCATATAATATGTGGCTTTGAATTAAGGAAATCTCCCGGCCGCCTGAGATGCAGCAGTATTTATTGAGAAATCCGAAACGGCGGGTCATGATTTGGAATAGTTCTCGAAGGTTTTCCATGGAAAAACACCTCTGCTACAGTTATATACGTTTTATTTGCAAAATGCAACTAAAAAATTATCACGAAAAAAATTTGATCGATATCACATAATAAAGTGAACTTGGAATCAAAAATGCCCAAATGTGGGGGAAAGCCATTTTTTATATTGAAATAACCATATGGTTATAATAATATGATGTCGAGAGAGGAGGGTGTGGAATTGGACATGGACACAAAGCAATTAGTCAATGCATTGAAAGCATTAGCTGACCCGACAAGGCTAAAAATCATCGCCTTGTTAAATACCCGCAGCTGTTGTGTCTGCGAACTGGTCCCCATCTTTGGGATTTCCCAACCGGCTGTGTCTAAACACTTGAGCCGTCTAAAAAGTGCAGACCTGGTGATTGAAACAAGAAAGGGGCAATGGGTCTTTTATTCTATCAACCAAGAACGGTATGAACAAGTATGTCATGCATTGGGCAACCTGCCCGATTATTCCCATGAATTTGAGAAACTGGGAGAGCAGGGATTGTTGGTGACCTGCGAATAGAAAAAAGATGGGAGAGAGATCATGTTTGCCATCTGGAGTGCCTTTCTGATCTTCGCCGTGACGTTGACCTTCGTCATTTGGCAGCCGAAGGGACTGAACATTGGTTGGTCCGCAACGGGCGGAGCGATCTTGGCTTTGTTGTTTGGCGTTGTAAGCGTTACAGATGTTGTTACGGTAACCGGCATTGTATGGAACGCGACACTTGCCTTTGTGGCTATTATCTTGATTTCTTTGATTTTAGACGACATCGGCTTTTTTGAGTGGTCAGCCTTGCATATGGCTCGCTTAGCAAAAGGAAACGGCCGACTGATGTTCGTGTATGTGGTTCTCTTGGGAGCCGCCGTTGCAGCCTTTTTCGCCAATGATGGAGCAGCGCTGATTCTTACGCCGATTGTTCTTGCGCAAGTGAGGGCATTGAAGTTTCCAGACAAGATGATTCTTCCCTTTATCATGGCCAGTGGGTTTATTGCGGATACCACTTCGTTACCGCTTATCGTCAGCAATCTGGTCAACATCGTTTCTGCCGATTACTTTGACATTGGATTCATTGAATATGCGTCACGCATGATTGTTCCTAACTTCTTCTCACTGGGAGCCAGTTTACTTGTCTTGTACTTGTACTTCCGAAAAGATATTCCCAAGCAGTACGATCTATCCCAGCTGAAACAACCCCATGAAGCGTTAAAAGACGTTCGCCTGTTCCGGTTGTCCTGGGTCATTCTGGCTATTCTACTTGCAGGCTACCTAATGAACGAAATCGTCGCCATTCCGGTTTCGGTTACAGCAGGAGTGGCAGCCATCATCTTTATGTTGGCTGCACAAAGGAGTAAGGCCATTGAGACAAAACGTATCATTAAAGAAGCCCCCTGGGCGATTGTTGTTTTTTCCATTGGGATGTACGTTGTCGTGTATGGCTTGCGTAATGTCGGTCTGACCGACATGTTGGGGCAGTTGATCCAAACTTTTGCCAATCAGGGACTGTTTGCCGCAACGGTTGGCATGGGTTTCTTGTCCGCAGTCCTGTCTTCCATCATGAACAACATGCCCACCGTCATGATTGACGCGCTGGCCATTCAGGGGACACAGACGTCCGGCGTCATCCGGGAAGCATTGGTGTACGCCAACGTAATCGGCAGCGACTTGGGTCCGAAAATTACCCCCATTGGCTCACTGGCGACACTGCTCTGGTTGCATGTCTTATCCCGTAAAGATGTAACCATTACATGGGGAAAATACTTCAAAACCGGAATCGTTCTGACGATCCCGACGCTGTTTATCACGCTGGTGGGACTCTATTTGTGGTTGCAAATTGTTGCCTAATAACCGACATCGATAACATCGTAAAGGAGATTGAAACACATGGAAAAAAAACCACTCGTGTACTTTCTGTGCACCGGAAACTCTTGCCGCAGTCAGATTGCAGAAGGCTTCCTGAAAGCATTAGGCAGTGACCGTTATGAAGTAAAAAGTGCCGGTCTGGAAGCACATGGGCTGAATCCCCGCGCCGTACAGGTAATGAAAGAAGCCGGTGTAGACATCAGCAGTCAAACATCCGATGTGATTGATCCAGAAACCCTCGCTCGTGCTGATTATGTGATTACGCTTTGCGGTCATGCCGATGAGCATTGCCCGATGATCCCCAACAAGAACGCAGTAAAATGGCACTGGGGTTTTGATGATCCCGCGAAAGCTACGGGAACCGAGGATGAAATCATGGCAAAATTCCGTACCGTTCGTGATTCCATTAAAGCCCGAATCGAACAGTTCCTTGCTGAAGGCAAATAAGGAGGAACAACATTAGAAGCATCATTATAGTTTTAACGTATCTTCTTCAGTGCGGAACCGACAAAGGTAAAAGAGAACTACGCCAAATTTGAACTGGACTCGCCAGCCCTGCATTTTTTCCTGAATGTACGTCCTTTTTGAGAAATAAGGTGTACTAAACCACTTGGGCTTCCAAGTAGATAACACAGAAGATGTGGTTGCAATGGGGCAAAAGGCTCCGTCAGGAAAAGCTTCTTACCATCGATGAAATGAATACGACTTGCTTCTATACCGTGCAGGATAAAGTGCGGGTGTATGATCCTGATTGAAATGCATGGGAGATATTCTACACGAAGGAAGATTCCGAGACCGGGATTTATCTCTATGCTGTGCACCACCATCTACATCAGCACCAATTGAACCTAGTTCAATCACATACCCCTCTAGCATGAGGGGTATTTTACTAAACACCTCAGGAGGAATAATCATGCAAAAAGTCGTTGTCCTTGGAACTGGTCCTGCAGGACTTACTGCCGCAATTTATCTTGCTCGTGCAAACATGAATCCGCTTGTCATTGAGGGAAATGAACCAGGAGGTCAATTGACCCTGACAACGGAAGTAGAAAACTTCCCTGGGTTTCCTGAAGGAATTATGGGACCTGAACTTATGCAAAACATGCGTAAGCAAGCGGAACGGTTTGGAGCGACATTTCAAAGAGGTTGGGTAACGAAGGCAGACCTTACGAAACGCCCTTTCACGCTAACGATAGATGGATCGGAACAAATTCAAACGGAAACCTTGATCGTCTCAACGGGTGCCTCTGCAAAGTTGCTCGAAATTCCAGGTGAGAAGGAGAATATCGGACGTGGTGTAAGCACATGTGCTACCTGCGATGGTTTCTTCTTCAGAGGGAAAAAGGTCATCATTGTCGGTGGTGGTGACTCTGCGATGGAGGAAGCCAACTTCTTGACGAGATTTGCAACAGAGGTAAGAGTTGTTCATCGTAGAAGCGAACTTCGAGCCTCAAAAATTATGCAAGATCGAGCTCGTAAAAACCCCAAAATTACCTGGAGTTTGAATTGTACTCCCATCGAGGTTATTGCAGGAGAAAAGGGAGTAACGGGTCTCAAAGTAAAACATAACGACACTGGCACTGAAGAAATCATCGAGACTGAGGGTATTTTTGTTGCGATCGGGCATCGACCAAACACTGCTTTCCTCCAAGGTCAAATCAAAACGGACGAAACAGGCTATATTGTCGTAACCCCTGGTACAACGGAAACCAATATCCCTGGAGTATTTGCGTGTGGTGACGTCCAAGACCATCGTTATCGCCAAGCGATTACTGCAGCTGGAACGGGATGTATGGCAGCACTTGATTGTGAGAAATTTCTCGAAGAAAATGCCGTTCACGATTGGAGCATGCCCGAACCGAAATCATATCAAGCATTGGTGGATGATAATATTTTCTTTGGTGGGGCAGCGGATGTTGAGTCCATGATTAAACAAGAGGGAGTGGAAGTGGTAGTAGATCTACGTGGAGAAGCAGAGAAACCCGCATTTTCAAATCCTGATGTTCAGTGGATACAGATTGTACTCGGTGATAATGCCATCACGAATCAGGATGTTCTCTTTAAACAAGCGATCGACGAAGTAGTGAATGCCTATAAAAGTGGAAAGAAGGTTGCGTTCCATTGTAATGGTGGGCGCGGTAGAACGGGAGCAGTAGCAGCGGGAGTGCATCTCACTCTTGGCTTAAGCACAACACTCCAGGAGGCAGAGGAAAAAGTAAAAGATATTCGTCCCGCAGTCAACATCAAACCTGCACAAAGAGAAGCTTTGGAAAAGTTGTTTGAAGCATGACGGGGTTCTCTTCATGTTGGGAAACAAGAAAATCATATATTTTCTTTGTACCTGTAATTCGTGCCGCAGTCAGATGGCAGAGGGTTTTACACGTCATTATTTTGGCGAAGATTTTGCCATTTATAGTGGTGGATTATATGCGAAGGGAGTCCATCCTCTTTCGATAAAGGTTATGCAGAGAGAGGGATAGACATCTCCCAGCAAACATCTGGCAGCATTAACTCAGAAATTCTGATGAGAGCATCGCTAAGCGGAACGCTCCTGTCCGACACTTCCAAATTCGATCTACACGTTTCATTGGGGAATCGAAGACCGGACAATGTGGGTCTGTCAAGGTTTTTGTGTAAACTCGATCAACCGATATATGAAATGGTTTCATCCCCCTAATTGGGACATCTTTTTCGAAGCCAATAAAGTCAAGGGCGTAAGGCGTAGCGGACCCTTGACATATTGGTAGAGAGAAAGATAATCCCTTCGGGGATGAAGCCTTTCATTTGTTAGCGGATGTACGGCTGTACTCGATCCTCAAAGAAAACAGATAGCTGCAAGAGAATCTGGCCCCAGTTCTGGACTCGTCCCGTCCACTTTCGCAGAACATCCATGGTTACGAGATATAACATCTTCAGAAGGGCCTCGTCTGTGGGAAACATGGCTTTTCCCTTTGTAACTTTTCGAAGCTGTCGATGATAACTTTCTATGACGTTGGTTGTATAGATCAGCTTTCGAATCTCAGGAGGGTATTTAAAGAAAGTGGCAATCTCGTCCCAATTATTCCGCCAGGAACGAACCATCAAGGGATATTTACTGCCCCAGGTTTGTTCAAACTGCTCAAGTTCTTCCAAAGCAGCTTGCTCCGTTGGAGCTTTATAGATAGGTTTCAGCTCGGACGTAATCTTTTTTAGATCCTTATAGGAGACATACTTGATGGAGTTTCGGATTTGATGGATTACACATTTCTGAATCTCCGTCTTCGGATAACATGCCGAAATTGCCTCCGTAAAACCGCGAAGGTTATCGACGCTCGTAATGAGAATATCCTGGACTCCACGATTTTTCAGTTCATTGAGTACATGTAGCCAGAATTTGGCCGATTCATTCTCCCCAATCCAGATTCCAAGCACATCTTTATGACCGTCAAGGTCAATACCAATTACCATATAGGCGGCTTTATTGACGATAGCTCCGTCTTGCTTTACCTTAAAGTGAATTGCGTCTAGGAAAACAACAGCATAAACCGATTGCAACGGGCGATTTTGCCACTCTTTGATCATCGGAACGACCTTATTCGTTACATTGGAAATGAGTGTTGGTGAGACGTCGATGCCATAGAGCTGCTGCAGATGGTCTTGGATATCGCGTGTAGATATTTTTCGCTTTGATCCACTGCTTGATTTGCTCTTTTGACATCATAAGAATCTCCCAACCTTTCTACTCATAATTGTAGTTTAGAGGTTGAGAGTTTACACAAATTATTTTACAGACTCGACAATGTTTGTTGGATGTGACGAAGAGGTCACTTCAAAATTTCGGGAAATTCGCGATGAAATTGCAGAGAAAGTGAAGGCTTTAGAGAGAATCCTAAATCGTATAAAAACAGCTGAGGAGTAATCCTCAGCTGTTTCATTATCCGCAGCAAGAAGAGTTGTTTTCTTGTACATTAGTTGTGCAGCAGGAAGAGTTGCTCTCATTTGTTTCGTTACCGCAGCAAGATTCAGAATCTTTTTCTTGGTTTTCATTAGTCACTTCTGTAATATCAACACCACAGCAGTTTCCTTGCCCTTTCGCAGAATGACCATTTACTAATTTTTTAATGAAGTTTGTCATAATAAATTCCTCCTAAACGTTTTTATTTGATTCCCGTAAGAAAGGGGGAATCAACAAGTTGATTAACAATGTCAAATACAACCGCGAATCCTTTTTCGATTGGCTTGACATGAAGATTGTCCGGGTTATCGTTTAAGGTGTGAATGTTCGTCGAATCAGGTAATGTAGGTTTTTGACCTAATCCGATAGTGGGAATTCCCTTTTGAATAAAAGCTACAGAATCATCTCCACCTGCGATCCAACGAACGTCAATACCGTGATTCTTGATTACATCAGAAGCTAGTTCGGTTAACCAGTCAATGGAAGCTTTATGACCGGTTCGAAGTGCAAAAAGCTCTGGCTCAAAGCCCAAACAATCGAGATTTATGACTGCAGATAAGGGTACAGGTGGGTTCGATGCAAGATGCTTTGCACCCCACAAACCAGACTCTTCCCCTGTTAAAAAAGCTACCAGAATGGTAAAGGGGAGTGGTTGTTCACGCTTAGCAAGCATTCTAGCAACCTCAAGCATGACCGCAACACCGGAAGCATTATCAATAGTTCCAGGGAAACGAACTCCTTTTGGATCATCACCAAGGTGATCGTAATGGGCGGTTAAGGCAAGGGTGTATCTTGTATCAACACCTGGAAGGATCCCAAGCACGTTTTTGCAGGGAAGCGTGTTCATTTCCAGGGGGATCTCAATCGAAACCTGAAGCCCCTGTTTCCTAGAAAATTCCTGTGCAAGAGATCGCCGGATGCGAAGTACGGGAAGTTTGTTTTTATTCGAGCCATGAACGGTTTTGTGAAAGGACTCCGGTTCTCCCGATTCGATCAGAAGGGCAGCAACGCCCAGACTAGCCGCATAATCAATCGTTCCCCTTACATCAAAATCGTTGGGACGCTCAGGTATTAAGACAATTTTTCCAGCCAGATCTTTGGGCGAAACGTCATCTCCATCGCGAATGGTGATTAACTCTCCAGTTACGGACCCTCCGGATGAGAAGGGAGAGTATTCAGCAAAGTCAATTCGATGGTGCAATCCTTTCCCGCCAATGGTAACAAATGCAGGAGCCATCAGTCTGGAAGCCGGAACATTTACCTTTGAAAAGTAACCGTCTTCCCCAGCAGGGGAGAAGCCAGCGCTTTGTAATGAAGAGGCAAGGAATTCTGCTGCCTTACGAGCTCCTTCCGTCCCCGAAATACGACCAGAAAATTCTGCGCTACTAAGAACGTACATGTCATGTATAATCCGATCCATCATGGGTATCTCCCTAGCACACATCTTCTGGCAGTATCCCAGTGGAAGTTTACTTTGCACCGGAGGATAACCCGATTCAACAGCTTATTAATATCGTTAACAATGCGCAGCACAATGTGTATTTTGACTATTTCTCATTTACTGATGACAATTTACGCACAGCGTTGATAAATGCAAAAAATCGTGGAGTGAACGTGGAAGGAATCTTTGATATCAGTCAATATGGATCAAACGGTCCCTACGGAGAATTTGCCTACCTTGCTCATGCAGAAATTCCGGTGAGTATTGCTGATGTTCCATATGGCGGGAAAATGCACAGTAAGGTGTTGATTGCAGACAAAGGCTATACGAGTGCCGTTGTCGCAACTGGCTCTTTCAACGCGAGTGAAAATGCGAATGATTCAAACAGCGAAAATTTAATGATCATCCGAGATAAAGCGACTGCAGATAAATATTACAACGAGTTTTTACGGATTCGTGGTTCTTATGGACGCGGAACAGCTTCAATCGATAAAGCAAGTGTACCGGCGGGCTCGACACAGACCATTAAGGTCACGTTGCGCGCTCCATCAACATACCCAATCAATAAGGTAAAAGTCATGGCGCCTCCAAAATGGCCAGATCCTACGGCATCGACAGTTACTGCAGTTAAGAGTGACGGGACTGATCTCACCAGCAAGTTAACTTTCTCCGGTAATAATGTTTATTTGAATAACGCGGGATTACTAGGGAATCAAAGTGTCACCTTCACCTTTAGTAACTGGACGGCACCAACCATCGCAGGAGATTATACCTGGTATGTTGAGACCGTTACGAGCCGTGCATCCGACCAGTATGATTATCTGCCAGTAAATTATCAAGCTGCCACGTTGACCGTGCAGTGAGCAATTGTCCCTCGCTACAACGAGGGATTTTTCTTGCGTTAAATGGATAAATCAGGTGCTGTCAGGCAAAAAATATGTTCGGTTATAAAACATGAAGTGAGGTTGAATGTAGTGAAGAACCAGATGTTTATACAAAGCTTAATTGAAGCCAGCAACAGAAGGGCAAGAGAAGAAAAATCATTGGAGGAATTATTCAAACGACCGATTCTACACAGGCAAATCAACGGTAACGAGGTGTATGTGCCTTTAGACTTGGTGCGGTTAGGTTGGAAAGTTGAATCATAGAGGGAAATCACGATCTTCTATGGCCATGATGTAGTTGGCCTTCTGCTCACTAATCTTCTTCTGGCTGCCTGCTCCTTGTTTATCTTGATCCTCTAACTGACGTGCACCTTCTTGTGTGAACTGCTCTTTCTGGGTAGGTGGAGTTGTTTCGCTTTGACTATGAACCGTTCGAACATGCACTAAGAAGCAGCGCAAAGTAGTATAACTAAGGGAAAGTGGTGGACGGCTCATGCCAATTAACCCCTTCCATACCCCGAAGACTTTGATTAACCAGTTTATTTTTACACCGCGGGAAATCGCAGCGATGAAGACTGTTAATACAATGGATGAAAGGTAATTTTAGCGGTCCGTGAGATAACAAAGGAGTTCATGGGACGAATACAAAATTTCAGATAAACATCTAACGAAAATGGGCCAGAGGCTGAGCCTCCGGTTTTTCTTATTGAATAAGCCTAATCATCATGGACAAGATACTACTGCTAAGTCAATTAGGAGGTGATTATATGATAAACCAGCAGCAAATGTTAGCGGCGCACGAGTCGCTTGAAATACATGAGGTGCTCAACTTCAAGACGCTTTGTTTAGCTAAGTCCAAATTAATGCAAGGCTTAGTGTTCGACCAGGAACTTAAAGACTTGATGCAGAAGGACGTACAGCAGTCCATTCAAGCTATTGCCGATCTACAAGCTGTGTATGCCAAAGCTCCATTCCAAGCGCCGGTCCCTGAATTCCGACCGACACCAATCTTGAAATGAGGTGGCAATTATGACATTGGATCGGGTAGATTCCATTAAGATGGATTATGTTGATCCCGCTAACTCGCTAAATATGCCAGAGATGGCGGATATGACGTTTGCGATGGACTTTCTTATCCGCGTCAAAGAAGGGGTTCGAAACACGGCGACGGCTTTAACGGAAACCGTCTCCCCTGATGCCAGAGCCCTGCTGCGCACTCAGCTCCATCAGAGCATCGCGCTGCACCAGGAAATTACGGACCTTATGGTCCGCAAGAAATGGTTTCATCCTTACGATCTCCGAGAACAGTACCAATTGGATCAGTTGTCGGCTGAAAACACGGTGGAGATCGGCAAGCTGAAACTGTTCCCGGACGACACGAGACGCAAAAGCATGTTCGATCGCACGCCGGACGAGCATATTGGAGGAAACATGGCATGAAGGCAGTTACGTACCAAGGCATCAAGAATGTCGTAGTGAAAGAGGTCCCAGATCCGAAGATTCAGAAGGCCGACGATGCGATCATCAGACTGACAACTACAGCGATTTGCGGCTCGGACTTGCACCTCTTTCATGGGATGATCCCGAATTTGCAGGAGGATTATGTCATCGGGCACGAGCCGATGGGTGTCGTAGAGGAGGTCGGTCCCAGCGTTACGAAATTGAAAAAAGGCGACCGCGTGATCATCCCGTTCAACATCGCTTGCGGTGAATGCTTTTACTGTAAGAATCACTTGGAAAGCCAGTGTGATAATTCGAACGAGAATGGGGAGATGGGCGCCTATTTCGGCTATTCCGGAACGACTGGCGGGTATCCTGGCGGACAAGCCGAGTATTTGAGGGTCCCTTATGCGAACTTCACACATTTCAAAATTCCGGAGAGCTGTGAGCATCCCGACGAGAAACTGTGCCTAATTGCCGATGCGATGACGACCGCGTTCTGGAGTGTTGATAATGCCGGCGTGAAGGAAGGGGACACAGTCATCGTAATCGGCTGCGGTCCGGTTGGGCTGCTGGTGCAGAAGTTTGCTTGGTTCAAAGGTGCAAAGCGGGTGATCGCGGCTGACTACCTCGACTACCGTCTTCAGCATGCGAAACGGACGAACAACGTGGAGACAGTAAACGTAGAGTCGGAGGAGAACATCGGTAACCATCTGAAGGAAATGACTAAAGGTGGTGCGGACGTCGTCATCGACTGCTCGGGAATGAGCGGCAAGATGTCTCCGCTGGAGGCCTTGGCTTCCGGCCTTAAGCTTCACGGTGGCGCTATGGGCGGTCTCGTTATTGCTTCGCAGGCTGTACGCAAAGGCGGCACGATTCAGGTAACAGGTGTATACGGCGGACGGTACAATGCATTCCCGTTAGGCGACATCTTTCAGCGGAACGTCAATCTTCGCATGGGCCAGGCGCCAGTTATCCACTACATGCCGTATATGTACGAACTGATCGATACCGGCAAGGTTGATCCGGGCGACGTCATTACGCACGTAATCCCGCTGAGCGAGGCAAAGCGTGGATATGAGATTTTTGACACGAGACAAGACAATTGCATCAAAGTAGTGCTCAAGCCATAATTTTATGATTGGAGGTACGCGTGCCATGGTTTATGCTATGCACGAAACGCTCGAAGTTCACGAAATGGCGGCGTTCAAAACCGTATGTATAACCAAGTCCAAAACGATGCATGCATTGGTTTCGGACCCGGCGTTAAAGGCTATTCTGCAGCAAGACGTTGAGATCTCGACTCGCCAGCTGCAGGAGCTCGGTGCGATTCTAGCTAAAGCAACCCAATAGGAGATGACAGCATGAACACACTTCTTGAGCATTTGACCGGTCTGCATACGATGACCGATCAAGTTATTGCGATGGACTTTCTGATCGCTGCGAAGAGCGGCGTGAGAAACTACGCTATGGCGGTAACGGAGGCCTACACTCCAGAAATTAAGGCGATGCTCATTAAGCAATTAGAGGAAGCAATCGACATGCACGAGCGAATCTCGATGTATCTGATGGAGCGTGGCTGGTACCACCCGTGGAACGTGAAAGAGCAATACCAGTTCGACCTGCAGAACATCCAGACCGCTTTGAATGCACCTACGCTATAGCACTGGGAAGGCGGTGTATTGAGGACGCTGTCTGGTAAGCACCCAAGAGGGTGCTTTTTTACGCTAACGAGGATCGATAGTGAAATAATTGGTGGTATTGGACTCAAATAAGGATTCATCTTTGGAAGATTCTGGGCTGTCGTTCTGTTTCAGTTGTCCATTCAGTTTCCAGAGCGAGTTTAACCATATCTCCGCTGAACCTAACGACTATTGGAGTTTACACAAAATCATTGACAGACCCCTAGTTTCCACGCCCACACGTGTTTGTAACGATGGCCGTTACCACGTTACAGCTTTGGCTATTCATCCTTTTCTGACCAAACTAAGTAACCTATGCCAAGGGCTAATGCCAGAATGCTAAGGATTAATGGTGTGTTTCCAATATAATCGAGCCACTTATTGAATTCTGTGGAACCAAATGAGCTAGGAGTATTTGCAGAGCTGATACTGTAAATTGCCGCACAAATATATCGAGTTGAAAATAACAAAGCGGATATTAAACAAAACCCTATACCCACAATTTTTTTTGCCATGTGATCTAATCCCACCCTTTAATCACATTAAGTAGGGAAGCCTTTCTAGTTATTCATGTCTAATTAGCATAACATAAATTTTTACATAAAACAAAAAAGGGGGAATTCCCCTTTTTTAATCGAAAACAGCGAAGCAAACACCAATCGGTTTCCATGCTTCACCACTACCAAGATAGTTATCTGATCCGAAGGTCGCCTCATCATATACGTCAAAGTACTTGATTCTATAATACGGATAAGCAACCAGCTCTGTAAATCTTCCGTTCGTGTCTACCGTATTAGAATCTGTTACAGTATATTCACTTGTAACGTTAAACCCTACTCCAGCAGAAACAATTTCTGCACTGACCGAAACGTTTGCACTAAAGGTAGCCGCAACCTTTTCTGAAACTGTCAAAGTTAAGGTACCTTTGGAACCGCTTACTCTTTGAATTTCTTCAACGCCGCACGCATACGAAGTATCTGTCACAGTCACATAATCCGGTTTTAGATCTAAGTCCTGTGTGGTAACTTCGCCTTCACGATTGTTTTTGCCATCACGACTGTCTTTGTTGTATTGGTAGACTTTTTCGTCATTACTTTCTTCGAGAGGTACTCTAATTATCACACTTTTGGCCTTGAGTTTAGGGTCAGGTTTTTTTAATCCTGCTTTTTTAACAAACTCTTCCGGATTTTTAATAACAAACTCTTTATACCCTTTGTCTTTAAACACCTTAGCCTCGTACGCATCAGATGCTAAAAACTCATCGACACTCTTGCAGTTTTCAGAATCCTTCCCCTTTTTTGTTTCAGCTGCATAACCTTTTTCGATTCCGCCTCCCAATAATACACTAAAAGTTAGAGTCATGATGCCAAGCAATGAAAAAGCTTTTTTGATTACTGCTTCTTTGATCATTGTTTCTACCTCCCAACATATACAAATTTACGAAATTATAATAAAATACTGGAAATATATTTGTCATTACTTAGAAATTATGGTTTTATAAGGAAAATATTTTGATTACTGCTATCCTCTTTTTGTTTGAAACGATTACCGGACAGGGGCGATGGCTTTCTATACGAATCGAGACTTGAAAGTTTCGTGTCGAATCAGATTTCCGATAGTCAATTAGGATGGAGTCCTGATATAGTAATCATGTGTTAAAAAGCACGTTTGATTAAAGTGAGACAGGGAAGGTGTGTTGCTTTGGGGATTGTAGATTTGTCTAACTTAACTTGGGAACAGTTTTGGATTGGTGTTGCCTACCTTTTGACTACCGGTTCGCTTGCCAGTTTAGGAGTTGTTCGACTGTTTCAACAGTATACACGAACCGGAATCATGTTATTAGGAGCCGCTGGAGTTTGTACTGTCATATTCTTTGTGTTTATTTCCGATAACCATTTTAAGTTGGGCTAATAGTGATGCTACGGAAAAGACGATCACAGTGGAACGATGATCGTTTTATGATTTGTATTATACAAGCAACCTATAATGGACTATAATGGACTATAATGTACATAGCTTGTTTGACAATTGAATATAGTGGAAAAAAGGTGAAACGCTGCAGCGTTTCTTAAAAGGGAAGAACGGTGCAAATCCGTCGCGGTCCCGCCACTGTTATTGGAGAGCACGCTTAGGTCACTGTGTCCTAACGGGAAGGCTTAAGCAAGCTGGATGTAGTTATTCAGCTACGTGCGTTTGATCCATGAGCCAGGAGACCTACCTTTTTTCTTGATCACAACAGTACCTACGAGGATAGGGAGGTGTGTATAGATGACGCTTGTTTTGTCGCGTCTATAGGCACTTTCTGCACATTTGTAGAAAGTGCTTTTTTGTTCGGGTTCGCCATCATAAGAAAAGGAGTAGAAAGACATGACGAAGGTGACTTTTCTAGGAATCATCGCTATCATTTTCGCTTTGATGTTTTCGAACTCACCTGTAACAGCCGGAGAATCGATAATCGCAAACGTACAGAATGAACAAGGGGGAGACGTACGCCCAGATTTGGATACCGCAGAGGTAGAACTTATGTTTGCCAATATCCAGAACGGTACTGCTCATATCTTCCTTCGTAGTCCTGAACGCAAATTCTTTTCGCCAACGGATTTTCCCATTGTGGAAGGAACGGATTTAATTGACGCGACTTTGCCGATAGAAAACGGGAAGGCAACCTTTCAGTACATGTTTCCCATTCGGGGCGATTATCATCTAAAAGTAGACGTAGTGGATGGTGAAGGAAAAGCTGCAGGAACTCACGAGCTTGTCATTACCATCAATGAGAATCCGGAAGAAGTAAAAAATGCTGTTATTTTTATTGCGATATTGGTTGCTTTTGGCTTTGTTGTCGGCTATGTCTTATCGAGAGGGAGGAAACGTGTCCATGCGGTTTAGGGTTGTACTCCTAGTTAGTGTACTGCTTATGTCAATGACAAGCTCCACTGTTTTTGCACATGGATCCGATCAAGGGGGTGGCGACCATCATGCTCGGGTCGGGGAACTGGCCTATTTTGAAGGGAAACTCGAAACGTCAGGTCAAGAAAGAGGCCCGTATGAAGTTCAGTTCCATGCGATCCGATTGGAGGACAAAGCCGAAATCATGTCAATGAAAAGCAGTTCCCCCGATGGATCATATAAATTTGCTATGCAATTCTTTGATGGAGCAGAACATGAGGTAACCATTTCGCTTGTCGATCCAGCCACAAAATCTATTCTTGCAGAGAAGAAAGTAACCGTAGAGGTAGAGGGGTTTCATCCTCCTTTTGCTGTTAAAGTCAAAACCATGGTGTTTCTACTGTCAGTTATCGCTTTTGGAATGGTTGTGGGGGTAAGTGTTACACGATGGGGAAAAACAAATCGAAAATGGAAGGGAGAGTACCCTGATGTCGCATAAGTTCGAACATGCAAAAAAATACAACGTGAAAAACATGTTCTTTTCTTTGCCGGCCCAGTTAGCCGCAGTTCTTTTTCTCGCCGGAATTGTCCTATATACCACCCTGTTCTCTGGTTATGCTCCCGTACACGATTCCCTTCATGAATTACGACATGCTCTGATGTTTATTCCATGCCATTAAGGTGGTAGAACCATTGAACACCGTCATTGTACAGCTTTTTTCAATGGCCATGCACAGGTTTGCTCAGAGGCGACAAGTTAGATTGCTTGAACAAACGATTTCAATGTTCATTCGCTTATGGGAGAGGGATCCAGAGAGGTTGTTTGTCAACTTGATACAATTCAGTAAGGATTCACGCTGGGTGCTTCGCTACATAGCCGGAAGGGAACTCTATAGATTTTTGCAAGCTGGTGGAAAGAAGGCAGCGGAAATCTGGTTTACTCTGGCGGATGATGACAATTTGTATGTCCGAGAAGGGGCTGCAAAGGGTATTGTGGCAGCATCAGCCGTTAGCTTTGACGAAGTATGGTCCTTCTGGGAAAAAGCTTTCTCTCATCCTTCCGACAAGGTACGTCAAACGGCCGCCCTGACTTTTATCAAGCTTTGGGAAATTCCGTTTGTACGGGAGCGGCTTCTGTCTGTGTACTCTCATCTCCAATCTGATTCATCGGCAAAAGTAAACACAATCGTCAAGACACACATCGCCCCTCTGTTGGGAAAGAACGACAAACCTGTTGTGTTGACAAAACATTATGTCACTACGGAAGAGCTTCCTGTGCCCTCCAGGTTAATCGATCAAGTCATTGGACAAGAGCGGGCCGTAGACATTATCAAATTGGCCGCTCGACAAAAACGTTCGGTACTTCTTATTGGCGAGCCAGGCACAGGAAAAAGCATGCTGGCGAAGGCCATGTCTGAATTACTTCCCGCTTCTTCGTTGGAAGATATCATTGTGGAGTTGAACGAAGAGGAGAGAAATGTTCCACGAGTAAGAAGACTCCCGGCAGGTGAAGCGGAGAGAATTATTAAGCAACGGGAAAAGGATGTTTACACCAGTGTCTTAACTCTTCGTTGGATTGTAGGGTTTGCCTGTACTGTGTCTCTGTTTGTTTCTGTATTTTACTCCGTTACCCGAGATAATCCCATTTACATCATGGGTGGACTGTTTGCAATCCCATTGTTCTATTGGTTCGGGAAAACCATAAAAGCCAAATCCACAAGTCAATTGCCAAAATTCCTGGTAAACCATCGAAACACATCACGAGCTCCGTTCATTGATGCGACAGGACTCCACGCTGGGGCCTTACTCGGAGATGTACGTCATGACCCTTATCAATCCGGAGGATTAGAGGCAATGCCACATCACTTGGTTGAACCCGGTGCAATCCATTTGGCACACAATGGCGTACTTTTTATTGATGAAGTCTCCACTCTCTCGCTGGAATCCCAGCAGTCCCTGCTTACCGCTTTTCAGGAAAAGAAACTGAGCATCACAGGGCTTTCGCCGGGGTCAAGCGGAACAATGATTCGAACAGAACCTGTACCGTGTGACTTCCTGATGGTTCTGGCTGGTAATCTGTCGGACGTTGACAAAATTCATCCTGCTTTACGGTCAAGGATCCGCGGATACGGGTACGAAATCTACATGAAGACAACCATGGATGATACCGAAGAAAATCGCTATAAATTGGCTCTGTTTGTAGCACAGGAAGTACGCAGGGACGGAAAAATCCCGCATTTCACCCGTGAAGCAGTCGAAGCTGTGATAAATAAAGCGAAGGAGATGTCCGGTTATCCAGATAAACTGACGACCCGTCTTCGAGAACTGGGAGGACTTATTCGTGCAGCAGGAGACATTGCTGTACAAGCAGATTCTCCCGTTGTTCTAGAGGAACATGTACAACAAGCACTAATCATCTGCAAGTCAATAGAAGAGCAAATGGATTCAAACCAGACATCCTCCTCCTCGTCGTTACAGGTCAGTTGCAAAGTGTAATTTCACAAACCCTTGGTCTTGTAGTAGGGAGACCAAGGGTTTTGTTTGTTTTCTTAACCTCCTTAAACTTTCGACCAGTAGAATCTATTTAAACTAATCAGCATTCCCCGAAATACCTCCATATTTTCTACACATCTTTTTCGTAAACTGTTCTTGTTCTATTAACTCTTTAATAACATTAGGAGTTACACATGAAAACAAGGGCATTTATTGCTGCACTAGCATTCTTCATTTCATGGAGCTTGATTCCGTACTCAGAAGGCTTAGCACAACAAGAGTCCGTTTCCAAGATTCAAAAGCAACTTGATGAAATTCGCGCTCAAAAGCGGAAGAAAGTCCAATCTATGAAAAACATTGATTCACAAATTCAGACGATACAAAAACAAAGCAAACAATTGGACGATGAGCTGATGGTGATTGACCTAAGAAGAAACGAGCTCCAAACCAAAATAGACCGTTTGGAAAATAGAATAGCACTGACAAAACAACAGATGGTGCAGATACATAAGGAACTGGATCAAGTTTCCAAACGGATTGCAAAACGGGAGTCGGTACTGCGGGCAAGAGTCAAAGCCATGTATGAGCAGGGATCGACAACCTATTTGGATGTAATTTTTGGTTCGAAGAGTTTTAGTGATTTTCTCCTTCGTTGGAAGATAATCCAAATGATTGTTGAACAAGACACAACAATATTGGAGGCTCACCAAAAAGACAAAGCGCTTCTCCGGCAACAGGAAGAAAAAATAAGAGCTTCGTTGTCGGTAATTGAGTCGTTGGTGGAAGAATCTGAGAATCTGAAGATCTCTCTTGATCAACAGTACAAAAAGAGTATGTTGGTAAAAGCAGCATTGAAAGAACAGCAGGCAAAACTCTCTGACATAAGGGAAGAGGAAGAACAAAACTTGCTGCAATTGATCACCGCTGAATCCAAAAAGATCGCGGAAACAAGACAAAAGAATAAGAACGTATACTCTAGTACTTATTCTGGAGGTCAACTTTTTCTCCCGTTGCCACCAAGCAGTTACCGTCTGACGTCTTCCTTTGGTTTAAGAAAAGATCCGATTACCGGGAAGTCGTCAGGGCATAATGGTCTTGATATGGCTGCTCCCAAAGGGACCGATATCTATGCCGCCGAAGACGGCGTTGTAACTGTCGCCAGTTATTTGCGCGGTTACGGAAACGTAATTGCTATCAAACATAATGAAGAAATCACCACGTTGTATGCTCACATCCGCGAAGGAGGCATTATGGTAAAAGTCGGGCAAACGGTAAAACGTGGTGAGAAAATTGCCGAGGTTGGTTCTACTGGGCGTTCTACAGGGAACCATCTCCATTTTACCGTTTACAAAAACGAGCAGGCCGTAGATCCCGACGGCTTTCTGAAGTAAGTAAGACATAAGAAGGAGGAAGTACCGAGTTGAGAATAAAGGCTATTTTGATTTGTATCGTTTTTTTATTTGTATGGACGATTACCATCCCAGGCGTGAAGGCAGATGTTGAAAACGGGTGGTATATAACCGGTATCTCGTATGATGGACCAATAATCGCACAAACGGATACCGTATTTTATGTTGGTGTCGTAGAGGCAAAGGTAAAGAATGGTGAGATGGGAGAACTCGAAAGTGCCACAGCAGTTACCGACGCACAAGTTACAGCAGTTTTCACGAAAGGCCAAGAAAAGATTGAGGCTACTCTTATTCATGAACAGAATGGCGAGTATAAGGGTGTAGTCGCATTGCCTACTGCCGGAGAATGGATCGTAAAGATAAAAGCCGTCCGCGGTCACTCTGAACAAAGGCAAGTAAATCCAACCGATCAAAAATATGAGGCTGAATTCACAACCCCGTTAAAGGCTAAAGATCCGGAAAACAATTGGATGCCCGTGTATTTGTTCATACTCGTGTTTGTAGTAGCAGGAATATTGATGTTGATGTGGGTAAGAAAACGGAACCCATGACAACTAGGATGGCACGGATGATTCGTGACCATCTTTTTCTTTCCGGCGCTCCATAATTCCTACATATTTTGATTCTATACTTACCTTACAAGAAACGGATAGACGGGTTAGGAGGTCACTGTGGATTGGATTACAAACGTAGAAGCGATCGCGGAATGGTTACGGTCCTGGGGAGTGATCGCTATTGCAGGCAGTATACTGCTCAATGTGGTCATCAGTATAACGGGAGTGCTGCCTTCCATTTTTTTATCGGGAGCAAATGCAATCGTATTTGGTCTGATGGGAGGTTTTCTCGTTTCTTTGGTGGGTGAAGTGACGGGAGCAGTACTGGCATTCCAGCTCTATCGTTGGGGAGTAGGTAAGTCAAGAAAACTGAGGAAATGGTCGGAAAGCAATTGGGTACAAAGAGTCAACCAAGCTTCCCGGCTAAAGCAAATGGCAGGCATAGTCCTACTGCGGGTTAACCCCCTTTTGCCGTCCGGATTTGTCAACTTCGGTGCCTCTCTGACAAGGATATCTCTTTTGGATTTTCTGTTGGCTACATTGATCGGGAAAATTCCTTCCTTGGTTTTCGAGACGTTTGTTGGGCATGATATCGTATTTCTCTCGGAAAACAAATCCCGTTTGGCCGTATCGCTGATATTGGGAAGCCTTGTCTTCTTGATATTCTGGTCAAGACGTAAAAAGGGGGAGCATTTATGAAAAAAAGTATTGCGATTCTGTTTATTATCATGTTGGCGGTAATTGCCATCTACAACAATAACCAGACAAAAAACGGTTCACCTGACCAGATTCCCAAGATAGGATTTACAGCTCCTCATTTTTCACTGTCGTCACTGGATAACCAAACCTACCAAGTTGCCGGGAAACGCGATAAGCCGGTTATTCTGAACTTCTGGGCGTCCTGGTGTGGTCCCTGCCGGGAAGAGGCGCCATACTTAAAAGAGTTATACGAGAAGTACAAAGATCGTTTGGATTTCTACGCGATTAATCTTACAGCCAATGATGATGTTGAATCTGCAAAAGCGTTTGTAAAAGAATTTGGACTCTCGTTTCCTATTCTGCTGGATGAAACGGGTAAGATAGCAAATCTGTATCAGGTGATTTCCATTCCGACCACATACTTTATTAACACAAATGGCATCATCACACAAAAAATCATTGGTGCAACGGATCCTGGATCGTTTGAACAATACATGAAAGAGTTGGTTCGGTAACATGATGATTCGTTTATTACATCAGCTCACAAATGTCGAATGGCTTTCCATGACCTTTTCCGGATTGGTCGCTTATTTCGTGATATCGAGGCTGTTAAAAGGGGAACCGTCTCGAGAACCCATAACAGACGCTCTATTCAAAAGCGGTTTAATTGTTTTAGCCATTTGGAAGCTATCCCCACTCGTTTTACAGCCTACGTTGCTGTTGGACGAAACCTTGAACCTATTTAGTTTTTTGCTTTCCACCGGTACGGATCCAGGATTATACCTAGGTGTTGCTGCAGGAGTATGGTTTATAACCTACAAAATTCGAAAAGACAGCATACCGGCAGAAAAAATAACGGAAGTATTGCCATTCGGACTATTAAGTGGATTTGTGGTGTTTTTCCTTCTGAACCGAAGTGTCGGAACGGTGACTGAAATGCCCTGGGGAATAGCAGTTGATCAATCTTCGTACCGATATCATCCATTAGGTCTGTATCAACTCATTTTTGGAATTGCTACTGGACTGTTGATGATATGGGCGAAAAGAAGAGGAAAGTCTGTATCATTTGGTTCATTTCTGTTGTACTTTAGTTTGTTTCAGATGACGTTGACATTCTTCCAGTATACAACACCATATTTTCTCGGTCTGTCTCTTCAGCAGCTTTTCTTCATTGTAGTTGCCGCTTTAAGCATTATATTCAACACGCATAAAAAAGAAGGGAAGGATATAACATGAAAGTCGTTCTGTTTTATCTTGGCGATTATCCAGTCCGTTCCTACGGACTCGTGGTCGTCCTAGCCATCCTCTTAGCTGTCGGGATCGCGCGATATCTGGCCAGAGATACCGTATATCGTGATCATATATCCCCGTTTGCAGTTACAGCGGTCATTTCTGCTTTAATCGGGGCAAGATTGTGGGAGGTTCTGTTTTTTCAATGGGCGTATTATTCGACTCACCCGCTGGAGATAATCGCAATTTGGAACGGTGGTTTATCCATACAGGGAGCGATTATCGGCGGTATTGCTTCCGCGATTTATTATACGTGGCGACATAAGTTGTCCTTTTGGGACTTTGTTGATACGTTGGCCCCTGCAGTTGTCTTTGGACAAGGAATAGGGCGGATTGCTTGTTTTTTGAATGGCGATGCATTTGGATCGCCGACCGGGAGTAATTTTGGAATCGTCTATCCGGAAGGGACGATTGCCTATGAACGCTACGGATCGCAACCGTTGTGGCCGGCTGAAATTTGGGAAGGACAATGGGATTTTATTATTTTTGGTATCTTGATCGCAATGAAAACAAAAAAACTTCCGAAAGGCATTCTCTTTGTTACGTACCAATCCCTGTACGCATTAGGCAGATTTGCTCTTGAATTTTTAAGAGGAGACACACCTAGGTATTTGCTCGACTGGACGGCTGCGCAATGGACTAGTTTCGCAATAATCGTATTGATGATAATGTTTGCCATCGCCATAGTTTTTCGTGAAAAAAGGGGCGACGTCTCGTAACGTATGAACGGGATAGACTGTAATAGGGAGGTGTCTTGAATGTCTTCCACTATACTCATTGTAGATGATGAACCACAGGTTCTTGAGATCCTCTCCTCATATTTAAAAAAGGACGGGTATCACGTCATAACATCAGAAAACGGGAAGGAAGCAATCGAGTTAGCATTAACATACCCTATTGGATTACTTGTTTTGGATCTGATGCTCCCAGATATTAACGGCGAAGAGGTATGTAAAGAGATCCGAAAACATTCTCGGGTTCCCATCTTGATGTTAACGGCGAAAAGCGGTGAATCAGACCGAATCAAAGGATTGGAACTTGGTGCAGACGATTATCTGGTAAAGCCATTTAGCCCACGTGAGTTAGTTGCTCGAGTTAGAGCCATTTTAAGGAGGAGCGGAGAATACCAAACCCTTAGTGATCACATCCAAATTGGTGAGTTGGCAATTTCACTAACCTACAAAACTGTCACGAAGAATGGGATACCTGTAGAATTAACTCCTAATGAATTTCGTTTACTCACAACATTAATCCGGCACCCTGGACGCACTTGGAGCAGGGAAGAACTAGTTTCGGAGGTTTTAGGGCTTGATTTTCATGGTAGTGATCGAACGATCGACACCCATGTCAAAAACCTGCGGCAAAAAATCGAGGATGATCCGAAACAACCTGTATATTTGAAGACCGTATACGGTTTAGGCTATCGGTTTGAGGATCCTACAAAGAATTGAGGGTAGCAGATGCGAAAAATTTGGGTCAAGCTAGCTCTCGTACTAATGATTGTAAGTGCAAGTGGTATTCTGGTATCGATGTTATTGTCCATTAAAGAAATGGATTATCACTTTTCCTTTTATCTGCAGGATTTAAGCAAAAAGCATCGTGAGGAAATTATCTCACTTGTGCGTGAGGAATATCAAAAAGAAAACGGATGGGGAAACGGCGTCTTTTCAAAATTGGCAGCCTTGGCAAAGGTACTGGACCTTGAAATCACACTTTATGACAAGAATCATCAAATCCTTAGAATGGTAGGTAATCATCGAGAAGGTAATGCTCAACCTTATTCGAATGCAAATACGATTCCTATAACGCTTGGTAATGAAAGTATTGGGTACATCTATATTTTACACAATGCTGATAATTCGGCCATGTCGTTGGAAGAACATTTTCAGATTGCTCATACAAAAGCAATGCAATGGACAATGTTGGTATTACTATTAATCGCATCGATCACTAGCATCATCATAGCACGTCGAATTGTACAGCCTATCGTACACATGAGTAAGGCAGCGGTATCAGTTGCAAATGGTAATTATTCTGTTAGGGTACCGATTCCGCAGGACCAGAATGAACTGTCTGAGTTAGTGTACACATTTAATCAACTGATTACGAGTTTACAAAAACAAGAAGAGCTAAGAAAAAGATTGACTTCAGACATTGCCCATGAATTGCGCACGCCATTAAATACATTGTTGGCCCAAATTGAGGGAATGATCGACGGTGTATGGGAGGCAAGTCCAGAACATCTGGAATCCACTAGATCCGAAGTACTTCGTTTGACGAGGCTAGTAAGCGATCTAGATCAAGTCGTTCAAACGGAAGCAGGTGCCTTCCGCATATCTAAGGAAGAACTGGATGTTAGCGATGTCGCGAAAGAGATTGTGGAATCCATGAAGTCTTCGTTTCAGCGAAAAAATATTCTGTTGATTCCCAGGCTGGAACGGTTGGCGTTAGTTGTGGGTGATAAACAAAGGTTAGCACAAGTTTTTTCCAATCTGCTCACCAATTCGCTCAAACATACGGAGCCAAATGGAGAGGTAGTTGTTTCCGTCGAAAAAGATCGTGAGACGGTGCTGATAACAATACAGGACAATGGTATCGGTATTCCCGAAGAAGATCTTCCGCATGTCTTTGAAAGGTTTTATCGTGGCGATCGGTCACGCAACAGGGAACGGGGTGGATCCGGACTTGGACTAACCATCGCAAAGGGAATCGTGGAAGCCCATCAAGGAGAAATTAATATTGAAAGTGAGTTGGGGAAAGGAACTATAGTAACGATCCGATTACCATCTTTACGCAAGTGATAAATGCGAATTGCCTAGTTTTCGCGTGCTTGATGATTTAGCAAGTGAAATTCGACAAGCAGTCAATCAAGAATTATTCCAACAAGTATTGAACCGGTTGTCCAGCGATCAAATACATACATTGAACGAATTGCTAATAAGAAGCGAAAACCAGCATTACAGCGAATTTAACCGATTTAAAAAACTTCCCAAAAAGCCAACCTTGAAAAACCTAAAGGACCACATTAATCATTTCATTTGGCTTCAATCCCATGGTGATATGACCCCATTTTTGAATGGGATCGCACCATCCAAGATCAAATACTTTGCGGCTGAAGCCAAGTCATTAAGTGCATCGGAACTGAAAGATTACTCTGAGCCGAAGCGCATTACTCTTCTCATTTGCTTAATTCATCAGGCTCAAGTCAAAACCAAAGATCATTTGGCTGAAATGTTTCAAAAACGGGTTGGGAACATACATAAGGCCAGTAAACAAGATCACCAGGACATGAAGGAACAGAAGCAAAACGAGCTGGAAGACCTGGTTTCGATCTTTAATGATGTTTTACTTGTCATGGCCAGCGGAAATGATGACACAGCCAGTCATGAAAAAGTAAAAGAAACGATCGCCTCTTATGGAACTATCCAGGCATTGTTGGATAAATGCGAAGCAGTGGCTTCAATTAAGGGAAATAATTACTATCCATTCATCCAGAAACATTATCAAAAAAGTCGATCCACTCTTTTCAGTTTCGCTGATCTATTGCAATTTACATCCACTTCTCAAGATCAAACCTTGGTGCATGCACTTGAATTCGTGATGGAAAACAGGCACAAGCGCACGGATTGGCTGCCCGATGAAGTGGATCTTTCCTTTGCTCCTGATCAATGGCGCAGGATGATTCGCGTAAAACAAAGGGTTGGCGGTTGGCTCATTCATCGTCGGCATTTGGAGGCTTGTGTCTTCTCTTGCATTGCCACAGAACTAAAATCTGGTGATATATGTGTCCCGGGGTCCGAATCGTATGCTGACTATCGGGAACAATTGCTTCCTTGGGAAGAATGCGAACCTTTAATCCCAGAATACTGCCGGGAGTTAGGTTTCCCTGAGAATGAAGTGAACTTCGTAAAAGGATTAAAATCATGGATGATCCAAGTCTCAAAACAAATTGACCAGGAATTCCCTGATAATGAGCATGTTAGCATCAACGAAGACGGTGAACCCGTGTTAAGGAAAGTGCAGAAACGCGAATATAAAAAGTCATTGAAGGAATTAGAGGAGCTTATTAAAGAACGTCTCCCTGAAAGAAATCTAATTGACATCCTATGCAATGTTGAACACTGGGTCAACTGGACACGCCATTTCGGACCATCTTCCGGCTCCGATCCAAAGCTAAAAAATCCGCGTGAGCGATACATCTTAACCACTTTTGCTTATGGGTGCAATTTAGGCCCCGTCCAAGCCGCCCGTCATATGCGAGGGGATGTCACTTGGAATGTCCTGTCTTATGCGAATCAAAAGCACATCACGGCAAAAAAGATTGACCAAGCTATGAAGGACATCATTAACCATTACCATCATGAGTTTGATCTACCCAAGCTGTGGGGAACAGGCGAATCCGCCGCGGCCGATGGAACCCCATACGACATTTATGAAGAAAACCTCTTGGCCTAATATCATATTCGCTATGGGAGCTATGGAGGGATTGCGTACCATCACATAGCAGACAATTACATCGCTCTTTTCAGTCACTTCATCCCCTGTGAGGTTTGGGAAGCCGTTTATATTCTTGATGGTTTACTGAAAAACAAATCCGATGTGCAACCAGACACCATTCATGCCGACACACAGGGGCAATCTACGCCTGTATTTGGCTTATCCCATCTGTTGGGTATCAAACTGATGCCACGGATTCGGAATTTCAAAAAGCTTACTTTCTTCCGCCCCAGTCCTGCAATGAAATATACGCACATTGATTCTCTCTTTAGCGATTCGATCGACTGGGATTTAATCCAATTGCATTGGAAGGACCTTTTACAAGTAGTCTTGTCAATTAAGCATGGGAAAATCTCTTCTGCTATGTTGTTAAGAAAGCTGGGGAATTACAGCCAAAAAAACAAACTGTATCAGGCATTTAGGGAACTGGGCCGCGTCGTACGCACGGTTTTCTTGCTCCAATACATTGCCGATATTGATCTCCGCAGGAAAATCACAGCCACTACAAACAAAGTAGAGGCTTACAACGGATTTTCCAAGTGGCTGTTCTTTGGTGGAGATGGCATTATTGCCGACAACGATCCTGAACAACAGGAAAAGTCCATTAAATATGGAGATCTGGTTGCAAACGCGGTTATTTTCCAAAACGTCGTTGATTTGACCGCGGTGGTACGTCAATTGAGGCGAGAAGGGTATTACGTAGACTCAGACGATCTGAGTGCACTCAGCCCTTATCTAACAGAGCATATCAAACGGTTTGGTGATTATGTTATTGATTTGGATAAACCGCCTCAGCCTTTAGATGGGAAGCTGGAATTAGAGTTGGAAATTGCTTGAACGGAGGGCCTTTGCGCCCCTTTTTTATTTTTTTCAATTTTTTCTATTTTTTTCTATCTATCATGCCGCTTTTGTGCGTATCTCGGAATTTCCCCCATTTATATGTTGATTCAGTACTGGAATATTTTTAATTCAAGGGAGCAAAATAGGCATTGACCCTGTACTTAAGTACAGGGTTTATACTAAATATGAGGTGAAAAACAAATGCAGTATCGCATTGGAGAACTCGCAAAGAAATGCAATGTTAACAAAGAAACGATTCGTTATTATGAACGAATGGGCATCATACCAGAACCTTTTCGTACAGATTCAGGATATCGTGTTTACTCAGAACATATTGTTGATCGTTTGAACTTTATTAAGCGTATGCAGGGATTGGGATTTACACTAAATGAAATTGATAAATTGTTAGGTGTTGTTGATCAGGATGAAGCAAAGTGCCGCGATATTTATGATTTCACTGTCAAAAAGTTAAAAGATATACAACGTAAAATTCAAGATCTTAAAAAAATCGAACAAATGCTCATTAACCTAAAAGAAAGATGTCCCGAAAACAAAGAGATTTATGAATGTCCCATCATTGTGTAACCGTCAAGTAGTTTT
>NZ_RHHS01000029.1 GCF_003710935.1 Brevibacillus gelatini
CCATGGTAGTTTGAGACAGCTCCTTTTTTCATCCAGCTACTACACTCTGCCCTTCAGCGACGCATTGATTTGTTTAGCCTCTGCCACAGCCCGCTAGAACGCCCTCGGCTTGCTACCTTCACCGATCATATTGCCTGCAAACGGCATCTCGACCATGGAAAGGACACACTGGAATTACTGAATAGTTTAGGATACCAGACCTACCATAAACAGGTAAATGGATATTAGACCTTATTGTTTGAATATGATATTTTCAAAAAATATGTATAAATTTGTTATTTTTTCGAGGTGAACCATAACAATGGCATGAATAATATTTTTTATACATATTAGAGAGGAAGATAATCAATGTCTCTTATTAAAGGCATTAACATTGTAGCTGAAACGGGTGAAAAACAAAGTTATGTAGTTGCTGGTGCAATCCTTTCGTGTAGCTTCGGTGATAAGTTTAATAGGTTAAAAATGCCTTTCAGTCATGGCGTATACATTAAAGGAAAGCCACAGATGAACATTATGGATTACGTCCCAAATGTAAACATCATGCCGTTTGGAAAATGCAGTAGTTTAGCAAATCCAGCTGTGGCATCAGCTACAGCTGCTAACAACGGGGTATTAACACCTCAACCTTGTACACCTATGACAACAATGCCTTGGATAGACGGAAAAACTGATGTTCTTGTCGAAGGACATCCTGCTCTATTAAACAAATGCACAAACTGCTGTCTGTATGCTGGCATAATTAAAATTGAGGATGATGGACAAGCGTTGAGTCTCACTGTGAGCAAGCAAGCTAAACCAGTGAATAGTAGAGATGAAGTAGGAACCATACTTACTAAGGGAAGTCCACTGTCTGAAACGAATAGCTTGATCCCAAGTGTAGGTACTGTGCAAAACAATAAAAGCAATAACTGGAATCAAAAAATAGCGGCAAATTGGACAATTAATGAACTGATGGAAAAGGAAAAGGAAGCAACATCAGAGGAGAAGCGTCAGGAATATGCAAGGAAGGCTGAAAATTTACGGCAACGGTTGCGTGATTCTGGTGTACCAGAAGATCAAATCTTACAAGCTACTTCTTCATACATACCAAATAATCAAGTTATGGAAATAGCCCAAGCAAATGTAGAGAAGAGAATAAAAGATGATCCTCTTGGTTTTGGACTAATAACAAAGGGTTATCAAGGTGGAATCTTAATTGGTAGTTTATTAAGCAAAAAGTCTCGTCGTACAAGTGGAGTATCAAATAATAAGGCATCAACATTGGAAAGAAACAGGGAAAATGGTAAACTATTCGAGAAGGAACTTGAGAAAAAATTAGAGGAAAAACAAAACGTTGCTGGACAAGTTACCATAAAAACTCATAGTGGAACAAAAACCAGAGTAGATTTTATTGGAACAGATAAAGAAACTGGAGAAATTAAAATAACAGAAGGAAAATCGTCCAAAACTGCACCACTTACGAAAAATCAAAAAAAAGCTTTTCCCGAAATCGAAACAGATGGTGGTGTAGTAGTCGGGAAAGGTAAGCCACCGTTTACAAAAGGAACCAGGATTCCACCTACCAAAATTGATATCATACGACCACAAGACTTACTTAATTTATTTCGAAAAGGGAAGAAGGATGATTAAATGGGTATCCGTGATTTAGATAGAATAGATAAAATTGGTACAGATAAAGAAACAGGGCATGTTGTTTTAACGATAGTTGATAAGAGTGATTGGACAGATGAAATGCAACATCTTTATGATCTACAAGAAAAGATAAATGTCTATCTGTCATACATTGAAAGTGGTGAGATGTATAGCGACTTTCCCGAATATAACGGCTGTGAAATTGACATCTTGCTTTGCTCTCAATACGAAATTCCATTAAAAGGTTTAGGATTTCTACATAAAGTAGCAGAGGTTGTCCGAAATGCAGGCTACCATTTAAAATGCATGGAATGGGATCCCGAAGGCGAGGAAAACTGGAAGGTTATTTTCTGATGACCCCATAACTTCATAACATGTATTTTTGATATTGGACGAATAAACAACGTCCTTTTTTGTTACCTAGATACAGAAGAGTTTATCAAAATTTTGAATAAACGTGAAAACGATGCTTCGAGTGTCAGGCTTAAAAAGTAGCCACTGGCGGGCATGAGTTCATGTGATTGGACGATGGGGAAGTTCTGCGACAGCCCCTTGATCCGCTACTGATCGCCGCCAGTGGTGATGATGTAAGGTATTTTTGCCGAGTGACTCCTTAAACGCATTGCGTTTGTCGCGCAAACTTTGCGACTAGCGCAATGCGTATTTTTTCATATGGCCAGACATGCCGTACCAGCCCTTATTCCATTCCAGACCCTGTAGACTGTACAGATTTATTGCGGAAAAAGCTATAGTACACCCACCCCGCGTTGATGAACAAAAAGGCGCTCGTCATGAAAAACACGCCGTTGATGCTCACATACCCGGCCATAAAGCCGCCGATCATCGGTCCGAGCATGCTCCCGATGCTGACGAAGCTGTTGTTGTAGCCGTAGACCCGGCTGACCATATGGGCAGGTGTTGCGCGGCGCAGCAGCGCATTGACCGAAGGCAGCAAGCCGCCTAGCGACAGCCCGAGTAAAAAGCGCAAGACGACCAGTTGCCACACCGTCCAGACCAGCCCTTGCGGAATAAAGAGCAAGGCCGCCGCAAGCAAGGCGAACAACAGCACTTTTTGCGAGCCGAAGCGGTCCCCCAGCCGTCCCAACTGCGGAGAGGCAAACACATTCGCTATCCCCATCGCCGCCTGGACTATTCCCGCCCACAGCGCGACCTTCTCCCCTTCCGAGCTGAGCAACTGTGAGATATAGATCGGCAAGACAGGCACGATGCTGAACAGCGCAAACTGGATCATCACGGTTACAAAAAAGAGTGCCGGCAGCTCTTTGGACGAGAAGATCATCTGAAAATCTTCCTTCAAGCTGGAGCGGTCCTTTTTTTCGGGCGGAACAAACTTCTCTTTTACCGTAAACGTAATGACCAAAGTCGCGAGCAGCAGCATGCTGCCTGTAATGACGAAGATCATGCGGAAGCCGATTCTCTCCGCCAGCACTCCGCCAAAAAGCGGCCCCATGATTGTGCCTGCCGTGACAAACGACTGCAACAATCCTTGTGCCCAGCCGATCTTCTCTTTCGGCACCGAGGAAGCTACAAGGGCCGTGCTGGCCGGGATGATGCCGCCGACAAGCCCGTTAATCAGGCGCAGCGCCAAAAGCTGCCAGAGGCTTCCGGCAAAGCCCGTCAACGCAACGGTGATCGACATGAAGTAGCCGGAGCGCAAAATCATGATTTTGCGCCCGTGCTTGTCAGCCAGATTGCCCCAGATCGGGGACACAAGACCTGCCGTCAAAAAGTTGGCCCCGAAAATAATTCCCGCCCACGCCGTCACCTGGTGCGGGTCGTCAATCCCGAAGTCTTGCTGAATGTAGAGCGGCAAAAACGGCATAATCATGCTCATCGCGACCATGACGACAAACAGCGATCCACACAGCACGTATAAATTGCGTCGCCATATCTCCATCAGATTTCCTCCATTCCCCCTGGTCAATCACCTAGCGGGCCTGCTTCAGGCGCTGTTCCAAAGTCCTGGACGCTCCACAGGCTATGGTAGACTCCTTTTTGCGCAAGCAGTTCTTCGTGCTTGCCTTGCTCCACAATCTGTCCCTCGCGCATGACGACGATTTTGTCCGCATGAGTAATCGTGGACAGGCGATGCGCCACGATGAGCGTCGTCCGGCCTTTCGTCAGGCGTGCCAGCGACTCCTGAATCATGTGCTCCGACTCCAGGTCAAGCGCGGAGGTCGCCTCGTCCAAAATGAGAATCCCCGGATTGCGCAGAAAAACGCGTGCGATGGCAATCCGCTGCTTTTGCCCCCCAGACAGCTTCACGCCACGTTCACCCAGCTCTGTGTCGTAGCCCTGGGGCAGTTCGCTAATAAATTCATGCGCGTTGGCAGCGCGTGCCGCTTCCTCAACAGCCTGCTGATCGGCATCGGGATTCCCCATCAAAATATTGATTTTGGCAGATTCACTAAACAAAATATTGTCTTGCTGAACCAATCCGATATGATGGCGCAAATTTTGCTGCTTCAGATCGCGAATATCAATGCCATCGATTGTAATCCGCCCTTCTGTCACGTCCCAAAAACGCGGCAACAGACTAATCAGGGATGACTTGCCGCCGCCAGACATCCCGACAATGGCGACAGTCTCGCCCGGCTTTATCGTCAGGTTGACGTCCTGCAAAACGAGGGGGCCGTCTTCCCGGTAGCGAAACGAAACATTTTCAAAGCGAATTTCCCCCCGGATACGTCCCGTCGCCGGATCAACAGGCAGCTCGCCAGCGTGGGGACTGTCCACGATGTCATAGGACTCATCGAGAAACTCGAACATCCTGTCCATCGAGGCGATCGCTTGCGTCAGCACGGTGCTGGAGTTGACCAGACGCCGCAGCGGCGTGTACAGACGCTCCAAATAGGCGTAAAACGCCACCAAAGTCCCTACACTCATGCTGCCGCCGATCACCTGGTAGCCGGCATAGGCGATGACGAGCAACGGCGCAATATCCGTGACCGTATTGACGACAGAAAACGTCCGCGCATTCCAGCGCGTATGCTCCAGCGCTTTGTCCAGAAACTGGTTGTTTTCCTTGGCAAAACCTTTGCTCTCGTGATTTTCCAGCGCAAAGCTGCGGATCAGCGACATGCCGTTCACGCGCTCGTACAAATAGCCTTGCAGCCGAGCCAACGCCGCAGAGCGCTCCTTCGTCAGCTGGCGCAGCCTTTTGTAAAAGTATTTGACGGAAAAACTGTACAACGGAAACACGACGATGGCGACAATGGTCAGCTCTACATCCATGGAAAACATAATAAAAAGCGTCAGCCCGATCGTAATCAAATCGAGCCACAGATTCATCAGCCCGGTTTCCACAAAGCTTTTCGTGGATTCCACATCGTTAATGACCCGGGAAATGACCTCGCCCGTCTTCGTGTTGTTGTAGTAGCGCATCGAAAGACGCTGCAAATGGACATACAGCTGATTGCGAATATCAAACAATATTTTGCTGGCCACCCACTGCGCGAAATACTGGCGTATGTACTCGACAGGCGCACGCACCACTGTAAATAGCAAAAAGGCGGCAAGCATCAGCCAGAAAAGCTGCGTCAGCTTTTCCTCGCGGGGCAACGGGCTGGGCAGCAGGTCGTCAATCACGTATTTGATGAGAAGCGGCAGAACAAGCGGTATGGAAAATTTGATAATGCCTATGAATATGGTGCCCAATATTTGTTTCCAATAAGGCATGACATATGCCAAATAGCGGCGTATGCTCAACCAGCATACCTCCTTTACATAGAAACTTGGCTGTGCCCGATTCGTTCAGGCACAGCCAAATTTGCACGTATGCGATCGTGCTTCGTCTTATTCGATTTTCACACAGTACACAGGACAAGGAAATCCCTCCCCCGAATTACGGGAAAGGGATTATTCCGCATCGTCTCGCACTAAAAGATACCGTTCGTACCAGCGTTGCACAAAGCCGTTCTGAAAAGGGCCGCGGCGCGCTCTTACCCAATCCAGCACTTCTCGCAGCGCTGTCTGTACTTTTTCCACGACAAACGGAGGGTAGTTCATCTGTTTGCTGTGCAACAGAAACTCCTCTTCATCAAGAATCGAGTAAGTCATGTCGGGAAACACCTTTACATCGAGATCATAGTCTATGTAGCTGAGCAGTTGCCCCTTCAGGCTGAATGGCGAACCAATGTTGCAGTAATAGTAAATGCCGTCGTCGCGAATCATGGCAATGGTATTGAACCACTGCCCCCGGCCGAATGTACAAATGGCCGGCTCGCGCGTGCGCCACTCCCGCCCGTCTGCTTCTGTCACTTTGACCCGATCATTTCCCCCAATCACCACCGCATCACTGGTATGGATCAGCGTGGATTTGTCCCAGATGCGGTGCAGTGAATGGTCGTGTTTATAGCTTTCAATGCGGATAGTGGAGCCCGGAGTTGGTGACATGACTCTCCCCTTTCTTCTCTTCTCTATTTGAATGGGGACAAGCCTCCTTTTAGGAAGAGAGCTTTTTGGAAAGCGTAACAAATTTTTGTACTTCATAGCCAAGCGAAAGGTAAAACGGAAGGACTTCCGGATTCGCCTGATTGACCATAATCAGGACGTTGTTGACGCCTCGCTGTTTGAAGCGCTTCTCGATGGCAGCCACGAGTTGGCGGCCAATACCGGTGCCTTGCATCTCGGGAAGAACAGCCAGTCGGTAAAAATAGGCGCGTGTCCCGTCGATGGTGCCGACCACGACCCCTACAACTCTGCCGTCTTTTTCTGCCACCATAACCAAATCGCTGTCCCATGCCAACTGTTGGGCCAAATCGTTCAACGACTCCGTGTCCGATTGGTCCAAACCCGTCTGTTGCCAGATACTTGTGATAGCCGAATAGTCACCGAGCCGAAACGGACGAATCAGCATACGTTGCCTCCTTCGTAACCTTCTTCCTCTATTGTACAACACATGGACAACTTTGTCTTGTGTAGTGAGACGTTAAAGTCGCCAACTCCTGGGAACCGCATCCACCCAGACTAGGTCAAAAGAGAAATGCCGCCATCCACAATCAAGGTTTGTCCGCGTACCATCCAGGCTTTGTCGGAGATCAAAAACATAACCGCATTCGCCAAATCTTCCGGCTCAACAATCCGTCCTGCCGGTGTGCGTTGTGCGGAGCTGCTGAGCAACTCTTCGCGATTCGGGAAGTGCTTGAGTGCATCTGTATCGACAGCGCCGCCGGAAACAGCATTGACAACGATATTGTGCGGTGCCAGCTCGACTGCCAAATAGCGCGTGATCGCTTCTACAGCCGCCTTGGAGACACCAACCGCAGTGTAGTTGTCCAGCACGCGGATGGAACCAAGGCTGGAGAGGCTGACGATTTTCCCGCCGTTTCCGCCTTTTATCATCAGTTTTGCCGCTTCTTGCGCACAGAACAACAGGGCTTTGCTGTTAATTTCCATCGTCCAGTCCCAATGACTTTCTTCCAGTTCCATCAACGGGCGCAGAACGCCGGAAGCCGCGTTGTTGACAAGAACGTCCAGACGACCGAACTCCCGGTCGATTTCCGCGAACAGTTCCTTGATTTTCTCTACGTCACCTACGTTTGCTTTGACCAGGTGTACGCGCGCTCCCTTTGCTTCCAGCTCAGCAGCGGTTTCTCGCGCGGCAGAACGGTTGCGCAAATAGTTCAAAACCAGATCGTAGCCTTGTTCAGCCAACTGCAACGCAATCGCTTTGCCGATCCCGCGCGTTCCGCCAGTCACCAACGCCACTTTTTTTGTCGTATTCATAAAAGCAATGCCTCCTACACACCAACTATTAATAGCAGGTACTAATAAGTCAAAATCACCTTTTCATTATACAACTCCCCTCCTGCTTTTGCTACCGGGAGCAAAAATCTCCTTTTGACTTAGCCTTGCCGCAAACAGCCGTACTTAACACGCGAAAGCCTGCCGAGCGGGGCTGGATGAGCCGCCAGACCCGCTTCACGCTTGAGCGCATATTGCGAAAAAAACCCGGCTGCAAGGCAGACAAGCAGTCTCTTGCACCGGGTTTTTTGCCTTTAAATCTTGAATTTGCCGATCTGATCCTGGAGACCTTCTGCCAATCGCTCCAGAGACATCGCGGAGGACGCGATTTCTTCCATGGACGCGAGCTGCTCCTCTGCTGCTGCGGATACGCTCTGTGTGCCGTCCGAAGCCTGCATGGTCACATCGGAAATATGGTTGATTAGCTCGACGACAAGCTGGGTCTGCTCGGAAATGTCTTGCGAGGCCTGGGAAACCTGGCCGATTTTAAGCGCCACGTCTTCGACCGCAGACTGGATTTGTTCAAACGAATGTCCAGCCTCGTACACTTTTTCGATTCCCTCCGTCACTTCCCGCTTGCTCTTTTCCATGACCTCAACGGCAAGGTCTGTCTCCTGCTGGATCGCCGCAATCAATTGGCTGATCTGCTCAGCCGACGCAGAGGACTGCTCAGCCAGTTTTCTCACCTCGTCTGCTACGACCGCAAATCCGCGGCCGGACTCGCCTGCCCGCGCCGCCTCGATGGCCGCATTCAGCGCCAGCAAATTGGTCTGGCTTGCAATCGTGGTAATGACATCGACAATTTTTCCGATTTCCTGCGAGCGTCCTCCCAGGCTGTCCACGACTTTTGCCAGAGTCAGGATCGATTCGCTGGAAGCTGTCATTTGCTGCACCGCCGCTTGTACAGAGCGGTTTCCTTCTGCCGCAACGGCTGCTGTCTTTCTTGCCGTCTCGGATACTTCCTGCGTATAGTTGGCAATCTGGTTGATCCGCTGCGACATTTGTCCGACTGCCTCGGTGCTCTTTTGGGTATGCGACACTTGCTGCTCTGTCCCTGTCGCCATGTCCTGCATCGTCGTTGCAATCTGCTCGGTTGCCTTGCTCGTCTGGTCTGCGCTTGCCGAAAGCTGCTCGGCGGATGCAGCCAGCTGCTGGACAGAATCATTTACAGAGTAAAGCAGGGAACGCAGCGATTGAGCCATATGGTTGAACGAATTGCCCAGCACGCCAAGCTCATCCTGGCTTCTGACTTCCACCTGCTGGGTGACATCACCCTGGCTCATTTTTTCCGACGCGATTGTCAACTGCCGCAGCGGGCGCAATAACGAGCGCAAAATGCTGAACACGATACCCGCTCCGACGGCGAGTGTGATCGCAATGACCAGGATCGTTCTGGAAAAGATCGGGCTTGCGGCCGTCTCTGCCTCTGTGCGGTACATGACGCCCATCAGCTTCCAGCCTGTCTGCCCATTGGTGACAAAAGTCGCTTTCGCGTCATTTCCCTCATCACTGAAGCCAAATACCCCCACTGCCTGGGCGTAAAGGTCTTCCACCCACGGCAGCTTCACATCAGAACCTGGAGTTCCTGTCGGATGGATCAGCAGCTTGCGGTTTGCATCGAGAATGGATAAGTATCCTTTGCTGCCGATTTTTGCTTGCTTCACGGTTTCATTGAGTGAGGTCAACTGAATGTCGATTGCAAGAACGCCAGAGCGATCAGACAAAGCTTTGGCCAAACCTACGATGACATTGCCCGTAACGTCATCAATATAAGGATCAGTAATGATTGTCTTGTCTGGCTGAGCCATTGCGTCCTGGTACCAGGGGCGTTTACGCGGATCGAAGCCGGCAGACAGCTTGGCGTCTGTCGACATCAACATCTTGCCGTTTTCCTCTCCGATGTACACCTCTCCTATATCCGGATGCAGCTTGTGGAAGGTTTGCAGCTTTGTGCGAGTCAGGCTTCTCATCTCTTCCGTCAGCTGATCTCTTCCGACCTCTGCGGCAATCAGCTTCAAATCGCGTGATTGAGCCTCCAGCGTCCGATCCAAAAGCTCGTCCACCAAGCGAACGTTCTCGGCGGCTGTCATCAGCAGTTGCTCCTCCAGACGGTCCTTGGCGCTCTGATAGGAGAGCAGGCCAAGTGTGAGCACAGGAATAGTCAAGATGAGTGAGAACGATGCAATCAGCTTTGCTCGAACCGTCAGTCTTGGCAATTTCATCCTAATTCATCACCTTTTTCGCATATTTCTCATGTCTGATATACTTACCCACTATACCACGCTGACTAAACTAATAATCGCACATCACTTTACCTTTTATTATATTTTATTATTTTCAGAATTGACTTACTTCAGAAAATAGGTAAAAAGTGCTTTACAACAAGAAAAAAATGTCATATCCTAAGGCTATGTTTTACGACACTACTACTATTCAAAGGAAGGAGGCTACAACATGATGACTGCACTTGCTTTTTCAACTGCATTCACTGATCGTCTGTTCGTTGCCAAAACTGCATATAGCAACGCCTCCTGGGCCGGCGAATTGTAGATGAATTCGTGTCTTTCGCATTCTCTTTCGTCAATTACCAGACCATGGGCGTTGTGGCTTGTGGTCTTTCGTTTTCTTTGTGACGCCAAAAGACCGCAGGCAGTAAGCCCGTGGTCTTTTTCTTGGCGATGCATATCCATTTTTTTCCATATTGAGAGGAGGTGATTTGACATGGTACTGAACTTCTTGTTTTTCACTGTCAAGATCGAGCGCAAACAGGTTAGCCGAAAACAACGCCAGGCAGCTTATGCCCGCGCCCGCTATCTGGAAGAACGCGCTGAGGCTCACGCTTTTGAAGCCGCACAATTGGTTAGCCGCATCTAGTTTTTTGCATGTCACATTCTACACTGGGAGGGATGTTTTTATGAAAAACAGACAAAGACGTCAGATGATGAGATTCACAGGAGTCAAAGCGATAGACGGAGGCTGACTGCACGACAAAAAAGGAATGGGAGGTGGACCTTCATGTACATTCCAATGATTTTCTTCACGATTATCATCGAGAAACGGGAACTGACCCCTGAGCAGCGTGAAAAACGGTATTTGCAGCAAAAAGCGATCGCTGAATGGGAAGAGCAGAAGCATCAGATTGCGATGCAGTTTCCGGAATTCCTCTACCGATAAACCACACGATCACATCCAGGAAGATCATGCCCGTTGCGGCGTGGTCTTCTTTTTTTGAAAAACATACCAGGCGCAAGCCGCCTGCGCCTGCTTGGAAAATGTACAAAAAAGCTGCCGGGAGAACCTCGACAGCCTTTTCAAAAGTGGTACGCTATTTCGTTTGTTTCCCGAGCAGCTCACGAATTTTGTGGTGGGCCATCGGGAACGTGTACGCATCCAGCTCGTTCCAGGCGGCAAAGCGTGCATGGCCCGGCAGCTCGCCGCCCTCAATCCAGTCGCAGGACCAGACCTGCATGTTCCACTGCAGATGGGAAAAAACGTGCTGCACCGCGCCGAGCGGCTCCAGCACCTCGATGTCGATTCCGAATCGTTCGCTGATGCCACGCGCCAGCGCCTCTGCTTTGGCCGTATTGTTTTGCTGCTCTGTTTCCACCATGGGAAACTCCCACATGCCTGCCAAAAGCCCTTGATCGGGGCGTTTGTTAATCAGCACCTTGCCGTCGCGTTCGATGATCGCCACTTGCAGATCGACAGGACGGGGCGGTTTCGCCTTGCCCTTGATCGGCAGTTCCTCCTGCACGCCTTCCCGTCGGGCGATACAGTAATCGAACACCGGACAGGTCAGGCACTGCGGTGTACGCGGCACGCAGACCATCGCCCCCAGCTCCATCAGCGCCTGGTTGAAATCACCCGCACGGCCTTCCGGGATCACCTGACGCACAAGATGCTCGATCTTGATGCGGGTAGCGGGCTTCGCGATGTCATCCGTCAAGTACAGCAGACGGGAAAAGACGCGCATGACGTTCCCGTCCACGGCAGGCTCCGGCTTTTCGTAGGCAATGCTTAAAATCGCCCCCGCCGTGTACGGCCCCACGCCTTTTAACGTGGCGATTTCCTCCGGCGTGTCCGGCACGACTCCCCCGTAGCGAGCCGTCACCTCGCGCGCTGCCGCCTGCAGATTGCGGGCGCGGGAATAGTAGCCAAGTCCTTCCCACGCTTTTAACACTTCCTCTTCTGGTGCATTTGCCAAATCAACAACCGTCGGAAATTTCTCCATGAAATTCGCATAATAAGGCTTAACGGTCTCTACCCTCGTCTGCTGCAGCATGATTTCCGACACCCACACCCGATACGGGTCGCGATTGATCCGCCACGGCAGATCGCGCTTTTGCGAGTCGTACCAGGCCAGCAAATCCTGGGAAAAGCCGAACACGTGAAACTCTTCGGGGAGAGTGTACCGCAAGCCGGTTTCTTTTTTCCTTGCCATTTCGTTGTCGTCTTGCTCCTTTTATTGTGGTAGCCCGGCTGGACGAAACGCCCAGACGTGCAGCTTGTCCGCTCCGCCCGCTACGCAGTCGCAAAACGCGCGGTCTGCCAAACGGTGTGCCTTGATTTTCTCGTATTCGCGCACGGTCGCAACCTCAAAGGCTTCGACAAACAAGCCCGGCTGATCCAGTCCCTCCATACAGCGGTACTGGCGCGCGCCCAACGCCTCCATGCTCTCAGCCATGGAGGCGAGCAGTTGCAGGGCCTGCGCCCGTTTTTCCGGTTGCAGCTTGTATTCGATAAACACGGTTAGCATGCGACATGTCCCTCCTTGATCTTTTCATCATACCCTGTTTGCAAAAGCGGTAACAAGCTCACAATTTTTTTCAGCAGAAAAGGGAATTATGTCGCCTCACACGCTATAATAAACAATAACGACAGCCTGGAAGGAAAGGAGGATGACAACGATTCCATGGATACTGCCACACACTTTGCCATGGGCTTCGGATTGGCCGGGCTCGCCTACCTTGATCCCGTCGTAGCTTCTTCTCCCTCGCTTGCCGAAGCCGTCATGATCGGTACGGTCATCGGTTCGCAAGCACCCGATCTGGATGGGTTGGTCCGCCTCCGCGGCACGGCTGCCTATATACGCAACCATCGGGGCGTTTCTCACTCCGTACCAGCCTTGTTTTTATGGACAGGAGCCATTTTTGTGCTCATTCAGGCATTGATGCCGCAGACCTCCTGGCTGCATCTGCTGGGCTGGATCTTTCTGGCCGTCTGTCTGCACGTTTTCGTCGATTTGTTCAATTCCTATGGAACGAAGGGATTCTATCCGTTTCGCGATAAATGGGTCGCCCTCAACGCCATTTTCATTTTTGACCCGTTCATTTTTGCCGCACACCTCGTCGGCTTCATGCTCTGGGCAGCGGGCGCACACCCCGGACGAAGCTTTCTCTTGATTTACCTCGTAATCGCCGTGTACTACTACTGGCGCATCCAGGTGCAAAAACGGACGACAGAGCTGGTGCGCGCACGCATCGGCAAGCCTGGCATGTACACGATTATCCCTACCCTTTCCTGGACGCACTGGACGTTTGTCGCCAAAACCGAGCAGCACTGGTACGTGGGCGAAGTGCACTCCGGCGACGTAGTCATTTTGGACACTTTCTCCATCAAGCCGGAAACCGAAGTGATCGCGGCTGCCAAAAAAAGCAGCAAGGTCCAATCCTTCCTCTCCTTCACGCACCACGTTCACGTAGAAACGAAGGAACGCCCCTTCGGCTACGAGGTAAAATGGATTGACCTGCGCTACCGCTCCCGTTTTCAAGGAAAAAGCCACTACATGTTCGTTGCCGTCGTCCATCTGGACTACGAATTGAATATCCGGGACTCCTTTGTCGGCTGGATTCACCGCGGAGAGGAACAGCTCGCCAAAAAGCTGGACTCCAAGCGACAACCCGGATAGCCCGCAAGACAAGACTGACAACCGCTCTTTTTGGAAAAGGGCGGTTTTTTTGCATCTGACCTGCTCATTTTGCTAGAAATTGCACCTTTTTACCAAGTCAAAAACCGACTACGATCAAGCTACACCAAAAAACGCTGAGCTGTCAGACTGGAGGGGTTTACATGATACCAATTCGCTATTCCAAACGCACGATTACAGACCAGGAGCAGATCAATCAGTTTTTGCAGCAGGCCAAAGTCGGTCATCTCGGGCTGGCCAATGAACGCGAGCCGTATGTGTTGCCGCTCAATTTTGCCTGGTGGAACGGCTGTATTTACTTTCACGGCGCGGACTCCGGTCGCAAGGTCGAGATGATTAACGCCAACAGCCGGGCCTGCTTCAGCGTCTGCGAAGAGTACGGCACGATCGCTGCGCCTGTGCCTGCCCATGTGGATACGGCGTACATGAGCGTCTTTCTGTCGGGGACGATTGAACGCGTGCAGGAGCCGTCCGAAATGCGCGATGCGATGCAGGCGCTGCTGGACAAATACGTGCCCGGCTACTTTTCCGAGCCGCTGTCTATGCAGCACGTGCTCAAATACCGCTCGTCCATGGGCAGCACGACCGCCATTTTCCGCATCACGCCGGAGACGCTCACGGCCAAAGGCAACCCGCTTTCTGAGGAAAAGCTTTTTTATCCGGGACGCAAAGTGGAAATGGACGTATAGCGCCATTAAACGCATGAGCAAAGCAAAAACGACACGCCCCTTTTCGCAGGTACGTGTCGTTTTCGCATTCAGTGGTCGCTCGCTGCTCCGGCCGTCTGCCTTAGCGGTTGTACGGAGCAGACATGCCTGTTGCAATCGCAAGCCGGTTCCAGCTATTGATCGTGTTGATCGCCATTAACAGGTTGACGTACTCTTTCTCGTCAAAATGTTTTCGCACTTGCTCGTAGAGGGCATCGGAAACGCCACCCTTCGAAATCTCCGTCACTGCCTCGGTCAAGGCCAGAACCGCCCGCTCCGCTTCCGTATAGACAGCAGCCTCGCGCCAGACGTTCAGCAGGTAGATGCGCTGCTCTGTCTCGCCAAGCTTGCGCGCATCCTGTGTATGCATATCCAGACAAAAGGCGCATCCGTTGATTTGCGAGGCGCGAATTTTTATCAGCTCGATCAGCTTCTTGTCGAGCCCGCACTCGTGAACGAATTTCTCCAGTTGCAGCATGGTTTGGAACGCTTGGGGGTCGGCTTGGCGGTAGTTGAATCTTGCTTGCATGTTTATCTTTCCTTTCCACTCGAATTTGGTCTTTCAACCTCAAAGACGAGTGGCCTCCCGATTTTGTGACCGATTGCGGCAGGTTATTTTTGCAGATGAGCCAATTTTTCCGGATTGACGATCATGTACATCCGTTCGATCCGGTCTTTCTCCTGACTCAGACGGAGCTGAATGGTCACTTTCAACTCGCCTTGCGAATAAACCGCGATGCCATCCTCCCCGTTGATGGAGCGTATCTCGATCGCGGAATGATCTGCCCATTTCGGCCAGACGCCGAGCCAGAACGCCGCCACCCGCTTGCCGGAAAAAATCGGACGCAGGGCCGCTCTGGCTTTTCCGCCGCCGTCGCTGATGAGGACGGCATCTTCTGTCAGCAATTGCACCAAAGCCGTGGCGTCCGCTCGGGAAATCGCTTGGATCAGCTGCTCGATGAGCTTGCGCGACCGGGCAGGCACCGTGTTTTGCGGCAAGCCCGATGCTTTCAGCCTTTGCTGGGCGCGACTGTACAGCTTGCGGCAGCTCGCCTCTGTTTTGTCCAGCATCTCCGCAATCGCGCGATACTCCAGGTCTAGCGCCGTCCGAAGCACATAGACGGCACGCTCAGCTGGAGAGAGCGTGTCCAGCAAGACGAGCAGGCTGTACGATACCGACTCCTCTGCGATGACCGCATGCAACGGATCATGGGCCCCGCGATCGTCAAACAGCGGCTCGGGCAGCCATTCTCCCACGTACTGCTCACGCTTCCAGCGGGCTGATTTCAACGTGTCCAGGCAGCGGTTTGTCACGGCTTTGCACAAATAGCTTTTCACATGCAAAATATCGTTGATGTTGGCATCAGCCAGGGCGACAAACGTTTCCTGCACGATGTCCTCTGCTTCCGCCACAGAGCCCGTCATCTGGTAAGCGAGCGAAAACATCAGGCCTTTGTACTTACGGTAAACTTGCTCCATGCTCTCCTTCATTTATCTGGCTTCACCAAACTTCCAGATCGTATGGCTCAGGCTGCCGTAGCGAAAGCTCATGTGCAGCCGCTGCGCTGTTTGCTCATCGTCTGCTGCTCCCATCACGTACACGAGCGGTACAAAATGCTCGCTTCCGTATACAGGCACCGCTTTTTCCGCATGCGGCGCCAGCTCGCGATAACGCGCCAAATCCTCGACCTTCCACGCGGTCAACGTCTGTTGCAGCCAGTCTTCAAACTGCAAGGCCCAGTCGAAGGTGCCTTCCGATGTCTCGCGCATGTTGAGGTAGGAAAAGTTATGGATCGTGCCGCCAGACCCGACTATCAGCACGTCTTTTTGCCGCAGAGGGCTGAGTGCCTTGCCGATCATGTACTGCTGCATGACCGTCAGATTCGGATTGACGGACATAGCCACGACAGGCACATCCGCTTGCGGGAAAATGTGGCGCAGCACGACCCAATGTCCGTGATCGAGCCCTCTCGTCGTGTTCAGGCCGACAGGCACGCCTGCGTCGCGCAGCAGTTGCACCGCCTCCCGGGCAATCGCTTCGTCGCCTTTTGCCGGGTACTGAATCTCGTACAGCTCTTGCGGAAAGCCGCCAAAGTCGTGAATCGTCGGAAACGTCTCCATCGTCCCCACCAACTGGTCAAAAGCTTCCCAGTGAGCGGAAAACATCACGATCGCGCGCGGACGGCGCGGCAGTTGGCTGGCCAGTTGATTCAATGCCTGTGTATAGGAATTGTTTTCAATCGCAAGCAGTGGAGCGCCATGGGCAACGAACAAAGATGGCATCATGGGCAAAAACCCCCTCTATATTTTTTAAACCAGGTTACTTTTCGTAAGTATTATAACCGATCTTTGCCCGTATTACTATCCTGTGGAAAAAATTAAGCATGCACACCCGAAGCTTTGCGCGATGCGTCGACACAGTAGCAGTATTGCGCTTTTTGACACGAGAAAAAGGCTTGTCGCCCCCAAAAGATGCAACAAGCCTTTATGATGGCAAAAAGCCAAGATTACTTCGCAGCGGCAAAACGCTTGCTTACTTCATCCCAGTTTACTACGTTCCAGAATGCGTTGATGTAGTCAGGGCGTTTGTTTTGGTAGCGCAGGTAGTAAGCATGCTCCCAAACGTCCAGGCCAAGGATAGGCGTTTTGCCTTCCATGATTGGGCTGTCCTGGTTAGGAGTGGAGGAGATTGCTACCTTGCCGCCTTCAGCAGTCAGCCAAGCCCAGCCGGAGCCGAAACGGGTAGTTGCCGCTTTTGCAAATTCAGCCTTGAAGTTGTCGAAGCTGCCAAAAGCCGCGTTGATCGCGTCAGCCAGTTCACCAGTTGGTTGGCCGCCGCCGTTCGGGCTCAGGATTTCCCAGAACAGGGAGTGGTTTGCATGTCCGCCACCGTTGTTGCGAACTGCAGTGCGGATGGACTCAGGCAAAGCGTCGAGATTGCTAATCAGCTCTTCTACGCTTTTTTGTTGCAGTTCAGGATGTGCTTCCAGAGCTGCGTTCAGGTTGTTCACATAAGTAGCATGGTGGCGTCCGTGGTGGATCTCCATGGTTTGCGCGTCGATATGAGGTTCCAGTGCGTCATGTGCATAAGGCAATGCAGGAAGTTGATGTGCCATTGTAACATTCCTCCTCAAAATATGTATAGGTCAAGCTACGCCCTTATTATACTGCAAGACACCCACTTTTACAACAAATCGGTATGCAAAGTATATTAATCTAGCAACACATTTTCAACGATTTCCAGCTTGCAATCAAAAGGGAGAGTGCTAGACTTGGATTATTACATACTTGGAGAATCAGGTGATTTCATGGAAATGGACTTCGTGACAGTATTATTTCTCGCTTTCTTCGGATTTGTCGCCGCTTTCATCGACAGCACGGTCGGCGGCGGCGGTCTGATCTCCCTGCCTGCCCTGCTCGGTCTGGGCATGCCGCCTTATTTGGCGCTCGGCACCAACAAGCTGGCCGGGACGATCTCTTCTGCGACCAGCTCGTTCACCTTTATCCGCTCAGGCAAATACGACAAGAAGATGATGCTCATTCTCTTCCCGGTTTCGCTCGTGGGCGCTTATTTCGGAGCCAAAACGGTGCTGTTCGTTCCCCAGGAGTTGCTGAAGGTGCTCGTCATCGTGATGATGGCGCTTATTTTTGTCTATACCTTGTTCAACAAACGGTTCGGTCAAGACTCCAACTACAAAGGGATGACCAGGTTTACCCTTGGCCTTGGCATTCCTTTTACCTTTTTGATCGGATTTTACGATGGCTTCTTCGGACCGGGTACCGGTTCTTTTTTCGTGTTTTTGATGGTGCTGCTGTTCGGCTATGATTTCGTGATCGCGGCAGGAAACGGCCGGATTTTGAATCTGGCCAGCAACATCTCTGCGCTGTTCGTCTTTTGTGTGGAGGGCAAAGTCATTTTTCTGACCGGGCTTGTCATGGGGGTGGCCATGCTGCTCGGTGCCAGCATCGGCGCCAAAGTCGCCATCAAGACCGGGGTCCGCTACGTCCGCCCGCTGTTTTTGATCGTGTCGATTACCCTGATTACCAAAATGATTTACGAACTGATTTTTACCCATTAAAAAAGGGCACCAGCCGGATTTCTTGCATGGCGATCCGGCTTTTTCATGCCCCAAAACAAAAAGCCTGGCAAAAGCCAAGCTCCCCTACTCTTCTTTTCCTTTTCGTTGCTTCATGCGCAATATGATGCCGTCGATGAGAAGACCGATACCCGCTCCGTAAAAAGGTGCTGCGAATCGGATTCCTTCCCCTATAGGCAAATCTTTCAAATACACGATCAAGACTCCCGCAATAAAACCGATCATCGTGTAGCGCAGACGGGTCGGTCCCATCACGACACCCCCTTCGCACTACTTTCCGAATTTATTTGGCATTTTCATATTTTTCATGGTACGACTCATTTGTTTCAGCTGTTTTTGGTTAAGATTCATCCCCATAGAACGGGCCATGGCTTGCAGCTGTTTTTCGTCCATCTGCATGTTGGACAATTGTTTTTTCAAGTAATAGGTGCCTCCGGCAAAACCGCCCACGAGGCCGAGTAACAGTGTAACGATCGGGATTACCCAGTTGTACCAAGCCATCAATACATTACCATCCTCTTTGCGTAGTTACGAACTCTTTCATTGTACCATAGATGGGCATTCTGTACATGGCAACACGCGAAATTGATGAGACTGCCCCAAGCCATCTTGGCCAACTTGCGCATATTCTGACAACAAGAGGTGAAGCACAAATGGCTCCTATTCTGATCGTGGACGCCGGCCACGGTGGACTTGATCCTGGCGGCGGCAACAATACGCTGTTTCTCGAAAAGGATATGACTCTGCAAATTTCTTTGTATCAGTTCAATCGCTTCAAGGAACTGAACATTCCGGTCGCGATGACGCGAACAAACGATACGACGCTTTCCAGCGATGCGCGGGCAGCGCTTGTGCGAAACAGCGGGGCCCGCTACTGTATATCCAACCATGTCAACGCAGGTGGCGGCCGAGGCTCCGAGGTCATTTACTCGATCTATGGCACCGCTACCTTTCCCGGCATCATCCAGAAGGAGCTGGCAGCGGAGGGAATGCCCAATCGCCGGATTTTCACCCGGACGCTCCCGAACAATTCCAATCTGGATTACTACTTCATGCACAGGGAAACCGGCAGTGTCGAAACCGTGATTATTGAGTACGGCTTCGCCGACAACCCGCTGGATACCGACAAGCTCGCCAAGGATTGGAAAAAGCTCGCCGAAGCGGTCGTCCGCGCTTTTTGCGAATACACCAAACAGCCTTACCGTCCTCCGGCCACACCAACACTTGCTCCGACCCAGGCCCCTACTCCCGCTCCCACCCCTTCGCCAACAGCCAGCCCTGGAAACGGAGGTGGCGGAACGTTGCCGGATTGGAAGCAGGAAGGTATCGACTGGTTGTTTGAGCAGGGGCTTTTAACCAGCGAAGATTGGCGCAGCCAGGCTGACAAGCCTCTGCCGCTCTGGGCCGAGGCCATCATCCTGAAGCGCCTGTACGAGTTGTTGAAAAAATAAAATACTCAATCGGCCTTATAACGAGTCAGCGGCGTATCCGCCAGGCCTGAATAATTTTTCTTGGCCGGCACACTCAACACCTCGTCTTCCGGAAAGCGATAGGCGGTCAGCATTCCGCCAAACACGCAGCCCTGGTCGATGTTGATCGTGCCGTTTTTTCGTTTTGGCTCCGGATGGGGATCGTGCCCCCAGACGATGATCGGGCTTGTCACTTTCCGTTCCTTCGCCCACTCTCTGCGGATCGGACGGCCATCAGGCCCGGTCCCGGCTACGTCCCCGTAACGGCAAAACGTATAGACAGCCGGCGATTCCATCCCGATGTAGTCATCTCTGATTCCGGCGTGAACGGCAACAGCTTCCAGCTTGTCATGGCGGCGGATCAGCATGTGCGAGGGCGCGGAGAACAGCAGGCGTCGACTCTGCTCCCGCAAAAGGGACGTTTTTTTCGGCCCGAACTCTTGCAGGTAGAGCCGCAGTTCCTCCTCCACCTTTTCATCGCCGTGCGCCAGGGTAACAGGCCTTCCGTCCAGCCAGCGAGCAATCTTCCAGCCGTGATTGCTGTCCACCATCTCTGCCAGTCCGGCTGTGACGTGGAGGTGAAAAAATTGCAGCATCTTGATGGAATTCGGCCCGCGACTTGTGATGTCTCCAAGGGAAAGGAGCTTTCGTCCCTGAGGGTGACGATAGGTGCCGTCCTTACTCCGTTCGTACCCCAGAAGCTGGATCAATTCTATAAATTCGTCATAACAGCCGTGGACATCTCCGACAATATCCACGCCATTGTCCGCCGAAAGCACCTTGGAGCGTGTCTGAGGTTTGTGCCTCATAGCCCGTCCCTCCTTTCCCGGTCTATTACTTACTATCTTTACCACATCCGCAAAAAAAACTCAAAAAAAGCTCCCTGTCACAAGGAGCTTTTCGCTTTTTTCACCGTATTAGCCCAGATTGTGCGTGTGTACGTAAATGGCCGCCTGTGTGCGGTCCTCGACATTCAGCTTGGCGAGGATATTGCTGACATGCGTCTTTACCGTTTTGATCCCGATAATCAGCTCATCGGCAATTTCCTGATTGGACTTGCCCTGACCGATCAGCTTCAAAACCTCCAGCTCGCGCGGGGTCAGCTGCTCATGCGGGTGCGATTCCTGCCCATGCCGGAAACGGGCCATGATTTTTCCTGCCACTCGCGACTCCAGTACAGGCTCTCCGGCTGCAGCCGCGCGAATCGCCCTGGCGATTTCGGCCGCACGCGAGGTCTTTAGCAAATAACTGAAAGCGCCCGCTTCGATGACCGGATATACTTTTTCATCGTCAATAAAGCTGGTGAGGACGATGACCTTGCTTGCCGGGCAAGCTTCGCGAATGCGCCGGGTCGCTTCCACACCGCCTATGCCCTCCATGACCAAATCCATGAGTACGACATCCGGCCGCAGTTCGACTGCCATCCGCACGCCTTCTTCTCCGCTGCCCGCTTCTGCTACCACCTCGATGTCATCCTCGGTCGACAGGTAAGCAGCCAGCCCCATCCGCACCATCTCATGATCGTCTACCAGTAATACGCGAATCACAAAATTTTCACCCTTCCCGTTCCGGCTGTGACATCAGGGGAATCCGCACTTCGATTTGCGTTCCCTTGCCGACTGCTGAATAAATCTCCATCGAGCCGCCTACCTCGGCTACCCGCTCCTGCATGCTGCGCAGGCCGTACGACGTCATTTTTTCTCCGTCCGGATCAAAGCCGACACCGTCATCTGTCACCCGAAGCCGCACCTGCTCCTGCAAGGTAAACAGCTTGACCGCTATCTGGTTGGCTTTGGCGTGCCGCAGCGTATTGGACAACGACTCCTGCAAAATCCGGAACAGATGGTCCTCAATGCCGCTCGGCAAGCCTTCGACGTCTTCAATCTCCCACGTCAGCTCCATCGCATTTTTCCGTTCCAGCTCCTCCAAAAGTTCGAGGATCGCTTCCTTCAGCGTCTTGTTTTGCAGCGTGGCCGGACGAAGATGCAAGAGCAACGCCCGCATCTCCGCCTGCGCCGCCGCTGCCATTTCCTCTACCAGTTCAATCTGCTGGGCGGCGCGCTGCGGATTTTTCTCCACGAGCCGCCGCATCGCCGCCGTCGTCATGGCGATCGCAAACAACTGCTGACTGACCGCATCGTGCAGTTCGCGTGCCAGGCGCTGCCGTTCCTCTGTCACGGCTGCCTGCTTTACTTGCTCAGCGAGGTCCGCATTGTGATTGGACAGACGCTGCAAGGACGCAACCTGTTCCTCCCACTGTGCGGCCAAGCGGTTCAATTGCCAGCCCAGCTCCCCGACTTCATCGACTCCCAAATCCGGTACACGGTAGGAGAGCATTCCCCGTCCGAGCTTCATCGCGGCTTCCCACAGCACGCTGAGCCGCTTTTTCAACAGGTTTCCGACAATATAGGATATAATCAGCGCGACCAGCACACCGACCGGAAGCGCGACGACAAAAGCCGCCAGCTGCACCAGCCCGCCAGGCTGTTCAGGCAAGGTCAGCCCCAAATATTCCTCTACCCACAACACTACCTTCGGATTGCCGATCAGGCTGCTGTACCAGCGATGCACCTCCGGCATATCCTTCCACACGAAATAGAGCCAAAAGAAACAAATAAACGAAACGATCACTGCACTTCCGGCAAGCAGGACGCCGTAGCGCACATATTGCCACTGAATACTCGCCAATCGCTGTCGACGCATCTGCCAGTACCTCCTAGATGTACTTGACTTTTATATCGCCGACTAGCAGCGAGATATGCACATTCACTTTTTGAGCCGCCTCTTCGTATTGATCGGAGCGAATGATAATACTGCGGTTGATTCCTCCCTGGCGGTGGCTCAGCACTTCCAGATCGCCCAGACTCAGCTCGGCGTTCACGGAAACCGGGAGATCGACCGGAACGTAGATCGTGACATCTCCCACCCAGCCTTCCACAATCAGCATCGCTTCATCCTGCGTCAGCACTGCGCGGGAAAGGTCAATGACCACATCCCCGATCCCGTGCCAGACATGCAGGGCGCTCAGCTCAAAACGTCCAGAGGTCAAATGGTAATCCCCGATCAACGAGCTGCGGGAATCTTTGGGCAAAATCCGTTCACGGTAGACAGATGCTCCCTCCTGCCCAGGGAGCTTGCCGCGTGAAGGTTTCCATTTGTTCAAGCTGTCCAGCCATTGGGCAGCTTCCTGACGTATCCCGCCCGATTGATGATCCCTCCCCCTGCCCATGGGGGTAGCAGTCATCTCGTCCTGAGCCGGAAACGGCGGGAGGGGTGGACGGTTGCCTTTTTCTCTGGTCTTGCCGCGAATCAATCGAAAGCCAAAATAAATAAACAGGATGGGCACAGCGAGCCGGAACACATCGTCTACGCCGATGCCAAACCACATATCGAGTGCAATGATAAACCCTAAACAAAACAGAATGCCGCCTCTGATCCGTTTGTTTTTTCCCCACAGGCGAACGCCGAAGTAGACGAGCACCATCGGCCACAGATCAAACAGATCAAACGAAATGATATGCAAACTGTCTAATAACAGGCCGATTCCTGTCAAAATAATCAGGACGCCAGCCAACATTGTGTGCAAGCGGGACAGTTTCACAAAAGTCTCCTCTCTTACGCCCCATGCCGATCATTTTCACTTCGTCCGTTACGACATGTATAAATGAATGCAGGTGGGATATTCAGCAAGGTGAAGTCTGTCTCTACCAAGGAAAAACGCGCCTGCAGCTCAGCCTGGAGTTGTAGCGAATATTGGAATGTAATGAACAGACCGCCTGGTTTCAATGCCTTTTGCACTTCGTCCAGGATCGCTGTTCGCAACTCTGGCGGGAAATTGGCAAACGGCAGGCCGGAAATGATGACATCTGCCTTGCCAAGCTCCAGCTCCTCCAAATATTGTCCGAGTCTCGTCGCTTCTTCCCTGACAGGCAGATCAGGAAAGCGTGATTGAAGGATGGATCGAAACTGGCTGTCACGCTCCACAAGCACATAGTCGGTACCAGGATTGATATTTTGATAAATGGTTTGGGTAAAAGCGCCCGTGCCAGGTCCCAGTTCCAAAATGACTTCGGTTGAATCCCAATTGACGTTGCTCAACATTCGCTCACATAAAAACCGCGAACTGGGGATCACGCTGCCTACACGCCCAGGCTCAGCGATGAACCTTCGCAAAAAGACCATGAAGTCTGCCAAGAATCGTACCTCCTAGGGGAAAAGCAGCCTGCTAAACAGGCTGCCTGATTGACACACTCTATTCTACAACCGCTCCCCCAGTTCCTGTCCAATCAAGATTGTTCCTACTGGGCGGAAGCCGTTTTTTTCTCCTGCAGCGATGCCTTGATGCTTGCAAGCTCCGCATCCAGATCACCTTTTTCCAGCTCAGACAACGCCGTTTCCCAGGCGAGGTTCGTATGGCGCCATTGGCCGCTCATTTGTGCTTCTGCCTCCATGCGCAACACTTTTTCTTCCATCCGGGCGAACCCGCGGCCTGCGGACTGATTGCCAATCCCTGCTACCGCTTGATTTACCTGCTTTTGCGTGCGGGCTACCTGTGCCCGTGCCATCAGCGTGAATTTTTTTGCACGCATTTTATAGAATTCTTCCTTCAGCTCGGCCAGCTTTTCACGCATTTGTGTAGCGGCCTCGGAAGCTGCCAGATAGAGGGTTTCGTACTCGGCTGCGCGAGCTTCGAACTGCTTTTTGTCCGCGAGAGCGCGGCGGGCAAGCTCGTCTTCCCCTTCTGTCAACGCGAGCTTCACTTGGCGGTCGCGCTTTTCGATCAAAGCGTTTGCTTCATCCAGTTGCTGGCGGAATTTCTTTTCCAGTGCTACCTGGCGGGCGACAGCCACTTCGACCTGTCCGATTTCCACTTCCATATCCCGCATGTATTGATTCAGCATGACTACCGGATCTTCCATCGAATCCAGAACATCATTCACCGAAGCTACTGTCAGGTCACGCAGACGTTTGAAAATACTCATTTTTAAATTCCTCCTCATCATATCACATCGTGTCATTTCATCCAAAACCTCTTGCGACTTGGCTGCTTATGGCTGGCGGCGGGTCACTTCTTTTTCCCACGCATCCAGCATGTCTTCCTTTAATACCTTTTGTGCCCACTGACGTTCCCAGGCTGGTGGCGCTTCCTTGGGGACATGGCCGGGGCGCAGTAAGCGATACCCCAGATAAATCACACCAATGGCCAGTAAGCCGTGAAACAGCAGATGGAGCTTGCCGATCAGCATCAGGAACCCGAACAGGAAGATCACGATTCCCCAAAAACGCGAACCGGATTGTCCCATGATTTTTCGAGCGCCGTACAGCATGATGACCGCGGGAATCAAAATCCCGATCAGATCACCAAGGTCGATTCCGATTAAATCCAGGAGAACCAACCCGCCGACCAGCAAGAGAACCAGTCCGAGCAAAAACTTTCCAGACCGTTCGCTCATGCTCGCTTACCTCCTATCATCTCTTGCGTGTGGTGCTTGTTGAACCTTATGGCATTATTGTAGCCCCCCGCATAGGCTCCCCATAACGGGCGTGCGGTTGGTTTTTCCCTCCGTCCCTGGTCGGAGAGCATTTCCTGCCGTAATCGGACGAGCCTGGTCTCCGCCTTTTCGCCAGCAAGCGCTTGCAATGTCGAAGCAAGACGTTACACCATTTGGCGAAATTTTGTGACAAAAAAGTGAACAAGCGGTCAAAAAAGAGGGAAAACGGGAAAAGCGTAGAATCTTCGTAAGGTGCGTGTAAAAAAACATCGAAAAATAGCCGAATTCCGTATGACGGAAGCGGGGGAACCAGTTTTTTTTGGGGTGAATGATTGCCGGCTGGCAGTCTAGGGCGTCCTTTCGACCGAACCCTTCAGCTAACTTCGTAGGCTCACGAAAGGAGCAGTTTCTTTTGCGCAAGGTGGTAATGTCTTTCGTTATGGCTGGAATGCTTGTGATGGGGGCCGGCGCTGCACATGCGGCAGAGAGTGCGACACTCCAAGACGTAGTCAGCGAGCTGTATGGCGTCCCTTACAAAGCATCTGGCACGTCCAAAAAGGGCTTTGACTGCTCCGGTTTCACACGCTACGTATTTGATGCGTTAGGTGTAGACCTGCCTCACAATTCTGCCGCCCAATATGAATTGGGGACAGCGGTTGCCAAGAAAGACCTGCAGCCTGGAGATCTTGTGTTCTTCAATACAAACGGACGCAGCATCTCACACGTAGGCATCTACATCGGGAATGGCACATTCGTGCATTCGGAGACTGGCCGCGGCGTCGTCAACACCAAGTTGAACGACCCATACTACTGGAGCAAGCGTTATGTTGGCGCCAAGCGCATCAGCATACCTGCTTTGGAAGCGGCAGCCCCGAAAAAGGAAAACGCGGTGCAAGCAGCATCGTTGCCGGAAAATCAAGCACAAAAGTAGTAGTTCGGCAAAAATAAGAGCCAGGGACACAGCGTCTCTGGCTTTTTCTGACGAAATTTAGGACCAGGTCTAAAGAGGTGGCCCTACTTATAAGTAATGATGCATGAATAGAAACGGATATTTGCCTTTCTTGCGCGAAAGCATGTTATGATAGACACGATAGTACCTTGTTCACTTATTAATAGAAGTAACTGGGGGTAATTCCGGTGAAAGATCATATTTTAATCGTTGATGACAATCAGGAGATTATTGAGCTGCTTGAAGATATTTTGGAAAACGAAGGCTTCCGGGTTTCTTCGGCGGAAAGTGGCGAGGACGCGCTTGCCCTGCTCAATCAGGGCGAGCGGCCCAATCTCATTTTGCTCGACATTATGATGCCGAACATGAGCGGCTATGAGCTTTGCTCGCAAATTCGCCGCGAGTGGGATTTGCCGATTCTTTTTCTCAGCGCGAAAAGCAAGGCGGTAGACAAAGTCGTCGGCTTTGAAATCGGCGCCGATGATTACATTACGAAGCCGTTTGACACCGAAGAGCTGCTGGCACGCATCCGCGCCCATCTGCGACGCTACGAGCGGATCCGCAAGCATACCGAGGAGCAGCCGGAAAAAGAGACGTCCAGCTCCCCGATCACCGTCCTGAAGTTCAAGGATTTGGAGATCCACAAGGAAACGTATTCGGTCTACGTCAGCGGCAAAAAAATTGAGCTGTCCACGAAGGAGTTCCAATTGTTGACGTTTCTCGCAGAAAATGCTGGAATCGTTTTCACGCGGGAACAAATTTACGACCGCGTCTGGGGATACGGCTACGGCTCCCTCAACACGGTGACGGTCCACATCAAAAACTTGCGTGAAAAGCTGGAGACAGAGCGACAGTTCATTAAAACACAATGGGGGACAGGCTACGTATTCATCGGGGAGAAACTGTAGATGAGCCTGCGCAACAAGCTTTTTCTATCCTTTATCGCCCTGATTACCCTCAACATCCTGCTGTTCAAGTTCGTCTTCCAGGACATCATCATCGAGCAGTTGAAAGACGACCGTCACAACCAGTATCAAGCTGAAAAGGACGCGGCAGAAAAGGTCCGGCTCAACCAGCTGCTGCTCTCCGGCAATTTCAGGGACCCGATCGAACGTCAGGAGTTGGAGAGGCAGCTGCCAGAAGACGTCATGTACCGGATGGTCGTGACGGACGCGAACGGCAACACGATTTACCACAGACCGTCACATGCCTACTCCTTGAAGCTGTCGCTCCCTTCCAGCACGAAAAGCGACCTGAAAGTCGTGGCAGAGTACCATTTTCAGCAGGAGCCTCCCCGTGAAGGTGAAATCGTCGTCTACTTCTACACGGACGAATACGACATGATGGCTACGAAGGGCGTCTCGATGATGCTCTGGTTTATTTACGGCAGCCTCGTCCTCGTCGGTTTGCTGCTGCTCGCCCTGTTCGTCCGCTGGATTTTGCGCCCGGTCAACGAGCTGGCCCGCGTCACACAGGAAATCCGCGAAGGCAAACGGCTTGTGACGTTTACGTATCGCTCGCATGACGAGTTCGGGCAGTTGTTCCGCTACTTTGGCGACATGGTCGACGAGCTGCGCTTTTCCGAAGAAAGGCAATCGGAAATGATCGCCTCCATCGCCCATGATTTTCGCACGCCGCTGACCACGATCAAAGGCTACGCCTCCTACATCGGCTCCGGCCGGGTCGCAGATTTGGCACGAATTCAGAAGCAAATGGGCAAGATCGAAGTAAAAGTGAACGATCTGGAAAAGCTGCTGGACGAGTTGCAGGACTTTACCATGCACAACACAGAAGAGGTGCGGCTCAACATCAGCCGCATTCATGTGAAAGGATTTTTGAAAGGAATTATCGAGGACTACCTGGCGCGGGTAAAGGAAGCTGGCCTGGCGTTTCAATGGAAGCTGCGCGTGTCCAATGAACTGCACATCGAAGCAGATGAAACGAAGCTGCGCCGCGTCATGGAAAACTTGCTGAACAACGCGATTTATTACAACAAGCCGGATGGCTCCATCCTGGTTACTTGCGACCAGCGGGAAGGACATGTGCTGTTTTCCGTCATAGACAAAGGGGAAGGAATCGCAGCCGAAGATTTGCCCAAAATCTTCAACAAGTTTTACCGTGCGGAGAAGTCCCGCAACCGCAACAACGGCGGCACAGGGCTTGGGCTGACGATCTGCCAGAGCATCGTGCGCCGCCACGGCGGAGAACTCACGGTAATCAGCGAACAGGGAATAGGAAGCAGCTTCTCCTTCACCATTCCCTTTTATCACCGTTAAATTTATATAGGTTTATTCACAGTTAATTTATTTTTTATATTTCTCTGCTAAGGTATTTATCATAAGCATGTTGCTTTCAGTGATAAATAACCCCCAGTTCGGTATCTGAGACATCACGGTGAAACCGTAGTGCAAGGATGCCTCTTTTTTTTTGCCTTATTCCCGCTTTTCCAGGCGCATCGGCAGTCCGTTTTTCGGACGCAGGGTAACGAGCGGCTCCGGCTCCACTACTTGTCCTGGCTGTGCCAGCCGCAGGCGGTAGCGCTGCGCGATCGTCGCCAAAAGCAGGGCAGCCTCCATCAGGGCGAAGTTGTTCCCGATACAAATCCTTGGCCCTCCCCCAAACGGAAAATAGGCATACGTCGGGATGCGTTTCAACAGATCGCCCGCGAACCGCTCCGGAACAAACTCATCCGGCTGCTCGTAGTAGCGCTCCAGACGATGCATGACAAACTGGCTCATCATCAGCGTATCGCCGGGCTGGTACGTATACTCGCCGATTGTTACCTCTTTTACCACTTCCCGATTGATCGTCCAGGCTGCCGGGTACAGTCGCAGCGTTTCCGAGATGATGAGATTCGTGTAGGGGAGCTTTGGCAAATCTTCAACCGTAGGCAGTCTGCCTGCCAATACTGTTGCTAGTTCCTCGTGCAGCTTGGCCTCAACCTGCGGATGAGTCGCCAGCAAATAAAAGATCCATGACATTGTGTTCGCTGTCGTCTCGTGACCCGCCACAAAAATCGTCATGACCTCGTCCCGCACCTGCTCGTCTGTCATCCCTTGGCCGTCGTCCTCATCCCGCGCCGCGAGCAGCATTCCCAACAAATCGTCCTGCCTGCCGTCCTGGCTGTTGCGCCGCTCTTCAATCAGGGAAAAAATCGTTTTGTCCAGCGTTTCATTCGATTCCACAAACTGTCGATTGCTTTTTGTCGGAACCGACAACGGAATGTCGATAAAGGAGGAAGCTTTGTTCGCCACATATTTCAGTCCGACGTCGATCGCATGTCCGATTTTGTCGGCCCCCTCCTTGATGCTTTTGCCAAACATCGTTTCGGTAATGATCGCCAGCGTCACCCGCATCATGTCATCGTGGATGTCGCGGACTTCTCCTGCTTTCCACTCCTCCATCAACTCGACAGCCTGGCGCACCATCACCTGACCGTAACTGGCGATCCGCTCCCGGTGAAAAGCCGGCTGCATCAGTCTGCGTTGGCGCATGTGTTTCTGGCCTTCGCTGGTAAGTATCCCGTCACCGACTACGGCTCTGGCTACCTGCAAGCCTTTTCCCTTTTTGAAATGGTCTTGTTTGGTCACGAGCACTTCCTTGATCTGGTCGGGATTGGTCAGCAAATAGACATGCCTTTTCGGACCAAAGCGAAAGTGTACGACATCGCCATACTCGGCAACGGCGTTGCGGAGAAACTGCAACGGGTCTTTGCGAAAAGCAAGCAAATTGCCGGAGATCGGCAAGCCGCGTGGTCCTTGAACTGTCACACCCATGGAACGAACTCCCCCTTATGTGTTTCGATTGAGTTACCGATAGTATCCGGCATGAAAAGGAGTTTATGCGAAAAAAAAGCCACCCGACAGCATCAGGTGGCGAAAAGGTGTACCGTTGTTATCGTGCGACAGGCTGCTCCACGCGCAGCAGACGAGAGGCGATCAACCGCTCCCGGACTTTGATGCCGATCAGCGCGGCGAGCACCGCCTTGATAACGCCTACGACCAAAAATGGCGTAGCGCCGAAAGCAACAGCTTTGTCCCACGGAATATCCAGCACGTATTTGAGCTGGACGCAACCGAAGGCGAGCGTCACAAACATACCGATGATGTTGGCGACGACCGCATGTTTCAAGGTAAAGCCGAACTTTTCCAAATAAAGGCCTGTCACAAAGGCAGTAACGATAAAGCCGAAAATGTAACCGCCTGTTTTGCCGACCAAGACTTGCAGCCCGCCGCTCGCTTCGGAAAAGACAGGCAAGCCAACCGCTCCAAGCAGCACGTAAATCAACAGAGCGAGTGTACCGTAGCGGCTGCCCAGGATCGTCGCGGTCAAGCCAACCGCAAGCGTCTGTCCGGTGATCGGAACGAGCGGCAGCGGAATCGTCACCTGGGAAAGCACAGCCGTGACAGCGGCAAAAATGGCAGAAAGCAAGAGCCATCTCAAACGTTCGTTTCTCATGCGTAGTAGCCTCCAATGTTAACTAAAAATATAATAAGGTTAACAAAATGATAATACGCATGAGTCTAAATGTAAATCCCTATGTTTGATCGACGTAGTTTTGCAGACCGGCAAGCGATTGAATCGTGTGCTCGATCAACAGCCGCAGGTCTTCGATGTTTCCTTCGTCGATCTTGCGATGAAAGTCCAGCGTCACACGGTTTTCCCAGCTTTGCGGCGGCCATTCGATCCGATGCTCCGGCAGCTTCGCCGACAGTGTCTGGGTAATGAACGGACGCTGCCCCCAAATGTCGTTGAGAATCGTTGTAATTTCTTTTGCCCTGTCTGGAATGTCGCCGGGACCTTCCAATTGCATGTAAAAATGAATGCAGATCGTACAGCCGATATGCTCCACGAGCGGCGTTTCCAGTTGTTCTGCGGCTATGTCGCCCAGACTCGTGCGCAACTGCATTTGCGCCCGCACAGCACGTTCGTTTTCCGCCTGCCCGGCCAGCTTGAAGTCAATCTGAAACAAACGTTGGAACGTCGCCATATCCATGACGTCCGACCGATTGGTAATCGTGATCGCCCCGTCAAAATCGCGGTCGTACACCGCGCCTTCCAGCACCACTCTGATATTGTCAAATACCAGCGGATGAAACATGGGGTGCCCTCCTTTTGTTCTCACTGCCTGAACCTGTGTATATGACAGGCCACGTTTGGTTTTCTGTCACTAGCATGCCTGCTTTTTTGCGCATTTGCAAGCCAGAACAGACTTCCCCATAGCGAAAAGCGCTCCGGGAGTGGTACCATGGGAGGGAACCAACGTCAGAGGTGACAAACATGTTTCTCATCGGAATTTTAGTCGTGGTTGCGATTTTCGCTGAAATTTTTCACCGCTTGAACCCGTGGAAAAAGCCGGAGCCTGCCTACGAGGAGCTGGTCGCGCAAATCAAGGAAGCGGATTGGTACAGAGAGCTTGCCCGCGACGAGGCATGCCGCCATGTGCTGGAAAACGATCCGCACGTCCAGGCCTACTACGCCAGCACCTACGAAGCCCAGCGCTTGCTGGCACAGGAGGGCTTCCAGCTCGGCCTGATTGACTACGTCAAGGAACAGGCTGCCAAGTCCCAGGCCAAATCACATTGAACGGCGAAAAGCCGCTGCTTTTCTGGCAACGGCTTTTTTGGTGTGAAAACAAAAAAGGCATACCCACTGGCTGCAACCGTTTTGGTATACCTGTTTCAAACTGTATTCATCTGCTTACCGTTTTTTGTGGTAGTGTTTGTAGGCGTCGTAGGATGCCTGCTCCTGGCAAGTGAAGCATTCGGTCGCGTAAGATTCAGCCTGCTCGTTGATGATCTGGCCGCAGGCAGCGCAGCATTTTGCTTCGAGATTGCGGAAAAAAGTAGTGATTGGCGTCATGATTATAACCCCCCGTGTGTTGTTATCTGTATTGTATTACAACAGAACCTGTTTTATAAAAGTTTGTTATAATACATTACGCCGCACTATCTCCTTCTCTCGCTCAAATGCTCCTGAATGCTCCCTTTTTCGCTGTATTCATACATTTTTGCAAATCCATCATCTGTTGTAACACAACGTTCTTAAATCAACAGGTTAAACAAATACGGATCGTTGGTGATCTCGACATAGCGGATGCCGTGCTGCTTCATCCGGCTAATCAGCGGCTGGTAGTCCTCCTGGCATTTCATTTCGATGCCGACGAGCGCCGGGCCGTTTTCCTTGTTGTTTTTCTTCGTGTACTCAAAGCGCGTGATGTCATCATGCGGGCCGAGCACCTTTTCCATGAACTCGCGCAAAGCTCCGGCGCGCTGCGGGAAATTGATGATGAAATAATGCTTCAAGCCTTCGTGCAGCAAGGAGCGCTCCTTGATTTCCTGCATCCGGTCAATATCGTTGTTTCCGCCGCTAATGATACAGACGACGTTTTTGCCCGCGATCTGCTCCTTGTAGTAGTCGAGCGCGGCAATCGACAGCGCCCCGGCAGGCTCGACCACAATCGCGCTGCTGTTGTACAGCTCCAGAATCGTCGTACATACTTTGCCCTCCGGCACCAGCACGATGTCGCTCAGCACGTCGCGGCAAATGCTCATCGTCAACTGCCCGACTTGCTTGACTGCCGCTCCGTCCACGAACTTGTCGATCTCATCGAGCGTCACCACATCATCATTCTCCAACGCTGCTTTCATCGAGGCTGCTCCCGCCGGCTCCACCCCGATGATCTGCGTGTCCGGGCTGATCCCTTTTACATACGTACCAACCCCTGCCGCCAGACCGCCGCCGCCGATGCTCATGAACACGAAATCGGCAGGCTCCTCCAGATCGTTCATGATTTCCAGCCCTACTGTCCCCTGCCCTGCTACCACCAGCGGATCGTCGAACGGATGGACAAACGTCCGGTCTTCCTGGAGGCAATATTTCATCGCTTCTGCGTAGGAGTCGTCAAATGTATCCCCGATCAGCACGACCTCCACATACGAGCCACCGAAGCGTTTTACCTGGGAAACTTTTTGGCGCGGGGTTGTCGTCGGCATGAAAATCGTGCCCCGGATTTGCAAATGCTGGCACGAATACGCGACCCCTTGCGCGTGGTTGCCCGCACTGGCACACACCACGCCGCGCTCGCGCTCTTCTGCGGACAAGCTGCGGATGAAATGGTACGCCCCGCGAATTTTAAAGGAGCGGACGACCTGCAAATCCTCCCGCTTCAAATAGACGTTGCAGCCGTAGCGCTCGGACAGCACGTTGTTTTTTTGCAGCGGTGTCTTCTCCACTACGTCTTTCAATCCGTGGTTGGCCACCACAATATCTTCTACTCTCACTGTATGCATAGCTCTCTGGCTCCTCCCAAACGTTGGTTGTCTCTTTTTTATGAAAAAAAGCCTCCGCCTCGCCAGCAGCGCTTGGTTTGCGCACGGCTGGCTGAGGCGAAGGCATCGCGGTACCACTCAGCTTCTCTGTCTTCCTCACGAAAAACAGACTTGAGAGAAGTTCCACATGGGAACTCCCGTCCGGTAACGGAGACGAATCCGTTGTCCTCTACTCACAGCCCGGCAATGGGGCGGCTTTCAAGAACACTGCTCCAAGGTGATTTTCAAAACAGGCTGGGCGACCGTTCTTTCAGCACGGGGAACGGCTCTCTGCACGCTGCTCTCTGCTTCTACTCTTCCTTTTCAACGCAACGAATAACAAACTATTCAAATTATTAGTTACAAATTATAATGCGACTCTGTTTTCTTGTCAAACGTACTCTTTTCGCCTAGCAAAAAAGAGAAAGCTCACACTCGGGTGACTTTCTCCTGCTTTTTGCTATGTGGCAGTTTTAAACCGCTTCGTAGATAGCTTCGTAACGCTTGCCAATCTCTTCGTCGCTCAAACCAGCTTCACGCAGACGGACGATCAGCGCATTTGCCCAAATCTCGGAGCGTTGCGCCATTTTCGCATATTTTTTCGCTTCCTTCAATTTGCGCTTGGCACGATCCTCGCCGTTCGATTTGAGGTTGTCGAGGATAAACAGCATGTGCATCGTGTCATTCTCGTTCAGCTCTTTCCAGTTATCGTTCAGAAACGCGACTACTTTTTTGTAGTAGCCATCAAACTCTTCAAAAGAAATTTCGGTATCCATGTTGAGGTATTCTTTCATTTTGTCAAACAGCTCTTGCATCTAGCGTCACAACTCCCTCAGTATTCTCCGCACTATTATAACAAAAACAAGGCTGCACAGGAAGTTTCCATTATTTGTGAGCGAAAGCGCCCGGCCCCCATGCAACAAGTCTCGCAATCAACTATAATGAAAAGATACTGAAACACCCTGAGGAGAACAAAAGATGCCAAAACACAAAAAGGAACAGGAAGCAACGATACGCGTCGGCCAGCAAATGACGCTCACCATAAAAAGTCTGGGAATCAACGGCGAGGGAATCGGCTACTTCAAACGGAAGATCGTCTTCGTCGAAGGCGCTCTCCCCGGCGAGGTCGTCCATGCCGAAGTGACGGAAGCGCGGGAAAAGTACGCAACAGCCCGCCTGCTGCGCGTCGTGGAAAAATCCGCCTCGCGCACCGTCCCGCCCTGTCCGGTCTACAAGGAATGCGGCGGCTGCAGCCTGCAGCACATGGACTATGCGGCACAGCTTGCCAGCAAGCAGGAAATTGTCATCGAGTCTCTGCGCAAATACGCCCGCCTGCCCGATCCCCCCGTCGCCCCGACCATCGGGATGGACAATCCGTGGTCTTACCGCAACAAGGCGCAGTTCCAGGTGGGCAAGCAAAACGGCAAGCTCATCGCCGGACTGTACCAGGCAGGCAGCCACAGGCTCGTTGATCTGGAAGGCTGCCTGGTGCAGCACGAGGCGACGACCAAAATCGTGCAAGCCGCGAAAAAAATTATCGAGGAACTGGGCATCCCTGTTTACGACGAGCGCAAACGTACAGGTGTCATTCGCACAATCGTGGCGCGGGTGGCTTTTGCCACAGGGGAAACACAGCTGACGCTGGTAACAGCTACAAAGGAGATTCCTCGCGTCAAGGAACTGATTCTGGAACTGCGCACACGCCTGCCGGAGCTTGTCAGCATCGCGCAAAACGTAAATCCGCAAAAAACGTCGCTCATCTTCGGCAACCAGACGGTCTCCCTGTGGGGCAGACCTTCCATCGCGGAAAAGCTCGGGGAGCTGTCGTTTGATTTGTCGGCACGCGCCTTTTTCCAACTGAACCCGGAGCAGACGAAAAAGCTGTACGACGAGGTGAAAAAAGCCGCTGCCTTGACGGGCAAGGAGCTCGTCCTCGACCTGTACTGCGGCACGGGCACGATCGGCCTGTGGCTCGCGCCCTACGCCCGCGAGGTACGCGGCATCGAGCTGATCCCGGAAGCCGTCGAGGACGCCAACCGCAACGCGGCACGCAACCAGGCGACAAACGCAAGCTTCCACACAGGCCGCGCCGAGGTGCTGATGCCAAAATGGGCCAAGCAAGGCACACGCCCGGACGTCGTCGTCGTCGACCCGCCGCGCACCGGGTTGGATGATGCGCTGATTCGGTCGCTTTTGGATGTGCAGCCGAAGCGGATAGTGTATGTGTCGTGTAATCCGTCGACGCTGGCGAAGGATGTGGCGAAGTTGTTGCAGCGGTATGAGGTGGTTAGTGTGCAGCCGGTGGATATGTTTCCGCATACGAGTCATGTGGAGTGTTGTTCGCTGTTGGTGCGGAAGGACGAATTCTGAGATGTATTGCGTAATTAACGAATAGAGGGGAATATCCCCTCTATTTCTTTGTCTAGAGATGCAAATCAAAAAATGTCATATCCAATAGACCATTATGACGGGCAGCCATTTACCCTCGGCAGATTTTCGCATGAAACGATAGAAACAATAAACAAGCCATAAAACAGCGGCAAACCACACTTCTTCAAGGCCGGGGGTATGGATACGAAATGGACTCTTTTTTTTGGTGCCTTTTAAGAGCAACCTGCCTAAACCGTATTTCATGGCAAATTTCGAGCTTCTTCTGCAACGGGATGGAGGATTTCCCTGTTACACCAAGAATAATGTAAAGCTACCATTTGAAAATCACACCATGAGTATGGAGGTCGCAATGGAGAATCAACTGAATCGAGTGCATTGGTTGGCAGCGGTCGCTGCTTTTTGTTCTTTCTGGTTTTTACTGTGGTTCACTTTGTTCATTATGTTTCTGCTTGAACTCATTACTCTTACTGAGGGACATGAGGACTTGACCTGGTATTCCGCCTGTCTTGTCCTGTTTGGCATTTTTACGCTAATGACAGCTTTCAGGGGATGGAGACGCCTACTACTTCTTAGGCATGGACGGCGCGTTACAGTGGGTCTTGACACAGAAGAGTATGAGAGTTATGACGAACACACAACGATTAGGAACAAAAGATACCACTATCAATTCAAAGCGAAGGGGAAGACGTACAAAAACACGATTTATTTCAGGCCGATACGCAAAGGGGCAATCGAAATAATCTATAACGTAAATAAACCAGAAGACAATGCGCCCATTTTCCATCTCCCCGTTTACTTCAACGCTTCGAAGAATGCATGGTACCCGTCGATATGGCGCGTTGTCTTGCGATTAGCGATATTGGTTGCCATTTTCGTATATGTTTCAATCGTGTGACTTGATGAGTTGCTCAATTGCAGGAATAATATTTATTTTTTGAGAAAATGCAAAGAGGGGCTCTCACCCCTCTTTTAATAAGCAATCGCTTGAAATTTTTATCTCAATATTCTTAATTTTATGTTTTATGTAACGTCCCCCGACATATAACTTAACTGTAATCTTCAATTAATGATATTTTACCTTCTTTCAATTCAAATACTGACTTTCCTTTTAATTGCAGTGTATCTCCAGCTTTTAATCCATTTGGCAAATCAACAGCCAATCTGCCTTCATATTCAATTTGTACTTCTACTTTATCACCTAGAGCACTATATCCCGTAATGGTTTGACGACGATTAGAGAAAATTTTTGACGACTTTTCGGCGAGTTCTCTGAACTCTTCTGTTCCTCTAGTCTCTGTGTTCAGTTCGCCATTGGAAAAATTTTTGAACAGAATATCCTTGTGCAAGAGTTTAATCATACCTTCGACATCAAAAGAATTGTATGCCCTAACGTAATCCTCAATCATTTGTTTGACCTCTTCACGAATCATCGATATTCCCCTCTCAAGGTTATAAAAATGACCATTATCTCTTTCCTCATGGAACCATAGTTTTCCCTTATTTATGCAAAGCGGCAGTGGACTTTTGCCCTCTGAGTTGATTGTGTGGTAACTGCCAATTATAGAGGATGTGGCGATTTTTTGTGCCTATGATGCACATTCCATAAAAAAACAGAGCGTCCAGCAGTCAGTTTACACTGATTTTTTGTACAGCTCCTTCCACAGTGATAGTTATTAGCCAGAAATTTTATTCACGATTTCTTCAAAAATGTCTGGTGCTTGGTCAATTTTTTCTGTTTCAATTTTACCAAGGAAAAATCCGTAACCAGGAACGTGAGGATATTCAGTGGATTTCTTTAGCTGATCCCTTAATGGACCTTCTTCGTAGTAAAGAGCCCATGGATCATCTTCCAATTCAAAGGCTATGCCCCCATGCTCCGTCCGTTGTGTTCCATTTCCAGATGGTAATGTCGCAAAAATATCTAGTATAATAAAGTACAAGTACGTCTTGTCTGTGCATACTGTTTTCTGTCAAGGATACAAATATAGTCTTCCAAGGATAGCTTACTGCTGAACACAAGTAAAGCCAGATGATTTCAGAAAGAACGGGAGAACAGCTATTCCCGACTGTTACCCGATGAACAATTAGTGAGGAGTGTCCTTGATGACAAAAAGCGAAAAGAACCCCAAGGTCGATGAATTTTTGAGCAAGGCAAAAAAATGGAAAGCAGAATTTGAAAAGCTAAGAGACATTGCTCTGGACTGTGGACTGACCGAAGATTTCAAGTGGATGCATCCTTGTTACACGCTTAACAATAAAAACGTCGTGTTGATCCACGGATTTAAAGAATATTGCGCGCTTCTGTTTCACAAAGGGGCTTTGCTGCAAGATCTTCACGGGATTCTCATCCAACAGACGGAAAACGTACAGGCGGCACGCCAGATTCGTTTTACCCATGTGAATGAAATCATGGAAATGGAACCCATCCTGAAAGAATACATTCAGGCCGCGATTGAAGTTGAAAAAGCTGGCATGCAAGTAGAATTTAAAAAGAATACGGAAGACATCATTCCGGAAGAGCTCCAAACCAAATTCGCGGAAATCCCTGCCCTGAAAACGGCGTTTGAAGCGCTGACGCCGGGACGGCAACGGGCATACCTCCTTTATTTTTCTCAACCCAAGCAAGCCAAAACCCGGGAGTCAAGGATTGCAAAATATACGCAGCACATTCTTGAAGGAAAAGGATTGCATGATTAGTCTATGGTGAGAAGACGCATATATCAAGCTTTACGAGTTTACTCTCTTTGCGTTCATTCCAACTTCTTCTCCCCGGAAACATTCACATATGTACATAAAGGCTAGATCCTAGAAATAAACCGGATTTAGCCTTTTCACGCTTGTTTGAGCGTGTAATAATATCGGGCTTGTTCTAAGGGGAAAATTGGCCTTAACCCCTGCTTAATCGGAGGGTTGTGAAAATTTTACACAACTTCAATCCATCGATGCTGTAATGGTTTCACTCCCTGATTTAGGACGTCCTCATCGAAGCAATGGAGTCTAAGGAAAAGCTAAGCGAACCTTTGACGCGTCTGCGTGGAACAAGACAGTCTTTCTGAAACGAAACTTTTTATTGGTTATGGATATGGAGGCACTCCCAATATAACTAACCGCCGACGATGTCATTTGCTCTATGTCGCTCAATCACAGTATCACGGAAGGCAATTACCGAGTAGTGAGACTGTCCATAAAAGAACCGTCCCTGCAAGCGTAGAACTACCTTACGCCCCAATAGGGCAGAACAAACAATAAGCTCAAAACGTTCTCGACCGTCAGCCCACTCGGCAAAGTCGGAAACAAGTTGAAAGGCCGATACGGCAAAAGCGCAGGAGTTTTTGAAGAAGTACAGGTAGTGTGAAAAAATAATGGTAGGCATATTTATGTTCAGACTATCGAAATGTCGACAGCCTGTTTCGTTCTTAAATGTTAGCATCCTATTCAGCCAGCATCTAGCTTCCGCTGTAAAACTGAGCTTCTACAACTGTTGATGTATGAGCTGTACCAAGCCTTTTTTTGCTCACTGCATGATCTTGGCATTATCGAATAATGCCAGTATCATCTCTAGTTCAGACACATTAAGATAGGTTTGATCTGATCTGGTCTGGTTGCTTTCAGGGATTTCTTCCTGAAACCACGAATAAGGATCTTATTACCTGGTTTCCACTGTTCTATTCCATGAGATGACTCCCAAATTATCTAAGTTCTAAGGGCAATATTAGCGGAACGCTTGGTGCGTACTTTACGTCATGTAAGTAAGAAGAAACTTGGATCTGCGTTTCCGTTTATTTACTTGTTCTAGCCAGTTTCTTCTCCACTTGCCGCAGAGCTTGCTACCTACGGATAACACTCTAAGAGGACTAGTAAGTGGCGGGAACTGCCAGAAAGTTACATAGAAAGACAAACAAAGTGATGTGTTTCTTCTACCTTAACTTTATAAATAAAACGGAACTACATTATTAAAAAGCAGTTTACTGCAGGTCCATACATTAGTTATATGCGCGGAATATTATATGCAAAATATTATTTTTTTACAGAATATATAATAAATTTCGTGAGATATTTACAAATATATCCTATAATGCTAATATTTATTATGTACCAAATATTAGGAGTGATGGAGACATGTTCAAGAAAAAGTCAATTGCTGTTTTATGCGCATTAAGTCTACTGGCTGCCGTGCCATCCGTTTCGCTTGCAAAAGAAAATTATAGTGAGCCACTGAAACTCCTTGGTGCCGAAAATCAAGAGGTCGTTGTAAACATCACCGAAGAGGCCCAAGGCATGGTCACCAAAGAGGAAATCGAACAAATCGTAGAGCAAGCTGGAGATGCTAAAAGCATCACTATTCATAAAGTTAGTAAAAAAGCTGATGACAAATTAACGCCGATGTTCCTCTCTGATGTAGTTAAGCTGGTGGAAAGCTCCAATAACCCTACGGCAGCAGTGCAAATTATTTCTGTTCCTAAAGGAAAAACCATTAAACTTACTACGACCCAAGCAAAGAAAGTAAATTCCTCAGCAAGAGTTAAAGCGAGTGTTTCTGTTGGTTACGGCCCTGCATCCGCCGGCGATGAAGTAGAAAGCACTCTGACTCAGGAGATCTCGACAACATATACAACAGAAGAAACTTGGACTGGACCATCCGAAAAGTCACCGTATGTTTCAAGAATTTATTATTGGACAGGATTCTATGACAGAGGTACTTGGAGAGTAGATGAAATTAGCTGGTTAACCGGAAAAGTAACTGATACGTATACTGGATCTTATACTGAACCAACTCACTATATTGAATGGTCTAGAGATTTCCAGTAATATATATAATTATAAAGAAGAGTAACAAAAAGTTACTCTTCTTTAAGTTTTTGTATAAATTCATTTTCATCTGTTTTGAATGAATGATTTGCTTTATACGAGGGAGGGTATCTATGTCTAAGTTGCAAAAAGTTTTGTTGATCGTATCGGCTTTTGTTGCCGGGTCTTTAACCTGGGCAATAATTCCAAAAGCCCAAACCAGTGACTCTCTAAAGGACTACCGGATCTTTTTTAGGGATGAGAACGGGAGTGAATTAGTCCACGTCACTACTACTCCTCAAGGTGACCTCTGGATCTACAACGAAAGTGATCAGTCGATCTACTACATCGAAAATCCGAAAGAATCAAAACAGATGAACATCCTAAAGAAGCAAATCGCGCCTTAAATATTTTAAACGAATCAGTCGGAATCCTGTACGCGATTCCGTTTTTTCTTTATAGAAAAACACCATTCCGCCAGCCCATCCGGCGGATGCCTGTGAAACCTGACTATCCAACAAGCTCGTCCGATCTGCCAAGTCAAAGCCCCCAAGCTCCCTCCCCTCTTTTGGTTTACCATTCAAAAATTGACAAATCTCGCAAACTCATCTATCCTAAAATTAACAGTAGTTGCATACACTACAAAGAAGACCGTCCCGGCGGCAACCGGAACGGTCTATGCAATAGCTTTAACCCTGAAAAGGGAGCGGCTCCATTGGCTACACTTAGAAGTAACCGCCAGAGTTGGTAGCTCAAGGGGCGGTTACTTCTTCTTTTTGTCGAAGGACAAAATCAACACGATCAACGTTGCGAATGAAATCATCAACGTCAGCGCTTGATATACCTCCATGTTCTCCCTCCTCACTGTTCGGGATAGAAAGTGAGCCGCCGCCCCTTGGGAGCCTTATACTGTTTAAGGAATATTGTACCATATTTTTCAGAAAATTCTATTACTAACATTTTATCTCAAATATGTAAAATTTGTATGAGACAACGGTCATGCAACTGCCGTCCCACTTCATACACCATTACCCTCCCCCCGCCTCCTATGGTACTATGTGAGGTATATTCGCACTTCAAAAGGACATCAGGAATGGGGACAAAATTTTGAAAACGTTTAAAAAAGTTTATATAGAGATTACGAGCATCTGCAATCTCGCCTGTACATTTTGCCCGCCGACAGAGCGCAAGGCTACGTTTATCTCGGTGGAGAGCTTCGCGAAGCGGCTGGATGAGATCAGGCCGCACACCCGGCATATTTATTTGCACGTAAAAGGTGAGCCGCTGCTCCATCCGAAAATCGACGAGCTGCTCGACGTCAGCCATGAAAAAGGGTTCAAGGTCAATATTACGACAAACGGTACATTGATCGCGAAAAATCGACATAAATTGCTGGGGAAGCCAGCGCTGCGGCAGATGAACTTTTCCCTGCACAGCTTTGACGGCCATCTCGGTTCAACCGACCGTGAAGGCTATCTGCGGGACATTCTTTCCTTTGTCCGCGACGCCCAGGAGCACAAGGTCATCTTTTCCTTCCGTTTGTGGAATTTGACGCAGGATAACATTACGAACATTCAACAAAAACGAAACCGCCAAACACTTGCGATTATCGAGAAGGAATTCGCTCTCGATTATCAGATCGAGGAAAAGGTCGTACCTGGCAGCGGCGTGAAGATCGCCGAGCGCGTCTACTTGAACCAGGACCATGAGTTTCAGTGGCCGAGCATGACAGCGCCACGCGATGATGGCCGCGGCTTTTGTCACGCACTGCGCAGCCAGGCGGCGATTCTGGTTGACGGGACCGTCGTTCCGTGCTGTCTGGACGGGGAAGGTGTCATCAACCTGGGCAATATCCAGCAAACGTCGTTTACGGACATTGTGGAAGGCGAACGGGCTAACGCGATCGTCGACGGGTTTTCGCGCAGAGAGGCTGTCGAGGAATTGTGCAAAAGGTGCGGGTATCGCCAACGTTTTGGCAAGTAGTCACTCATCTGAATGAACGAGGGGGCTGTCACAATGAATTTCGCCATGCATGAGGCTGTAGAGGTTTTGGAGCGGACACCGTTGCTTTTGCAACATTTTTTATCCGGTCTTGCAACGGGATGGCTCACCTGTAACGAGGGCGAGGATACGTGGAATGCAGTGGAGGTTGTGGAGCATCTGATCGAGGCGGAGCGAACGAACTGGATACCGCGGCTGGAAACGATTTTGCAGGAAGGCGAAAGCAAGCCGTTCCCTCCTTTTGACCGCTTTGCGCACCTGAATGGACACAAGGAACAGTCACTGGCAGAGAAACTGCAAGAGTTTACAGCGATTCGCCAGCAAAATATCGCCAGGCTGAAGGAGCTGGTCGACCCGGCGCTGCATCTGGAGATGACTGGCCTGCACCCGGCATTCGGCTCAGTAAAAGCGCGGGAGCTGATTTCCACCTGGGTCGTCCACGACTTGACGCACATCGCGCAAATCGTGCGAGTCATGGCCAAACGATACAAAACAGACGTCGGGCCGTGGAAAGCGTATTTGGGCATATTGCAAGACAGATGATGCTTTTGGGCAAAAATGTGAGGGGGACGGCCACCCCCTCTTTTTCTTTTATGCCAGCTCCGTAAAATACCTGACCTCTTCCCTCTCCACATAAAAGCCGACCGATTCGTAAAGGGACAAAGCCGACTGATTGGTCGTCAGCACTGTCAGGCAGGCGTACGGCAGTCCATGGGCGTGCAAGTATTGAAGTCCCTGTGTCAGCAAAAACTTTGCGAAACCGCGCTGTCTCCACGGTTCGCGTACGAACACATCCTCGATAATCCCATGATCCTCTTCCTGCCACGCCATTAACCCGGCTGCGAGCGTACTCTTGTCCCGGATGACGAGCGATGTCCAGAGTGGCTGCTTTTTGTATTCGGCCAGCCTTTCCGCCCCGAGCGGCGTGTCCGGCCAAATCTCTGCTTCCACCTGCAAATATTGCCGTTCCTCTTCAAGCGTCTCCATCTGCCACGGCGAAAACTGAAAGGCTGCATCCAAAGCCCTCTCGCCAACGGGCTGATCGAGCTCGCGTCGCATCCGAAACAGGCTGTTCAGGCGGCGGAAGCCTTTTTCGATAAAAAAGCTGTTGTTGGCCGCTTCCGTCGAGTCGTTGCCCACGCACAAAGTCGTGCCGTACTCCTGCGGCAAATTCCGCTTTAGCTCGCTAGCCTTCTGATAGAGCAGACTGTACAGCTTTTCCAGCAATTCCTCGTCGTGCTCCCGCTCCGGTACGGTTTTCAGATTGACGTAGATGGCATGCTTGTTTTCCGGGGGTCTGCCGGGCGGCACGACATTGACGACGCTTACCTGTCCCTTGGCAACCATCCTCCCGCCTTCGAATGCGCAGTAAACATTGCCCCAGTTCTCTTCGTCGCCCACCCACCAAAAGGTGGCGTTTTTCTTTGCCGTCACAGACTTGTACAGTTCGCCAAGCGACGGCATGTCTTCCTTTTGAAAATGGCGGATGATCGTATCCGTGAATGGTTGGCTCAAGTCGGATCACTCTCTTCTCTTTTCATTCCTCCCACTTTACCATAGTTTCCCGAATATTTTCTATTATTTCATGATGTCTTGTGCTGTATGATAAAATGCTGTATGCCAAAATGCTTGGCCAAAGTGATTTTCAGCCCAAGGAGTGCAGCCTGTGAAAAAACTGGCCCAACTGCAGCTTGAGCATTTTCAACAGATGGAGCAGCTTGAGCTTCAATACTATAGCGCCGACTATATTACGCCCAGCCAGGAAAGCTACAACTGGTACCGTTTCCGTCCGGACAGCATCGTCGCGATTGAGGCGGATAACCGCGTCGTCGCTTTTATGAATTTGCTCCCCGTAAAAAGGCATGTCTACGAGCAGATCGTAGCTGGCCGCTTCAACGACAGTCTGATGACGACCGCAGATATTGAAGATTTTAAGCAGCATCCGGATTGTGCCTATTATTTTTTGTCCTGTGTAGTCGTCGCTGACACGTACCGGAAAAGCGCTGCCCTGCCCACGATGCTCCACCATTATCTCGGTATGCTGGACAGCGTGGCGAAAAGCGGCATTCGCATCCATTCCATCGTGATGGAGGCGGTGACTGCGGCCGGCAATCGGTTTGCGAAGCGGCTCGGCATGCGGCTTTTGTGTGAAAGCAACCATGATTCACACGTCTACGAATGCGACTACGCGACTTTCAAGCGCCATGTGCTCGCCCGCTATCCGCTGCCTGATGCTCCACTCAAGCAAACGAAGAAAACAGACAGCCATGCTGCCGATGACCCGCAATAGCCAGCCAAGAGACGGCGGGTTGCTGCTGCCGCTTGCATACAGCTGGCATCCAGAAAGAAAACCGACTCCTGCTACAAGAGTCGGTTTTCCTGCTTGATCTCCAGCAGTTCCTCGCTGGGGCCGATCTGTCCGATGCCGATGCTGTCCATTACATCCGCCAGTGTGTATTGCCCGAGAAACCGTATCAGTTGCTGCTCAGCCTGATTCATCAGCGCCTCCAGATGGCGATCCAACTGTACGCCGACCTCGCCGCAATCCAGTTCCTCTTGCCTGTCTTCCTCGCGCTCTTCCGGAAGGGCGCGGTAAATGTCGGCGAGTGTCAGCTCTTTCGGGCATCTCGTCATGTAGTAGCCGCCGTCGCGACCTTCCTTCGCCTCGACGATGCCGGCGCGGATCAACTGGGCCATGACCCGGCGCAAAAAAGTGGCGTGCGTTTTCACCTGTGCGGCAATGGCGGCGCTGGACAACACGCCGCCGCTTTGCGCCAGCCAGACCAGTACATGCACGGCAATCCGAAAGCGCGGCTTGGCAATCTGATCGATTCGATTCAGCTTCATGCAACCACACCCTCGCCGTTTACAGCTTGCAGGAACCGTCTGCGCAGTTGTCCCCGTCTGTCTGTTCCTTTTGCTCCTGATCGACAAGTGTCAGAGGGGCAGCGGTGTTTTCTTCTTCCCACACTTTTGCCAGCACACTGAAAAATACTTCCCCCGGCTGGGCGCCGGAAACCGCGTATTTGTTGTTGAACACGAAGAACGGCACGCCTTTGATGCCGATTTCCGCGGCTCTGCGCTTGTCTTCCTGTACTTTGTCGCCGTACTCGCCGCTTTTCAGCATGGCGAGCGTCGCCTCGCGATCCAGCCCGACCTCGGAGGCGAGCTGCGCCAGCACCTCGTGATCTCCCAGATGCAGTGACTCGGTGAAGTACGCTTTCAGGAGGCGCTCCTTCATTTCCGTCATTTTGCCATGGGCAGCGGCAAAGTGAGCCAGACGGTGCGCGTCAAACGTATTCGTCGGAATCATCGTGTCAAAATAATAGTCAAGGCCGACGCTTTTTGCCTGCTGCGTCACACGCTCATTCATGCTTTTCGCCTGTTCCAGCGGCATGCCGTATTTGGTAGCAAGCACGGTGTGCATGTCCATATCGGTATCGCGCTCCATGGTCGGGTCGAGCTGGAAGCTGCGGTAGACGACCTCTACCTGATCCCTGTGCGGGAATTGCGACAGCGCGCCTTCCAGATGGCGCTTGCCGATATAGCAAAACGGGCAGGCAAAATCAGACCAGACTTCTACTTTCATGTTTGTATCCTCCTCTTATTCAGCGGTCAAAGCCGCAATCGCGCAAACCGTAAACTGCAATCGTTGCAAGCACATTATACACGATGCGGGAGAATGTTGCTGAACTTTTCAGGAGGAAACGACACTTTGCCCGTCAGCGAGCCATGCGGATGATGCGGTCACAGATCGTCTCCGCGTCTTCCCTGTCATGAGTGACCAATATCGTCGTAATGTGCGCTGCCCGCAGCAGCGTCTTCAATTCCTCGCGTATTTTCTGTTTCAGATCTGCGTCCAGGTTGCTGAACGGTTCATCCATCAACAGAATGGCCGGACGAGGGGCCAATGCCCTGGCAAACGCCACCCGCTGCTGCTGCCCGCCGCTCAGCTCATGCGGGTAGCGCTTGCCGAAGCCTTCCATTTGCACCAGCGCAAGCATTTCCCGCAGCCGCACTTCCCGTTCTTTTTTCGGCAAGCGATGCAGTCCAAACAAAATATTTTGCTCCACCGTCAAATGCGGAAACAGCGCGTAGTCCTGAAAAATCATTCCGACTCCGCGGTGTTCAGGCTCGACGAACTGCCGCTCATCGACCAGCACCCGTTCGCCGATGCGGATTCGTCCGCCTGCGGGAGCTTCCAGTCCTGCGATCAGGCGCAGCAACGTACTTTTTCCACAGCCGCTGCTCCCCAGTATCCCGACGATCTCGCCCTGCTCCATGCGCAGCGAAAAATTGCGCAAGACAGGCCCGCTCCCCGTTCCGTAGCCAAACGTGACGTTCTCCAGTTGAAAAAAGCTCATTTTGCCTGTCTCTCCCCTACCCAGTGATAAAAATAGACGGAAATGATGCCGACTGCGATGATAAACAGCGACGGAATCGACGCTTGCTGGATTTGTTCATCGCTGGCGTACTGGTACGCCTTCGTCGCCAGCGTTTCGAAGTTGAAGGGACGAAGCAGCAAAGTAAGCGGCAGCTCCTTGACAATCTCCATGAACACGAGAATAAATCCGGTGATAACCGCCCCTTTGATGAGCGGCAAATCTACCTTGAAAAAAGTCCGGGTCATCCCCATGCCAAGCATGCGCGCCGCTTCGGCATAACGGTTGCCCGTCTTCTCGAAGCCAGCCTCGACCGCGTTGAAGCCGACAGCCAAAAAGCGGATGATATACGCAAAAACGAGCATGAACAGCGACATGCTAAGCACCAGCTTGCCTTCCGGAAAGCCCAGCCAAACGTACAGCGGGCCAAGCTCTTTATCAAGCGAAATCATGACGGCGAGCACTCCAATCGACAGCACCGCCCCCGGAATGGAGTACCCCATGGAAATCAGCCGCGTCATGACCATGGCGAATACGGATGTGCGGGAGTAGCGAATGACGTTGGCGACCGTGACCGCAAGCAGCATCAAGAGCGTGATGGACACAACGGAAATCGACAGCGTATTGGTCAAAAGCTGTACGAACCGCTCGTTCAGCACTTCCTCATAGGTCCATGTCGCCCAGACCGAAAGCTGCACGACGGGAATGAAAAAAGAAAGAGAGACGATCAGCATACAAAAGCACAGCGCGGCATACATGGGCAGACCTGTCAGTTTGCGTCTGCGCAGCGGCGTAACTCGGTTCGTCGGCGAACTGAATTTTTTGCGTTTGCGCACCAGCCGCTCCACGACAAAAATGCCGATAATCAGGCTCATCAGCCAGGCAGCCAGACGAATCGCCGAATCGACGTCGTACATGCCGAACCACGTTTTGAAAATAGCCGTGGTAAACGACTGAATGCCAAAATGATTGGTCACGCCAAAGTCGTTCAGCACCTCAAAGGCGACCAGGCTCGCTCCTCCGGCGATGGCAGCCTGCGAGAGCGGCAAGACAATCCGAAAAAAGATGTGAATGGAGTTTTTCCCGAGCAAACGGGCATTTTCAATGAACGCCGCGCTCTGCTTCTCCAGAAACGTTTTCGTAATCAGGTACACGTACGGAAACAGAAACAGCGTGAATATAAAAATGGCGCCCTTCATGGACATGATGTCAAAGTAGCGCTGATCCAACGTCCAGCCCAAACTGTTTCGCAAAAAGGTTTGGATGCTTCCGGTATAGCTCAGCATGTTGCCATACGTGTACGCCGCAATATACGGCGGAATCGCCAGCGGCAGGACGAAGGCAAACGCAAAAAAACGGCGCAGCGGAAAATCGTAGGCAGCCACCAGCCAGGCGAGCGAAACGCCTACGATGATCGTACAGGCTCCCGTTCCCAGAACGAGCCACAGCGATTGCAGGGCGTAATCCAGCAGCATGTACTCCTGAATGTGCTGCCAGTTTTCATTGGTATGCGCAAACAGGCCGAGCAAAATATATAGAGACGGAAGAAGGGCCAAAAAGGCCCCCATCACGCTCAGCGCTACCCACCCGTTCAACTTCCGTTTCAGGTTTCTTAGCAACGCAGCTCCCGTCATCTTTTATTTCCACCCTGCTTTGTTCATCAGCTCAACCGCTTTTTTGTTGTGCTCGCCAAGCTTGGCAAAATCCAGCTGCTGAGTTTTGAACTCGCCCCACTCTTTCAACAGGGCAGGCTTTTCTGCCTCCGCATTCACCGGGAATTCAAAGCTGCCTTGTGTCAGCATTGTTTGCCCTTCCTTGCTGGTGATGTATTCGATCAGCTTGACAGCGTTGTCCTTGTTTTTCGCATGCTTGGTCAAGCCGATTCCGCTAATGTTCACATGCGTACCTGTCGTGTTTTGGTTCGGGAAAAAGACGCCGATGCTTTCTGCGACTTTCACTTCTTCCGCATCTTTGGAATGGAGCATTTGCCCGACGTAGTACGTGTTCATGATCGCGACATCCCCGACTTTGGCAGCGATTGCTTTCGCCTGATCGCGGTCTCCGCCCTCCGGCTTGCGCGCCATGTTTTTCGCGAGTCCCGTTGCCCATTCTTGTGCAGCCTGTTCGCCATTCAGCTCGATAAAGGACGCGACCAAAGACTGGTTGTACAAATTGGAGGAAGAACGGACGAGCACTTTGCCCTTCCATTTGTCTGTCGCCAAATCTTCATACGTGGACAGTTCTTCCGGCTTCACACGGTCTTTCGCGTAGACAATCACGCGCGCGCGGGTCGCCATGCCGATCCAGTGGTTTTCAGGATCGCGCCATTGGCTCGGCACATTTTTTTCCACCTCTGGGGAGGAAACTGGCTGCAGAACGCCGTTTTGCTTGGCATAGTTCAGCACGCCGCCATCCACGGTGATGAACAAATCCGCCTCGGAGCTTTCGCCCTCACGCTTCAGGCGTTCCACCAGTTCCTCGGCTGTGCCTTTTACTTCATTGACCTTGATCCCTGTTTGCTTGGTGAACTCGGCAAACAGCTTGCTGTCGATCTCGTAGTGCCGTGCGGTAAATACGTTGACGACCTGATCCTTGTCCTTAGCGGCTGTCTCCCCCGCTGTTGGCGCGGCAGTGCCGGCTTGCGGCTGGCTAACGCTGCTGTCTCCCTGACCAGCTCCGCAGCCCGCCATGAATGGCACAGTCAGCATCGTAAAGAGCATGAGACTGAGCATGCTTTTTTTTCTCATTCGGAATCTTCCCCTTTTCCTCTCGTAGTTGTGATAATGAATATCATTTCCAATCAACAAGGCTTATTCTAGCGAAGCAAAATGAGAAAACGATGAGAAAAATGAAAAAAATAATTGTCAGATGCCCTCCGCGTCAGAGCGGATCGGCAAAAAGACTTTGACCGTGGTGCCTTCATGCTCGACACTCTCGATAGCCAACGCTCCATGGTAGCGCTCTACAAGCCGCTTGGCGATGGACAGGCCCAGACCGTTGCCGTCCGCGGCTCCGTTTTTTCTGTTGCGCGCTTTGTCCACCCGGTACAGGCGATCTGTGACATACGGCAAATCTTTTGCCGGGATGCCAATCCCCGCGTCGCTGATTTCCAGACAGACCCGCTCCTCTATAACCGTTGCCCTTACCGCGATTTTTTTTCGTTCCTGCGAATACTTGACCGCGTTGTCCAAAAGGATCAGCAAAATCTGCTCCAGATGCTCCACCGAAATGGCCAGACACACCCCGGACAGCGCCTGCAAATCACGCTCGATATGGAATGCCGGGTGCAGTACATTGACATTTTTGATCGTTTGCGAAATGACCTGTTCCGGTTCGCATACCGCGACTGCTTCATCCAGTTCCAGGTGCTCTGCCCGCGTCAGCACGAGAAGCTCCTCTACCAGCGCTTTTAGTCTGGACAGCTCCTCCATGGAAATTTGCAGCGATTCCTCCAGGACGGCGGGATCGTGCTTGCCCCAGCGGCGCAGCATGCCCAGGTGGCCTTCGACGATGGCAATCGGGGTGCGCAATTCGTGGGAAGCATCCTCGACGAACTGCCGCTGCTGCTGAAAAGACCGCTCCAGCTTGTCCATCATTTCATTGAACATGCTCATCGTCGTGGCCAGCTCATCGTGATTGTCGTAAAACTCTACCCGCTCGGACAGGCCCTTTTGCTTCACGTTTTTCATCGTCTGGTTCATCGCCTGCAGCGGCTTGACCAGTTGGCGGGCCAAAAGTCTTCCGCCGAGTCCGCTAACGATGACCGCCACAAGACAGCCGACCGCCATGAACCGGAACAGCGCTCCGCTCAACTGCTCAAATTCCTGGATGTTTTTCACGATTTCCACCGTGCCGACAAACTGAAAAATCGTGATCGGCCGCTCCATCAACAGCAGGTTTCCGCTGATGTGCGCACTCCGCCACGGCTCGCGGGGGACGCTCGTGATTGCAGCAGCCATGCTGTCTTCGATTCCATCTGACACGACTGCAACCGGCACGCCTTGTTCGTCAAGGATGCGGATTCGCTGGTTGTGCTGATTGATTTTTTGCAAAAAGCTGCGCATTTCGTGGAGATCGTCTCCTGCGAAGGTGCTTTCCCTCTCCAGGGCAAAGTTGAGAATCTCGCGCATCGTCTGCTCGGCGGCTTGCTCCTCCTGGCGCATCATCCACTTTTCTACAAAAAAATATTGCACGGTATTGTAGGCGATGAACACCAAAAAGAGCAGCACCGACGACCAGAGCGTCAGCTTCCATTTGATCGGCAGTCTGGATGGGGCGTATCTTTTCATTTTCGCATCACGTAGCCGATCCCGCGAACGGACTGAATATAGCTGCGCTCATCGGGCGCATCGATTTTGTTGCGCAAATACCGCACGTACACATCCACGACGTTCGTCTCAACGGCAGACTCGTATCCCCACACCGTATCGAGCAGCACGTCGCGCGGCAGGACGCGGTTAATATTTTTCATGAACATCACGAGCAGATCGTACTCCCTTTTGGTCAGTTCGAGGCTCTGCCCGGCTTTCATCACTGTCCGCGCCTCCAGATCAACGGTCAGCTCGCGAAAAACAAGCTTCGAGCGCAGCGCGTCTGTCTGCTCCTCCTGCCTGCGAAACACGACTCGCATCCGCGCCAGCAATTCCTCAATCGCAAACGGCTTGGGAATGTAGTCGTCCGCCCCGCTGTCCAGACCTGAGACGCGATCATCCACGCTGTCTCTTGCTGTCAGCATGATGATCGGCGTTTTTTTGCGCTCGCGAATTTTGCGGCATACTTCCAGCCCATCCATTTCCGGCAGCATCAAATCCAGCAGGATGAGATCCCATTCTTCCTTCAAGGCAAGTTCCAGCCCTGCTTTTCCCTCATCGGCAACCGCCACGAAAAACGACTCGTGACGCAGTTCCAGCTCGATGAACCGCGCCATATTTTTTTCATCTTCAATCAGAAGCACTCGTTTCATGTTTACTCACCTTTTGTCCCAGAGGGAGAAGTCCATCTGATTGTAGATGATAATAATTATCAACGTCAATATAAGCCGTCACAAGAAAAATGAACCATCCGCCCAGTCGCTACATAGGATGAACATCGTAACGACCACGAAAAGCGAAGGTGGAGTGAACATGAACGGATATTTTCCCTATTTTTACGATGCGCGAATGATTTCTTCCCACTACGTGCACACCCCGACACAGGCTTACGCCCAGATTCAGGGCGGCCCGCTGGCTCCGAATCTGAACGGCTACATCGTCTTTACCGATGTCCCCTACGGAACAGAGGTTTACGTGGAAGTGATCGGCTTGCCTCCTTACAAGCCCGCGACCGGCAATCAGCAGCCGATCGGACCTTTTGGCCTTCACCTGCATGAACACGGCGTCTGCGCCATCGGCAATCCCGACGATCCGTTCACCGCAGCAGGCTCCCACTGGAATCCGACCAACCAGCCGCACGGCAACCACGCTGGCGACTTCCCTGTCCTGTTTTCCAACGACGGGTACGCGCGGATGAGCTTTTTCACCAACCAGTTCAGGGCGGCAGATGTCGTAGGCAAATCTGTCATCATCCACCAAAGCCCGGACGACTACCGGACGCAGCCTGCGGGCAACAGCGGCAAGCGGCTGGCCTGCGGAATTATTCTTGCTGCCTAGCACCTGCGTCAATTGGCGATGCGCTATGCCAATCCATCAGGCAAAGAGCAAAGCGCCACCCTGTCGTAGACCGCTTCATCCCCTCCGGCTGGCTGCCGTGGCAACAAAAAAAGCACAAAAGACGCAAGTCCCCTGTGCTTCCTACGTTTTTTCTTGTGGGCAAAGAGTTGTAACGGCAGCAAAAGGCCATCCCTTCGCTTGATCGCCCGATTTGTGGCCTGTTATCCGCGCAAAAGCGACAAGTCGAAGCGCGGGACAAGCCCTTCCTCGGCAGCGCGCCCCAGCAAGGCGGTGATGGCAGCGTAGCCTTCCTCGCCGAGATTGCGCGTAAACTCGTTGACGTACAGCGCAATATGTGCCTGGGCCACCTCGAAGGACAGCTCCTGGGCGTGGCTCATGATGTACTCCTGCGAGGCGGCCGGATTGGCCCAGGCGTATTCTACCGACGCGCGCGTCCAGTTTGCCAGCGCTTCGAGATCCATTGATCGGTTCGCAATGATTGCCCCGAGCGGAATCGGCAGATTGGTGTCTGCTTCCCACCAGTTGCCGAGATCGGTCATGAGAGACAACCCGTAGTTTTGATAAGTAAAACGAGCTTCGTGAATGACCAGGCCCGCGTCGATTTTGCCGTCGCGTACGGCAGGCATGATTTCGTGGAACGGCATCACGACGATTTCTCCTACACCGCCGGGAACGTTTTGCGCGGCCCACAAACGGAACAGCAGGTAAGCTGTTGAGCGTTCGCTGGGCACGGCCACCCGCTTGCCGGAGAGCCGGGCCGGATCGCTGGCGCTTGCTCCTGCATCGCCCTGTGTCAGCACGAGCGGCCCGCAGCCTCTGCCCAAAGCTCCGCCGCAAGGAAGCAGCGCGTATTTTTCCAGCACCCACGGCAGGGCCGCATACGAAATTTTCATCACTTCCGGCCCCTCCGCACGAGTCGCCAGCGTGTTGGTAATATCAATATCAGCGTACATGACATCCAGCTCGGGCGCACCCGGAATCAGCCCGTGCACCCAGGCATGGAAAACAAACGTATCATTTGGACACGGTGAAAACGCAATTTTCATCCTACAGCACCTCCCGCAATACTGCGCTTGCTTTTTGCAACGACTCCAAAGCGTCCTTGATCCGCCACGCCGCTTTGTTGCGCGGACCGATCGCGTTGGAAACGGTTCTGATCTCCAGCACAGGCACGCCAGCCGCTTGCGCTGCGACCGCAACACCGTATCCTTCCATGGCTTCCGCAAGCGCCTCTGGCATCCTGTCGGCCAAAGCCTGCGCCGTTTCTGCCGTTCCCGTCACCGTAGACAGCGTCAGAATCGGCCCGCGGCCAACAGGCAATCCCGCGCTTTGCATGGCGCGCTCCACCCGCTCTGCCAACTCGCCTGGCACGGGAACACGCGCCGAGCCAAAACCGAGCTCGTCCACGCTGCAAAAGCCATCCGGTGTCTCGGCTCCCAAATCTGCGCAGACGATCTCACTGGCAACGGCAATCGAGCCGACCTCAGCCCGTCCGACAAAGCCGCCGCAAATTCCCGCGCAAATTACCAGATCATACCGCGACTCTGCCAGCGCCCGTGCCGTACCGGCCGCCGCCATAGCTGGCCCAACGCCTCCAACGATAACCGTAAACCGTTCATCCGCGCCCAGTCCTTGCAAGACCGCATCACGCTCCGCCGCAACCGATGTCACGACCAGAATGCGCTGCTTGTTTTGTCCATCAAGCATTTCCTGCCTGCCCTCCTCTCTGCACTCTCCTGTTTTTTCGTACAGCTATCTAAAAAGCGCTTCCTCTTCCACGTTATCGCTACTTGTCCCTCGTGTAAAGGGTTTGGGTGTTCGTCAAACAAATCGCCAGCCGACTGCCGCCCGGCCGAACGCTTTTGCCAGGAAGCATTCGCCATTTTTCTGCAGGAAAAATAGCTCCATCCCGCTGCATAAGTTTTTCCTTGTCCATGCATCCTGTTAAGGAAAAAGTTGCTGGAGGTATGAATCATGGGTAAAGATTTTTTTACAGCGGTAAAAGACAGACGAACCTATTACGGAATCAGCAAGGAAGCCGCAGTCTCTGATGAGCGTATTCGCGAGCTTGTGGAGGAAGCCGTAAAGCATACACCATCTGCTTTCAACTCGCAAAGCGCCCGCGTCGTTGTGCTTCTGGGTGAGCAGCACGACAAGCTGTGGAACATCACCAAGGAAACACTGCGCAAAATCGTGCCAGCGGAAAATTTTGCTTCGACCGAAGAGAAAATGAATGCGTTCGGCAATGGCTACGGCACGATCCTGTTCTTCGAGGATCAAAGCGTCATCAAATCTTTGCAGGAAAAATTCGCTGCCTACAAAGACAACTTCCCGATCTGGTCCGAGCAATCGTCCGGGATGCTGCAATTCGTCGTGTGGACAGCACTGGAGATCGAAGGCTTTGGCGCATCGCTGCAGCACTACAATCCGCTGATTGACGAAGAGGTTCAAAAAACGTGGAACCTCCCCAGCGAGTGGAAGCTGATCGCCCAAATGCCGTTCGGCAAGCCAACGGCGCAGCCAGGCGAAAAACAGTTCCAGCCGCTCGAAGAACGTGTAAAGTTTTTCTCCTGATCTTCCAAGCAAGTTCCTCCATTAAAAAAGGCGGCGTAAAACCATTTCCGTCTTCTCGCCGCCTTTTTTCTATTTTGCTGAACAAATGTAAAAGGAATCGATTGCTTTCCGCTTCTGTCTGTGATAGTATTAGTTTAAACAAAAGAAGTTTTTAAAGGTGTTCACATATTGTAAAGGGTTTACAGTTATGTTTGAACCTTTTACAATGTGTGAATTTTTATTTTATCCACAAATAAAAGTTGCATATTCATTTTAATTTTGTTGGAGGTAACACCCATGCAAACAGGTACAGTAAAATGGTTCAACGCTGAAAAAGGTTATGGCTTCATCGCAGTTGAAGGCGGAAACGATGTATTCGTTCACTTCAGCGCAATTGTTGGCGAAGGCTTCAAAACTCTTGAAGAAGGCCAACGCGTTGAGTTCAACGTGGTAGAAGGCAACCGCGGACCACAAGCTGAGAACGTAGTAAAACTGTAATAGACTCACAAAGCTGCCCTTGCTTGATCGCAGGGCAGCTTTTTTTACACGCTCGCTCTGTTCCTCACAGCGGTTTTTGCCAATCGCTGTTAATCGATCCGGACTTTGTTCCTAAAAGAGCAGTTGACAACAGGCCAAGCTCCCCCATATAATCACGTTATAATGCAGCGAAAAGCAATGGCGCTTTCGTGCATGAATTTTCACACAATAAAACAAGTAAAGCTGTTTTGTAGTCTCGTTTGAAAGCGGTTCCATACGATTCTCATTTTTCGACCTGTTTCAACAAGTCCATACATGAATAAGCAAAGGCGCTTAGGACAAATTCCTGGTTTGCAGGGAGATCCTGGGCGCTTTTATTGTTTACATCTTTTAAAAAGGTGGGGTTGTCCATGGAGCACATTGGAAGTGTCATCATTTACATCATTATGCTATGCGCAGTCATCGGTGCTGTCGCCGCAATCCGCAACAGCGATGAAGGGCTTGGCAAAGAGTTCATGGAAGGGATTCACTCAACCGGTTACATCTTCGTTCCCGCAGCCGGGATCATGGCCTCCCTCCCTTACATCTCGTGGTTCGTGGAAAAAGCGGTGTCGCCGGTCTTCCACAAAATCGGCGCTGATCCTGCCCTCGCGGCAACGGCCATTTTGGCTTCCGACATGGGTGGCTACCAGCTGGCGAACATCTTGAAAAGCTCGACAGAAGGCTGGGTAATGGCCATGATTGTCGGCCTGATGGCTGGGGCCACGATTGTTTTCTCCATTCCAATGGGACTGGCCATGCTCGACAAGCGCGACCATAAATACATGGCGCTTGGCGTCATGTCCGGGATTTTGACTGTTCCGATCGGCGCTTTCATCACCAGTGCCATTCTCTCTTTGACGAACGCACAGGTTCGTGCTGAAATCTCGACAAACGGTGACTCTACCTATGCGTTTGCCATCGGAATCGGCCAGGTGCTTTTGAACTTGTCTCCTATCCTGATTTTTGTCGTAGCGATTGCCGCTGGTCTGCGCTTCATGCCTGACCTGATGATTCGCGGTTTCATGATCTTCGGTAAAACAATGGACGCTGGCATCAAGCTTGTTCTCGTGTTCTCGATTGTGGAATACTTTACTGGTCTTTTCTCTACGGTATTTGGCTCGTGGGGATTCGATCCGATCATCGCCGACCCGACAGACCAATACCGCGCGCTGGAAACAGCCGGTTACATCGGTATCATGCTCTGCGGTGCGTTCCCCATGGTTTACCTGCTGCGCAAATACGCGGCAAAACCACTGGAAGCACTGGGCAAAAAGCTGGGCCTGAGCCCTACAGGCAGTGCGGGGCTTCTGGCAACTGTCGCCAACATTTTGGCCATGTTCCGCCTCGTGCGCTCGATGCCGCCAAAAGACAAAGTCATCAACATTTCCTTCGCGGTATGTGCCGCCTTCTTGCTCGGCGACCACTTGTCCTTCTCCGCGAACTTCCAGCCTAACATCATCTTGCCGGTGATGCTTGGCAAACTGGGGGCAGGTGTGATTGCGATTGCTCTCGCCTACTGGCTCTCCGTGCCAAAAGCGCTGGAGCTGGAGAAAAAAGACCGTGAAGCTGGCATCATCGGCCCTGACGAATATTTGGATGCGCATGGTGAGCAAAAAGCTTCTTCTGAAGTAGCGGCTACCAAAGAGTAAGGGGAAGTATCCCTTTTTACGCAAAACGAAAAGGCTGTTCCTGGTGACAGCCTTTTTGCTTTTGTCCCTATCCTTGTCTTGGTGCCCACAAGATCACGCTCACGCCGACCAGACAGATAAACGCTTCGCCTCTCTCAGCCAAAGCCAGACCAGGTATCCTCCGCCGATCTCGGACAATCCCGCCAATAGAAACAACACCATAGAATCTGCCATCGCATCCCTTTCCCAGCAGACGCCTGAGCTTTGCCCGGCAGCATGAAAACAAGCAACACGTCTCAAAACGCTCTGCTGTACATAAAATTTTTGATAAACGCAACAAGAAGTCGTTTCCGGATGAATGTCCCCGTCTGTTTGAGGAATAATCGGTTTTTGCTTCCTTTGCCGTATTTCGTTATTCATCTCAGATTTTGCTATTATTTTCGCATAATGTGCAAATAAGCAGTAGCTAATGAAAAATGAGTGTTATAATAAGAGAGTAAAAATTCACAATGGGGAGAGAAAAGATGGAACAACAAAATGCACAAGCCACTCATCAAAAATTACCCATTGGAAAGTTGCTCAAGAGAATTTTCTTTATTCTCGTCGGTGCTTTCCTTGTATCAGTAGCTTTGGAGATTTTCCTTGTACCGAACAAGATCATCGACGGGGGTATTGTAGGTGTCTCCATCATCGCCTCACATCTCACCTCTCTATCTCTTGGCATTTTCCTGTTCTTGCTTAATCTGCCTTTTCTCATAATCGGGTATAAGCAAATCGGAAAGACGTTTGCCATTTCTACACTGTTTGGTGTCAGTGTCATGTCCGTAGGTACGTCGTTTTTGCACGAGGTACCTGGCCTGACGGACGATCCGCTGCTGGCAGCCGTGTTCGGCGGCATTATTTTGGGGATTGGCGTAGGGCTTGTTCTGCGTTACGGCGGCTCTCTTGATGGTACGGAAATTATTGCGGTCTTGTTTAACAAAAAGACTCCGTTCTCCGTTGGTGAGATCGTCATGTTTATCAACCTATTCATTTTGAGCAGTGCCGGATTCGTATTCGGTTGGGATCGCGCGATGTACTCGCTGATCGCCTATTACATTGCTTTCAAAATGATCGATCTGACCATCGAAGGCTTCCAGGAATCCAAGTCCGTGTGGATTATCAGCGAAAATCACAAGGCATTGGGAGACGCCATCGTTGCTCGTCTGGGACGCGGTATCACCTACTTGAAAGGTGAGGGCGGCTACACTGGTGATGACAAGAAAGTCATTTTTTGCATCATCACTCGTCTGGAAGAGGCCAAGCTGAAACTGATCGTGGAGGAAATCGATCCGAATGCCTTCCTGGCTGTCGGCAACATCCACGACGTACGCGGCGGACAATTCAAGAAAAACGCCATTCACTAGGCAACGCACAAAAAGGTGTCGTCTGCAAAAGCAGCGGCACCTTTTTGTGCTTGTTTCTTCGATTGGGGATGCTCGCGGGCAGCTGGTTGGCACGCCAGCTGCTGCAACACACCGGCTGCTGCCAAACGTTACTACAGGCTGCTTTCGCTTCGACTTGTCACGATCGTCTGCGCCTTGCTACAAATACGCTGGCAGTTGCTCCAGCCGCTCAATCACAGCCAGCGGCTTGTGGGCAGTCGCAGCCTTTTTTCCACGCGGATTGAGCCAGACAGCGGAAAAGCCCGCATCGATCGGTCCGGCAACATCAGCTTCCCACGTATCGCCAACAAACAGCACTTCGCTATTGGGAACGCCAAAGCGCTCTTGCGCCGCCGCATAAATCCGCGGGTCAGGCTTATGGTAGCCGAGCAGTTCGGAAATCACCACCCGCTCTTGCGGGAAGTAGGCCGACAGCCCCAAACGCTCCAGCTTGATAAATGCCATATCTACAGGGCCGTTGGTGACGATGCCAAGCTGATACTCTTCAGCGAGCTTCGCGATGACAGCCTGTACGGCCGGATCAGGCTGGACGGCATCGAGGCAGGCCGCCTGGTACACGCGCTGAAAATCGTCAGCCTCTTCTGCTGCGATCGTGCGGTTGAAGTCGGCCATGGCCCGCTGCAAGCGCAACTGGCGATACTGCGTAAAATCGTACTTTTTCGCGATGACATCTCCCCACAGGTCATCACCGTGGCGGCGCAGCGCCGCGAGCAGCTCTGCGCCATCCAGGCCAGACGTGAGGGCATGGGTGGCAATCGTCTGCTGCATCCCTTTTTCCCAGCAAGCGGAAAAGTCAAACAGCGTATCGTCGAGATCAAACAAAATCGTGCTGAACAAAGACAATATGGTCACTTCCTCTTCCCTTTTTTCCGCCATTTTTCCTCTGAAAAAATATCTGCATAAGCCTCTGTCTTTTGCTAAGATCATTGTAACGGATTATAGGTGCCATCATCACGAATTTGGCACATTTTGCGAAAAAAGGAGGCTGGCTTTTATGTCAGAAGCGAAACTTGACCAGCTGCTGGAAGGAATGAACGAGCTTCGTCTGGTTACCAGAGCCATTTTGGACAGGCAGGACGAAACGGACGCCAAGCTGGAAGCTTTAACGTTGGAGGTTCATCAGCTTAAGGGTGAAGTAGCCGAGTTGAAGCGAGATGTTGCGGTATTGAAGCAGGATGTCGCCGAACTGAAGCAAGACGTTGCGGTATTGAAGCAGGAAGTTGCCGTGCTAAAGCAAGACGTTGCGGTATTGAAGCAGGAAGTTGCTGAACTGAAGCAAGACGTTGCGGTATTGAAACAGGAAGTTGCTGAACTGAAGCAAGACGTTGCCGTACTGAAGCAGGAAGTTGCCGAACTAAAGCAAGACGTTGCCATACTGAAGCAGGACGTCGCCGAACTGAAGCAAGACGTCGCCCAGCTTAAACAAGACATGGCAGAAGTCAAGGACGGACAGGACCGCCACGAACGCGTACTGGAGACACTGGCCCTGCGAGCACTGGAGTGGAATGCGTTTCGTCTCGACCATCTGCGCAAGTAACCGTGCCCGCAAGGCAAAAGGCCTGCTTGCCTCATTTCATGGCATCGGGAAGTGATGAGGATGCCAGTTCTTTTTCCAGTGCGGCTCTCAGTTCTTCCGGCAATGCGACAGAGCGTCTTGTGTTCGCATCGATCATGACCATCGTGACGTCGGCATCAGCGACGAGCACGTCGTCCTTGTTGTATAGCTCATGGCGAATCGCGAAACTTTTTTCTCCAACCCGCAGCACAGTCGTAAGCGCGTATACCTCTTCGCGCATGCGCAGCTCTTTCCGGTAATGAATGTTGATATTGACCACAACAGGCAATACGGCCCGCCGCTTCCATTCATCGAGCGTAAATCCAAGCTGCCAGATCCAGTCAAACCTCGCCCACTCCATGTACTCCAAATATTTGGCATTGTTCACATGACCGATAACATCAAGATCCGTAGATTGCACGGTAAACGCAAAGCGATGGGCCATCTTTCTCACTCCTTGGGATTGTTTTTCTCCAGTATAGCGAATCTCTGCTGCTGAGTGAATATTCATTCAAAATATTCCGAACGATTCTGCTGGTCTTTCCCTCTGTTTCCCCTATAATAAAAAGAAAAGAACAAGCGAGGTGAAACGCAATGACTCGTCACCTGTTCGAATGCGATGTACCTGTCCTCGCCTAGTCGGTGAGGAAGCGTTTCTAACGGCCTCCCGGCTAACAAACCAGCCTGTACGATTCAGATCAATTCCGGGAGGGACTTATCATGTCGCAATCACAATGGAAGCAATCATTATTTGGGGCCATCTGCCTGACGCTGGCTGCTGCAATCTGGGGTGGCGTCTACGTCGTGAGCAAGGTTGTGCTCGATGTCATTCCGCCGTTTACGCTTTTGATTCTGCGTTTCGGCATCGCGCTGATCGTTTTAGGGGCTTTTGTTCTCGCGCGCCGGGAAACCGTCCTGAAAAAAGATTATCCGCTGCTGATGGGCATTGCCTTTGTCGGAGTCACCATCTCGATTGCCGCCCAATTTCTCGGCACGAAGCTCTCGACTGCGCATATGGGGGCACTCATTACTTCGGCTTCCCCAGCTTTTATCGCCATTTTCGCAGTCTGGCTGCTGAAAGAAAAAATCCACGTCAAGCAGGCAGCCGGCATCTTGCTGGCAACTGTGGGCGTCATCATCGTCATCGGCGTACCGGATCAGGCGGACGCGGAGTCGTCCCTGACAGGCAATCTGATCCTGCTCGTAGCAGCAGTAAGCTGGGGGCTTTACACTGTCCTCAGCAAAAAAGCGACGCAGCGCTATTCTTCCTTGCTCGTCACAACGTATGTCGCCTTGTTCGGTCTTATCTTCACCAGTCCCGTGATGGTCTGGGAGCTGTCGGTCACTCCTGTCTCCTGGCAGTTTGGCTGGGAGATTTGGGCAGGGGTGCTGTACATCGGGCTCATCTCGACAGCCGGGGCGTTTTACCTGTGGAACAAAGGCTTCGAGCTGATGCAGGCAGGCAGCGGAGCAGGCTTCTTCTTTGTCCAGCCAATCGTCGGCGCTTTTCTCGGCTGGCTCCTGCTGCACGAGCACCTTGGCATCAGTTTTTTCGTCGGAGCCGCCTTTATTTTTCTCGGCGTAGCTCTGTCGAACTTGAACAAGCGTGAAACGTCGGAAAGCAATTGACTTTTCAATCGGTGAGATCGTTACCAACGTGAGTAAACATGACCTCACCCCTTTTTACGCGGAGCCTTTCAATTCTCTTGTCCGTACACAGCACGAACGAACATTTCCACAACTGTATTTCGTTTAAATTGAAAAGGGACTGTCCAAAAAGGTAGTTTCCCAATCAGAAACATGGCTCTATCAACGTTTCTGACAGACAAAAGGGGCGTCTCGAAGTCGAAATAGCGACTTTTTATACGAAAATG
>NZ_RHHS01000003.1 GCF_003710935.1 Brevibacillus gelatini
TTGCTGGCGCCGTGTTTTCCGTGGAGGCAAGGGAGCTGCACGTCCTGGATGAGCTTCAGGAGCGACAAGTCATCTGGCAGGAAGGGGAACGGGTATGAACTATTTCATCATGACACAGGACGAGCGGATCGCACAGGCAGTCGTGCCTACTGGCGTTTTCGATGTCCTCCGCCCGGAGTGGCTGACACCGGATTATCAGGAAGAGCTGGAAGAAGCGATTCTCCAGTTTGACCTCAAGCCCAAGCGCGAGAACGTCTACCTCGATTTTCTCGACCGCCCGATTCCCCTTTATTCTGATCGCCTGAAAGAGCTGATCCACAAATTCGCTCCCCGGCTTTTCGCCAAATCCGTTGTTCTCGCCGACCAGGAGAGGGTCAGGCAGGACGTGTACTGGCTTTTTGTCCTGCCGCGCGTCGCTTGCCTGTCGGAGCAAAGCGAGTTTCACCCAAACGGCGCGCTCAAGCGGCTGGTGATCGAGGGAGCAAACGTCAAGCGCCACACGATTTTTCAGGTGGAAGGAATCCGGGAGCCGCACATCATCATTGATCTGCGTCTGGCGGAGGCAATGCTGCGCCGGGATTTTTTCGGGATTCGTCTGAAAAAAGTCGAGCACGTATAACGAGGTCAAACGATGTCTTTGGGAAAAGATGCCGCCCTCGTCGTTTTCAAAAACAGCGAGGAGGGGGGAACCATCCTGTCTGCTGCGGCAAAAATCCGGTTGAGTTTCCAGCTGCATGGCAACCGACAAACCACAGCAGCAGACAAGGCAAACTCCTGAGGGAGTGAGGGGGGATAGCATGAGCACGACCGAGAAGCTGGCCGGATACGAACAGATCCAGTTGGCCTCACCCTTTGAAATTCAGCGTTTGCAAGATGTCAAACTCATCAAAACGATCAATGACCATGCCAGACTGTACGTCACTGCCATCATCCCGGAGGAAAAGCGCGACCACTGCATCGAGAGGGCAACGAGTGAGGACATGGTCGCCCTGAATCTGGTGGAAAATGGTGCGCTCGTCCGCACGCTGTTCCAAGGTCTGGTCGCTTCCGTATCCGTGAATGTGGTGCGGGGCGTGTACCAGCTCGAATTGGAAGCTGTCTCTGTCACGCAGCGCATGGACGTCCAGCGCAAGCAGCGTTCTTTTCAAAACAAGCAAATGTCGTATGCCGAACTGCTCGATGAAATCACGAAAGCGTATCCGGGTTCGGACTATTTGGACTACGCCTCGAACGGAGCACCGCTCGGTACGATTGCGATTCAATACCAGGAGACAGACTGGCAGTTTCTCAAACGCATGGCTTCGCGGTTCGGGGCCGTTCTCGTGGCAGAAGCCGCAGCCAAGTCGCCCAAGTTTTGGTTTGGCTTGCCGGAGGGGCGAACAGCGAAGGTAGCCGACCACCACTTTACCGTCCGAAAAAGGCTGTCGCCTTATATGGAAACGACAGAGAACGAATACGCCTCCGGACTTGGCGAAAACGATTTCCTTTCCTATGAGGTCGAGAGCGCACAAATTTTGCAACTAGGGGACCGCGTTCAGTTTCATGGCAAAGAGTTGGTCGTGTCCCAGGCAACAACCACGATCCAGCACGCCATCCTGACGCATACGTACCAGCTCATGCCCGAGGCCGGTATCCGGCAAAATCCAATCCACAACGAGGACATCTGCGGGGCGGCGCTGGAAGGGCGGATTATCGATGTGCGCAAGGATACGGTAAAAATCCATCTGGACATCGACCCGCAGCAGCCCAAAGCGACGGCGAGCTGGTTTCCGTACTCCACGTTTTACACAGCGGAAGGCAACAGCGGCTTTTACTGCATGCCGCAACTCGGAGACGCCGTCAAGCTGTACTTCTCGACTCCGGAGGAAGAAGGGGCCATGGCGATCAGCTCCGTGCGCAAAGGTGGAGGCAGCACCGCGAAGACCGGGAATCCCGGCATTAAATACTGGGGAACCAACTTCGGCAAAGAGCTGATGATGGGCGGAAAAGAACTCGTCCTGACGGCAAAGGAGAGCGAGGAAGGGCAAATTTTCATCAAGCTGCACGAAGAGGACGGGATTGAAATCCACAGCGAGCACCCGATTGTGTTTTCCTCGGAAAAAGACATGGAGATCACGTCGGAAAACAAGGTGGAGATCAAGGCCAAGGAAGCGATTTACCTCATGTGCAGCACCAGCAGCATGATTCTGGACGGGGAAGTCGATATTCAGGCCCCCAAGGTGGAAGTTGTCGGCCTGACCAAAGCGCCGGTCGCTGTCGAGGACTTGCCGCAGGAAGAGGAAGAAGAGCCGGAGCAGGAAGAAGAAAAGTCCGGTTGGGACAGCTTCCTGGATGGCGTGCAGTTGGCGTTGGATATTGTGGGTCTCATCCCTGGGATTGGGGAAATCGCCGACCTGGCGAATGCGGGCATCTCGTTGGCGCGCGGTGACTACGCCGGAGCCGCTTTGTCGCT
>NZ_RHHS01000030.1 GCF_003710935.1 Brevibacillus gelatini
GCACGCGTGGAGCTGACGAATACTAATCGGTCGAGGACTTATCCACACATGCCTGGCAAACATGCAGATCCAGTTTTGAAGGAATAAGAAAAAGCTGTATTCCCGATTACTTTTGCGAGTAATGGAGAATGCAGCTTTTTTGTATACCTAGGCAAAATCAACTCAGCAATTATCGAAAGAGAAACCTTGTGGGAGTGCAGAGTTTTTTTGCTGGATCTGTTTCATAATAACAGTGGGGTAGCTAGACATATGGTGCTCCAAAAAAAGCTCTACGAGGTAGCGTTCAGCAAGGCCGTGGGATAAGGCCAGCTCCCCCCACCATTCCGTTTCATATCGGCAAAGCATGCTGAGCAAATACAAAAGCAAGAAGTGGCTGGCCCACTCGGGAAGAGGCAGAGAATCAGGCGAGCCATTCCAAAAGAATAGGCGGCGCTTCTGCCAGCGAAACAAAGGATGCTGCTCCAATTGGGACAGGGCAGATGCAGGGAGAAGGAGGCGTTTGGAATTGGCTTCTGCCCTGCACAATGGCAAACCAGAGCCCTCTGGAGCGACTCTGTTGATGTATTGAAGGAAGGTTTCTGGTGAATACGCCAAAGGCCCGTCCATGGCTTCAGGAAAAGCAATCTGGACCCACGGTTGGCAGTCAGATGGAGCTTGTTCGACTGCGTGAATTTTGCTCCAGGGAACTTGCAGCCAGTGCTGCGGCTTTTCAGTCAAAGCCGCATAAACATTGCTGAATGCGGGGATGGAAGCAAACAAATCATGTATCGAATAGCGATCCTGCATAGGGGAAAGATGAAAGAGCTTGGCCAATAGAGCAAAAAAGCCCTCTTTTTGTGGACGGACCTCATCTTCTAGCAGCAGGTAGTTGTTCCTCTTCAGCTTTCGCGTAGTGACCCCGTGCTGGAGCACTCGGCTGTTTTGCGGATAGGATGGATCGCGGGTGAGCAGCAACCCTTTCAGCAGGTGGGAGCAACCATAAAAGAGCAGCAACGGCTGGATGGACAAGTCAGCTTCTGCTGCTGTCGTATAAAACTGTCTCGCTTGCTTCCATAAAAAAAGAAAGCGGGAACTTTGATGAAAGGCCAGGCGTTCAGCATGCTCCAATCCCAAGCTGTCATAGCAGGCAGTCAAATATTTACGGGCGGTAGGCTCCGTTTCGAAAAACCGGAACATTTTCCATGCAGAATTCATTGTAACCACCTTTCAGTAACTTTCGTGATCTGGTTGTTTTTTCTAGTGATTTTTTTGATTTATCTGTCTAATAAACTCCATAACCGAACATTTAACTCATTCCTTGACAGTAAATTATGCCGTTTGTTAAACTGTCTTAAAATATTTGCCGAGAGGGGCTTTCTACTGTGCGGGAAGATAAATTTGTCAAAGAAGGACTAACATTTGATGATGTGCTGCTCATCCCAGCAAAATCCGAAGTTTTGCCAAGGGATGTGGACGTTCGCGTAAAACTGAGCGAGACTGTCCGCTTGAACATCCCCCTGATTAGTGCCGGAATGGATACGGTAACTGAATCAGCCATGGCGATTGCTATGGCCCGTCAGGGTGGTATTGGGATCATCCATAAAAACATGTCGATCGAGCAGCAGGCGAGTGAAGTAGATCGCGTGAAGCGCTCGGAAAGCGGGGTCATTACCAACCCATTTTCTTTGACCCAGAATCACACCGTCGCAGAGGCGGATGCGCTGATGGGGAAATACCGCATTTCCGGTGTTCCGATCGTCGACGAAGAAAATCATCTCATTGGGATTTTAACCAACCGCGATTTGCGTTTTGTCCATGACTACTCGACACCAATCAAGGAAGTCATGACAAAAGAGAATCTGGTTACAGCTCCGGTTGGAACCACCCTGCAGCAAGCCGAAGCGATTCTCCAAAAGCACAAAATCGAAAAACTGCCGCTGGTCGATGAAAATAACATTTTGCGTGGTCTTATTACCATTAAGGATATTGAAAAAGCGATTCAATACCCGCAAGCAGCCAAGGACCCGCAAGGACGCTTGCTGTGTGGGGCGGCAGTAGGGGTTTCCGCAGATACGTTTGATCGTGCGGCGGCGCTCGTACAGGCAGGCGTAGACGTGCTTGTCGTCGATACAGCGCATGGGCATTCCAAAGGTGTTATCGAGACAGTAAAAGCGCTTCGCAAGGAATATCCAAACCTGACAATCGTGGCAGGAAACGTTGCAACAGGAGAAGCCACTCGCGACCTGATCGAAGCAGGGGCATCCGTTGTCAAAGTCGGGATCGGTCCAGGCTCCATTTGTACAACGCGTGTCGTAGCCGGTATCGGCGTGCCGCAAATCACTGCCATTTACGATTGCGCCCGAGTAGCGCGTGAGTACAATATTCCAATTATTGCCGACGGCGGCATTAAATACTCCGGTGATTTGCCAAAAGCAATCGGAGCAGGTGCTTCGGCGATCATGATCGGCAGCCTGTTTGCCGGAACAGAGGAAAGCCCGGGCGAGTTCGAGATTTTCCAAGGACGCCGCTTCAAGGTATACCGCGGAATGGGTTCGATTGGCGCGATGAAAGCGGGAAGCAAGGACCGTTACTTCCAGGAGAACGAGCAAAAGCTTGTTCCAGAAGGCATCGAGGGCCGTGTTCCTTACAAAGGTCCTTTGGCGGACGTGACTTATCAGTTGATCGGCGGTCTGCGCGCAGGTATGGGCTACTGCGGAGCCAAAACAATTGAAGACTTGATTCAAAACTCGCAGTTTATCCGTATCACAGGTGCCGGCTTGCGCGAAAGCCATCCGCACGATGTGCAAATCACGAAGGAATCGCCAAACTACTCGATTTCATAGGTTAAACAATCTGGGGGCTGTCTCAAAAGTCGTCATGTCGGCTTTGAGACGCCCCCTTTTGTATGTCAAAAACGATGATCTACCATCCAATCCATTACTTGCTAATGAGTCTATTTGGGCTTCAATGCGGTCGTAATGGTATGTTACACTTACACTTGGTGCCCAATTACCGTATAGACTTATGACAGAATTGGAGAGTGAGAAGAAACGATGAAGCGAACTACTTGGAAGACACGACTGACAGGTCTGATCCTTTCTGTCGCTATGTTTGCAACCGCAATGGGAGGAGCAGCGACGAAGGCCGATGCAGCACCTGCAGCAGATCTACAACTGGCCGCAAAATCTGCCATTCTAGTAGAGGCATCTACGGGAAAAGTTTTATATAGCATGAATCCAGACGTCCCACTGCCTCCTGCCAGCATGAGCAAGATGATGGCGGAATACCTTGTACTGGAAGCGGTCAAGCAGAAGAAAATCAGCTGGGACGAAAAGGTGCCTGTCAGTGAATATGCTTTCTATGTGGCAAGAATCTCTGATACGTCCGGAGTGTACCTGAATCTGGGGGAATCTTTTACAGTCAGAGAGCTGTACAATGCAATGGCTGTCGTTTCTGCCAACGATGCTACTGTTTTGCTTGCGGAAAAGATAGCGGGCAGTGAAGCGAACTTCGTGCAGATGATGAACAAAAAGGCTGCCGAGTTTGGGATGAAAAATACATCTTTCGTTACATCCAGCGGCTTGCCGGCGAATGAGCTGGGTCCATACTCCGTCCAGACCGATCAAGTGGAAAATCTGATGTCCGCGCGTGATTCTGCTATCCTCGCCAGAAACCTGATTCGTGATTTCCCGGAAGCGTTGGAAGTATCGAAGATCCCGCGTTTTACCTTCCGTCCCGGTTCTAAAAATGAATTGAAAATGGCGAACAACAACTGGATGTTGCCTGACCTCCCCAATTACTATCCGGGTGTAGACGGATTAAAAACAGGTTATACACAAGCAGCAGGTAATTGCTTTACTGGTACTGCAGTTCGTGATAACATGCGCTTGATTTCTGTTGTAATGGGAACAGACAGCAAAACAAAACGCTTCGTGGAAACAAAAAAGCTTTATGACTATGGATTCAGCAATTTCAAATTAACGAAGCAATTGGACAAAAATGTTTCTGTAAAAGGTTTTGAAACTGCACCTGTAACGAACGGAGTAGAACTCAACGTACCCGCAGTAACTGCCACCGAAGTAAACATGCTGACCAAAATCGGAGCAGAGACAAAATTCACGCCAACCGTTACGTATCAAGAGCTGACCGCACCAATCAAGCAAGGCCAGGTGGTCGGTAAGCTCGTCCTGAAAGAAGAAGGAGCGAAAGACACCGACTACCTGCAGCCGGAAGATGCAGCAAAAGCGGGCGCGGATTTGGTGGCAGGCCAGGAGGTCGAAGAGGCGAGCTGGATTCGTTTGTTCTTCCGCAGCATCATTCAATTTTTCAGCAATTTGTTCAGTAGTGGAACAGGAAATTAAATAACTATTGTATTCCCCCTCATCTATCGTTTACAATGACGGTAACGAAGAACCATAACAGAGCATAACAGTTACGGTTCTGACTTCATGATGTAGGGGGAATTTTCACATGGTACAAGTAGGAACGTCCCGCGTAAAAAAAGGTATGGCTGAGATGCAAAAAGGCGGCGTCATCATGGACGTTGTGAACGCCGAGCAGGCAAAAATTGCTGAAGCTGCCGGTGCTGTAGCTGTCATGGCATTGGAACGCGTACCTTCTGACATTCGTGCGGCTGGCGGAGTAGCTCGTATGGCTGATCTTGGCATTGTGGAGGAAGTGCTGAACGCTGTTTCGATCCCTGTTATGGCAAAAGCTCGTATCGGACATTTTGTAGAAGCGCGCGTACTGGAATCGATGGGTGTCGATTACATTGACGAGAGTGAAGTTTTGACCCCGGCCGATGATCTGTACCACATCAATAAAAAAGAATTCACTGTGCCGTTTGTATGTGGTGCGCGTGATCTGGGTGAAGCGCTTCGCCGTATCGGTGAAGGGGCGTCCATGATTCGGACAAAAGGTGAGCCAGGAACCGGAAACATCGTAGAAGCCGTTCGCCACATGCGCACGATGATGGCGCAAATCCGCAAAGTGCAAGCAATGTCTTACGATGAGCTGATGGCCGAAGCGAAAAATCTGGGTGCCCCATACGAACTGCTGGAACAAGTACACAAAACCGGCAAGCTGCCTGTAGTGAACTTCGCCGCTGGTGGCGTAGCGACTCCGGCAGATGCGGCTTTGATGATGCAGCTCGGGGCTGACGGCGTGTTTGTCGGCTCGGGTATTTTCAAATCGGAAAATCCGGAGAAATTCGCTCGCGCTATCGTTGAAGCGACTACGCACTACACAGACTACGAACTGATCGCTCGCGTATCCAAAGGTTTGGGAAGTCCAATGACCGGAATCGAGATTTCCAAAATTCGCGAGGCGGATCGCATGCAAGAGCGCGGCTGGTAAGGTGAGCAGAATGAAAATCGGTGTACTCGCTTTGCAAGGAGCTGTAGCAGAACACCTGCGCATGCTGGAAGAGGCTGGGGCGACAGCTGTTCCCGTCAAAAAGGTGGAAGAGCTGGACGAACTCGACGGACTGGTTCTTCCCGGCGGAGAAAGCACGACGATCAGCAAGCTGATGCACAAGTACGGATTCATGGACGCGCTCCGCGAGTTCGGAAAAGCAGGCAAGCCGATCTTCGGTACTTGCGCAGGCGCGATTCTTTTGGCCAAACAGATTGAGGGGCAAGATGACTGCCATCTCGGGTTGATGGATATTAAGGTGGAGCGAAATGCCTTTGGCCGCCAAAAGGAAAGCTTCGAGGTGACAATGCCTGTAGCTGGCGTCGGTGCAGATTACCCGGCAGTGTTCATCCGGGCACCATATATTATGGAAGTCGGAGAAAACGCAGAAGTGCTGGCCAAGTACGAAGAAAAGATCGTCGTAGCGCGAGAAGGGCATTACCTGGCGGCTGCCTTTCACCCGGAATTGACGGAAGATACAAGAATGCACAAATACTTCCTCGACATGGTGAAGGAATACCGAAACTGATTGAAGTGACGCTTGCATGAAAAGATCGGCATTGGCCAAATGCTGGTCTTTTCTTTTTGTTACAAGATGATGGCGGAGCGCCCTTTACATACGTATAGAACTTGTAGTACAGTTAACAATAGAAATATGTATGAATGAGAATGCGATGATGAGAACAAGTACTTCACATCAGCCTGGTGTAGAGAGTCGGTGGGTGGTGCGAACCGATCCGGTCTGTGAAGGAATCCATCTCGGAGTGGCAAAGGAATGAACTTTGTCCGGAACCGTCCCGTTACGACGGATGGAGTGGATAGATGCGCCAGGATGGGCATGTATCAACGAGGGTGGCAACGCGGGTACACAACACTCGTCCCTTATGAGGGGACGGGTGTTTTTTGCATTTTGATTATGGATTCGGAGGGATTCGAACATGTTGGACGTCAAAATACTGCGTCAGGATTTGGAAGGGGTAAAACGCCGTTTGGCGCATCGCAATGAAGATATTTCGGCTCTGGATCAGTTTGCAGAGGTCGATGAAAAGCGCCGTCAAGTGATTCAGGAAGCAGAGGCGCTGAAAAATAAACGGAATACCGTTTCCGAGCAGGTAGCGGTCATGAAGCGCAACAAAGAGAATGCCGACCACCTGATCGCGGAAATGAAGGAAGTAAACGAACACATCAAGAAGCTGGACGAAGAGCTGCGCAAGCTGGATGAGCAGCTGGAGCTCATTTTGCTGAGCCTGCCTAACCTGCCGCATGAGAGCACACCGATTGGTACATCGGAAGACGACAACGTAGTGGCATGGACGTGGGGCGAGCCGCGCAACTTTGGCTTTGAGGCAAAGCCGCACTGGGAGCTCGCCAGCCAGACAGGGATTCTCGATTTTGAGACGGCAGCAAAAGTAACAGGAAGCCGCTTTGTCTTTTACAAAGGACTGGGAGCCCGCCTGGAGCGCGCATTGATGAACTTCATGATGGACCTGCATGCCACTGAGCACGGTTACGAAGAGGTTATCCCGCCGTATATCGTAAACCGTGCAAGCATGACCGGAACCGGACAGTTGCCGAAGTTCGAGGAAGATGCTTTCAAGCTGGAGGGACCAGACTACTTCCTGATCCCGACGGCAGAGGTCCCAGTCACCAACATGCACCGGGATGAAATTCTGGATGGAGACGATCTGCCGCGGTACTATGCTGCTTTCAGCGCTTGTTTCCGTTCGGAAGCGGGATCGGCGGGCCGCGATACACGCGGGCTGATTCGCCAGCACCAATTCAACAAAGTAGAGCTGGTGAAATTCGTCAAACCGGAAGATTCGTATGACGAGCTGGAGAAGCTGGTGAAAAACGCCGAGAAGGTGCTGCAACTGCTTGGACTTCCGTACCGCGTCATGAGCATGTGTACAGGCGATCTCGGATTTACGGCAGCGAAGAAATACGACTTGGAGGTATGGATTCCAAGCTCGAACACGTACCGCGAAATCTCGTCCTGCTCGAACTTCGAAGACTTCCAGGCTCGTCGCGCCAATATTCGTTTCCGCCGCGACACCAAATCGAAGCCGGAGTTCGTGCATACACTGAACGGCTCGGGCCTCGCCATTGGCCGCACCGTAGCGGCGATTTTGGAAAACTACCAGGAGGAAGACGGAAGCATTACCATTCCGGAAGTGCTGCGTCCATACATGGGCGGAGTAGCCAAAATCGAGTCGAAATAAGCAGTGGGATAAGCACAGCAGCCTTTGATCTTTCTTTATTGGATCAGAGGCTGCTTTCTTTTTGGAGCGGGGAAAAGGCGAGAGAGCATGGGGGACAAGACAGCTCGGAAAATGTGTACTAGTACAGTTATAATTTTTAGAAAATTGTGTTGCACTGTACTAATCTCTGTTATATAATAAAAACAACTTAAAAGAATATTGTTTTAATACAGAAGTGGAGGGAATGGGAAATGAACTGCTATCGGTGTGAAGGAAACGGCGAACAGAATTGCCCACGATGTGGAGGCGTTGGTCATGATGACAACGGAGCGGCTTGCCATCATTGTTTGGGGGATGGACATGTGATCTGCAGTCATTGCAGTGGCAGCGGATACCAGGATTAAGCCATTTTTTTTGAACCTTCTGTACTATAATAATTTCTAAAAAATGATTCTGTACCATAATAATTTGAGTGCTATCAAGGGAAGGTGAACAGGTTTGACTACGATTCCAACCAATCCATATCCGCTGGAAATCCAGATTACCGGCGAGATGCGCTCCGGCTACGAGGATATTCTCACACCGGAGGCGATCCAGTTCGTCATCAAGCTGGAGCAAAAGTTCGGCGACAGAAGGCAGCAATTGCTTGCCGCACGTCAGGAACGCCAATTGAAAATAGATGCCGGGCAACTGCCCGACTTTTTGCCGGAAACAGCGGAGATTCGCAACGGAGATTGGACGGTAGCTCCGCTTCCACATGATCTGCTGGATCGCCGGGTGGAGATTACCGGGCCAGCGGGCGACCGCAAAATGGTTATCAACGCACTCAATTCGGGCGCACGCGTCTTCATGGCAGATTTTGAGGACGCAAACTCGCCTACCTGGGAGAATACGATTCAGGGCCAGATCAACATGAAGGACGCTGTCCGCCGCAACATCTCATACACCAGCCCGCAAGGCAAGCAATACACCCTCAATGAGAAAACAGCGGTATTGATCGTGCGGCCGCGTGGCTGGCATCTCGATGAAAAACATATCCTTCTCGATCAAAAGCCGATTTCCGGCAGCCTGCTCGACTTTGGGCTCTACTTTTACCACAACGTCGATGCCTTGATCGCGAACAAGACAGCTCCGTACTTCTACCTGCCGAAGCTGGAAAGCCACCTGGAAGCGCGTCTCTGGAACGATGTATTTGTGTTTGCCCAGGAGGAACTGAATATTCCGCGCGGGACGATTCGGGCGACGGTTCTGATCGAAACGATTCTTGCAGCCTTTGAGATGGATGAGATTTTGTATGAGCTGCGGGAGCATAGTGCGGGATTGAACTGCGGGCGTTGGGATTACATTTTCAGCTACATTAAAAAGCTGCGGAATCAGCCGGACTTCATTACCCCTGACCGGGCGCAAGTCACGATGACGGTTCCGTTTATGAGGGCCTACACCACTTTGGCGGTGAAAACGTGCCATAAACGCCAGGCTCCATGCATTGGCGGGATGGCTGCCCAGATTCCGGTGAAAAACGACCCGGTCAAAAACGAAGAAGCGCTCGCCAAAGTACGCGCTGACAAGGAGCGGGAAGCTTACGACGGGCACGATGGTACATGGGTAGCCCATCCCGCACTGGTGCCAGTGGCGATGGAGGTATTCAACCGTCTGATGCGCGAGCCGAACCAGATCTGGTACAAACGCGAGGATGTGCAGGTATCGGCAAGCGATCTGCTGGCTGTACCTGAGGGCGTCATCACGGAAGAAGGCGTACGTACAAACATAAGTGTAGGCTTGCAGTACATGGAAGCGTGGCTGCGCGGGCATGGCGCAGTGCCGATCTACAATCTGATGGAGGATGCGGCGACCGCGGAAATTTCCCGGACTCAGGTGTGGCACTGGATTCGCCATCCAAAAGGCGTGCTCCAGGATGGCCGAAAAATTACCGAGGCTCTGGTCAAGCAATGGCTTAGTGAGGAATTGCAGGCATTGAAACAAGCGATTGGCCAGGAACGTTATGAAAACAGCAAATTTCAGGCTGCCGGAGAGCTGTTCCTGAAGCTGGTGACAGAGAACGAATTCGAGGATTTTCTGACAGTACCGGGCTATCGCTATCTGTAATAGCCAAAATAAAAAAGAGTGGGGGAAAAGAACATGAGCAAACAAACCAAGCAGGAAGCCATTCAACAAATTGAGCAAAGCTGGAACACCGAGCGTTTTAAGGGAATTACCCGGCCGTATTCCGCTGAGGACGTATACCGTTTGCGCGGGTCTGTGCAAATCGAACATACGCTGGCGCGACTGGGTGCCGAGCGACTGTGGAATCTGTTGCATACCGAGCATCACATCAAAGCGTTGGGGGCTTTGACCGGGAATCAGGCCATCCAGCAAGTAAAAGCGGGGCTGAAGGCGATTTACTTGAGCGGCTGGCAAGTGGCGGCTGACGCGAACCTTTCCGGTCAAATGTATCCCGATCAAAGCCTCTACCCGGCCAACAGCGTTCCTCACGTCGTAAAAAGAATCAACCAGGCTCTGCAGCGTGCAGACCAGATCGACCAGGCCGAGGGCGGAACAGATACGTACTGGTTTGCTCCGATTGTCGCTGACGCGGAAGCGGGCTTTGGCGGGCCTCTGAACGTGTTTGAGCTGATGAAAAGCATGATTGAAGCGGGAGCGGCAGGTGTGCATTTTGAAGACCAGCTCGCTTCCGAGAAAAAATGCGGTCACATGGGCGGAAAAGTGCTGATCCCGACGCAGGCTGCTGTCCGCAACCTGATTTCGGCTCGCTTTGCTGCTGACGTCATGGGTGTTCCGACGATCATTGTCGCGCGTACAGACGCAAACGGCGCCTTCCTGATTACGAGCGACATCGATCCGGCTGACCAGCCGTTCCTCACTGGAGAACGGACGCCAGAAGGCTTTTTCCGCCTGCGCGGTGGTCTGGATGCAGCAATAGCCCGTGGACTCGCTTACGCTCCGTATGCCGACCTGATCTGGTGCGAGACTTCCGAGCCAAACCTGGAGGAAGCACGTCGCTTTGCAGAAGCAATCCATGCCAAATATCCAGGCAAACTGCTGGCGTACAACTGCTCCCCATCCTTCAACTGGAAGAAGAAACTCGACGAGGAAACAATCGCTCGCTTCCAAGAAGAGCTGGGAGAGATGGGCTACAAGTTCCAATTCGTCACGCTCGCAGGCTTCCATGCACTGAACCACAGCATGTTCGAGCTGGCGCGCGGCTACCGCGATCGCGGAATGGCTGCTTACTCCGAATTGCAGCAGGCTGAATTCGCGAGCGAGGTCCATGGCTATACAGCGACTCGCCATCAGCGTGAGGTTGGTACCGGCTATTTCGATGAAGTGGCACAAGTGATCGCTGGCGGAACTTCCTCGACCACAGCATTGACCGGATCGACAGAAGAAGAGCAGTTTGCTCATAACTAACTTTGCTCATAACCAATATAAAAAGTACGGAAAAACGAAGCTGAATGGGTGGGCGGAGGTTGTGATTTCCGGACGGCAAAAGAAGCCTGTTTGAAGCAGGAGTATTTTTGAGATGCAAAAAAGCCTTGGGATGATGCCAAGGCTTTTTTTGCGGGTGATGCTTGTTTTTCGGTTAGCAAAATTCCTGTGTGTCTTGTTGTTCAGGGGGATATTTGTCTGTTCCAAGGTGTTGTACTGGATTCACGGGATAAAATCGTCGCGATCCCTCGTATCGAATCCTTGATCGAGCGAACTGCATGGGCTGTGGTTGGGCGAGATTTTTTGCTTTTTCCTTTTCAACCTCCACTCGATTACGCCCCCAATCAGCAAGAGGCCCACGCAAATGATTGCGACGAGCAACCAGACGGGCATGGTTATCACCTCGATTTGCAGATGATGGCGGGTGAAGATGACCGCTGCATTTGCCAAAATGTGAGTCCCTGCATATAATAGTAAGGTAGGTGAGATTCCAGAAGAAGGATTTTGCCACTAACCATATATGTCCCCGTAGCTCAGCAGGATAGAGCAGCAGTTTCCTAAACTGCGTGTCGGAGGTTCGAGTCCTCTCGGGGACGCCATTGATGGAAGCCACTCCGTTGTTTGGGGTGGCTTTGTCTTTTTGCTGCCTCTCAAATACTCTTACTATGACAAAATGAATCTCCAATTGTTCCGGTAAGCTGAGCCTTCTGGCTGGTGAACTTCAACTTCATTCCCAACCTCCACAACGTAAAACCAACGGTATGTCTCTAGGATCATCAAAGATATACATGACGTTGACCCGAAGATCGTCCTTATTTCCTGACTACAGAAATTCACATTTCCCCCAATACCAAACCGTTTTACTCTCCCGCCTAGACGGTTGCATTTGAACCGCCAAAAATCATCAAAAAAGAGTTAACGGAAATAACAAATTGGTTGCTTTTCCTGGGTGAGCACATCAAGGGCAGGAAGATGCCAAAGAGGCCTTGGCAGGTTTGCAAAAAGATTTCTCCTATACTGTCCATAAGCGGTGACAGGTGTTAATCAAAATAACCTTTTTGGAAATGAAATACCTGTTTTTGGAAACGAAACGCCGCCGAATAACGTACTATCATTAGTGAAAAAACTTCGCGTCCTCTGGAATTGTATTGTTCATTGTTACCGCCGGAAAACAATTGACCCAGGTTCGCAGGAAAGAAAATAACCCCCCAGCGAATATATTCTCTTCGGTATTAAGGCCCAGGCTAATCTTTAGAGAAAGACACATGCTAAGGAGTGGGATAGTGATATCGTTAGCAGAAGGCAAGATTATTCGTGAAATTTCCTGTCTAACGGGGCATTCTTGCAATACACTTCGCTGATATCTCGGTGGTGAATTCACTCCTGAAAAGGGAACACGTAAATCTCTTGGTCCATAGCCAGTCTTCCATAACAACTGTAATCACTAGGTGAGGTTCTTTGTTACATGTATGTGAGAGACAGTTTAAGTGATCCGAACAGAAATGACAGACGAAATGCGGCAGCAAACTTATCGTATTTCCTGTTGACAAAAAAAGGAAATCTAAATATATTAATAAGTAAAAAGAGGTTATATTTACATAAAATGTATCAAATATTACGAAAAGGAGCATAGGATATGAATAAAAAAAGTGTATTTACTTTAGTCTTGCTAGGAGCTTTTACTTTATCCAACGTAGCGTATGCCGAATTAAGGAGGGGCGATGCGTTTTTTGATACTACTCCAACAGCAAATTATGTCAAGGATATTGATACCTATATCAATGCTTCTGTTGCAGATGAGAATCTACTAGGTGCAGTTACCGAAGCTATATCAGACTACGAAGGTATTTCTGGGGCTAATATTAATTATGATACTAATGCTTCTGCTTCTAGTTATGATTTGAGGGTTGCTGCGGGTCAACTAGGATTGGATTATGCAGGAGAAACTCGCGTATATTATTTGGACGACGATGATACTTACCAAAGACACTACGGGACAGAGGCATGGGATAGAGTGAAAATATATTTAAACCGTGAGTATATGGATTACTATAACTACAGTTCTGCAAACCGTAGAAAAACTACCATTCATGAATTTGGTCATGGACTTGGACTAGTTCATCAAACTTCGAATTCAATTATGCAGCAGGGAAAGTTGAGCCTCACAGATCCAACACAATTAGATAGAGATAATTTATCTTGGAAATACTAGGTGGAAGTGGGTGGAGTTATGAAAAAATCAATTACTGTTTCGATTGCTGCAATAGCTTTGTTAATAGGAGGGGCATTTTCTTATCAACAATTAAATGTTCCCCAAAAAGATTATCGAGTGGCTATAAGTCAAGCTGATTTTATTCAGTTTGAAAATATTGAAGAGGTTGAAAAATATTCAGGTTATATCGTGCAGGCCGAATTTACTGGAAAGAGATCATTAAAAGAATGGAATCTCGGGGAAGGCGAGGTAAAAACGGCTTCAAAGTCCGAAGTAAAAATCCAAAAGGTTTACAAGGGGAGTCTCGAAGAGGGAGATAAAATCTCTGTATATGAGCCAGCTTATTTTGATGGGGATGTTTTTGATACCATCGAAGGATATAATCTCATGAATGAAGAAGGCACTTACGTATTGTTTTTGAGGGATACAGGTGACAAAGAAGGGTATGCCATTATTGGAATGTATCAAGGTAAATATGATATTAGCGCAGGGATGCAGAACACAAAAGCGAAACAAGCACAACCTGATGATACTTACCGTAGTTTAGAGGAAAGAGAATATTTCGGTGAGAATGTTGAGCAGTTTAAGAAATTAAAAAAAGAAGTTCTGGAAAAGTATAATTAGCCGTTCATATGTAGTTGCCTCCGAACTGTTCGGGGGCTATTTTTAGTAAATAAAAAAAGGTTTTTTGTACCTCATTCAAAGTAACCTGTTTTTTGAAATGAGACAACACCGAACAACGTACTATTATTAAACAAAAATCACCGCGCAACTGATCTTAGATGTCAACTTTCTAAAGCTGCTCGCAAGTAACGAAATCAATGGCTTCGACATTGCAATCGGAATGAAAAAGGAAGAAGTTATCAAGCGGTACGGCGCGGTGGTCAAGCAAGACTTTTTGGATGGCGGGCAGTCGCCTGGGGACGGCTACACTGGAAACGAGTCAGCAGGGATGGGGTACGCCTGTAGATGAAGGGGAAAGCATGGCCAACGGAAAGTATCTGCTTCTGTACAAAGCGGGAGACAACTCGGTCTTTATCAGTGCGGAAAACAAGACTTCGCCGCCCGAAAAGATCAGGATCATCAACAAAAAAATGCTGGATGAGTTCCCGCAAAAATTTTAATGACTACCCGCTCGCATTCCATTGTAAAAAAGCCAGCGACGAAGGCAGAAACACCGCCTTTGCTCACTGGCTTTTTTGCGTGGGTCACGAGACGGTGCTACGCCTACGCCTTACTCAACCGCTCTTTTTCCAAACAAAATGGAATCGAGGCCGAACTTGGAGCTGCCGCTGATGCTGAGTGCGATCAGCATGGCCAACAGGGCAAGGTCGAACTCATAGCCAGCGCCGTTTTCCCCGCCCATGAAGCCGGCTGCCAGCTTTACTTTGACAATAGCGCCAATCATGATGACAGCCAGCGCTGCGGAAAAGACACGAGTGCCAAGTCCGACGATCAGGGCGACCCCGCCGACAACCTCCAGGAAAGCCACCAGGTAGGCGAGAAAAGCAGGGAGTCCCATTGTGCCAAAGAACCCGGCCACGTTCTCCAGTCCCATCTGAAACTTGTCGATGCCGTGGATGACAAATGTAAGGCCAATGACGACACGCAAAACAAGAGCGCTCCATTCAAAACGGTTTTCCATGTATTGAGACCTCCGTGTGAATTTATATCAGTAACAAAGTTACTTTTAGTTAGTAAGTATACAATAATTACTTTCCGTGTCAATACGTTACGGGAATTTGCATTAATTGGAAAGTGCGAATAATTAGGCATTCAATAATCATTCATTTTGATGGATTGGAGAAAGAGCGGTATACTGGAAGGAGAATGAGGTGATACGAATGAAACAGTCTTCCCTCTGTCCGAAGTTTGAAAAAGGCATGCAACTGCTGGGGAAACGGTGGACAGGGTTAATCTTGTACCAACTGCTTTCCGGACCACAGCGTTTCTGTGCTTTGGAAGGGGCCTTGCCGATAAGCGGAAGGCTACTTTCTGAACGGCTGAAGGATCTGGAGAAGGAAGGGCTTGTGCATAGGCAAGTGTTTACGGACTCGGCTCCTGTCCGGGTGGAGTATTCGTTGACGGAGATGGGGAAGGCTCTTGAGCCGGTCATCAAAGGGATTGAATCATGGGCTCAGAGCTGGATTGAGCTGGACTCGGCAAGTACAGAGGACAGCGCAAAATAAAACAGTGAAGCAAAGCTTCGCTGGCGCTGCTGTTGGCAAAGCTAAAAACCCCTGGCGTTCAGGGGCTTTCTTTTTTATTTGTAGACAACGGGAAGGCAATGATGAAGCATTTTAGGCTCGGAGAAAAGTTTTCGCGGTTCTCTAACTGTCTTCCTGCGGCACGTTCTGTTTTGATTTCCATTTGACAAATTCGATATGCCGCTTGATCTCAAGAAGTTCGTCTTCTGTTAACCCGTCAATGTCCAAAAAGGGAACAGGTGTTTCCCGGACAGAGGCCTGCCGCCAAAACGGCGTTGGGTTGTCTGTTCGGCCATGAAGGTAATCAGTCGATACGTCAAACAGGTCGGCGACTTTGGAAATCAGCTGGGAATCTACGCCTTTCTTTTCGCCGGATTCAATTCGGGACAAAACTGTGTTGTGAATGCCGAGCTTTTCAGCTAACTGGATTTGTGACCACCGCTTTTGTTCGCGCAGCCATTTTATCCTTTGACCGACTATGGACATCGTGAAACCACCTTTTTCGTTTTGGCAATACCATTCTAACAATTTTCCATAACGGAAAAAAACAGGATTGCTAAAACGACAAAAGAATGTATTGACTTTGCAGAAATTGAAACGCTATCATGTAACTATAAATATTTGCCATTTCTGCAAGGGAAGAGGGAACTAAATATGGAACGTCTAAACCTCCCATTTATCGCAAAACGTAGAAGTGAGTGCAAGCTCACGCTGCAGGAAATGGCGGAGTCACTCGGTTTTCGAAACGCTTCGACATATTTGAAATACGAGAAGGGAGAGTATGACTTCAAGGCAAACCATCTGCCTGTTTTGGCCAAGAAGCTGAAGTGTGGTCTGCATGAGCTTTTTATGAGTTGAATTTTGTTGTTTTAGCAAAGTTATCGAATAAGGAGTGGGCGCAATTGGAAGCATGGGAGGCGAACAAGAGACAGCTGGAATTATGGAAAAAAACATTATCCTACGAAATCGAGATGATGGCGCCATACAGTGAATCGGCATGCGCAGGATTTTTGGATCGGCTTATGCAGTTTGAAACGGAGCTGGAGCAAAAGGAGCTGTTCCCGTCAGAACGGGTGCTCGTTGGCTCCAATGCCCGGCATTTTTAGGGAAACGGCGTCATTTTCCGGGTTCACAAGGCAGGCAAGACAAGACCAGACATCTTATGCGAACGAGGGGACTCTATGCCATTACGAAAAAGCCCGGTAAGGCGGTTGCCAATACCGGGCATATTTATCGGGGAAAAAGCAGAAGCTACATCTTTTTGATCTCGTCCTTCAACAGCTCGGACTGTGTCCCGAAGACAACCTGGACGCTGCCCTGGCCGAGCTTCATGACGCCTGCCGCCCCGAGGTCTCTCAGTCCTTTTTCATTGACGACCTTGTCGTCCTTCAGCACGAGGCGCAGGCGGGTAATGCAGGCATCGACGCTGACGATGTTTTCTTTGCCGCCGATGAGGGCGAGCACTTTTTGCGCCTTCTCCTGTGTCGAATTGCCGCTGGCAGATGCTTTTTCGACTGCCTCGTCGTCTTCACGGCCTGGCGTTTTGATGTCGAATTTGACGATCAGGATGCGGAACAGGAAGTAGTAGACGAGGGCAAAGACCAAACCGATCGGGATAATCAACCATGCGTTTGTGGAGAGCGGGAAGTTCAGCCCGTAGTCGATCAGACCTGCGGAGAAGCCAAATCCGTGCTTGATTCCAAGCGCAGTCACGATATACCCGGAAACCCCGGTCAAAATCGCATGAAGTACATACAGCATCGGAGCCGCGAACATGAACGCGAATTCGAGCGGCTCGGTAATCCCCGTCAGGAAAGAAGCGAGCGCGGTACCGAGAAATACAGAAGCGATTGCTTTCCGTTTTTCCGGCTTGGCTGTATGGATAATGGCCAAGGCTGCTGCCGGCAGGGCGAACATCATGATCGGGAAGAAGCCGGTCATGAACATGCCCGCCGTTTTGTCGCCAGCGAAGAAGCGGTGCAGGTCGCCGTGTACGACTTTTCCGGCCTGATCGGTAAAGTCACCGATCTGGAACCAGGCAATCGCGTTGAGTACGTGGTGCAGACCGAATGGAATGAGCAAACGGTTAAAGAAGCCGAACAGACCAGCTCCAAGAGCGCCAAGGCTTACAATCCAGTTCCCCATATTGTTGAGCGCGTCCTGGATCGGGCCCCAGATGATTCCGAAAAAAAGACCGATTATGACCATGCCAAGCGAAGTGATGATCGGGACGAACCGTTTTCCGCCGAAAAAACCGAGCCATTCCGGCAGCTTGATGTTATGGTAGCGGTTGTAGCAGTAGGAAGCGACGCCGCCCGCCAAAATACCGCCAAGGACACCCATGTTCAGCTCGACCTCGTCGCCGATGAATGGCATGGCAGCGGGGACTTTGGAGAGCACCGTGGTCAACACCAGGTAAGCGATTACGGCAGCCAAAGCGGCAACGGCATCTCCGGCAAGACCGATTGCGACACCGACGGCGAAGATCAGCGGCAGGTTGTCAAAGATGGCCGATCCGCCTGCTAACAAAAAAGGCGCAATGTACTGATTCAAAAATCCTCCAACAGAGGCGCCGAGATGAAATTCGGTCTCGTAGTTGATGGCGCCAAAACGGAGCAACAGCGCCGCTGCCGGCAATGTGGCGACTGGAAGCATGAGTGCTTTCCCAATCCGTTGCAAAAAGGCAAGCATGAGTAAAACCTCCCTGGAATGAGATGTATATCAAAAAGCTGCTCTCCGGATGAGTACAAGGGATAAGGGCATAACGAACAGGCCGGAGAGAAACTGTTTTGATCGGAAAAGAGTGATGAAAACGCTTTCAATCAAGAAGAGATAAATGTTCACCAATGTTCGTAGCCGCCTTTTTTCGCCGCCAATTAGCGATGAAAAGACTGTTCAAACAGTTGCTGAAGGGACAAAGCGGCTTTTTCCTCGTCTTCCCCCTCCACTGATATGAGCAGCTTGTCGCCCTGGGTCACGCCCAAGGTCATGATCCCCAAAATGCTGCGGCCGTCCACCTGCTTATCTCCTTTGGTCAAGGTGATTTTCGATTGGGACTGTGCCGAGTGATTTGCCAAAAGAGCGGCCGGGCGAGCGTGCAGCCCGCCTTCAACCGTGACCGTTACTTCAAATTGAATCATGTTGTACCTCCCCCAACAGGTGCTTCTTTTATTTCAGGACGACAGTCATCAGCGGCTGCTGGCCTGCCGCGACATTTCCGTGTGCTACCACGTTGTTTTCCGCGACGGCATCGCCGTTGGTAATAATGATCGGGGTGACGAGCGGGCAGCCCGCTTCCTGCAAGACGGCGATGTCAAACTGAATCAGCTTGTCGCCAGCTTTTACCTGGTCGCCTACCGCGACGAACGGGGTAAAGCCTTTGCCCTGCAATTTCACGGTATCGATCCCGATGTGCATGAGCAGTTCCAGACCGCTGTCTGTCGACAAGCCAATCGCATGATGGGTAGGGAAAAGATGCGTGACCTTGGCGTCAACAGGAGCGTACAAGACGCCCTCCGAAGGCAGAATCGCAGCGCCATCGCCTACAACTTTCCCGGCAAAGACGGGATCAGGTACTTCCGACAAAGGGACAACACTTCCGGTCAAAGGGGCCAGAAACGTGATTTCTTGCTGCTGTTTTTTACGGGAAAAGAGACTGCGTAGCATAAGTTCCTCCTTTTGCGTCTGAACGAAAATAGGCATGAGACGGTCTGACCCATACGACGACATACTTACTATGTCCGTATGATCTCACCGCTCATGCCTAGTCGAACTAGTAACACGCAGGATTATCATCATTTTGAGTTTGTGCAATTACGGCTGTTGCTGCAGCAGGCGATAAACATGCAAAGCCATGTAGCCGACCTCGTCTTCCGGGACAGTGACCTCCAGCCGGTTCGAGATATAGGCAGCCAGCTCGGACGCCAGCTCGTAGGCTTCCGGGATCGTCGTTTTGACCCGGTCGAGAAGCGGGTTGTGAATGGTTTTTTGCTGGCGGATGCGCTCCACAGCAAAACGCAGATGGGTGATGAGCCGGACGTAATCGACGGTGTTGCGCTCGATGGTTCTGTCTGTCCGCTGCTCGATCATGCTGACCAGTTCGCTGATGACATTCGTAAACTGTACCGCCTTTTTCACAGGCAGGTAACTGATCGCCGAGTGAATGTGCAAGGCGAGAAAACCGATTTCGCTATCGGGAATATCCAGGGCGAACGCCTTTTTAATCATGTCCGCTGCCCGTTTTGCCAGGGTGTACTCTTTTGTGTAGAGCGTCTGGATTTCAAGCAGGAACGGGTTCACGATCTCCATGCCGTTTCGCAAGCGGTAAATGGCGAACTGGATATGGTCAGGCAGAGCGACGTGGACGTGTTCGTTGAGCTCTGGTGTAATTTCACTCGCGATCAGGGCGATAATTTCTTCCGCGATTCCTACCACGGCAGGATCGACCTGACTGAGTATGGTCTGGTACTGCTGTTGATGGCTTTCGTTTTCCAGCCTGAAGCGCTTCTCCACACGCGGGTCATGGACGGGGATGGTGTTCCCGGGCTTTGCGCCAAATCCGATTCCTTTTCCGAACAGCACAATTTCCAGCTTGGTGCCGGGTTCTTCCACCAGCACGACGTTATGGTTCAACACACGCGTAATCGCATATGTTTTTTCCTGTTGACGGGACACGCCATTCCACCACCTTTAGACAAAAAAGAGCCGAAAAAACCTTTTTAATCATAAAAAGATCTTCTCGGCTCATGCCTGCATTACCAGTAACACGCCTTGTGAAAACGCTTCAATTAATGCTTATAATAGCTTACATGCACAAATGTTGTCAATCACCCTGTTTTGCATCAGGTGCATATAGAAAAAACCGAGGATATGTATCCGATTCCGGGCAAGGCAGAAGGAATTTCGCTTGCTTGTCCAGAAGTACGTGAGCCGGCAAATGAAGAATCGAAACAAAGCGGGCGGACGCGTCGGGAAGCTATCCGCCTGTACGCTTTGTTCAAGGCAGTTTACTACTTGGTGAACTTGTCAGCAATTGTAGAGGCACAGAAGGAGTTTGGTTTGATTTCCGCCCGGAAGTGGTTGGTTTCTGCCAGACTCAAGAGCGACTGGATAAACTTGCGGGTAGGGCCATTTTTGCCGATGTCAAAGTGCAGACGGATGGGAATATCAATCTGATGATCGCGCAAATATTGCCGAACCTCCGTAGCCAGCCCTACCGCGTACATGGCCTCTTGAAAAATCCGCTGCTGCAAGGATGAATAGCGTCGCTCCTGAAACTTGTGATAAAAGAAGGTCCCACCATGTCCGGGGCGAATCACCGTAATGACCAGGGCGAAAAAGGTTCCGCGACTTTTCAGCTGGGAGTCGGCTCCCACGATAATCTCAAACGGACCATGCATGGAAGTGATCGTTTGTTCAATGAGGGAAAACACGTCTTCTTTCGCCAACTGTCCTCTAGTCGGACTGTGAAAACAATCGAACAAAGTGCTTGCAGAGGTTAAGCCCACTCGCATCCCTCCAGATAGCGGCTATCTGTGAATCGTAAACAAATTCCGTACACCATTAATGTATGTAATCTCCCGGAGAGTATGTGAACAGGTATGGACAAAAACTTCGCGAAGCAACCTGTTGACCCTAATCTGAAAACGTCGATAAAGGAGTTTTAACCATCGTGATGGAAGCAAGCAAACACGAAGAATACATGAGAGCCGCCATGGCAGAAGCGCAAAAGGCGGCCGCAATCGGCGAGGTGCCGATTGGCGCTGTGATCGTCCGCGACGGGGAAATTGTCGGACGCGGCTACAACTTGCGGGAAACGCAAAAAGATCCTACGCTGCACGCGGAAATGATCGCGATCCGTGAAGCCAGTGAACGGCTGGGCGGCTGGCGGCTGATCGGCTGCACGCTGTACGTCACACTGGAGCCTTGCCCGATGTGTGCCGGAGCGATCGTGCAGAGCCGTATCGAGCAGGTAGTGTACGGAGCCTCCGATCCAAAGGCAGGGTGTGCCGGGACATTGATGAACCTGCTGGCCGAACCGCGCTTCAATCACCAGGTTCCGGTTATGGAGGGCGTTCTCGCAGAGGAATGTGCCCAGATGCTCAAAGACTTTTTCCGCGGGTTGCGTAAAAAAAGACAGTCGGAGAATGGTTGATCCGACTGTCGCGAACGCCGTCCGGCTCGCTTGCAGGCAGCATGCCGGGAATCCAGGCGCTTGATTATTTGTTTACGTTTTGCAGCAGGTGCAGCTCTTCCTCGGTCAGCTCGCGGTATTCGCCGGGAGCGAGTGCCGGGTCGAGGTGAAGCGGGCCCATGCGGATGCGTTTTAAGTAGGTGACATGCAGACCGAAGGCGGCAAACATTCGTTTTACCTGGTGGAACTTTCCTTCCATGATCGTCACGCGAACCTCGGAAGTTTCTCCCGAAGACAAAATCTCCAGCTTCGCCGGCAGTGTGGTGAAATCCTCCAATTCAATCCCTTTGGCAAATTCCTGTACATGCCGCTCTGTGACCGGGCCGTCGATGCGGGCAAAATACTCCTTGTCCACTTTCTTTTTCGGGGACAGCAGGCTGTGCGAAAGCTGGCCGTCGTTGGTCAGAAGCAGCAGCCCCTCAGTGTCGATGTCCAGTCGGCCTACCGGATGCACCTTGACTGCCCATTCATATGGAAGCAGGTCGACTACGGTTTGATGCACGTTGTCTTCGGTTGCGGAAACTACCCCAGGGGGTTTGTTTAGCAGGATGTACACCCAGCGCTTGAAGTTGAGCGGCTCCCCGTCCACGGTGATGTCCTGCTGTTCGGCAATGACGTGCATGCCCGGATCGGTCGCGACCACGCCGTCCACGACGACCAGTCCTTGCTTCACCAGTGCCTTCACTTCCTTGCGTGTGCCGAACGCCATATTCGCCAGCACCTTGTCCAAACGTTCTCGTTTCATGTATGTTCCTCACTTTTCTTCTGGTCAAAAATCCCCTTACCGGGTGTTGTTAATAGTTTGGCCTAATGCGGCGAGCAAATCAAGGGGCAGCCCGGAAGTTGGCTCTTGCACTTTTGGGTCGGATTTGCTATAGTAAATAATGTTTCTGACAAACGAAAATATGGAGAGATACCCAAGTGGTCATAAGGGGACGCACTCGAAATGCGTTAGGCGTCGTGAGGCGTGCGTGGGTTCGAATCCCACTCTCTCCGCTTACAAAGTGGCTCAACGGAAGAATCCGTTGGGTCATTTTTTTGTTTCCTCACCGCCTGCAAAAATACGGCCCAAACCATCCGGTCTCATGCGTCCGCACATACGTCCACGTAAACTGTTTGTCTACCACGTACACATCTTCTTCCTTCGCCAAATCCTCGACGGAAAGCCGTGACGGATTTTCCATGATCCACACTTTGTTGGAGAGCTGATAAAGCACGTAGTACGCCTCTTTCGCTACCTGGCGAAAAGCCTGGTCCGCTTCTTCCCCTTGAAGACAGTCGCGCTTGCCGTAGCTGAACCCAAAACGGCAGCATCCCAATCCATGCGTGAGCGCCGCCTAAAACAGCCCATCAGCCGTAACCTCTTAAACCTACTGCATCCCTTTGCCAAAAAAGACAACTCCTCCCCTGTTGACAACAAAAACCTCTGCGCATATTATAATACCCATAGGGGTATATGTATAAAAATAAATCCCATAAACCCAAATCTGTCTTTCAACCCACACTCCACTCAAAGCACAAGGGGGAAACACATATGCCTGCACAAGCACAACCGCATTTTTCTGCCGATAAGGTTTTGGATTGCAAAGGGCTCGCTTGCCCGATGCCGATTGTCCGCACGAAAAAGGCGATGGAGCAAATCGCTCCCGGCGAGGTCATTGAGGTGCAAGCCACTGACAAAGGCTCGCTGGCTGACATGAAGGGCTGGGCAAACAATACGGGGCACTACTATTTAGGCTCGCTTCAGGAGGGGAATGTTTTGAGGCATTTTCTCAGAAAGGCCAGTCCGCAGGAGACGAAGGCTGAGACGAGATATCCGCATACGATCACGAACAAAGAACTGCAAGCCAGGCTGCAATCCGCGGAACCGTTTCTGCTGATAGATGTGCGAGAACCTGCTGAATACGCGTTTCAACGGATTGCTGCGGCCAAATCAATACCCTTGGGGGTATTGGAGCAGCATCTCGATGAGCTGCCGACAGATCGCGACATATTTGTCATCTGTCGTTCTGGAAACCGCAGCGATCTGGCGTGCCAGTTGCTGGCGGGCAAAGGCTTTTCCCGAGTAAAAAACGTCGTTCCGGGTATGGCTGGTTGGACTGGCCCGGCAGAAAACGAGTGAGGGGGATATTGGCATGAGTAACCTGCAACATCAACAAGCCAAAGTGAAAAAAATGACGGCACATGAATTGACCGAGTTGCTTTTTGCCCAGGAGGAGCTTTTTATTCTCGATGTGCGCAACAGCGAAGACTATGAAAACTGGCATATCGAAGGGCACCGGGTCAAGAGCTTCAATGTCCCGTATTTTGAACTGATCGATGGGGTGGAAGAGATCGTCGGCAAGCTTCCGGGAAAGCAAAAAATACTCGTGGTCTGCGCCAAGGAAGGCTCGTCTGTTTTCGTGGCAGAGCAACTGGCGGAAGCCGGACTGGACAACGTGTATTACCTGCAAGGCGGGATGAAGGAGTGGAGCGAGCATCTGGAGCCTGTTAAGGTAGGCGATTTGCGAGATGGCGGGGAGATTTATCAATTTGTTCGTATCGGAAAAGGCTGCCTGTCCTACATGATCGTCTCCGGTCAGGAAGCAGCTGTTGTCGATTCGGTGCGGCTGACAGACGTTTATGAAGCGTTTGCCAAAGAGCGCAGCCTGACCATAACTCATACGATTGACACGCATTTGCACGCCGACCATATATCAGGCGGCAGGAAGCTGGCTAAAAGCACAGGCGCTACGTACTGGCTCCCGGAAAAGGACGCGGAAGAAGTGACGTTTGCCTATGAAAAGCTGGAGGAAGGCAAAGTCATTCAGGTTGGCACGACCAGCATTTCGATTTTGCCGATCTACTCTCCAGGCCATACAATCGGCAGCACGTCCTTGCTTGTAGATGACACGTACTTTCTCACAGGCGACATTTTGTTTGTAGCATCAATCGGACGGCCGGATTTGGCTGGCAAGGCCGAGGATTGGGTAGGAGACTTGCACGACACCTTGTATAATCGGTATCAAGATCTGTCCAAAGAGCTGCTGGTACTACCCGCTCATTTTGGCAGCCATGCGGAGCTGGGGCCGGACGGAGTCGTATCAGCGCGCTTGGGCGATTTGTACCGCGACAATCCAGGGTTGAACATTGCAAGTGAAGCTGAGTTCCGGCGTGTTGTTACCGGGCAGTTGCCGCCACAGCCTAACGCCTATCAGGAAATCCGGCAAGTCAACATGGGCAGATTGCAGCCCGATGAAGAAGAGCAGCGTGAAATGGAAACAGGGCCAAATCGTTGCGCCGTTCACGATAAATAAGGGGGAAGGTAGACATGGCTGACATCGTTGTAGATACAAAAGGTCTGGCTTGCCCAATGCCGATTGTAAGGGCGAAAAAGGCGCTGGATACGCTGAAGCCGGGGCAAACCATGGAGGTTCTTTCCACGGACAAAGGATCACTCCAGGATTTTACCGCATGGGTGAAGCAGACCGGTAACGAGCTGGTGACTCATGAAGTGGAGAACGGGGTATTCAAGTTTTTGGTGAAAAAGCTGTAAGCGAAATGACTAAGCAGGCACGCGCAGGAAGTGTTTGCTTAGTCCTTGTTTTCATAGACAATACGAACGCCAAGGTGAGGGTAGACTTCCTCGCGAAAATGGCCGTTGGGGCAAATTTTTTCACAAAGTAGGTTGTTGCGCCGGGAGCGCAGCGGTTCTTGGCAAGTGGGGCAGCGATGCTGGAGAATGGTTTTAAAAAAACGAACCATTTATATCACCCTAATCATAGTTATTTACTTGGTTTTATTTTACCTGACGAATAGACATTTGAAAAGTGGCTAGGGCATTCTTGCGCAGTTTTTTGCGTGGAATGCGGGGAGGACTTATGGACGTCTTGCTGTTATTACTCATGGTAGCTCTTGGCTTTGTCGGTTCCTTTTTCTCCGGAATGCTGGGGATTGGCGGCGCGATTATCAACTATCCATTGCTTTTGTTTGTCCCGGCAGGGCTTGGACTCGCTTCTTTCTCCGCGCAGGAGGTATCGTCTATTTCGATGTTCCAGGTGTTTTTCGCGTCTCTGTCCGGGGTTATTGCCTTTCGCAAGCGCAACGGCAAAGGCTCGCCGCTGGTACACACAGGACTTGTCAGAGACATGGGAATCAGCATTTTGGTCGGAAGCCTCCTGGGTGGCCTGACTTCCAAGTACATGTCAGGCGACAGCATCAACCTGGTGTACGGGATTTTGGCTGTTGTCGCCGTTATTTTGATGCTGAAAAAGAACAAAGGGATGCAGGAGCAGGCGGATGAGATCAAATACAATCGTGCCATAGCGATTCCGGCAGCCTTCGTCGTGGGAATGGTCTCGGGAATTGTGGGAGCGGGTGGCGCCTTCATTCTCATTCCGATCATGCTGACGGTGCTCAAGATTCCTGCACGCGTCACCATCGCTTCGTCACTGGCTATTGTATTCATTTCTGCCATCGGTGGTGTTGCAGGCAAACTGTACGCCGGGCACATTCCGTTGCTTCCGGTGTTGTTTACGGTCATGGGCAGCATCCTCGGAGCGCCGCTTGGCAGTATGGTCAGCGCCAAAATAGACGTCAAGTATTTGCGCTACGCCCTGATCGTGCTGATCGCTGCGACGGCTATCAAGGTTTGGAACGATATTTTGTAACGGGAAAAAAGAGGTTTTTCCTTTGAAGGAAGCTTCTTTTTGCCTGTTTTTATACCTATAGGAGTAATAGTATAAGGAGGACCTGCTATGATGGGACACGAGAGCCAGAAAGAAAAAACGACGATTGTGCTGTTCAGCGGCGATTTGGACAAAGCAATCGCAGCGTTTATCATTGCAAACGGGGCAGCCGCCTACGACCACGACGTGACGATTTTCTTTACCTTCTGGGGCTTGAACACGATGCGCAAGGACGAGGTCGTCAAGGTCAAAAAGGGCTTTTTGGAGAAAATGTTTGGCTGGATGATGCCGAGAGGGGCGAAGAAGCTGGGACTGTCTAAAATGAATATGCTCGGGATGGGCCCGGAAATGATTAAACACGTCATGAAAAAGCACAACGCCCTGACATTGCCGCAACTCATTGAGCTGGCACAGGATCAAGGGGTCAAGCTGGTCGCCTGCACGATGACGATGGATCTGTTGGGCTTGAAGCAGGAGGAGCTGATTGACGGGATGGAGTACGCGGGTGTGGCAGCCTACCTGGGCGATGCGACACAGGCAAAAGTCAATCTGTTTATTTAAACGGTCATACGAAGGGACAAAGCATGCGCGCTCGCTTGACAAAGCCTGCTTTTCGCATAAGATACCTGTATATGTATCCGCGATCCTAAAAACAGGAGGAGGACTTCACTTGGAGTACAACTACGGTGACGATATTAAAAAACGTTTGCGCAAAATTGAAGGACAAATCCGTGGCGTGTTGAAAATGATGGACGAGCAGAAAAGCTGCAAGGAAGTAGTCGCTCAGTTGTCCGCAGTTCGCAACGCGTCTGACAGGGCTATCGCGCAGATCGTAGCGGAGAACTTACAGCGCTGTCTGCTGGATGAGCAGGCGAACGGTGGCGACACGAGCAAGATGGTAAAAGAAGCAGTTGAGCTTTTGGTGAAAAGTCGCTAATTCATTGGGAAGGATGTTCACATGGACTTCACGACGATTTTGCTTATTATCGCGTATGCGTTGACAACCTGGTATTTAATCGCTCGCTTCATGCCCGTCAAAGGACTGGAAAACCTGTCAGCAGAGCAGTTCAAGGAGCGGGTGAACCAAAAAAGCAGGGTAATGCTGATCGATGTGCGCGAGCCGCATGAATTCAAAAACGGGCACATTCCTTCGGCTGTAAATATTCCTCTCTCCGAACTGAACAAGAGAGTGAAGGAGATTTCTCCGAAGAACGACATTTTGCTCTATTGCCGAAGTGGTCTGCGCAGCAAGCAGGCGGCAAAAATCTTGAAGAAGCACGGTTTTTCGCAAATGGCGCACCTCCAGGGCGGGATGATTACCTGGCAAGGGCCGACGAAGCAAAAGGGATAGGAAAAATCAGGGCATCTGCCGCATCCGGGCAAAAAGCGAGCTGCCAGCAACATGCAGCCGCATTTCCGGGTAAGGCAGATGCTTTTGCATACAGCGCGGGAAAAACAGTATTGACAGATGGTTTTGTTGTAACTAAAATGATTACAACGAAACAAGCAAGCTCAAGGTGCAAATTTTTTTGCGCCAGATGTAACTCTTTTTGTTACAACATATTCACACTCATTACTACTCAATCTATTTCACATGGAGGGAACCAACAATGAAAATTGCAATTGTAGGCGCAAGCGGTAAAGCAGGGAAGCTGATTATGAAAGAAGCATTGGAGCGCGGGCATGAAGTAACGGCAATCGTCCGCGACGCGTCCAAAATCGACGAGCCAAAAGCAGCCGTAGTAGAAAAAGATATTTTCGCGCTGACAGCAGCCGACGTGAAGGACTTTGACGCAGTGGTGAACGCGTTCGGCGCTCCTTTTGGCCAAGAACATCTGCATGTCGAGGCAGGCAACGTTTTGATCGACGCGATGAAGGGCGCTCCGGCGACTCGTTTGCTCGTAGTGGGCGGCGCAGGCAGCTTGTTCGTCGACGAAGCGAAAACGACACGCGTGATGGAAACGCCTGATTTTCCAGAGATGTATCTGGCGACTGCGCAAAAGCAGGGAGAGAACCTGCGCATCCTGCAAGCGACGGAAGGGATTCAATGGACCTTCATCAGTCCTTCCGCCTTCTTCGATCCTGCGGGCGAGCGAACAGGCACATATCAGCTCGGCAAAGACCACCTCTTGGTCAACAGCAACGGACAAAGCTATGTGAGCTACGCGGACTACGCGATTGCGGTACTCGATGAAATCGAAAATCCACAGCATCTGAACCAGCGTTTCACCGTTTGCTCCAAATAATCAAAAACAAGCAGGCAGCACAGCAAAAAGACCAGCGATCCTAAACGGATGCTGGTCTTTTTGCTAAATTTGAGCCACGGACCGACTCGGCTTATCTCACAATCGAGCCAAGGAGCGGGTAGTGGAACGGTCGGCCTTGCAACGAATAGATGATCCCTTTGATCGGGTAGTAAATCGCCATCAAGCCAAACACGATCAAAAACGGAATCCCGATCAGCACGAAGGAGAGAATCCAGGAAATGCTGATGAGAATACTCATGAACAAATGGAACAGCAAGGCCTGGAGAGCCATATTTTTCGCGTCGCGTTCTTGCATGAGCAGCCAGACGATGATCGGCACCAGAAACGGTGCGAAAAATGCGCTGGCGTGGGTGATTGCTTTTACTCCTCGATAATCCATTGAATAGTCCTCCTCGTCTTGAGTGACGAATGATCTTGTTGAAATAATTGTAACGCATATGGCTGTCAGATCGTAACCATCAAAAGCGTGATTTGCAATTCCGACCAGAGACGGAGGTTTTTTGATTCCCAAACGTTTACTGTGATAGTATTAAGAAAATCTTTCGTTTTTGGAAAGATAATTCTAAATGTTTTTGGAATATCATGTGGGTAAGGAAGCAACGAAGGGAGCGTCTATCATGATGATGGATTGTCATCATCCGGTTAGCATCAAGGACCGACTGATGTTTTTCTATAATTTTTTACAGTCACCCGGACAAGTAGGTAGCATCACCCCCAGTTCCCGAGCGTTGGCAAAGCAGATGATGGCGCCGATTGATTGGAGCGAGGCTCATACCATTGTGGAACTGGGCGCGGGTACAGGGATTTTTACCGCCTGGATCGAGCGGATGAAGCGTCCGGAGGCTACCCTCGTCTCGTTTGAAAAAGAAAGCAAGATGCGCGGAAGGCTGGAGCAGCAATTTCCCAACGTGCTGTTTCATGAAGATGCGGTCGATCTGACCCGTGTTCTGGGCGAAGCAGGTTTGGGCAAGGCTGACTGTATCGTGTCGGGGCTGCCGTTTGCCAACTTCCCGCAGGAGCTGCGCGATCAGATCATGGAAGAGGTTTATGCTGCTCTGAAGCCGGGCGGTGTATTTGTCACCTTTCAATACTCGCTCCAGATGAAAAAGCAGCTATCCACTGTCTTTGAAAACATGACAGTAAAACTTGTTCCGCTTAATCTGCCGCCGGCATTTGTCTACATCTGCCGCAAAGGGCACGGGTAGCAGGCTGGATAGGAGGATAAAGCGATGATTGTGGATATGCTGACCGAGTCAGTGGGTCAGTTCGGGTATCTTGCCCTTTTCTTCATGTTATGGCTAGGGATTGTCGGCATGCCGATTCCGGATGAAGTGATTGTGCTGTCGGCGGGCGTATTGACCTCGCTCGGAGTCTTGCATGTGGTGCCTGCTTTTGTAGCGACCTATATGGGGGTTGTCTCCGGCTTGTCGCTCGGATACGTGCTGGGAAGATGGCTCGGCGCTCCGGCGCTGAACTGGATCGGCAAGAAAAAGGGCATGAACAAGTACGTGGACCGGGCGCAAGCGCTGCTGGACCGTTACGGCAGCTACGCCTTGTGCATCAGTTACTTTTTGCCTGTCGTCCGGCATGTGGTGCCGTATTTGGTGGGGATCGGAAAAATGACGTTTCGGCGCTACGCCCTGTTTTCCTATACGACCGGGCTTGTCTGGACACTGATTTTGTTTTTCGCCGGCAACCTGATGGGCAACAACGTCGAGCGTCTCAACGCCTTTGTGGGCATGTTCAACCAAACGATGGTCGTCGGGGCGGCAGGACTGCTCGTTCTGGCTGGCATCAGCTATTACGGATATACGGTGTGGCAAAGACAAAGGAGCCACGCTACAGGTGTGGCTTCGCCGACGGTAAAACGTGAAGGAAACGAATGACAACCTGTGAAAAACCCATCCTGCGCAGATTTTTTCGCGAAGGATGGTTTTTTTGTATGCTTCGTTAAGGGAGGAACTTTTTTGCCGCTGGCGAAGCCATTCTGGAAGGGTGATGTCAGGCAGGATGCTGTACGAAGAAAATACAGGAAAAATATATCTCATTTGTCCGATCCCCTTATATTGAAAAGTCATTCCAAGCTAGGATAATATGCAAGAGACAGCTCTGTCTATTTGCTTGAAGAAAAGGAGCCAACTCTGGTAAATTCCATGTTTATTTCTTGGCTTAACGCGGTAAAAGGGATAAGGATACGAAAAAACATATGAAGTGACAAACATATAAATCTGTGAGCGAGATCAACCAGAAGAAAGGAGGAGGCTTGTGTTATTGAAGTTGAAAGACCGATTATTTGCAACATTTTTATTGCTGAGCCTGTTCCCCATTCTGCTCATTTGCTTTCTTTTCTACCAGGAAGCGCAGAAGACAGTGTTTGAGCAATACGAAAAGAACATCGGGGGGCATCTTGTTACGATTGAAAGACGCCTGAACACCATTTTTCAGACGCTCCAATACGACATGAGTCAGCTGGCAAACGATCCGGTCTTGCGAACCTCAATATCCAAGTCTCAGGAGAACCCTCTTACGGCAAGCGATTGGGAAGCGCATAAAAGCAAGGTACGGTTTGCCTTCGAAAAGTTTACCTACTTTCACAATCTGGTTCGAAATGTGCATTTCGTGCGGGACGATCAGCAAGTCATTTCCCTGCGGCAAGAGGATAGCTGGGAGGAGCTGCAACAGCTGCCGAAGCTGCAGCAAGAGCCGTGGGGGAGCGGAGATAGCCAGATTTCCCTGTTCAGTCGCACCGATGAAAAGGCGAATCCGAATTCGTTGTTTTTTTCACAGCGAGTCGAGGGCAAAAGCGGCGAGTTGTCAGGTTCGCTGTTCGTAGAGATTAAGCTGGACGAACTGGCTAGCTGGGTGAACAACAGTCCAATCGCCAAGTACAATAACCTGTTGGTGTTGATGCAGTCCGGGAAAATACTGGTTCACCCGGACAAGTTGATGGTCGGGAAGCACGTTTCCGCAGCGTCCGAATTCAGAAATCTGAGCAAACACTTAACCGTTGCCGAAGAGAAAAAAGTGTTTGCTGTCAACATACATAACGAGAATGTTTATGCGTATCATCAGTTCTCGCCAACGAGCGGGATGACCTATGTGGAATGGCTGCCCGATCAAGACATCGCCAATCGGCTGGGACGGATGAAATTCGTTTTGTGGTGTACGATCTGTCTTGTGGTCATCTTTTCGGGTTATGTGGCCCACCGCATAGCCCGCTGGATCAGCAAGCCGATCAGCACGCTGGTGGACGCGACCGATGCTTTGGTAAAAGGCGATTTTTCCATACGCGTACCGATTGAAGGCATGCGCGAGATCACATTCCTGGAAAAGAAGTTCAACATCATGGCATCCCAGATACAATCGCTGATCGATCGGGAGCGGGAATATTCCCAAAAAGGGCTGGATCAGATTGTCCGCAGCTTTTATCTGGCGGTAGAAATGAAAGACCCTTATACCGCCGGTCACACAGAGCGAGTGACCCAATATGCACTCATTATTTACGATCAAATGCCGGACAAGGAGCAGCTTGGCTTTACCCGTGATGATTTGCGCTATGCGGGACTGATGCACGACATTGGCAAGGTGGCGATTCCCGATCAGGTGCTGTTGAAAACCGGCAAGCTCACCTACGAAGAGTACGAATTCATGAAGCGGCATCCGTCAATCGGGGCCGACATCGTGGAGCAGATTGAAAGTCTGGCTCATGTCAGTCCGGGCGTCAGGCACCATCATGAGCGCTGGGACGGAAACGGTTATCCGCACCAGTTAAAAGGGGAAGATATTCCGCTGATCGGGCGAATTCTGGCAGTCGCCGATACGTTTGATGCGATGACCTCGACGCGCTCCTACCGCAATGCCATGTCAGGCAAAGAGGCGTATGAGGAAATCTTGCGCTGCAAAGGGACCCAGTTTGATCCGTCAATCGTTGCGATTTTTCAAAAAGCTTACCTGAGCGGCGCCATTCAGGTGCTGCAGCCAACGGAAAACAGTGACAGTATTGTCAACGAAAAAGCCGCTACCTAGTATTGGATGGCTTTTCACCTTGATATCGGCTCGTATCTTTGGTATTCTTATCGTACCGTGCTAGACGGGGAGGTTGCGGTGCCCTGTAACCTGCAATCCGCAATAGCAGGGTTGAATTCCTATCCGAGGTTTTCTTATGTGAGGCTGCCTTATGGCGGCGGTGTTGAGGAGCGGGTCCTGTGCAACGCGAACCCATGAACCTGGTCAGGTCCGGAAGGAAGCAGCCATAAGTGGATCATCGCGTGTGCCGCAGGGTAGCCTGCTCTGAGCTGCTGCCATAAGTAACGCTTGGATAAGAATTATCGAAGATAGGTGCACGGTACCTACATGAATGTTCAATAGCATGTTTCCTTCGGGAGGCATGCTATTTTTTATTTGCGAATCGGAGTATTTTGTTGGATTTTGACGATAACTAGCGAAACATTTCTCGGGTCGGGTTTGCCTCTGAGGGCAGGTGTTCAGCTTTTTTTCACGAAGTTTCATAATAGTTGAGAAATGCCATGGGTTTCTTTGCTCATGAAGTACATCATAGGCCAGGAGGGACAAGCTGTGAGTGCACCTTTTTCGTTACATCTCGTTGGCTCGTCCGGACGTTTGCAGCGGTTTATACATCAACTGCCTACCGCCGTTTTATTGGTGAATCAATCGGGTAGTATCGTGGAAGTAAACGAACAACTGCTGCGTGTTACCGGATATTCACGTGACCAGCTTATCAAGCAACCCGTAGCGACCATCCTCCCTTATCAGGGCTCCATGGAACAGATGTACGAGGAGCTTTTGCAAAGAGAAGAGGAAACGGGAACGAATGTGGAAGTAGAATGGCGTGACAAACAGGGGAAAAGCAGAAAGACGCCTGTGATGATACTGGTTCAGCAAGCAGAGAACCCCTTGTACCTGGTTCATTTTTACCAATTGGCTAAAGAAACCGATCAAGTCTTGTCTCAGCGGCTCATGACCAAGCTGACCCACGATACGAGCATGGGCCTGTTTATTCTCGATGAGCATTTGCGCATTATCGAGGCCAGCCAACCAGCTTGCAGGCTTTTGGGAATGGAGCGGCTTCATGTCATCAACAAGCACGTGGATGAAGTATTCAACGGGATTCCGGAGCCGCACCGGTTGATTAAAAAGGAGCTTCTGGATGGTGTGAAGCTGCAAAACGTAGCGATGTCGTGGTCGAATGACAATCAGCGCTATGAGCTGATCGTCGACGCCAATACGCTGCAGGACGAGTCAGGCAAAACGGTGGGAGCTTTTATCCTCTTTAAAGACATTACCAACCTGCGTTCTATTGAGCAAAAAATCGAGCGAAACGAGCGGTTGGCGATGATCGGGCAGATTGCCGCCGGCACGGCCCATGAAATTCGCAATCCGTTGACCTCCATCAAAGGATTTTTGCAAATGTTTCTCAAGTCTTTTACCGACAGCGGCATGGATCGGGAGAAGACCTATACGGAAATCATGCTGACGGAAATCAATCGGATCAATTCGCTGGTCAGCGAGTTTTTGCTGTTGAGCAAGCCGCGTGATGTTCAATATGCGATGGTTGACCTCAATACGGTTTTTGAAGAAATCATGCCAATCGTCGAGTCGCAGGCGCTTCTGTACGGAATCGAAGTTCAGTTCCCCTCTCGCGGCAAGCTGCCGATGGTCGTGGGAGATACCGAGCTGCTCAAGCAAGTATTCATAAATATATGCAAAAACGGAATCGAAGCGATGGGCGAGCAGGGAACTTTGCAAATTTCCCATCATCTCGACGAGGACGGAGACAAGATGAGCATCGACATCCACGATACAGGGCCGGGGATTCCGCTCTACATTATCGACAAGATTTTCGATCCGTTTTTTACGACAAAAGAAGAAGGGACAGGGCTTGGCCTGTCTGTCTGTCAAAAAATCATCCACGACATCGGCGGTCAGATTCGTGTGTCGTCCAAAGGGTACGGGACGACCTTCCACATCATGCTGCCGTATCTGTAAAAGTCCGGTCTCGGCTATCGCGTCCCGCACACTCGTGAACGGGGCGTTTTCTTTGTATGAACGGTACCAATCGTGTATAATGAATAGGATATGGAAGTGGACTGTGCAGATGGGGAGTGTCACACGAACATGGCTTATACCGCGCTATACCGCGTATACCGGCCGCAGACGTTTCAGGATGTAGTCGGACAAGAACATGTGACGATAACCTTGCGTAACGCTTTACGCGAAAATAGGCTTTCTCATGCTTATTTGTTCAACGGTCCCCGAGGTACGGGAAAGACAAGTGCGGCCAAAATCATGGCCAAGGCAGTGAACTGCGAGCAGCCGACAGATGGCGAGCCGTGCAATCAGTGCGAAACATGCAAAGCGATTTCCAATGGTTCGGTAACGGATGTGCTGGAGATCGACGCCGCTTCCAACCGCGGTGTCGAGGAAATCCGGGACATTCGCGATAAGGTGAAGTTTGCTCCGAGCGACGTCAAGTACAAGGTGTACATCATCGACGAGGTGCATATGCTGACGACAGAGGCGTTCAACGCCCTGTTGAAAACGCTGGAGGAACCGCCGTCCCACGTCATCTTTATTCTGGCGACGACAGAGCCGCACAAGCTGCCGGCGACCATTATCTCCCGCTGCCAGCGCTTCGATTTTCATCGGATTCCGCTAAAAGTGATGGTCAATTTGCTGCAGCGGATTTGTCAGTCGCAAGGAGTGCAGGTCGAAGAACAGGCCTTGCAGCTCGTCGCGAAGATGGCGGAGGGCGGGGCGCGTGATGCGCTGAGCTTGCTGGACCAGGCGATCAGCTACAGCAAGGATCTGGTGCGTGCCAGCGATATTATGCAGATCACGGGTACGGTGGCTCAATCGTATTTTTCCGTGCTTGCGAGATATATTGCTCAAAATGATGTCGCGCAGGTGATGGAGCAATTCGATCGGGTCATGGTGCAAGGAAAAGACCCGGAGCAGTTCCTGCACGACTTTCTCTACTATTACCGCGACATGCTGTTGCTGAAAACAGCGCCGCAACTGGAGGAGATTGTGGAGCGAACCATGATCGACGACCAGTTTCAGGAGGTTGCCAAGCTGTATTCGCTGCCGACTCTGTATGCGGCGATCGAGACGTGCAACCAGGCGCTGTCCCAGTTGAAATGGTCGACGTATGCGCGCGTTCTCGTGGAGCTGACACTGGTGAAACTGTGCCAGCCAACCGCTCAGGCGACAGCGGCAAGCGGAGCGGCGGCAACAGCCACCAGCGAGGAACTGACAGCCTTGGCAACACGGCTTGGCGTTTTGGAGCAACGGCTGAATCAGGTGCTGCAAGGCCAAGTCAGCTTGCCCGGCCAGCACAAAGCCGAAGAGCCGCGCAAAAGCGAGCCGAGACGCGTGATGGCAGCCGCAGGCGGCGGTTCGCGAACACCGCTCAATCGCGTGAGGGAAGTAGCCAAGGCGCTGGATGAGAACTTGACCAGACAGGTTCGGGGGCAGTGGAGCCAGATTTTAGCCGATCTGAAAAAAATCAAGATCCAGTATCAGGCGTGGCTGGTCAACGGTCAGCCTGTGGCCGCCGGGAATGGTGCCGTTGTCGTCACTTTTTCCAGCGCGATCCATTGTGATAAAACCATGGAGCCGGAGCTGAAAGGCGTCGTGGAGCGGGTCATGTCTACTGTGCTGGGAAGGCCGCTGCAACTGTTGTCCGTCATGGAGGAAGAATGGCAAGGCATCGACCAGCAGGCAGCGCAAAAAGACAGTCCGGCTGCGGAAGAGGAAGACCCGTTTCTGGCAGAAGCGATCAAGCTTGTCGGTGAAGGACTCATAGAAGTAAAAGACTAGCTATTCCATACAATTATAGGGAGGATACCTGAATGAAAAACATGCAGCAAATGCAACAAATGATGAAGCAAGTGAAGAAAATGCAGGAAGAAATGCAAAAAACGCAGGAAGCGCTGAAAGAAAAAATCGTCGAAGGCTCTGCTGGCGGCGGCGCTGTGATCGTAAAAGCCGATGGACACAAGCAAATCAGAGACATCGTCATCAAGCCGGAAGTCGTTGACCCGGAAGATGTGGAAATGCTGCAAGACCTGGTGCTGACAGCCGTGAATGACGCGCTGCGCAAAGCGGAAGAGTTGATGAGCAAGGAAATGGGCAAATTCACCGGAGGCATGAACATCCCGGGCCTGTTCTAAAATTGGGCAGGAAAAGAGGTAGTTGTGATGTTCTATCCAGAACCGGTCTCCAAACTGATCGAAGGCTTTATGAAACTGCCCGGCATTGGTCCCAAGACCGCTGGGCGGCTGGCTTTTTTTGTGCTCAACATGAAAGAAGACGACGTGCTTGATCTGGCCAAGGCGTTGGTCAACGCCAAACGCCAGCTTCACTATTGTTCGGTCTGCAACAACATTACCGACCTTGATCCGTGCCACATTTGCCGGGACAAACGCCGGGACGGCTCGATCATTTGCGTCGTCCAGGAGCCGCGCGATGTCGTGGCGATGGAAAAGACGAAAGAGTTCGAAGGCTACTACCACGTACTGCACGGCGCGATCTCGCCGATGGACGGTATCGGGCCGGAGGACATCCGCATTCCGGATCTGCTCAAACGCTTAAGCGATGAACAGGTGAAGGAAGTGATCCTCGCCACCAATCCGAACATCGAAGGAGAAGCCACAGCGATGTACATATCGCGGCTCATCAAGCCGTTCGGAATCCGCGTGACGCGAATTGCCCACGGATTGCCTGTGGGCGGAGACCTGGAATACGCAGACGAAGTTACCTTGAGCAAAGCGTTGGAAGGCAGGCGCGAACTATAAGGGTGAAAAAGAAGACGGGGGAATTTCCTGTCTTTTTTTCATTTCGACGACAAGGGAGAAATCGTGAGGAAACGGCGGACTTTTTTTCGTGGACGAGACATAGAGTGAAATAGGAGCGTGAGGAAATGCTGACAGGACCAGGACCGTCGCTGGCGAGTTGGGCTGGGCGACAAAAGTCCACGCCGTGGGCAATCATGCTGTTTGTCGGGTATTGGCTGATGCTTGCGACCGAATTTTCCATGATTCGCTTTCATCCCGGAGAGGACGGCAAATGGATTGCTTCTACGGCAGACCAGCCAGAGGCATGGGTAGGGGTGCTTGTGCTTGGGCTCTCCGTGTTAAGCCTCATCGCAGCCGTCGGTTTTATTTACGGCCTCGCGCGGGAAAGCAGGCAGACCTTGTGGCTTTGGGGAAATCACGAGCTGACAGGCAACGACGTGGTGCACATCGTGGCGTGGATGCATGTATTTCAGACGGCTGTGTTGTTCTTGTACGGCTTCGTGCTGGAAGAACCGCTATTTGCTGTCGGAACAGTTGCGGGTTTCTTGGAATCGGCTTCCTTTCAATTGTTTTTGCTCATCTTGATTCCGCTGTGGTTTCGCAGGCGACTAGGGGAAATCGGGGTATGCCGACCCGTTCGGATCAAGCAAATGCTCGTCTTGCTGCTGGTGCTGTTCCTGCTGATTTTGTATTTGCTGGACGTGCTGGTGACGAATCCGCTCTCCGACTGGCTTGGGCTGTCGCTGTCGTCGGAGCGAGAGCAGCTGATCGAAAGGGAGATTGTTTCAGCGAAGGAAACAGATTTGCTCGCGGCTGTGGCGTCGCTTGCGATCATAGGGATCATGGTGCCGATCGCCGAAGAGATTTTGTTTCGCGGTGTGATTCAGACCTATCTCGTTCGGCGCGTAGGAGCCGTCGCAGGGATTGTCCTCAGCAGCTTCTGGTTTGCTCTTTTGCATATTGACGTGGCGTTGTTTGCACCGCTGTTTGTCATCGGACTTTTGCTTGGCTTTGTCCGGCACCGCTACCAGTCAATCTGGGGAGCTGTGCTGCTGCACGCGGTGAACAACATGACGGGGGTTTTGTATTACTTTAACTAAATAAAGGAGGGTCTGCAAATTTGAGCAGGTGGGGCAAAAAAGAGCGGGTTGTCATTGACTGGGATGCCGAAAGTCTGGATGTAGCCGTGAATCAGGCCCGTGAGGATTGGCAGCACGCCCGCCATCTCGTCGAGGTCAGCGAGCCGGATGGCGGTTTGGAGGATGTCATTTACTATCTGCACGTAACGGAAAAGCGGTACATGTATTTGCTGGCGCAGGCAAAACGAGAGCGGCACCGCAAACACGCGTAGGAGGTGGCGTTCATGGCTACGGGGTGGGTCATTGCTCTGATTATTGTCGGGATTCTGCTTTTGACAGCGGCAAGCAAATCTGTCGCAACTCCGATCAGATGGATGGGCGTTGGCGTCATGCAAGTGGTCATTGGCGCGATTCTGCTGTTTTTCACCAATCTGGTTGGCGAGCTGGCCAGCTTCCACATTCCGATCAACCCGATCACCGCTTTGATCGCCGGATTTCTCCGCCTGCCAGGACTCGCCGCATTGATCGTCATCAAGCTGTGGATCATGGGCTGACATTTTTTAGCCATCTGTTTTCAAAAAGGCAACGCCGCGGTTCTCGTATTTCACCCGGCTTTCGCTGGGCTGGCGAAATGACGCGATCAGGGCAATGATGCGCGGCAGCGCCACGATGACGACACCGCCAAGCAAGGTAAGTCCATAGCCGGCCGAAAGCCAGACGTACGCTCCGGCTGCAATGAGGACGCTGCCGCACAGCACCGTGCACTCGCTGGCGCGATAAACGGACAGCGGCACGGGCAGCACATACCCGGCTCCCCACCAGGGAGAGACGAGCATGTCGGCGGTTGTCCAAGGCTTTTGCGAGCGCAGATGGGCGTACAGCCGAAAAATGACCAGATGGCAGATCGGCACAACGGGCAGGATCGCCAGCGTGACGACGAGAGAGACGACAGGCACCTGCAGCAGCATGGAGCTGCCGATCAGGGACAGGCCAATCAGCAAGAGCTGAAGCAAGTACCCGATCAGCCCCCAGCGAAAGCGGTAAAGCAGCTTGTAGCTGTAAATCGTATGTTGTTGGGCATGTCCCTTCAAAAAAAGTCACTTCCTTTGCAGTCTGGTTGCCGAAGCTGGCATGTATGTACGACAGCAATCGCGCTGTTTTCGTTCTTTTTCCCATTATCGCACAGTCGCAAATCTTGAGAAAGCCAATATGTGCTGCTGACAGGCCGTTGGTCCATTGTAAGGACTGGCGGCTTTTTGCTGTTTTCGGCACAGAAAACGGTACGCTTTTGGCAGGCAAACGAAGCTGCTGGTGTTATTGTCAGGAAGTTTCTGGGAACGATAAAAAGGAATCTTCCGTGATTGGGCACGAAAAATAGGGCGAAACATGCTGCCAGGCCGGAGGGAAGGAGGAAGACATTTGCGCCATCAGCGTATGACGTTATGGGTCGCTGCCGAGCAAATCCTACACAAGTGGGGCGAGTCGCTAAAAGAATGTGGAATGGATCTGCTCGTCGCACAAAAAGGGGAATCGGCAGAAGGAGTGGACGGGTTTTTGCTGACGGGTCCGGGCGATTACAGCAGTCTGCATGAACTCGGAGAAAACAGCTTGTGCCAGGAAAACGGCCCCGCATTGTTGCTTGTATTTGGAGACGAAGCGCCGTATGGCTGGGCAGACGAGCTCGCAGCAGCGTGCGAAGCCAGCCAAAAGCCGTGCGAGGTGGTGCGGATGAGCCTGTGGTCAGGAAACGAACGGGTGCTGCTTGGGGGCGAGCCGGTTGGGCAGCAAATGCGCCGCCTTTGTCGGCTGCTCGCTGACCACGGCAAAGTTTCCATGGTGTGCGGACGGCGCGAAGTCGATGAAGCGATTCGTCAGCTCCCTCGCTATCTGGCGTGGAAGGAACGATTTTATTGGGAGATGGGCGAGGTGTGTGACGACAACGGCGTATCGCTTTCGCAAGTGTCAAGGGCATTGGGGCTGGACACGCGCATTGGTCAGGGCTGGCTCGATTCGGGGCGCCAGGATCATTCGCTTGTCTGTGCGTGGATCGTGCGGGAGTGCCAGCATGTCCTGCAAAAAGCGAAAATAGAGCGAGTCGCGCTGATCGGCCCGGAAGGCTTGTGGAGCAGCATGCCCCAAGGCTGGCTTGCTGGCAGAAAGGTCGCTGTGTACACAGGAACAGACAAGCTATTTCCGAACGAGGTTCGTCCGGGGTGGGTACGTTGCAATTCCTGGGAGGCGGCTGTGCAAGATGCCGATTTGCTCGTGATCGGGGACGGGCAGGGGGTCGTTGCCGAGCTTTCCTTGCAAGAGCTGATCCGTGCGATGCGGCAATCGCTGGTCATTGATGCCGTCTCCAGTTTTCCTGTACAAGAAGCCAGGCTCCTTTGCCAAGGGTACCGAGCTGTCGGGGAAAAGACGAACGTTTGGGAATGGCGCGGATTATAATGGGGTATAATGGTTGGTAGATTGAGGAAAAGGGTAGGCGTTTTTACAATGGAAAAAGTTGCTCAGCGATGTATCGTCTGTGAACAGGAGCAGAATGACGGAATCGCCATTTGTGAGCAGTTTATTTGTCGAACATGCGAACAGGAAATGGTCCATACTGACGTCCAGGACGAAAAGTATCCGTTTTTCATCCACCAGATGAGACGTATTTGGCTGCGAAAAGATGCGTGAAGGAAAAAGGCATCGGCATTCCCGGTGTCTTTTTCATTTACCAAAAAGCTTGGCGAAATTCCGTTTTCCCTTGTCAAATCATGTTAAAATAATGGGTAATTCATGACAAAGGACGTGAGTTGCGCGTGCTTGCGAGAAATGCTGAATTTCGGGAGCGGCAAAAGCGTGCGCCCCTGTATGAACAGCTGGAACGGCACGCGAGGAATCGCCCGCATCCGTTTCATGTGCCTGGACACAAGATGGGCCACAGCTTTGACAGCCATGCCAGGCAGCGGTTTTCTTCCATTCTGGAGCTTGATCTGACAGAAATCAGCGGAACCGACGACCTGCACCAGCCACAGGGCGTGATTGCAGAAGCACAGGCGTTGGCTGCGGAGGCTTTTGCGGCCGAAGAGACGAGATTTTTGATTGGCGGCAGTACCGTCGGCAACATCGCCCTCATCATGACGGTATGCCGCCCTGGAGATAAAATTTTGGTACAACGCAACTGCCATAAATCCGTGTTTCACGGAATCATCATGGCGCGGGCGACACCTGTATTTTTGGTGCCTGCCGTCGATTTGGCAACAGGTGTAGCGGCAGGAGTCAGACGAGAAGATGTGGAGCGGGCGCTGCAAGCGCATCCCGATGCCAAGGCCGTTTTTTTAACGAATCCAACCTACTACGGGATGGGCATCGACCTGGAAAAAATGGCGGCAACGGTGCATCGTCATGACATTCCGCTTTTGATAGACGAAGCGCACGGGGCACACTTTGGCTTCCATCCGGCATTTCCCCGCTCGGCGATGCAGTCGGGTGCGGACGCGGCCGTACAATCTACGCATAAAATGGCTTCTGCCATGACGATGTCCTCCATGCTGCACTTGCAGGGCGGACGAATAGACCGGGAACGGCTGTATCGGCTGCTGGCCATGCTCCAGTCGTCCAGCCCGTCTTACGTGTTGATGGCTTCGCTCGATCTGGCGAGACGCCATCTGGCGCTGGAGGCACAGGAAGAGTGGGAGCGATTGCTGCCGCTTTTGGACAAGCTGCGGGAGCGGACGGCCAGGCTGGAATGGCTGGAGTGGCCGCAGCCATGCGCTAGTCGGGTGTACACGACATTTGATCCGTTGAAGCTGTTTTTGCATTTGCGAACCGGACAGATGAGCGGGTTTGCTTTGCAAGAGATTATGGAAAAGAATGGGATTTTTCCGGAGCTGGCCGACGAGTCGCACGTGCTGTTGGCTGCGTCTGCGGGAACCTCTCAACGGGATCTGGATGCGCTCGTCCGCTTGCTGGAATCGATCTCACCCAAGGCAGAGCCGGAAGAGGAGCGGATTTTGCTGCATGGCGTTGTTTCCTCGCACTATTTGCGGCAGCAGGCTGTGCCGATGCACGAGGCTGTCGACCGTCCACGGGAGGCAATCCCGCTGGAACAGGCGCTGGGACGCGTGGTAGCGGAGATGGTCATCCCTTACCCTCCGGGCATTCCGGTATTGGTGCCGGGAGAGCGCATTGATGAGGAAGGCTTGGCGATGCTTGTACAGTTGCGGAGGGGACATACCCGTTTTCACGGAGTGCAGGATGATCGGCTGCAAACAATACAAGTATTGCGTTAATCAAGGCTGGCTAGCATACGGCCTGTGACAGCAGGTGCGGAAGGAGTATGGAAGTGACAACAGGACAAAAAGGCCGATTTATTACAATAGAAGGCGGCGAGGGAGCGGGCAAATCGACTGTCATCGCCAAGCTGTACGAGGAACTGCGCTCGCGCGGAGTGGACGTGCTGTTGACACGCGAGCCGGGCGGTATTGATATTGCCGAGAAAATCCGGGAAATTATCCTGAATCCGGCGCATACCGCGATGGACGAGCGGACGGAAGCGCTGCTGTACGCCGCAGCGAGACGCCAGCATTTGGCGGAAAAAGTGCTGCCGGCCCTCGCAGCAGGCAAGCTTGTGCTGTGCGACCGATTCATCGACAGCAGCCTTGCTTATCAGGGCCATGCCCGGGGGCTTGGTATCGATGCGGTGTACGAGATCAACCGCTTTGCCGTGGGCGATTGCATGCCGGAGCTGACGCTGTTTTTTGACGTGAAGCCCGAGACGGGGCTTGCGCGGATCAACAAAGCGCGCGGCAGGGAAGTCAACCGACTCGATCTGGAGGACATCCGCTTCCACCATCGGGTCAGGGAAGGGTATCAACTGGTAATGGCAAGAGAGCCGGAGCGCTTTGTCGTCATTGATGCCGAACAGCCGATGGAACAGGTGTATGAGTCGGCGCTGCGGGCATTGCTCGGCAGATTGTAAGGTTCGCAGTACCGCATGTACTGGGACATACGGTATAATATGATTAAGCGAAATATCGTACCAGGCCTACGTGTTTTTCATACAATGAAGCAAACCGTGCGGGATTGATTCTTGTGGAAAGGGTGATAGCCGATGAAAATGGTAGTTGCGGTCGTCCAGGACAAAGATAGTGGTCGTTTGTCTCAACAACTGGTGAAAAAAGGGTTTCGTGCGACGAAGCTCGCCAGTACCGGCAGTTTTTTGCGAGCTGGCAACACAACGTTTTTGATCGGTACGTCTGACGAAAACGTGCCGGAAGTAATCGACATCATTGCGCACAACTGCAAATCCCGCAAACAAATGGTTACGCCCGTTTCCCCTCTCAGCAATGCGGTGGATTCGTTCATGCCGTACCCGCTGGAAGTGCAGGTGGGCGGAGCCGCTGTGTTTGTACTCGACGTCGAAGAGTTCCACTCGTTCTGACTTTGGCGCGACTTGGCGAAACGGCAATCTGCAATTTTGCGGAATCTTTCTTCCTATCTACAGGTTCCTGCTCTCTTTTTTCGCTGCTTTCGATTATACTTGATCTAACGGGGGAAAAACCCTCTACTGATCGGTTATGTGGGGTGGCGTGATGAAAATCGGCGACGGGCTACGACCTAAGCTGGACATGATAAAAACTGCGGATTCGCGAAGAAATCCGCAGCTCGAAAAGCTCAATTTTGGCACGATGATGCAAGGAGAAGACGAGCGCATGTCCCAGGAGCTGCTCAATCGGCTGCTTGGCGACATTGACAGGATGGGGCAGATTCTCGCCAGATCCCGCTCGATTCGCGACTTCTACGCCTATAAAAATCTCGTCAAGCAGTTCATGGAGGAAGCCGTCAAGTACGGTGTCGCCCTGGATGACCGGCGAGGAATAAATCGGCGAGGCCGCAGCAGGCTGTACAAAATCGTCAAACAGGTCGATGCCGAGCTGCTGCGTCTGACAGACGAGCTGCTGAGCGATCAGGCAGCGACGATTGATTTGTTGGCCCGGATAGGCGAAATCCGCGGCATGCTGATTAATTTGTATTTTTAGTGGGTGGAAACCATTATGACATGGACCCGGTTTTCCCAGCAGCCACGCGCTTCGGAGCTGCTGTACCATAGCCTGCTCAACAACAGATTGGCGCACGCTTATTTGTTCGCCGGTCCGAAGGGAGCAGGCAAAAAGCAGATGGCCCTGCATCTGGCGAAGTCCCTTTTTTGTCCGGAAAGGGAAGCGGACGCCTGCGGGGCCTGTGTTACATGCAGGCGGATTGAGGGGGGAAACCACCCCGATGTGCTGTTTATTACACCGGATGGGGCCTCCATCAAAATCGACCAGATCCGTACGCTGCAAAAAGAAATGGCCATGCGAGCGGTAGAGTCCAAGCACAAGGTGTATATCGTTGAACACGTCGACAAAATGACGACCCAGGCTTCCAACAGTCTGCTGAAGTTTCTGGAGGAACCGCCCGCTGGCGTGCTTGCCTTGCTTTTGACGGAACACAGCCACTCGATCCTCCCGACGATTTTGTCCCGGTGCCAAATCGTTCAATTCTCGCCACTTTCTGCCGGAGCGATTGCGGAACAGCTGCAGGCAGATGGCGTCATGGCTGGAATGGCGCAGGTTGCCTCGCACATTACGACAAATGTGGAAGAGGCCAGGGCACTCAGCCAGTCAGATTCGTTTGCACAGCTAAGAAATCTAGTGATACAATTGAGCCATGAGTGCAAACAGCGTAATTCGTCTGCGCTCTTCACCATCCATGATATGTTGCAAAAGAGCGACAAGATCAAAGAGGAACTGCCCCTCTTTTTAGATTTGCTCATCCTTTGGCTGCGCGATATCCTGTATGTGCAAGTAGGCAGGCATGCCCATCTCATTAACAGCGACCAACAGGATGTGCTGCAAGGACAAGCACTGGTATGGACAAAAGCTGAGCTCTTGCACGGGATAGATTTGGTCATGGATACGAAAAATCGGATAGAGCGAAACGCCAACGCGCAGTTGGCTCTTGAGCGGTTGGTTCTTCAATTCCAGGAGGGATAACCTTTGTATGAGGTTGTTGGGGTCCGTTTTAAAAAAGCGGGCAAAATATATTACTTCGACCCTGACCGACTGCCGATAGAGAAAGATAGTAACGTCATCGTCGAAACGGCAAGAGGGGTCGAATATGGCAAGGTCGTCATCGGCAAAAAGGAAGTTGCTGAGTCCGATGTAGTGTTACCGCTCAAAAAGGTCATTCGTATGGCTGACGACAAGGACGCAAAGCAGGTTGATGAAAACAGGCAAGCTGCCAAGAATGCCTTTGCCGTGTGCCAGACGAAGATCAAGGAGCACAAGCTCGATATGAAACTGGTCGATGTGGAATACACATTTGACCGCAACAAGATCATTTTTTATTTTACCGCGGACGGCAGGGTTGACTTCCGCGAGCTGGTAAAAGACCTCGCTTCTGTTTTCCGCACCCGCATTGAGCTGCGTCAGATTGGCGTGCGTGACGAAGCGAAAATGCTGGGCGGCATTGGCCCCTGCGGCAGATTGCTTTGCTGTTCGACTTTCCTTGGCGATTTCGAGCCTGTTTCCATTAAAATGGCCAAGGACCAAAACCTTTCGTTGAATCCAGCAAAAATCTCCGGTCTGTGCGGCCGGTTGATGTGCTGTTTAAAATACGAGAATGACAACTACGAAAGCACGCGTGATGAATTGCCGGATGTCGGCAAAATGGTCACTACCCCGATGGGAAATGGACGAGTCGTTTCCGTTAACGTACTGGATCAGTCCGTTCAGGTGGAGCTTTCGATCGACAAGCGCATCACAGAGTTTGGCTTAGATGAGATTGCGATAGGGCTCCCCACCTATGAATAAAGTGTGGGGGTAGGGGAGAGGTGAGCTAGTGGACAAACGGGAAATCTTCGTCAAGATGGCGAGCATTGAAGAACGAATTGGGGACCTGTACAAAGAGATCGGTGAGTTGAAAGACGTCATCGTCGTTTTGATGGAGGAAAACGCCCAATTACTCGTTGAAAACCAGCATCTTCGCAACCGACTGGAAAAGAAAAAGACTGGCTCCCCGGCAAAGCAGAAGGGGACAACCCCTGTCGCCAGGGAGAAAGCAAAAAAAGCCGTGGTCGGGGAAGGATACGACAACCTTGCCCGTCTGTATGCAGAAGGGTTCCACATCTGCAACGTGCATTTCGGCAGTTTGCGCAAAGAAGGGGATTGCCTGTTCTGTCTCTCGTTCCTCAGCGGCGGCCCTCAAAAATAAACGGTGACGAGCGATCACCACATGGAGAAAGCGACCTGTGCCACGTGTCAGGTCGCTTTTTCCAAGACAAGGAGAAAAAAGGAGTAGGGAACAAAGGATGGAACCAGTCATCAACGTGCCGCTCTATGATGCGGAGCGCATTGACGATTTATTGACACACGAAATGAAAATTATTCAGAGCCACGAGGTGTTCTGCTTTTCGATGGACGCTGTGCTGCTGGCGCGATTTGCATCCGTTCCCAAGCGCGGCAGAGTGCTCGACATGTGCACGGGCAACGGAGCGATCCCGCTTATCATGACTACGCGCACGCCGGAAGCCCGTTTTGACGGCATCGAGATTCAACAGCGACTGTTCGACATGGCCAGCCGGAACGTGATACTCAACGGTTTGACGGAGCGGATCGAGATGCACCACGGAGATGTCAAGGACGCTGTATCCATGTTCGGGTACGGAAAATTCGATCTGATTACGTGCAATCCGCCCTATATGCCTGCGACAAGCGGGGAGAAAAATATAAGCGAGCACTTTGCAATCGCCCGTCACGAGATATTGCTCTCGCTCGAAGACGTCATTCGGGTGGGCAGCCAGTTGTTGAAAAATGGCGGCAAGCTCGCTCTCGTCCACCGCTCTACCCGTCTGATCGATATTATTTCCCTGATGCGCCAGTACGGTATCGAGCCGAAGCGGATGCGTCTGGTTTATCCGCGCAAGGAGGCCGAACCGAACATGGTGCTGATCGAAGGGACCAGGGGCGGCAAGCCGGAGCTGAGGATTCAGCCGCCGCTGATTGTCTATGAAAATGGTGAGGAATACTGTGAAGAACTGCAGGAAATTTACTTCGGCAGACGAGATTCCCTCGCATAAGAGTCATTTTGTCTACATTCTCGCCTGCGCGGACGGCTCCTTGTACACCGGCTATACAACGGAGCTGCGCCGCCGCCTGGCGATGCACAACGAAGGCAAGGGCGCGAAATACACCAGAGGGCGCGGGCCGCTTGCGCTTGTCTTTTGGGAAGAAGGGCCCGACCGTTCATGGGGCTTGAAGCGCGAGGAAGGAATCAAACGGCTGAATCGCAAGCAAAAAGAAGAATTGATTGGAGGGACGCCGCGATGAATATACAGCGCAGCTTTGCGCAGGAGGAAACAGGTGTCCTGTATCTGGTCGCAACGCCGATTGGCAATCTCGATGATATGACCGTCCGCTGCCTGGAAACACTTCGGGCGGTTGATGTGATTGCCTGCGAGGATACGCGGCAAACAAGGAAGCTGTTGAACCATTTTCAAATCGAAAAGCGCACCGTGAGCTATCACGAACATAATAAGGAGGCGAGCGGACAGGGGCTGTTGCAGTGGCTGGCCGAAGGAAAACGGATCGCGCTGGTAAGCGACGCCGGGCTTCCTGCAATATCCGATCCGGGAGCTGATCTCGTGCGCGACGCGGTCGCCGCCGGGTACCCTGTCGTTCCGGTGCCGGGGGCAAACGCCGGACTGACGGCGTTGATCGCCTCGGGGCTGCCGACAGACCGCTTTGTCTTTTGCGGATTTATCCATCGGGAAAACAAGGAACGGCGTGAAGAACTGGAACGGCTCAAGCGCTATCCGGAGACGCTGATTTTTTATGAAGCGCCACACCGCATTGAGAAGACGATTGCCGCGATGCGGGAAATGTGGGGGAATCGGCGGGCTGTGCTGGCGCGCGAACTGACCAAGCGCTACGAGGAATTCGTTCGCGGCACATTTGAAGAGCTGCTGGAATGGCTGGGAAGCGGCGAAGTGCGCGGCGAGTTTTGCCTGATTGTCGAAGGCTATACAGGCACAACTGCTGGTGAAGCAGACGAGGAAACCGTCTGGTGGCAGCAGCTGAGTGTTGTCCAGCATGTCGATCATTACTGCGAGCAAGGCCTGAGCAAAAAGGAAGCGATCAGGCAGACCGCAGACGATCGGGGTGTGCCCAAGCGCGATGTCTACAACGAGTATCATCGCGACCAGGAAATTGAGTAGGAAGCTGACCGTACCAGGTCGGCTTTTTCTTTTTGTCTTGTCCGCTCATCCGCGATCCCTGTCGACAAGACAAATAGCCTTCGCAAGGGCTTGTCCCTTTGCGAAGGCGCAGCTTATGTAATGCAAGGATGTATGGAAATACGTGTTTAGCGTTTTGCGACAGGCATTTCAGTCAGGCAATCCTGGCAAACGATTTTACCTTTAAAGTGAGATACTTTGTCAGCGTTTCCACAGAAAATACAAGCAGGCTCGTATTTTTTCAGGATGATGCGCTCACCATCTACATAAATTTCCAGTGCGTCTTTTTCCGCGATACCCAGTGTGCGGCGCAATTCGATCGGAATAACGACACGACCCAGTTCATCTACTTTGCGAACAATCCCCGTTGATTTCATCATAGTAAATTCTCCTCCCAAGTCTTAATATGTCGATGCTATTGTAAGCAATCATCGTTAATCGTCAATATTCGACATTTTCTGTTGGGTTTATCATACCAGCGATTCCCAAAGGTGTCAACATGGTTTTGACAATTCTTTGAAAAGAAAAGATTTTTATGAAAATAGAAAAGTTGATATACCAGCGTTTCATAGAAAGCCGGGAACAGTTTGGAGATTCGTATAGCTAAAATTAACTGGTAGTATATTGTGTCGAATCGGTCAGTTTATGTCGAATAAAGCCGCGTCTATTCGACAAAAACACCTTGTCCTTGCTTTTTTTCCTATTCCTGTCATGCTCCAAATAAATCGTCAGCCGTTCGGCTCTCCTGGATGTTTACAAAACAAGTCGGTCGTGTACAATAGAGGGTAAATGAGGGAATTCATAGCAAACGACCATGATGGGAAGAGTAAGCCGATCCTCCTTATCGCAGAGAGCCGGGGCAGCTGAAAACCGGTATAAGCGAGCAGGCTGAACATGGCCCCGGAGTCTTGCAGATGAACAGCCACGGGACGAACCGTGCCCAGTAGTTTGTGACGTCGGCCCACGTTACGGGCAGAGTCTGTTTTGGACTCACCAAGTCCGTTGTCCGCGAGGGGAACGGAGCATTTGGGTGGTACCGCGAGTTCGAGCTCGCCCCAATTTTCGGGGTGGGCTTTTCTATTTTTCCAAAAGTTATCAGGAGGGCTAGGTTGTATGAAACCAACTTATTACATCACCACGCCGATTTACTATCCAAGCAACAAGCTGCACATCGGCAATGCCTACACGACCATTGCTTGTGATGCTCTGGCGCGCTACAAACGTTTGCGCGGCTATGACGTCTACTACCTGACAGGTACGGACGAGCATGGACAAAAGCTGCAGGAGCGCGCAGCCGAAGACGGCAAACAGCCGCTGGAGTTCATTGATCCGGTTGTCGACTGGATTCGCGACCTGTGGCAAAAGCTGGACATCTCCTACGACGATTTCATCCGCACCACGCAGCCGCGTCATAAGGAAGTCGTGCAAAAAGTGTTCCAGCGTCTGCTCGATCAGGGCGACATTTACCTGGGCGAGTACGAGGGATACTACTGTGTGCCGGACGAGGCTTTCTGGACCGAGACACAATGCAAGACCGACAAAGGCTACTTTTGCCCGGATTGCGGCCGCGAAGTGAAAAAGGTGAGGGAGAAAAACTACTTCTTCCGCATGTCCAAATACCAGGACAAACTGCTCGCGCATATCGAGGCCAACCCTGACTTCATTCAGCCGGAGAGCCGCCGCAACGAGATGATTAACAACTTCCTGAAGCCGGGTCTGCAAGATTTGTCCGTATCCCGCAGCACGTTTGACTGGGGGATCAAGGTACCGAGCGATCCTGAGCATGTGATTTACGTCTGGATCGACGCGTTGACCAACTACATTTCCGCGCTTGGCTACTTGTCTGACGACGACAGCAAATACCGTCGCTACTGGCCTGCGAATGTGCATATGGTCGGAAAAGACATTTTGCGCTTCCATACAATCTACTGGCCGATTTTGCTGATGGCGCTCGATGTGCCGCTGCCAAAACAAGTTTTCGGTCACGGCTGGCTGCTGATGCCGGACGGAAAAATGTCCAAATCCAAAGGCAACGTCATTGATCCGAAGCTGCTGATCGATCGCTACGGCTCCGATGGCGTGCGCTACTTCCTGCTGCGCGAGATCAACTTCGGCCAGGATGGCGTTTTTACACCGGAATCGTTCATCCAGCGTCTGAACTACGATCTGGCAAACGACATCGGAAACCTGCTGAGCCGCACCACCACCATGATCGAAAAATATTTCGATGGCATCGTGCCAGCCGCACAAGATGCCGGCGAGCCGGATGACAGCCTGATCGGCCTGGCGATGAAAACAAAGGCGCTGGTCGAGGAACATATGGAAGAAATGCGTTTTTCCAACGCGCTTGCCCATATTTGGGAGCTGATTGGACGCACCAACAAATACATCGACGAAACAATGCCGTGGAATCTGGCAAAATCGGAAGAAACCAAGGGACGTCTGGCGACGGTCATGTACAATCTCGCGGAGAGCATCCGCATCACCTCTGTCTTGATTCAGCCGTTCATGACCAAAGCTCCGGCGAAAATCTGGGATCAGCTCGGCATTCTGGGCAACGAACAGGCAACAAGCTGGGAGTCTGCCGGCGTATGGGGCGGACTGCCTGTCGGAAGCAAGGTCAGCCGCAAAGAGCTGCTGTTCCCGCGCCTGGACGTGCAGGCTGAGCTTGCTTTCATCGACGAATCGACAGCAGAAGCGCGCCGCCAAGCGGAGGAAAACAAGAAAAAGCAAGATGCATTGAAAGGGGAAGCACCTGTGAACGAAACGACTGTCAACCAAGCTGAAGTAACAGAAAAACCAGCAGATGTAAAAGACGAGATCGGCATCGACGATTTTGGCAAAGTAGAGCTGCGTGTCGCACAAGTAGTAGAATGTGTGAAGCATCCAAACGCCGACAAGCTGTTGATTTTGCAGCTCGATCTCGGCTATGAAAAACGCCAGGTTGTATCCGGCATCGCCAAATACTACACTCCTGAAGAAATGGTCGGCAAAAAAGTCATCCTCGTTGCCAATCTGAAGCCGGTCAAGCTGCGCGGCGAGCTGTCGCAGGGCATGATTTTGGCAGCTTCGGCAGGCGATCAGCTGACGCTGGCGACTGTCGATCCGAGCATGCCAAACGGAGCGATTGTGAAGTAACGAGGGACAGGAAAGGAAGGACCTATTTTGTTATTCGAAACGCACGCGCATCTGAACGCGAAGGAGTTCGACGAGGATCGCGAAGAAGTCATTGCCCGCGCCAGGGAAAACGGCGTCAGCACGATTGTCAACATCGGGTTTAACGCAGAAACCATCCCGAGCTGCATGGAGCTTGCGAAAACCTATGATTTTATTTACGCAGTCGTAGGCTGGCACCCTCAGGACGCGAAAGACATGACAGACGAGCATCTGGAATGGATCGAGGAGTTGAGTCGTGATCCGAAAGTAGTGGGACTGGGAGAAATGGGACTCGACTACTACTGGGATACGTCGCCAAAAGATGTGCAGGCAGAGGTGTTCCGCAAACAGATACGTCTGGCGCGAAAACTCGACCTGCCGATCATCATCCACAACCGGGACGCTCACCAGGATGTTTTGACGATCCTCAAGGAAGAAAAAGCGGCGGAAGTCGGGGGTATTATGCACTGCTTCTCGGGTAGCTGGGAGACAGCGAAGCAGGCGCTGGACATGAATTTTTACATCTCGTTCGGCGGCCCGCTGACTTTCAAAAACGCGAAGCAGCCAAAAGAGGTAGCGGCCAAAGTACCGCTCGACAGGCTGTTGATCGAAACAGACTGCCCGTACCTCACCCCGCACCCGTTCCGCGGCAAGCGAAATGAAAGTGGCTACGTGCGCTACGTCTGCGAGGAAATGGCGAACATTCGCGGCCTGTCCTACGAAGAAATGGCCCAAATCACTGCGGAAAACGCAAGGCGTCTGTTCCGCCTCCAACCGTAAAAAAAGCAAGCAAAAACGGGAGATCACGACTTGTCACGTGATTTCCCGTTTTTTTGCTCCTCCATGTTGTGGTTCTACTCGTTTTTTGTGGCGCATACCTTGAACAATGTGTCGAACGATTATTGTCCATCCGACATGGCGCCTCGACAGGAATATGCTACCATTCGCCATCCGGTTTTTGCTAGTCTGGTAGCGTCATCGCTTCGGCTGAGGAAGGGCAAATTTGACAAAGCCAGAAAAGTAACATACAATCAAAGCCGACCTTGCTAAGTACTGGCCACTTCCAGAATATTGCTGCAATTACATCGACCCTTACCTGGCTAGACAAGAGAAGCCTCGTGCTTTTCTAGGAAAAAGGAGTGTGGGAAATGGAGTTACGCGCGATATGGGAAAGGTATAAGAATCGGGGGCTTGTTGTTTTCGGCATCCTCGCTCTTGTGCTCGTTCCCATGATTGGCTATTTCTCTGCCCAGGCTACCCAGCCAAAACAGGTCACTTTTTCGTTGGACGGAGAAAGCCAGACGGTAGCTACCAAAGCGAGTACCGTTGAGCAGTTCCTGACCGAGCGAAACATTACGGTAACGGAAAAGGATTCCCTTCAACCAACACTTGAGACGAAGCTATCAGACGGAGCAACGATTACTTTACATACAGCCTGGTCCATTCCGGTCCAGGTTGACGGGCAGACCAAAACGATACAGACACTTAGCCGTGATGTTGCTGGCGCGTTGAAGGACAGCGGCATTGCGCTGGGTGAAAAGGACCGGGTAGAGCCGGCCTTGACCGCCTCGCTGACCAAGGACTCGAAAATCACGATCAAGCGCGTCGTCGAGAAGATGGTAAAAGTCGAGGAGCGAGTTACTTTTCAGGAAATACGCAAAAACGATCCATCGTTAGAAAAAGGCAAGTCCCGTATTTTGCAGAACGGGCAAGAGGGTAAGGCAATTGCACACTACAAGCTGGTCATGGAAGACGGGAAGGAGGTCTCCCGTGAACTGGTGACAAGAGACGTGCTTGTACCGAAGAAAGACCAGATCGTCGCGGTGGGAACAGCGGTTCCTGCGCTGCAAAACAACGATTCGTCACAACGGGTCCTGGTCGCTTCAGCAACAGGCATGGTCTCGCGTGGTGGAAAAGTATTCAGGCCGAAAAAAGTGCTGAAAGGAGTTACCCTGACCGCCTATTCTCCTGCGGGGGGAGGCAAAAACCCTGGTTCGCCAGGCTACGGCCGCACGGCGACGGGCGTGAAAGCCAAGGCAGGTCATACCATCGCTGTAGATCCAAAAGTGATTCCGTATGGCTGGTGGGTGTACATCGAGGGCGTCGGGTATCGCCGGGCAGAAGACACGGGCGGAGCGATGCGCGGCGGAAAAATTGACGTGTTTGTCAACACGGAGCGAGAGGCTGTTCAATTTGGCCGCAAGCGCAACAAAACCGTTTATATAATCGGGCCGCAGAAACCGTAGGACAGGGGCAAACAGCTCCTGTCTTTTGTCTTTGGCGTTTTGGGAATAGTCGTGATAAGCTGTTTGATAGTTAGACGTTTGCAAGGCAGAAACGTTTCGCAAATCAAGGGCTTTTTGCCTGATTTTTTTGGAACACTATGACCAAACGCGACATTGTACGAAAGTGGGAGTACCATGATGAAGATAAAAGAAGTAATCGTGGTGGAGGGGCGAGACGATACCGCTGCCATCAAGCGAGCGGTTAACGCGGACACGATTGAAACAGGCGGCTCCGCCATCCACCCAAGAACGATTGAAAAAATCCGGCTGGCCCAGCAAAAGCGCGGCGTCATTATTTTTACCGACCCGGATTACCAGGGAGAGCGCATCCGCAAAATTATCAGCCGATCGGTGCCGGGCTGCAAGCACGCCTTTATCACGCAAGAGGACGGGTGGAAAAAGGGCGATATCGGAGTAGAGAACGCAACACCTGAAGTGATTGTTCGCGCCCTCTCGGAAGTGCGTACGGAGATGGCTGAAACGGCCGGAGAGATTACGGCTGACGATCTTTTAAAACACGGATTGACGTCCGGCAGCGATGCCAAGGAGCGGAGAATCAAGCTGGGCGAAGCACTCGGCATCGGATACGCCAACGCCAAGCAAATGCTGCAACGGCTCAATGCGTTTCAGATCAGTCGTGCGGAATTCGAGGCGGCGATTGAAGCCATCAACAAAGAGAGGGAGTAAGCGATGACGCAAGCAACGGGAAAGGATATTGCCACACCTACGCGAACGAAAGAAATTTTGGAGAAGTACGGCTTCTCGTTTAAAAAAAGTCTGGGACAAAATTTCCTGGTAGACACCAACATTTTGCACAACATTGTCGCCGAAGCTGATCTGACGAAGGAAAAAGGCGCAATCGAGATCGGGCCCGGCATCGGCGCTTTGACCGAACAATTGGGACGAGCTGCCGGCAAGGTCATGGCGATTGAGATTGACCAGCGGCTTCTGCCGATTTTGCAGGACACGCTGTCGCCCTATGACAATATCGAAGTCGTGCATGGAGACGTGCTGGAGCTTGATCTGAAAGCGCTGATTCAGGAGAAGCTTTCCGGGGTAGAGAAGCTGAGCGTCGTCGCCAACCTGCCTTACTATGTGACGACGCCGATTTTGATGAAGCTCCTGGAAGAAAGATTGCCGCTTGAGAACATCGTCGTGATGATTCAAAAGGAAGTGGCTGAGAGAATCGCGGCCAAGCCGGGGACGAAAGACTACGGCTCGCTCTCGGTAGCGGCGCAGTTTTATGCAGAACCGGAAGTCGCGATGATCGTTCCGGCCAGTGTGTTCATTCCTCGTCCCAACGTCGATTCTGCGGTGATCCGGCTCAAGATCAGGGATCGTCCGCCCGTCGATGTGGACGACCAGGATGTGTTTTTCCGCGTGGTGCGCAGCTCGTTCGCCCAGCGCCGGAAGACGTTGTTGAACAACCTGATGAACGGTCTGTTTCTTAAAACTCAAAAGGATGAAGTAATACAGATGCTCGCCGACATCGGCATCGAACCGACCCGACGCGGTGAAACGCTCAGCATCGAAGAGTTCGCCCGCCTGGCCAACGAAGGCTTGCGGCGCGGCCTGATCGGGCAATAAGACAAAATCCTCCCCTGTTTTTGTGCGGAAAAAAGCCAAAAACAGGGGTTTTTGTCGACTCGGGCGTGAAAAACGGGCTTTGCAGCGGTCGAGCTATCGCGGGAAAGCTTTGTGGAAGCAAGGTTTTGCGAGGACTTGCACATACTATGCAAAAGTGGTGACAAATATCTACTTTTTTAATGAAAAAAACCCCGTTGACAAAATATCTGCGGGGTTGCTATAATTTTTTATTTCTTTGACAAAATAAATGTGAGCTGTTATAATAGATGTAAGCGAGGTGGATGGAACAATGGCAAGAAACGCGTTACTTGACATTAAACGCAGTTTAGACGGGCACATTGGCGAGCGCATCCTTTTGAAAGCGAATGGAGGTCGCCGAAAAACCGTCGAACGAAGTGGCATCCTCGAAGAAACATACCCATCTGTGTTTGTAGTAAAGCTTGATGACGATCAACTCTTTGAGCGGGTCTCTTACAGCTACGCTGACATCTTGACGGAAACAGTAGAGTTGACGGTGTGCCGCGAAAACGAGCACATCCGCATCACATTTGTACAACAGTAGAGCCCTTGTGGGTTCTACTGTTTTATTTTTGCTATCAAAAGGTTGTAAATACTTGGGAAACAAGATGAAAAGCCTGGACTTGGCGCACACTATACCTGTCAACGGGGAAGGGAGGATGCTATGGGACGCAGACGAGGAATGATGTCGGAGCAGTTCAAGATCGAACTCGCCAAGGAGCTTGGCTTTTACGACAAGGTAAAAGCGGAAGGATGGGGAGGCATCACGACGCGTGACGCGGGCAACATGGTGAAGCGGGCTGTACAGATTGCCGAAGAGGCGCTGGCGGCAAGACGTTTATAGGCTGTTAGCCATTGGTTGGCCGCAGGCGGACACATCCAATCTCACGGAGAAAACCATACAGACTCGTTGACAGGGCCGGGGCTACCCGGCTTTTTTGCTGCCAAAAACACTGCTGAATTTTCGAAATAACCGCAATGATCTCGCTCCTGTTCTTTTTGGGCGTTCAAGTGGCAGGAGAGAGATTGGCTATGCTACAATAGAAGACTAGGAAATTTAGTAAAGTAGGCAGAGGTGAACAACGTGCGTATCTCGGTCAAAGCTCCGGCCAAAATCAACCTGACCCTTGATGTGCTTGCCAAACGGCCGGACGGTTATCACGAAGTGGAAATGGTGATGACTACCGTCGACTTGGCAGATCGTGTAGACCTGACTCTGCGCGAAGATGGTGAGATTACGCTGGACTGCTCTGCCAGCTTCGTACCGGATGATATTCGCAATCATGCTTATAAAGCGGCAGTGCTCTTGCAAGAACGCTATCAAGTGCGCCAAGGCGTACGATTGTATATCGACAAACAGATCCCGGTCGCGGCCGGACTGGCGGGCGGAAGCAGCGATGCGGCAGCGACGCTGCGCGGTTTGAACCAGTTGTGGAATCTCGGTTTGACCGTAGACGAGCTTGCGGAAATCGGCGCAGAGATCGGTTCTGACGTCCCTTTTTGCGTCTATGGAGGAACTGCGCTGGCAAAAGGGCGCGGCGAAAAAATCACGCATCTGGGAACGCCCGCTCCTTGCTGGGTCATCCTGGCGAAGCCGCCAATCGGTGTATCCACTCCTGATGTATATGGAAACTTGCGTGTCGACAAAATCGACAACCATCCCGATACCAAACAAATGCTCCGGGCCATATCCGGGCAAGATTTTTCCCTGATGTGCCAGTCGCTCGGAAACGTACTGGAAAACGTCACGCTCTCGCTCTATCCGCAAGTGCGGCAAATCAAGGAGCTGATGATCGCCTCCGGAGCGGATGGCGTGCTGATGTCCGGCAGCGGTCCGACAGTATTTGCCCTCGTGCAAAAGGAAGCGAAAGTGCATCGGATCTACAATGCGCTCAGAGGATTTGTCAAAGATGTGTTTGTTGTCCGAATGTTAGGCTCTCAGGAAGGGGAAATACTTGCATGAACACGTATAAAAATGATACATTAGCAGCATAATATTCGGTTTTGGAGGAAGAGCCATGAAGAAATTGCGCAGAAGTGCACGTCTGGTTGACATGACGCAGCACTTGCTCGCCCATCCCCATACGCTGACTCCTCTCACTCTGTTTGCAGAACAATACGGCGCGGCGAAATCATCCATCAGTGAAGACTTGTCGATCATCAAGGAAGCTTTTGAGGTCCAGGGTGTCGGCTTGTTGAAAACGGTGGCGGGAGCGGCAGGCGGAGTGAAGTATATTCCCCAGGTAAAAACGGAAGAGGCCCTTCACTTCATGCGCGAATTGATCGAGCAATTGGCCAATCCGGAAAGACTTTTGCCAGGCGGATATTTGTACATGTCCGACATCCTTGGCAATCCGGCGACGATGGCGAAGATCGGCAAGCTGTTTGCCACCGCTTATGCGGACAAAAACGTCGATGTCGTCATGACGGTGGAGACCAAGGGAATTCCGCTCGCTTATGCGACGGCGATGTATTTGAACGTGCCTGTTGTCATTGTGCGCCGTGACAACAAGGTGACGGAAGGTTCTGTGGTCAGCATCAATTATGTATCCGGTTCGAGCAAGCGGATTCAGACGATGTCTCTTGCTCGCCGCGGACTGGCCGAGCAGTCGCGTGTTCTGATTGTGGACGACTTCATGAAGGCGGGCGGCACGCTGCGCGGCATGATTGATCTGCTTCAGGAGTTCCGGGCGACTGTTGTGGGCTGCGGGGTGCTGGTAGAGACGACAGCGGATGTTTCCGAGCGTTTGATTGATGAATACGTATCTCTTGCCAGACTGCGGGATGTCGACTTCAAGGGCAAGCAGATCGAAATTGAGCTGGGCAGTTTTTTTGAAAATAGAGGGGAGTAGATAAGAATGGCAATCTCTTTTGTTTCAACTGACAAGGCTCCGGCAGCCATCGGCCCGTACAGCCAGGCTGCAAAAGTAGGTCCGTTTCTGTTTGCATCCGGTCAAATTCCGCTGCGTGCAGACGGCACGCTCGTAGAAGGCGACATCGTGGAACAAACTCACCAGGTATTTTCCAATATCAAGGCCGTCCTGGCGGAAGCAGGAGGAACGCTGGCCAACGTGGTGAAGACGACGGTCTTCCTCAAGGACATGAACGACTTTGCGCAGTTGAATGAAGTGTACGCTCAATATTTTGGCGACCACAAGCCGGCACGCTCTACAGTGGAAGTGGCACGCCTGCCGCGCGACGTAAAGGTGGAAATCGAGATCGTCGCTCATATCGAAGCGTAAACACGACTCAGCCCGAATAACGAATAAATAGAAGCATGAAACAGCCTGATGCCGTTGCATTAGGTTGTTTTTTTTGTTGAATTGGCAGCGAAAAGAAGCATGGGAAAACGGCAAAGTTATGAACGTATGTATATATTTTTTAAAAAATTGCATAACATTAGCAGGAATATTTACCCAGAGGGTGGAAATACTCCTAAACGCGTTTCATAGATAAAGGGAGTGAACTAGATGGAAGTTACAGACGTAAGACTGCGCCGAGTGAATACGGATGGCAGGATGAAAGCGATTGCATCCATTACCATTGACCATGAATTTGTGGTGCATGACATCCGTGTCATTGACGGCAACAACGGCATGTTTGTAGCAATGCCAAGCAAACGTACACCTGACGGAGAATTCCGCGATATCGCCCATCCGATTTCTTCGACTACCCGTGAAAAGATTCAAGCTGCTGTCTTGACCGAATATGAACGCGTGGGTCAAGAAGAAGAGAGCACGATCGAAGCGGGGGCGTAAATAGTACCCCAATACAAGAGCACCCTGTCATGGCTGGCAGGGTGCTTCGGCGTCTGGTTAGGCGTAACATTTGGATAATTTTCTTATTATTTCCTCCTGATCCATTCCCTCCCCAATGAAAACGGCCACCAGCTTCGGTCCGAAGTTCTCGAATGGAAAAAACAGCACCTGGTTGTCGGTGTGCTGGAAGGAGATCAGCTCCTTTTTTCCGTGGAACAGTACGTACCCCTTTGCCCGATAGACGTTTTTGGGCAGATCGTAGAGGAAGTCCTCGAATTTTTTCTCGTTTACTGGTCCTGTAAAGGTATAGGAAAAAGTTTCAATACTATTGTATAGGGACGGTGTGCTTGTTTTCAGGCCGAGCGATTGTTTGAGCCTGTCCAATGTCGACATGCGGCCGATTGTTTTTTGCACAGGAACAGTGGGTACAGCTTCACCATCCCGTACATGTGGAACCCGTTTGATGGATTGCAGGCGGGAGAGGTCAATATTTGCCTGAACCGTCGTGTGAATCGGTGCCTGCGGGTTCAGTTCCGTGAGCTTCTGCTTGACTCGTTGGAGCTGTTCAGCGCTGACCATATCGGTTTTGTTCAGGAGGATGAGGTCGGCGTATTTGATCTGGTTGCGTATCGTTTTGACGAGCGAGCCTGTGGAGGAGAAGCGCGAGTTCAGGTCCAAAAAGCGGGACGCGTCCACGACGCTGATCGTGCCTTTCAGCTCGATGCGATCGTACAGCTCCGGATGGGTCAGCGTGTCGATTACATCAATCGGGTCTGCGACTCCCGTTGTTTCAATCAGGATGCGATCCGGCTCAAGCGAGTTCAAAATCTCGCGCAAGCCCTCGGTCAACTCTCCCTTGATCGAGCAGCATATGCAGCCGTCGAGCAGCTTTTTGACAGGAAAGCCAAAGCCCTGCAACTGTTCGCCGTCAATATCTTCCTCGCCCATCTCATTCATCAGGACGACTACGTTTTCGTTATGGACGCGTAGATGGGTCAGCCATTTTTGCAAAAGAGTCGTTTTGCCGCTGCCCAAATATCCGGTCAGCAAGTAGACATCTGCTGGCATTCCTTCCTGCCTCCTTTTCTTATCCTCTTACGCCCCTCAATATATCATTTTTTGTCAGATTATTAAATGTTGTCTGGTAGATCCGCAACTTTCAGGCAATGTCAGGGAAACGCCGATAATCCTGCATGGATTGTCTTGAAATCCACATATGATTAAGATATAGTCATTGTGGAACTTCTACGATGGAGGGTTGACATGTCTAAGATCCATGCCGTGGTTCTGGCCGCCGGTCAGGGTACGCGGATGAAATCGAAGCTGTACAAGGTCCTGCACCCTGTTTGCGGGAAGCCAATGGTCCAGCATGTGGTGGATACACTTGGCTCCATGCAGGTTGAGGACATCGTTGTCGTCGTAGGTCATGGTGCTGACGCGGTCCGCGCCAAACTGGGCGAGGGCGTCACGTATGCACTGCAAGAAGAACAATTGGGAACGGCACATGCCGTTTCGCAGGCAGCGCCGTTTTTACAGGATAAAGAAGGTACTACGTTTCTTTTGTACGGAGACGTCCCTCTCTTGTCTGCACAGACGTTGTCCGCCTTGCTGACCTATCACGAAGAGCAGCAAGCGGCTGCGACTGTACTGACCGCCGTGCTCCCCGATCCGACAGGCTACGGGCGCATCGTGCGCAACGAGGCGGGCGAAGTATTGCGAATCGTGGAACATAAGGACGCGACCGAAGCGGAACGGGCGGTCCGGGAAATTAACACAGGCATATACTGTTATGACAATCGCAAATTATGGAAAGCTTTGGCGGAAGTGAAAAATGACAACGCGCAAGGCGAATACTATGTCACAGATGTTGTCGGTATTTTGCGAGAGGCAGGCGAAAAGGTAGTGGCATACGAGGCCGCTGACCCTGACGAGACAATGGGCGTCAATGACCGTGTGCAGCTGTCGGAAGCGGAAGCGTACATGCGGAAGCGGATTGCCACCAGACATATGCGCAATGGTGTGACCATCATTGACCCGGCCTCCACGTATATTGAAGCAGATGTGGTCATCGAGCCCGATACCATTATCCAGCCGGGAACGATTTTGCGCGGGCGGACAACCATCGGTGCCGATTGCGTGATTGGGCCGCAGGCTGACTTGACAGATGTGCAGGTTGGCTCTGGCGTTACCATTTCGTATGCGGTCATGGTAGAGGCAAGTGTGGAAGCGGAATCAACCGTCGGGCCATTTGCCTATATTCGTCCGGGAACACAGATCGGTCGCAAAGCCAAGATCGGAGACTTCGTCGAGCTGAAAAACGCCAAAATCGGCGAAGGCTCAAAAGTACCTCATCTCAGCTATGTAGGTGACGCGGAGATTGGCGATGGTGTGAATATCGGCTGTGGAACGATCACCGTCAACTACGACGGAGCTGTGAAGCATAAGACGACTGTCCGGGACGGGGCGTTCATCGGCTGCAACACCAATCTGATCGCTCCGGTTACTGTGGGACAAAATGCGTATGTAGCAGCAGGCTCGACCATTAATCAGGATGTACCAGACAATGCGCTTGCGATCGCACGCGAGCGTCAAGTGAATAAACCAGATTACGCTAGCAGAATGCCTCGCAAGGGCAAAAAGCAATCATAACGGGAGGTTCTAAGAAAAGATCATGGCTAATTACCGCGACCCCAAACTGAAGGTATTTACGTGCAACGCAAACCCTGAATTGGCAAAGGAAATCGCCGAACACATCGGTGTGCCGCTCGGTAACGCACAAGCTGTGCGTTTTAGTGATGGCGAGTGCCAAATTAAATTGAATGAAAGCGTTCGCGGTTGTGACGTATTTGTTATTCAGCCAACGTCTGCTCCCGTTAATGAGCATTTGATGGAGCTTTTGGTAATGGTCGACGCATTGAAACGCGCTTCCGCAAAGAGCATCAACGTCGTAATTCCTTACTACGGCTACGCACGACAAGATCGCAAGGCGCGCGCACGCGATCCGATCACAGCCAAACTGGTTGCCAACCTGATTGAAACAGCAGGAGCGCAACGTGTGATTACCATGGACCTGCATGCGACGCAAATCCAAGGATTTTTCGATATTCCTGTCGATCATCTGTTGGGTGTGCCGATTTTGGGCAAACACTTCTCCGAAAAAGGCTTGCAGGATATTGTTGTAGTTTCGCCTGACCACGGCGGTGTTACGCGTGCCCGCAAGCTGGCAGAACGTCTGGAAGCGCCTATTGCCATTATTGACAAGCGCCGTCCTGAACCAAACGTAGCGGAAGTCATGAACATTGTCGGTAACATCGAAGGCAAGACAGCAATCATCATTGACGACATTATCGATACAGCGGGAACAATCACGCTGGCTGCCAATGCACTGGTAGAAGCAGGGGCGCGTGAAGTATACGCATGCTGCACGCATCCGGTCCTGTCCGGTCCAGCGATTGAGCGGATTGCCAACTCGAAGATCAAAGAGCTGATCGTCACCAACTCCATTCCGCTCACCAAAGAGCAAATGATTGACAAGATCACCGTTCTGTCGGTAGCGCCGATCATTGGCGAAGCGATCATTCGCGTACACGAGGAACTGTCTGTCAGCAAGCTGTTCGATTAAGCGAGACATCCCCTGTTTGGGGATTGAAATAAACCTCCTTTGGACAAGCTAGTGAGGAAACTTTTACTAGCGGTCCAAGGAGGTTTTTTTGTGGAAGCGATCCAAGCGCAAGTACGAAAACAGACAACAGGCAATTCTGTGAGGATGCTGCGCCGTAACGGCTGGGTGCCTGGCGTTGTGTACGGAAAAGATGTGACCAGTCAGTCGATTCAAATCAACGGACGCGAGCTGGATGCAGCCCTGCGTCACCAGACGACAAACAAGCCGTTCCGATTGGTTGTCGATGGGACCACTTATGATGTAATGGTCAACGAATTGCAGCGCCATCCCGTCATGGGCAACATTTTGCACGCCGATTTCATGAAGATCGATATGAATAAAAAAATACACACGTCAGTGCCTTTGCTCATGACCGGAGATCCTGAGCTTGGGGTAGCGACGCTTGTGCGCCACAACGTAGAAGTCCAGTGCCTGCCTGGCAACATCCCCGAGTCGTTTACGGTGAATGTCGATGGTTTCAACATCGGGGACGTTGTACTGGCAACGGATCTGGAAGTGCCGGTGGGCGTCGAGCTTTTGGTTGAGCCCACAGAAGTGCTGATTAGCGTCCTGCCGGTAAAAGCCAAGTCCGAAGAATCTATCGAAGCCGAGCAAGAGGCCGAGGCTGTAGCGGAAAAAGCATCCGCCGGCGAATAGGGAAAAGGCGAATCATGGCGAAAGGAACCGGGTATTTTACTGCCGGGTCCTTTTTCTTTTGTTCGCGATACCATTCTAGTACAATGGGGGAGAGAGTAGGAGGGAATGAACGTGAAGGTAATCATCGGATTGGGAAATCCAGGAAAAAAATATGAAGATACGAGACATAATGCCGGCTTTATGGCCATAGATAAGATTAGCGACAAATGGGGCATTCCTGTTTCGCAAAACAAGTTTCGCGCCCTCGTCGGAGAAGGCAGGGTGGAAGGCGAAAAGGTGCTGCTCGTCAAACCGCAGACGTACATGAATCTCTCCGGGGAATCGGTCGCGGAGGTTTTGAAGTTTTACAAGCTGACTCCCGATGATTTGGTGGTGATTTTTGACGACCTCGACCTGCCAACCGGACAGCTGCGCTTGCGGGAAAAAGGCAGTGCAGGCGGTCATAACGGCATCAAGTCGCTGATTCAGCATTTGGGCACACAGGAATTCAAGCGAATCAAAGTCGGGATCGGGCGTCCGGAGCCAGGAAGAAGTGTGAGTGACTACGTGCTCCAGTCTTTCCCTGCTGCGGAAAGAGCCAAGATCCAGGAAGCGGTGGAGCATGCCGCTGATGCGGCGGTCATGTGGACAAGAGAGCCTTTTCTCAAGGTCATGAACCATTTCAACAGCCTGCAAAAATAAGCGGTGCGCCAAAGCAGCCATGACGGGGCGGCGTTTTGTGCTAGTATGATTTTCCACCCGGCCGACCATACTAACGATATGAAAGGTATGGGGGTGGCATATACATGAGCATACGCTACACGTGTCGCTGCTGCGGCATGAAGATCGCCGAATTTGACGAATCGCAAGTGACAGAAGCGCAGCTCGGGTTTGATTTCTTGACCCCGGAGGAACGTGCTCTTATAATATCGAGAGAACAAAGTGGAGATACGGTCGTCAGCATCACGTGCGATTACTGCCGTGAAGCGCTGATTCAGCATCCAGAGCTTTCGCTAGTTGGAAACCCACTTCAATAAAAATGAGTGGATACTCGTTGGGAAGGCATGCACTGACAAGGCCTTAGCTTGGGGAGCTAAGGCTTCTTTTCGCATGGTCGACCTGCGGCAGAAATCACAAGTCCAGTCAGGCTCTGGCTGCAGATGACAGAAGAATTAGAGAGGGGATTAGTGAATGCAAGTCATCATTAACCCGATGAAACAAGACTCGAACGTCGGGACAATTGTGGCTGGTTTGGAGAAAGGCCTGCATGAGCAGCTTGTCTCCGGTCTGGCAGGTTCGGCCCGGCAGGCACTGATGGTGGCGCTACAGCAAATGACCGGGCGTCCGGTCTGTGTCGTCACGCATAACATGTACCAGGCGCAAAAAGTATACGAGGACCTGAGTGAGCTGGTTCCCTCCGATCAAGTGCTGCTTTATCCCGGAAACGAGCTGATCGGCTCTGAGCTTGCCATCGCCAGTCCGGAGATGCTGGCCCAGCGCATTCACGTATTCAACCGTCTGGCCCAAGGCTTTACGGGTTTTTTGGTTGCGCCTTTTGCGGGGCTGCGCCGTCTGGTCGTTCCGCCACAGGTGTGGAAGGAAGCGCAGATTGAGCTGTCGGTCGGTGACGAGCTGGATGTTGAATCGTTTTTGTCCCGTTGCATTGAGCTGGGCTACGAGCGCGTCGACATGGTCGAGCGAAAAGGCGAGATGAGCGTTCGCGGTGGAATTATCGACTTGTACCCGATCGACTCGGAGTGGCCTGTGCGCATTGAGCTGTTCGATGTGGAAATTGACTCGATCCGGACGTTTGACATGCTGTCCCAGCGCTCGCTGGAATCGGTCCAGTCTTACCTTTTAGGCCCGGCAAAAGAAATGATTGCGTCTACACAATTGCTGATGGAATCGGCTGTCCGCTTGGAGCAAAAGCTCGGTGAAACCGTTGCCAAGCTGAAAGATGGCGCAGCCAAGGAAAAAGTGGTGGAGCGCATCGGCACCGATATTGAACGGATGAAAGAAGGGCAGCGCTTTTCCCAGTTGTACTCGTACATTTCCGTGATTTACCCGTCGCAGGACACGCTGTTGTCTTACATGCCGCCCGAGACTTTCCTGATTATGGATGAGCCATCGCGCGTTCTGGATACGGCTGCCCAGCTGCAAAAAGAAGAAGCCGAGTGGCTGACCGGACGCATCGCCCAGGGAGAGTACATGGCTAACCTCAATCTGTCCCGCACGTATGAAGACATCGTCTCCCAGAAAAAGCGGCAGATTGTCCACCTGTCTTTGTTCCTCCGGCAGTCTCCGAAAACCCAGCCGCAAAACATCGTCAACCTGAACTGTCGCACCATGCAGAACTTCCATGGACAGATGAACGTGCTGAAAACAGAACTGGCCCGCTGGAAAAAGTCCCAGGATCAGATTGTGTTCGTCGCCGCCGATCTGGAGCGCGCAAAGCGTCTGGAACGCGTCCTGCACGATTACGAGATGGAAGCGGATGTGTTGACAGAAGCGGTCGAGGTAGTGCCGCCGGGACGGCCGACGATCATCCTGGGGAACCTCCAGACAGGCTTTGAGCTGCCGCTAAACAAGCTGGCTGTTATTACGGAGGGCGAAGTATTTACCGCCAAGCAGCGCAAGGCGCGCAAAGTTCAGCAGACGATGAACAACGCGGAGCGGATTAAAAACTATCTGGAGCTAAAACCCGGCGATTACGTGGTGCATGTGAATCACGGGATTGGAAAATACCTTGGAATTGAAACCAAAGAAATACTCGGAATTCATAAAGATTACCTGCACATTCAATATGCAGGCGGAGACAGCCTGTTTGTTCCGATTGACCAGATTGACCATGTGCAAAAATACGTGGCGAGCGAGGAAGCCCAGCCGAAAATCTACAGCCTGGGCGGCAGCGAATGGAAGCGGGTCAAAAACAAAGTCCAGTCCTCCGTCAAGGACATTGCCGAAGACTTAATCAAGCTGTACGCTGCACGTGAAGCAGCGGTGGGGCACGCCTTTTCTCCCGATACGTCCGAGCAGCGGGAATTTGAAGCGATGTTCCCGTACCAGGAGACTCCGGACCAGCTGCGGGCGATTGCAGAAGTCAAGGCGGATATGGAACGCAAACGCCCGATGGATCGTCTAGTATGTGGGGACGTAGGCTACGGGAAAACCGAGGTCGCGATCCGCGCAGCGTTCAAGGCCGTCATGGATGGCAAGCAGGTGGCGGTACTGGTGCCGACGACGATTTTGGCCCAGCAGCATTACGAGACGTTCCGCGAGCGTTTTGCCGATTATCCGATTCGCGTGGAGGTGCTGAGCCGTTTCCGCACGCGCAAGGAACAGAACGCCACGCTAAAAGGATTGAAGGAAGGCACGGTCGATGTCGTCATCGGGACGCACCGCCTGCTCTCCAAAGACTTGATGTTCCGTGAACTGGGACTGCTCATCGTCGACGAGGAGCAGCGCTTCGGTGTGAGCCACAAGGAAAAGCTGAAGCAAATGAAGACAAACGTCGACGTCATTACGCTGACAGCGACGCCGATCCCGCGTACGTTGCACATGTCGATGATCGGGGTGCGCGATCTGTCTGTCATCGAGACGCCGCCGGAAAACCGCTTCCCGGTACAAACATACGTGATGGAATACAGCCCTGCGCTCGTGCGCGAAGCAATCGAACGCGAGCTGGCGCGCGACGGCCAGGTATTTTTCCTCTACAACCAGGTACAAGGCATTGAGCAGATGGCGGAGCAAATTTCCATGCTCGTCCCCGATGCGCGGATTGCGGTTGCGCACGGACAGATGAACGAAAGCGAGCTGGAGGGCGTCATTCTCGATTTTCTGGAAGGCAACTTTGATGTGCTGGTCAGCACGACGATCATCGAGACAGGGGTCGACATCCCGAACGTCAACACGCTCATCATTTACAACGCCGACAAAATGGGCTTGTCCCAGCTGTATCAGCTGCGTGGACGGGTTGGCCGTTCAAACCGGATCGCCTACGCCTACTTCACGTATCAGCGGGACAAGGTGCTGACAGAGGTTGCGGAAAAACGTCTGCAGGCCATCAAGGAGTTTACTGAGCTTGGCTCCGGCTTCAAGATCGCCATGCGCGACCTGTCCATTCGCGGCGCCGGGAACCTGCTGGGCGCGGAGCAGCACGGGTTTATCAATACGGTCGGGTTTGACCTGTACAGCCAGATGCTCAAGGAAGCGATTGACGAGCTGAAAGGCGAGGTCAAGCAGGAAGCTGTGACACCTGTGGAAATCAGCCTGCAGCTCGATGCGTACATTCCTTCCATGTACATTACCGACAGCCGGCAAAAAATCGAGATGTACAAAAAGTTCGTGGCGGTTTCCACGCTGGATGATGTCAACGATCTGGCAGAGGAATTGCTTGACCGTTTTGGCCCTGTTCCCAAGCCGGTTGAAAATCTGCTGACCATTTCCCGTTTGCGGGTCTACGCCCTCAAGCACCACATCACCGAGATCAGTCAAAAAAATCCGGACGAAATCAAGCTGGTTTTGCATCCTAGCCAAAACAACAACATTGACGGCGGCGCTCTGTTCGCGATTGCCAGCAACTGGAGCCGCAGGCTGGGACTCTCAGGTGGACAACAGATCGTCATTACTGTTAAAGTAAAAGGGTTGAGAGAAGACGAGGGCGTACAGTTGGTTGAAAAACTGCTGCGCCAATTTCACCAGGTGCGTAAAGACACTGGTACGGAAAGCCCTGTGTCCTGATGGACAGGGGGATAGCCGGGAAGGGAGATTCCTACAATGAAACGTTCTGTAGCGATTTTATCTTCTGCAGTTCTGGTCGTGGCGCTCATGACAGGCTGCGGCAAGGCAGAAGAAAATGCGCAACCAAACCAAAATCAGGCCAGTCAGACAGAAGGAAATAAACAAGGCAATCAGACTGCTGATGCCAACGATCCGCTCACGCAGTTTCCCAAGCTGACCCTGCCATATGCAGGCGATGCGAAGGCTGCTTACGTGGAGTATCAGGGCGGCACAGTGACAGGTCAGGAGTTCGAGGAGTTCCTGCGCGTCATCAACTTCATGAATCCGCAGCAAGGTACCATGATCGAGGCTGCTGACAACGAAGCACTGAAAGCTTTTGCTCGCGAGTATACGGCAACGAAAATTTTGGCGAGCCGTTCCGATGACGCGATGAAAAAGGAAGCAAAGGACCTGGCGAATAAGACCTTTGACAAAATCAAAGGTCAGTACATCAACTTCCTGGGCAATGACGAAGCCAAGTTCAACAAGCTGATGGAAGGTCACGGCGTAACCAAGGAAATGGTTATCAACCAGATGACGCTCATCAACGAATCGATCACGGTGCTGAAAAAGAACATCAGTGACGATACACTGAAACAGAAGTATGACCAAATGGACAAAGGGTCCCGTACCATCGCGTCGGTACGCCACATCCTGATTTCCACCGAGCAGCGCAAGCCGGAGGAAGCGCTGAAAATCGCCAACGACCTCGAAGCCCGTCTGAAAAAGGGTGAGGACTTCGCAAAGCTGGCGAAAGAGTTTACCGACGACCCAGGCAGCAAGGAAACCGGCGGCCTGTACGAAAATGCCGACGTAAGCCAATGGGTGCCTGAGTTCAAGGATGCCGCGCTGAATCAAAAAGTCGGGGAAGTGGGCCCTCCGGTCAAAACAAGCTTTGGCTATCACATCATCAAGGTTGAAAACCGCAAGGAAAAAACCTTCGATGAAATGAAGGAAGAGCTCCGTGCAAACGCACTGGAGGCTGGCTACGATGACTTCGGCAAAAACGAGCTGGACAAGCTGATCGTGAAGTACAACCTGCCGCAGTCCAAAAACGAGGCAGAGAAAAAGTAAATAACGTATGAAGCGAAAACAGGGAACCCATCTCCCTGTTTTTTCGTTTTCTCGCATATTCTTGAAACAAGGGCAAATACTATAACCACTCGCTACCACCCGGGGGAGAGTAACCAAAGCAACTGGTAAAAATTGATACAAGCGCTCATAGTTAAAATTAGAATTTGAGGAAAAAATACAAGTAACCAACCACCATCTATTCACTACCCACTTCTCAGGGAAAGCGAGGCAACATGACATGAAAGCAACTGGTATCGTTCGTCGAATTGACGACCTCGGTCGGGTCGTGATTCCTAAGGAGATTCGTCGTACACTGCGCATTCGTGAAGGCGACCCGCTTGAGATCTTTGTGGATCGTGACGGAGAAGTAATTCTCAAGAAGTATTCACCGATAGGAGAACTGGGTGATTTTGCAAAAGAATACGCCGACTCCCTGTATGAGAGCCTGAATCATACGGTATTGATCTCAGACCGGGACAGCATCATTGCCGTAGCTGGAGCATCGAAGAAGGAGTACCTGGAAAAACCGATTGGCAGCATTGTGGAAAAATGTCTGGAGGAGCGCAAGACACGACTGGAGAAAAACACCGGCTCCTATGAGATTTGCCGCGATATGAGCGAGACATACGGTTCGTTCGTCGTCGCTCCGATTGTAGCCGGAGGAGACCCGATCGGTTCCGTGATTCTCCTGAACAAAAACGAATCGACCAAGATGAGTGATTTGGAGATGAAAATGTCGGAGACCGCAGCAGGTTTTCTGGCGAAGCAAATGGAACAGTAGCAAGCGTGCGTGAAACAGCCTCGGAAAAAATCGGGGCTGTTTTTTTCTGCCGACAATCCAGCACAGCCTTTTGCGAGCAATGCTTTTTTCGCTTTTTTTCTCGCCGATTTGCTTGTGGTATAATGGACGAAGTTTCTGGTTGGAGAGGAGAAAATTCACGCACATGGCTCAAGAAAAGGCATCCGTTCAATTTGTGAAAGGCGCCGCAATACTCGGGGTTGCCGGTCTTGTCTCCAAGCTGCTTGGCGCAGTATACCGCATTCCATACCAAAACATTGCCGGAGATATCGGCTTGTACGTATATATGCAAGTATACCCGCTATACACGACGCTCCTGATTCTGGCGACGGCAGGTTTTCCTATCGCCATTTCCAAAATCGTTTCTGAGCGCATTGCAATCGGTGATGCCCTGGGGGCGCGAAGAGCGTTTCGCGTTGCCAGCATTTCGCTGGTCGTGCTCGGCCTGTTTTTCTTTTTGCTGCTGTACGGAGGCGCTCCGCTCATCGCCCGGTTTATGGGAGACGAGCATCTGACGACTCCGCTAAGGGCTGTAGCCTGGTCACTGCCGCTCGTGCCGATGGCAGCGATTTTGCGCGGATATTTTCAGGGACACCAAAACATGATGCCGACCGGAGTATCGCAAGTCATCGAGCAGCTCATTCGGGTTATTTTCATATTGCTCGCCGCTTTCTGGGCGATGAGCGTTTATCAGGACGCCTATCTCGCAGGGACTGGGGCAGTATTTGCCGCTTTCCCTGGGGGCGTGGCCGCCATTCTCGTCCTGCTGTGGTACTGGAGAAAAGACAAGCAGGGCGCCCACCTGATCCCCGAGCAGCGGGCGGGAGTAGGAACCTGGACCAACCGTCAGGTGCTGCGCAGCCTGTTGATGTACGCTGTTCCGATCTGCATGGGCGCGCTGGTTTTGCCGCTCGTTCCGCTGGTCGACTCCATTACCGTCGTCAATATGCTGCAAATAAGCGGCACACCGGAAGATTTGGCCAAGCTGTTGAAAGGGGCATTTGACCGCGGCCAGCCGCTCATCCAGTTTGGTACGTTCTTCGCGACGTCGCTGTCTTTGGCGCTTGTGCCTGCGATCAGCGAAGCTGTGGCGCAGAGACAGCACCACATGATCGCGAGCCGCTCGGAAATCGCCATTCGCCTGACGTTTTTGCTGGGACTCCCGGCTTCGTTCGGCCTCGCTTTGCTCGCAGAGCCGGTCAACGTCATGCTCTACGGCGATAAAAACGGAACCGAAGCACTCGCCGTACAATCGTTCACGATTATGTTTGCCACACTGAGCATCGCCAGCGCGGGCATCCTGCAAGGGCTGGGGCGCGTCATGCGGCCGGCGCGCAACCTGTTTATCGGCGTCATGGTCAAGCTTGTCCTCAATCTCGCACTCGTTCCTTTCTGGGGAATCGCGGGTGCCGCCCTGTCTACCGTGATTGCCTATCTCGTGGCGATGGGGCTGAATGTGCTCGCGGTAAAAAAATACACCGGAGCGCACATTGGGTTGCGCCAGACGGTACACAAGCCGTTTTTGTCTGTCATTGTCATGTCGGTGGTCGTTTTGCTCGTAGAATGGGGAGCAACCGCCCTGCTCGGCAAGACAGGGATGTCCGAACGGCTGTATCAGACTTTGGTCGCGCTGATTTCCGTTGGCACCGGAGCGCTGGTGTACCTGCTGGCCCTGTTGAAGACGGGCGGACTCACGCGCAGCGATATTCACTTTTTGCCAAAAGGAAAGCGAATTGCTGGGCTGTTGACACGGTTCCAGCTTCTCCCTAAATAACAGGCATGTCGGAGGCGAAACGATTGGATACGAACAAAAAAACGATTACCGTAGTAGGGCTGGGCGCAGGCGATCTCGACCAGTTGCCATACGGCATTTATCGGACGCTCAAAGAAGCCAGACAGCTTTATTTGCGGACAAAAGAACATCCTGTAGTAGCCCAGTTGGCAAGCGAAGGCATCGCGCTGACATCGTTTGACGAGGTGTACGAGCAGCACGACGGCTTTGAAGAAGTGTACGCCGAGATTGTTGAGCGGCTTTTTGCCAAAGCAGAGGAAGCGGGCAGCATCGTGTACGCTGTTCCCGGACATCCGCTGGTGGCAGAGCGCACGGTTCAGCTTTTGCTTGCGCAAGGTCCGAAGCGCGGGGTGCAGATTGAGATTGGCGGCGGACAGAGCTTTATCGATCCGCTTTTTGCCCGCCTGCAAATCGACCCGATTGAAGGCTTTTCCCTGCTCGACGGAACTGCGCTGGCTGCCCATCAAGTGTCGCCGGGCCTGCACACGATTATCGCCCAGGTGTACGACGCTTTTGTCGCCTCTGACGTGAAGCTGACCTTGATGGAAGTGCTGCCGGATGATTACGTGGTGACAGTGGCGACAGCAGTAGGGGTAGCGGGACAAGAGCGCATCGAGAGCGTGCCGCTGTACGAGCTGGATCGAATCGAGCATTTTGGCAATTTGTCGTTGGTGTACGTTCCGCCGACTACGGACCAGACGGTATTGTACCGCCAGTTTTCCTATTTAAAAGAAATCGTCGCGATTTTGCGCAGCCCGGACGGCTGCCCGTGGGATCGTGAGCAGACGCATCAGAGCATTCGCAAAAACCTGATCGAAGAAACGTACGAAGTGCTGGAGACAATCGACGACGAAGATCCGGAGGCAATGTGCGAGGAACTGGGCGATCTATTGATGCAAATCATGCTGCATTCGCAAATGGCCGCAGAGGACGGGTATTTTACCGTCGACGATGTGGTTGCGGCCTTGAATGAAAAGCTGGTTCGCCGCCATCCGCACGTATTCGGGGAAAAGAATGCGAACGATTCGGAGGAAGCACTGGCGAACTGGCAGGAGATCAAGGCCCAGGAAAAAGCGGCAAAAGGCATTGACGTAGCCGCCGCGTCCAGGCTGTCAGGCATTCCGCGCGACCTCCCTGCCCTGATGTACGCCTACAAGCTCCAGAAAAAAGCGGCAGAGGTCGGCTTTGACTGGGACGATATTGCGGACGTCTACAAAAAGGTAGAAGAGGAATACCGCGAGCTGCGGGAGGCTTCCGCAGAAGAACGCGCGGGCGAATTGGGCGATCTGCTCTTTGCCGTCGTCAATCTGGCCCGTTTCCTCAAGCTTGATCCGGAGGAAGCGCTGGCCTTGACGAACAACAAGTTCAAAAAACGCTTTGCCTATATTGAACGCAAGCTGCAAGAGGCGGGTCGCACGTTTGAGCAGACAGACCTGCAGGAAATGGACAAATGGTGGGAGGAAGCCAAACACCAGACAAAAGGGAGAGAGTAAGGATGAGACTGGATAAATATTTGAAAGTATCCCGCCTGATTAAGCGCCGCACACTCGCCAAAGAAGTGTGCGACAAAGCCCGGGTAGAAATCAACGACCGTCCGGCCAAAGCGTCCAGCAACGTCAAAATCGGCGACAAGCTGGCGATCCGCTTCGGACAGAAGATCGTCACCGTCAAAGTCGAGGACATCAAGGAAAACCCGCGCAAAGAAGAAGCGGCTTCGCTCTACACCGTCATCGGCGAAGTGCCTGTACCGCGTGACGAGAAGGAAGAAGACGCTTATCTCAAAGGACAGTAACAGTGTAATTGTCGTCGTGCAGACTGCCGTTTGGGGCAGTTGGGCTATCGACGGATCGACAAATGGGAGGGAGGGCTGTCGCCCCCAGAGAGCATGACAGCGAGTTCCCTCTAAAGGGTCAAGGGTCTCCCTGAAAATGGGAGACCCTTTCTTCACTCTCATTGCGCTGACTAATTGTAGTCCTGCACAGCCATATTATATGCAAAAGCTAAAAAACGATTCAGAAAAGACCGGAGAACAACTGAAGCCTGCTCTAATTAAAGAGCAGGCTTCCTTCACATTCTTCTTAGCTGAGCATAAAGCTCCTTCACGTTCATCCATGTTACTTTAAGTAATTCCTGAAATAAGGATACCATAGCTAGTACTTAACAGCAACAAGATATAATTTACCATTTTGCATAGAATAAAGTCAAGTCCAAAGACCTGACTTTTTCATTGCTGCGTTTATTTTATCAAGTTCATATCCCTTAATATTGCCGACCGTTGAAAAATCAAATCGCTGGATGCTGATTGGCATTGAGTTTAAGACATTAACCCAACGTCTTAATTTCTTAAAGTTATAAACTCGATCAATTTCAACGTAAATGCCACTTGCCAACTGATCGGGAGTAGGCTCCTGCGTAGAGAGGGGGACTACAATAGCTGTATTGCCTCCTTTTCTTAAGACAATTCCAGGATGCTTCCCACCTAGCTCTTCATCAATATTATACCCAAAATGAATCCAATACACGTCACCGCGTTTTATTTTAATGCCTTCAGGTATTGTAAATGCTTTTTCATTCAATACAATACCGGTTTTTCGATTGACCCAATCAAGGTAGTCACAGGCTAGATCATATTCTTTTCCAGTAGTAGTTTCCTTTGCTTTATAGAATTCGTCCAAGGCATCTTTCGCTTGTTGCAAACGTGTATTTAATTCCCCCTGATTTGTCTCACTCATTTTAATTCCCCCATTGCGACTTTCTTTGCTTTCTCTCGCTTTTTAACGATAAGTGTGATTAACGGCGATGCCTGGAAAAGAATGTTGTCTATATTGTTGGTTTCTCGCACACAGCTTGATAGTTACGACGAGCATCTAACTGGTCTTCTGTTTGCAGGGCTCCCAAAACATTAATTCGTGGTATGTTACGCCTCGTCCATCTCTTTTGATAAATGGAGTTTATCACGAAGCAAAATGCACTGTAAAATGCGAAGTTATGCAACGGAATGCGTAAACAATTGCGCTAATACTCGTGTGAAGTTGCTGAATGATTCGCTGGAATTATATTTTAATCAGACGTAAATGAGACAAATAACAACACAAAATCGAGGTGTGTTCCCGACATATAATGGGATACACCTTTTTATTGCCCATTCTCCTTCGGTTAACCAAAGTGTAGCTTCTGATTCTGCTGACGGTCGACAACTTGTCCATTTTCACTAACAGTCTAAAAACCCCAGGACGCTTTTGCCCATAAGCAGGATATAATGAGAGTACATCAAGGCAAGTAAGAAGGGATGTGGTGCAGGTGGAACAAAAAGCTGTTCAGACGGGATACTTTTTGGCCATTTCGCTTTTGCTTTCAGCTTTGTTCTACTTTTTTGCCTCCAACTGGCCTGTAATGGACAGATGGGAGAAAATTGGCGTCAGTGCCGCGGTATTGGCTCTTTTTTATCTGTTTTCGTATGCCGCATCCATCGTGCTTACGCGTCACTCGTTTCTCAGCAACTGGCTGCTGGTGGCCGGAGGGCTGGCATTCGGTCTGTGCGTCGCTTTGCTGGGGCAAATCTACAACTCCCACGCCGATAGCTACATGCTGTTTGTGGTCTGGCTCATCCCGAATTTGCTTTTTGCCATTTTCACGCGCTACCAGCCGTTTTATGTTATCAGCTACGTCCTTGCGCACCTGGCGCTCGGCTTTTTCCTCCATCCCTCCGTCGTGCACGTGACCCGCGAGGAAGAGTGGTGGTACATGGTTTACTGGCTGATCGCGCTTGGCAACATCGTGCTGTTTTACTTGACCGCCACACAGAAGCTGCGGTCTGGGCCCATTTACTATTTGTCCTTTCTCGTTTTTTCCGTCAGCTTGTTCTTGTCCGCGTTCGCTGATGTGTACGGAGCGCTGCCGGAAATGCTGTACCTGCTCATGGGGGCGCTTCTGTTTTTCGCCTTTCTGAAATGGCTGCCCAATCGCGGCATGCTGATTGTCACGGCTGCCTTGCTTGCGCTGTTTGTGCTCGCGAAGTTTTTCCGGATGATGCTGGAGCATTACTCCGAAGGCTTTTTCCTCCTTGCGCTCTTGGCGGCTGCGGGCCTCGTCTGGGGAGCGGTTGTCGGCATCAATTGGCTGCGCAAGGAATCGGCCCATCATAAAAGCAAATGGGTGCAGTTTTTCCAGGAGGCCTTTACGGTACTTGTGACGACGGTCGCGGCATCCATCGGAGCGATCTCGTTGACCGGATTGCTGGTACTTATTTTCGATATGGAGGAACCGGTCCTCTACGTTATTTTCTTTCTGTCTCTGATCGGGTTTGTCGGCCCTGTCCTCTTCATGAAAAAGATGGATTCGACGGTGCGCTACACGTTGCTCACCATGGGCTACATGCTTGGAGCCGCTTCTTCGTTGTTTTTGGAACAGTATTACTGGATATTGTTCCTTGCCGCTTTGCTTTACGTATGGAAGGCAGTAACAAGCATTCCGGCGCGGCTGTTGACCCAGTTGGCCTTTTTGCTGGTGCTGTTTTTCAAACTGACGGACTTGCATGTGCCGGAAACAACGGTGTTGCTGATCGTGTTTGTGTTTCAAATGGCGATGTACTACGTCAAACGTTTGCCTGTTGTCTTGCAGAACAGCTCTCTCGTCTATGCCCTGCTTGCGCTGATTGCCTTGACAGAGACACATTTTGATTCACTTGCCGCGAATTTGCTGGCGAATCTCGGGTTTTTTGCCTTCACTACCTGCTTGCTGTACCAGACCTTGCGCCAAAAAGGCAAGAGCGTTTTCGGGATCGTTCTCGCCTTCTGGTTTGCCTTCCTGCTGATGAAATACTACGACCTGCTGTGGAGCTTGCTGCACAAGTCGCTTAGCCTCTTCCTTCTGAGCGTGGTGTTTTTTGCAGTCAGCTACTGGCTGGAGCGGCGGATGCAAGGAGAGTGGGCTGTACCGACGCCAGCCGTATTTACCCGTCGGCGGGTGATCCTGGTGCTGATTATTTTGCTGCAATTTCTCTTGACTGGCTACCAGGTGTACAGCAGCGAGTCGATTTTGTCCAAAGGCGCGACTATCAAGCTGGAGCTGGTTCCCGTTGATCCGCGCTCGCTTATGCAGGGCGATTACGTCAGGATCGGCTACACGATTTCGACATTGGAAGGCGAAGATTTTTCTTCTGGAGAAAAAATTCGCGTGGTGCTGCGAAAGCAAAGCGATAACGTGTACGACTACGCCGGCTACTACGAAACGGCAGGAAAATGGAACAAACCGTATACGGCTGAACCGACTGATGTCATCATCAACGGGAAGACTGTCGGGGGAAGCCAGGTCGAGTACGGGATCGAGAGCTACTTCGTCCCGGAAGGAACCGGCCTCGTCGTAGAGCGAAATGCGAAGTTTGCCACGATCAAAGTCGGGGCCAACGGAGACGCTTTGCTGGAAAGCCTGTCGCCGAAATAAAATGATAAACCGAACAAACGCAAAAAGCTGTCCGACAACATCATCGGGCAGCTTTTTTGCGTGTATATAACGGTTGGCAATACCGTTCGTTACCAGTCTGTAACCCTTTCTTGCCGAACTTTTCCTATCATAGAGAGAATGACAGCACATATTATCACCATGTGCTTGCAGGCCGCTTGCGGTCACATCCATATTGGAAAAACGGCGAGCTGTTCGCCCACCTGAAACGATCAGGAAAGTTTTTCACAGGAGAAGGAGGCGTTACCGTTGAACAAAAGCGCGAAGAAAGGTATCTCTGTCCTGCTGGCGACTACGGTGCTAACAAGTCCATTTGTGATGGAGCCAAAAGCCGCTCAAGCTCTTTCCATTGAAGAGGTTTCGGCAGACGATACAGATGTTGATGAAGAAACGGAATATACGATTGAGTTTGAAATCAACAAGGAACTGACGTCAGGAGACCTCATCTACGTCCGTTTCCCTTCTGACTTTACGGTCGACAAGAAACTGAAAAAATCCGACGTATCCGTCAAGGATGATGGCGACAAGGTCACGATTGACGGTGTGTCGGTCAGCAAAAATGTGGTGGAAATCGAGATCGGGGAACGCATCAAAAAAGGCTCCGTTGTCACCGTGACGATCGACAACATCACCAACCCCGAAGACAAGGGAAGCTATTCGATTGAAGTCAAGACGAGCAGCGAAACCACGTACAAGAGCAAAAAAATCTCCATCGGAAAATCGTCGTCCAGCAGTAGCAGCAAGGGAGACTTCGAAGCCTCGCACAGCAACAAAAATGCAGAAGAAAGCATTTCCCTGACGCTGGGCAAATTCACACTGTCGTCGAAAAGCAGCAAGCTGAAAGAAGGCAAGTACATTTACGTTGATTTCCCAACGAAAGACATGCTGCCGAAAAGCATCAGCAAGTCGGATGTGAAAGTGAACGGCTACAAAGCCGATTACGTCTCGATCATCGACAGCGACACGATTCGCATCGAAATTCCGAGCGGCGCAGACGGCGACAACTACATCAAGCTGGAATTCAGCTCGTCTGCCGGAATCGTCAACCCGTCCACTCCCGGCAAGTCCTACTACTACACCGTCGAGTATGACAACAAGGAGTACAAATCCAAAAATATAGAAATTACAGGCGCAAGCAGCACACCGTTCTCCGTCTCCTTGTCCGACAATTCGGCAGGGGCGAGAGCCAGCTACACGTTTGACATTGATCTGACGTCCAAGCTGTACAGCAATACAGAAATCGAGGTAGAGTTTCCTGAGTGGGGAATGGTTCCGCCTGTACTCTCCAGCTCTAACGTAACCGTCAACGGCAGTCAGGTGACGGGACTGAGCGCGAACGGGAACAAGGTGTATTTCCGCACGCCCAGCAATTTTTCCAGCACAAACCGCCTGACCATCAAATTTGCGTACGAAGGCTACCTGACCAATCCGAAATCGTCCGGAAGCTATAACATTACGGCCAAAATCGACAACAAAACGTACAAGTCCAAAGATTTCCAAATCATCAACGCGCCGGCACCTGTCGCGGTAGACAATACATTGGCTACAATCGGACTGACCCGAGCGACCGCTGCGACCCCGTCAGGCTTGCAGGTCGGCATCAAAGGACTCGGTGCGCCCATCACCCGCAATCAGGGCTTCATTGAAATCGTGTTCCCGGTCGGATTCCGTGTACCGGCCTACGTGCCAGCAAATACCGTAACGGTAAACGGCGTAGCCGCAAACTACGTTGGAGCGCGCGGGCAAAACCTGATTATCGTGCCTTCGACGGACATCCCGGCAAGATCGGCGGTACAGGTCAATATCGCGGAGACAGCGGGGATTGTCAATCCGGCCACTCCGGGCGTTTACAGCATCGGCGTCTACACCTCCGAAGAAAAAGGCTTGCTCTTCGCGCGTCCGGCCAATGTGGTCGCTTTGAATGGCGTAAGCTTCAAGGTGAATGTTGCGTCGTTTACCAAGTCAGGCAAAACGACTGGTCTGGCTGTAGCCCCTTACACAGTCAACGGGCACACGCTCATCCCGACCACGTTCTTCCGCGACGCACTCGGATTTTCGATCAGCTATACGAAAACAACCGCCAAAGTCACAAGCGGCAAAACCGTGATGCAGTTCAAGGTCGGTTCCAACATCATGAACGTCAACGGACAAAACGTCACCTTGCCGACAGCCGTCCAGTTGAAAAACAACATCCCGACCTTGCCGCTCAAAGCGATTGCAGATCGCACCGGCTACAAAATCATCTACGTAAATGGAAATTACACCATGTACAAATAAGCTTTTGGCAGAAGTACCCCCGCATTCGTGCGGGGTTTTTTTGTTCTAAACGGACATCCCCCTCCATACGATAGTACAAGAAGGGCACGTTAGGAGGAGTTATCATGAACGAGCACACGAAGCGGCCGCGCCACGAAATCGTAATGATAAATCGACGCAGTTTGGCGATTTCGGGAGTAAAAAACGTCGAAAGCTTTGACAGTGAAGAATTCCTCTTGGAGACGGACGGCGGCTTTTTAACCATACGGGGCCAAAACCTGCATATGAAAAATCTGAGTCTGGAAACCGGAGAAGTAGCAATTGAGGGCCTGGTTTACGAAATGGCCTATCTGGAACAGGGGCAGGCCGGGGATCGGTCGAGAGGATTCTTCGGCAAGTTGTTCAAGTGAATATCATCACGCAACTACAGACGGTTTTGGCCATGTCGACGTGTGGAGCGCTTATGGGAATGGGATTTGATACGTACCATGTGTTCAAAAGGAAGAGCAGGCTGCCGGTTTGGCTGGTCTTCTTCTTTGACATCCTGTTTTGGGTAGGCAGTATGTTCGCCGTTTTCTGGATATTAGTGAAAGTAAACGACGGAATTATTCGCTTCCCCATCTTTTTCGGAATGATTTTTGGCGCGTGGCTGTATTTTTTATTAGGAAGTAAGAAGTATATCCTTTTCCTGCATCGCGTGATAAAATTTTGTCAGTGGTTGTATCGAACCGTGCTGCAAATCATTGACACCCTGGTTGTACGTCCCGTGCTCTTTATTTACCGAGTGATCCTCATGGTACTGACATTTTTGTACTCCATGTTGCTCATGATCCTCGGCTTTTTGTGGAAAGTGACGCGTTTTGTCACCGCTCCTTTTGCCAGATGGGGTCAACATTTAGGGAAAAAAATGTACGGAAAAACAACAGGAATCTGGACCAATTGGAAGAATTGGTTTCACTCAAAGAGAAAGCGGGAGTAAACCGAGGTGGCGAGATGATGAAAGAAGCAAAAACCTCTCCAAGCAATCGAAAAGGGCAAAGACGGAGAATGCGGCTCTTTTTCTTTTTTATCCTCTGCTTTTTCGTCTGGACTGGCTATACGCTCTATTTGCAGAGCGGAGTGCTGGCCGAGAAGAGAAGCGAACTGGAGGCACTCAAGCAGGAAACGGTTGTCTTGCAGCAAAAGCAAGAGGAACTGACTTATGAGGCCAGTCGGCTGAACGATCAGGAATACCTGGCGGAACTGGCGCGCAAACGGATTTATTACACGAAACAGGGCGAAAGCATTTACGTGATTCCGGAATAAGCTCACAGTGAGATCTTCTAGGAGAGGGAGGCTTTCCGCGTTCATGGGAGTCGAGATCGGGAGCAAACTGGAAGGAAAAGTCACAGGCATTACGAAATTTGGCGCGTTTGTAGAGCTGCCGGGGAATGTGACGGGACTGGTGCACATCAGCGAGATTGCCGACGTCTATGTCAAAGATATTCACCAGTTTTTGAAGATCGGCGATATGGTCACGGTCAAGGTTCTCAGCGTCAAGGACGGCAAGATCGGACTGTCGATTAAAAAGGCACTGGAAAAAGAACGGCAGCCCCGCCAGCCGCGGGAGCGAACAGAAGGCTTCGAGGATAAGCTGAACCGCTTCCTCAAAGAAAGTGAAGACCGCTTATCCTCTTTGAAAAAGAGCGAGGACAAAAAGGGGCGCGGTCGATAGATTGCAATCGGAAAATTATGACTTTTCTTTTTTTGCCAAAAGCGTATTTTGACAGAAAAAAGAGGAAGGTCATTTGAAAGTAGTGACGAATAAGGTATCGTAAGCCCGTTTCGCAAAGCGCGAATCACCTGTCAGCCGACGTTATCCGCCATAACGTCGGTTTTTTTTGTCCGAACTCGCTGGTTAATTTGTCGCACGATTCTGTGAATGCGCATTGGTTTTTTGACAAAATTTACAACTCCACCTCCGTATAATGGGTAACACATTGAACAAGAACGGGGTGGAACGAAAATGATCGCAAACAAAAATGTATCCCAGACTGGTCAAGCATGGGCACGGCAAGTGTCTGAACGAATGGATGCTACCGCACGAACATGGGGAGACAAAGTCTCCGACGCTGTACAGAGATGGAATGTGCTTCCGCTGCTGATGGGATTTTTGCTCGGACGGGCCTTGATCGTGGAAGAGTTGACGCCCTTTGCTATCCCGTATTTTATCGTCATGTACTATCTTCGCAGGGATTGCCTGCTCGTCACAGGACTGGCGCTTGTTCTCGGGGCCTTCAGCCAGTCGGTTCCAATCGGGCTGCAGACGATTCTCGGTATGGTGCTGGCCCTCTTTGCCTGCAAAATGATGGAGCGGCTGCGCAGAAAAGACTTCTCGCGCACGCCCCTGCTCGTGGTCATCACGATCTTTGTCAGTCGGCTGCTGTACGCCGTGCTGACCAATCAGGTAAACACGTATGAGCTGGTCATGGTCGCGGTGGAAGCTGTACTCGGCTTCGTGCTGACGCTCATTTTCATCCAGTCGCTGTCGATCATTCATTCGGCCAAGCCTTACGAGCCGCTGAAAAATGAAGAGATTGTCTCCCTCGTGATTCTCCTGGCGTCGCTGATGACAGGCACAGTCGACTGGACGGTAGAAGGCATCTCGATGGAACACGTCCTCTCCCGCTATTTGCTGCTCGTCTTTGCCTTCGTCGGCGGTGGGACGATTGGTGCCGCAGTTGGCGTCGTGACGGGTCTTATCCTCAGTTTGGCAAATGTAAGTGCCCTTCTGCAAATCAATTTGCTGGCGTTTTCCGGTCTTTTGGCAGGGTTGCTCAAGGAAGGCGGAAAAGTAGGCGTCTCCGCAGGTCTTTTGATCGGGACGGCTATTCTGGCCATCTACGGCGGTGCGGAAGAGACGCTTTACTACTCCTTGCTTGAAACCTCCCTGGCTATTGTCATCTTCATCCTCACGCCTGCCGTGCTCTGGAAAAAGGTCGCCCGCTTCATTCCAGGCACGCCCGAAAATTTGCAATCCCATCAGGAATACATGCGCAGAGTCCGCGACGTGACGGCGGGCAAAATTCAGCAGTTCTCCGATTTGTTTACCCAGCTCTCCCGCAGCTTTGCGCAAACGGCCGATCCGGAGGAACTGGAGGAACAGGCAGATGCCTTCCTCAGCCGCGTCTCCGAGTTCACCTGCCAAAAATGCTGGAAAAAGGAACAATGCTGGGAAAAGGACACGCAAGCCACATACGAAGGCATGCGCTATCTTATGGAAAAAGTGTACGAAAACGGCACACTCGCGGGCGTAACTCCGCCGCGCGAATGGGAGCGAAAATGCGTCAAGACGGAAAAGGTGCTGACCGTGATCGAGCAGGAGTACGATCGTCAGCTGGCTTTTGACCAGTTGAAAAAACAAGTGAAGGAAAGCCGCAAGCTGGTAGCCGATCAACTCTCGGGCGTTTCCCGGGTCATGAGCGACTTTGCCCGCGAGATCCAGCGGGAAGGGATGGAGCTGTCTTTGCAGGAAAAGCAGGTTTCAAAGGCGCTGGAAGGCTTGGGACTGTCTGTGCGCCGGGTGGAAATTCACAGCCTGGAAGAAGGCAAGGTCGACATCGAAATCAGCCAGCCGACTTGCTACGGGCATGACGAGTGCGGCAAAATCGTCGCGCCGATGCTGACAGAAATTTTGGGCGAGAACATCGTGGTGCGCGAGCGGCAATGTGAAGCGCAAAAAGACGGTTCTTGCACGATGTGCCTCGCCTCCGCCAAAACCTATGAAATCGAAATCGGCGTGGCGGGCGCTGCCAAGGACGGCAAGCTGCTGTCCGGCGACAGCTTCCGTACGATGGATCTCGGCAATGGCAAGATGGCCCTGGCGATCAGCGACGGCATGGGCAACGGCGAGCGGGCCTTTTTGGAGAGTCAGTCCGCCCTCGACATGCTCCAGCAGCTGCTGCGCTCGGGCATGGACGAAAAAATTTCGATCAAGACCGTCAACTCCATCCTGGCGCTGCGCTCCACGGATGAAATGTTCGCGACGGTGGATTTGGCGCTGATCGATTTGCAGACAGCCCACACCCGTTTCATTAAAATCGGCTCCACGCCGAGCTTTGTCAAACGTAAAAACGATGTTTTCACGATTACCGCCAACAACCTGCCCGTCGGCATTCTCGAAGAAATCGAGGTCGACGTCGTGTCGAGAATACTCAAGCCGGGCGATCTGCTGGTCATGATGTCTGACGGCATCTACGAGGCGCCGCGGCATATTGAAAATCGGCAAATGTGGATGAAGCGAATCATCGGTGAGCTGCAGACAAACGACCCGCAGGAAGTCGCCGATTTGCTGCTGGAAAAAGTCATTCGCCAGCACTCCGGCAAAATTGTCGATGACATGACTGTGCTTGTGGCGCGGATTGACCGCTTTGTGCCGCAGTGGTCAGCCATCCAGGTGCACGGAATGGAGAAGCTTGAGCGGCCGCGGATTGTAAGCTAAGGGTATGTTTTCCCATCAGAGCGTCGATACTGTTGCTAAAACAGGCTGAATGGGGAGATTATTTGTGAAAGAAGCGACACTTCGTCAGATTCTGGTAGTAACAGACGGCTGCTCCAATACAGGGATGAGCCCGGTAGCAGCGGCAGCTCTTGCCCGTGAGCAAGGGATTACGGTAAACGTCATTGGTGTCATTGACAAAAGCGAAATGGGCGAAAAAGGGGAGCGTGAAATCCGTGAAATCGCCGAAGCCGGAGGCGGGCTGTGCGACATCGTCTACCCGCAGCAGCTGGCGCAAACAGTACAGATGTTGACGCGCAAGGCGATGACGAGAACGATCCATCAGGTGGTCAATAAAGAATTGAAAGAGATTTTGGGCGATTCCGGAATAGAGGAATTGGCTCCCGACAAGCGCGTGCAGGTAGCAGGCATGGTGGACGAGCTGGGGGAAAAAAGCAGTCTGAACGTCGTGATGCTGGTCGATACATCCGGCAGCATGAAGCCAAAGCTGTCGGCGGTTCAGCAAGCCATCCACGACTTTAGCATCAGCTTGCACTCCCGAAGCGGGAAAAGCAGAATGGCTGTTGGTTCATTTCCTGGGAAACATAAATATTTGGATATACGCATTCCATGGACGGACAAGGTGGAACAGGCTCATCAGCTGACCAGCGATTTGACGATGAGCGGAATTACACCGACTGGCCCCGCCATTGTCGAAGCGATTGCCTTGTTTGAGCAGGATAAACTCCCAAGCTCGCTGCAGGAGCGCTATCGCGACGAAGCAGAAAATGACGACATGAACGGAAGTTTGCGCGACCATGTCTTCTAAGGCTGTGACTCCTGATCTGCCCAAACATTTTCAGGGCAAATGGAACCGTCGGTCGTACCACGTTCTGCGGGAGTTGGGACGTGGTGCGAACGGCACTGTCTACCTCGTTTCCCAGGACGGCGTGCGTCGCGCTGTCAAGGTTGGCGCGGAAGGCATGGATATTTTAATGGAAGTAAACGTGCTGAAAAGCATACAGCAGGGGCGGGATTCCAAAGTGGGACCGCTCCTCTGTGATGTGGACGACCTGGTCGTAAACGGAAAGCCGTGCACGTTTTACGCCATGGAATACCTGGAGGGCGAACAGCTGGATCGGTACATTCAAAAAGAAGGGGAGGAATGGGTGCCCGTCATGATCGTCCAGCTTTTGGCCCGTCTCGATGTCTTGCACAGGCACGGCTACATTTTCGGAGACCTCAAGCCGGAGAACATCATGGTGAGCCGGACGGACAAGACGGTGCGGCTGATTGATTTTGGCGGTGTGACAAAGCTGGGAAATGCCGTGCGCCAGTTTACCGAGGAGTACGATCGGGCTTTTTGGCACGCAGGGGACAGACGGGCCGAAATCGGCTATGATCTGTTTTCCGCAGCCGTCATGATGGTGCGTTTGACAGTGGGAAAAGAGAGGTGGAAAAGCAGCCAAAGTGGACCGCGTCACACGGGATTGCTCTGTGATATAATACGAAAAAGTGACAGCCTGTACCCTTATCGAGTGCCTTTGTTGAAGGCTTTTCACGGGAAGTTTGCCACCGCGCAGGAAATGAGAGCGGAGCTGTTGGCAGTGCTTCGGGAGCGAACTGTCGAGAAGCCGCAAAAAAAGGCTTCGGCCGCCGCAGGCAAGGCAGGGGGAGGCATAAGCGGCTTGTTCGTCGCCTCGCTTTTGCTATTGGCTGGCACGTTGTATTATGCATGGTTCATGTGAAGGATGTGACGGTTTGTGTCCCCGGATTTGGTGATGGATACTTGCTTGTTGGCAGGATCAATTATATTGAAAAATGGTGGTGAAACTTACCGCACGGAAGAGACGATGGCCTTAATCGCGGAGGCAGCGGGCATGGATGACGTCAACAGCTCTGCGACGCCTACGAGCATCATTTTGTCTTTCCGGTGCAGCGGGCTCGATCATACCCGGATGGTGCGAACCCCGAAGCGGACTACCAATTTGAATAAAATCACCCTCGTAAACGATGTGTCCCGCCGGTTCGTCGGCGGAAAAATCAATTTGGAGCAAGCGTATCGCCTGCTGCGCCAAATCGATCAGGAAAAGCCGATATACCCGATATGGCTTCAGCATGCGGCAGCCGCTACCGCCAGCGGCTCCTTTGCCATGCTGGCGGGCGGTACGTGGTTTGACCTCATCCCGTCCGCATTGGCGGGGCTGACCGTCAATCTCAGCCTTGAATTTTTGGAACAGTTTGTTCGAATGAAGTTTTTTACGGAATTTTCGGCTGCCTTGCTGGGCGGGCTGTTCGCCTTGCTGGCTGTGACGATCTTTCCACAGTTGCACATCAGCATCATTATTATCGGTGCCATGCTTCCGTTGTTCCCAGGGATCGCGATCACCAACTCGCTGCGGGATTTGCTGGCGGGTGATCTGGTTGCAGGTGTTTCGCGAGGGGTCGAGGCCATGCTGACGGCCGTCTCCGTAGCGGTAGCCACCGCGATTATTCTCTGGGTGGGGTGAGAAGTATGTTTTTTCAAGGTTTGGCGCTGAGCTTCGTCTCATCAATGGCGTGGTGTGTGCTGTTTAACGTCCCGGTCCGCACCATTTTTGCAGGCGGATTGGCGGGGATGGTCGGTTTTTGCGTGTACTCGCTTTTGCCGAGCCTGGGCGCGGAAGTGTTGCTTTCGACATTTGCATCCGCGGCGATCGTCTCGTTGCTGAGTCAATTTTTATCCATCTTGCTTCGCGTTCCTTCGACCAACTTCAGCGTTGCGGGCATCATCCCGCTCGTTCCGGGGTCATTGGCTTACAAGTCGATGCTTGCTTTCGTCAACAACAACTACGTGGAAGGCATTACCCTGGCGACCAAGACGCTGATGGTAGCAGGAGCTATTGCATCTGGACTTATTTTTGGTATTTCTGTCGTGACGATTTGGAAAGGAGCCCGCTATGCTGGCAAGCGTACACAACGAGATTGAGGCTGCCGGGCTTCTGCTTCCCGGTGAAACGATTGTGGTAGGGGTTTCCGGTGGCAACGATTCTACAGCTCTTTTGCATATATTGGCTTCTCTCAATAAAAAATATGACTACGGCTGGACGCTGCACGCCGTACACCTGAATCACGGCTTTCGCGGAGAGGAGGCCAGGCTGGACGCCCGGTACGCAGAGGCGTTGTGCAGCGAGCTTGGCGCAGTTTTTCACCTGTTTGAGTACGATGTCCCCTCTTATATGAAAAAGACGGGAAAAGGGAGCCAGGAGGCGAGCCGCGAGCTGCGCTACCGTTTTTATCGGGAAGTGGGCGTTGCGCACGGGGCGAGCAAGCTGGCATTGGCGCATCATGCAGACGACCAGGTAGAGACGATTTTGTTTCGGCTCGTCCGCGGCAGCAGGCTGCAGGGACTGACTGGCATGCCGCAGCGTCGCATGCTGGAAAATAGCCAGATTGAACTGGTGCGTCCCCTGTTGTATAAAACGCGTCAGGAACTGGAAGCCTATTGCCAGGAAAATGGTCTTGTCCCGCGCGAGGACAGCAGCAACCGCTCGCGCAAGTACAAGCGCAATCTGCTGCGCCTTGACGTGATGCCTTTGCTTGCCAAGGTGAACGAAAAGTACCGCGAGCATATTCTCGATCTGGCCAGGGCGATTTCCCAGGATGAAGCTTGCTTGACAGGGCTGGCCCGCGAACGTCTGGATGAGGTGACAATTGAAAAGAAACAGGAAGCATTTCTGATTGACAATGACAAGTTTCAAACTTGTGACGTTGCTTTACAAAGGAGAATGATTACTCTAATATTAAGTTATCTCTCAAAACATACCGAATGGTCTTCGCAGCATGTGGAGACCGTTTTGCACATGCTAGGGGGGAGTCGCCCTTCTGCGGAACTGCATTTGCCCGACAAGCTGGTGGTAAGCCGGATGTACGGACGAATTCTTTTCAGTCGTAGAAAGCGGCAAGACTGCATACATACCTATAGTTACGAACTCGCAGTTCCAGGGGTGACCCGGATCGACGAGAGCAATGCCACGGTACATATTTCTTACCTTGAAGGTCCCATGGATTGGGGGCGTCTCCCGGACAACGAAGCGGTGTTTGACGCCGATCAGCTTCCAGGAGCGCTGTATTTGCGTAACCGGAAACCAGGAGACCGACTCACTCTGTTTGGCTCGGCAGATGGAAAGAAGCTGAAAGATCTACTCATTGATGCCAAATTTCCGCGAGCATGGCGGGACAAACTTCCGCTTCTGACGGCGGGCGATGAGGTGATTTTGGTACCAGGCGTGCGCCGTTCCGCCGTAGCGCCGGTAAATGAACAGACCAGGCGTTTTCTGCACGTGCGGGTTGAGTTTGGAGAAGATTGGCGGGAGGTTTTTTCATGAATCAAGACATCGAGAAGATTTTGCTATCAGAAGAGGATATTGCAAGAAAGGTAAAGGAATTGGGCAAGACACTGGCTGCCGAATACAAGGACAAAAATCCGCTGGTGATTTGCGTTCTGAAAGGCGCGGTTCTTTTCATGGCTGATCTGATCCGTCATATGGATATTCCGTGCGAAATGGATTTCATGGCGGTTTCCAGCTACGGAAGCGGCACCGAGTCCTCGGGTATGGTGAAAATCCTGAAGGACCTTGATACCTCCGTGCAAAACAGACATGTGCTGATTGTCGAAGACATCATGGACAGCGGACTGACACTGAGCCGACTGGTAGAGCTGTTGCGCCATCGGGAAGCTGCTTCTGTGAAGGTTGTGACACTCCTCAACAAACCGGAGCGTCGCAAGGTGGATATTTCGCCAGACTACAGCGGTTACGATATTCCGGACGAGTTCGTCGTCGGATACGGTCTGGACTATGCCGAGAAGTACCGCAATTTGCCGTACATCGGGATATTGAAGCCTGAGGTCTACACCAAGTAGCTTTGTTGTGGAGACTTAGCAAAATATGATAAAATGTGAAAAGTGTCTGTTCGTGAGAGGAGGTAAGGAATGAATCGCTTTTTTCGTAATACCGGGTTCTACCTGCTGATTTTTCTTGTCACGGTCGGGATCGTGAATTTCATCCTCTCCGGTACTGATAAGGTTGGGAAACTTACATATCAGGATTTCCGGGTACAGCTGAAAGCTGACAATGTTACAGAGCTATCCATGCGTCCTGAAAACGGTACATACAGGGTAGAGGGTACACTGGCTAAAGCTATTCCGGGACAGGAAAGCAACAAATTTTTTACCAACGTTCCTTTGTACGACTCTGATGTTGTAAAGCTGGTCGAGACGAAAATTGATGAACAAAAACTGAAAAAGGTAGAGTTCAATCCAGCGGAGGGCAACAGCATTTGGCTCACGTTCCTGACCTCGATCATTCCTTTTGTCATCATTTTCATCCTGTTTTTCTTCCTTCTGAACAATGCTCAGGGTGGCGGCAGCCGGGTGATGAACTTCGGAAAAAGCCGCGCGAAGCTGTACAACGAAGAGAAGAAGCGCGTTACGTTTGACGACGTAGCGGGTGCAGATGAAGAAAAAGCGGAGCTGGAGGAAGTCGTTGAGTTCCTGAAAGACCCGCGCAAATTCAACGCGGTCGGTGCCCGTATTCCAAAAGGGGTTCTGCTCGTAGGTCCTCCGGGTACTGGTAAAACCTTGCTCGCCCGCGCTGTTGCTGGTGAAGCAGGTGTTCCGTTCTTCAGCATTTCCGGTTCTGACTTTGTGGAAATGTTCGTCGGGGTGGGTGCATCCCGCGTACGTGACCTGTTTGAAAACGCGAAGAAAAATGCTCCGTGCATTATCTTTATCGACGAGATCGACGCCGTAGGTCGCCAGCGTGGAGCTGGTCTCGGCGGCGGTCATGACGAGCGCGAGCAAACACTCAACCAGTTGCTCGTAGAGATGGACGGTTTCGGTGGCAACGAAGGCATCATCATGGTGGCTGCGACCAACCGACCTGACATTCTCGACCCGGCGCTTCTGCGTCCAGGACGTTTTGACCGTCAAATTACAGTGGATCGTCCCGACATCAAAGGCCGTGAAGCGGTGCTCAAGGTTCATGCCCGCAACAAGCCGCTTGGCGATGACGTGAAGCTGGATGTGATTGCCCGTGGTACTTCGGGCTTCACGGGTGCAGATTTGGAGAACCTGCTCAACGAAGCTGCTCTCCTTACCGCCCGCAAAAACAAAAAGCAAATCAGCATGAAGGAAATCGACGAAGCGATCGACCGCGTCATTGCTGGTCCGGCGAAAAAATCTCGCGTTGTCAGCGAAGAGGAAAGACGCCTGGTTGCTTTCCACGAAGCCGGTCATACCATTATCGGCTATCACCTGAGAAATGCAGAAATGGTACATAAGGTAACGATCATTCCGCGCGGCCAGGCTGGCGGATACACCGTGATGCTGCCAAAAGAAGACCGTTTCTTTGCAACAAAAACAGATTTGCTCGACAAAATCGTCGGGTTGTTGGGTGGACGAGTGGCTGAGGAGCTGGTGCTCGGGGATATTAGTACCGGGGCACATAACGACTTCCAGCGCGCAACCGCGATTGCCCGCAGCATGATTACCGAATACGGGATGAGCAAGCTCGGCCCGATGCAGTTCGGCAAGAGCCAGGGACAGGTATTCCTGGGCCGCGATTATGGCAACGAGCGCAACTACTCCGACCAGATCGCCTATGAGATCGATCTGGAAATGCAAAACATCATCAACGAATGCTACGCAAGATGTAAAGAACTGTTGACCAAGCACCGCGATCAGCTTGATCTGATTGCCAACACTTTGCTGCGCGTAGAGACGCTCGATGCTGAGCAAATCAAGCAATTGATCGAGACAGGAAGAATGGACAACGATCCGGACTATCCGGATAACGGTGATGTGGTCGTCAACATTCAACCAAAACAAGAAGAAACAAACGAAGAACCGAAACAATAAGGGGCGCCTCAGGTGCCTCTTTTCTTCATCAATGAACAAGAAGCGCGCAGTGGCAAAAAGCATACGCAACCGAATCGATGGAGGAGGAGACAAGATGTTGCTTACACCGGAAATGGCCGCATTTGATATGGACGGTACGCTGTTGAACAAGGCGTCGCAAATGACAGAAGGGACGAGAGAAGCACTGTTCAAGCTGCAGGAGAAGGGCTGCAAGCTGGTGCTGTCGACAGGCAGAATGTTTGGCTCGGCCCAAGTCCCGATTGACTCGTTTCCATTTGACGGATACGTATGCAGCAACGGGGCTGCCATTTACGAAAAAGACGGCACGCTCGTTCGCCGCTTTTTCTTGCCGAAGCAAATGGTAATCGATGCAATCCATGCGCTGCGACAGGAGCCGATTTACTACGAGCTGCATGATACAAAAAGCAATCGCTGGATGGTGCAGGAGGATCGAGAGCGTCTGGAGGCGATCATTGAGCAGGATGCATCAGTGGAAGGAGTCTCCATGCGGCAGTTTGCGTTTTACAAGCTTGCCCGCGTCGCGCCGCTTGCGGAAGTGCTGCAGCAAATCGAATCCGGAGAAGCGGAAATCGTCAAGTTTTTCATCTGGGACAACAATCCGGAGCGCCTCAAGTGGGTTGCCGAACAATTCAGCCCGTGGCAGGAGCAGGTGACGATCACTTCGTCCGGCAAGGATAATATCGAGGTTATTCCCCAGGGCGTCTCCAAATGGGAAGGGCTGCTGTATTTTTGCAAAGCATGGGGAATTGCACCAGAGCAGGTGATGGCGTTCGGTGATGCGGAAAACGACCGCGAGGCACTGACCGGGGCTGGCTATTCGGTCGCGATGGAAAACGCGTCGCCAGCGCTCAAGGAGATTGCCAAATATATTGCGCCGCATCATAACGACGATGGTGTTGCCAGATTTATTCTGGAACGGGTGATTGGCGAGCCGCCAAAATAGGCCAGACTGCCCGCCTCCGAAACCGTCCTTGACCGGGACGGTTTTTTGCTGCCTTCCATCGACAGCAAATGGCGAGAACATGCGGGAGCTATAGGCTTTTTGTATAGGGGTCCTGGGAACAGGAAAGCATAGAAAAATCATGTAACAACGCTTACATTGACAAGACCCGGTTATCGGCTTACAATGACCGTAAATTATGACACCACCGTAGGGGGATTTTTTCCATGGACGCTTTAGCGTTAGAAAAAAAAGCCCAGCGCAACGCTGAGTTACGTGAACGATTGATGCAGCTGAAGAAAGAGCGTAATGCCATCATTCTTGCTCATTTTTACCAACGTCCTGAGATTCAGGAAGTAGCCGACTTTATTGGGGACTCCTTTGGACTGGCACAAAAAGCAAAGGAAACCGATGCAGATGTCATCTTGTTCTGCGGGGTTCACTTCATGGGAGAAAGTGCAAAAATTCTCAATCCCCAAAAGAAGGTCATCATCCCTGATGAGCGTGCAGGCTGTCCAATGGCGGACATGGTGAACGTAGAGGGGCTGCGCAAGCTAAAGGCACAGCATCCAAATGCGAAAGTCGTGGCGTACATCAACACTTCTGCTGACGTCAAGGCAGAGACACACATCTGCTGTACGTCGTCTAACGCAAAGCGGGTGATTGAATCTGTAGACAGCGATGAGATCATCTGGGTTCCGGACAAAAACCTGGGCCACTATGTATCCCAGTTCACGGACAAGAAGATGATTATCTGGGAAGGCTACTGCAATACGCATGACCAGTTGTCTGTCGAAGACATCATGACGTTGAAGCGGCAGCATCCAGAGGCATTGGTTGTCGTGCATCCGGAATGCCGCCCGGAAGTGGTTGCCTTGGCCGACTATGTAGGCTCCACAACCGGAATCCTCAAATACTGCCGCGAATCGTCCCACAAGGAATTTATCATCGGGACCGAGGACGGCACACGCTACATGCTGGAAAAGGACAGCCCGGACAAAAAGTTTATTTTCGCGTCCAAATACCTCGTCTGCCCGAACATGAAGGTGAACAACCTGAAAAAATGCGTCGAGGCGCTGGAAACGATGAAGCCGGAAATTTACGTGCCAAAAGATATTGCAGACGCAGCGCGCGCTTCGTTGGAGCGGATGCTGGAAGTAGCTCCGGCGTAAACGGGTTCGTCATTTTTTCGAGAATAGGAAAGGGAGCAAGGCTTGTCAGAAGCTTTGCTCCCTTTGTTTTGTTGGGCAGGCACGCAAAAGGCTGGTCTAGGACTGCGCCAGAGGCTGGATGTCTTTTCGGCGATAAATGTTCAGCGCAAGCCCCATCAGTGCCATTTGCAAAATCAGGTGCGTATTGCCGTGGCTGATAAAAGGGAGGGGAACCGATACTCGGGGCAGCAGTCCGAACGTCATGAGCATGCTCCAGAAGTAAGGCAGGAAGGTCAGCACAGCGATGCCTGTCAGCAGCAGCGAGCCGTACCTGTCTTTTACCCGCTTGATTGCGCGTATCCAGCGACCGGCGAGGAACAGACCAATGGCGAACAACATCGCCCCAGCGGCCAAACCGAAGCTGTAGATCAGATAAGCAAAAACAAAATCCGTTTCGGTCGCAGGGAGGGTATCGAGACGCGAGCCGAATCCTTGCCCCCACAGCCCGGCGGAGCGGACAGCCTCCAGCATTTGAATGGCGAGATAGCCTTTTCCATTCGGATCGTTGTAAGGAGAAAGGTAAGCGAGCCACCGATCCAGCATGTACGGGCTAGAAAACAGGTAGACACAGCCGCTGGCGCTTGCGGCGATCCATCCACTGACAGCCAGCAGGGTACGCCGTTTGACAGGGGAAGCCGCCAGGAGGAAGAGGAAGGCGCTCCCAAACAGGACCAACATAAACGTTTGCTGCTCGGACGCCAAAAGCAGGCATGGCGGGAGGAAGTAGGCAAGTGCCCTCCATGTGATGTGGCGGCCGTTCCAGTTCCATTGGGCAAAAATTCCGGCCAGCGCGACTGTGAACAAAAAGGGACTGAGCGCGACGAAATTGACGAGAGTTGACCCAATGGCAAGATGCGGGATGCCGTTTAGCATTTCGCCGTTGTGCAAGGTAAACAGCAGAACGATCAGCGTCGCAAGGTAAAGATAGCGGCTGTATTTTAGCAGCTTGCGGTAATTGGAAAACAAAATGAGCACAAACAGGATGCTGCCGATCAACATGCCAACAAGCTTATTCTCGACGAGCTTGTCGTTGACCATTGCCGTGTGAAGCGAAAACATGGTCAGCAGTCCGACGCCAAGCAGAATGGCAATCATCGCCACGATGCTCCATTCCATACGCGGCTTGTGGGCTTGATGCAACTGGCGGCCAATGGATACGGGATCACCCATCTCGGCAATCGCCTGAGCAATCGCCGCTTCTTCCGAGTACCCTGCTTCGCGGTAGTCGGCTATTTTTTCGGCAAAATGCCCTTCCAGCTCCAGCCGGATGGCAGGGTGAACTTCCTTGCTGGCAATTTGCCTGCAAACTTCCTCTATGTAATTTGCTATTTTGTCCGGCTGGCTCATGACGATTCACCGCCCAATACTTGGTCTACTGCGCTGCGAAACGAGATCCATTCCCGTTTTTTGTCCTGGAGATGCCGTTTGCCTTCTGGCGTGATTTGATAATATTTGCGTTTACGCTCGCCGTCTCCCTCGCTCCAGAACGCCTCGACTTTTCCTTCCGACTCCAGCGTGTGCAAAATCGGATAGAGCGTGCCTTCCTTCAACGTGAGTACGCCGTTTGAGTTTTTTTCCATCGTCTTAATCATTTCGTAGCCGTACATCGGCTTTTGTTCGAGCAAGGTCAAAACCAGGATGACTGTACTGCCCTTCATCAGCTCTTTGTTAATCGTCATGGGTACCTCCCTTTTGTATCGAATTTGGATGCATCGGAAATCTAGGTATAATTGTAAACGGTCATGTCCCGGATGGCAACTGTTAACATGGATCGGGTCCCCAGCAAAAAAAAGCTCCCTCGTGAGCGTAAGGAAGCTTTTTTGCGACCAAGCGCCAGAACCTGACGCCATCTCTCCGCTGTTCAAGACGGCATCGGAGTCGGTGTCGGTTTTCCGTAGCCTTCTTTGTAGGTGTGGTCGATGTAATCGCGAATTTCTTTTGTCGATTTGCCCGCCTGCTTCAGCTTGGAGGAAATAACGGCAATCTCCATGCAGACGCCGCAGCGTGTCCCGTGGTCATCCCAGACGATGGAGCCATCCGGCTTTTCCTCTTTGATAAAGCAGTTGCCGTTGTGCAGATGCCCAGCACTCTCTCCGCAGCCGCAGTAGCAGGGGATGGATTTGAGCAGTTCGCGGTTTGCGGCGGCGATTTTGTACGATTCGATAATGACAGGGTCTTGATTATCCAAAAACTTCGGAAGCTGGTCGACAGAAGCGGTCATTTCCTGCAGGTCCCCATTCGGGGCGTGCTGTGCGTGATTCGCGTGATCGTCGGCAGCCTGATCGGCAGAGCCGCAGCCGGCAAGCAGAGCTGCGGTGATGAAGCTGACAGCTAACCATGATTGACGTTTCATTTTGGACATACCTCCTGCCCATTATCTTATCATAACGGCTTGGAGAAATTGTGAAGCGATGCGCAACGTTGCAAGCAAATGACGATTAAATCGGAATAAATCCTATTTACTTTTTGGGCTTCTGTCCGTATAATGAAAAACGATCATGAAACTAAATCGGAATCATTTTGAATTGGGTAGGAGGAGCATAGAGATGAAAAAGGGCCTGATGGCGATCGTGAGCCTGATTGCAGCGGTCAGCATTGCCGGATGCGGCGCAGCCGAGCAGACAGCAAGCACGCCGCAAACTGGCGGCGATGCGAATGCCAAGCCAAAAGTATATACGACTATTTATCCGCTCGAATACGTAGCCAAGCGCATCGGAGGCGACCATGTGGAAGTGACGAACATCATTCCAATTGGAGTAGAACCGCACGATTTCGAGCCAACCGCAAAAGACATGGTCGCGTTGGCGAACGCAGACATTTTTGCCTACAACGGCAGCGGCCTGGAGCTGTGGGTCGATAAAGCGGTTGGCAACCTCGACAAAAACAAGACGGTCATCGTCAATGCGTCGGAAGGTCTTGAGTTGCTGAAAGCGACAGAAGAGCATGAGCATGAACATGAGCACGAGCACGAAGGAGAAGCGGCCACCGAGGAGCACGACCATGACCACGGCGAATTTGACCCGCACGTCTGGCTGGACCCTACGAAGCTGAAAGCGCAGGCAGAAAAAGTGAAAAATACGCTGGTGCAAAAAGACCAGGCCCACGCTGCCGATTATGAGAAAAACTACGCCCAATTGGCTGCTGACCTGGACCAGTTGGATCAGGAGTTTCAAAACATGGCTGCACAAGCTGCCAAAAAAGAGTTCATGACCTCGCACAGCGCGTTCTCCTATTTGGCAAATCGGTACGGACTGGAGCAGGTGGCCATTTCCGGGCTGAATCCGGCTGACGAGCCGTCTCCGGCAGAATTGAAAAGCCTGGTGGAGCATGTGAAGGAACACAACATCTCCTACGTTTTGTTTGAATCACTCGTCTCACCAAAAGTAGCGGAAGTCATCGCGAAGGAAGCCGGCGTGAAGACAGCTACCCTCAATCCGCTCGAAGGTTTGACAGAGGACGATGTAAAAGGCGGACGTGACTACTTGTCCATCATGCGTGACAATCTGGAGACTTTGAAGGTCGCCTTGCAATAAAAGCAGCGTGAACAAAATGTCGCTACATAAAGCGGCATTTTTTCTTTACCCGCTTGCCCCGCTTGTGCCTTTGACCTGACTGCCGTATTCCGGCTTTTTTGACCATGGAAGGGTTGTGGTTCGGGGAAAATCGTAGTAGGATGTAAGGTAGCAAATCAGAACAAATCCGATTTAAAGGATGATTATTGCATGGAAGCAATGACCCAAGGAGTGCCTGTGGTAAAGCTCACGGACGTCTCCTTTCAATATGAAGACAAACTGGTGCTGGATGGAGTCGAATTTTCGCTTGAACGGGGAGAGTTTGTCGGGATTGTCGGCCCGAATGGCTCGGGAAAATCGACACTGATGAAGCTGATCCTTGGCCTGCTCACTCCGAACAAAGGAACGGTCGAGCTGTTCGGGCAGCCTTTGTCCAAATTCCGCGAATGGAACCGGATTGGCTATGTAGCACAGCAGGTAGCTCACGGGGCTGGCGGTTTTCCCGCGACGGTGCAGGAAGTCGTGGCTTCCGGTCTGGTGGGCAAGGTCGGTCTTTTCCGCAGGTTGACCGCCCGGCATCATGAAAGCGTGCGCGCCGCCGTTGAGCGTGTCGGCCTGGCGGAAAAGCTCAACCAGCGCATCGGCAGCCTGTCTGGCGGACAATTGCAGCGTGTGTTCATCGCGCGTGCGCTCGTGGCAGAACCGGAGCTGCTGATTCTCGACGAGCCTACAGTTGGTGTGGACCAGGAATCGATTGAGCAGTTTTACGGCCTGCTTCGCTCGCTCAAGGAGGAAAACGGCCTGACGATGATGATCGTGAGCCACGACGTCGGCGTCATGTCGCAATGGGTGACAAAGGTAGCTTGCGTGCAGAAGAAGATTCACTTCCATGGAACGGCTCACGAGTTTGAGCACAATCAGGAAAAAATATTGCAGAGCATGTATGGTGATTCTGTGCGCCTTTTGTCTCATCACCATTAAGCCGTTGCAAACGAGATAACAAAGAAGGAGTATGACCATGCTGGCTGATTGGTGGCAGTATGATTTTTTGCGGTATACCCTGTTTTCGGGGATTTTGATTGGCCTGATTTGCCCGTTGCTCGGGACGTTTCTCATCGTCCGGCGCTTGTCGATGATGGCCGACGGTCTTTCTCACGTCACGCTCTCGGGCGTGGCGGCGGGGATGCTCGTCTCGAAAAAAATTGCCTTTTTCTCGGCAGTAAACCCGCTGTTTTTCGGGATGCTTTTTGCGGTAGTCGGCTCTTTGTTCATTGAACGGCTGCGCAAAGTGTACAAAGCGTATCAGGACTTGGCGATTCCGATCATTTTGTCCGCGGGTCTCGGGCTGTTTACGGTGTTAATCAGTGTGGCGGACGGATTCAACGCTGACCTGTACTCGTATTTGTTCGGGAAAATTGTCACCGTCTCCATCGAGGACTTGTATGCGCTGATTGGCGTGGCCGTCGTTGTGCTGGGCACCGTCTTTTTGATCTACAAGGAACTGTTCGCTGTCTCCTTTGACGAAGAGTTCGCCCGGGTGTCCGGTGTCGCGCGCAGATCGATCAACCTGTGGTTCATGGTGCTCGTGGCGCTTACGATTGCTGCTTCCATGCGCATTGTCGGCGTGCTTTTGATTTCCGCGTTGATTACGCTTCCCGTTGCGGCGAGCCTGCAAATTGCGCGAAGCTTTCGCCAAACAATCTTTTTCTCCATTCTTTTTGCGGAAATTTCCGTGCTGAGCGGTCTGTATTTTGCCTATCTCTTCGATTGGGCATCTGGTGGTACAATTGTGTTGATGGCTGTTTTGATTATGCTCGTTGTCTTGGGGATCAAAAAGTTGCGTGTAATCATGCGATAGAGTCATCACGTCAAGACAAAAGGAAGGAGTGTTTGTCGATGAAAGTGGAAGAAGCCCTGCAAATTTTGAAGGCGAACGGGTACAAATATACCGGCAAGCGGGAGGAGATGATCCGCATCTGCGCAGCCGAAAAGCGCTACTTGTCTGCCAAAGATATTATGGAACGAATCAAGGAGCAGTATCCGACGCTCAGCTTCGACACGGTTTATCGCAACATCTCCACTTTTGTTGAGCTGGGAATTCTGGAGGAAACAGAGCTGGACGGAGAAGGCCGTTACCGTCTCGCTTGCTCTGCCGACGGGCATCATCATCACCACGTCATCTGTACGGAATGCGGGAAGACTTCTTCTCTGCCAGGCTGTCCGATGAACGTCCTGGCGGCTGTGCCGGATGATTTTCAGGTGACCGGACACAAGTTTGAAGTGTACGGAACCTGCAAGGAATGCATCGCCCAGTCCAACTGAACATCGTGTCCTGCAAAGAGTGTTCGCCTGTGTGCGGATGCTCTTTTTTGTACGCCTGAACAGGAACTCGTCCAATGTAGTTTTCATCCGGTCGGTATTTGCTATAATGGGTGGGAAATCATCAGTTACGGAGAGAAGGGACAGCAGCCATGATTCCCCGTTATATTGCGGATTTTGATTTGCAGTCGTTGCCTCGAATGAAAACAGACGTAGCCGTTGTAGGAGCAGGGATCGCCGGGTTGTATACGGCATTGCAGACGAGCGAGTATGCCGATGTAGTTTTGATAAGCAAAAAAGGGCTGGATGACAGCAATACCCGCTGGGCGCAGGGAGGCATTGCCGCCGTGACGGCCAAGTCAGATTCTCCGGCTTTGCATCGTCAGGATACGCTGATCGCGGGAGCTGGACTTTGCTCGTACGAAGCGGTGGAAGTGCTCGTACACGAAGGGCCTGAGCGCTTGAAGGAACTGATTGCATACGGTACGGAGTTTGACCGGGATGAACAAGGCCAGTATGAACTGACGCAGGAAGGCGCACACAGCAAGCGGCGCATTTTGCACGCCAACGGGGATGCGACCGGAGCAGAAATCGTCCGCGCTCTGTCGAAGCGGGTGATGGAGCAGGCGAACATTCGCGTGCTGGAGCACCATTTTGCCATTGATGTGGTCACACAGGATGGGGAGTGCGTGGGGGTTATCGTGCAAAAGCCGGAGGGAGACATGTTTTTCCTGGAGGCAAAAGCAACCGTGCTGGCAACCGGGGGAGCAGGGCAACTGTACCGCTACACGACCAATCCGGATATTGCCACCGCCGACGGTATCGGCATCGCCTATCGCGCCGGGGCGCGCATCAAGGATGTCGAGTTCATCCAGTTTCACCCTACGGCGCTGTACTATCCGGGAGCGCCGCGCTTTCTGATCTCCGAGGCGGTACGGGGAGAAGGCGCCATTTTGCGCAACAGCAACGGCGACCGCTTCATGGACAAGTACCATCCGCAAAAAGAGCTGGCGCCACGCGACATTGTAGCCCGCGCCATCGTTTCGGAGATGGAGCAGACCAAATCGTCGTTTGTCTATCTGGACATCACGCACGAGCCGGAGGAGCTAATCAAGCGCCGCTTCCCGACGATCTACAACTTTTGTCTGCAATACGGGCTGGACATGGTAACAGACTGGATTCCGGTTGCCCCTGCGTGCCACTACATCATGGGCGGCGTTCAGACCGATCTGAACGGGGAGACGACGACCAGACGGCTGTTTGCCTGCGGGGAAGCGTCCTGCACGGGGGTGCACGGTGCCAACAGACTGGCGAGCAATTCGTTGTCGGAAGCGGTCGTGTTCGGACATCGCATCGCGCAGCGGATCAAGCAGCTGCCGGAACTGCCTGACATTCGCCCGGTCCGGGCTGTATCGGAATACCGGGAAGCGCGAAAGTTTAGTACACGTGAACAGAGAGTGAAGCTGCAAAAGCTGATGCTGCGGCATGTCGGCGTCAAACGCGACGAAAAAGGCTTGTTGAAAGCACTGACGGAGCTGGAGCGAATGGGGCGGTTTTACCAATATGCGGCGCAGGATCGGGAGACGTTCGAGTTTTTGAACCTGCTGAACGCAGCGGTGCTGACGACGAGAGCCGCGCTGCTTCGCGAGGAAAGTCGCGGCGGACATTATCGCAATGATTTTCCGAATAAGGACGATTTGTTATGGCGCAAGCATTTGATCCAGACGTTTGCGGACGGCGTTCAAGAGGAGTGTGGAAAAAACGATGTGGAATAAACGAGAGCTGGAACGCAAGATCGAAGAGTGGCTGCAGGAGGATATCGGCTTTGGCGATGTGACGACGCTGAGCACGATCCCGGAGTCTGAGCAAGGAACGGGAATTTTGTACGCAAAGGAAGCGGGAGTGATAGCAGGACTGCCGATTGCCCGGCAAGTTTTTGCGACGGTTGATCCCGATCTGGTGTTTACGGCAAAAGTGGAAGAAGGGCAACGCGTAGAAGTCGGTCAGGAGCTGGCGGAGGTGAGCGGCTCCGTGCGTTCCATTCTGAGCGGCGAGCGGCTTGCGCTTAATTTGATGCAGCGTCTGTCCGGTATCGCGACGAAGACGAGCGAATACGTGGCGGCGGTAGCGGGAACGAAAGCGCGGGTAGTGGATACGCGCAAGACGACTCCGGGACTTCGTTTTCTGGAAAAGTACGCTGTTCGTGTCGGAGGTGGCCACAATCACCGTTTTGCCCTGTACGACGCAGTGATGATTAAGGACAATCACATCAAGGGAGCGGGCGGCATCGCACAGGCCGTTGCCGCCGCGCGCGCAGCGATTCCGCACACGATGACGGTAGAGGTGGAGGCGGAGTCGCTGGAACAGGTGCGTGAAGCATTGGAAGCGGGCGCGGACATTATCATGCTGGACAACATGTCTTTGGAAACCATGAGAGAAGCGGTGGCGCTCATTGATGGGCGGGCGGTTGTCGAGGCTTCCGGAGGCGTCAGTCTGGAGACGATCGGAAATATTGCCAAAACGGGCGTGGATGTCATCTCTGTCGGCGCTCTGACCCACTCGGTCAAGGCGTTTGATATTAGCCTGGATTTGAATACGCGCAAACGGTAAGGAGCGACCTGTATGCTACTGGTGATCGACATAGGCAACTCCAACATCGTCCTTGGTCTGTACGAGGGCGAGGTACTGCGGCATCATTGGCGGATTGCCGCCGACCGGAACAAGACAGAAGACGAGTACGGCATGCTGGTAAAAAGTCTGTTTGACAGCGCGGGGCTGACTTTGCAGCAGGTTAAAGGGGTCATTTTTTCCTCGGTTGTGCCGCCTTTGAATACGGTGATTGAGCGTATGTGCGGCAAATATTTGCGGCAAAAAGCGCTCATCGTCGGGCCGGGGGTCAAGACCGGGCTGAACATCAAGTACGAGTATCCGCGCGAAGTAGGCTCGGACCGGATCGTCAACGCGGTAGCGGCCATTCACGAATACGGGGCCCCTTTGATTGTCGTCGATTTTGGGACGGCGACGACTTTTTGCTATGTGGACGAGCGTGGGCAGTATTTGGGGGGAGCGATTGCCCCGGGTATCGGCATTTCCACAGAGGCGCTGTTCAGCCGGGCGGCAAAGCTGCCGCGCATCGAAATTGCAAAGCCTGCGAGCGTAGTAGGGAGAAATACGATTGCGGCCATGCAGGCAGGCATTTTTTACGGATTTGTAGGCCAGGTCGAGGGAATTGTTCGCCGGATCAAAGCGGAGTACCAGACAGAACCGACAGTAGTAGCAACAGGCGGGATGGCTTCGCTTTTGGCAGACGAGACATCGTGCATTCAGGTGGTCGATCCTTATTTGACCTTAAAAGGATTGCGCCTGGTTTATGAGCGGAATCAATGAATGGTGAACGTCTCTTTCCTTGTATGAAGAAGGCCAAAGGTGTTAAACTGGGAGTATAGCCTTTGCGTTTTTCGGCATACGAATGAAAAGGAGCCAAAGCCGTTGCAGCGGCACTTGACTCCCTGGACAAGAAGCTGTGGCACGCCCACGGCGCGCATGATTACAAAACCAGCGAACCCACCGTCGGGCGGTCAACCTCAGGCGGTGGGTTTTCGCTTGTTACGCCGCTTTCTTGCCCATCGGTACAGCTTTCTGCCACTAAACCACAGGCTGAGCAGCGTCGCCAGTACCTTCAGGAAGAGGTAGAGCGTGCCGAGCGAGACCATCAGCTTCACCCCCTTTGTAGGAAGCTGCGCCGTGGCCTTCCACCGCCAATCTTGTCCTATGGTAAAGTATACCATTATTTATTGCTTTGACCATCCAGAAAAGCGTGTTTGCTCGCTTTCTTAACGTACGGGATGTATGCCCGATCGCAGGTATGCTTGGGAAAGAAGTTTGTGTTTTACAAGTGGAGTAAAATTCGGTTTCACAGGCAATTATAAGTGCGTAGCTTGCAAAGACGGCTTGGCGTAGTCAGCGAAAAAGAAAATCGGTTTTTGTTTAATTTTTCGTTGACAGCGCATGACTCACGCGCTAAAATGGCTATTGTGCCTGGCAGAAAAGTTATATGACAGTGAACTTTTTAAATGAAATTAAAAAAGTTCTTGCCAAGCCCACAAACTTATGATAGTATATGAATTCCGAGGGAAAAACAAGGTAGATCACTTTGATCCCTTTCCATATATATGGATGGATGTCCGAGCGGCCGAAGGAGCACGATTGGAAATCGTGTAGACGGGGATAACTCGTCTCGTGGGTTCAAATCCCACTCCATCCGCCATTCATTTTCATGGCCCGTTGGTGAAGCGGTTTAACACAGCAGCCTTTCACGCTGTCATACAGGGGTTCGAATCCCCTAC
>NZ_RHHS01000031.1 GCF_003710935.1 Brevibacillus gelatini
CCGTCAGCCTCCACCACTTAAAAACGATCACAAAGCTGACGCTTGGTCGTTCGAATCGTCGCGGGATGGAGCAGCTCGGTAGCTCGTCGGGCTCATAACCCGAAGGTCGCAGGTTCAAATCCTGCTCCCGCAACCAAATTTTCTTTCGTCCTTGTTTCTTGGATTTTATAACAGTCGAATGGAACGCATTGGGCGAAGTCGCATAAATATGGAGCTGTGGTGAAGTTGGAGTTCACGCCGGTCTGTCACACCGGAGGTCGCGGGTTCGAGTCCCGTCAGCTCCGCCATTTATCACTTGAATAGCATGAGCCATTAGCTCAGTTGGTAGAGCATCTGACTTTTAATCAGAGGGTCGAAGGTTCGAGTCCTTCATGGCTCACCAGTGTTTTTCCAAAAGTGGATATGCGGTCGTGGCGGAATTGGCAGACGCGCTAGATTCAGGTTCTAGTGGTGGCAACACCGTGGAGGTTCAAGTCCTCTCGACCGCACCAAATTATCCTGCGAAGGATGAAAAGTGCGGACGTAGCTCAATTGGTAGAGCGTCGCCTTGCCAAGGCGAAGGTCGCGGGTTCGAGACCCGTCGTCCGCTCCATAAATCATGTGCCCTTAGCTCAGCTGGATAGAGCGTTTGACTACGAATCAAAAGGTCGGGAGTTCGAATCTCTCAGGGCACGCTTTTCTTTCAATAATCGGGAAGTAGCTCAGCTTGGTAGAGTACTTGGCTTGGGACCAAGGGGTCGCAGGTTCGAATCCTGTCTTCCCGACCATTGAGTTCACGCTTGTTTTTGAGAATTTAAGTGTTGACTCAAAAAGGTGATTGTGATAACATTAAGTTCCTGCTGATTTAGCAGAACTAAAAATGCTCTTTGAAAAC
>NZ_RHHS01000032.1 GCF_003710935.1 Brevibacillus gelatini
TGTGACCTGCTAATTTTATTATGAAATCAGCAGGTTCACAGGCCAAGTACATTTTCATTCAATGTGGTGGCTGTCAGGCCATGGTAGTTTGAGACAGCCCCTTCATTTCGTTTGCAAACAAGCGGTCATGGATGCTCGTGAATTTTATGACGTTAATGAAAAAAATGCGGGTAAAACTGTTTATGCGCAAATTCTATTCGGACTTTTACGAACATTGCTATAATGACAGCACAAAATGAAAGCGCATTCGTTCACAACGTTGTAAGCGCATTCTTCCAAGGAGGAAATCGGTATGCTGTCATGGCTTGGCTTTTTAATGATTGCTGTCTTCATGTATGCGATTATGTCGAAGCGACTGTCCGCGCTGGTCGCGCTCATTGTCATTCCTGTTGTCTTCGCCTTGTTTGGCGGGTTCACGGACCAGCTTGGCGATATGATGCTTGCCGGAATCAAGCAGATCGCCCCGACGGGAATCATGCTTTTGTTTGCGATTTTGTACTTCGGGATTATGATGGACGCAGGCCTGTTTGATCCACTAATTTCCAAAATATTGAAAATCGTCAAGGGCGATCCGCTGAAAATTGTCGTCGGGACGGCGATTCTCGCCAGTCTGGTGGCGCTGGACGGAGACGGCACGACGACGTATATGATTACGGTGACGGCGATGCTGCCGTTGTACCGGAGACTGGGCATCAAGCCGATGGTTTTGGCTGTAGTGCCGATGCTGGCGCTGGGTGTCATGAACATGACGCCTTGGGGCGGACCGACGGCACGAGTCATGAGCGTGTTGGGGCTTGATGCTTCCGAGTTGTTTACCCCGCTCCTTCCGGCGATGGCCGCCGGGCTGGCCTGGGTGATTTTCGCAGCCTGTATTTTGGGGAAAAGGGAGCGGAAGCGGCTGGGGATTATCGAGCTGGGCGACGATCATCAGCAGTCGCAGGCGTACGCCGAGCTGGCGGCGACCAGCGACGCTATTTCCATCAAGCGTCCGCGCCTGATCTGGTTCAACCTGTTGCTGACGGTTGCCCTCATGCTCGGCTTGATTACAAGCTTTTTGCCGCTCCCGATTTTGTTCATGATCGCCTTTGCCATCGCGCTCCTGGTGAACTATCCGAAGATGGGAGACCAGAAAGAGCGGCTCGCGGCACACGCCGGAAATGCTCTTGCTACCGTTTCGATGGTTTTCGCCGCAGGAATTTTCACAGGTATCCTGACCGAGACGAAAATGATTGATGCGATGTCCAACACGGTTGTCTCCTGGATTCCCGATTCACTCGGGGGGCACATGCCGGTCCTGGTTGCTTTGACCAGCATGCCGTTTACGTACTTCATGTCCAATGATGCGTATTATTTCGGCGTCGTGCCGATTTTGGCGAACGCGGCAGCGGCATACGGCGTCGATCCGGTGGAAATCGGCCGCGCCTCCATCCTTGGCCAGCCGGTGCATGTGCTAAGCCCGCTGTTTGCCGCCCAGTATTTGCTGATCGGGATGGTCGGCGTAGACTACGCAGAGACGCAGCGCGCCGTGATAAAGTGGGCTTTTGGCACCACGATTGTCATGATCGTCGCAGCGTTGCTGACAGGGGTGCTGACGCTCTAGGCAAGCTCAAGTTGCCAGGATGGCTTCGGCGTGTCGGCGAGCGGAAAGAGAAACCGCAGGTGTCTGTTCTTGATAAAAAGGGGCCGTTTGCATGGCCTCTTTTTTCTGTTAGACAATGATTAGGATAAAATGAAGACGAGGGGGGAGGGACGTGCGCTTTCACAGCAAGCTGATGCTTATCATCTGTTCGCTCTTGTTTGGCGTCATCGTGATTCTCGGCACGACGTTCGAGCACATGCTGGGCGAGGCTTTGGAAAAAGAAATCGGCACGCGGGCGCTGCACACGGCAAAAACGGTGGCGGAGATGAAGGAAATCAAGCAGGCGTTTTACACGGACGACCCGGCGAAGATCATCAATCCGATTGCGGAAAAAATTCGCGTGAGTACAAACGCCGCTTTTATTACCGTAGGCAATTTGCAGGGCATTCGCTATTCCCATCCCGATCCGGACGAAATCGGGAAGCCGATGGTGGGCGGCGATAACGAGGCGGTGTTCGCGGGAAACTCGATCATCTCCGAGACAGTCGGCTCGCTCGGACCGGGGCTGAGGGGAAAGACGCCGATTTATAATGACGCAGGGCAAGTGATGGGAGTCGTGTCTGTCGGCTTCCTTCTGGAAGATATTGACGAGAGGATCGAAGCGTACCGCGACCGGATTGTCGTGGTGGGGATCGTTACGCTGCTGTTGGGCGTCGCCTGCACGATGCTGCTTGCACGCAATGTCAAAAAAGCGATTTTCGGCCTGGAGCCTGCCCGAATCGGTCGGCTGTACCAGGAAAACCAGGCGGTGCTGGAGTCGATTCGCGAAGGAATTGTCGCGGTCAATGAGACAGGCGTGATTACGCTTGCCAACCAGACGGCGCAGCGCATGCTCGGGCAGGAGGGCGGAAGCGGCAGCTTGCTCGTACGGCAGAACGAGCTGGTGCGCTCGCTTGGGCTGGATGAAGTGATCGAAACGGGTCAGGCGGAGTTTGACCGCGAGACAGTGGTGAACGACCAGGTGCTGATCGTCAACCGCGTGCCGATCAAGGACGCAAAAAGCCAGGTGACAGGAGCCGTCGCCAGCTTTCGTCATCGCTCGGAGCTGTTTGCCGTGACGCAGGAGCTGTCCCGCGTAAAAGAATATGCGGAGGCGCTCCGCTCCCAGACGCACGAGTATTCCAACAAGCTGCACCTGATCTCCGGGCTGATTCAACTGGAGTCGTACCAGGAAGCGATCCAGTTCATCTCCTCCGAGCTGGACGCCCATGTCAGTCATACGAAGTTCATTTTGCAGGAGGTGCCTGATCCGCTGCTCGCCGGACTTTTGCTCGGCAAGCTGAACCAGGCCAACGAACGCAAAATCGAGCTGAAAATCGACCCGGACAGCAACTTCCGCGACATTCCCGCGGCGATTGACCGGGCGCAACTGATTGTCATTTTGGGCAATTTGCTCGATAATGCGATGGACGCCGTTTTGTCGCCGGGGGCGTTTGCGCAGGAGGTTACGATTTTTTTGCTGAATATGGAAGAAGTGCTGCTGATCGAGGTGGAAGACCGCGGGCCAGGCATCTCGCGCGAAAACGCCGAACGGATATTCGAGCGGGGATTTTCGACCAAGGCAAAGCCGAATCACGGCTACGGTCTGCATCTGGTGCAACAGGCAGTCGCGAAGCTGCACGGCAATATTACGCATACAGGCAATCCGTCGGGCGGAACGATTTTTACCGTGACGCTTCCGAAAAGAAGCCCGCACGTCGCAGATATGAAGGAGGGAGAGCAGCGTTGAAAAGCATGGCGGGGAACAACATACGGGTACTGATTGTCGAGGACGACCTCAGAATCGCCGAGGTGAACCGACGATTTGTGGAAAAAGTGGAGGGCTACGAGGTTGTAGGCATTGCTACCAATGGGCAGGAGGCGCGGGACCAGTTGGAGCTATTACAGCCGGACCTGGTGCTTTTGGACATTTATTTTCCGGATATGGACGGGCTTGATTTTTTGTCGGTGATAAAGGAAGAGTTTCCCGCGTGCGACTGCATCATGCTGACAGCGGCCAAGGAGGTCGATACCGTCGTGGAAGCGATCCGCTACGGGGTGTTTGATTTCATCACCAAGCCGCTGATTTTCGCCCGCTTGCAGCAGACGCTGCAAAACTACCAGGAGTTCCGGCAAAAGGTGCGGGAGTGGAAACAGGATCGGGAGCAGATCAGCCAGGCGCAGATTGACGAGCTGATTGCGAGAACGGGCACGAAGAAGCCGACCGAGGCGAGAGTCGTCAAAGGCATCGACCAGATTACGCTGGACAAAATCGCGGGCTTTCTTTTGCAGACGCAGGAGGCGACTACGGAGCTGGTCAGCAAAGAAACCGGCATCAGCCGTTCGACGGCCCGACGGTATCTGGAGTATCTGGTCGCCATAGGCGAGGCGGTTGCAGACCTTTCATATGGCGTGGTCGGGCGGCCGGAACGTGTGTACAGACGGGTGAGTCAGCCAAAAGAATAGCCAGACACACACTGGCTGTCTTTAGTGAACCAGAGGCAGGGAGCTTCCGGCGCTGTCGCTGTTGTCGGAGAGCTGCTTTTTCCTGCTGGTTTTTTCTTTGTACATGGCAGCGTCCGCCGCTTCAATCATATCCTCGATCGTCACATCCATGCCGGAGCAAAAATAAAACATCCCGTGGCTTGCCGTGATCGGGTACGGCTTTTCCTTTTTGGCGTTGATTGCGGAAAGCTCTTGCCAGATGGCAGTCCAGACGGCCTCCGCCGCTTCGGTGGACTTGTGGAAAAACAGCACGATAAATTCATCCCCGCCATAGCGGAACAAGATGTCTTTTGGCCCGATCTTTGCCGCGACGACGTTACAGACAGTCGTGATTAAGGCGTCTCCTTCCCGATGGCCGTACTGATCGTTGACCTGCTTGAGATTGTTAATATCAATAAAACAGAGCGTACACTCCACCCAGTTGTTTCGGGACTCGGCGAACATTTGCGCGAGCGCCTCCATTCCGCTTCTTCTGTTTCGCTGTCCCGTCAAAAGGTCGATGGAGGCGTGCTTGGCCAGCTCTCCTTCGACTTTTTTCAACTCCGTAATATCCGTGACGCCGGACAGGATGCAGCGGACGTGGTTGATTTCTACCGTTTCGTAGTTGACCATGGCCCAGCGGGTGAAGCCGGGCGCGGTCATTTGCTGCAGCACGTGGTTTTTCAGGCAGCCTGTCTTTTGCAGTTGCTCGGTCACGGCGGCGCGATCCTCAGCGTCGCGAAAGACGTAGCGGGTGTCATACTGCGGGCCGCCTTCTGCCGCAAGCGGCCATTCTTTTTGGGCGCGTTCGTTCGCAAGCAAAATCCGCCCGTCGTCCAGCCGCGACAAGATGAGCGGATACGGGTTGATGTCGAACAGCTTGCGCAAATTTTCGTTTGCTTCCTTCTGCTTGCATTGATGAAGGAAGTCTTTCTTTTTATAGGAGTAAAACGTGAGCAGGATAAAAAACGAGATGCACACGGTCAGGGTCGTATTGACCTGCTTGGAATGCAGCGTGAAATCATTTTCGGTGACAAGCGTCAGGAAATAAAGAAACAACGCGTGACAAGGAATGATGATGGACGCGAAGTGTTGGGGGCGAAGCGGGAAAATGGCCGCGACTCCGATGAGAATAATGACGTAGGAGTCGATATTGCCCGTGAGCCGATGGCTGTTCAGGGAAGACAGGGCACCCCCGCCGATATAACAAGCGATGTACACAAGGACGAGAAATGTCGGCCAAATGGAGCGCATGAACGTGTCCTGCTGGCGAACTCTTTTGTAAATCAACAGGAAGACGATGGAGAGAAGAAAGCCGGCAGTGTGGATACCGGTCAACGTATAGCAAAAGAGCGGATCGCCGACGTCTTTGAGCAAGACCAGATCGACGTACAGAAAAAAAGGATAGCACATGAGCAGAAACAGCGAGGTCATGCGCAACCGGGTGAATAACAGGTTGGTGTTCCATTCATGAAAGGCTTCATCGTAGCTATTCATCTGTTGATCTCAATCCTTTGCGAAAGGGTCGAAAAAACTCCACGTAAGCACGAACGAATCCGCAAGCGTGTTCACGTGGAGGCATGTGCCTTGTCCAAAAGGCCTTGTTCTTCTATTTGATGATGCAGCTTGCCTCTACCCGATAGATTCGTTGGCCGCGGGAAGAGAAGCGCTCTTCGTACTCCGTCATGACGTTTTCCTCTGCGAGCTTGGACTGATGCAGGTCAAACGTGATGTTGCGCATTTGGAAGCGCTCGGCCGCAAACTGGTTGAGGGAAAACTCAAAGAGCTTTTCGTTGTCTGTCTTCATATGAATTTCCCCGTCCTCGGCAAGCACCTGACGATAGCTTTTCAGGAAGCTGGGATGGGTGAGGCGGCGCTTGGCGTGGCGAGTCTTTGGCCACGGATCGCTGAAGTTCAGATAGATGCGGGCAATCTCGTGATCGGCAAACAGCTCCGTCAGCTTGGAAGCGTCAAACTGGACAAAGGCCAGATTGGGAATCGGCTTGTACTCTGTCCGCTGCAGGGCGCGCAGCACAACCTCTGCTTTCAGTTCGACAGCAATGAAATTAATTTCAGGGTGGCGCTGTGCCAGTGTATTAATGAAACGTCCCTTTCCACAGCCGATCTCCACGTGGATCGGATTGTCATTTCCGAAGCGTTCCTTCCAGCTTCCTTTATAGGAAAGGGGATTGTCTACAAACGTCGGATATTCTCGCAGGGCCGCTTCGGCACCTGGAATGTTACGCAGTCGCATATGTGCCTCCTTCAAAACGAACTCTTTTCTACTTTACGCTGACTCCCTTCATGTTGCAAGCATAGAGAAGCGAGAGAAGAGAGAATCCAGTATCTTCCCCCGGAAAATGCACGGGAAAAGGAACTTTTTGCAAAAGAGAGTAGGTCATAAGTCGCATGTGATGCGGGGAAAGGGCATATCGCACTGGATATAATTGGTCGCGACGAGAGGAACTTCTTGGAAGGAAAATAAACTGAAAATTTGCGGAATGCCCATTATATCAGGCTTGAGCGCGTCAAGCGGTAATCCTATCCATTTGCGGTTGAGGTTTTTGGCAAGTTTTTGGTAATTTCTCTGGACAGAAGCTTTGGTAAAGTAGAGAACAAGTGAGAGGTCAGCCAAACTTTGCATAAAGTAAGCTTCTACCGAAATGATTTCGTAGAAGCAGTTTCTGTCAAAAGGGAGGATGAACAACATGAAACTGCGAAAAACCCTCATCGGAATTGTAATGGGCTTGACATTGGGCGTAACGGCAATCGCCCTGCCTATGCCAGGCGAGCAACATGTGGCGCATGCGGCCTGGTCGCAAGCAAAAGCGGACAAGGTCATTGCCACCGGGAAAAAATATTTGGGTACCCCCTATAAATTCGGTGCAAGCAAAAATACGACAGCTGTTTTTGACTGCTCTTCTTTCACCCAGCGCGTTTTTCGTGTGGCCGTAGGCAAAAACCTGCCGCGAACGTCGCGCGATCAGGCGAAAAAAGGAACGGTTGTGTCCAAAGCCAACCTGAAAAAAGGCGATCTGGTCTTTTTCAAGGCGAGCACCACGACCACATCCAAACGGATTACCCATGTGGCCATTTACGCTGGCAACAACAAACTACTACATACCTACGGAAAGCCGGGTGTGACCTTTACGGGATTTAAAGGCACGTCCTGGGAGAAGCGTTTTGTGTCAGCGCGTCGTGTCCTGTAGCGGTGTTTTCTTTCTCTACTTATTCATACGTCTCACAGCGAAGTTCGTTGCGGGACGCAGGCAAGCAAATCTTGTCAAAAGGCAAAGCAGGCGAAAGGAAGGGCGGTCCAGTCGGATCGTCCTTTTTGCAGGTGACTTTTGGAATGCGCGGCCGGAGTCGGTTTTAATTAATGATGAGGCTCTTATGGCAAAATAGGACTTCTCTATTAAAATCGGGTCATGTAAAATGTTAAAAGGCAATGCATGGGAAAAAGGACACATATTAACAGAGGTTTGCGAATGGATCGAATGGGTATTTTTACCTATACAAAGCTATATGCCAAATGCTTTTGCAGACAAGGAGAAAGAAAACCTGATGACAACTACACGAATTGGACACAAGCAACGGTGGATTCCATGGGGCGCACTTCTGGTCGCAAGCTCATTGCTTGTCGGATGTCAGATTTGGGGAGGCAGTCAGGAGACGGTCGGGAAAACTTCGAATCAGGATGCCGCTCAAACCATCCCCCACTATACAGGGGAAAAAAGCAAAGTGATTCCGTTCGTTTACACGGGGCGAAAAGAGCTGTCCCTGACCTTTAACGGGATGGGAGATGTCGTCACGATGAAGCGTCTTCTCGATGAACTGGACAAGTACCAGATCAAGGCGACCTTTTTTCTCCCAGGGATGAGAGTGGCGGAAGAGCCAGACATTGCTTTGGAGATTCTCAACAGAGGGCACGAAATTGAAAACAACACGTTGAGTCAACTGGATGTGACCAAGCTTGGCTACGAGCAAATCTACAAGGAAATTCAGCTTGGCAACGAGGTGATCCAAAAGCAGACAGGTGTCACACCACGCTATGTTCGCACAAAATCGGGCGATGTTACGGATGAAGTGCGTTTGGCTGCCGCTGCGCTCGGAATGAAGGGGGTTGTCAGCTATAACATTAATCCGAAAGATCGCGACATGAAAGATGCGAAGACGATTGGAGAGTATGTGGCAAGGTTCATGACCAGAGGCGGCATTATCTCCATGAATACCGACATCAATCCCGAAGTCGTCAACTCCATCGCTTACATTGCCCAAGCCGCAAAGGATATCGGGTACAAGCTCGTTCCCCTTGGGCAGCTTGTGGCAAATGGCGGAGAGAGAAAGCCGCTGGAACAAATACCGGGCTATGATGCGGCCAAAATCAATCCCGATACCAAAAATGCCGCCTATCGCTTCATCAATCGGCTGGAGACAAACGAACCGAAAATTGCCCTTACGTTCGACGATTGGGGAACGGACAAGACCGTTACGAAAGTGCTCGATATTTTGGAACAGCACGATGTAGTCGCGACCTTTTTCCTGCGGGCAAAAGGGGTGGAGGCCAATCCCAATCTGGCGCGAGCCATGGTGGAAGGTGGACATGACGTGGCGAACCACAGCTATAGCCACCAGGTTATCACGAAGCTGACCCCCGAAGAGCTGCAACAAGACCTGGTCAAAGCGCACCGCGTGATTACCGAAGCGATTCAGCAACAGCCTGTCATGCTGTTTCGTCCCCCGACTGGCGTGATAAACGAGGAGGCGGCAAAAGTCATCGCAGCAGCCGGATACAGGGACATCGCCATGTACGATGTGACGACGCTGGACTGGGACAGTAGGAATAGCGCTGAAGATATTGTGAACGGCGTCATGGAGCAGACGAGGAATGGAAGCATCATCCTGCTGCATATTCTGGATGACATACATACGGTCGAGGCTTTGCCGACGGTGATTGAACGCTTGAAGGCAAAAGGCTACACCTTTGTCAAAATGGCAGATTTGATTCCCGACTGAACAAATACTTTTTCTCCATTTGCCAATAGTCACCCGCTGCTAAAACGATTAGAATGAATGATGACAGACTAGGTATAAGTTCCTATGAGAGACTGGGAGAAAAGGAGTATGCAAATGCAGGCGAGTGCAGTCGATAAAGGAATCCATTTCTGGTTTGCCGTGGTATCGATGATGATCGGGGTTGTTTTGTTGACTGGTTGTGTTCCTGATTCCAGCAAACAACAAAAAGTCGGGTACTTTTCGCAAAAATCCAACGTTGCCTCAGACATCATTCGCTCCACGACAGACAAGAGCAAAGCCATTCCGTTCGTGTACACAACCAGACGGGAACTGTCCCTCACCTTCAATGGAATGGCAGATAGCGAGACGATGAAGAAGCTTTTGGATGAACTGGACAAGCATCATCTAAAGGCTACTTTCTTTTTGCCCGGCATGCGTGTCGCGGAAGAGCCGGATCTGGCAAAGGAAATCGCCGCACGCGGCCATGAGATCGAGAACAATACGTTGAACCAGCTCGATTTGACCACACTTTCCTACGAGCAAATCAGCTCGGAAATCAAGCTGAGCCGGGATGTCATTGAAAAAGCGACAGGCAAAAGCGTGCGCTACGTCAGAACGAAAACAGGCACGTACTCGGACGACGTCCTTTTCGCGGCAGCCCAGTCGGGGCAGGAAGCGGTCGTATCGTCCAGCCTGTTTTTGCACAACTGGGAAAATGAGACGGAAGCGCAAAAAATGCGGTACGTCCGCAAATACATCAACCGTGGCGGCATCATTGCGCTGGATACGCAAGAAAACAAGCAGTTAAATGAGAATGTTTCTCTGCTTGCCCGAGCAGCCAGTGACGTCGGATACCGATTCGTCACGTTGCAGGAATTGATCGCAGGCGGGCAGGAGAGAAAGCCGCTGCCGCAAATTGCGGGCTTCGACGCAGCGAAAATCGCCCCGGATGATCGCCACGCTTCCTATAAATACGTCATGCGGGCCGAGACAGGAAAAAACCAGATTGCCTTGTCCTTCGACGACTGGGGAACGGACTATACGGTAACAAAAATTTTGGACGTCCTGGACAAGTACAAGGTGAAAGCCTCTTTCTTTTTGCGGGCAGACGGCGTGGAGAAAAACCCGAACCTTGCCAGGGCGATTGCCGAAGCTGGACACGACGTAGGGAACCATACGTATTCCCACCCTGTGGTAACGAAGATTACGAAGGCGCAATTGCAGGAAGAGATCGTGAAAGCTCATCAGATCATTACAGAGGCTATCCAGCAAAAGCCAGTGATGTACTTCCGGCCGCCTACCGGGGTTTTTGATGAAAACACGTTGAAAACGATCAGTGCGACAGGCTACCACACGATTGCGAACTTTGACGTCGATCCTTCCGATTATATTCGCACGCGGACGGCCGAGGAAATTGTCAATGCTACACTGGAGCAAGCCCGCAGCGGAAGCGTCATTTTACTGCACATGCTGGATGATACCCATACGGTGGAAGCATTGCCGATCATCATTGAAAAGCTGCGAAGCAAAGGCTACAGCTTTGTGAAAATGACAGAAATGTTCGGTCCATAATCGACAAATGGAGAGGAAGAGACACCATGAATCTTTTTGAAGCGATTGTAAACAGGGAGGAAAAAATCGCCGTCGTCGGACTGGGGTATGTAGGTTTGCCTGTTGCGGCTGCCCTGGCGAAAAAAGCTTCCGTGATCGGTTTTGATGTCAATGCGCAAAAGGTGAAGAACTACCAGCAGGGGATTTTTCCCGACGAGTTTATCGGGGAAGCATGTCAAGAAGCCAGTGAGATCGACTTTACAGCGGATGAGACGAGACTGCGGGAAGCGCGGTTTTTCATCGTTGCGGTTCCCACGCCGATCAAAAGCGGCAACGTGCCGGATTTGCAATATGTACGGGCGGCTACCCGGACTGTGGCAAGACAGATGCCAAAAGGCTCTGTGGTCGTCTTTGAATCGACGGTCTACCCAGGCGTGACCGAAGAAATATGCATTCCGCTGCTGGAGAGCGAGTCCGGGATGCAGTGCGGCACGGATTTCAAGGTGGGCTATTCGCCTGAGCGCATCAACCCGGGGGATGATGTGCATCGCTTTGAAACGATCGTTAAAATCGTCTCCGGCATCGACGAGGAAACGTTGGACACGGTCGCGCGCGTCTACGGGCTGGCGGTAGAAGCGGGCGTTTATCGGGCGGAAAGCATCAAGGTGGCGGAAGCGGCAAAAGTGATCGAAAACGCGCAGCGCGACATCAACATCGCGTTCATGAACGAGCTGGCCATGCTGTTTCACAAAATGGGCATCGACACGAAGGCAGTGCTGCAGGCAGCCGGCACGAAGTGGAACTTCCTCAAGTTCACGCCTGGCCTCGTCGGTGGGCATTGCATCGGCATCGATCCTTATTATTTGACGTACAAGGCGGAGGACAGCGGGTATCGCTCAAAAATTATTTTGGCTGGCCGCCATATCAACGACGGGATGGGCAAGTACATTGCGGAGCAGATCGTCAAGTCCGTCGTCAGGCTAAAGCTGGACACAAGCAGCGTCCGCATCGGCATCATGGGCCTGGCGTACAAGGAAAACTGCTCGGACATTCGCAATACAAAAGTGATGGACGTCATCAGCGAGTTGCAAGAGTACGGGATGACCACGCTCATCGTCGATCCATTGGTCGATCCGGAGCAGGCGTACAAGGAGTATCGGATCGAGCTTTCCGAACCGGAAGCACTCAAAGATTTGGACGTGGTGGTCGTCGCGGTTCCGCACGCAGCCTTTGCCGCGCTTGGCGTCGAAGATTTTGCGGCCATGTTTGGCAGCGGCCAGACGAAAATGATGGTTGACATCAAAGGAATCTACAACAAGGTCGATTTTGAGAACAGAGGGTACCACTACTGGAGCTTGTAAGAGAAGGTGGGGGCAACCGTGTTTTTTATAAAGAGAAAAAAGAAGCAGGAACAGGAGCAGGAGGAAGTACTGACGGTTTCCCGATCAGATCGGCGGCTTTTGAAACACGTACCTGATCCGGAGCATGTTCGTACACAGGTGGATCGCCGCGGCCAGGCCGCAGATGCCGTTTATACAGACAGTGCCTATTTGGACAATATGCGGATGTTGAGCTTGCGGTACATGGCCAATTTTGAAGTCATCGTCTATGCCCGCAAGAACCAGAAAAAGACTGCGGTCAAGGGACGGGCTGTGGATATTTCCACCACCGGCTTGCTTGTCGAGTTCGGCCCTGCAGCGGCACAGCGGCTGTTTGTAGGGAAAAAAGTGGTGATTCATTGCGACATTCCGCCGGGGACGATGCCGGAAGGGTTTGAATCGAAGGTAAGGTTGGAGGCGCGTGCAGTCAGGAGCTTTACGCGGGAAGAGGATGGACAGGAGAAGTTCATGCTGGCGTTTGAGTTTGCCAGGCCGCTTACGCAGTACCTGCAAAAGAAAAGATGGGGGTACGCGGTTTACACGTCGAGCGCCATGCTGCTCGTTTCGACACTGTTCATCATGCTCATGCGGACCGAGAGCATCATCTACTTCAAGTACAACATCCTGTTGTACTTGTACAGCCTGATCGCGGCTGCCTTTTTGCTCACCCGCTATTTGTTCGGGGCGCTTTATCGGGATGTACCGATCAACCCGGACTACACGCCGGGCGTGTCGATTATTATTCCATGCTTCAACGAGGAGAAATGGATTCACCGGACGATCCTGAGCTGCGTGAATCAAAACTACCCGATTGACAAGCTGGAAGTCATCGTCGTGGATGACCGCTCCACAGACAGATCGGCTGAGCAGATCGAGAAGGTCATCCAGATGATCCACAACGAAGCCGAGCGCTTCAAGACGAAAGAGCGGGTACGCATGCATGTGCTTCCCGAAAACGGCGGAAAGCGTGTCGCCCTGGTGAAGGGCGTGGAGATGGCCAAGCATGACCTCGTCGTATTTGTCGACTCCGACAGCTTCCTGGAACCGGATGCGATCCGCCATCTGGTGCAGCCATTTCAGGACCCGAAAATGGGGGGCGTCGCCGGGCGCACCGACGTGGAAAACAAGTATACAAACTCGATTACGAAGCTGCAAACAGTTCGTTACTATATTGCCTTTCGGATCATGAAAGCGGCAGAAGCGTGGTTTGACAGTGTGACCTGCCTGTCGGGACCGCTGTCTTGCTACCGCAAGGATTTGGTGTTGAAGCATGCCGAAGCCTGGCTCAATCAGAAATTTCTCGGGCAGCCGGCGACGTTTGGCGATGATCGGAGCATGACCAACTTCATTTTGCAAACACATCGGACCTCCTATCAGGACTCGGCCATTTGCTCGACGATTGTGCCGTCGAAAATGAGTGTGTTTTTGAAGCAGCAGATGCGTTGGAAGCGTTCGTGGCTGCGGGAATCGCTGAGAGCGAGTACATTCATCTGGAAAAAAGAGCCGTTTATGGCATTGTTTTTTTACATTGGATTGATCGTGCCCATCGCGGCGCCCGTCATTGTCTTGTACAACCTGTGCTATGTTCCGCTGGTGCACCATGTGTTTCCAGGGACATTTTTGATGGGACTGCTGCTGATGGCGATGCTGATGAGTCTGGCGCACCTGCTGTATCGCAGGAGCAAGCTGTGGGTATTCGGATTTATTTTTTGTCTGTTCTACGAATTTGTCCTGCTCTGGCAGATGCCTGTCGCCTGGGTGACGTTTTGGAAATCGACCTGGGGGACGCGCGAGACGCCGCAAGACGTGGAGGAAAGACTGAAAAAAGAAGCGCGCAAGCAAAAGAAAAATAAAAAAGGCTTTACGTTGCCTTTTTGACGGTTCAGGCGGAACAGATTTGCCAACTCTGGCCAATTTCGTGAGGAAGGGTGGTGAATGAGGATGAAAGCGAAACAAAATCCCGTCCTGGATTATCGCAAAAAGGATCGCAAAAAAAAGATTCGGACCGTCTGGCAGCTCGTGATTTTGCTGTTCGTAGGAATCTTGGTGTATCAAGGCGCATTCGATACACAGCAATACGAGCAACCGGACCGCTCACAATGGCACAACGAAAAAGGCTTCATCGCCTTGTCTTACTTTGGGGTAGGGCGCAGCGGCACGCCCAAGCTGATTGACAAGGAGCTTCTGGATGAGCATCTGCAAGCACTGCGCAAGCAAGGATACGTCACGATCTCGCAGCAGGACATCCTCGACTTTTACCAAAAAAAGCGGCCGTTGCCGGAAAAAGCGTTGTTTTTGGCCTTTGAGGATGGACGAAACGATTCGCATTTGTTCGCCCAGCCGCTACTGGAAAAGTACAATTACAAAGCAACCGCGTTGACGTACGCCAACAAAATGGGCAACAGCGACAACAAGTTTTTGCAGCCGAAAGACTTGCTGGGCATGCAGAAAAATGGCTTTTGGGAGTTGGGGTCGAACGGCTACCGTTTGACGTACATCAACATTTTTGATCGGGATGGTCAGTTTATCGGGATCAAGGATGAAAACGAGCTTTCCGTCAAAACCAATATCGAGTATTACAATCATTATTTGATGGACTTTCTGCGCGACAGCAACATGATCCCGGTAGAAGACCGCACGCAGATGGAAGCGCGGATCACGCAAGACTACCGGCTGATGAAAGACATTTACACGGAGCAGCTCGGCTTTGTTCCCCAGGTGTACATGATTATGCACGCCAACACGCTCTATCAGGGGATGAACCGGCTCGTCTCCGATGTGAATGACGCCAATATCCGGCAACTTTTTGCGATGCATTTCAACAGGGAAGGGAATGCCTACAATACGAGCGAGGACAATCTGTACAACCTGACCCGCGTACAGGCTGCTCCTTACTGGTATACGAACCATCTGCTGATGAAAATCCAGAAGGATACCAAGCAAAAGGTCAAATTCGTGCTGGGCGACGAGCAGCATGCGGCAAAATGGGAGCGCATGGGCGGTGCGGAGGAATTCCGGGAGAACAGCATCGTGCTGACATCCCCGCCCGGCGGAAGCGGCATGCTGTATTTGCGCGACAGCGAGAAGTATCCGGATTTGCGTGTCATCACCAAGCTGGAAGGCAATGTCGTCGGCAGACAGGCCATCTACTTGCGCTACGATCGCAAAAAAGATTCCTTCATTCGCTTGCTTTTGGAAAACAATGAGGTAAAGTTGGAAGAGAAGCAGGCTGGAGGGAAGCTGGTTGAGCTGGCGAAGGTCCCTTTGAGTGAGATCCAATGGAAGCCGGAAGATCTGGCCTACGACAAGGCGACGGTGTACAACAAAGCGCAGACTGAGCAAGGAGCGCCAAAAGAAGACCCTGGCTATCCCATCAATATTCAGCATACGCGACAACTGGAGATTACGCTCAGCAAAAAGCATTTGACGGTATCCGTGGACAAAAAAGTCGTGATCGACAGCCAGGAGACGACGCTCGACAGCGGCGGTTTGGCCCTGGAATCCAGGTATAGCGAGCAAAACAAAAAAGATGACATTTACGATGCCGTGTTCACGGACATGAGCGTGGTCGCGCTGGCCGATGGCACATCAAGTACGGAAACGGTCCTTTTCAGAAGCGAATATGCTGGCTGGGATAAAGTGGTTTATACCAGCAAAAAAGCCGTCTCTGCTGTCATTGACTGGGTTATCGAAACGTTCTAATCAGCGAGAAAAGGGGAACCAAATCAAGTGACGATGAAGACGCCGTTTAAAAAACAAGTGTTAATCCTTGCTGCTTGCTTCATGGTGTTTGCGGCGCTCTGCACTGGCTGCGCGACAAACGGAAGCGATCAAGAAATGTGGAAGAGAGTGGAGGCAGCCGAGCAACCTCTGGAAAAGACCGCCTGGGTAGCCGATTGGCAATGGCAGGATGGTTCCGAAGACTTGCAAGGGATGACGAATGGCTTGACCCGTGTGCAAATGTTTGCGGCTTACTTTGATGAAGCAGACAACTTGCTGTTTACGGACATGTTTAAAAAGGGACTGCCAAAGGTCAAGGAAATCGCGCAAAAAAGCAGCCTTGTCCGCGTCGATTTGACGATTGTGAACGACCTGAAGCGCCCGGATGGCACTGACGTGCAGAAGGACCCTTCCATCGTCACGCGACTGATGGCTACCCCGCAAAGCAGAGCCAAGCATATCGCGCAAATCATGGAGGCGGTCGACACCTACCAGTTCGACGGTGTGGAGATCGACTACGAGCGAGTCGAAGAAAAAGACTGGAGCAACATGCAGCTTTTCATCCAGGAGCTGTATGAAAAGCTCCAGAAGAAGGAGAAAACGCTGCGGATCGTGCTCGAACCGCGAACGCCGCTTGAAAAGCTTGCCCTGCCAAAAGGCCCGGTCTATGTCATGATGGCCTACAATCTGTACGGGACGACGAGCGGGCCGGGACCAAAGGCGGATCGGCAGTTTATCAAGGAGCTGGCAACGGCCATGCAGGCAGTGCCAGGGGAAAAGGTCATTGCCATCGCGGCTGGCGGGTTTGACTGGGCGGAATCCGGCGAGGTGACTGCCGTAACAGAAAAGGAAGCGCTGGAGCTGGCGAAATCAGGCGCGGAGCCGCCCGAACGGGATGAGGCGAGCGGCAGCCTCCATTTTTCGTACGTGGATGAACACAACCGAAAGCACACTGTCTGGTACGCCGACGGGACGACGCTTGCGAACTGGGCGCAAGTCATCGAGGACGAAGGGTACCGCAAGCTGGCCCTGTGGCGTCTCGGCGGCTTGAGCCCGGAAAGTGTGCGCTTCATGGATCGGTAACGTATAGCTTTTTGCAAAAGAAAACCCCCTGCCTTTGCGGACAGCTTGTCCAAAGGCAGGGGGTGTCTTTTTTCGGAGACTAGATTTTCATAACGCCGCCCTTGCTTGCATTTGTCACCAGCTTGGAGTAGCGGGCCAGGTAGCCTGTTTTGACTTTTGGCTGGAATTCCTGCCAGCCTTCGCGGCGGCGGGCCAGTTCAGCCTCGTCCACGTGCAGGTGGATCGTGCGCGCTTCGAGGTCGATGGTGATGATGTCACCGTCCTGGACGAAAGCGATCGGGCCGCCTTCCGCCGCTTCCGGCGAGACGTGGCCGATACTGATGCCGCGGGAAGCGCCAGAGAAGCGTCCGTCTGTAACCAGCGCCACTTCCTTGCCCAGACCCATCCCGACGATTTGCGAGGTAGGAGCGAGCATTTCCGGCATGCCAGGACCGCCTTTTGGTCCTTCGTAGCGAATAATGACGACGTGTCCGGGCTTGATTTTGCCAGCAGCGATGCCCGCCAGTGCTTCCTCCTGGGAGTCGAAGCAGATCGCCGGACCTTCGTGTCTTTTAATGGAAGGATCGACACCGCCGGTTTTGATGATCGAGCCTTGCTCGGCCAGGTTGCCAAACAGGACGGCCAGGCCGCCGGACTCACTGTACGGATTTTCCAGACGACGAATGACCTGGTCGTTTTTGATTTCAGCGTCGGCGATGTTTTCAGCCAGCGTTTTTCCTGTCACGGTAATGCGGTTTGGATGAATCGCGCCTTCTTTTCGCGAAATCTCCTTGAGCACAGCAGACACGCCGCCTGCTTCGTGGCAATCCTCGATGTGGTAGTCAGAGGCAGGAGCGAGCTTGCAAATGTGCGGGATGCGCTTCGCAACTTCGTTGATCCGCTCAATCGGGTATTCGATCCCCGCTTCCTGGGCAATCGCCAGCGTGTGCAAAACGGTATTGGTAGAACCGCCCATCGCCATGTCGAGCGCGAAGGCATCGTCGATTGCTTCCAGCGTAACGATGTCGCGCGGCTTGATGTCCTGCTCGATCAAATACTTGAGCTTTTCGGCAGAAGCTTGTACCAGCTCGCGGCGCTCAGGGGAGACAGCGAGAACCGTACCGTTGCCTGGCAGCGCCAGCCCGATTGCTTCGAGCAGACAGTTCATCGAGTTGGCGGTAAACATACCGGAACAGGAACCGCAGGTCGGGCATCCGTATTGCTCCAGTTCTTCCAGCTGTTTGTTGTCGATCAGGCCAGCCTGGTAAGCGCCGACGCCTTCGAATACAGAAGAGAGCGAGATGGAGCGGCCGTCGCTCGTTTTGCCTGCTTTCATCGGGCCGCCTGTCACGAATACAGTCGGGATGTTGACGCGCAGGGCGCCCATAATCATCCCTGGTGTAATCTTGTCACAGTTCGGGATACAGATCATCCCGTCGAACCAGTGCGCGGCTACGACCGTCTCCAGGCTGTCTGCGATGATCTCGCGGCTCGGGAGCGAGTAGCGCATCCCGATGTGGCCCATGGCGATGCCGTCGTCAACCCCGATGGTGTTGAATTCAAAAGGAACCATGCCTGCTGCACGAACAGCTTCTTTGACCAGCTTGCCAAATTCCTGCAAGTGCACGTGGCCAGGGATAATGTCAATGTAAGAGTTGCAAATCGCGATAAACGGTTTGTCGAAATCTTCGTCTTTCACTCCTGCCGCACGAAGCAAACTGCGGTGGGGAGCGCGGTCAAAACCTTTTTTAATCATGTCACTTCTCAGTCTAGCCAATGTGAAACTCTCCCTTCCTACACGTGAAAGTTACCTGTCTTATGTTTTGCACTATCTTATCAATTTTCATTAATAGAAACAACCGTAAAAGTCTGAACATTCGTTCAGTGCTCCGCCTGTGAGCGGCTGTGACTGGCTGGTGGAGACATGGCGGAAACCGGCTTTATGGGCTACAATAAAAGGACTGAGTCTATTTTTGGTGGAGTGAACAAAATGATAGAAGAGCTAAAAAATGTCTGGACGGAAGGAACGGACGAGGAACGGAAAATTTTAGAGCTGGCCTTGCAGGCGATCCGCCAGAAGCGCGAGCGCAAAAGCGCCTATTTATCCGGCTTTCTTGGGTTGAAGGGAGAGTTTATCGACGAGACGAAGCAGTCGTATCGCTTCGAGCTGCCGCTCACCGTGTTCATGCACAACTCCGGGGGTGCCGTTCACGGGGGGATTCTCGCCACCTTGATCGACTCGGCCATGGGTTCGCTCATCAACCGCTCGCTGCCGCCGGAGCAGTACGCGGTGACGACCGAGTTGAAAATCAACTACCTGCGGCCGGGCGTAGGGGAGCGGCTGCGCGCCGAAGCGACGTTCTTGCACCGGGGGAACACGCTGGTCGTCATGGAGGGGACTGTCTACGACGAGCGCAACAAGCGGGTCGCCCACGGTACGGGATCGTTTATCGTCCTGAACAGAAAATAGCAAAAAGGCGTGCGAAAGACGCACACCCGATAGGCTGTTTTTATCCAGACTTTACCGGATCACGAAAAGCCCGCTATATTGGGTAATGTAAGCAAGCATTTTGCTGGAAAGTGGGACGATGAACTCCATGTCTTCCTTTTCCACGATGCCGGAGCGGGAGACGATCCTGGCCCATTTGACGCTGATCTTGTAGTAATGGGAGCCAAATGTCGTGTGGACGGCCTCGCGTTTCGTATGAAAGGAAATGGGCGTCTTGTCGAGGGTATGCGGCACCATGCTGACGATGTCGTGCAAAAACAGGTGGTAGGTCAGGTGCGGCTTGAAAAACACAAGTTCTTTCGTCGTGACCGAGAAGCCGTAGCTGTTGTTCATTTGGGTGAATTTGAGCTCACCCTCCATATTTTTCAAGCGAATGAAATCGCTGTTCATGTTTTCCCCTCCTAAAGGCGTCGGGCGCTGATAGCCAAAGGCAGGCAAGCGGATAGGACCCGCGCTGCGTTTCTGTCTTTCGCGAGATGGGTGTCATTCTATCATAGTAAGGTCAGGATGAAGAATGCAAGGGAAAACAATGATAGATAGCAGGAAGGGGCAAAAATCAATGCTTGATGTAGCCAAGGAAGCTGCTCGTGCAGCAGGCGAGTTTTTGAAGGAGCGCTTTCTCGAACAGCTTACGCCAGACGAGGAGTTGCATAACGACGTGAAGCTGCCGGAGGACAAAGGCAGCGAGCAGCGGATTATCGAGGTGCTGCACCGCCATTTTCCCAGCCATACGATTTATTCCGAAGAGGTGGGAATGGTCAGCCGGGACGAAGAGTATGTATGGATTGTCGATCCGCTGGACGGGACGAACAACTACTTTATCGGCCATCCTTACTTCAGTATTTCGATAGCCTTGCAGCACAAGGGCGAGCTCGTTCTCGGCGTGGTCTACAATCCGGTCGCAGGGCAAATGTTTTGGGCGGAAAAAGGGAAGGGCGCGTTTTTGAACGGCAGGCGCATGTCGATCAACAACCGGACAGACCTGACGCGAGCCGTCGGAACGTACATCCGCGGGCGCAATACCGTGACCAAGGAGGAGGAGCTGGCCTTTACGGAGCCGTTTGTGCTGAACACGAAGCGGATTTTGCGCAACGTCGCTCCGGCGCTCGACTGGTGTTTGCTCGCCAACGGCTGGCTGGACTACATCGTCATGCAGCGCTCGGGCATCATGGACGTCGCTGCGGGGATCGTCATCGCGAGCGAGGCGGGAGCGACCATCACCGACTGGCAGGGGAATCCGTACCGCCACGAGCCGTTTGTCCAGGATCAGGTGCGCTCGCTTGTGGCGACGAACGGACATTTGCACGGGTCGATTCGCGGCCTGCTTGTGGAGCAGAGCATGGCGGCGGATTGCTCGCGCCAGGCTTTGCCGCACGGCTGACAGCGCGACTTTTTTCACAGGAATCATTGAGGCTGGCGCTCGGGGCGGAACTCTCGCGCCAGCTTTTTCCTGTTAAGCTGATTTTTATAATTTTTGGGCAACCAACTGTTTCGCAGCGCGTATAAAAAGTTGCGAGTCGCGATAGAAGCAGGATTTTTCGTGCAAATGGGGTGAAAAAATGGCCAGACTGGAATATCGGCTGCTGGATGAGACGAACGGCTACCCGGTCTTGTTTTACTACGACCGGATCGACAAGGACGAGGTATCCTTGCGCTTTGCCTGCGACTACCTGGTAAAAGGGCATGTTGTCTACGAGAAGACTTCCTGCGCGATTGAGCAGGGGACGTACGTAATCTACGTCCGGCATTCGACGGAGGAAACGGCCGTGGACTACCCGGAGAGGCCGTCCGTGCGCTGGGGGAGCATCCAGATCGAGATGCGGGAGTACCGCGAGAACACACAGCTTTATCCGCTCGTGCACACGTTTTCGTTCAAGGATGACGACGATGCTCTCTTGCATTTGCAAAGCGACTATTTGTACCTGAATGGGCGCGAGTGGGAAAAAACATCGGCCGAAGTGGATGAGGATCGTCAGGTGTACATTTACTACGCACGGCCGACAGAGTAGGAGGAAAGAGGATGGCACTGACAAAATCGGCCAAGGTCGTCGGGCTGTTTGTGGCAGCAGCGATGGTCATCGGCGGCTGCTCGTCAGACTATGATGACGATTGCTACGACAGGGACGATGACGGCTATTGCGACGACGGAGGAAGCAGCAGCTCGCACGGCGGGTCGGCCGTCTACTACGGAGGCGGTTCATCGAAAAGCAAGGCGCAAGGCGTATCAAGCGGCATTAGCACGAGCAGCTCCAAGGGCGGAATCGGCAGCTCAGGCTGGTCCAGCTCGGGGTGAGGCCAGTGGTTGTGCAAGACAGAAGAGATGCGCTGTACGGCCCTTTGCGTGAGGAAGGCATTTTTACATGGGATTGGATGTACGGCGAAGAGTACGCGCTGGCCGATCTGCACCTCATCCCGGCATCGTTTCGGGAGGAACTGGCGACGGCGACGACTGCGCTCGGCCGTGTTTTTGCCAAAGTGACACCTGTGCTGCAGCAGGCAGACGACGCGCTTCTGCTCGAACTGGGCGTGCCGCAGCAAGCGCTGCAGGCGGTTCGAACGACAGTCCTGCGCAAGCTGCCTACGGCAATCGGGCGCTTTGATTTTGCGAAGACGGAAGCGGGGCTGAAGATGCTGGAGTGCAACAGCGACACGCCGACCGGGATCGTCGAAGCTTTTTACGTCAACGAGCACGCCTGCTGCTTTTTCGGAGTGGCAAATCCGAATACCGGCATGGACGGCCAGTTGCGCCAGGCGTTTGCCAAGCTGCTGCAAGCTTACAGGGACATGGGCTATCCGGTGGAGCACGTCTGGTTCAGCTCGCTGGACTGGCACGAGGAAGACAAGGGCACTACGCTTTATTTAATGGAAAAATCGGGACTCGCTGCCCGGTTTGCGCCGCTGGAAAAGCTGCGCGTCTGGGAGGACGGACTGTACGTGCAGGAAGGCGACAGCCTGCTTCCCGTCGATGTGCTGTACCGTCTGCATGCGCTGGAAAAGCTCGCAGACGAGCGGGACGAAGACGGCTATCCTACGGGCGAGCACGTCTTGTCGCTGATTGCGGACAGAAAACTGGCGATTATCAATCCGCCGTCCGCATTTTTGATCCAGACAAAAGCGCTGCAGGCGCTCATCTGGAATTTGCACGAGGCGGGGGAGTTTTTTACCGCAGAAGAGCATGCGACGATTGAAACCTACATGCTTCCGACCTATTTTGAAAACCGCTTTGCAGGAACAGATGCCTATGTGACCAAGCCCATTTTCGGCAGGGAAGGGGGCGGGGTCGCGCTGTATGCGGCAGATGGCACTTTGCTGGAAAAAGACCAGGAGGAATTTTACTGGGAGCAGCCGATGATCTATCAAAAGCGGGTGGAGCTGCCCGAGATCACGGTGCAGACCGTGACGGGCCCGTACGCGGGACGGCTGTTGTGGGGCTCGTTCTGGATTGGCGGGGAAGCATCCGCGATTGTTGCCCGTGTCGGAGGTCCGATTACGAACAATCTGTCGTACTATTTGCCAGTCGGCATGAAAGGATAGCAAAAAGGAGAGGGGCGCGGCATGATTACGCAATGGAGCTACATACTTAATTTTTTGGCCTATATGGCGGTGACAATTCCGATATTGGCAGTGGGTATTTTCTTCTTTACCATTACGACTCCGTACAAGGAGTTCGCTCTCATCAAAGAAGGGGCGCAAACAGACGACCCGAAAAAAATGGCAGCGGCCAAGGCGGCAGCGCACGATCTGGGCGGAAAAATTATCGGGTTGGCGATCGTGCTTGCATCCGCTGTCTACCATGCGGTCAACCTGTGGGATTTGGTCGTATGGGGACTGGTCGGCATGGTGTTTCAAGTCATCATTTTTTATTTGTTCGAGTGGGTGACGCCGTTCAAGGTCGTGTCTGAAATCCCGAATGGCAACGTCTCTGTGGGCATTTTCGCCTCCAGGCTGAGCGTTGCGGCCGGCCTCTTGATGGCTGCGCTCATCAGCTACTAGGAAAAACAGGAATCACGAAGCGAAGCTGTCGGTGCTGCCGGCAGCTTTTTTTCAAGAACAAACAACCCGATTCAGCAAGCATGGTCTTCCGCTGCAACACGGATTCGATTGAGGTTTTCTTATCCAGCAAAAAGAAAAAATGCGCAAATATTTTTTCAGCAAGGTAATTTTCAAGTAATTAGGAATTCATTGTTGACGGACAATAACATCTCCATTATAATTCCGACTAAACATATATGATTTACAAAACAGGTTTGGATAAGGGGTTTATCCGATGGCAAAAACAGCGGCTTTGGTAATCGCTCACGGTTCACCCGATCCCGACTGGCTGAGTCTCGTGGAGTCGGCAGTCAGTCAGTGCCAGAGCGAACTGCCGATCCGGGTGGCATATCTGGGCCAAGTAGAGGGGCGAAGCATCAGTGACGAATGGAATCGTCTGGAGGCGTCCGGAGCGAAGCGGATTGTCGTGGTTCCCTTGTTTGCCTCGGCGGGGAGCAATCACGTAACGGAAATACGCGCCATGCTGGGACTGGAGCCATGGCCCGCCTGGGAGACGGAACAGGTGCGCATTCCGGTTCGCGCTCGACTGCTCTGGTGTCCGCCGCTGGAAGATCATCCGCTGGTGGAGCAAATCGTGGGTCAGCGCATTTTGGAGCTGTCGAGCGCCCCAGGCAAGGAAGCGTTGCTGCTCGTCGGTCACGGCAGCGAATTGCCAAAAGGCCAGGAGCGATGGGAAAAGCTGTTGCGCCGCATGACGTTTCGCCTGCAAAACCGCTACGGCTTCTCCGCAGCGGGATATGCGACACTGCGGCCGGATACGTTGCGGGAACAAGCCCTGCAGCTCGCGGAAAAAGGGGATGTCCTCGTGCTTCCCTTGTTCGTCAGCCAGGGGTACTTCACCCGCAAATCGATTCCGGCAAGGCTGGCGGGACTGTCGTATCGCTACAGCGGCAGCGCTTATTTGCCTCACCCGCTGATTGCAGACTGGATTGCCCAATCCATTCGCACGGCACTTGTAACAGACCTCTTCACAAAAAGGAGCGTGTATGAGCATGGCAGAGAGAAAACAGTGGAAATGGGCAGATGATCCGTCCCTGAACAAGATGGAGCTGACCAAGCTGGAAAAAGACGGCCTGGACGTCATCGAGACGATCATCAATACCTACTCCAAAGAGGGCTTTGCGTCGATTGAACCTTCTGATATGGACCGCTTCAAATGGGCAGGAATCTACCAGCAACGTCCAAAAGACGGCCACTTCATGATGCGGGTGCGCATTCCCGGCGGAATCATGACGAGCGAGCAGGCGAGAGTGCTGGCAAAAATCGCCCAGGACTACGGCCGCGATCTCGTCGACGTGACGACGCGACAGGCCGTCCAGTTTCACTGGCTGACAGTGGATACGTTCCCCGATATTTTTGAGCGGCTCGCTGCGGCCGGGCTTTCTTCGTTCGAAGCATGCGGCGACTGTCCGCGGCAAATCATGGGGAATCCGCTCGCCGGAATCGATCCGCATGAAGTGCTGGATACACGTCCAATCGTGGCCGAGCTGGAGAAGTTTTTCCTGCTGAATCGCGACTTTTCCAACCTGCCGCGCAAATACAAGATGTCCGTATCCGCGAACATCTACAACGCTGCGCACGCGCAAATCAACGACCTTGCTTTTACGCCCGCCAAAAAGAACATCGCAGGCGAGGAAGTAATCGGGTTCCACGTCTGGGTGGGCGGCGGTCTGTCTGCGAAACCGTACCTGGCGAAGCAGCTTGATGTGTTTGTCCGGCCGGAAGAGGTCGTCAAGGTGGCGGCCGGAGTCACAACCTTGTTCCGCGACTTCGGCTATCGGCAGAAGCGGACGCATGCCCGCCTGAAATTTTTGGTGGCCGACTGGGGACCGGAAAAGTTCAAGGAAGAGCTCATCAAGCTGGTCGGCGAGCTGGAAACGAGCGGAGAGGATTTGACGAAGGGCTGGAATGGCGGCTATTTTTACGGCTTGCACGAGCAGCGTCAGCCAGGCTACTACTATGCGGGCCTGTCCGTTCCCGTCGGCCGGATGAACGCTGCGGAGCTGATCGAGTTGGCACGCCTGGCCGATGAGTACGGGGATGGCACAATCGGGACCTGCAACACGCAAAATGTCCTCATCCGCCATATCGCGAAGGAAAAGGTGGCGGCCTTCCGTGAAGAGCCGCTGATTGTAAACCGCTTCAAGCTGAAGCCGGATACGTTTGTCGGCTATGCCGTCTCCTGCACGGGGACTGAGTATTGCAACCTGGCGCTCGTGGAGACAAAAGAGCGGATGCGTTTGCTCGCCCAGTATCTGGATGAGCACATTGAGCTTGATACGCCGCTGCGCATTCACATGATCGGCTGCCCGAACTCGTGCGGACAGCGCCAGATTGCCGACATCGGCCTGCAAGGGATAAAGGTCAAAACGCCGGAAGGAATGGTCGAAGCCTTTGACGTCCACGTAGGCGGGACGCTGGAAGTACCGCAATTCAACCGCAAGCTGAACGCGAGAGTGACCGTCGACAGGCTGGGAGCTTTCCTGGTGCAACTGATTACGTTCTACAAGGAAGAGCGGCTGGAGGGAGAAGAATACTGGCGCTACGTCGAGCGGGTCGGACTGGAACGCATTCAGGAGCAGGTTGACAGCATTTTGCAGACGGCGTAAGCGCGCCGGACAACATCCGATCCAAGGAAATGAGGGAGTACCATGGCAGAGGAACAAACCGAAAGCTACCTGTACAAACTGGAGGCCGTGCTCGAAGACGGGCGGCTGATGACCGTCATCGTGGTTGCCAAGACGGACGAGCGCGCCTTTTCGTCCGCTGAAAACAATCTGCTGCGGCACACCATTGCCCCGCCAAAAATCAAGGAGCTGAGCCTGGTGGAAAAGAAACCGCTCGGACGGCAGGGAGTCGGCTACGTCGTGGAAACATCCCGTTTCAGCCAGTGACACCCCAGACAGCTTTTCACCAAAGGAAGGCAGCAAGGAGGATTGATCGATGATGAACGCTGGCAGAGTCTTGTTTGTCGGGGCTGGCCCTGGCGATCCGAAACTGCTCACCATTCGCGGGAAGGAGGCGTTGCAAAAAGCCGATGTCGTCGTGTACGACCGTCTGGCTAATCCACTGCTTCTCTCCCATGTCAAAAGGGACGCCCGGCTCGTATACTGCGGCAAGGAAAGGGATCGCCACACACTGCCGCAGGAAGAGATCAACCTCCTGTTGATACGGGAAGCCAAACAGGGAAAAACGGTCGTTCGCCTGAAAGGCGGGGACCCGAGCATGTTCGGACGGGTCGGCGAGGAAGCGCAAATGTGCGTGGAGCATGGCGTGCCGTATGAGATCGTGCCGGGCATCACCTCCGGCATGGCGGCTCCGCTGTATGCAGGGATTCCGCTTACGCACCGCGACTACAATTCCTCCGTTGCGTTTGTCACCGGGCATCTGTGCGACAAAAATGCCGGCAAGGGGCCTGACTGGACAGCGCTGGCGCGGATGGAAACGCTCGTGATTTACATGGGTGTGAAAAATTTGCCGCACATCCAGGCGCAGCTTTTGGCCAGCGGAAAAAGCGGGGAGACTCCTGTCGCGCTCGTCAGATGGGGGACGGTAGGAGAGCAGCAGACACTGGTCGGGTCGCTTGCGACGATTGACCGCGATGTCGCCAATGCCGGCTTTTCCGCCCCTGCCATCATCATCGTGGGTGAAGTGGTTCGGCTTCGCGAGCAGTTGAACTGGTACGAATCACGACCGCTGTTTGGGCAGCGGGTGGCCATCGCAGCCCGACCTGGAGGCGGCGGCGATGTACTGGCGAGCAGGCTGGAGCAGCTCGGAGCAGAAGTCATCGCGATTCCGCTCGTGAAGCGTCCTTTGCAAGCTGGGGATGCGGTATTTCCCGAGGAACTTGCGGCATATGGCTGGATTTTGCTCGACGATGTGCAGCAGGCGGAGGCATTTTTGGCAGAGCTGGGCAAACGGCGGTTTGACCTGCGGCGGCTGACGTGCAGGCTCGCAGTGCGCGGGAAGCAGGCTGCTTTGTACCTGGAGAGCAGAGGGCTGTACCCGGAGCGTGTTTTCGATCACGCGGCCACTTCTGCTGCCATGAGCCGGGAACTGGCGCGGGATGGAGAGCGGATTTTGCACGTACGCGCCAACGGTGTCAACGTTTTTGCCCAGGGAGCAACAGAGCTTTTGCACCTGCCGGCAGGAGGTGTCCTGGAATGGGATGAGACGCATCCGGCCGCTTCCTGGATGAAAAAGCTGACGTTTGACTGGTTTGCTGCCGCTGACGAGGAAGTTTTGCCTGCACTGGCCGATTTTGCAGGAGCGGGCTGGGAGAGTAAGCCGATTTTTTGCGCCGATGAAAAGACGCGCGCAGTCGCAAGACAAATGGGGTGGCGCGTCGTCAGCACCGAAGAGCCGGCAAGCTTTGCCCAAGGAGTCCGGCCGCAAGAGCAAATCGCCAGTGCAGCTTGTACCCTGTACGGCACCCCTTCTTTTCTTTGTGACAACAGATTGGCATGACAGGAGGGAGTGCTGCTAGTGGATTGGAGTTATGTCGCTATCGCCATCGCTTTGTTTTTCGCGATGAATATCGGGGCCAGCGGGACCGCAGCGTCGATGGGCGCCGCATACGGCAGCGGAGCAATCAAAAACAAGTTCATCGCCATGCTGTTGGTAGCCGTAGCGGCCTTGCTGGGGGCTGTGCTGGGAGGCGGCGAGGTCGTCAAGACGATCAGCGGAGGGATCGTCCCTGCGGATCTGATGAGCATCGAGGCGGTGGTGATCGTCCTTGCTTCCGCCACGCTGACGCTGTTCGGAGCGAATCTGCTTGGGATTCCGCTCTCGACCAGCGAGGTGACGGTAGGAGCGATTGTGGGCGTGGGACTTGCCTATCAGTCTTTGTTTGTCGGACATCTCCTCGTCATCCTGCTCTTTTGGGTCGTAGTGCCAGTGGCCGCCTTTATCGGGGCCTACGGAGCCGGCAAGCTGATTGGCCGCATCGAGCGCAGCTGGCCGTCCCTGCAAAAGCCTGGCTCCAAAGGAGAGCGCTGGCTGGCCTTTTTGCTCGTCGCCTGCGGTGTGTATGAAGCTTTTTCAGCCGGAATGAACAACGTCGCGAACGCGGTCGGTCCGCTCGTGGGAGCCGGACTGATGTCGACCGAAATCGGCGTGTGGCTGGGTGGGCTGGCCGTCGCCTGCGGCTGTCTGGTGTTGGGAGGCAGGGTACTGGAAACAAACGGCAAGAAAATTACTTCGCTGTCGCTTTTGCAGGGAAGCGCGGTATCAGCTACAGGTGGAACGCTGGTGCTCGTCGCTTCGCTGTTCGGGATTCCCGTGCCGCTGACACAGGCCACGACTTGCGCGATTTTGGGCGTAGGGACGTCTGAGCGGGGCTTCATTTTGTGGCAAAAAGGAATTATCAAGCAGATCATCATGGTCTGGATCGTTTCGCCAGTCTCTTCGCTTGTCGTTTCGTTCGCTTTTGTCCATTTGTTCCTGCGCTCGGATTTGTACACGCTGGTCGTGCTCGTCAGTGTTTTCGTGGCGACGCTGGGCTTTGTGGGGCTGATCCGCCTGATTCGCAGGGAAAACAGTTCAATCAACGATCAAGGAGGGGGCATATGAGCCGTCTGCATTACGATACGGTAACAGCCGAGCAGCTCGCTGAAATCAACAAGAGTCTCGCCAAGGGAGATACCATCGATGTCATCAAGTGGGCCTACGAGACGTTTGGCGACGATCTGGTCTATTCGTGCAGCTTCGGGGCAGAAGCGATGGTGCTTATCGATATGATAAGCGGGGTGAAAAAAGACGCTCGCGTCACTTTTCTCGATACCCACCTGCATTTTCCTGAAACGTATGAATTGATTGAAAAAGTGCGTGCGCGCTACCCCGACTTGCAATTGACGATCAAGGAGCCAGAGCTGTCACTTGCCGAACAGGCAGCAGAGTACGGTGACGAGCTGTGGGCTACTAAGCCCGACCTGTGTTGTCACTTGCGCAAGGTACAGCCGATGGAAAGCGTGCTGAAAGGAACGGTTGCCTGGATGTCGGGCTTGCGCAGGGAACAGTCTGCGACGAGGGCAGACGTTCAGTTTGTCAATCGCGACGAGAAGTTTCAGTCGCTGAAAATTTGTCCGCTGATTCACTGGAAGACCGAAGAGGTGTGGCAGTATATCCGCGGGTTTGGACTGCCGTACAATGTCTTGCACGACCAAAGCTACCCGAGCATCGGCTGTGCGCCGTGCACGCGTCCGGTCAAACCGGGCGAAGACGAGCGCGCGGGCCGCTGGGCGAATTTGGGCAAGACAGAGTGCGGACTGCATCTCGCCAAGTAGGCGTGAAAAAAGAGCACAACCGAAATGGATGAGGAGGGCTTCATGTGAGTGGTAGCATTCCGCATGGAAACGTACTGGTAAACCGTTTTGACCCGACGGCGGACCTGTCGCGTGCGACGGGCGAGGTCGAGATTGATGCATTTGCGCTGTCGGATCTGGAGTTGATCGCCATTGGAGGGTACAGTCCGATTACCGGATTTTTGCAACGTCACGACTATGAGTCGGTAGTCGAGCGGATGAGACTCGCGGACGGCACGGTCTGGAGCATTCCGATCACGCTCCCGGTTCCGGCGACGGTGGCGAATACTCTTCAGACAGGAGACACCGTTCGTCTGGTCTATCAGGGAGAGGTGTACGGCCTGCTGGAGATTGCCGATATTTACTCCCCGGACAAACAGAAAGAGGCGCGGCACGTGTACGGCACGGATGACGTAAACCACCCTGGGGTGAAAAAGCTGCTGGATCGCCCCGAGACTTATCTCGGCGGGCCGATTACGCTGGTGAAACGCGCTGACAAAGGGCCGTTTGCCGATTATCACTTCGACCCAGCCGAGACGAGAGCCGCGTTTGCGGAAAAAGGTTGGAAGACAATCGTCGGCTTCCAGACGCGCAATCCGGTGCATCGCGCCCATGAATACATTCAAAAATCAGCACTGGAAATCGTCGATGGCCTGTTTTTGAATCCGCTCGTGGGCGAGACGAAGGCAGATGACATCCCTGCCGATGTGCGGATGAAGAGCTATCAGGTGCTTCTGGAAAAATATTACCCGGCAGGTCGGGTCAAGCTCGCCGTCTTTCCTGCCGCCATGCGCTACGCGGGGCCGCGCGAAGCCATTTTCCACGCGCTGGTGCGCAAAAACTACGGCTGCACCCACTTTATTGTCGGCCGAGATCACGCGGGCGTCGGCAACTACTACGGGACATACGATGCCCAGCACATTTTCCGCCAGTTCCAGCCAGAGGAGCTTGGGATTACGCCGCTGTTTTTTGAGAACAGCTTTTACTGCAAAACCTGCGGCAATATGGCCTCATCGAAAACGTGCCCGCACGGTTCGGAGCATCATGTGGCGCTGTCTGGCACGAAGGTGCGGGAAATGCTGGCGCGCGGGGAAGCGCCGCCTCCTGAGTTCAGCCGGCCGGAAGTGGCACGCGTGCTGATCGAAGGGCTTCGTCCGCTCTCTGTGTGAGGAAGAAGCAGCGAGTTTTTTGGAAACGAAGAAGGAGGATCGCGCATGGCAAAGGAAGGAGTTGCCAACATCGTTTGGCATCCGACGACGGTGACCAAGGAGGATCGGCAGAAGCGGGCAGGACACAAAAGCTGCGTCCTGTGGTTTACGGGACTGTCCGGAGCCGGAAAATCGACGTTGGCCAATGCGGTTGAGCAGGAGCTGCATCAGCGAGGCTTGGCGAGCTACGTGCTGGATGGCGACAACATCCGCCACGGTCTGAACAAAGGGCTGGGCTTCGGCGAAGAAGACCGCAAAGAAAATATTCGCCGCATCGGTGAGGTGGCCAAACTGTTCGTCGATGCAGGCGTGATTGTTTTGACGGCATTCATCTCGCCTTATCGATCGGATCGCGAACTGGCGCGCAGTCTGGTAGAGGCGGGAGAGTTTATCGAAGTGTATGTAAAATGCCCGCTGGAAGAGTGCGAGCGTCGGGATGTGAAGGGGCTGTACGCAAAGGCGCGGCGCGGGGAAATCGGGCAGTTTACCGGAATATCCGCTCCCTATGAGGAGCCGCTGCAGCCGGAGATTGTGATTGAGAGCAGTGAGCAGACGATTGAGGAGTCGGTTGCTGCCGTGCTGGCCTATCTGGAGCAGGCGGGAATCCTCACGTATGAGAAAAAGCACGACGCGTAGTTGCGCCGTGCTTTTTCGCTGTGTGGGAATTAAGGAGTGGTTGCTTTTGTTTCTTCTGCCCACTCGGCTTCCAGTTCTTTTTGCCATTTGACGTCGTCCAGCATGCTTTGCGCGAAGTGGCGCATAAAGCCTTTGTCGCTGAAGTTGCTGATCGCTTTTTCATCTTTGTACAGATCTTCTGCTGTCAGGCCAGCGTCTTTTGCCGGAACGTCGTACTTGGTTGCTTTTCCGAAGTTGTACGCGTATTGATCGGCATACAGACCGACTGTCAGAGGCTGTTTCATTTCAGGCGACTGGAAGGTTACGTTCAGGTCGCTCTTCTGGTGTACAGGCATTTTGTTTTTGTCTACATAGAAATCGAGGTTCCAGGCGAGGTTTTGGAAGCCTTCTTTTTTCAGTTCTTCCACGATTTTTTCAGGCGTGTACACTTTGCCTGTTTCGTCCAGCCATGCTTTTGCATCTTTCAGGATTTCGTTGATGGTTGCTTCGGCGTTGGCGCGTTTTTCTGCCTCGGTCGTTTTGCCCAAGTCCGGGAACATTTCTTCGGTCAGGGAGTTGGTCAGAACCATCATGTCGATTGCGAATGTTTTTACGTCCTGGCTTGCTACTGCGTCATTGGCTGTGAAGAAGAACATTTTCACCAGTTCTTTGGCGTCGATTTTCACGGTTACGTGAGTCGCTTCCACTTTTTCGCCGTTTGGCAGAGTGACGGTTTCGATGCCCAGGTTTTTCGCGTCAGCCAGCTTGTAGCCGTATTTGCCTACGTATTTTTTGATGAAATCCAGTGTAAGCTGGTTCATTTTGTCCTGGAATTCTTTCAGCTTGGCCGGGTTCACCTGTTCGTTTTCGTTCAGACCGGTGAGAGCCCCGGAAGTGCTGGTATCGATCAGCAAGTATTTGCTGTCGAGGGGAGATTTTACGAATACTTTGTCATCACTGACGACCAGTTCGACGGACGCCTTTTTGTCGCCAGTCCAGAGGTTGTTGTCGCGAAGTACCTTGTCATCGTTTACTTCCAGCTGGACCTTCGCGTTTTTCACATCGAGCTGGGAGCCTTTCAGTGTCACGCCTGCTTTCATGGCAGACAAGATGGCTTGCCCCTGTTTGTCCGGCGCGGTTTCCCCGAGCGCTGCCGGCAATTTGTCTACGTCTCCGGTCAGCTTCAAGGTTCCTTGAAAATCGTAGTTTGGTTTATCGATGGATGCCACGATCGAATCGCGTACCAGCGAAGCCTCACCAGCACAGCCGGTAAGCAAGAGCATTCCTGCAAGAAGCAGGGCGCTTCCCTTTTTCCACATACGCTGTGTTCCTCCCCTATGTAATGGTTGTTGTTCCACTAACTATTACGTCCAAAGAAAGAAAAGGTTTCGCAAATACGGAAAAAAAACACAATCAGCCTAAATCATGGACTGTTTCGTGGTAAGATGAAAGGGAATAGATGGTTAGCAAAGAAAGGACGTTGCAGCATGTGGTTGTGGCTTCAAAAGCTGATGAAATTTTTTCAGGGCGAAGAGGAGCAGGAAGAGGCAGTGGAAGCGCGCCCAGTGGCGAGCCCGCAAGCAAGCTCCGCACCTCCCGTCCCCCGCAAGCCTCAGGCGAAGACAAAAAGCATTTACCCGAAAGAGCGGGTAAATGCTCGAAATATAGACGACGTACGTCCGCGCAGGGAGCGTCAGTTCCGTTTTCCTGTCGTGCCAGACGATTATTTGGAAAACAAGCGAAACGAAAAAAGGAATCAGCAGGCAGCAGAGGATTCCTTGCACGCTCACTCGCCTGTGCGTGAGCGGGAGACGCTTCGCCCGCGTGAGCAATACGCGCCGGAAAAGCAGGCGGAGACTATCGCAGAACAGTCGGCTGTCGAGTACAAGCGTGACATTCAGCGGCGGCAGACAGCGAGACGGACGGAAAGCGTCTCTCGCACGTTGCTTGCGCCGGAGGAAAAGAAGGCGTACCGCCCGTCGGAGATCGTCTCGCCTGTTTACGGCAAAATCACCCCGTCCACCCGTGAGGCGGAACACCGCATCCACACGACAGGGGGAGTGGTGTATCCGCGGCTGGAGCAGGAAGAGCATCTGCAGCAGATCAAGCAGCGGGAGCAGGAAATCAGCGAGCAGCTCGATCGCACCGTTCGGTCGGGCGCGCAGGAAACCGACGCGCTGGCGGAGGTTGTGTCGGTTGAAGGAGTGGAGCCAGGGCGAGCAGAAGAAGCCGTGTCTGTTGAAGGAGTGGAGCCAGGGCGAGCAGAGGAAGACGTGTCGGTTGAAGGAGTGGAGCCAGGGCGAGCAGAGGAAGCCGTGTCGGTTGAAGGAGTGGAGCCAGGGCGAGCAGAAGAAGCCGTGTCTGTTGAAGCCGTGGAGCCAGAGCAAACAGAAGAAGCCGTGTCCGTTGAAGGCGAGGGGCCAGAGCAAACAGAGGAAGCCCTGTCTGTTGAAGCCGTGGAGCCAGAGCAAACAGAGGACGCTGTGTCCGTAGAAGCCGTGAAGCCAGAGCAAACAGAAGAAGTTTTGTCTGCGGGCGGCGAGAATCCACCACACCAAGGCGACAGCCTGACAGACGGAGCAGATGCAGCGCAGGCAGTGGACGAGCTTGAAAGCGTGAGGGAACAGCGTGAGCATGGCGTCATAGCGGACAAGCCGGAAAATGAAGCCGAATGGCCAGCAGCCGATTCCTTGTCGGAAGCACGGGCAGAAGCGGCAGTTCCTGAGCAGCAAGCACAGCCAGCGGAACTGCCGGATCAGACTACGGTGCCCGTTTCTGCAGAAGAAGAAAAGCAGGTGCCAGCCTACACACAAGACGTCAATCGCTTGCTGGCGCGGGCCATGCCGGATGCCCAGGCGGAAGCTTCTGCTGCGGCGCAGGCGGCGAGCGCGGTTTCCGAGGCAGCCGCTACAGACATTTTGCACGAGCAGAGCGCAAGTCCGCTGTCGCCCGTGACCGAACTGCCTGAGCCACCAGCCGCAGCGAAAAGCCAGGAGCAGCCATACGCCCTGCCGTCGCTTGCATTGCTCAATCCGAGCCCGCCGATCAGCGAGGATGACAATGAACATACGCAACTGCAAAAGCTGCTGCTGGAAGAGACGTTGTCCAATTTCAACGTCAGCGCGAGCGTCGTCGGCATCGTCAAAGGGCCGTCTGTCACGCGCTTCGAGCTGCAGCCGGCGCCAGGGGTGAAGGTGAACAAAATTACCGGGCTGATCGACGACATCAAGCTGAATCTGGCTGCAAAGGACATTCGCATCGAAGCGCCGATTCCGGGCCGCAATGCCATCGGGATCGAGGTGCCGAACTTGACGAGCCGTCCTGTGCTGATCGAGAAAATAATCGGCTCGGAAAAATTCCAGCAGCATCCGTCGCCATTGGCTGTGGCACTTGGCATGGACATCGGCGGCGAACCGATTATTGCCGACATCAAAAAAATGCCGCACGGCCTGATTGCTGGCGCGACCGGATCGGGGAAAAGCGTCTGCATCAACTCGATCATTGTCAGCCTGCTCTACAAGGCGACACCGGAGCAGGTCAGACTGCTTTTGATCGACCCGAAAATGGTCGAGTTGGCACCGTACAATCATTTGCCGCATCTTGTGACGCCAGTGGTGACAGAGGCCAAGCAGGCGACGGCGGCGCTGAAATGGGCCGTCGAGGAAATGGAAAAACGCTACGCCTTGTTCGTCGATGCGGGGGTTCGGGACATCGACCGCTACAACCAGACGACAGACGATCAGCTGCCGTATATCGTCATCGTCATCGACGAGCTGGCAGACCTGATGATGGTTTCTCCGCAAGACGTGGAAGATTGCATCATCCGGATCGCGCAAAAGGCACGCGCCTGCGGCATTCATTTGCTGCTTGCAACCCAGCGGCCGTCGGTGGACGTCATCACGGGCAATATCAAGGCAAACGTGCCGACGCGTCTGGCCTTTGCCGTCTTCTCCCAGGTCGACTCGCGCACGATTCTCGACCAGTCCGGAGCAGAGCGGTTGCTGGGCAGAGGGGACATGCTGTTTTTGGAGAGCGGTACGACTCCTGTACGCTTGCAGGGCAACTTTGTGTCCGACGACGAGATCGAAAGAATTACGCAGACAATCAAGAAGCAGCGCAAGCCGACGTACCTGTTCAGCAAGGAAGACCTGGAGCAGCAGGTGCAATCCTACGATGCAGGCGACGATCCGCTGTACATGGAGGCACTCCTGTTTGTGGCGGAACAAGGCCAGGCTTCGGCATCAGGACTGCAGCGCCGCTTCCGGGTCGGCTACAACCGCGCAGCGCGCCTGATCGAGATGATGGAAGCAGACGGCTACGTCGCCGGGCAGAGCGGAGGCAAGGCGCGGGCGGTGCTCATCACGCGCGAGGACGCGCAGGCAGTGGCGGAAGGCTCGACATTGCTGTAAAAAAGAGAAGTTATATAGAAGCAGAAAAGCTTGCCAAACACGGCAAGCTTTTTTTTGAACGAGGCAAGATATGGATGCCTGTTACCATCCCCGGCTGTGAATGACTTCTATTGTGCCGACCACAGGGAGAATATTCAACATTTTCTGGAAAATACGTTGCCGAAATATTCGTCAACATATATGCTATAGGATAGATTGTGGCGATAGCTGGAAGGGGACCAGGAAAATGAATCCGCTTGCGAAAAAGTATCAGCAAATCGATGACCAGCTCGTGTTGTTCAACGAGGAGTATTACTTGAGCGTGGAGAAACTCGACATCTCCTCCCTGACACAGGAAACGAGAGAGGTGCTGTTCAACCACCTCTACGATTTCGACAGCAATGATATGGAACTGGAAATCGACGTGTCCGAGGAAGACAAAGGAGTTTGGTACCTGCAACTGCTCGTACCGCATGTGCTGACCTTGCCGGAAGCAGCGAAAAGACGCATCGAGAAAGGCGCGGAGCAGTTGGCCCAGCATCTGGCAGAACAGGTGGGGGCGACGAGCCAGGTGCGTCTGCAAAACGAGGAAATTTATGAATATGTAAAGCGGTACAATCCGGATTTGGAGCGGATCGCCTAGTAAAAAAACATCTCTTCTGCCCTGTGCAAAACCAGGGAGGAGGGATGTTTTTTTCGGGGAGAAAGTTGTGTTAACTTTTTGCAATCTTGGTAGCCAGCCACGTGCAGGCGGTCTTGCTTGTCGTGGTCGCGACCCACTCGCACGGCTGCCCGTTTACAGGGGTAATCAGCCTGAGTGTATCGCCTTTGATCCCTCCGTATTTAACCGACGAGCTGGGAGGCGTACTGACGTAGACGATTCGCTCGTTAATCGCCACGTTGGGGAGATAGGAAGAGTTGTCAGAACTGTAGCCGCTCGTCAAACTGACGGGTACGGGTACGTTTTTCATGGACAGCGTGATTTTGTCTGAAGTTTTGTGGTAGAACATTTTTCCGCTGACCTGGCTGAAGTCTCCACCGTCTATCGTGAGAAAAAGCGGGTAGGACCCGGTACCGTACAGGGCGATGACGTGCTGGGAGCCGGAGTAGCGGTTGTTTTCCAGATAAACGTGCCCGCAGCGGTTCAAATACAGGTTTTTTCTGAGGCGCGGATCGAACGAACAGTTGCGGACGGTAACGACCCTCTCCGACGGGACATCCCACGGTTCGAGACTGAGTGCGTAGCCGTCGATGGCGGGGGCCGAATCGGCGGCCTCGAAGCTGCAGCCGTCAAACACCAGCCCGATGTTGTCGTAGTCGACGGAAAGACCGCTGCCAACCGTCCGGTCCGCACCTTGTGCAGTCGTGTGCAGGACCCATTTGCAGTGTGCGAAAGTCATGTTTCGCATGAAATTGACGCGGTTTTTATTGCTGGCAGAGGTGTAGAAGGTGGAGGCGCTGATCGTGCCCGTCAGACAGCTCAGGCTGAAGCTGTCCATGGAAACGAGTTGGCTGCCCTGCACGACAATCGGTGCGGACGGATGTCCTTCCAGATCGAGCTGCTGCCGACAGTGAATATTGCTTAGGTTCACCAGCATCGGATGGCTGCCGTCGTAAGCTTCGTTCAGTTCTACTTCAAACCGGTCGCACAGGACGTTGACCGCGTTCAGCCGTTCCAGTCCGCCTGTTACTGTAATGTCCGAACGGGTACGTTTGCGACCGTCACTGTAAAAATCGCAGATCGATACCGAGCGGACGTAGCAGTTCGTTTCTCCCGCGAAGTAAAAATGGTCGGCTACCCCGTCGGTGCACCAGATGTTTTGCAACAGCACGTAGTTGAGATAGCTGTCAGGGCCGTCGCCGCGAATGTAGAAGTCGGCGGAGTGCTCGTAGGCGTACGGGTCTTGCGGCACAGGATTGGCGCGTGCATTGGAGTCGATTTTCAGATTGGACACGACCAATGAGTCAGCGTCCCCGCCCGCAGTAGTGATCGAAAACAGCCATCGCCAGTCTGCCGCCGTAGAATTGGCTTGGCGCTTCAAAACGGAAAAGGGACCGGCACCTTGCATCACCAGGCTTTGGCCTTTGCCCAGTGTCACGGCCAGTCTTGCAGGTTCAATGAGGTACGTTCCCGGCGGAAAATACAACGGGAGTTGCTGCTGGACTGCGGCTGCCAGAGCGTTTGAAAGCGCTTGCGTATCATCGCTGATCCCGTCCCCCCTTGCGCCATACGTCTTCACATCAAGGATCATCCACTTATTCCCTCCATATCGTCCATTCGGCAACACAAGATTGTGTTTCTTTCATTTCATTCAAAAACGAAAAAATGTTGACAACCATTTTGCAAAACAGGCGACCGTTTGCCCGAAGCGTGCGCGAGCCTCTTTCATCCTGCTGGCATATTTGTCCTAGAACCTCCGTATGAATAAGCAAAGAGGTGGAAAGTATGTCGATTCTAGTGACAGGCACTGCAGGATTCATCGGATTTCACGTGGCGAAAAGACTTTTGGAAGGAGGGGAAGTCGTATGGGGGGTCGATAATTGCAACGATTATTACGATCCCCGTTTGAAAGAAAAAAGATTGGAAATGCTCCATGCGTTCGAACGGTTCCATTTTTATAAAGCGGACATTGCCGATCAGGTGACAATGGACGAGTTGTTTCGCAAAATTCAGCCGGAACGTGTCATTCATCTGGCTGCACAGGCTGGTGTCCGATACAGCCTGGAAAATCCTCATGCCTACACAACCTCCAATATCACAGGTTTTCTGCACATTCTGGAAGGCTGCCGGCAGACGGGCGTCAAGCATTTGCTGTACGCTTCGTCCAGCTCTGTGTACGGCGGCAACAGGAAGCTGCCTTTTTGCGAGACGGACCCGGTCGATGAACCGAACAGCCTGTATGCCGCGACGAAAAAAGCCAATGAGCTGATGGCGTACACGTACAGCCACCTGTACGGGATTCCCGCGACAGGAATGCGCTTTTTCACCGTGTACGGACCGTGGGGACGCCCGGATATGGCGCTGTACACATTCACAAAGGCGATCTTGGCGGGAGAGCCTGTCCGCATTTTCAACCACGGCAAAATGATTCGGGATTTCACGTACATTGACGATGTGGTCGAGGGAGTCCACAGACTCATGGAACGGCTGCCTGAGCCGCAGGACGGCAAGGCGCCGCACCAGGTGCTGAATATCGGGAATCATCAGCCTGTCGAGCTGCTTCAATTCCTGGCGATTTTGGAACAAAAGCTGAACAAACCCGCAAACCGCCACTACATGCCCATCCAGCCGGGAGACGTGCCGACTACTTTTGCCTCTGTAGATGCCCTGTATGCGAAAACAGGCTTTCGTCCCCATACGCCAATCGAAGTAGGCATCGCCCGCTTTGTCGATTGGTATCTCGACTATTACGGTGATGCCCATGCGTAAAAAAGCAGGAGTCGTCGGGCTCGGATATGTCGGATTGCCTGTTGCGGTCGCTTTCGGGAAAAAAGTGCCTGTCATCGGCTACGATCTGGACGCAAGGCGAATCGCCGCGCTGCAGGAGGGATGGGACGAGACGGGAGAGCATACGGCGGAGGAACTGGCGCGCACGAGCGTCACCTACACGGACGATCCCGAGAAGCTTGCAGAGTGCGACTTCATTATCGTCACGGTGCCAACGCCAGTCGACGAGGCCAAACGTCCTGATTTGAGAGCGTTGCTGCTCGCCTCGGAAACGGTCGGGAAGCATATGCAGCCGGGAACGATTGTCGTCTATGAATCTACGGTGTACCCTGGCGCGACCGAAGAAGTGTGCGTGCCAGCGTTGGAGCGCGCGTCCGGGAAGCGCGCAGGCGAGGACTTTTTTGTCGGTTACTCGCCCGAGCGGATCAATCCAGGGGACAGAGAGCGCAGGCTCGCGGACATCGTCAAGGTCGTCTCCGGCCAAGACCAGGCGACCTGCGACGAGATTGCCGAGATGTACGCTTTGGTAGTAGAGGCGGGCATCTATAAAGCGTCCTCGATCCAGGTTGCAGAGGCCGCCAAGGTCATTGAAAACACGCAACGCGATCTGAATATCGCCCTGATTAACGAGTTGGCGATCATTTTTGACCGACTGGGAATCGCGACAGCAGAGGTGCTGGAAGCAGCCGGAACCAAGTGGAACTTCCTCCGCTTTACACCGGGGCTGGTAGGCGGTCACTGCATCGGGGTCGATCCGTACTATTTGACCTACAAGGCTGAGAGTGTGGGGTATCATCCGCAGGTGATCCTGGCGGGACGCCGCATCAATGATGGCATGGGAAAATTCGTCGCTACTTCCCTGGTCAAGCAGATGATCTGGCGCAACATCCCGATTCAAGGCTCGCGCGTGACGATTCTGGGCATGACCTTCAAGGAGAATGTTCCGGACATTCGCAATAGCCGGGTGATTGACATCGTCAACGAACTGCGGGAATTCGGCGTTGAGGTGCAGGTGACTGACGATCTGGCAGACCCGGCGAAGACGTGGGCGGAGTATGGCATCAGACTTCGGGATTGGGACGATTTGCAGCCGGCCGACGCGTTGGTTTTGGCGGTTCCGCACGCGAAGTACGTGCATCTTGGCTGGGGGGAGCTGTCGTCCTTGCTGCATGGAGGTTGCGGCGTGATCGCGGATGTGAAGAGCGTGCTAAATCTAAAAACATGCCCGTCTGACATCGTGGTCTGGCGCTTGTAGAGGCAGCCACGATTGCGAGTGCAGACAATCTGGAGCGGATGCATATGAGCTACCGGAAGCGAAGATTCTGGTTAAGCTTGTCGGACGCAGGAATCATCGGTATAGCTGTTTGGCTTGCCTGCCTGGTTCGATTTGATTTTTCCTTTACAGAAATAAGCGATTATCAGCCTGTCTACCTGATCGTCGGACATGTACTGTTCGTTTTGGCGGGCATGCATGCGGCTGAGTTGTACCGTCCCGTTTACCGCTACGTCAGCGCAAACGAGCTCGTCTCGATTGTCAAGGCGACAAGCTTGTCCATTCTGGTGCTCAGCTTTTGCTGGAACAATCTGGGGCAATGGCTGTTTGTGTCTGCACGGATTCCGCTTTCCCTGTTTTTGCTTACGTGGATGTTTGTGCTGATGGGGATGACAGGTTCGCGCTTCGTCTGGAAATGGTGGAAGGAGGAACGGGAAAAAAGGAGTCAGGACCGCAGGCGGACACTGATCGTCGGAGCTGGAAGCGCGGGTGTGCTGGTCGCAAGGGAGATGAGACAGTCGCCCTTGTCGGAGCAGCGGCCGATCGCTTTCATTGATGACGAGCCCGGCAAGCAAAACTTGCGGGTGTACGGCTTGCCCGTCGTCGGAAAACGGGAGGACATCCCGCGCATCGTGCAGCGGCAGGCCATCTCGGATATTGTCATCGCCATGCCGTCCGCTTCCCGGCAAACGATCCGGGACATTTTTGACATCTGCAAAACGACGAGAGCGAGCGTCAAAATTTTGCCGCACGTCTCGGATATTCTCAACGGAAAAATCAGCATGAGCATGATTCGCAACGTCAGACTCGAGGACTTGCTGGGACGCGAGCCAGTGGAACTTGATCTGGACGAAATTTCCAATTACTTGCAGCATCAGGTCGTGCTCGTGACAGGGGCCGGAGGTTCGATCGGCTCGGAGCTGTGCCGGCAGATTGCCAGATTTGGCCCGGCGAAGCTGCTTTTGCTCGGGAATGAGGAAAACGGCATCTTTGAAATCAGCCTGGAACTTGGGCGATTGTTTCCGGAGCTTGCGACGGTCAGCCTGATCGCGGATATTCGCGATCGGCAGCGAATGGCTGCGATCATGGGCGAGTACCGCCCGGCCGTCATTTTTCATGCGGCAGCCCACAAGCATGTGCCACTGATGGAGCAAAACCCGAGCGAGGCGTTGAAGAACAATATTTTGGGAACGAAAAATGTCGCGGAGTGCGCACTGGAAGCAGAAGCGAAGCATTTTATCCTGATTTCGACCGACAAGGCGGTGAATCCGACGTCTGTGATGGGCGCGACCAAGCGCGTCGCCGAGCTTTTGATTCAGGGCTACAACCGCTTCGGGCATACCCGCTTTGCGGCCGTTCGCTTCGGCAACGTGCTCGGGAGCAGAGGCAGTGTCGTCCCGATTTTTCTTGACCAGATACGGGCTGGCGGTCCGGTGACGATCACACATCCGGACATGGAACGGTTTTTCATGACGATCCCGGAAGCAGCCCAGTTGGTAATTCAGGCCGGAGCGCTGGCGCAGGGCGGAGAGATTTTCGTGCTCGACATGGGCAAGCCTGTCAAGATCGTCGATATGGCGATGGACCTGATCCGCCTGGCTGGTTTGGAGCCGGGAAAAGATATTCCGATCGTCTACACGGGGATTCGCTCGGGAGAAAAGCTGTATGAAGAGCTGCTGACGGCGGAAGAAGAGTTGACTTCTACTTGCCATGACCGGATTTTCATCGGCAAGCCGCTCGACTTTTCCTGGAGTGAGCTGATGACAGCCATTTCCCGCCTGGAGCAGCTTGCGAAAAAGGGTGGGATGGTCGAGGACGATCCTGCGATTATTGAAATCCTGCAAGGAATCATTCCGAATTATCAATCTTCCTCCCAGCCGAAAGAAGAGGCGAAGCCAGTACCGTATTCGGTAGCGACGGGATGATGGAGATGACGAGGACCAGGAAAAAGAAGTGGAGACGTCTCTTGTTGTTTTCAGGGATCGCTTGTCTCATCGCCGTGGGAGGGTACGTGGCCTATGTGTACGTGTCGCTGCAAGAGACGGCAAAGAGCATGTACGTCCCGATCCGGACGCAAAAGTCGCTTTCGTCCTCTGCGCTTGCGGCATCGTCCGGGCAGCAGACGCAGTTCTCGCCTTCGCAGCAGGAGCCAGTGCCAGAAAAAGCGCAGGAGCCTCTCACGGTGCTTGTGCTCGGAATTGATGAGCGGGAAAACGACAAAGGACGCTCGGATGTGATTCTCGTACTGACGGTCAATCCAGAGAAAGAGTCGGCGCTTTTGCTCAGCATCCCGCGGGATACGCGCGCACAGCTTGCCGGGACGAAGACGATGGATAAGATCAATCACGCCTACGCTTTTGGCGGGCTGCAGCAGGCCGTGGACACGGTGGAGCAATTCATCGCGACTCCCGTCGATTATGTCGTGGCAGCCAATATGGAAGGCTTTGCCGGGATGATTGACGCTTTGGGCGGAGTAGAGGTAGACAATCAGTTCACTTTTACCTACGCAGATTACGACTTCCCGCTCGGCCCCATCCATCTGGACGGCCAGCAGGCGCTCGCCTATGCGCGCATGCGCTACGAGGACCCGCGCGGCGATCTCGGCAGAAACGAGCGGCAGCAGTTGCTTTTGAAAGCATTGATGCAAAAGAAGGCGGCTTTGGCGTCTCCCGCCGCGTTGAACGAGGTGCTGGAAACGTTGGCCAAATACGTAAAGACGAACATGACGTTTGCCGACATGAAAAGGCTCGTCCAAAACTACAGCACAGCCGTATCGAGCGTGGAGACGATCCGGATGGAAGGAAAGGGCCAGCTCATCAACGGCATCTACTACTATATCGTCAGCCCGGAAGAGCGACAAAAGCTGAGCGAGCAGCTGTCTGCCTTTCGCCAGCTGACGAACGGCCCACAGTCAACTGCCGAAACAAGCGAGTGACAGCCTGGAGGGGCGAAGGGGGGAGCAAAAATGAATGAAACCGTGAATCTGCGGGAAATGTTGCTGGTCTTGTCCAAACGCTGGGGCGTGATCTTGCTGGTTACTTCCATTTTTACAATCGGGACGGCGCTCATCAGCTTCTTTCTGTTGACGCCGATCTATCAGGCCAAGACAGAAATTTTGGTGAATCGCTCCTTGAACGCGAATCCGGAAGGGGTATTGTCCGTAGCCGAGATTGATTCCAACCTGAAGCTGATCGAGACGTATCGGGTCATTATCGAGAGCCCGCGGGTAATGGAGAAGGTCGTGGAAGCGATTGGACAAGGGGCGAGCATGGAGTCGCTCTTGCTGCACACGAAAGTAGAGCCTGTCAAAGATTCGCAGGTGATTTCCATTACGGTGGAGGACCCCGATCAGGCGCGAGCCGTACTGATCGCCAATACGATTGCCAAGACTTTTCAGGAAGAAATCGTCAACATGCTGAGCATGAACAACGTGCACATTCTTGCAGAGGCGCGGCACAACCCGGCGGCAAAACCAGTCAGTCCGCAGCCTGTCCTAAACTCGATCATCGGCTTTGTGCTCGGGCTTGCTTCTTCCATCGGCGTTGTGTTTTTCATGGAGCATCTCGATACCCGTCTGCGCTCGGAAAAGGAAGTGGAGGACTATTTGGGACTGCCTGTGCTCGCCACGATTGCTGTCATTGACAAAAGGTCGAAAAAGCTTTTTCGGCAAAAAAAGTTGGAGGGGGTGAAAGGCGAGTATGAGAAGGCAGAAGCATGACGATCGTTATCAAAAGCTGATTGCGCATTGGGACCCGCTCTCCCCGCTGGTGGAAGGCTACCGGACCTTGAAGCTGAACATTGCGTTTTCCACGCAAGATCAGATGCTGCAGACGATTTTGGTGACAAGCCCGGGGGCGTCGGAAGGGAAGACGGTAACAGCAGCCAATCTGTCGCTGATGATGGCAAAAGATCGGCGCAAGACCGTATTGGTCGATTTCGATCTGCGCAATCCCCGTATCCACTTCACGTTTGAAATGCCGAATCTGTACGGGGTCAGCTCCTATATGAGCGGCATGTGCCCGTTTTCTGACATTGTCCAGGACTCCGGGGTGCCCGACCTGTTCATTGTGACAGCGGGACCGATTCCGCACAGTCCGGCTGAGCTGTTGGGAACGCCGCGTCTGTCGGAATTGCTGGAGCAGTTGCGCAACCATTTTGACGTGGTGGTCATGGACAGTCCTCCGCTGATCGTGAGTGACGCGATGGTGCTGGCCAGGGAAGCGGACGGGTGCGTGCTCGTGGTCGATGCCGGCAAGACGAGGCGGGACCCGGCGGTTCGGGCGGTCGAGCAGTTGAAAACGGCGGGCGCAAACCTGCTTGGGGTCGTGCTGAACAACAAAAAACTGGGGAAGCGGGAAGGCTACTACGGTTATGGCTATGTGGAATAGTCCAGTCGGAAACGGGGGCGACTAGCGCCGATGAACGCCCTCAAGCTCGGGTGGCACAAGCAACTGGCCAAAGTGTGCGGCAACCGGGATGTACGCGAAGTGCTGCACGGTTCTCTGATTACGTTTTTGCTGCGGTTGTTCGGCTTCGTTTTGCTCTACACGCTGCAACTGTTTATTGCCAGGGAATACGGGGCCGGCAATCTGGGTGTTTATTCGCTTGCGATCACCCTGCTCAATATCGGAATGGTGCTGGCGCTGTTTGGCACCGACACGGCGATGCTCCGTCTGCTGGCCGAGTACCGCGCGCAGGGAGCACTGGCAAAGGTTCGGCAGTTGTTTGGCAAGGTGGCGCTGTGGACATTTTGGCCTTCCCTGCTGCTGTCCTTGCTGTTCCATTTGTTTGCGGAGCACATCTCCCACCTCGTGTTTGCCGGAGAGCTGCCCGCCGGGACACTGCGGGTCATCGCCTGGATGCTGCCGTTCGTCTCGCTCGGCAGACTGTACGCCTCGGCTTTTCGCGCGCTGCACCGCGTGACCGCATCCGTGATCGTCGACACTGTCGGCATGCGCTTTTTGCACCTCCTGTTTCTGCTTGTCGCCCTGCCTTTGTTCACTCCGACCTTGCAGCTTCTGATCGGCCTGTTCGCAGCCGCCGTCATCCTCAACACGTTGTACGGCATGGGCAAGTGGCATTTTCTGTCCAGGGACATGCGGGCGGGCGACCAGCCGCTGGAGCAGGAGACTGGTGCGGCAATCAGCTTCCGCTCGCTTTGTACGCTGGCGCTTCCGATGTATTTGAGCGCTTCGATGGAACTGGTGATGAGCTGGACGGACACGATTATGCTGGGGATTTTTACAAATGCCGAGACGGTCGGGGTGTACAGTGTCGTCCTGCGGCTTTCGATGGTGACGAACTTCGCGCTTATTTCGATCAACACGATGCTGTCACCGAAGTTTTCGGAGATGTACGCCCGCGGCGATCTGGACGGGCTGCGGAAAATGATCGCGTTTGCCAATCGGCTCATTTTCTTCGCGTCTGCACCGCTCAACTTGCTCGTCGCCATCTTCGCCGCACCGCTGCTCGCGCTGTTTGGCGATTCATTTGCCGCAAGCAGTCTCGTCCTGGTCATCCTCTGTCTGGGACAGTTCATCAACTTTTCCTCGGGCAGCGTGATCCCGCTCTTGACGATGACTGGCCATCAAAAGACATCGCGCAATATTCTCGTTTTTTCTGCCTTGCTGAACCTTTGCGGAAACGGCCTGTTGATCCCCTGGCTCGGCATTACGGGAGCAGCTATCGCCACGGCGATCAGTCTAAGCTGCCGGGACATTTGCGCTTCGTATTGGGCTTATCGCTATTTCGGGTTTCGCACGTGGTATATTCCGTTCTTCCCTGAAAAAAATTCCGTCTTGCAACGAAGACGAGGTCATGAAGAAGGTGGCATACGGTGAAAAAAGACTTGTATCCGAGCATGTTTTGGGACAGCGAGAAGATTCGGAGTTACCGGACTCAGGTGCAAAAGCCATGGGCTCGCGAGGAATTTTGGTCGTACTATTTCTCCAGGCGCATTTCCATTTACTTGAGCCTGTATTTGGCGAAAAAGCAGCGAGTCTCGCCGAATGCGATTACGATTGCGGGAATCGTTGTCGGACTGATCGCTGCTGCGGCCTTCATGTACGGATCGGCGGCTGCCTTTTTAATCGGCTGTTTTTGCTATCAAATGTGCTATCTCGCTGACTGTGTGGACGGGGAAGTTGCCCGCATGAAAAATCAAAGCAGCAGGGGCGGCGTCTGGCTTGATATTGGGCTGAACTACTCGCTTTATCTCGTATCGTTTGCGGTGATCTACGGGGTCGCCAAAAGCCAGCCGACGCTCGGGCCTTATTTGATCTATTTGATTTTGTTTACGATTTTTACGGAAATTTTGGCGACGAATGGCTCGGATCTCGCCTTTGGCAAGGGGAAAATCTCGCAAGAAACCGTCTCCATGCGCAAGCGCAGCAAGTGGGTCGATGCCGGAGTGTTTTTGTTTCTCACCCAGACGGGCTTCCAGAGCGGGGTGCTGATTGCGGCGGTAATGTGGGCGATCAGCGGCCAGCATCAGTTTCTGGATGTGTGGACGGCCTATCACTTGCTGGTGGGACTCCTCAGAGCGCTTTACAAGTTGAAGCTGAACGTCAAATACGTCTTGGCATCAAGGCAAGAGGGAGGGGGAGCACATGAAGGCTCTGCTTATGGCGGCGGGACTCGGATCGCGGATTAGCGGGCAAATTGACGGGATTCCCAAGTGCACGGTTGACATCGGGAACAAGGCGTTGATCGAGAATACGATTGCGGAGTTGAAGCGAAAAGGCATCGACGAGATCGCGATTGTGGTCGGGTATCGCGCTCAAGTCATCACCAGTTTGCTTGGCAGGGAAAACATTCGCTTTTTCCACAATCCGTTTTACGACCGCACGAACAGCATCGCCTCGCTCTGGTTCGCCCGCGAATTTCTCACGGGCAGCGACTGCCTGTTGTTCAACGCGGATGTGTATTTTGAGGAAAAAGTGCTGGACGTCGTACTCCAGGAAACGAGAAGTCCGGTCATGTTCGCGGACCCTTCGCGCAGGGCAGAGGGCGATTACAAATTCGGCTTTGCACACGGCCTGCTGCACAAGCACGGAAAAGAACTGTCTCTGGAAGAAACGACAGGCGAATACATCGGCATCGCCCGGCTGCACGAGGGGTTTCTGCCGATTTTCCAGGAGCGTCTGCAAAGGCTGATCCATGAGCGGCAGCACGATTTATGGTGGGAAAACGTGTTGTACTCCTTTTTGGGCGAAAGAGACGTGCACGTGGCGCAAATTCCGCCGGGGCTGTTTTGGGCAGAGGTAGATACATGGGAGGATTACAGGCGGATTCTTCATTTCACGAATCATCTGGCCCACATGTGAGGATGGGCAACGTGAAGCTTTCGCTGGACAAGGTACTGCTGTTTCTCTACGTACTCCTGAAGCCCTTCTACCTCTTCCCGAGCGGAAACCCGCAAATCGCGGATTTCATCATGCTGCTTTTGATTGCCTACACCTTTTTGTTTCGCGTCAACCAGTTGCAGCGCAAATATTTGTTTTTCGTCCTGCTGACCCTGGCGTTTTTGTACGATATTTTGCTGGTCAACGGCCTGTGGGCGATTGCGCTCGGCGGTGTCATGGAAGTGTTTGAGTCCACGAAATGGTACTGGTACAACGGAGCCGTCCTGCTGACTGTCGTCGTCCTGTGCCAGAGCGAGCCGCGCGAATATGTGCAGTGGCTGTTCTGGTCTGTCGCCTGCTCGCTCGCGGTGCAGACGCTTGCGCTCCTGCTCGGGCTGGCGCCTGGGGAGCATGATTTCCGCCAGTCGCTGTTTTTCAACAATCCGAACCAGCTCGGGTATTTCGGCCTGCTCTGCCTGGGGATTTGCCTTTTTGGTGCGCGGTTCTTTCCCGTCCGAGCCATCTATTTGTTCGTGGTAATCGGCTGCTCACTAAGCGTGATCGCCGCGTCCCTGTCCAAGGCAGCGATTGTGAGTGCGCTCTTGATGTATGCGGTCTTTCTGTTCGTTTCATGGAAGGAGCGGACAGGGCTGTTCTGGAAAAACGTCGTCTGCGTGCTGGCCTGCTTTTTTCTGCTCTTTTGCATCTCTTTGTACACGAATGAAAACGTGCTGCACAATGCGACGATTTACACGCAAGTCAAGGAACGGCTGGAAACGCTGGGAGAGGACTCTGACGACAATCTGGCGTCGAGGGGCTACGACCGGATCGTCAACCACCCCGAGTACATGTTTTTCGGGGCAGGCGAGGGGCAGTACGAACGGTTTGACAGCAGCATCGCCCTCGAATTGCACTCTACGGTCGCCAATCTGTTTTTCTCGTATGGCATTGTGGGTACGCTGTTGTTTTTTCTGCTCTTGTACGCCGGGGTGCGCGGGCATCGGTTCTACTCCTGGTATCCGCTCTTTTTTCAAATCGTGTACGGTTTGACGCACAACGGAATCCGCGAGACGTTTTTCTGGATCTTGCTGGCGCTCTATTGTGTGACAGCCGGGATGAGTGCTGACTCAATCAAAAATGGCGGTGACTTGCATGGGAAAAATTTTGCAAATCTGCGCAATCGACCAAACGGTGGAAAGTCTGCTCTTGCCGCTCATCCAAAAGCTGGCGGAGGAAGGCCATGAAGTGCATACGGCGTGCACGGACACCGGGCGTTTTCAGGCGCTGCGGGCCAAGGGGCTCATCCTCTGGCCGATTGCGATCAAGCGAAAAATCGAGCCGTTCTCCAATCTGTGCTCGATATGGGCTCTGTATCGGCTGATGAAACGCGAGCGCTACGACGCAGTGCATGTCCACACTCCGGTTGCGGCTGTGCTGGGCCGGGTGGCAGCGAGACTCGCAGGGGTCAGCCCGGTCGTCTACACGGCGCACGGCTATTATTTTCACGATGGCATGAGCCCAGGCGAATACCGGCTGTACTACACCCTGGAAAAGTGGTTTGCGAAGCATTTGACGGACTATTTGCTCTTGCAGAGCAGGGAGGACTACGAGCTGAGCGTGCAGGACGGCTTTTTGCCCCCGGAGCGCATCATGCACCTTGGCAACGGGGTGGATGTCGAGCAGCGGTTTCATCCGCAGGCGGTGTCGCCGGAGGAAGCGATGGAGGTACGTGCGGCGCTTGGCATCGGCGCAGACGATCTCGTCATTGTCTACGTGGGGCGGATGGTTGGCGAAAAAGGGATTTTCGAGCTGGTAGAGGCTTTTTCCAGGCTGGCGCGAGAGTCGGCCCGCGTGCGGCTTTTGCTGGTGGGGGACGTATCGGCCAGTGAACGGGATCAGCGCGGCCAGATGCTGCAGCAGCAATGCCGGGAACATCCGCAGATCGTCCTGACAGGCTTTCGCCGCGACATCCCGCAACTGCTCGCCGCAAGCGACATCTTCGTCCTGCCTTCGCATCGCGAGGGCTTGCCCCGCTCGATTATCGAAGCGATGGCGATGGGCAAACCGATTGTCGCCACGAACATTCGCGGCTGCCGCGAAGAGGTGACGGACGGGGTAAACGGGATTTTGGTGGAGCCAAAGCAGTCCGAACATTTGTACAAGGCGCTGAAAAAGCTGGCCTGCGACGCGCGGCTGAGGGAAGCGTACGGACAAAACAGCCGCTATTTGGCGGAAGAGCATTTTAACGAGCAACACGTACTCGCAAGGCAGGCCGAGCTGTTTGCGACGCTTTTCGCTGCCAAGACAGAGCCGCTCTGCACGGAAAAGGAGGTTGACGAACGGCTTGGGCAAAACAGGAGCATTGGTCATATCCCTTGATTTCGAGCTGTATTGGGGCGTTCGCGACAAAAGGACGCTCTCCGACTGCGAACAAAACTTGCAGGGGGCTCGTCAGGTGATCCCGGCCATACTGGAGCTGTTTCACAAGTACGAGATTCACGCCACCTGGGCGACGGTAGGCTTTTTGTTCTGCGAGACGCGCGAGGAGCTGATCGGCACGCTGCCGAACGAGCTGCCGGACTACGCCGATCCGAACCTGTCGCCGTATCGCTACGTGCAGTCGGGAGCGCTTGGCGCGCGCGAGCAGGTGGACCCGTATCACTACGCCCTTTCTCTGATCCGGCTGATTTCCTCCTGCCCGCACCAGTACATCGGCAGCCACACTCACTCCCACTACTACTGCCTGGAGCCGGGGCAAACCGCCCGAACGTTTTCCGAAGATTTGGCCGCTTTCAAAAAAGTGGCGCGCAAGAAAGGGTACGCTCCGACCAGCATCGTCTTTCCGCGCAATCAGTTTACCCCCTCCTATCTGGCTGTCTGCAAAAAGCACGGGTTCACCGCGTATCGCGGGAACGAGCGGTCGTGGATGTACAAGGCGGGTTCATCCGCGCAAAACACCTTGCTCAAACGGGCGTTGCGCCTTGTCGACGCCTACGTCAATCTGAGCGGGCATCACGCGTACGAGACGCTTTCCACAAGCCGGGAAGGGCTGGTCGATGTCCCGGCGAGCCGATTTTTGCGGCCGTATTCGCCGCGGCTGCGCTGGCTGGAAAGCATCCGGCTTAGCAGGCTGCGGCGCGATCTGCTTTATGCAGCCAAAAACCGCCGATTGTACCATCTGTGGTGGCACCCGGAAAACTTCGGCAGCCACCTCGCGGAAAATCTTCGGGTTCTGGAGCAGTTGCTTCAATATTATGCAGAGTTGCGCAGCCGGTACGGGATGCAGAGTCTGAGCATGGAGGAAGCGGCTGTGCATTGGACCAAGCAAATGGAGGGACGGCATGAAGTGTCTGTTTGATCGCCTGGTCGCTTTTATCCTGTTAATCGTCTTATCGCCTCTATTACTCCTGCTGTCGATTCTCATTCGCTGCAAGCTGGGCGCCCCTGTCTTGTTCGTCCAGGAGCGGCCGGGACGGTACGGAAAACCTTTTTTCATTTATAAATTTCGGACGATGACCAATCAGTGCGACGCATCGGGACAACTGCTGCCGGATGAGCAAAGGCTGACTCCGTTTGGCATGATGCTGAGAAAGTACAGCCTGGATGAGTTGCCGCAACTGTGGAATGTGCTGCGAGGCGATTTGAGCCTGGTTGGCCCCCGGCCGCTGCTCATGGAATACTTGCCGCTCTACACGCCCCGGCAGATGAAGCGGCACGAGGTGCTGCCGGGCATTACGGGCTGGGCGCAGGTCAACGGAAGAAACGCGCTCACCTGGGAGCAAAAATTCGAGCTGGACATCTGGTACGTGGAAAATCACAACTTTTGGCTCGACCTGAAAATTTTGCTGCTGACGATCAAACGAGTTTTGCAAAAAACGGGAATCAGTCACGAAGGATGCGTCACGATGGAAAAATTCACCGGGAGCAAAACAGGCGGAGCTTGCCAGGAGGGAAATGCGTGAGTTTGATCGTGCTTGCGAATCAGGATGACTGGACTGCTTGCTTGCGGCATTTCGCGCATGCAGACATTTCCTATGCAAAAGAATACGTAAGCCTTTACGCCGAAAGGGAGGGGGGCGTGCCGGAGGCGGTGTTTTTTTCCCAAGGGGACAGCCGGATTTTTTATCCCTACCTGGTCCGCTCCCTTGACGCTCTCCTTCCGGGGTATGCGGATATTGTCTCCATCGGGTACGGCGGTCCGTGCCTCTCTCCTGCGACGACAGGCGTAGAGGCGTTTTCCGCACAGTTTTCCGCTTATTGCCGCAGCAAAAACTACGTGACGGAAACGGTGCGCTTTCATCCGCTGGAGAAAAACGCCGAGCTGTTTCGCGGGCTGATACGGCTGGATCTGGTGCGGACGACCGTTGCTGTCGATGTCCGGCCGCCGCTTCCGCAAATCCGTGCGAAATACAGCGAAAACGTCAGGCGCAACATGAAAAAAGCGATCGCCAACGAGGTGAGCATCGTGGAAGAGAGCGGCGAAGACGGCTTGCGGGCGTTCATGCAACTGTACCGGGAGACGATGGAGCGAAACTTTGCCGGACCAGCCTATTACTATGACCTTGAATTTTTTGCCGGACTCATGAAAGAAACCGCGTTGTGCAAACCGCGTCTCCTGCTCGCCATGCACGAGGGCATGGCTGTGGCAGGCGCAATCATGCTCTGCGGAAGGCGCTATGCCCACTACCAGCTCGGGGCTTCGCACAAGGCGGACATGCCGCTCGGGATCAACCATCTGCTTTTCGACGCCATGATTCAGCGGGCCAAGGAGGACGGGCTTGCGTATTTGCTGCTCGGCGGCGGCAATCGCGACGGGGACGGCTTGTTCCGCTTCAAGGCGTCGTTTTCCAAAACCAATCATGTTCCGTACTGGATGGGCAAAAAGATTCACGACGAACAGGCTTACCGGGTGCTATGCGAAAAAACAAAGGCAGATCGTGCGGGGGACGGGTCTTTTTTTCCGGCCTACCGGGCGTAGGGAGGGTAACGATGGGAGAAAAATCGCGCATTTATTTGTCGCCGCCGCACATGGGGACAGAAGAGCAGGAACTGCTCGCGAGCGCTTTTGCGTCCAACTGGATTGCGCCGCTCGGAGAACATGTCGATGCGTTTGAGCAGGAACTGGCCCGCTATGTAGGGGTGAAGGGGGCGCTTGCCGTCTCCTCCGGTACGGCGGCGCTTCATCTCGGTCTGAGGCTTGCGGGAGTTGGGCCGGGCGATACCGTTTTTTGTTCCAGCCTGACGTTTGTGGCGAGTGCCAACCCGATTTTGTACCTGGGGGCGACCCCGGTTTTTATCGACTCGGAGGAAGCGACCTGGAACATGTCGCCTGTCGCGCTGGAACGAGCCTTGCAGGATGCGGCACGGCAGGAGAAGCTGCCCAAAGCGGTCGTCATCGTCCACTTGTACGGACAAACTGCCGACATGGGCCCGCTGCTTTCGCTGTGCGAGCAATACGGGGTGACGGTGGTGGAGGATGCTGCGGAATCGCTCGGCGCCGATTACAAAGGGCGAATGAGCGGCTCACTCGGGCAGTTTGCTGCGTTTTCGTTCAATGGCAATAAAATTATTACGACCTCCGGCGGGGGGATGCTCGTCACGGATGATTTGGAGGCACTGGAGCGGGCGCGGTTTTGGGCGACGCAGGCCCGCGAGCGGGTGCGTCACTACGAGCATGAGCAGATGGGCTACAACTATCGCCTGAGCAATTTGCTGGCGGCGGTCGGCAGAGGGCAGCTGCGGGTGCTGGAGGAGCGCATCGCAGCACGGCAGCGCGTCTATCAGCGCTATGAAGCGGAGCTGCAGCAGCTTCCCGGCATCTCGTTCATGCCAAATTCGCCGACAGGGAGGGCGACGCGCTGGCTGACGGCGCTGACGATTGATCCAGAGCAAGCCGGGGTTACGGCAGGGCAGCTGATTGACGCGCTGGAGCAGGCAAACATCGAGGCGCGCCCGGTCTGGAAGCCGATGCATCGCCAGCCGCTGTTTGCCCGCTACCGCTATTACCCGCATTTGCCGGAGCAGAGCGTCTCTGACGAGCTGTTCGCGAGGGGAGTCTGCCTTCCTTCCGGCTCCAGCCTCAGCGAGCAGCAGCAGGAGCGGGTCATTTCCACCATCAGACAGTGCCTGACAGGCAGAAGACGTGCAAAGGAGCTGGGCCATGTACAGTTATGAGCAGCTTGCCGCGTGGAGAGAGCGTTGCCAGTCGTCGTTCTTTTTGCTCGATCCAGACAGACTTCGCGACAATTACGAGCGGTTCTTCCGCGCTTTTTCCAGTCGGTATGAAAAGGTGAGTGTCGGCTACTCGTACAAGACGAACTACTTGCCGTATGTGTGCCAATGCCTGCATCGAATGGGAGCACGGGCGGAGGTCGTCTCCAGGCTGGAATACGATCTTGCGCTGAAACTGGGCGTCGAGCCGACCGCGATCATTTTCAACGGGCCGCTGAAGACGGCCGAAGACATCCGCCTCGCTTTGGAGCTGGGCAGCCTGGTCAATCTCGACTCGCTTTCAGAAATTGCCCCTGTGCTCGCCTACGCCAGACAGCATCCCGAACAGACGGTCCGCGTCGGCCTGCGCGTCAATTTCGATTTGACGCGCGGCGGCGTCAGTCCGCTGCAAAACGGCTATCAGGTGAGCCGCTTCGGCTTTTGTGTGGAAAACGGCAGCTTTGCGCAGGCGCTGGAGTGTCTGGCTGCCGTGCCAAATGTGCGGGTTACGGGCTTGCACGGGCATTTTTCCACGAATCGCAGTGTGGGAGTGTACCGGCAAATTGCCCGCAAGCTGTGCCGTCTGGCGAAAGCGCATCTCGGAGAGCAGCTTGAATTCCTTGACATCGGGGGCGGGTTTTACGGCGAGTTGCCTGCCACGTTCGGGATGGTCGGCGTCCCGAGCTTTGACGATTACGCTTCTGCCATTACTTCCACACTCAAGGAAGAACTGGGAGAAAGCAGCCTGCCGCTGCTCATCCTGGAGCCGGGCATCTCGCTTGTCGCCGATGCGGTCGAGTTCATCTGCCAGGTCGTGGATGTCAAGGAAAACCGTGGCGAGCGTTTTGTGCTCGTAGACGGCAGTGTCCACAATATCAAGCCAACCATGCACGCGCACCAGCTTCCGGCCAGCGTCGTGACCCGTAACCGCAAAGCGTGGGAAGGAACGTATCATGTTGTGGGATATACGTGCATGGAAAAAGACTACTTGCTGCAGGGCTTTCACGGAATCGTGCCGGAGCCGGGAGATTTTCTCGTGTTCGGGCATACGGGAGCGTATACGCTCGTGTTCAACCCGCCGTTTATTCGCGAACGGCCGCCTGTACTGGTCAAGGCGGGCCGCGATGTCGTCGTCGCGAGGCGCAAAGAGACGCTGGCGGAGTTTTTACCGGAGTCGCTCTATGAATTTTCAATTCCAGGCTGGCAAGCAGGAGGGTACGCGTAGATGAATGTGCTGCTGACGAGTGTAGGCCGCAGGGTCAAACTGATCGAGTATTTCGTCCGGGAGTGGGGCGGTGCCGGAAAAATTATCGCGGCCGATTGCGAACCGACCGCCCCTGCGCTGTTCGCCGCCCATCACAGGCAGATCGTCCCACGCATTGACGACCCGGCGTATGTGCGGGCGCTGGAGGAAATTTGCCTGCGCTATGACATCAAGGCGGTGCTCTCCCTGATCGACCCCGAGCTTGGGCTGCTTGCCGCCCATGCCGAGCGGTTTTCGCGGCTCGGTGTGCAGGCGGTCGTCTCAGGTCTGGACGTGGTCAATCTGTGTCTCGACAAAAAGGCGACCCACGATTTTTTGCGCGCCCACGAGCTTCCGTGCGTTCCTACCTACACGCTGGAAGAGGCGCAAGCTGCGCTCACCGCAGGAGAGCTTGCCTATCCGTTGTTGGCCAAGCCGCGCAAGGGCAGCGCCAGCCTGGGGCTTGTCCGTATGGAAAAAGAGACGGAGCTTGCCGCGCTCGCGCAAAAGGCAGAGGAACTGATTGTCCAGCCGTTTTTGCAGGGAGGGGAATACGGCGTGGATGGCTATGTCGATCTCGTTACAGGAGAACTGACGGCTCTGTTTACGCGCAAAAAAATCCGCATGCGGGCGGGCGAGACAGACCGCTCGCTGGCGATTTTAGACGAGCGGCTGACGTCGCTGGTGAGGTCGCTCGTCTCCGTCTTGCCGCTTCGCGGGCCGTTTGACATCGACTGCTTTTTGCTCGGGGACCAGTACGTGATCTCCGAAATCAATCCGCGGTTTGGCGGCGGCTATCCCCACGCGCATGAAAGCGGTGTGAACGTTGTCGCTGCGCTGTTTCGCAACTTGCGCAAAGAGCCTGGCAAGCCGAATGTGGGAGATTACGAAGCAGGAACGATCATGCTGAAATACGATCAGGTCATGCTCATCAACAGCAGTCGGCTGACGGGGGAGGGCATGTAAAAAAGAGCGGCGGTCTTGACTGGTCTGTTGTATAATGAACGCGAGGGGAAAAGCCCCCGTGAACATGTTGACAGGAGTGTCGCCCACTATGACTATGAGCCCTCAATTCATTCGCTATCGGTAAGAAAAGGTACAGTCTGGCCTGATCCCGCTCGTTTTTGCAAAAGGAGAGCCGGGGTTTATTTGACTGTGCCTTTTTTCATTCACCGATACCGAATGAATGGGGTGCTTTTTTTATGTTTCCAACCAGAAAAGAGCGACAGGCCGAACTGTTGGCCCGGCATAGCGGAATGCTTAGATGCCCGGTTTGCCACGGGGCGCTTGCGCTCATCCATACAAACAGTACAGCCAGCCTTGTATGCGCCAGCCGCCATTGCTTTGACGTGTCGCGACACGGCTATGTGCACCTGGCGAATGCGGGCTACCGCTCGAAGTACGAGCGAGAAATGTTTGACGCGAGAAGAACAATGGCCGCAAACGGCTTTTTCTCTCCGCTATACGACGCTGTCAGCCAAAAGCTCGCGGAGTATGCGGCGATCGGCGACGAGCCGTTTTGCGTGCTGGATGCCGGGTGTGGCGAAGGCTCGCACCTGGCGCGCATTCGCGAAGAGGTAAGCAAGCGGCGGCCAGTCGAGTTCGTCGGCGCGGGTGTCGATCTGTCCAAAGCGGGCATTGCGCTCGCAGCCAAAGCGCATCCCGATTTGCTTTGGTGCGTCGGCGACCTGGCGAATGCTCCGTTTGCCGACAGGAGCTTTGCGGTCATCCTGAACGTGCTGTCGCCATCCAACACGCGGGAGTTTGCGCGAATGCTCAAAGCTGGCGGGCTTGTCATCAAGGTCGTTCCCGGCGAGCGATACTTGCAGGAACTGCGCGAGCGCCTTTATGTGCAGCCGGGCAACCGGACGTATTCCAATGCAGCGACAATCGAGCGCTTCGCCGCCAGCTTTTCGCTGCTTGACTGTGAGCAGGTGGCGTATTCGTTCCGGCTGGATCAGCCGAACCTGGCGGCGCTGATCCGGATGACGCCGCTGACGTGGGGGGCTGAACCGCAGCAGTTGGCAAAGGCGTACGAGCTTATGGGCAGAGAGATTTCTGTCGAATTTACGGTTCTAGTTGGGAGAAAGTGAACGAGGCAGGAAGGGACGGAACCGGCTTTTTGGATTGGCCGAATTTTATGGTATGATGAAGGGTAGAGAAGGGGGAACGAAGAAGCAAGAGAGGAGTGGCATTGCACAGTGAAAGAGATCATGGGATGGATTCGTTCGATTGTTTACGCAGCCGTATTTGCTCTGCTCCTTGGAATCTTCGTGTTCCAGCCATACAAGGTCGAGGGCCATTCCATGGACCCTACCTTGCAGGATCAGCAGCGCATATACGTGTCCAAGCTGTCGCGGACGTTTTCGTACTTGCCGGACTACGGCGAGATCGTCGTGATCGACAGTCGGGTGGAGCGTGAACGGTCCTTCCTGGACGATGTGGTCAGCCATCCATTGGTGGCGCTGTTGACGGGCACAGCAGACGACCATTCGATGTACGTCAAACGCGTCATCGGCAGACCGGGCGACGTGCTGGAGTTTAAAAACAACCGGGTTTACCGCAACGGCGAGCCGCTTGAAGAACCGTATATCAAGGAAACGATGCAATACGCGGCTGACGGCAAATGGAAGGTGCCGGAAAACCACATTTTCGTCATGGGAGACAACCGTAACCACAGCACGGACTCCCGCGACATCGGCTTTATCCCGCTCGACCACATCATGGGCACGATGATCGAAAATCCGTTCAAATCAGAGGAATAGAGCAAAAAGCAAAGGTTGTCCGCGAGAGGGCAACCTTTGTTTGCAAAAAAAGGAGTGCTGCAGATGCCCAGTTTGCTGATTGCGGACCGAGACCCGACAGAGCGGGCAGGGATCAGCTGGCTCGTCTCAAGCTGCGCGATCCCGTATGACCAGGTGTACAGCGCAGGGACGATGGCCGAACTGTTTCAGGTGATGGAAGCACATACTCCGCAGGTCGTCTGCATCGAGCTGGACATGATCGACAAGGCGCACTGGGAGCGGCTGAAACTGCTCGTTGCCCAGTATCGGCCGACGGTGCTCGTCACCACCTCGGAAGCGACGTTCGAGCGGGCGATGCAAGGAATCGAGCTGTCTGCGCGCGATCTGTGGCTGAAGCCGCAAACGCCGGAGTACATCCGGCGCGTTTTGACCCGCTCTTGTCGGGAACGGGCGGGTGAAGCGCGGCTGGATGCACAGACGGGGAGCATCCAGGGGCGGCGCAAAGAGATTTCGCATCTCGATTTGTTTTTGCCGGGGCAATCGCCTTTGGGCGGCCATAAGGTCATGCTCGCCCAGCTGGAAGACGCGAAAAGACACCCGGAGCTGCTGCGTTTTTTCGCGGACTATCCGTTTCGCGACGAGCCTGTGCTGCTGCCGACAGGTGATGCTGTTGTCGCCGTATTTCCGGCGGAAAGCTCGCTTTCCTGGTCGCAGTGGCACTCGTTTGCCAAGCGCCTGTTGATGGACTGGGAGGCGACGAGCGACGCTCCGCTTTTTCTCGTCATCTACAAGGCGGAAGATGCCGGTCAGAGCTTGCAGCAAAAATACGAGCAGGCAAGTGAGGCACTGCAGCTGCGCTTTTTCAAAGGCTATCGGCAGGTGAGCATGGTGGACGGCAGGGTGAACTGGACGATGCTTGACCCGTTCCTGACGCCTGCCGAGCAGCGGACGTGGGTCGACATGCTGCACAGCGGCAATCGCGAGCAGATCAAACAGTGGCTGTACGGGCATTTTTTCTACAAGGACGAGCCGTACCCCGAGCCGGGGCTTTTGCGCATCCGGCTGACGAGCATTTTGGCCCAGGTTAGACGCTACATGAAGTCGCACGGGCTGGACAGCGCCTTTTTGGAAAAGGAGTACCACCGCGTATTCGAGACGATCCTGTATGCGCCGATTTTGTACCGCATCGTGACGGAACTGCTGTTGTTCATCAACCAGCTGCTCGATGCCGCCAACAGCCGAAACGATGAAATCAGGGCAGATGTGATCGAGCGGGCGCTGCGCTACATGGAAGGGCGCTATACCGACCCGGCTCTGCGCCTGGAGGACGTCGCACGGCATGTCGATCGCAGTCCGGCGTATTTCAGCACACTGTTTGCGCAAAAGCAGGGCAGCTCCTTCCGGCAGGTGCTGACGGCAATGCGGGTGAAGGAGGCCCAGCGGCTGCTTCTGGAAACCGCCCTGTCCGTACAGGAGGTGGCGGAGCGCAGCGGGTTCGTCAATGCCAATTACTTTCGTAAAATTTTTAAGGAAAAGACGGGGACAACTCCACGTTTGTTACGAAATCAAAAGAAAAGATAGAAATCGAAAGAAAAGAGAGTTTTTTCGAAAATTCCCGCTGCTTTGTCTATAGGCAATCGAAAGAAGAGGCACCAAATCGAAAGCAAGGTGCCTTTTTTGTGTTTTCCGGCGCTTTTACAATAAAAACAGGAGATGCACATTCTATGGAAAGCAGGTGGATATTTGATGGCAACGACACAATCGATTGAACAGATGATAAAGGCATATTCGGGCACCAAACTGCATGCAAAAGGCTGGGTGCAGGAAGCGGCGCTGCGCATGCTGTTGAACAACCTGAACCCTGACGTGGCAGAGCGCACAGAAGACTTGGTCGTGTACGGGGGAATCGGGAAAGCGGCGCGCAACTGGGAATGTTTCGATGCGATTGTCAAAACATTGCAAACATTGGAGAACGACGAGACGCTGCTGATCCAGTCGGGCAAGCCGGTCGCGGTGTTCAAGTCGCATACCGATGCGCCGCGCGTGCTGCTCGCAAACTCCAACCTGGTGCCCGCCTGGGCCAACTGGGAGCACTTCCACGAGCTGGACAAAAAAGGCTTGATGATGTACGGGCAAATGACAGCCGGAAGCTGGATTTACATCGGCAGCCAGGGGATTGTGCAAGGGACGTATGAGACGTTTGCGGAGCTTGCCCGCCAGCACTTTGCAGGTACGCTTGCAGGCACGATTACGGTCACGGCCGGACTCGGCGGCATGGGTGGCGCGCAGCCTTTGGCCGTATCGCTCAACGGCGGCGTGAGCATCAACATCGAGGTAGACCGCACCCGCATCCAGCGCAGACTGGACACGCGCTATCTCGATGTGATGACAGAGAGCCTCGACGAAGCGATCCGGATGGCGGAGACGGCCAAGCGGGAGAAAAAAGGCATTTCCATCGGGCTGCTTGGCAATGCCCCGGAAGTGCTGAACGCGATGCTGGCCCGTAATTTCATCCCGGACGTGCTGACCGACCAGACTTCTTCGCACGATCCGCTCAACGGCTACATCCCGGAAGGCATGAGTCTCGAAGCGGCGGCAGAGCTGCGCACACGCGATCCACAGGAGTATGAGCGACGCTCCAAGGCGAGCATCGCCAACCACGTTCGCGCCATGCTGGCGATGCAGGAAAAAGGAGCCGTCACCTTTGACTACGGCAACAACATCAGACAGGTAGCGAAAGACGAAGGTGTCGAGGAGGCGTTCCGCTTCCCTGGCTTTGTGCCCGCCTATATCCGTCCGCAATTTTGCGAGGGAAAAGGGCCGTTCCGCTGGGTGGCGCTGTCCGGCGATCCCGAGGACATTTACAAGACCGACGAAGTGATTCTCCGCGAGTTTTCCTACAATACGCATCTGTGCAACTGGATTCGCATGGCGCAGGAGCGCATTCAGTTCCAGGGGCTGCCGTCCCGCATCTGCTGGCTGGGCTACGGCGAGCGCGCGCGGTTTGGCCAGATCATCAACGACATGGTGGCGCGCGGCGAGCTGAAAGCGCCCATCGTCATCGGGCGCGACCACCTCGACTCCGGCTCTGTCGCCTCGCCAAACCGCGAGACGGAAGCGATGAAGGACGGCAGTGACGCGGTGGCTGACTGGCCGATCCTGAATGCGATGATAAATGCGGTGGGCGGCGCGAGCTGGGTATCTGTGCATCACGGCGGCGGCGTCGGCATGGGCTACTCGTTGCATGCCGGAATGGTCATCGTGGCAGACGGAACGCCGGAAGCTGCCCGCCGCCTGGAGCGCGTCCTGACAACCGATCCGGGGATGGGCATTGTGCGCCATGCAGATGCAGGCTACGAGCTGGCGATTCGCACGGCGAAGGAAAAAGGCGTCAAGATCCCGATGTTGAAGGAGTAAAAAGCGATGAATAAACCAGTATGGATTCGCCATGCCAGCCAGCTCGCCACGCTGGCTGGCGGGTCTTCCTCTCCGGTGACAGGAGCCCGGATGAACGAGCTGTCGATTATCGAGGACGGCAGCGTCTGGCTGGAAAACGGCGTGATCGAGCGTGTCGGCACCGACGCCGAACTGGCAAGCGCCTACCGCGAGCGGGCGCACGAAGCGGTCATCATCGATGCTGCGGGCAAGCTGGTCACGCCGGGCTTGATCGACCCGCATACGCATCTCGTGCATGCGGGTTCCCGGCAAAACGAGTTCAACATGCGTCTGAACGGCGCGACGTACATGGAAATCATGAACAGCGGCGGCGGCATCCACGCAACGACTGCGGCGACGAGACAGGCGACACACGAACAACTGTATGCGGAGAGCAAGCGGCGGCTCGACCAGTTTTTGCTGCACGGGGTGACGACAGTCGAGGCCAAGAGCGGCTACGGCCTTACGCTGGAGGACGAACTCAAGCAGCTGGAAGTAGCGAAAAAGCTGGATGAAGAGCATCCGGTCGATCTCGTCAGCACGTTCATGGGCGCACATGCGGTTCCCCGCGAGTACAAGGACGCGCCGGATGCGTTTGTCGATTTGGTCATCGAGCAAATGATTCCCGAAGTTGCACGCCGCAAGCTGGCTGTTTTCAACGATGTGTTTTGCGAGCGCGGCGTCTTTACGCCCGAGCAGTCGCGCCGCATTCTCGAAGCCGGGATGCGCCACGGCCTGCTGCCGAAAATCCACGCGGATGAAATCGAGCCGTATGAGGGAGCGGAGCTTGCGGCTTCACTCGGTGCTGTATCTGCCGATCACCTGCTGCGCGCCTCCGACCGCGGGATCGAGCTGATGGCCGAGGCAGGCGTGATCGCGGTGCTGTTGCCAGGCACGGCCTTTTTCCTGATGGCAGAGTCCGCGAACGGGCGCAAAATGATTGACCGCGGCGTGGCGGTCGCGCTCTCGACCGACTGCAACCCTGGCTCCTCGCCGACCGTCTCGCTGCCGCTGATAATGAATCTCGGCTGTCTGAAAATGGGAATGACTCCGGCCGAGGTGTTGACGGCCGCTACGATCAACGCGGCGCACGCCATTCGCCGCGCACACGAGATCGGCAGCATCGAGGTCGGGAAAAAAGCGGACATCACCATTTTTGACGTGCCGGACTTCATGACCTTGCAATATCGTTACGGCGTCAATCATGTAGATACGGTCATCAAAAAAGGGACAGTGGTCGTCGCAGGAGGGAGACTCGTATGACAGCAGGGTACCCGTACCCGCTCCTGAAGCCGCCGAGCTTTTCCTGGGACCGCAGCGCAGCGCCTGCCGAGCCGAAAGTAAGCGAGTGGATCGCGACGCTCGATCCGGCGACCGCGAACAGCACCAACTGGAGCGACTACGACGTGGCGCTGCTTGGCGTACCGCTGTCGCGTTCGTCCATCTCGGCTTCGGCTGCGAGTGAGAACCCGGATGCGATGCGGCGGGCGTGGAAGTATTTTACCACCTACAATCTCGATCACGACGTGGACTTGCAGCCGCTGCGTGTCGTCGACCTGGGCGATGTCAGGCAGCATGTGACAGACATCGCCCAGTGCCACCGCAACATCCGGGAAGCGATGGTGCAAATGCGCACGCATCATCCGCAACTTTTGCCTGTGATGATGGGCGGCGATCATTCGATCACGGCGATGCTTGTCAAAGGCTACAAGGACGTCCATCCTGACGAGCGTGTAGGCATCCTGCAATTGGACACTCATTTTGACCTGCGCGACCTGACCGATAACGGCCCCACAAACGGCACGCCGATTCGCAACCTCATCGAGAGCGGCACCATCAATGGGCGGGATGTGCACAACATCGGGCTGCACGGCTTTTTCAACGCCCGTTCGCTCAAGGCGTACGCTGACGAGACTGGCGTGCGCTATACGACCTTGCGTCAGGCGCGGCAAAAAGGGGTGGCCTGGACAGTGCAGGAAGCGCTGGAGCAGCTCTCGGCCCAAGTGGACATGATCTATTTAACCGTGGACATGGATGTGCTCGATTGCAGCTGTGGCCCCGGGGTCCCGGCTTCCACGCCCGGAGGCATGCACAGTGACGAGCTGTTTGAAGCCGTCTACGCGGCAGGGGTGCATCCGAAGGTCAAGGCGATGGACATCGTATGTCTGGACCCGTACAAGGACCGCGCAGAGGCCACCGTCAAGACGGCTGTTCATGTCATGCTGTCGTTTTTGAGCGGATTTTGCCAGCGCGAACAATAAAAAAGGAAAGGGAAACCGCTGTTGCTGAAGGCTCAGGCCTGCCAGGCGAAACAGCGGTTTTTTCATGGCTGATTGACGCTGGAGCAGCGAAGGTTTCGACAAAAAGTGAAAAAAGAACTAACTTTAGTAAGGTTTTTTCTGGAGCAACTTTTGTTAAAATTTTCTTGCCATTTCTGTGACGTCTGCACGGAAACTGTGCCATTCAGGTGAGCAGGCTGAACAGAAACGAGAAAAAGCGCATCAACTGCGAAGGGAGGAATGAACAGGACGATATGAAACGACTGCTTGCACGGCTGTTGTCATTGCTGCTGGTTTTTTCGCTGGTGCAGCCACAGATTCCATCTGCCAGAGCTGCTGATGAATCGATCAAGATCCCTGTGTCTGAAGATTTTTTCATGGACACAGATTTCTACCCGGATGGGGTTAGCGATGGCTTGGGGCACTCGAACACCATATTTGTCGGGTACGATTCGGCTTTCGGGGCTTCCAATGCCGCTCTCAAATTTCAGTTGCCGGCCGATAAGGTGGATTTCAACCGGACAATCCAGTCAGCTTATTTATCGCTTTATTTGACGCGGCTTGACGAACTTGGAGGTCTTCCTTTTCTGGAGCTTTACGCCGCGGGTGATTCCTGGTCAGAAACGGGTCAGAATTTCCCGGCAAGCGGAGAGCTTCTTGAGAGGATTGAGTACTCTGCACTGAAGGCTAGGGTAGGATATTGGGTATCTTTTGACGTGAAGGATTATCTCTTGGAACAGTCGAGTGACAGAGTGGCCAGCTTTGTGCTGAAAGGGCAACAGCATATAGCCAGCGGACCTGCACAGGTACAGGTTGCTTTTTATGAAAAGGCATCTAACCAAGCAGATAAAATCCCGACTCTGGAGATCACCTATTCTCCTAACTCTCCGCCGACAAATCTTTCGCTGGACAACGACACGGTTTTGGAAAATCTTCCGCCGAATACGCCAGTCGGAACGCTCAGCGCGGAAGACTCGGACGCTGAAGATCAGGACAATCTGACGTTTGAACTGACCGGAAACGAGGATAATGCATTCCAGATTGTCGGCAACGTGCTTCAAACTGCCAAATCGCTTGACTATGAGACCAAGAGCAGCTATTCCGTCGAGGTCAAGGTGAGCGACACGGCGGGAAACAGCATCACCAAAACATTTGTCATCCAGGTCACGGATGTGCAGGAGCCGCCGACCTCTGCGGAACTGAAAATCAACGAAGGAGCGCTTTTCACTGCCTCCCGAAATGTCAATCTGAAAACGACGGTCGACGATCCCGACATCGGCAAGCCATTGCAGGTGCGGTTTTCGAATGACGCCGATCAATGGGCGGATGATTGGCAAGCCTACAATCCGTCGCTTTCTTATCCTTGGGAATTGACCGCAGGAGACGGAGAAAAGACGGTCTATATGCAGGCGCGCGATGAAGCCAGCCATACCATCTCTGCCAGCGCCAAAATCACGCTGGATACGACCCCGCCGGAAGCCACCCTGTCGATCAAGGGAACGGACGCTGCGAATACGGCGACTTCGTCTGCGGCTGTGCAGTTGCTGATCGAAGCGTCAGATGCGCAAGGGCCTGTAGAGGTGACGCTCTCCAATACGGAAGGTGTGTTTTCAGGCGGATGGCAGCCTGTCCAGTCCGAACTGCCGTGGAATTTGAGCGGCGGCGACGGAACCAAGACGGTCTACGCCAAATTCCGTGACGCGGCCGGACATGAGATCACGCGCTCTGCCAGCATTTTGCTGGATACGGTTCCACCGGAAGTGACAGGCGTTGAGAACGGCAAGTATTACAACCAGGAAGTTACTGTTCATTTTTCGGAAGGGACAGCTTTACTAAACGGTCAGCCGTTTGCAAATGACGGGCAAATCAGCGACGACGGCACGTATACGCTGGTTGTCACGGACGTGGCAGGCAATGCCACGACCGTTTCATTCACGATAGACCGGACGAAGCCTGCGGGAACGTTCACGATCAACGATGGCGAGGAGCGGACGAATGATCCGCAAGTCGTCTTGCATCTGAATGTGACAGATACGTCCCCGATGACGGCCGCCTTCGCCAATGACGCGGAAGACTGGCAGCCGTTCGAACCGTTTGCGGCTACAAAGTCGTGGACACTCAGCTCCGGCGAGGGGCAAAAACGTGTCGCGGTCAAGCTGAGAGATGAGGCCGGGAACGAGGCTACTTGGGAGGCGTACATTACGCTGGACCAAACCGCGCCGACCGGAAGCTTCACGATCAATGACGGCCAGAGCGTGACGAACGATCGGCAGGTTGCGCTGAAGCTGAACTATGCGGATGCCGACGATCAACTGCAAATGCGCTTCTCCAATACGGGCGTAGATGGCTGGTCGGCCTGGGAGCCTGCGCAAACGGAGAAGTCGTGGGAGTTGTCCGCAGGAGACGAGTTGAAGACGGTGTTTGTAGAGCTGCGTGATCGCGCGGGCAACGTACGCCCTCTGCAGCAGCAAATCACGCTCGATACGACTCCGCCTGTTGTCACGGGAGTGTCTGATGCGGGTGTGTACAGCACCGACAGACTCATCACCTTCTCCGACGGGACGGCGACATTGAACGGTGCTCCTTTTGTTAGCGGAGAAACCGTTTCCGACCCAGGTTCCTATACGCTCATCGTAACAGACCAAGCCGGGAACACGACAACGATCTCCTTTTCGATCGACAAGACACCGTTGACAGGGACAATCGCGATTAATGAGGATGCGACATACACGACCTCGGAAAATGTGACGCTGCATCTTGGGACAAACAAACCTTCGGCAGACACGAGCATGTCCTTCTCAAACGATGGAATCACGTGGAGCTCTCCAGAGCCGTTCGCCCTGACAAAAGCATGGACGTTGGCGGGAGGCGATGGCACCAAAACGGTGTATATGCGTCTCGCGGACCAAGCGGGTTACACAGCGGAGCCAAGCGATACGATTGTTCTGGATACAATCGCGCCGACTGGAAGCATTGTCATCAATGGGGACACCCCCTTGACATCGACGCGGACAGTTGATTTGAACGTGATTGCAACGGATAGCAATGGCCCCGTACAGGTTCGCTTCGCCAATGAGGACATGGTCTGGAGTGCGTGGAGCGACATCGTGCCATCAAAGACCTGGGAGCTTTCCGCAAATGATGGGATAAAAACCGTTCACATGCAAATGCGCGATCAGGCCGGAAACATTAGTAACGATTCGGACGACATCGAGCTGGACATGGGCGCACCGGTTGTTACTGGCGTGGATAACGGCAGAAGCTACAACCATGACGTGCTGATAACGTTTAATGAGGGCACGGCCACACTCGACGGTCTGCCATTTACAAGCGGCAGTACGGTAAGCGATGAGGGGGAACATGAGCTTATCGTCACAGATGCAGCAGGTAATGAAACGAAGATCGTCTTTACGATCGACAAAACGCCTCCGCTAGGCACTTTTACGATCAATAACGGTGCGGCGACCGCAAGCAGTGTCAATGTGACCCTGAACGTTACCGCTACCGATTTGCTCGGAGACGTAGAAATGCGCTTCGCCAATGAAAACGAGGCCTGGAGCGATTGGCAAGCCGCGGCTTCCACGGTTTCGTGGCGACTTCCTTCCGGCAACGGGATGAAAAAAGTGCTGATGCAACTGCGCGACGAGGCACACAACACGATTGAACTGGAAGCGCAAATCAGGCTGTCCGTGTACTCGCCGCCTTCGCCGCCAACAGCGGTCAAGGTGACAGGCGTACATCTCGATGTGAGCGCACTGCAGCTGCAAGTAGGCGATGCGCATACATTGACAGCTGTGATTTCCCCGGAAAATGCAAGCGACAAGCGTGTCAACTGGAGAAGCAGCAATCCCGACGTGGCTGAGGTAGACAGTCAGGGCAAAATCACAGCACGGGCACCAGGGACTGCGCGCATTACGGTCACGTCTGTCGATGGCGGCCATACCGACACGGTAGAGGTCACAGTCAACGATACCACCTCCCTGCAAGCTTCGAAAAAAACGATTCGTCTGAAGCCAGAAGAGAGGCTGGAAATCCAGATTTACGTGGTAGATGGCGACGAGCGGACAGACATCACCACAGATGAAAAGGTAGAGTACCGCACGGAGCATGGTCTCGTCTCCGTGAAGGCGGGCCGGATTACGGCTGGCAGCGAGGAAGGCGAGGACATCATCACCGTTTCCTATGAGGGACACGAGTTGCAAATTCGCGTCACGGTCACAAACAGCACAGGCACTAAAATCCGCTTCTTCACCCGTACCGAAGGCGTGCTGGAGGTAGATGAGGAAAGGCAGTTGGAGTTGGTGGAGCTGTACGACGATACGCGAGAAGATGTGACCGATCAGATCGAGTGGACTTCCTCCAATCCGGATGTCGTGGAAATTGACGAGGATGGCAGGATGGTTGCCAAGGCAACGGGCAAAGCCACCATTTCCGGAAGCTTAGGCAATCGGAAATTCAGGGTTCGCCTGCTGGTCGTCGAGGAAAAAAATCCGCGATACATCGAGATCACGCCTGCATACTTCCGCTTGAAGGAAGGACAGGAAAAAGCGATCGATCTCATGGGAACGTTTGAAAAAGGCTACGAGGACCTGATTGGCGAGGAGGCCGAGTGGACAGTAGAAGACCCGGAAATCGCCGAGGTGATCGACGGCAAAATCGTCGCCCGCAAGGCCGGAAAAACGACAATCACGGCAAGGTATAAAAACAAGACAACAAGTGTGCGGGTAGAGGTCAGGGAGTAGCACCGTGCTTCTTGGAAAGAGGAGAAGAAGGTGCCAGCTATACGGCTGGCATTTTCTTTCTTGCAAAGGACAAGAGTGACAAGCAGTAACAAGACTTGTGATTGCAGACAAATGCGCTAAGCAAACAAGGAGGCAGCTACAATGGATGCATATATAGGAGAAATCAGGATGTTTGCCGGAACTTATGCGCCGGTTGGCTGGGAGTTTTGCGATGGGCGATTGCTTTCCATATCGGGAAATGAAATATTGTTCAGTTTGATTGGAACGACCTACGGTGGAGACGGAATGACTACGTTTGCCCTGCCCGATCTGCGCGGTCGGGTGCCTGTACACATGGGCACCAACCCTGCCACTCAGACCAACTATCCGTTGGGGTCGAAGGGAGGAACCGAGACGGTTACGCTCGTGTCCAACCAATTGCCTGCACACACGCATACAGTCAATGTATCGTCGGGCGAAGGGGATCAGATTGAGCCAGCCGGGAATGTATGGGCGACGCGGATTGAGCAATATTCAGAAAATTCTCCGACGATTCAGATGAGCCCCACCGCTCTGACGGTCGAGGGCTACAACCAGCCGCACAATAATATGATGCCCTATACGGTTATCAGCTTCATCATTTGTACCATGGGCTATTACCCAACACAATCATAGGACAAACATGTATCCATTGGAGGTAGATTGCTATGATAGATGAAGTATATGTCGGAGAAATTCGACCCTTTGCCTTTCCGTTTCCGCCGCAGGGCTGGGCGCTGTGTGATGGAAGCATTTTGCCCATTAACCAATACCAGGCTCTGTATGCCATCCTCGGAAACAGGTATGGAGGAGACGGTGTCAAGACCTTTGCGTTGCCTGACTTGCGGGGGCGAGTGCCTGTCCATGTCGGAAATGAAGTAAGGCTCGCAGTGGCTGGCGGCGAAGAGACGCATGTGCTGACCGTTGGGGAAATGCCACCGCACACGCATTTGGCCAGTGCTCTTTCGAGTGTGGGAACAGTTGGAAATGCTCAAGGAAACTTATGGGCGATAACGAATGTACAGGCATTTACTGACATCCCGAATGCGACGATGCGTCAGGATGCCTTGAGCACAGCCGGAGGGAGCCAGCCGCACAATAACATGCAGCCTTACCAGGTACTCAACTACTGCATTGCTCTTGTAGGTTTATTCCCAACGCAAAACTAACCCATTCAGGAGGAATGAAAAATGATCGGCTATGTCGGGGAAATTCGGGTTTTTGCAGGCAACTTTCCGCCGAGAGGCTGGGCCTTTTGCGACGGAAGCCTGGTGCCAGTCTCTCAGAATACAGCCCTGTATGCGATTTTGGGTGCAAGATTTGGCGGAGATGGCAAATCGACGTTTGCCTTGCCCAATTTGAAAGACAGGGCTCCCATGCACTTCGGAGCAGGTCCTGGCTTGACGGCAAGAGACTTCGCAGAACAGGGGGGAAGCAGCACGGTCACGCTGACCTCCGCAGAGATGCCAGCACATACGCATGTGCCAAACGCTGCGGTGAAGCCGACGACAAACAACCCGGTCGGAAAAGTCTGGTCAAGCACGGAGGGCAGGGGACAGGTTTTGGCTTACGGGCCAGCCACTTCGCCTGAACAGGTCAAGTTAAGCCCGATGGCTATTGGTCCTGCAGGCGTAGGGATGCCGCATAACAACAGACAGCCCTATTTAGGCGTAAACTATATCATTTGTTTACAAGGCGAATTCCCGCAGAGACCGGACTGAAAAAGAAGTGCCAGATGTGCAAGAACTCGTGCATCTGGCACTTGCTTTGTCCAATCGTCCTGGTGTAATATGACAGAATATTACTGCTATACCTGTTTTACGGGGTGATTTGATGCAGAAGTCTGTCAATGGTCCATCCTTCATTCCCGTCTATATTCAATTGAAGGAACAGTTGAAAAACTTGATGATGCAACGAATTTATCCACCACATGACAAATTGCCGACGGTTCGCGAACTGTCCGGTTTTTTGCGGATGAATCCACAGACGGTCAAGGCCGCGTATGCCGAGCTGGAAGCGGAAGGTTATGTGACGCTGGACGATACGGGCTCGGTGCTTGTTGCTGCCAAGCTTCCAAATAAGAGTGTTCAGGTGGAACCGGGGATCGTGGCAGAGCAGCGAGAAGAGACGTTTTTGTCCCGCGTGCCGGAGAAGTCGAGGCAGTCTGCCTTCGAAAGGGCGCAGGGCCGTAGGAGACCAGCCATCCTGTTTGCCGAGTGCGATGTCGTGCAGGTGCAGGAATACGCGGTTGAACTGGAAAAGGCGACTGGCTACACCGTCAAGCCATGCCTGATTAAAGACCTGGAGCAGCTTGCAAGCAGCATCCTCAACGGCTACTACGATCTCGTCGTCACGACGTTTTTACACATAGAAGAGGTGCAAAAATGGCTGGACAGCCTTGGTGAGGGCAACATGCCGAAAGTCATCGGCTGCTTGCTGGAATCCAATCTCCAATCGATCAGAGAGCTCCAGCAGCTTTCTCCTGGCAGTCTCGTAGGAATCGGCGGTACGACATGGGAAGGCGCCCATAATTTTCGCCAGTCGATCATCAAGGCGGGGATGACCGACCTGGAGCTGAAAATCGGCTCGATGGAGTACCCGTCATCTTTGGACGAGTTGCTTTCGGCCAAGCCCAGGCTGATTTTGTGCACCAGCATCGTCGGCGCCTATTTGCGAAGGCAGTCGCGCTTTTTGCCGCTGCTCATCGAGAACCGTTTTCTGAATGCCCAGTCCGTGCAGTACATTCAGCAGTGTGTCGAAGGCTTTCGATGATCGGCAAGCAAAACGGTGCCGTGAGCCGCAAACGGTTATGGTATGATGAGGGTAGTGCTTTTCCAGAAAAGGAAAAAGAGGTGCAGCCATGTCAGGATTCGGAATATTTCGTGAAGTCGTCACGTCTGAGGAACAACTGCGGGAAACGTTCGGAGAACCGAGCCGTCTGGTGCAAAACAAGGCGATTTCCCAGCTCGATAAGCATTGCCGCAATTATATCGCACAATCGCCATTTTTGATTATTTCTACCGCAGATGAAAAAGGAAACTGTGATGCGTCGCCGCGCGGAGATGCACCGGGCTTCGTGCACATCATCGACGACCACCATCTGGTCATCCCGGAGCGGCCGGGGAACAGGCGGATGGATTCCATCACCAACATCCTGAAAAATCCGCACGTCGGCCTGATTTTTTTGATTCCGACGCTGGAAGAAACGCTGCGGATCAACGGAAAGGCGTGTGTGATCCAGGACCAGGACATTTTGCAAAAAATGGCCGTGAAAGGCAAGGTACCCGCGCTAGGAATCGGCGTGCAGGTAGAAGAGTGCTACGTGCATTGTGCCAAGGCGTTTTTGCGCTCCGGGCTTTGGAAGCCGGACACGTGGCCGGAAGCCGGGACGACTCCGGATATTGCGAAAATGGTGGCGGACCATGTGAATCTGCCCGGCATCTCTGCAAAAGAGGTGGCAGCGGGCTTGCGGGACAGTTACACCAATCGCCTGTACTAACGAGAGAAGCTCCCTTTGCTTGTTGGAAGGGAGCTTTTCCCAAAAAAAGGGACAATTCAAGTTTTCCGACTGTTCCACTTATGATATACTTTCTTAATGTAAGTACATATACAGTGTCAATCGGGAGGAGATCGGATGGCAACACAAATCACAGATCGTTCCGTTTTGAACAACGGAGTGGAAATGCCCTGGCTTGGTCTGGGTGTCTGGAAAGCAAAAGATGGCAACGAAACAGTGGCAGTCCGCTCCGCTATTGAGGCGGGCTACCGCAGTGTAGATACCGCTGCGATCTATGGCAACGAAGAAGGCGTAGCCGAAGGAATCCGTCAGGCGGGAATCGACCGCGACCAGCTGTTTATCACGACGAAGGTGTGGAACTCCGACCAAGGCTACGAGTCGACACTCAAGGCTTTTGACGTGAGCATGAAAAAGCTTGGGATCGACACGCTCGACCTGTACCTGATCCACTGGCCGGTAAAAGACAAGTTTGTAGAAACGTGGAAGGCGCTGGAAAAGCTGTACCGCGATGGCTACGTGCGCGCAATCGGCGTGAGCAATTTTCAGATCCACCATCTGGAGGAACTGAAAAAGCACAGCGAGGTTACGCCAGTCGTCAACCAGGTTGAGTACCACCCGCTGCTCACGCAAAAAGAGCTGCATGCGTATTGCAAGGAGCACAGTATTCAACTGGAGGCGTGGAGCCCGCTGATGCAAGGGAACCTCGATCATCCGCTGCTGGTGGAACTGGGACAAAAATACGGCAAGTCGCCCGCGCAAATCGTCATTCGCTGGGATTTGCAAAACGAGGTTGTCACCATCCCGAAATCCATTACGCCGGAGCGCATCGTGCAAAACGCGCAAGTCTTTGACTTCTCGCTCAGTGCAGAGGACATGGAAAGAATCAGTGCGCTGAACGAAAACAAGCGCTTCGGACCCGATCCGGACAACTTCGATTTTTAAGCAACAAGGACAAAGAAGCAGGGGGCTGTCCCGCAGGTCTGATGCAGACAACGGGATATGCCCCTTTTCTGTTTTGCAGGCGGACTAGCCCGAAAAAGAAAGAGGGTCTCCCCGGGAGGCAGCCTTGTTTACCCAGGGGACACCCGCTTGTTCATCCGTGCTGGCGATAGGCCAGGATCGTGCGGTACATGCTTTTGTCGGCCAGCTTGAGGAACAGGGAGATGTCTGGCCGCAAGTTTGCTTCGATGATCCAGACGCGCCCGTTTGCGTCGATGCCCATATCGAAGCCGAAGACGCGCTGACGGGTGTAATAGCGGGCCAGACGTCTTGCTGCGAGCAGGGCGACTCGCCGCAGTCGGGAGACGATTGCCGAAGTCGAGGTCCCGCGAATGTTCGAGCGCTGAATCGCGGTGGAAAGCGGCAGCACCCTGCCGCCGCTGCGCTTGATGTTGGTGATGATGTAGCCCCTGCCCGCCACTTTGGCGAGCATGCCCGTCACCACCCAAGGCCGTCCGCTTTTTCGCTGCACCATGACTCTGACGTCAAACAGCGAGCCGTTGACGCGCGCGAGCGATATGCCCTGCTGCACGAGGTAGCGTGTTTTGATTTTGCTGCGCACATGTTTGTACGTTGCATGTTTGCCGTGCTTCGTCTTGCGCCTGGTCCCGTTCTGGACCCGGTAGCGTCCGCCGCCAAGTCCGGTCACGAGGATGACGCCCGCGCCGCCGCTGCCGGACGCTGGCTTGGCGATCACTTTGCGGTAGCGGTCGAGAAAGTCGTACAGCGCGCGCCTGGAAAACTTGCGCGTCTTTGGCAGCGTGCCGGACAGTGCCGGGCTTGCCCGCAGCACGCGGTACTTGGTCAGCTTTGACTCGCTTTTTTTGCCCAAAGTGGTCATTCCCCCAATCGTGATCTAAAAACGCATGATTCTTTTCCAATGTATGTCCGGCTTGTTTCAGCGCTTGTGGGAATGTCCTTGCCGCAAAAAAATAGGTAGGATGCGGCTCGTCTGATGAAGATTCGCTCTTTACTACGCGATTAATTTTTGTATACTGAAAAGTAGCATATTTGTTTCATCAGATGAAACGAACGGAACCAAGTAGGAAGCAGGTGTAAGAACAAATGGATGAACAAAAAGCAAACGTTCGCTCCGTCGAGCGTGCTTTGGATATCCTGCTCTGTTTTACGGAAGCCACAGACCTTGGGCTTAGTGAAATATCGAGTCGGCTTTCCTTGCATAAAAGCACGGTGCATCGTTTGCTGGCGACGTTGGAAAACAAGGGCTTTCTCATCCGTGATGTCCAGACGGAAAAATATCGGCTAGGCTTTCGCATCTGGGAGCTTTCCGCCAACCTGACGCATAACGACGATCCTGCCACACTGCTTTTGCCCGAGATGGAAAGGCTGCGGGATTTGGTAGAGGAAACGATCAGCCTGTACGTGCGCGATGGAAACGAGCGAATCCGCATTCAGGCTGTCCAAAGCAGACAACCGATTCGCAGGGTCGCGCCAATCGGGGCGCGCATGCCGCTGGCAGTCGGGGCGTCCAGCAAGGTTTTGGTCGCCTATGCCGAGCCGTATGTACGGGAACAAGTTCTGAACGATCCGAACTGGCCGGAATACATCAATCGGGAGACGTATGTTGAACAGCTCGATCAGATCAGAAAACTGGGCTTTGCAACCAGCGTGGAGGAACGGGAACTGGGGACAGCGGCCGTAGCCGTGCCAATTTTCAACCGCAACGGACAACTGGTGGCATCAATTGCCGCATCCGGTCCATCCAACCGTCTCACGCCGGAAAAAATGAGCGAGTACGCTCCCTACATCATGGAAGCAGCGTATCGCATGGGAAAAATGATGAAATAAGCAAAAAGGGGCAGTCTCAAACGTCGATTTTTCGACCTTGAGCTGCCCCTTTTGTCTTTCAGAACGTGGAGGAAGCGGGCTGGTGCCTATTTTCGTTTGCGATGCCGGTACTCGTTTTGCAGGACGTGCCAAAACGCCTGGACGGCGTTGTCGGCAAGAAAGCGCTCGCCGCGCGACCGGACGTACTGGCTCATTTCCTGATGGTAGGCAGGATCGCACAGCTTTTCGTAATGAAAGGCAATGTCGTGGGCATCCTCCACAAACAAAGGATATTTTTCGCCCAACAAGGCGAGATTGCCGATTGTTCTCGTCGTCAGGACAGGGACGCCGAGCGCCATGCATTCGATGATCCGCGACAAGTACGAGTGAGACGGATTTTGGTCCAAGGTATTGTCGTAGAGCAGCGCGATGCCGATGCCGCTTTGGACGATCATCTTTTTGGTCGTCCACATCGACTTTTGTCCGTGGTCGACGACGCCGGGGGTGCGCAGCAATCGCCGTGCCGTCTTCTGATAGCTGCCGACGATGGAAGGGTAGAGGACGTTGAGCTTCGTCTTCGGAAACTTTTTGCGAATCAGGGTAACGGCTTTGGTGGCGACAGCAAGTCCGTAGCGCGGCCGGATGACGCCTGCCCAGATCAGATGCAAAGGCTCGCCAGACGGACGGGTGAACGGTTCACCAGCGTGAGGCTCGACGAACTGGGGCAGCACCTGGATTTTGCGTTGCAGCTCCTGATTCGAGTATTTCGCCTTGCCAAGCTGGTAGCGGCGATAGCGTTCGGCATTCGGCTCCGTCTGGAAAAAAACGACGCGGGAATGCTGGAAGATGCGGTCCAGTCTGCCCATGATGTACGGGTCTTGCAAATTGTACTGGACGGCCAAATAGAGCAGCTTTTTGCCGAGTGCCGGCTTTTTTTCCACCAGGTGAAAAGCCTCGTTGCGGCCGCGGATAAACAAAAAGTCGTATTTGTGCTTTTCGTCGCGGGCAATGATGTCGTCGACGAGTTGGTCAGACTTGTGAAACCGGACGTGTTCAAACGTAAAGCCGCCCGTTCCGTTGCGGAACTGAAAAGGCAGGACGCAATCGAGCACGTACCGCTTGCGTTCGCTCGCGCCAAGCTTCGCCACGATGCGGTCGACGGAGCGCAGCAAAATGAAAAATTGCAAGACGTTTCCCTTTGGCTTGAAATCAATGAGATTACAGGAAAAGCAAATTCTCACAGGATTCTCTCCTTTGCAGGGCTCTTTACCTATGGTATGGAGTTTGGAGCCGGTGGCTACTGGAGGATGAGGGGGCGCTTCTGGATTGCTATTTAAGTTTACTCGAATAAAAAACTTTACTAAAGTTAACCAAAATGATATGATGATCCGTAGATACAACTGGAAAGGGAAAGAGAGGGAATTATGGCGGATACCATTTCACTGCGGGAAAAGAAAAAGGCAAAAACGAAGCTCGCCTTGCTGGAAGCAGCGCTTGCCCTCATCGACGAAGGAACGTTTCGCAGTGTGCTCGTCGATGATATATGCGAGCGGGCGGAAGTATCCAAGGTGACGTTTTTCAAGTTTTTTCCGCAAAAAGAAGAACTGCTTGTCTATTTCATGAGCGTCTGGCAGGCACGCTGCTTCTGCGAACTGTCTGCGAACGGGAAGAGAGGCTTTGCTGCGGTGCGCCACATTTTTTCCATGGTGGCGGAGGAGAGCAGGAAATATCCGGGGATCATGCTCAGCCTGATTAGCTTTCTCGCCGAGCAAAAAATGCATCCGTGTGTTCCGACGCTGTCAGAGGCCGAGCTGGCCCTGCTGTTTCCGGAGGCAGAGGACAGGGCATCCATCGGCAATGCAGACCTGTACCAGATTTTTGTGCGCTGTGTGCGGGAAGCGCGCGAGGACGGAGAACTCACGAACGATGTCAGCGAGCAGGAGGCTGTCATGCTGGTGTTCTCCATGTTTTACGGGGCGTATTTGACGGCCCATTTGTTCCGGTCGGACGATTTTATGGCTTGCTATGAACTTCATCTCAAATCTTTGACAAGGTAGGGGAGTGCGATGGCAAAAGTAATGCCAGGAAGGTATACGGCAAAAGTGGAAGGGTCTTATGTGGTGTTCATCATCGGCATGCGGATCAACCGGCTTTTGGCTGTCCACAAATGGGTTCCGGTTGTGCGGGCGATGGGCAAAATGATGGGAGAACTGTACCAGCATCCCGAACTTGGTTTTTTGGGCAGCCGCACCAGTGTCGGCTTGCGTACGATCACCCAGATTCAATATTGGCGTTCGTTTGAGCATTTGGAAAATTACGCGCGTGCCCCACTGCACCTGAAGGCGTGGAAAGCGTTCAATCAGGCAGTGGGCTCGGACGGCTCGGTAGGTCTCTACCATGAGTCGTATCTGGTAGAAGCGGGCCACTACGAATGTGTATACGTCAACATGCCGGTTTTCGGCCTGGGAGAAGTGGGCGAGCTGATTCCCGCCGCAGGCAAATGGGGATCGGCCAGACAGCGGCTCGCCAAAGGATAGAGCCGCCTATTCGGTTGCGTTGACCAGGCGCAGCACCCACTCCCTGAGGTCGACAATGCGCAACGATTTCGGACGCGAATCGGTTCCGGTGACGAGCAGCGGGACGAGCGAATCGACTGCATGCAGCGAGCCATGGGCGCCGCCGCCGATATGCGTCGGGGAGCTTTCCGTAATCAGCTCGTGGCCGGGTTGCACGGTGACGATGACGTATCTTCCGGGGTGGGAGTGCATGGCTCCGTACAGCCGGGCCAAAGCATCCGGATACTTGCCGTACGTGAGCTGCTTTTTGCGCACTGTCAGGTTCAGTACGTTCGGGTCTCCTGAGATCGTCCACGTCTGTCCGTACTCGTCCTTGAGCGGACCGCCCGGCTTGTACGTCAGTTGTCTGCTGCTGCCGCCAGCCGTGACGATGATCGACTGCCCTTCTTTTCGCGCGATGACATCCAGCCGCGGTTCGCGCTGCAGCTGCCCTGCAATGGTTGAGAGGGGAAGCTGCGGATCGAGTGCATAGACGTACGCCATCCGCTCGTTGGCGGCGATCACAATCTGGTCACTCGCCTGCTGTGGTCGGCTGATCGGGGAGATCTGATAAGGAGCGAGCAAGCTGCGCAAATCAATCGTCGCTGCTTGCCGATCATCCTGCACCGCGCTTTGGGCGCTGTCTCCCATGACGATCCAGCGCACTTCTTCAATGGCCTTGTCCCACGAGCCAAAGGCATCGAGTACGGTTTGCAGCGCCTTGTCGGCATTTTCAATTCCGTCTATCGTCATCGGGCCTTTGCGGTGCACCTCCATGTCATTTTCCGGGAAATACGCGATCGTGAGCGGCGGCAGCCTGTCATGTGCGATGAGAAAAGCAATCTCCTGGGCGGAAAACTCGTCGTTCATGCCGTACTTGCGCCAGATGCGGGTATGGCGTTTCTGGTTCGGATCGAGCTGGGCAAAAGCAGCATAAGACAACAGCTTCGGTCCGGTTACGTTCAGTTCTTTCGGCAACTGGGCAGCCATTTCGATCAGGTGCGGGATTTTCAAGACATGCTCCGTCTTGCCTCGCCACACAATCGCATTAATGGAAGCAGAGTCCTTTCCCTGGTCCGCGAGCGCCTCGTGGATCGTTTTTGTCTGCGGATTCAGCTGGCTCTGGTTCAATTGCCAAATCGCATCCAGCAGCACCTGCGGCTGGTCGATCTTCATCGCTTCCTTTGGCCCGTAGCCGTAATAAACCATCCGCTTTTCTTTTTCACTGTACCAGGACAGACCCGGCACGTGATGCTGGTCGGCGTAGGTTCCGGTCAGCAAGGTGCTGTCAATCGTCACGGACATGGTGGGAAACGAACTGACGACATGGGGGAAGTAGTGCCCTTTTTCCCGCAAAAAGGCCAAGGCAGGAGCGCGGCCCTGGCGAATCGCCTCCTGCAGCGGCTTGTCCATCAGTGAATCGATGAGGATGAGCACGACAGGCTTTTGTGCTTGTGTTGTCTCCTGGATTTGCAATCTTTCGTCAGCCTTGCAGCCAATGAGTGACATGCTGATTAGCAGAAACGAAAGGATGATGGACGTCCATCTCGACTTCATGCTTCCATTCCTTTCCGCGAGTTTCGTTTTTTATTTTTCGTCGCTGCCGCTAAATTATTCCAGGCACGATGCAAAAAAAGGGCAGACTGCCGAGATGCTCGGAGTCTGCCCTTTTGGGTGGGTGCTGTTACGAACTTATTTGTTTTTCGCTAGTTTACGCGTTTACTGGTTGGCCTTCGTCCAGCAGTTGGCGAAGAACGGTTTGCAGAATACCACCGTTGCGGTAGTAGTCTACGTCTACCATGGAGTCGAGACGAACGATAACGTCGAACTCGAACTTGCTGCCGTCTTGGCGAGTTGCTTCTACTTTTACGCGTTGGCCTGGTTGAACATCATTGGAGAGACCCACAATGTTGAAGGACTCAGTACCGTCGATGCCCAGGGACTTCCAGCTTTGGCCGTCAGCGAATTGCAGAGGCAGAACGCCCATACCAACGAGGTTGGCACGGTGGATACGCTCGAAGCTTTCTGCGATAACCGCTTTGATGCCGAGCAGGAAAGTACCTTTTGCTGCCCAGTCGCGGGAAGAACCAGTACCGTACTCTTTACCAGCCAGGACAACGAGTGGAGTGCCGTCTGCTTGATACTTCATGGAAGCATCGTAGATGGACATGATTTCGCCGGTTGGCAAGTATTTGGTTACGCCGCCCTCTGTGCCAGGAGCCACTTGGTTGCGGATGCGGATGTTGGCAAATGTACCGCGCATCATAACGTCATGGCTACCACGGCGAGCACCGTAAGAGTTGAAGTCTTTGCGCTCTACGCCGTTTGCTTGCAGATACAGACCTGCAGGGCTTGTAGGCGAGATGTTACCCGCTGGGGAGATATGGTCGGTTGTGACGGAGTCACCGAACAGCGCGATTGCTTTTGCCGCTTTGATGTCAGCGATCTCTGCGATTTCACCAGCAAGGTCTTTAAAGAATGGCGGTTCTTGGATGTAGGTGGATTTTTCATCCCACTCGTACAGGTCGCCAGTTGGAACGTCGATTTTGTTCCAGGCTTCGTTTTGCGTGAACACTTGACCGTACTCGGCGCGGAACAGGTCTGGGTTCATGGCTTTGTTCATTGCTTCCGAGATTTCTTGCGGAGTTGGCCAGATGTCTTTCAGGTAGACAGGCTCTCCGTCTTTGCCAGTACCGATTGGCTCGGTAGTCAGGTCAATATCGACAGTACCAGCCAGTGCGTAGGCGATAACCAATGGAGGAGAAGCGAGGTAGTTCGCTTTTACCTGTGCATGGATACGGCCTTCGAAGTTGCGGTTACCGGACAGTACGGCTGCTACAGTCAGGTCTTCATCTGCGATTGCCTTGCTGGTTTCCTCTGGCAATGGACCGGAGTTACCGATGCAAGTGGTGCAACCGTAGCCGACTACGTTGAATCCGATCGCATTCAGGGAATCAATCAGACCAGCGTCAGTCAGGTATTGCGTAACGACGCGGGAACCTGGAGCCAGGGAGCTTTTCACGAATGGAGGCTTTTTCAAACCTTTTTCCACTGCTTTTTTCGCCAGGATACCTGCACCCAGCATTACGCTAGGATTTGATGTATTGGTACAGGAAGTAATCGCTGCGATGACGACAGAGCCTGTTTTCAGCGTAGCGGTTTCCCCGTTTGCATAAGTAACAGGTGCGCTTGCTGCGATTTTCTCTTCGGACAGGCCAAAGCCGCCTTTGTCGATCGGTGTGCGCAGGCTGTTGTTGAAGGATTCCTTCATGGCAGTCAGTTCTACGCGGTCTTGCGGACGTTTTGGACCAGCCAGGCTCGGTACGACTGTGGACAGATCCAGTTCCAATGTTTCGGAGAAGATTGGGTCTGGAGTGTCGTCGGTACGGAACAGACCTTGTGCTTTGGTGTAAGCTTCTACCAGAGCGATCAAGTCTTCGCTGCGGCCAGTTTGGCGCAGGTAGTTGAGTGTTTCAGCGTCTACCGGGAAGAAGCCCATTGTAGCACCGTACTCAGGAGCCATGTTCGCTACAGTAGCGCGGTCAGCCAGCGAGATGTTGGACAGGCCAGGGCCGTAGAACTCCACGAATTTCCCTACTACGCCTTTTTTGCGCAGCATTTGGGTAACAGTCAGAGCGAGGTCGGTTGCAGTCGCACCGGCACTCAGGGTACCAGTCAGTTTGAAACCAACAACTTCTGGTGTTACGAAATACAGAGGTTGGCCGAGCATTCCTGCTTCTGCCTCGATACCGCCAACACCCCAACCGAGAACGCCAAGACCGTTAATCATGGTGGTGTGGGAGTCAGTACCTACGAGAGAGTCAGGGAAAGCAACCAGTTCGCCGTCTACTTCGCGGGTAGCGATCACAGTTGCCAGGTACTCCAGGTTTACTTGGTGAACGATACCAGTTGCCGGAGGAACCGCACGGAAGTTGTCAAACGCAGTTTGCGCCCAACGCAGGAAGCGGTAGCGCTCTTGGTTGCGTTCGAATTCGAGCTTCATGTTGTTTTCCAGAGCAGCAGGGTTGCCGAAGTCGTCAACCATTACGGAGTGGTCGATTACGAGGTCAACCGGTACGAGCGGGTTGATTCGCTTTGGATCTCCACCAGCGCGCTTCATGGCGATACGCATTGCTGCCAGGTCAACGACAGCCGGTACACCAGTGAAGTCTTGCAGCACGATACGAGCTGGCATGAGCGGCACTTCTTTGTTTTCGTCGCGGCCTTTTGTCCAGGTCGCCAGTTGTTGTACGTGTTCTTTGGTGATCGCGCGGCCATCGAACTGACGTACAGCAGCTTCAAGCAGAACTTTAATGGAGAACGGCAGCTTGGAAACGTCGCCGAGTCCTTGTTCTTCCAAGCCTTGCAGGCGATAGTACGCGAAAGTTTTGTCGCCGACTTGCAGGGAAGATTTCACTTTGTAAGCATCTTGTTTAGCCAATGTATACAACCTCCCTATTGTAACTTGGGGTTTCGTCTGGTGAAACGTCGTTTCGTTTCTCTCATTACGAACTTATTATACTCGATTTGTTTCTCGGCTTCTACCCCAAATTCATCATTTATATACAAAAATCGTGGGAGAAAAACAGACGTGCCTGTTTCGCGTCATATTTAATGAAGGAAAAATATCCAGACTTCATGTATTATCCCGTTTATATTTCGTTTACATTCATCCGGTATGGTTTTTCTTGTCAGCAAAATGAGCGCAGGGGACACTGCCGTCAACCTCTGCCGCTGTTTGCAGAAAGGAGAGGCTGCCTGTAACACCTTTTTCCTCCCGGCCGCTCTGTAAGGAGCAGCTTGGAATGATCTACGGGAGAGGCGCTTTGCCCAAGCAGCGAAAGTGCAACGAAAGGAAGCGTCAGACGTAAACCATAAAACATGCCATACATAAAAGTGGGAAAGGAGTCAAGCAAATGAGAGAACAAAGCAACGACAATCGTGCCCGGTTGGGAAACTGGCGCCCGTTTTTTCAATTAATCATGCAGACGAAGCCGTCCAAGCTGAAAATCGCTGTCGCGCTGTTCATGAGTGTGGCGACGACACTGGTTAGCCTGGTCATTCCGCTGTTTACCAAAGACCTGGTGGACAGCTTCACGCTCTCGTCCATCAGCCAAGGCCAGATCGTGCTGTTGATGATCGCCTTCATCGCCCAGGCCATCGCCAGCGGGCTGTCCATCTATTTGCTCAACCACGTCGGCCAGAGCATCGTCGCGGCTCTGCGGGACCGTCTGTGGAAAAAGCTGCTCGCCCTGCCTGTCTCCTATTACGACAACCATCGGACAGGGGAGACGATTAGCCGGATGACCAACGACACAGGCGTCGTCAAAGGACTCATCAGCGAGCATCTCGCCAGCTTTTTCACCGGAATCATCGCCATTATCGGCTCGGTGGCAACGCTTTTGTACCTGGACTGGCAAATGACGCTGACCATGCTCATCGCCGTTCCGCTGTCTGTGGCGATCCTCGTCCCGCTGGGCAGACAGATGTACAAAATTTCCAAAGGGCTGCAGGACGAGACGGCGAGCTTTACGACGATCATGAATCAAGTGTTGTCAGAGGTGCGGCTCGTCAAGGCGTCAAATGCCGAGCCGCATGAGTACGAAGCAGGGAAAAAAGGCATTGCCAACCTGTTTCGCTTCGGCTTGAAGGAAGGCCAGGTGCAGGCGATGATCGCGCCGCTGATGTCGTTTGTGCTGATGGTGCTGCTCGTCGTCATCATGGGTTACGGCGGAATGCGCGTCGCTTCGGGGGCGCTTTCGGCCGGCGAGCTGGTCGCGTTTATTTTGTACCTGGTGCAAATCATCATGCCGATGGGGCAGTTCACGCAATTTTTCACCCAACTGCAAAAGGCGATGGGCGCGACAGAGCGCATCATTGCTACCCTGGAAGAGCCGGAAGAGGATCACGAGAGCGGACGGACGGTGGAAAATGCCGCCCTGCCGATTGTCGTGGAGAACGTGAGCTTTTCCTATGAAAACGGGGAAACCATTCTCGATGATGTCAGCTTCACGATTCCGGCCGGAAAGGTGAGTGCGATTGTCGGGCCGAGCGGCAGCGGCAAGACGACGTTGTTTTCCCTGGTCGAGCGCTTTTACAAGCCGGATAGCGGCGTCATCAGGCTGGGCAGCGATCCGATTGAGGCGTTTTCCCTGGCGTCCTGGCGCAGCAAAATCGGCTACGTCTCGCAAGAAAGCCCGCTGATCGCAGGCACGATTCGGGAAAACATCTGCTACGGCATCTCCCGCGAGGTGACAGAGGAAGAGCTGAAGCAGGCGGCAGCCATGGCCTACGCGGACCAGTTCATCGACGAGCTGCCGGACGGCTACGAGACGCAAGTAGGCGAGCGGGGCGTCAAGCTCTCCGGCGGACAGCGCCAGCGCATCGGCATCGCCCGCGCCCTGCTGCGCGATCCGCAAATTTTGATGCTCGACGAGGCGACGTCCAGCCTCGACAGCAAATCGGAAATTATCGTGCAAAAAGCACTGCAAAATTTGATGAAGGGACGCACGACGCTCGTGATTGCGCATCGACTGTCGACTGTGGTGGACGCGGACCAGATCATCTTTTTGGAAAACGGAAAAATCACCGGCATGGGCACGCACGAGCAGCTGTTTGAATCGCACGACATGTACCGGGAGCTGGCCAGCCAGCAGTTGCTGGTGAAGGAAAGGGTGCAGCTGACATGACCAGAATCATGGTAGTGGACGACGACCCGCACATTCGCGAACTGGTACACATTTTTTTGCGTAACGACGGGTTCGAGGTCGTGGAGGCGGAAAACGGCGTCGAGGCACTGGAAAAAATGGAGTCGCCCGGCGCCGACCTGGTCGTGCTCGACATCATGATGCCGCAGATGGACGGCTGGGAGCTGTGCCGACAACTGCGCGAGCACTACGATATTCCGCTGCTCATGCTGACGGCAAAAGGCGAGACGGCACAAAAAATCAAAGGCTTCGAGCTGGGAACGGACGACTACCTCGTCAAGCCGTTCGAGCCTGCAGAATTGGTGGTGCGGGTAAAAGCGCTGCTCAAACGCTACAAGATCGCCGCGTCGCACAAAGTACAGGCCGGGCTGTTGCAGCTTGACCGCAAAACATTTGAGATCGTACAGGATACCCGCTCGTGGACGATTCCGCTAAAAGAGTTCGAGCTGCTGTTCAAGCTTGCGAGCTATCCGGGGCAAACGCTCCCGCGCGAGCAGCTGATCGAGCAAATCTGGGGCTTCGACTTTGAAGGAAATGAGCGGACGTTGGATGTGCATATCAACCGCCTGCGGGAGCGTTTTCCGGAAGGGGAGTACGGCTTTCGGATTCGCACCGTGCGTGGACTCGGCTATCGGCTGGAGGTAGACAAATGACAAGAGAGCCCAGGGAAAAGCCAAGGCACAAATTCGGGCGAACGAAGCCGCTGCACAAGCGCATTGGACTGAGACTGCTTGCGACTGTCGGGATCTTTGCCTTGCTGATGCTCTGCGGGGCTGTGGCTTACTGGGGCACGGGCGTCTTTTACCGCTATACAGGGCTTGCTCCGAGCGAGTTTGCGCAAGCGGTGGTCCAATCTGTCGTCAGCTTTTGCATTTTTATCTTCACAGGGTTTGCAATCTCCCATTTTATCCGCCCCCGGCATGTCGAGCTGTTTCAACTGCTGCTCGACGCCTTGAGGCGAATTGCCAAAGGAGATTTCAGCGTCAATCTGGATGTGAAAATGGAGCGTCAATGGGGGCAACTGGTGGAGGGCATCAACCATATGGCCGAGCAGCTGCAGGCGATGGAGCAGTTGCGTCAGGAGTTTATTTCCAATGTTTCCCATGAAATCCAGTCGCCGCTGACCTCGATCAGCGGCTTTGCCCGCGCGCTGCAAAACGAGGATCTGAGCCTTGCGGAGCGTCGGCATTACCTGGAGATCATCGAAACGGAGAGCAAGCGTTTGTCCAAAATCAGCGACAACCTGTTGAAGCTCACGGCACTGGAGGGCAAGCACCATCCGGTCGAGCGCAAGCGCTACCGGCTGGACCAGCAGTTGCGCAGCATCATTTTGGCCTGTGAGCCGCTCTGGCTGGAAAAGGAGATCGAGCTGGAGATTGAGCTGGAAAAGGCGGAAATCGTCGCGGACGAAGACATGATGAGTCAGGTGTGGAACAACCTGCTCAGCAACAGCATCAAGTTCACCGAGCCTGGCGGCAAAATCAGCGTCCGGCTGCAATCGCTACCCGGAGGCGCACAGGTGCAAATTTCCGATACGGGCATCGGGATCGCCCAGGAAAATCTGGAGCGGATTTTTGAACGCTTTTTCAAGGAAGACAAGTCGCGCAACCGCGCCAAAGGCGGCAGCGGTCTCGGGCTGTCCATCGTGAAAAAAATTCTCGATCTGCATCAGGCGACGATCTCTGTGCAAAGCCAGCAGGGGCGAGGGACACGGTTTACGGTAACGTGGACGGGGGAGGTTCCTGTAAATGCAGCAAGACCTTGAGGACGACAAGCCACTCAAGGTCTTGCTGCTGTTTCCGGCTACGCCCCAATATACTTCGCATGCAGGGAACGGGCCACGCTGATCTCATCCGTCCCCTGGACGAGCACGCGTCCGTCCGGGAAGGCGACGAGCGTGTACGAATCGACATGGAAGCGGAGCAAAAACTTGTTTTGTTCTATTTTTCCAAGGGGAGCAAGCCGCTCGGCGAGGGCATCCAGATCGAGCTTGGCAGAAGCGCCCGGCGAGATTTGCACCGTGTCCCGACCGCAGAGCGACACGGCTTGTCCATCCTGTGTTTCTGGCTGCAAAAACGTAAACTCGTGCTTGCCGCACGTCGGACAGTCGCTGCGGCGGGCATTTGCCACCTTGATTTGCGTGTGGCGATTTTGCCAGATTTCAAAATGCTCCAGGTTCGGATTGAGCGCATCTGTTGCCCCGACCAGCAGCTTGAACGCTTCGGTCGCCTGGTAGGAGGCGACGATGTGGATAATCGGACCGATGACGCCGGCGGTATCGCATGTCGGCATTTCCCCCGGATTTGGCGCTTCCGGGAACAGACAGCGCAAACACGGCGTCATGCCGGGGCGAATGGCTGTAAACGTGCCCGTCGCGCTCACCGCACCGCCGTACACCCAGGGAATCCCGTGCTTCACGCAAACGTCGTTGACCAAATAGCGCACCTGAAAATTGTCTGTGGCATCAAGTACGAGATCGACGTCACGCAAAAGCTCTTCGGCGTTGTAAAAAGACAGGTCGGCGACAATCGGCTCAATCGTCACTTCCGAGTTGATTTTCGACAGCTTGGCATGGGCGGCAATCGCTTTTGGCAAATGCTGGGCGGCGTCAGCCTCGTCGTAGAGCATTTGCCGCTGCAGGTTGCTCGGCTCGACGAAATCGCGGTCAATTAGGCGTACAAAGCCGACTCCGGCGCGAACCATATGATTGGACAGCACCGTTCCGAGCGCCCCCATCCCGACGATGGCGACGCGGCTTTGCAGCAGTTTTTCCTGGCCGCTGCGCCCGATCGGGTGAAACAGAAGCTGGCGGGAATAACGTGTATCCAAAGCGGTTACGCCTCCTTTCCTTCCGACATCGCCAGCGGATTCCACGGGCCTTGCTGGTGCCCCTTCCATTCGCTGCCGTCCTCCCATATTTCCTTTTTCCAGATGGGAACGATTTGCTTTAATCTCTCGATGGCGTAGCGCCCGGCTTCAAAAGACTCGTTGCGATGCGGGGTTGCCACTGCGACGACGACGGCGATTTCCTCCACGGCCAAATCGCCGACGCGGTGATGCATGGCGACTTGTGCCCCTGGCCAGCGCTCCTCGATCTCGGCGGCAATTTGCTTCATTTTTTCCACAGCCATCGGCTCATACGCTTCATAGGAAAGGTAGACGGTGCGCTGTCCGTACGTAAATTCACGAACCGTTCCAACAAACGTCAGGACGGCACCCGCATGCGGGTTGCTCACCAGTTGCACAAGCTTGTCTGCAGACAGCGGCTCCCGGGTAATGGCAAAGCGCGGTACTTCCTCGCCGCCGCTGACAGGGGGCAGGAGCGCGATTTCGTCATCCGGGCTGATGACGCGATCAGAAGCAGCGTACTCGTGATTAATGGAAACAAAACAGCTACCGAGTAGCGGCGCAAGAGCCGGATACTGCTCACCGACTGCTTGCAGCAGGTCGCGCACGGTTGCCTGTTCTGGCAAAGTCAGTTCAATCTTGCGAACATTGGCTCGTTCAGCCAGTCCGGCAAATAGCAAGATGGTAATCGTCAAAGCAATTCCTCACTTCCGATTGGGATGACAGTTATCTATGGCTTGACGATAACACAATCCGGCACAGATGCCAATGCGCGAAGGGGCTCAAGGACTTACGGCGCGAAGCCTTTTTGGCTTACGTACAGCTCGTCTTCCGCAAACACGCGCCGCAGCCGCTCGTAGACGAGCAGGTAGGCATCCGGCTCCGCCCATGCTTCCAGTCCCAGCTCGGCAAAAAGCGCGGGAATCCCGTTTTTCTTCGTGCGTTTGCCGCCGCTGCCGTCACCCATGTAAAAATCGTCAATGCACACCCGCCCGACCAGTGGGCGCAACAGGGCGGGAAAAGCTTCGCTGCTCGGCAGGACAGGCGCAATCGTCGCCTGTGTCGGGACGCCAGCGACAGCAAGCTCCTTGAGAGCGCGGAGTCGAGCGGCAATCGGAGGCGCTTGCGGGGAGAACTGTTTGCGGATTTCCTCCAGATCCGTTTCCACCGTCATACTGACGCGTACCCGCTCGCCCAGGCAAAGCAGCAGGTCCAGATCGCGCGTGACGAGCGGGCTGCGCGTCTGGACGAGCAAAAAGTCGGGCGGATGCTCGACCATTACTTCGAGCAGCGAGCGCGTCACCTGCTCCCGATATTCGACGGGCTGGTAAGGGTCCGTGCTCGACGACATGAAAATCGAGACAGGCCCCTTCGCTTTTGCCCGCTGGAGTTCCTTGGCGAGCAGCGCGGCGGCTCCCGTCTTGATGTCAACCCACGTCCCCCACTCTTGTCCGCGAAACAGCGAGACAGGCATTTGCCGCACGTAGCAGTACGAGCAGGCAAACGAGCAGCCCGTGTACGGATTGAGCGAATGGGTGTAGTCGGTCAAAAATCCGGTTCCTTTATTGAGCAACGTTTTTGGCTGTTTGTAAAAGAAAGTGCTGTTCACTTTTTGTCCCTTCTTAATTTTTTTGCGTCGTAAAAATGATCCCCGGACGGCGGTGCGTGCATTCCTCTGGTGAAACTACCTTTTTCCAGTGCGATCAGCTCCGTTTTCATGGGGAGGCCGCCGCGATAGCCGGTGAGGCTGCCGTTTTTACCGACGACCCGATGGCAAGGGACGGTCAAAAGCAGCGGATTTGCGCCAATCGCAGCTCCAACAGCCCTGACGGCGGCAGGCTTTTGGATGCGAGCTGCAATCTCTGTATAGGAAGCAGTCTGCCCGTATGGAATTTTACACAGAGCCTCCCAGACCGAGAGCTGGAACGGTGTGCCCTGCAGATCGAGCGGGAGCGAGAATTGCTGCCGCGTTCCTTGCAAATACTCGCTGATTTCCGTCACATAAGGGGCGAGCTGTTCGTGATCCTGGACCAAAGCATGGCGGGGCATGCGCCGGGTGAGCCACGCGGTCAGCTCTTCCAGCGGGCTGTTTTGGGAACCGACGAAGCACAGCCCCTTGGCTGACGCGGCAAGATACAGGTTCCAATGATTCACGGTTACTTTTGACCAATACACATATTGTTTCTCCGTCATTTGTTCAACGCCTCCAGACGATCCCGTTTTCCGTTGCTTGCTGGTTGTTGTACGCACAGTATACCTTCGCCGCGTTGCTTTTGTACGGTTTTGCGAGTAGGATAGCAAGATAGTGAAAGCCGCAGAAGCAGTTGACAGCGATGTTCCCATTGCTTTTCACAGGCTGCGGGAGTATGGTAGGAATAAACAGATGCCAGATGGCAGTCAGGCTTTTTGGCTGTTTGCGAGTGTCGCGTACATGGAGGACGGATTGTTGCATGAAAGATCAGTTGACGCATTTTAATGAACAAAACCGCGCGCGGATGGTAGATGTCTCGGAAAAAGACATGACCAAACGGGAGGCTGTGGCAGAGAGCAAAATCGTCATGAAGCCGGAAACGCTCGCCCGCATCCGCGAAGGACGGGTAGAAAAAGGGGATGTGCTGGCAGTCGCACAGGTAGCGGGTGTCATGGCAGCGAAAAAGACGTGGGAGATCATCCCGATGTGCCATCCGCTGCCTTTGACCGGGATTGACATTCGCTTCACTTTTGAAAACGAGACGACGCTTTCTCTGGAAGCATGTGTGCGGACGACCGGAAGAACGGGCGTAGAGATGGAAGCGTTGACGGCTGTAAGCGCCGCTGCTCTCACCGTGTACGATATGTGCAAGGCGATGGACAAAGCAATGATAATCGGCCCGACTTGCCTGGTGAGCAAAACGGGCGGGAAAAGCGGCGATTTTCGCCGGGGAGAGAACTAGACCATGAAACAGAAATGGCAATCCTATCCGAGCAGCATTCGTCTTCTGGCGATTGCTGCGATCATTTTTTCTACAGGAATGGCTTGTATTTGGCCGCTTGTCACCATCTATATCCATGATTATTTGGGGAAGCCGCTGACCGTAGCGGGCTTTTTGCTGTTATTGAACCAGGGGGCTTTTCTGATCGGCAGCATCGCAGGCGGCATGCTGTTCGACCGCTGGGGGAAAATGCGCACGATCATTTTTTCCTCTGTCGGCATTATTCTGATCTCTGTCGGGCTTGGCGTCACGCATGACTTCACCATGTATACGGTCTTGCTGTTGCTGAACGGACTGTTTTACGGCATGCTGTCTCCGGTCTTGAATGCGCTCGCTGTTGTGCTGTGGCCGGAAGGCGGGCGAACAGGAATCAACACGATCTACGTCGCGCTCAACGCCGGGGTGGCGGCGGGCTCTGCCCTTGGCGGTTTGCTGGCGAGCATCTCGTTTGCCTGGACGTTCTTCGGCAACGCCATCCTGCAAGTCATTGTGCTCATCATGTTCGTACTCACCCTGCCCCGTCAGCTCAAGGCAGCGGCGGACGGGTCCAGTCAGGGTGAGCAAGCCAATACGGCGGGCACTCCTGCGGCTGCCGGGCAAAGCGCTGCCCATCTGAATCCGGGTGATGCGCTTGCGCCGCTGCAGCAGCTGCCGCCGAAAAAAGTGGCGTGGGGCGCACTGCTGCTCTTGTGCAGCGGGCTGCTCATCTGTTGGATTGTCTACGTCCAATGGACAACGGTGTTGTCGACCTACATGCAGTCGCTGGGGATTTCCTTGCGTCAGTACAGCTTGCTGTGGACGATCAACGGCGGCCTGATCTTGTTCGGACAGCCGCTGATTGCCTGGGTCATTCGCCGCTTCGCCCGCACACTGCGCGCGCAAATGCTGCTCGGCTCCTACGTGTTCGTGCTGTCGATGCTGATTTTGTCGCAGACGACCTCCTACGCTGGCTTTGTCGCCGGCATGTTCATCATGACGCTCGGAGAAATGCTCGTCTGGCCGGCCGTGCCTGCCGTAGCGGCAGAGTTTACGCCACCAGGGCGCGAAGGCTTCATTCAGGGCCTGATCTCGGGCACAGGATCGGCGGGACGCATGCTCGGACCGCTGCTCGGGGCGATCATTTTCCAGCACTTCCAGGCGCAGGGGCTGTTGTATATCATGGCGGGCCTTGCTTTGCTGGCTGTGGCGTTTTTTGCCCTGCACAGCTCTTTGCAAGGCCGTACGGGAAAAGTGCCGAAGACGACCGCAGAAAAGTTGTAGGAAGGAAAAATCCGCTCGCCGCGCGAAGCATCTTGACACGTTTGGAACGCGCAATGTAGTATGAAGGAGATTAAAAACAGTATATTCCGTGTGCTTTACTTATGAAGAGAGGCGGAGGGACTGGCCCTATGAAGCCCGGCAGCGGATCTGCGCGCTCGTGCGATGCAGATGCTGTGCCAAATCCAGCAGGAGAATTCCTGACAGATAAGGACGTGACCAAGTTGATCTCCCCCTTTTTCTGTACGGAAAGAGGGGGTTTTTGTTGTACATTGGCCTAAAAAGAAAGGAAATGAAGAAAGATGCGCATCCAACCTTCCGATATGATTGATCGGCTCCCCACCCAGTTTTTTGCGACATTGGTGGCAAAAGTAAACAAAGTCATCGCGAGTGGGCATGACGTCATTAATCTGGGCCAAGGCAACCCTGACCTGCCTACGCCGCCGCACATTGTAGAAGAGCTGAAGGCGCAGGCAGAAAATCCGCTGCATCACAAGTACCCGCCATTTTCCGGCCGTCTGGAGCTGAAGCAGGCAGTCGCACACTGGTACAAGCAACAATTTGATGTGGACCTCGACCCGGAGGAAGAGGTAGCCATCCTGTTTGGAAGCAAAACCGGCCTCGTGGAAATCTGCCAGGTGCTGATGAACGCAGGCGATGTGGCACTCGTACCGGACCCAGGCTATCCGGATTACTGGTCCGGCGTAGCGGTCGTAAACGGGCGGATGTCGATGATGCCGCTCACGGCAGAAAATCAGTTTTTGCCCGACTACAGCAAAATCCCGCAAGCCGATCTGGACCGTGCCAAGCTGATGTTTTTGAACTATCCGAATAACCCGACAGCAGTGAACGCTCCGTTTGAATTTTACGAAGAAACGATCCGGTTTGCCCGCAAGCACGAGATCGTCGTCTGCCACGATTTCGCGTACGGCGCGATCAGCTACGACGGCAAAAAGCCTGTCAGCTTCATGCAAGTGCCGGGGGCAAAAGAGGTGGGCGTGGAGTTTTACACGTTGTCCAAAACGTACAATATGGCCGGCTGGCGCGTAGGCGCGATGGTCGGCAACCGCGAGCTGGTAAGGCTCATCAATCTGATTCAGGACCACTACTTCGTCAGCCTGTTTGGCGCTGTTCAGATGGCGGCAGCCAAAGCGATGACCGACTCGCAGCAGTGCGTCCGCGATCTGGTCGCCGTCTACGAAGGCCGCCGCAACGCGCTGTTTTCCAACCTGCACCGCATCGGCTGGCAGGCTACGCCATCGCAAGGCTCGTTTTTCGCCTGGCTGCCCGTCCCGGCAGGCTTTACTTCGGTCGAGTTCTCTGATTTGCTGCTGGAAAAAGCGCACGTGGTCGTCGCACCAGGTGTAGGCTTCGGCCCGAGCGGAGAAGGCTACGTGCGCGCCGCCCTGTTGTCGGACGAACAGCGCCTGGCAGAAGCAGTACGGCGGATCGAGCAACTGGGGCTTTTTGTAAAAGCAAAATAGGAATGCAGCAGGGGACCACACTTCCTGGGGTTGGGGAGTGTGGTTTTGTACTCCTGCGGCCACTTCCGCACGACGAGACATACAGGAATAAAAATCATTCTCAACGTTGACAGATAATGATTTTCATTATACGATGTTGTTAATGATAATTAATCTCAGCAGAAGCGGGAGGGTACTATGCGCTATCAGATTAACGGTTACACGGACATGTACACGGTGATCGCCAACGAGCGGAAAATCGGTGGAGCCATTGAAGCAGCTCAGGTTCGCCTGCGCACAGGTGAGGTTTTCACCAATGCAGTTCTCACTCGTCTGGAAATGTCCGGTGCGCATTTTTGCTCGATCGGCTTCGTGACAGAGGAAGGCAAGCGGCTGATTGTGCATGTGGACGACATCAGCATGATCGCGGACGCGCGCCACGTCAATGTATGTGAGCTTGCCAATGAATGCATGCGAAAAGAAAAGTGCGCCGAGCGCCTGAAGCGTTTGAAGCGCCTCTGTGAGCTGAACGAAGGAAGCTGTACGCCTACCTTCCAGGAAGAGGCGTTGCTTTTGGCAGAAGACATTGGCCTGGAGGAAGCGCGCTCCCATGTGGATTTGTCCTTCCTGCCGCATGCAGAAAAATCACGGGTTGTCCGCATCGCGTAGAGTATTTTCAACCACGTTACATATTCGCCCCTTTCCCTTTTTCGGTGGAGAGGGGCTTTTTGCGTACGCTCGACATAGTCAAAACCTATTTGCGCCATAGCTAGCGAGGATTGGACTTTGCCTGAGGTCAGTGATAAAACAAGAATAAGCAAAATCAAGGGGGAACGGGACATGGAGTATTCTTTTTCAAAATCAGTAGACGCATTATCCTCCTCGGCTGTCCGGGAAATCTTGAAGCTGACCCAAGGCAATCAAGTGCTCTCGCTCGCAGGCGGGCTGCCGGCTGAGGATTCTTTTCCGATCGCAGCGATGCGCGAAGCGTTCAATCGGGCATTTGATCTGGGTGCCAAATGTTTGCAATACGGTTTGACTGACGGATACATTCCGCTTCGCGAGTGGGTTGCCTCACGGATGAAGCAAAAACATATGAACGTTGGCGTGGACAATATGCTGTTGACCACGGGCTCCCAGCAGGCCGTCGACTTGCTGTGTCGGGTCTATCTGGACGAAGGCGACGTCGTGCTGGTAGAAAATCCGACGTATCTGGCTGCGGTCCAATTGTTCCAATTCCGCGGAATTCGCATCATTCCGGTACAAGGAGACGCAGAGGGGATGGATCTGGACGATCTCGCGAAAAAAATCGCCCAGTATCGCCCGAAAATGGTTTATGTGATTCCGACTTTTGCGAATCCGACAGGAAAAGTATGGAGTCTGGAACGCCGCCAAGGCTTGCTCGCCCAGTGCAAAGCGAACAATATCCTCATTCTGGAAGACGATCCGTACGGCGAAATCCAGTTTGACGGAGAAGCTCCGTACCGTTCCATTTTCTCACTTGATGAGCATCCGACAGATTCCTGTGTCGTGTACACGAGCACGTTTTCGAAAATCGTCGCTCCCGGTGTGCGTACCGGCTGGGCTATCGGTGACAAGCGCGTCATCCAGATGATGGTCAAGGCGAAGCAAGCCGTCGACCTGCAATCCAGCACGATTGACCAGATTGCGCTCCATGAACTGCTCTCCCGCTTCGATCTGGATAGCCACATTGAAAAAATTCGCGCTTCCTACAAACAGCGGATGGAGTGGATGAACGAGCTTCTGCTCGCCCAAAACTGGGACGGCGTTCAGTGGGAGAAGCCAAGAGGAGGCATGTTCTTCTGGGTGAATTTGCCCGAGCATGTGGATTCGGAAAAACTGCTGGCCCGCTCTGTGCAAGAAGGCGTGGCATTCGTTCCGGGCAAGCCGTTTTACGCAGCGGAGCCGCAGGCAAATACGATACGCTTGAACTACACGTTGCTCAACCGTGAAGACACCGAGCTGGCGATTGCCAGACTTGGCAAAGCATATGCAGCATACAGTCAAAGTCTGGTAACGCAGTAGCAACGTCTGCGCCTGCGAAATCGTTTGGCGAACGAAAAAACCGCACCAAAAGACAATCATGCCAACAGAAACCGGCTGGTTGTCTTTTTTGTTTCAAAAAAAAACGTGCCCATCGACGGTAAAGTCAAATGGACACGTTTTTTTCAGATAAACTGGCACTGAAGCGCTGAGCTTCACAGGCGGCTGTCTGATTGAAGCACAAGCCGAAGCAAGCCAGCCCAGACCATTTTTTTATTCTTCGGTTTCCTCCAGCGTGCAAATCGAGCTAGGACGCTTGATGCGCAACACCGCGCACTCGTAGACGCGGAACAGGCTGTTCATTTGCTCGTCTCCAAGGAAAGCGGTGTCGAAGTCTTCCGCAATCGCCAGGTCCAGGTTGTGACGGCCGGTTGCGACCAGCACACCGGAGCGGCCCTTGATCGTTGGCGACTGGTACACGCCGTCCGTGACGAGGTTGCGTACATGGTCGATCTCAAGAACATTCGTGCCTTTGTGCACGCGGTGCAGGAGAGCGTACAGCTCAGGCGACACAACCAGGGCGTACGGGCCGCTGTGGCCCATTTTCAACAGCTTGTTGCGCGCTTCCACAATGTCTGCGAACGCGTTGCCGGACTCCATCCAGTCGCTTTTCAAGTGCGTGAGACGGCCTTTTACATTCATCAGACCAGGCAGGTCGAATTCAGCCGATCCGTTGAAAATCAGGTCGTCTTCCATCAGGGCGCAGCTGGCAGCGGCGTTTGCAGCGGCGCTCATGTCAAGCGGCATGCCGAGTGTGCGCGCTTGCGCCACGTCGCGCCAGTAGAGCATGAAGTCTTTGTACAGAATCGGGATCGTCATGCTCACACGGCGGCTGGGCTGTGTCATTTCCAGCGATTCGCCGCGCAGGGAAAGACCGCCGAAGCGGGATTCATCGTACACGTCGTTCGTAATCGTCTGGATACCCTCGCCGAGCGGGCCGTAAATGTCAATGAAACGGCGTCCCACAAGTTGACGGCGCGCCATGTCGATTACAGTGTCGTCGAGCTGGCTCCATTCATCTTTTGTCAAGGGAGAGTCAGGGTATTTGCGAAGCTTGTCCATAGCGTAACCTCCAGGTCATATAAGATCGTTGTTTCCTTACAGTCCTTTCAGACTTCCTACTGTAAGCCCCTTTTTGCCGGAAACAGCCTTGGCCGGAGCAGAATGCTTGATGACGGAAGCAACACCGTTCGCAGCGGAAGCAGAAGCTTTCAAGTGATCCACCTGATGAATGTCGTGTCCTTCGTCGTGGTCGGTCAGATCCGGGCGGGACCCGTCAGAGAACCGCTCGCTCAATGAGGCCATGATTTCTTTCACTTGCAAGTAGTCGGCGTGGGTTTTTTCGCGCATGCCGTCCAGAGTCTGGCGAGTTTCTTCATCTTGAAACTCGTACAGGGAAAGCTCCAGGTGTTCGCGGAAATTGTGCAGGCCAAAGCGCTCCAGGTTCACATCCGACAGCATTTGCGAAAGCTCGCGGTCGCTCAGCTCGGCAAGCGTTTCTTTTTCGGACACTTTTTCCAGGTAAGGAATCAGTTCCTGGAGTCGTCCCAAGCGCTGTTCTTCTTCTTCCAAAATGTGATGGTAGTACAAGCGTGTATGCTCGTCCTGGGCAGCGTCGATAATCGGCTGGATGATTCCCATAAAATGATTGATGTATCCTCTGGTTCGATCAAAAATGGCGTGCAGTTGTGTAATTTCTTGCACCCTCCGCCACCTCCTCATTCACGATCTTATTTGTTCATTATACAGTTGGAAAAATGAACCGGGCAATACATATGTAGATATTCGGCTTTTTTTGTCATAAATGGCGGTTTCTATGCACAATGGATGCCGGAGCAAAGAAGTCGTTACCGTTAGTTTTCTATTTTTACAAAAAAGTTATCATGGAGAGTATTGTCAAAGGCAAATGGGAATGATAATATTTATCAATAAGAGTGATATTCATTATCAATTAGAAAGCAGAGAAACAAAACATACATTTTACACTCACTTGAAGGAGGAAAACAGTTATGTCATCCATTTTAGTTATTGGCGGAGATCGCCTTGGAAATATCGTCGATTTGTTGCGCGGGCAAGGCTTCAAGGACATTCACCATGTCACAGGTCGCAAAAGCTCGCAAACAGGCGTGAAAATCCCGGCAGGTATCCATATGATTCTGGTACTGACTGATTTCGTGAACCACAACCTGGCGAAAACGGTGAAAAACCAGGCGAAAGACCGCGAACTGCCGATTGTGTTCTGCAAACGTTCGTGTTCCGCTATTGCCAAAGCTTTCGAACTGACCGCGTAAATACATACCCTCTCTGGTGGATAGACTAACGCGTGAGTCTGATCCCAACGGAGGAATGGCGTATGGAGCAAAACCGTTTGAACGAACTGCCTATTGCCAAGCTGACGGCCGTGCAGCTGCAGCAGTTGAAGCAGGCAGAGGAACAAATCAATTCCGAAGGTCAAAACGTGTACTTGATCGCGTTTGAAAAGCAACCCCCGTCATCCTAGACGGGGTGTTTTGCTTCTCTTTGTCATTTGAAGACGTACTGCTCCAGTTGCGCTTTCAGCGCGTCAATGCCGATGGCAAAGCCCAGGCACTGGCTGGATTGAATGATAAAGGCATTGAGTCCGACAACCTCGCCGTTCAGGTTGATGAGTGGCCCACCACTGTTGCCGGGGTTGATGGCGGCATCGGTCTGGAAAATTTCCTCGTACATTCGCTTGGCAACTTGCAGGCGACGGTTTTTGGCGCTGATGATTCCGGCAGTGACGGAGTTTTCCAATCCGAGTGGAGAACCGCCTGTGTGCAAAGAGGCAGAATCTTTCTTTAATGAAAGACAAGGCGTTGAAGGCGGACGGCGCGCTCGTGACGCCGCCCTGCTTCGAAGGAGACGGTTGCTTCCAGACGCCGGATGAGCATCGTGATGAGCAGGCGACGTTCTTCCTCACTGGCATGGGACCAGATGAGCGGCCATTCGGTCAGCAGGCCGGGAGCGAGGGAAGCGGTTGGCGGGGGAAGCTGGGCCTGCGGTTCCGGCTGCAATGCCGCCATTTTTTCGCGAAACGCTTCCAGAGAGATCAGCCCTTCCTCGTAAGCTGCCTCCCAGCGCCGCCGTTTGCGCTCCCGCTTTTGCTCCAGTTCCGCAGCGGTCGGGCCATCGGAAGCGCGCAGCGACTCCTGTGCTTCCCAAAGGGCAGCGAGCGCTTCTTCCGCGTAGAGCATCAGCTCGGAGAGCACAGCCTGCTCCAGTCGGTCTTCGCGGATGGCAGGGGCATCGCAGCGGCCTGCCTGCCTGTTTTTGCATAAATAGTAGCGATGCACATACAGCCTTCCGCCGCTTTTGCTCTTCGCTGTTTTCCCCCGCATGGGTGCGCGGCAGCGCGAGCAGTAGAGCAGGCCGGAAAAAGAAAACGACGAGCCAAGGACGCGTGGATGAAGCGAGCCGCGTGCTGCGATCTTTTTTTGCACACGGTCAAAGCAGGCTTTGTCGATGATGGCAGGATGCGCCGCTTCTTCGATAATCCACTCGTCAGGCGCGTTTTGGCGCTGGTGCGAATCGGTGTAGTTCCAGCGCAAAGCCCCGTGATACACCGGATTTTTCAGCAGGCGAAGGACGGCGCTTGCACTCCAGCGGGCACCATTTTTTCCGCGCAGCCCTTGGCGGTTGGCCCACTCGGCGATCTGCCGGGGAGATTCGCCTTTTTCGTAGCGGGCAAACATCTCGCGTACACAAGCCGCCTCGACGGGCAACACAGTCAATCTTCCTTCCAAAAGCTCGTAGCCAAAAGGAGCCGGGCCGCCTGGCCTTTTGCGTTCTCTCGCCATTTGCTCCATGCCGAGTTTGACCCGCTCTGCCAAATTTTCCCTCTCCCACTGCGCGAGTGCCGCCACCAGCGTAATAAACAGTCGGCCGATCGCTGTCGTCGTATCGTAAACCTCCGTGCAGCTCTTGAAGCGCACGTCGTACTTTTCAAATTGTTGCAGCAGCCGATACAGATCCAGCACGGAGCGGGTGAGCCGATCGAGCCGATAGACGAGGACGACATCGATGTTTCCCTCCCGAATATCGTGCAAAAGCTGCTGAAGCGCCGGGCGGTTTGTATCCTTGGCGCTGACCCCTTCGTCGGCGTAGATGGCGGCAACTTCCCACCCTTGAGAGTGAATGTACGCCAACAGCTTTTCCCGCTGGGCCGGGATCGAAAACCCTTCCCGTGCCTGGTCTTCGGTGCTGACGCGCATGTAGACAGCCGTTCGCATCCGCTTCCCTCCCATCTGCTGAGGTTGCTAGAGTCTACAGCAAAATGCCGGATTGTATGCCTGGCCAGCGCAAGAAAAAAGGTGGGCTTCAAGCGCACAAAAAAGCCCCGCTTATCCTTTGTTGGACAAGTGGGGCGGCACTACATCCATTTTTGTCCCCATTCGTGAATGGATTCAATGACTGGACGCAGGTCTTTACCTTTTTCTGTCAATTCGTATTCGATGCGAACGGGAATTTCCGGATACACCTTGCGCTCCAAAATCCCCAGTTCCTCCAACTCTTTCAACCGTTCCGAGAGCATTTTGTCGCTCATTTGCGGAACCATCTCGCGAATATCCTTGAAGCGAACGGTGCCGCGCAGCAAAACGTGAATGATTAGACCCGTCCACCGTTTGCCCAGGATCTTAATGGCACATTCGTACTTGGGACACATGTGTTCGCTGGCAAACTCTTGACTCATGTCGGTGTCACCTCTGTATTGCATGGTTGTATTACAGCTTATTGTATCAGATATGCTTGAAAAAAGTAAGTAACGAAGTGTTGGGGAATCGCTCCTTTATGTTGTTGCCGAAAGCACACGCATGTATGCGCATTCCTTTTGCCGACCGTCTGCCTGCCGTCCGGACCTGGGGGTGTTCAAGCCCGTTTCGCTGCTGGATCGTTTCGTGGGCAGGTTCACGAACATAGACTGTGGCGAACGATTTGAGAAGAAGAGGGTGTTACGATGCATCCCAAACGGGTGATCGGGATTTTGACCTGGCGAAAGGGACAGCGCTTTGGCGAACCGGACTATTTGCGCAAGCTGGTGCGGGCAGGGCAAAAGCTGGGGGCGGAAATCTACCTGTTTTCGCATCAGGACGTGTATCGGAAAGCAAAAAAGATCAGAGGCTTTGTGCCGAAAGCGGGGGGCGGATGGGCCAGCAGATGGTTTCCATGGCCAGAGGTCGTCATTGACCGCTATCGGCGGCGCGTACCGGAGTACATCCGGCTGCGAAACAGCAGCCTGTTTTTCTTTGCGAACAGCCCTTTTTCCAAAAAGTGGCGCGTGACACAGCTGCTGGCCAAAGACGAACGGGTCCGTCACTGGATTCCGGAGACTCATCTGTACGCAAAAAAGACAATGGCAAGCATGCTGGCCCGACATCCGCTGGTGTATGTCAAACCGGGGAACGGTTCAGGCGGGAAAAGCATCTTGCGGGTGGAACATGTGGGCCAAAAGTATCTCCTTTCCGGACGTGACAAGCAGTATCAGGTGCATATGGCCAGGCTGGACAGCAGGATGGCAGTCGAGAACTGGATCAGCCGCTGGGTTGCCCAGCAACGAATTGCAGACGGCAACTTTTTGGTCCAGCAAGGAGTCGATCTCGGCCTGATCCCGGGTCATGTGGCAGATGTACGGGTGTTAATCCAAAAGGACGAGGGAGGTGAGTGGAGGGTAACAGGCAGCGGGGTTCGCATCGGCAAGTCTGGCAGTTCCACCTCCAATCTGCATGGCGGAGGACAGGCGTTTCCGTTTGCGCCGCTGATCGAAAGATGTTTCGGTAGCAAGGCACCGCACATTATCCGGGAATGCCACCTGCTTGCCCATGAGGTGGCGAGTACACTGGAGGACTACTTCGGTCGGATGATGGAGTTTGGCCTGGACATCGGTGTGGATGTGAACGGGCGGGTGTGGCTGATCGAGGTTAATCCCAAGCCGGGACGCGAAGTTTTTCGCCAGATAGGAGAGAAGGACACGTATGCCAAAGCGATCGAGCGTCCGGTGCAGTTTGCGCTCCATCTTGCCCGCAGCAGGCAAAGCCGCCAAGTTTCGCAGAGGGCGCGACGCGCTGGCGATTGAGCAACAGCCTGTTTTTTGGCGCTATGACGACAAACGGGGAACCGACACTGATGACCCATTCACCAACCTTGGTGTGGGAAGAGTTGCCGAGCGACAAAGGGTAAAGCTTGCAGTCCGCGTCAATTTTAATGACAGCATAATCTCTGACTCGATCAGCGATGATGCGTTTGGCTTCGAAAATCTTGCCGTTGAACAGCTTGACAAAAATTTTTTTCGATTTGCCGATGACATGCTCGCTGGTCAAGATATAACCTCTGGGATGGAAGATAAATCCCGAACCGAAGCTGCGCTCAAGAGGCGTCGTCGATTTATCTTCGTGATCGATGAGGCTGCGGATGAGGGAATCGACATCTTTGGCAAGGGGGGCGTCTTCGGTAACGATGGAGACGACTCCCTCCTGAACTCGCTCTACAATCGGAACAAAAAAGTTGAACGGATGCAGACTGCTGCTGCTCACAGGGTACTTTACACGCGTATACTGGGACCATCGTTTACTTTTCAACAACCTCTCCCCCTACAGCAGTAGTTAGGTATATATCATCTTATGGAAAGGCAGAAGGGAAGGGACGCCCAATTTGCTTATGCACGTGTGTTATATCATTATTTTCGATTGATATAATAAAGAAATAGCATTGGTATAATTATTAGAATCAAATTATAATACATGTAGGTAAAGAATATTTTGAACATAAAGGCTTGGCAGAGGAACACCTGCAATTGTCTGAAAAAAGGGAATAATCTGCTTTGTCTGTAGAGAGAAAAAGAAAGATAGGGAGGATGCGAAGAGATGGATGTGAAAACGATCATACTTGGTTTTTTAAGCTACGGAGAGATGAGTGGATACGATATCAAGCAAGCCTTTTCCAATAGCATCGGATTTTTCTACGACGCCAGCTTTGGAGCCATTTACCCTGCGCTGCGCAAGCTGGAGGAAGAAGGACTCGTCACCAAACAAGAGGTCATTCAGACTGGAAAGCCCAACAAAATTTTGTACCAGATTACCGCACAAGGGAGAGAAGTGTTCCACCAGGAAATTCAGGCACCGATCCTGCCTCCGGTACTGCGCTCCGATATGCTGGTGAAAATTTTCTTCGGCAAGAGCCGCACGCCAGCGGAGCAAAAAGACATGCTGGATAACTGTCTGAATCTGCAGCGGAAGATGCTTCAGCAAAGCCGGGCGTCTTTTAAAAAGCTGGAGGCCCACTTTGACGAATATCAGCGCTTTTGCTGGGAATACACGATTCACCATTTGGAGACGACGATTTCCTTTCTGGAGCAAAAAATGCCATCCCTGTTGAAGCAGCCTGCCTTGTCCGCTTCCGTGGGGTAGCTCCCGTCCCAACCGAGCAAACATATAGCAAAAAAGGCTTCGCCTGCAAGCAACGGGCGAAGCCTTTCTTTTTCGGCGCACCAGGCACAGGGCCGACAGCAAAGCACGGTGCAGCCAGCTCTGCCAAGGCTACTTCAAGTTTTCCGGGTTGAGGCATTCCAGCTCAGGCACGACGAAGCGACCGTCTTTGCGAATCAGGCGGTCGTCAAACCAGATTTCTCCGCCGCCCCATTCCGGACGTTGGATCATCACCAAATCCCAGTGGATCGAGGACTTGTTGCCGTTGAAAGCTTCGTCGTAGGCTTGCCCTGGCGTAAAGTGGAAGCTGCCGTCGATTTTTTCATCGAACAGGATGTCTTTCATCGGGTTTTGGATGTAAGGGTTGACCCCGATGGCAAATTCGCCGATGTAGCGCGCGCCTTCATCGGTGTCGAACACTTCGTTGATTTTTTTCGTGTCGTTGGCGGTTGCTTCCATGATTTTGCCGTCCTTGAACGTCAGCTTGATATTGTCGTATGTAAAGCCCTGGTACGGAGATGGCGTGTTGTACGCGATCGTACCGTTTACGGAATCACGCACAGGAGCGGTAAAGACTTCTCCGTCCGGGATGTTGGATTCCCCGGCGCATTTGATCGCAGGAATGCCTTTGATCGAGAAGGTCAGGTCTGTGCCGGGCCCTGTGATGCGCACCTTGTCGGTTTTTTCCATCAGCTCGACGAGGTTGTCCATCGCTTTGTCCATTTTGCCGTAGTCGAGCGTACACACCTTGAAGTAAAAATCTTCGAAGGCAGCGGTGCTCATGTTGGCGAGCTGGGCCATGGAAGCGTTCGGGTAGCGGAGCACGACCCATTTTGTCTCCGGTACGCGCACATCCAGCACCGGGCGCATCAGCAGCTTCGAGTACAGCTGCATTTTGTCGCCAGGCACGTCGGACAGCTCGCTGATGTTGTCGCCGCCGCGGATTCCGATGTAGCAGTCCATCTGCTTCATGAAGGAGACGTCTGCCTCGCGCATGATGCCAAGCTGGGTTTCATTGACGCCGAGCAACAGCTCGCGCTGAATGCTCTGGTCAATCAGCTGGACGTAAGGGTTGCCGCCTGCTTCGTACACTTTGGCAATGACGGCCTTCGTCAAGTCAGCGACATCGCCGATGGAGTAGATTAAAACGTTTTCCCCTTTTTGCACGCGGGTGGAGTAGTTGACCAATACATCTGCCAAACGTTCAATACGCGGATCTTTCATAGGAAGGGTATCCCTCGCTTTCCATATCATAGTCAGTACGTATTGTACACAAAACAGATAGAAAAAAGCTACCCAGGCAGGGTAGCGTGCGGAGGAAACGCGTTTACAGGATTCGGTTCTTCATGTATATGCAGTGTCCTGCCCTTATATGACGCTGTCAATCGCAGCCGCAGCCGATGATGACCAGCAGGATAAAAAGAATCAGCACTAAGGTGAAATCATCGAGGTCTCCATTGAAAATGCTGCTCATAGGATGAACATCCTCCTTGTTGTGTGTTAAGCCTCTTGTGCTTACATCCATAACATATGGGTTTTTGCACAGTCCCGATACGGGCATTCGCCCATTTATGGGAAGATTCTTTCCATTTGTCCGCCATCACTTTGCATGTTTATTATTCTGAAAAGCAGGAAAAGCTAGAGGATACGAAAAGACTTTGCAAAAAACGAAAGGATGTTATGGCGATGCAAAGATCATCTTCGAGTCTGGCACACGATCTGCCCCAAATTACCATCACTGTAGGGGAGGATTTCAAATCAATCATGTGGAAAGCCCAGTACGATATGGATTTCAATACCGAATGCTTGTTTTGCTTTTCGGAGCGGATTACAGGATACCGGGTGGAGGACGAGGCAGGGCATACCGGCAAGGTTGCTGTTTGCCCGCACTGTGAAAAGGTAAACGCGATTTACGCGTAAACACGGCGAACCAGGCAGCAAAAAACGATGCTCTCAGTTGCAGGGCATCGTTTTTTTGTGTTATATCTGCCACTGCATCCACCAAGTACCACCTGGCGTTTAGCAGGATTGAAGGAGCCAGCCACGAATAGTATGAGAGGTATACATATGTAGAGAGTTAGGGGTGAACTTTGTGCAAAAGAAATGCAGCCGCTGCGGGAACGACATGGAGATCGTACTGCGCAATGTCGTGTATAAAAAGCGGGTTAAAATCATGAACGTACCCGTGCACGTTTGCGTGGACGAGTGTTGCGCCCATTCCCAGGTGGTAGATGTGATTAAGGATGATCTGAAATCACTCATGGAGGAACTGGGCCAACATCCGCAGCGACAGGCGATTGAGTTTGAAGAGTTGTCAGAGTTATCCAACTTATTGGTACTTATTGCTAATGAAAAGGCAAACTCTTCGGTGCGAGAAGTGCTGGGCGAGAGGGTCAACGAACTTCTGGATCTGTTTTTGTTGGCGCAGTCCCTGGGCGATCAAAAATGGATGAAGGAATTGCGTGAACGGTTGACCAAAATCATGGTGTAAGCAAAAGAGGGCGGCAGTGTAGCCAGGCGTAGACTTTGCCATAGGGATTTCGGTATACTAAAAAACCATAGAGCAAAGTCAAAAGGAGAGATCCATGGTGGCCCAAAAACAGCTTCATTCCATTGAAGAACTGGAGCAGTTCGTTGCGCAAAAAGGCAAAAAGCTTTTGTTCAAGCATAGTACAATCTGCCCGATCAGCACGTCCGCCTATGAGGAATTCCAGGCGTATTTGCAGGAGCATGCGATTGAGTCGGCCGTGATCCTGGTGCGGGAGGATCGTCCGGTGTCCAACGCCGTAGCAGATCGTTTTGCGATCAAGCACGAGTCACCGCAAATTTTCCTGCTGGAAAACGACGAAGTAAAATGGCACACGTCGCACTGGAAAATCACCAAGGACGCCATTCGTCAGGCGGTTGGGGCATAAGTTTTTTAGGAAATTTTAGGACTGACCCCGTGATGTGAGACAAATCAAAACACCTTCAAGAGAACCTACCTATATCGTAAGATATAGGGTCAACCTTGGAGGTGTTTTTACGTTGGCAACTAGAGTGAGTTATCCCGTAGAAACTAAAAGGAAAGCAATTGAAATGCGTCTTTCTGGCGTTACCAAAAAGCAGATCATGCAGGAACTAAATATTAAAAATAAGACCCAAATTAAACAGTGGATGCGCTGGTATCGAAGTGGAGATGTTCATCGTCTTCAGCAGCCTGTTTGAACTAGCGTCGTCACCTTCGTACGGCGCAACGTAGGGAGAGCTACCTCTTCCATCATGTGCCTATTGCTAATCATCCGTTCAATGCATACATATCGTTATTCTTCGCGTCTACAAAATTGATCCCAACCCTAGGGGAGGACAAACGAGGCGATTCCCGTTCTCTAGCTCAATAATACGGAAAGCATCCCCATCATAATCAAGCTCGTTATTTTTATAGGACGCGCAAATACTTAATACTAAGCGTCTTTTTTTGCCAGCCTTCCCCATACAACACCCAAACCAAGGGTAAAAAATAAGACATATTTGTTAAAAAAAACGGAATAAAGGCAAAAAAGACACAGAAAAATACACTAAGAATCAACTTAAAGTAAACAAGAACCCGGGAGCGGCAAAAGCTTGGGAGAATTATTTGGATGCTTCCATTTCTCCTAAAGCGCTTACTGAAAAAAATCTGTCCGTACCTTTATTTAATCAATGGAGTAAGGATGTCGCTTCTAGTTACAGAAGTAGTGCTTGTGGACCAACAACCATATCCGCAATTACGGAATATTGGAGAACGTCAAAAGGAAAAAGCAATCTAACCTAAAGTATATCTGCGGCGACCATTTCCCTATACTTCACTGGGAAAAGTCGCCATTTTTTCTTAAGAAAACAGAATTGATGAAGAGCGCAGAACTTTGTATGTTGGGATGGCAAGATCGGAGAGCAAGCTGTATCTTACATACTCCCTAAATAGAGAGGGGGAAGAAAGAGAGAAAAGTCACTTTTTACTGACATTCCAGTTGAAGAGACTTTTCAGTCGTAATATGAGGACTCGATCACGGGAATGAATATGCGAATTTCGCCGCATTTCCCCCCTTCACCAAACTGTATTGACAAAGTAGTAGACCTATTCTAGGTGATTTGGGTTTAGTCTTTTGTCAACTTTCAATTATTCGAATTAGTGAAGGATATTAGAGAAGAGCAAGAAAGACTACTTTGGGTTGATTTTGTGATCTTTCAATTCCCTTTATGGTGGTACTTTGTTTCTTATATTCTGAAAGGCTGGTTTAATCGAGTGTTTGCCTAGGGCTTTGTTTATGCTACATGGCGATCAGGGCAGCGTGTATACGTCTCATCCTATCAAGCAGCCGTTAAGAGAAAAGGCATTACCATGAGCATGTCCCGTAAGGGTGCGCCCGCTGATAATGCCCTATCGAGTCGTTTCATTCCACACTAAAGTCTGAAACGTTCTATCTCGATAATTGTATTTGTACGACGACTGCCATCGTTGTACAGATTGTTCAAGACTACATTCATTACTATAACTCAGTTTGCATTCAAACGAAACTAAACAACAAGTCTCCAATTTAATTTCGGCAACTGGCTGCTTAAATGGCATGGCAAAGGTGTTTTGATCCCTGTCCCACGGACGGGGGTCAGTCCCTTCATTCCCGCAGCTCTTTTTGCATGTTACTCCCAAAACAGCTCCAGCTTGTCCCCGCTTTTCAGCTCCGTCTGGAAGCTGGCTTGCTCGCCGTTCACCAGCATGACGAAGCCGGAGATGCTTTCGCTGTCAGGCTTCTCCAGGGAGAAGTTGACAAAACGGAAAACGTCGCTGAATACAGGCGGAGCGGCTGGCGTGGATTTTACGGTAATCACTGCGCCGTCCGACACCAGTTCGTCTGCCGTTGCCGCTCTGCCGTCTACGGTGATCGACACTTGCGCCACAGGCAGAACGACGCGCTCGCCGTTAAAGAAAACGGTCATCGTCTCCTGCACCCACTCTTCCAGCGGAATCACATCGCGGATGGCTGGCGGCGCGACTTCCTCCAAATGATAGTGCAGCACATCGCCTTGCCGGATGGTGTCTCCGAACGCGGCGGGCTTGCCGTTCACCAGGAGGATCGGATTGTGGGAAGGAAGGGTATAAGACTGACCATTGACACTGAAATGCAGTCTGGTTTGCGCAGACTGTTCCCCTGACGCGAGCAGCCCGGCTGACTCCAGCACCTGGGATACAGTGCGTGGCAGGAAAATTTCTACCTCCGCCCGATCGTCCAGTTGGTCGTCAAGCTGGGCAGGTGCGCCGTTTACCCGGATCATCGGACCGAGCGAGAGCGGGCGGTCATTGCAGGTGATGTCCAAAGTGTCCAGGTGGTCGAGCAGGTCGCGCACCAACACGCTGGCGTCCTCGCCGTTTGTTCCGGCGACAACCGTGATGCTGTCCCCATCCGCAATCGGCGCGTCGAGACTCGCTGCCTCGCCGTTTTTCATGATGACCGGAGGCGTGCCGTGTTTGCCGGGAATCATTTTCATCCTGCCGTTGACGGTGACGCTCATCGCCAGCCCCGGTCTTCCGTACAGACGGCGAATGTCAAGGCCAGCGGCAATCAAGGTATCGCCCAAAGACATTTTCCGCAAGTCAAAAATGCGCAGCGGTGTGTCGTTGACGGTGACAGTGACGTAGCGGAGAGGATGACGGCGGGCTGCTACCGCGATTCCTACGGGCGTCACAAACTCAGGGCCGCTGAGAGCCGGTATGTCTCCCACGAACTGCTTGATGGCGTCGCCGCCTCTGACGGCGACACGCGCCGCTGGCATGTTCAAAAACTGGGCGACTTTTCCCGGGAGGCCAGGGGTAAGGCTGCCACCGCCAATCAGCATGACGGCCTGCGGCGCTTTGCCGTTCAATTCGCTGATTTTCGTTGCAATTTTTTCTGCCAACTGTGAGATTTCAGCGTCAATCGCGCTGGTTACTTCAGCTGCGCTCATTGTGTGCTCCATGCCGAGAATGTCCGTAAAGGTAACAGACTCATGGGTGGTGAGCTGGCGCTTGACCTCTTCCGCCATCGGAAAATCGAGCAAAAAGGCATTCATCAGCGCATCGGTGATCTCGTCTCCGGCTACGGGTACCATGCCGTAGGCCGTAATGGTCCCTTCCTCGGTCAAAGCGACGTCAGAGGTGCCCGCGCCGATGTCGACGAGCGCAATGTTGAGTCGGCGCATGGTCACAGGGATGAGCACGTTGATGGCCGCAATCGGCTCCAATGTGAGCGCCTGCATCTCCAGATCGCACCGTTTCAGGGCGGCGATCAGCGAGTCAACGACTACTCGCGGGAGGAATGTCGCGATCACGTCGGCGCTGGCCGTATCTCCCCGCTGGTCGATCAGGCTGCCGATCAGTTCATCGTCCAGATAGTAGTTGACGACACTGTAACCGACACAGTAATAGCGCGTGGCGTCCAGCTCGCGCAGTTCTTTCGCCAGTTCAGCCTGTGCTTCCTGCACGGCGGCAAACTCCAGGGCCACGACATTCTCGCGTGTGATAAAAGCGTGTCTGGACAACGGCATGTCCACACGCACGCGCCGGGTGCGCAGCGAGCGGCCGGCTGCCGCCACGGCTACCTGGCGCAGCGGTCCGTGTTTTTCTTCCAGTTCTTCTTTTATTTCCTTGATAACCTTCGCGACAGCGACGATGTCGTGAATCTGTCCGTCCAGCATGGAGCGCTCGTCATGTTCGCGGATGGCGTAATCCAGCACGCGAAACTGGTCATTGTTCGCCTCCACGATCAGTCCGACGACGCTGCGCGTTCCAATATCCAGGGAAAAAATCAGCTCAGGGGAGCCTGGTTCTGTATAGGCTGACAAAGGCAAGTCACTCCCTCGTTTTCATGTAAATCCACAAAGACAGGTCATAAAAGCAGATAGAACATATATCCATTTGATTCGACCAAAACCTTAGAGAATCCTGTCGAATCAAGGAATCTTCCCGTATTTGGCGAAGAATTTGCAAAGATAAAAAAACATAAACAATTTACTTTCGCGCTTTTTGGCGCTAAACTGCTGACAAGGGAGTACGAATCGATTATAATAACCGTAATTTATCGCCAACCACCTAGAAAACCTATATAAAAAGAGGAGAGTGGAGAGACAAATGGCACACGATCAAATTGAAATCATGCGCAAGCAGATTGACGAAATCAATCTGCAAATCCTGGACTTAATCAACAAGCGGGCGACATTGGTGCAAGAGCTTGGAAAAGAAAAAGAAAAGCTGGGCAGCAACCGCTTCGATCCCGAGCGTGAGCGCCAAATGCTCAACCTGATCGTGGAGAACAACAAAGGACCGTTCAACGACAATACTGTCCGCCATCTGTTCAAGCAAATTTTCCAGGTATCCCTGGACCTGCAAAACGAAGACAAGAAAAAAGTGCTGCTGGTCAGCCGCAAGAAAAAAGCGGAAGACACCGTGATTACGGTAAAAGGTGTCGAGTTCGGCGGAGGCAGTCCAATCCTGATCGCCGGTCCTTGCTCCGTTGAAAGCTACGAGCAGGTGAGAGCCGTAGCGGAGAACCATGCGAAGCGCGGTCTGAGAACATTGCGCGGCGGTGCATACAAGCCTCGCACGTCTCCATACGACTTCCAGGGTCTTGGCGTAGAAGGTCTGAAAATCCTGAAGCGGATCGGGGACGAGTTCAACCTCGTCACGATCAGCGAAATCGTGACACCTGCCGATCTGGAACTGGCAGCACAGTACATTGACGTCATCCAAATCGGCGCGCGCAACATGCAAAACTTCGAATTGCTGAAGGCAGCAGGCCGTGTGAACAAGCCTATCCTGCTGAAGCGCGGTCTGGCGGCTACGATCGAGGAATTCATCTACGCAGCCGAGTACATCGTCTCCAAAGGCAATACGCAAGTGATGCTGTGTGAACGCGGGATTCGCACCTACGAAAAAGCGACGCGCAACACGCTCGACATCTCTGCCGTGCCGCTGCTCAAGCAAGAGACACACTTGCCTGTATTCGTCGATGTGACACACTCCACCGGCCGCCGCGACCTGTTGCTGCCTTGCGCCAAAGCCGGATTTGCCATCGGTTCCGACGGGGTCATGGTCGAGGTTCACCCGGATCCGGACGTAGCGCTGTCTGATGCGAAGCAACAGCTCAACATTCCTCAATTCAACGAGTTCCTCGATGAATTGCTCGCTTCCGGCCTGTACAAAGGCGAAGTTGTAGCGGCAAGAGGATAACGAAACCGTTTGAAGTGAGTATACGGGTCCTTCCTGAGCGCAGGGAGGGCCTTTCTCATTTGACGAACCTTGGCCGACCAAGTAAGCTAGGATTTAAGTGCTGATTATCGGCAAAGGAGGCTATGCCAGATGAATGATCGTGACCACTGCTGCTCGTCTGATCGCGCCACCGTGCGTCCTGATAAAATCAAAGCGAATCTCGTTTCCCGGCTCAATCGGGTAGAGGGGCAAATTCGCGGAATACGCGGGATGGTGGAAAAAGACGTCTACTGCGACGATATTCTCAACCAGATTGCGGCTGTGCAGTCCGCCTTGAATGCCGTGGGCAAAATGCTCTTGGAGGGACACATGAAAAGCTGTGTCATCGAGCGCATCCAGCAAGGGGATAGCGAAGTGATTGACGAGCTTTTGAAAACGATGAACAAACTGATGAAATAACGGCAGAATAGGCCGTAAAAACGATTGCATCGATATAAGGCTTGTCGTATCATAGGTGCATACATTTATGAAAATAACTATGAAAACCAATATATAGGGAAAGTGAGGGCGTGTGATGCCGGTAACAATCTACGACGTGGCAAGAGAAGCGGGGGTTTCGATGGCGACTGTCTCCCGTGTTGTCAACGGGAACCCGAACGTAAAGCCTTTGACCCGAAAAAAGGTACTGGCAGCGATTGAACGTCTGGGGTATCGACCAAATGCCGTTGCCCGCGGTCTCGCCAGCAAAAAAACCACAACCGTCGGTGTCATCATACCGGATATCTCCAGCCTGTTTTTTTCTGAATTGGCGCGTGGGATTGAAGACATTGCAACCATGTACAAGTACAACATCATCCTTTGCAACTCGGACCAGCGGATGGAAAAGGAGCTGCAGCTCATCAATACGCTGCTCGAAAAGCAGGTGGACGGGCTGCTGTTCCTGGGAGCCGAAGTCAAAGAGGAGCATTTGCAGGCCTTGACCAGCACCTCGGTGCCGACTGTTCTGGCTGCGACCCGCGATGCGGACAACGTGCTTCCGTCGGTGAGCATCGACCACTTCCAGGCTGCCTATGACGCGACAGAAGCGCTGGTTTCTCGCGGCCACAAGCGGATCGCGATGATTTCAGGTCCGCCCAACGACCCGCTCAGTGGCCTGATGCGCTACGAGGGGTACAAAAAAGCGTTGAACGACGGCGGCATTGAGCTGGACGAGAAACTGGTTGCGACAGGCAACTACTTCTACGAGTCAGGTTTGGCGACAACCAAGGCATTCCTTGCGCTTGCCGAGCCGCCTACAGCGATTTTCGCGGCCAACGACGAAATGGCGATTGGCGCGATCCACGCCATCCAGGATTCCGGTCTGAATGTGCCGGACGATATTGAAGTGATCGGTCACGACAATATCCGCCTCGTGGAAATGGTGCGTCCGCGCCTGACTTCCGTGGTGCAGCCGATGTACGATATTGGGGCCGTCGCGATGCGCCTTTTGACGAAGTACATGAACAACGAAAACGTGGAAGAGCACGTGGTGCTGCTGCCGCACCGGATCGAGTTCCGGGAGAGCACGAAGCCACAGCAGGCGTAAGCGCCGTGCTGTTGACAGCATGAGGAGGATGGAATGATGCGGTACGGTATTATCGGTGCCATGGATGAAGAAATTGCGCTGTACCTGGAAGTGATGGAACAGACGGTTGCAACCGTCAAAGCCGGAGTGACCTACTATACAGGCAAGATGGAAGGAAAAGAAGTCGTGCTGTGCAAATCAGGCGTTGGCAAGGTCAATGCCGCCGTCACGACGCAAATCCTGATCGACCAGTTCCAGGTGGAACGAGTCATTTTTACAGGGGTGGCCGGAGCGGTTCACCCGGAACTGAACATTGGCGATATTGTCGTCTCAACAGATTGCCTCCAGCATGACATTGACGTGACGCCGCTCGGTTTTGCCCCAGGGCAAATTCCTTTTACCGAGCAGTGGATCTGGGAAGCCGACAAAGAGCTGATGCAGCAGGCAATTGAAGCTGGCAAGGAGCTGGAAGCAGGCGTCCAGGTCGTGAGCGGCCGCATTTTGTCCGGCGACCAGTTCGTAGCCAGTCGGGAAAAAGTGCAATGGCTGTATGAGCAGTTCGGCGCTCACTGCACGGAAATGGAAGGCGCCGCCGTCGGACAAGTATGTGCGATGAACGGCGTACCGTTTGTCGTCGTGCGCTCCATGTCCGACAAGGCAGACGGCTCGGCGCACGTCAACTTCGTCGAGTTTACCAAGCTCGCTTCGCAGCGCTCCTATGCGATTGTCCGCAACATGCTGACAGCCGATGCAGGTGCATCACAGCCGGGCGTGATCGTCTACTCGACGAAAAACTGCGTCGACTGTGATATGGTCAAGCAATGGCTGACGGCAAAAGGCATCTCCTTCGAAGTGCGCGACGTTATGACCAGCCGCGTTTACCAGGAGGAAGTCGAGCGCTTTGGCTTTATGGGCGTTCCGGTGACAGTCGTGGGCGACAAAGCGGTCAAAGGCTTCGCACCGGCCGAGTTGGAAGCACTGGTACAAAAATAGCAAAAGACGAAGAAGCGGGAAGATCGGCATCACAAGGAGATGCGTGGTCTGCCCGCTTTTTTTTGTTTCTCCCTTTTCCCGCAAGAGCGAAAAAAAAAGAGCAAGCAAACTCATTTGCCTGCTCCAGTCGGCGCGTACTGCATCGCCCGTTCCAGGGTAATCCGGTTTTTTTCGGTAATTTCTGCGCGGCGGGGAATGGCCGGAAACGGTTCGTCGAACAGGCGCAGCGGCAGCGGCAAATCAGTCTGCGGCTGCCAGCGCTGAAGCCAGCTCGTTGGCAGGTCGCCGTCCTCCAGCGGCTGATCGCTCATTTCGCTCCATAACAGTGTCCACGCTCGCGGCACGACCCGCCAAATGTCGTAGCCGCCACCTCCTACCGCGATCCAGCGTCCGTCGCAATACGTATGGGCGAGCTGGTGGGCAAGCCGGGGAATCGCCTGGTAAATTTTCATCGAGCAAGAGAGGTGCGTCAGCGGATCAAACGTATGGGCATCGCAGCCGTTTTGGGTCAAGATTACGTCCGGCTTGAAGCCGTTCGCCAGCTTGGAGACCAGCTCTTCGTACACGGCAAGAAACGAGTCGTCTTCCGTGAAGGCATCGAGCGGCACATTGACGGAATAACCGTAACCGCTTCCATCCCCGCGTTCCGAAAGATTTCCTGTTCCTGGAAACAGGTATTTGCCCGTCTCATGGATGGAAACGGTGAGGACGTTGGGATCATCGTAAAACGCCCATTGTACACCGTCGCCATGATGAGCATCGGTGTCGATGTACATGACCCGGACATTCCAATGCTTGCGCAAATAGGCGATGGCAACGGAGCAGTCATTGTAGATGCAAAAGCCCGATGCCCTCCCGCGAAACGCGTGATGCAGGCCGCCGGCAGGATTGAAGGCGTGCTCGGCTTGTCCATGCATGACGGCATCGACGGCATTCAGCGTCCCTCCGACAATGAGGGCAGCCGATTCATGCATATTGCGAAAACAGGGGACGTCCTCGGTGCCAAGACCGTAGCTCATCGCCTGCGGAAGCTCTGCTTCGCTGTGTCCCTGCTCGCGGACGAACTCGATGTAGCGCCTGTCGTGGACGAGGGCGAGCTCATCGTCCGTAGCCATGCGCGGAGCCAGCAGGTCTGACTCATTGAGCAGGCCATAGCTGCTCATCAGATCGTGCATGAGCAGCAGACGGCGCTGGTTAAACGGGTGGTCATCGTGAAAGTAATACTTCGTGTAGTCGGGGGAGTAGATCAGACGAGCATTCCGGCTCACAGGAGTATCCCCCCATCTGTCGGTCCGACGACGACGAAGCCTCGCTGGAGCAGCAACTGGGTCACGACACGCGGATCAATCGTCTGGACGCGGAAAACCAGATTTTTTTTCCCAAGGTTTTTCCCCGGAAACACAATGACGCTGGTCACATTGACCTGGGCTTCGCGAAACACCTGGCTGACCTCTGCCAGCATGCCGACGCGATCGTCTACTTCTACTTCGATGTGGGAGCTGGGCTTGTTGACGCCGAACAGCTCAATCAGGCTGGAAAACAGATCGGATTCTGTAATCATGCCAACGAGGCGGTTTTCTTCCACGACTGGCAGGGAGCCGATTTTATGCTCATAAATCTGGAGAGCGGCGTCTTCGATAAAATCAAGCGGGTGGGCGGTAATGACCTGTCTTTGCATGATGTCAGCCACAGGCTTGTGCAGGACGGTCTCGTCGTCATCATGGGTCAGCAAACGGGAGGGGAGGGCATCACGCAGATCGCGGTCTGAGACGATGCCGACAAGCTGGCCATTTTCAATGACGGGCAAATGCCTGATGCGATTGGCTCTAAGCAGCAGTAAGGATTCTCCGATGGTAGTCGCAGGCTGAATGGTAACGACTTTTTTTCGCATGATATCTTCTACACGCATGATGGAGGGCCTCCTTGCATCCTTTGGAAAAGGTGTCCAGACTAATAAAGAAAGCGATTCTGAAAGCGCATGGCATCAAAAGCGACGATGGTCTCGGCAGGAACCCGTTTTCCGATTTTGGCCATCAGACAGTTGGCGGGGTGCGAGCATATTTCCGGATCGTCTGTCGCCATCCAGATCAGCCCGACACTGCCCATTACTTTTTCCATGACCTTTCTGTACTCCCACACATCGAGTCCGGTTCCTTTCAAGTCCCAATGCCAGTAATACTCGGTCGTAATAATGACGTAGTCTTCCATGGCATCATCCATAAAAGCGACCTCAAGCAGCTTCTTGGCCACGCCGCCAGCCCGTACTTTATGGCTGATTTCGATGGCGCCAAGCTCCAGCAGATCGGGCAGCTTTGCCATGGACCAGCGTTCCAGCGGATCGGGGTAGAGGAAGGTAACGTAGCCGAGCACAAGATCACCTTCCCGCGCGATAATGATGCGTCCTTCCGGGAGATCCGCGATTTCAATCAGGGCCTCGTGCTGCTGCTCCGGGATGCGAAATGCCTTGAGCCCTTCATCGAAGCGCAGGTCAGCCAGATGACTCCCCGTAATCGGTCCTTCGATCAGCAGTTCTTTTCCGTTCACGACCATGCTCGCAGAGTGATAGCGTTTGACGTGTTCCATCGGTTCCCCCCCTAATGCTTGTAGAAAAAGAGAGATGGCGATTGTGACCATCTCTGCTGATTCTTCCTACCTTAGTCTATTCAGTGGTGGTTGCCGTTACGTTGTTGGAATGTGGCGATTCTCCGTAACTGTTGACGGCGGTGACGTAGTAGCTGCCGTTCGGCACAGCTGCCGCGTGTGTATAGCTTGTAGCGGATACCGTGTCGAGCAGCAAATAGCCGCTTGCCGCATCAGGGCTGAAATACACGTTATAGGCCATGACCTGTTCCGCTTGGCTGTTGGCTTTCCAGGACAGCTTCACGCTGTTTCCGCTCATCGTGAGCGACAACGATTTCGGAGCGGACGGAGGCGCGGCCGACGGCGTAGTCGTATTCGAGCCCGTGTTGGCGTTCGAACTGCCGCTTCCGCTATCTCCCGACCCTGGCACGCCAGGATTGGCAGGATCGGTGTTGTCAGGCAGTGTGCTGCCGTCCGGTTGCGTACCCGGATTCGGAATCTCCCACGTCTGGGCAGAGCCGACAGAGGCGATGGCAGAAGGCGATGATTCGTTACCGGCAATATCGACCGCAGTGACATAGTAGCCTGCGCCGCCGCTTCTTGCAGTTGTATCGGTGAAGCTCAGTTCAGCCGGATCTTTTACCGTCGCGATTTTGACAAAGCCGTTTTGCGCGTCGGCGCGGTAGATGCGGTATCCTACCAGGTCAGGCTCTTTTGCCGATTGCCAGGAGAGGACAATTTGCTTGCCTGCGCCGCTTGCGGTTACACCGCTTGGTGCTGCAGGCGTTCCGCCGACCTCTGTGCGCGGGTCTTCCTTGTCAGGAAGACGCTGCTCCCAATCTGGCGGCTTGACGGCAACGCTCTTGTTTTTGGCCTGAATCTGCTCCTTGGACGGAAGCGGATCAGGGGAGCGGTAGAAGATGCCTTCGGTGACGAAATCGTCCGGAGTGCCTTCCTTCGCCAGATAGCGCTCGCCGTTATACGTTATCAGGCGCGCTTTTTGGTGAGAGTCGTCCACCTTCGTCGGAACGAAGCGGCGGTTGAACAGATCGGTAATCAGATGCCCCGCCTGTCTTGACAGCTCGCTTGGCAACAGGCCGGATTTGGAGTCGACTGTCGCCGTGACGATTCCCGCCGGCTTCTGGAACGTAGCGTCAGGAGGAGACAGGTGCGGGTGTTTCTCGATAATCTCCTTCATGACCTTGCCCCAGACGACCATCGGCACGTACTTGTCTGCGTCCGGCATCGGGTACGGTTCGTCAAAGCCGACCCAGACACCCATGGACAGCTCCGGCGTGTAGCCGACGAACCACAAGTCGTTGCTGTTGTTCGTGGTCCCGGTCTTGCCTGCCACATCGACCTTGCGCGGAACGAACTTGCGAATGTGCGTACCTGTTCCGGAGTTGACGACGGTGCGCATCATGTCGGTAATCAGATAGGCGGTTTGTTCGCTGTACACTTGCACTGGCTGGGCTTCGTGACGATAGATCACTTTGCCCTGGCTGTCTTCAATCCGCTCGATGAGGTAGGCGTCCACGAACGAGCCGTGGTTGGCAAAGGTGGCGTAGGCGTTGGTCATTTCTTCTGCCGTCGTCCCGTATGTAAGACCGCCGATTACGCCTGTTGCAGCGTAGTTGTCTGCCTCGACCAGTGTAGTGATGCCCATTTTCTTGACGTATTCCAGCGCGGTAGGAATGCCGACCTTCAAATACGTCTTGATCGCCGGGATATTCCAGGACATCCGCAGTGCTTCCCGCGCACTCATGATCCCTTGCCATTTGTTGTTCCAGTTTTTCGGCAGGTGCGTGCCGTTTTGCCCGTCGGCGAGCAGCACAGGTGCGTCATCGATTGGCGAGGCTGGCTGCAAAAGTCCCAGCTCAAAGGCCGGCGCGTACGCAGCGAGCGGCTTCATGGCCGAACCCGGCTGACGCGGAACCGTCGCGTGGTTCGTCTGCTCCACCTTGAAGTCGCGGCCGCCAATCATCCCCAGGATCGCTCCCGTTTTGTTGTGGATCAGCATGGCGCCGACTTCTTCCAGCGCGTTCTCGATTGTTTCCGTCTTGCCGTTCGAGCGGCGGATCGTGTAGGTGCGGTTTTTCCCGAAGTTGTTCGGATCGGCCGCGACTGCCTGCATGATGCTGTAGACGTTTTTGTCAATCGTGGTGTAGACCTTGTAGCCTTTGCGCAAAATTTCGCGGCGCTTGTCTTCCACCAACTGGCGGTATTCATTGCGCCCGATGGTGGACTTGTCGCGCCCTTTTTCCGCCAGTTCGGCATCGAGAAGCTGGCGGGCGGCCCGATCCTCGATCTCCATCATCAAAAACGGAACTTCGCGGTACGCTTGCTGGGTAGGCTTGGCCAACTTCGATTTCAGATCCGCCTTGAGGGCTTCATCGTATTGTGCCTGGGTAATGTAGCCGTTTTCCAGCATGCGGTCGAGCACCATTTTCTGGCGTTCCTTGCCGCGCTGGTAGCTTTCGTCGCGAAAAGGGGAGTAGGCGCCAGGATTTTGAATCATGCCTGCGAGATAAGAGCCTTCGCTAAGATTTAATTCCTTTACATCCTTGCCAAAAATTCCTTTGGCTGCCGCCTGCACGCCGTAAACGTTCGAGCCGTTGGCGTTTTTTCCGAAGTAGATTTCGTTCATGTAGGCTTCCAAAATCTGATCTTTGGAAAACATGCGCTCGATCCGGATGGCGCTGAAGATTTCCCGCGCTTTGCGGGTGTGGCTCACTTCAGCGGAGAGGATCGTATTTTTTACAAGCTGCTGTGTAATCGTACTACCGCCTGTCACGACAGGTTGGTTGGTGAACTCCTGAATCGCCCCGCGTAGTGTGGATTGAAAGGAAACGCCTGCATGGTGGTAGTAGTTTTTGTCTTCTGTTGCAATAATGGCGTTGATTAAATAAGGAGAAACGTCTGCCTTTTTCACCAGACGACGGTCGCCTTCCTCAGCCCGCAGTTGACCGATGAGAGAGCCGTCGTTGTAGTAGGCGAATCCGGTCAGATAATTGGTAAAAATCTTGTCCTCCAACTCTTCCTTGCTGCGGACGGGCTCGTCTTTGACGAGTGCGGCAACATAACCTGTCACGATTCCTCCGGCGACAGCCGCCCCCATGAGTCCGAGCAAAAACACCATCTGAACGATGAGCCAGATCAATCTGCCACGGCTACGGCGTCGCTTTTTTTTCGACGGTTCAGAGGAAGATGTGTGGTTGTTCGACATAGTCTACGACCCCCTAGCATACCACCTGATTATACCATACGAGGAACCTTGAGGGTAGAAGCGATAGAGGGGACAATCGAGAAGTTGCGTGGCGCGTCGTAATATGTCAAAAGATGTTGAAGCGGGACAAATAAAAAAGAGCAGGCCGACGAGCGGCGCTGCTCTTTTGCTTCCAGACGATTAACGGCTGTAGAACTCAACGATCAGAACTTCGTTGATTTCGGAAGGCATTTCTTCACGGTCTGGCAGACGAGTGTAGGTACCTTCAGCAGTAGCATCGTTGAAAGAGATGTAGTTTGGCAGGAAAGTACGGCTTTCCAGAGAGTCCTTAATCAGTTGCACATTGCGGGACTTCTCACGGATGGAAATCACATCACCCGGTTGTACGCGGTAGGATGGGATGTTCACTTTTTTGCCGTTTACCAGGAAGTGACCATGGTTTACCAGCTGACGAGCAGCAGGGCGAGTTGGAGCGAAGCCCATGCGGTATACCAGGTTGTCCAGGCGGGATTCCAGCAATTTCATGAAGTTTTCACCGACTACGCCAGCCATTTTGCTAGCTTGGTCGAAAGTGCGGCGGAATTGTTTTTCGCTAAGGCCGAACATGTGACGCAGTTTTTGCTTTTCTTGCAGCTGAATTCCGTATTCGGACAGCTTGCGACGGTTGTTGTGACCGTGTTGTCCAGGCGGGAAGTTGCGTTTGATGTCTTTTCCTGTACCGTCGAGGGAGATTCCCAGACGACGAGCCAGTTTGTGACGAGGTCCTGTGTAACGTGACATGTATTCAGTCTCCTTTAAATTGGATTCGTAGGTGTTTACTTCCGAAAGGCTAGTTCCTGCTTTATCTACACGAACTTCGGACGGTAGCGTTTCCGCATCGTGCTCCTCACAGATATTCAGCCGCAGTCTGTAAAGGGAGGGAACTAAGAGGGTACATCCTTCCGTTTTTACCTACAATCAATGCTACCCTGTACACATACAATCAATAATAATAGGCAAGGTGTGAAGAAGTCAAGAGAAAAGAAACACGCCATTTCCGGGGCAGAGATGGCGTGTTTCTTTATTTAATCACGGAGCAAGTCTGATTCCGTATCCACGTTGCCGCGTTTTTCCAGGAAGCGTGTAAACGTAACGGCCGCATCCGCCCGCGACACCGCGCCCTGCGGCTGGAACTTCGTCTTGTCGGTCGGGACGATGCCCAGTGTCGTAGCGATAATGATCGAAGCGCGGTGCTTGGTATTGCCGATGTCGGTGAGTGGCGACTGGAACATGCCTGGGTAGTCTGTGAGCTTTTTGTAGCCGAGCGCGCGCACGATCATGTCGGCCAGCTCTTCGCGGTTGATCGGCTCATCCGGGTTCAGCTTGGAAGCATTTTTGTCCAACAGGCCGCGGTCCACCGCACCTTCGACCGCAGAGAAGAAGCGCGAGTCGTTTGCCACGTCGCTGAAGGTCGCCTTGCGCTCCAGGGAGTACACCGGGTAGTGGCGGCCCTGGTTCAGACTAATCATCAGCATCTCGATCATTTCGCCGCGTGTGATCGGCTTTTGCGGCAAAATCTTGCCATCCTCCAGCGAGAGCGCCTCGTATTCGTACATCAGGGACAGCTCCTTCTCGGCCGGATGGCCCTTGAGGTCGAGCGGTGTTGGCCGGTGCAGGTTGAGCACCTTTCCGGATGAAGCAGAGCGCCACTCTCCTGTCGTCGCATCGAGGAAGTAAGGCTGCTCGAACGGCGTGGACGTTACGCGGTAGACGAGCTTCGCTGTTCTTTTCGGAACGTAGGAAGGCAGTTCCTTAACCTTTTTGTCGTCTTCCTCGCTGAGCGGCTCAAGGGCGTACACCGCTTCTGCCGCAGACTCCTTCCACCATGCCTGGATCGCTTCGTCGTCAGACAGACGATTCGGGACTTTAGTTGGATACGTTTCGCTGCCAAAATCAGTTCGATAGGACAAAAGTTCGCCTGTCTGCGCATCGTAATAGAGGTAAGCCGAGCCGCTGGCAGCCGCGATCCCGTTGATGTACCGTCCCAGGGTGATCCGGTACTGGTTGGCTTGAAACGGCTCTATTTCTTCCTCGGCGCGATCGACCAGATACAACTGGTGGGCCGAGGTCGGCGTCCATTTGCGGACGGTTTCCATAGCGGCTGCCTGCAGTTTTTTCAGATCGAGCGTCTTGGCGGGCTTTTCTTCCTCATCTCGCTTCGATTTCCCCTTGCTGTACGAGTAAACGTCGCCAGTGACGGCGTCAAAGCTTACGTAGATGTAGTTGTCGTTTTCCTTGCCTTTTTCCATGTATTCGAGCTCCCACACGGGTCGGTTGCCCCGGTATTCTCGCTCGCTGTAGTTGGCGGAGCGCAGCTCGTACTTGCCGAGGTCAAACGTTTTTTTCGCCCATTCAATGGCTTCCTCCTGGCTGAGCGCAGCTCCCGAGCGGAGCGGGGAAAGCGGCTTGCTGCTGACGGCGACAGGCTCCTTGCTTTCGCCGCGGGGTGTAAGGGAGCGGTTCAAGGCTTTTCCGCTTTGGGCGTCGAGATAAAAGGTAAATGGATTTTGATAGCCGAGCGTGACGGTATCTTTCTCAGCGCCCGTCCGCTCCCACGGAAGCAGGTACGAAAGCTGCGGGTCTGCCTGCTCCTGGAACAGCTTTTCCGCTTCCTCCAAAGAAATTTGCTTGTCTGGCTTCTCGAACTTCACGTCGTTCCACAACAGGGAAAAATCGCTGACGATGCCTGCGCCGTTGACCGTGATGTCCACGCCGTTGTCCGGGAACAGCACATCGTCCACGACACGGACGAAGCGGAACGTGTAGGAAACGTCGGCGGTAAGCGGCGTTTTCGGCTCGGGCAGCTCGCGCAGGTAAAGGCGGGTTTCTGCGGCTTTGCCAGGGTTGTTCTTTTTCAGAAATTGCTCTGCTGCTGCACGGGCGTCTGCATAGGAAACCCGTTTGGCATAGGGCAGGTTGCTGCGGCTTTGGTCGTAATGGGAATAGGAGGTCAACTCCCCGGTATTGGCGTTGATGCTGACGCTGTAGGACAAGAGTACTTTCTCGTTCTTCGCGTCCTTTTTGTTCCAGCCGAACGACCATTCCGGAAACGAGCGCCAGTTGTCAGCCGAGCGGAACGACACGTTAGACAGCGTGAGTCCGCTGGTTGGCACAAACTTGGCAGCGAGCGTAAGTGCTGCTTCTTTCGACAGCTTCACTTTGCTTGTGGCTGCCAGGGTCGCACCATTCAGCTGGGGACTGGCGACGATTTTGCCGGCTGTAGCTTCCGGTGTGTTTGCGTGCGCTTGGGCAACAGGAAGCAGCAGGCTTGCTGTCAATACGAATGAGCTGGATCGGATTATCCAAGGCTTCATGAAAATTCCCCCTGTGGTGTAATAGCAGTTTGCTTATAACCTCTGACGATGAAAAAAACGAAATCGTTTCATTTCGCCGAAAGAGAACCATTTGCCATAAATCTAGGAATTTTGTACCAAATGTTAACGGATCAAACTAGAATTGTGTACAACCATCTTATATAATAAGTAGTACTATCCATCACAACATGAGAAAGACTGCCTTGACTGTTTGATTTTCGCAAGCGGTCATCTCTATTTTTCGAATATCTCCGCTCTGGGTCAGACCTGCAGGCTGCCAGGGGCGGTTTACACAGAAAAGGAGCTATTGCGTTTTGGAAACCATCATGTATCTCGTTCGCCACGGAGAAACAGAGTGGAATCAGAGTCGACGCATTCAGGGACACAGTGACATCGCTTTGAACGAGCACGGCAGGCGGCAGGCGGAACTGGTAGCCGACCGGTTCCGAAGCGAGACGATTCACGCTGTTTATTCCAGCGATTTAAGTCGTGCGCGTGAGACTGCTGCCAAAATTGCCGCAAATTTCTCCGTTTCCGTAGGCACGCAGCCTAATTTGCGCGAGCGCTGCTACGGGCAGTGGGAGGGGCTGACCTACGAGGAGATTCGTAAGCGCTTTGAAAATCAGGATGAGGCTTCCTGCGGGATTGAGACGTTTGAGGACATGCAGCGGCGTGCGGTGGCTGCTCTGACCGAGCTGGCTGTGAAGCATCAGAATGAGGCAATTGTGGTGGTTTCGCACGGCGGCCTCATCAACAGCTTTTTGCACTATGTAACAGCAGGGGAGCAGGGAACCGGGATTACGCGCATCGACAACACGGGAATTTCCGTGTTCCGCTATGCCGACCGCAGGTGGGAAGTGCTCCAGGTAAATGATACTGACCATTTGGAAGCTTGAGAAAATGCTGAGAGAGGGAGTTTCTCGTGGCAAGTAAAATGTTGGGGAAGTTAGAGACGGTCTTTTCCTACACGGCGCATTTTATCCTGCAATCTTGGCCGGAAAATAGCCCAGGCCTCCTTTTCCTGACAGATTCCGGGGGCCGTGTAATCAACTTCATGGACATGCATGATAGTCAATCTGGAAACTCTCTGTCTGCGGCTGCGCGCGAGTACGTCCAGACCGGGAAAGTCTGCCATTATATTTTGGAATCGCTCGGCACGAAAGAGGTCGTTGTCAAGACCAAAAACGGGTACGTCTACGGAGCCTTTCCACTGAAGGAGCTGGATGGCAGTGTACGGGCCGTCATTGGCATGATCGTCGCGCAGCAAGAGATTGAATTCGACCTGGGTGCGTACATGCGGGGGCTGGAGCCGCTCATTCGCATGGGGTACGATGCGTACATCCAGCACGCGACCAGCCAGATCGTGACAGATTTGACCCTGTATGACACCGCGCGGGATTTGCTGACCAACTTGACTAGACAAATCAGCAGCATCATTTCAAAAGGCTATTGCTCGGCAGTGAAGCTCTCCGAAGAGGGAGTGCTGGTCCCACAGGATTGTGTCACGACGGAAGAAGCGGAGCCAGGCCAGGCTCATATCGCCCAATTGGTCACGCGCATCGGAAATACGCCAATCACGCCGATGGCACTCGACGATCATCGGGTCATCGTGGTCCCGGTAAGTCTGAATTCCGTTCCGCTGTACGCCCTGTTTTTGCACTTGCCGCCCAAGGAGCAGGACTGCTTCTATGATACACGCGACGTCGCCTTCCTGCAGGAGATCGCGGAAAAGGCGAGCTGTGCCCTCTGGCGTGCGATCATGTCCGACGATTTGCGCCGGGAAGCGAACAAAAAGGATCTGCTCTACCAGCTCATGTCAAAAATTCAGGCGTCCATTGACGTCAATGACGTCCTCCACGAGATCGTCACCAGCATCCCCAGCCTGTATCCGTATTTTTCGGTCGAGCTGTTCCTGACTGTGGAGCCGGATGCCACCACGCCCGTCAAGCAGCTGTCGTTCCAGGAAGACGAGCCGTCCACCAGCACGAAAGCGTACCTGGAAGGGCGATTGGTCGCAGAAGAAGTGGGCGAGGGCGATCAGCGGGTGACGGTAATTGCCGCGCCGCTTTTGGGCAAGCAAGGAATTTACGGCGTTTTGCAGGTGACTTCGAATCAGCCGATTTCGTTGAGCCAGCATGAGAAGGATTACATTGCCATTTTGGCCGATACAGCAGGCACTGCATTTGAAAATGCCCAGCTTTACCAGCAATCGCGCAATCTGATACGCGAACTGCGTCTCATCAACGACATGGCCAGACAGCTGAACAAAAGTCTGGATTTAAAGGAAATTCTCGATTTTGTGACGGAAATGATGCAAGCGACATTCGATGCGGAGTTTTGCGCCATTTTGCGAAAACAGCCGGAAGAAGACAAGTTTGATGTGCTCTCGGCGTCAATCCCCGCCTTCAACGGCACCGTCGTCAACGCGATTGAAAAACCGTTTCGGCAGATCATGCAGAGCAAGCAGACGCTGCTTCTTGCCCAGCCTGGCGCGGGTCCGCTTCCGTTTTCCATGTATTCCTGCTGCTCGCTCATGGGGGTTCCGCTTGTTGTGGAGGGCGAAATTAGCGGAGTGCTTCTAGTCGCTGATTCCCGCTATCATTCTTTTAGTTTTGACGACTACAAGCTGCTCGAAATTTTCGGCCAGCACGCAAGCCTCGCCATGACCAATGCCGTTTTGCACAACGAGATGGAGCGCATGGTCATTACGGACAATTTGACCGGGCTGTTCACGAGACGCTATCTGAACGAGCAAGTCAGGGCATCGCTTGCCAAGGACAACTACGGCTCGCTGATTTTGATCGATATTGACTACTTCAAGACGGTAAACGATACATTCGGACACCAGGTCGGAGACGAAGTGCTGATCCAGGTGGCCAACCTCATCCGTCACAGCATCAGAGAGAGCGATATTGCTGCGCGCTGGGGCGGAGAGGAGCTTGCTGTCTACCTGCCGCGCGTAGACAAGGCGACCGCTCACGCTGTCGCCGAGAGAATCAGGCAGTGCGTAGAGAAGGAGACGTCTCCGCGAGTGACGATTTCATGCGGTCTTGCGAAATGGAACAGGGAGATGGACGTCAATCTGAGCGTCGAAGCCTTGTTCCACCAGGCGGATATTGCGTTGTACGAAGCAAAAAATTCTGGCAGAAACCAGGTTGTTCTCGCCTAGAGCCAAACCAATGGCTCTTTTCTCTTTTTGATATGCTTTTTTGCAGTGCGGTTGACTCCTGTATAAGATATATCGGCAAAAACAGGGGAAACTTGAAATAAGAGGGAGGAGTTGACCATGGACACGCGTGAGTTTCGCACCAGGGCGACACAAATTGCACCGGATATTTACTGTCTGGAAATTCCTACCCCGTTCAGTGTCGGAGCGGTCAACGTCTACTTGATAAAGGGCGACAAGCTGACGCTGGTCGATGTGGGGCCGAAGACAGATGAGGCGTGGCAAGCGCTCGTGGAAGGCTTGCAGTCCGCCGGAGTTCGCGTGGAGGAGATCGAGCAGATTGTGCTGACGCACCATCACGTTGACCATTGTGGGCAGCTGGAAAAAGTACGACAGCTCTCCGGCGCCCAGACGCTGGCTCATCCGCAAGCGGCGCCATACGTCGAGCTGGATGCAGACTTCATGGATTTTCACGACCAGTTTTTTCTTGAGCTGTACCAAAAAAGCGGCGTGCCGAGCGACATGCTGGTCATCATTGCCAAGTTTCACAAGCTGATAACGACCTTTTCCGAGCCCAGCCGGATCGACGTATTGCTCAAGCATGAGCAGCGGGTGCCGCATCTGGAGGAATGGCAGGTACTCTACACGCCAGGGCACAGCCAAAGTCACCTGTCCCTGTACAGAGAGCGGGATCGCACCATGATCGGCGGCGATCACATCATCGGACACATTTCCTCCAATGCCTTTATCGAACCGCCGCGAGATCGTTCGGGGGCACGGCCGCTTACGCTCGTTCAATACCGGACGGCGCTGCAAATGTGTGCAGACATGGAAATCGACCGGGTGCTGTCGGGTCACGGCGAGATCGTCACCAACCATCGGGAGCTGATTCTCGCCCGGCTGCAAAAAAACTGGAGCAGGACAGACACACTGCGCCAACTGCTTGCCGATGGCGAAAAAACAGCTTACGAGCTGACCACGCTTTTGTTCCCTGCCCTGTATGAAAAAGAGCTGCCGCTGACGCTTTCCGAGACGATCGGGCATATCGACCTGCTGACGATTTTGCACCAGATCGAGGTAACGGAAAAAGACGGCGTTTTGTACTACCACCTGTAGCCAGACCAATCCCTGTCATTGGCTGTCCAAGCAGAATAAGCCTATTCCTCCCCGGAAACGCTAAAAGGGACAATTATCCTGAAACCACCTGGAAGTGGCCGAAGGGTAGCCAAGGGAGGAAGCGTATGCGCAAGTATTGGACGATATGCCTGTTGACAGTGGCATGTACGGTTGGCGGCTGCACTCAAATGGGCGTCAAGCAAAACCCCAGCTCCACCTTTGAAGAGGTGCGCGACCAGTTTGCGGCCCAGAGCTCGTATGCGTTTTACGGCAGGACCAAGCTTTTGACCGCAAACAGCGCCAATGCCAACATGGTGAACTTTTCCGGACGCAAAGACGGCGAGGCAGAGTATATGAATGTGAAAATTTCCGTCCCGGAGGAAAAGCGGGTGCAGACATTGGCGCTTCTGCGTGAGGGCAGTGAGCTGTACGCCAAACAGGAGCAAGGGGAAAAATGGAAGCCCGTATCGGGAGATGGCGTCGCTCTGCGGCAGGAGATGGACAACTGGAGTCCCAGTTTTTGTTTCCAACAATTGGATGAAATGAAAAAGGACGTCCGCCAACTGCCGGATGAAAACCCCAGGGACGATCTGGAAGCGATCAGCGTCACGCTGGATTCAGCCAAGCTGAAGGCGTGGCTGGCCGCGCAAATGCAGGAGCAGGCTGCCGCAGGCTCGCGGATTCAGTCCGCCGCCGGGCCGTTTCCCGGGCACAAGCCGAAGCTGAAGCTGGCGATGCAACTGTCCGATGGGGACTGGGCAGGGGCGAGCGTGCGCCAGGGAGGCACTTCGATTCAAGCGAAGCAGTCCCAGGACGTAAAGGCATTGGTCGATCAGATGGACGTTGAAGCGGAGTGCACGATTTACTACAACAAAAACACGATGCTCCCGACCAACATGACGATGTCGATCCGCTCCGCTTACGATCTGCATGACCAGCGGGTAAAAGAGCATTCCCAGGTGGAGACCTTTTTGCAAAATTACGGGCGGGCAAAGCCGGTCCCGGCCCCGGACGAGGGCGCCAAATAAGCAGCAAAAGAACAGACGCTCACTTTCCATTGTCAGCGGACAGGGAGCGTCTTTTTTCTGTCAGGGGAATGCGTTCGTGATGCAGGACGGCAGGTGCGGCGGCCAGGACAGGCTGTCGGGGGGTTTTTCGTCTGGCAGAGGTAACTCTTTTCGGACTTTGCGCGTCTTTATTCATGGCAAAGAGGCGCACACCGAGCCGCTTTCTTCCCAGCTTTTTTCTAGGGCGAACTGCATTCCTAGAAGGAATACAGGAAAACTTTGTCGAACTAACAACAAGTCTATCTTTTTGCGTCGAAAAATCATGAATTGATTTTCAGGCAATTGTCGCCTCTGGTTTTGATGAGCGTAAAAGGGGATGGGAATCAGCGATGGATCAGACGAAAATGCGTATTTTGTCCGCAGCCGCAAAGCTGTTTGACACATACGGCTACAAAGGGACGTCCGTTAGACAAATCGCTGCCGAAGCACAAGTAAACGCCGCGCTGATTTCTTATCACTTCCAGGGCAAGCAGGGAGTGCTGGAGACCCTGATCGCCTCTTATTTTGAGACGCTGTTTCGGCTGCTGGAAGAGCAGGAAGCCGAGCAGCAGCATGTCTCTGCCATTCAACGACTTGAACAGGTGATCCAGCTTTATTTGCGCTTTCAACTGGAGCATGCGCCGATCACCCGGCTGGTTCATCGGGAACTGAGTGTCGAGTCGATGCTTGCCCGTGAAGTGATGACGCTGTACATGAGCCGATGGAAGCACGGCCTTTCCCGCGTGATGGAGGGCGGTGTGGCATCGGGCGATTTTTTGCCTGTATCTGTTGATCGCATAGTGCTGGCCGTAAGCAGCCAGTTGATATATCCGTTTTTACAACCGCAAATGGTTCGCCAGGTTTACGATCTGGAGCCGTTTTCCGAGGAGTTCGCCAGGTGGCTGCAAGATTCCATCATGCGCTTTTTGCGCGGGATTTTGCTGCCCGGCTAGGTACGCCCTCGAAGGCTTTCATCAATGGCCTGGCACAGTGAAGTTTTCCAAAGGGGATGTTTGACAAGTGAAACGAAAACTATTCCTGCTCTGTCTGGCAGGCATGTTGCTATACACGAATCCGGCTTACGCCACACCTTTTCCGGACAAAACCGATGAGGTCGTGCAGGACGCCGACAACTACATGAAAAAAGAAGAAAAGGAAAAGTTTGCACAGTCTCTGCAAAGCTTGCCTGGCAGCTACAAGGTCGTCGTGGTGGAAAGCACGGCCCCGGAAGCAGAATCCCCTGACATGTACGCGCAGAAGCTGTTTGACAACTACAATTTGGCTGATGACGCGTTGATGGTCGTGCTCGACTACAATACCGAGCAGCTCGGGATGTACGCAGGGCCAGCCTTGCAGGCCAAGGGCGTGACGACAGAGCTTTTGCACGACAAAATCACGTCGTACTACGATCCTTTTCGCAACCAGAAGCAGTATTTGACCGGCATTCAGACCGTGATCGGGGAAGTGAACCGGGAGCTGAGCAGCATTTCGGACAAGCAGGCTGCAGCGACTGGGAATGATGCGAAAGCGCAGGAGCAGTCGGAAGAAAAAGACATGCTTGGCGGCATTCCGTGGTGGATCTACTTGATCGGAGCTGTGTTTGCGGGGCTGTCAGTCCTATTGATTTACGCCATGATTCGCCGCCGCGCGATTTTCAGGCAGGTCGATGACGTAGAAGACTGGAAGGACGAGCTGGTTGAAAAAATCAACGTCATCGAGGTGGAAAAGCCGCTGCGCCGCTCCAGCGGAATGACAGAGGTGCGCTATCACCACCTGGCTGACAAAAAGGAAAACCTGCTGCGCATTCGCATTCCGGATGTGGAGATGATGATTCTCGATGCGGAAGAAGCGTGCGACCGTTTCCGTTTTTCCCTGGCTTTGGGCATGCTGGATGAGGCGAGAGAGACGCTGACCCAGATCGAGGACGAGCTGAACGATCTGAAGGAAGACACGACAAAGGTGGCGATCGCCAAGCAGGAGAGCAAGGTCGTCATTCCGGAAATCGGCAAGCAGGTGGAGCAGATGGAGCGCCGCCTGTCCGATTTGCGTCTGGAATACGGACTGGCTTTTCACGAGCTGAAAGCGTCGCTGGACGAGGTAGAGACGATGAGAAACCTCGTGAAAACGTCGCGGGCGGCAGGCGACGATATTGCCGCCTACGATACGACGCTCAAGGCCCAGCAGTTGCTGGAGCGGGTCGGACAAGCGATGGAGCAGATCCCGGCGCTGGTGCAGCGCGTGAAAAAGGAAATGCCGGAGGAGTTCAGACAGCTGGAGGACGGAATCAGCCAGGCGACCCGCGACGGCTTTGACTTGAACCAGGATTCGCTGGACAAGGCGATGCTGCAAGCCAAGCAATTGCTATCCTCTGCGAAAGGCGCGCTGGAAGAGGGCAATCTGGAGATGGTCATGACGCATTCCAAGGCGTTTGACGTCTTGATCGAAGCTACCTACCAGAGCATCGAAGAAGGAGTGCTGGCTCAGCACGAGGCAGCGGCCGCTTCGGCGCAAGTCCAGGAGAAGCCGCCGGTGTTTGCAGAAGAGTCGCACGCAGGTGAGGAAGAAGCAGAGCAAGCGAACAGTGTGCTGTCTGAAAAAGAACAGGAAGGCAGCGACGCGGAAGTCGCAGCGATCATCGAGCAGGCTCAGGAAGCGCAGCCACCAGTCGTCGACGAGCAGCGGGAGTCCGTTCGCGAGGAACAGGAACCACAAGCGAACAGGCAGGTGGAGGAAGCGGGCGAGTTTGCTTCCGACACAGCAGCTGCGGCAGTCACGCGCGACCAACTGAGCGAGGCGGAACGGACTGTGCTGCTTAAGGCCGTCAAAGAACCTGCGAATCCGAAGAAACAAAGCATGGCAGATGCGCCTGCCCAGCAGGAAAGCCGCGACCACGCAGAAGTCGAGTACGAGCTGGTCATTCCGAAGAGCCAGATGAAGCCGGAGGAGCCTTATCAGGAGGAAGAGCCGGATTATTTGCTGATCGAGACAGAGGATGATGCCCTCGATGAGTTGGAACGCATTTCCAGCACACTTATCCGTGTGCGCCAGCAGATCAAGCGAAGCTATTTGCCGGGTGTTCCGGATCAGCTCAAGTATATGTTTGAAGAAGTCGTCCAGACGTTGGGGCGGATCAAGACGATCATGGAGCAATACCGTTACGATCTGGAGGAAGTGGCGATTTTGATCCAGGAAGCGCACGAACTGGTCGTAGAAACGGAGCGGATGGCCGAGCAGACGATTTCGGCCTGCCAGCTGGCGGAAGGAGCCATCCAGTACACCAACCGCTATCGCAGGCAAAACCGTTATGTCAATGAACTGCTGACCAAAGCGGAGCAGGCGTTCAGACAACTGTCCTTCACGGAAGCTTACAAGCTGGCGGAAGAGGCGCGTCTCGTCGTGGAAGGCGAGCCGGACAGGGAGGACAACCGCTGGCTTTTGCGCAGAAAGAAAAAGGGGTGAGGATACATGCAATTTCTTCCCTTTTTTCTCTTGGCAGCAGGCGTTCTCGTCATGCTCCAGCCGCGCACCAAAAGATGGAAGGCGCGGATGAACGCCCATTTCCAGGGCAATGAACAGCGGATCAAGCAGCGGGCCAACACGTTCTTTTTGCTCGGTTTGGCCTTTGTGCTGGCTGGATTTGCTTACTTGTTCCGGCTGGTCGGATAAAAAAGTAAACGGCATGCAAAAACACCTGATCGCACGAGTGGGAGGACGCGGTTCTCCTCTCGTGACGGCAGGTGTTTTTTGTTGGACAAAAAAGAAGCACCGCTCACGAAGGCGGTGCTTCTATTAGGGAAGATAAAGGGAGTAAAAACCTGTTAACCGGCACCTTGCAACTGGGGGGAGCAAGGTGCTGATTCCTCTTTTCGAAAAAAAGAGTACCTGCCTCTAAGCTTCCCTCATTCGTCTTTTTTTAAACACGACTCTCGCCCAAAAATTCCAAAGCTTCTTCGGCGCTGTGCGTGCCGGCAGCATGTCCGGAGGAAAAGGCGATGGTAATGTTGTAGCCGCCGGTATGGGCGTGCACGTCCATGACTTCGCCAGCGAAATACAGACCGTCCATCAGCTTTGAACGCATCGTGCGCGGGTCGATTTCCTTGACGCTGACGCCGCCGCCTGTAATAAACGCTTCCTCCAGGGACAGTGTTCCCGTAATCGTCAGCGGAAAGGCCTTGATGATCCCGGCGAGATTAGCCCATTCCTGCTTTTTCATATGGCTGTACGTCGTGTCCTCGGCAATTCGGGCAAGCGACAGGACGAGCGGAATCATCCGCTCCGGCAGATAGCCTTTGAGCACGTTTTTGACGGCCTTTTTCGGCTGGTCCTCCAAAAGCTTCCAGCTTTCTGCGCTAATTTCGTCCTTGCTTTTGCCGGGCATCAGATCGAGGGTGAGCGCCAGCGGGACAGCACCGTATTTGCGCTGGCTGATGGAGACGTAATGCCCCATGCGCAAGGAAGCAGGCCCGGACAGTCCGAAATGGGTGAAAATCATGTCGCCTTCCTGGGTCGTGATCTTTTTCCCGTTTGGTGCGTACAAGGTCATCGTGATCTCGCGCAAGGACAGCCCTTGCAGCGTTTTGTCGCGGATGAAGGAATCGTTTGCGGTGAGCGGCACTTCTGTCGGATACAAATCGGTGATCGTATGCCCTGCCGCCTTGGCCCAGGCGTAGCCGTCTCCTGTGGAGCCTGTTTGCGGCACTGAGCAGCCGCCGACGGCGATAATGACGCAGGGGGCTGTCAGCTTTTCGCCTGACGCAAGCAAAATCCCTGACGTTCTGCCGTTTTCATAGAGCACTTCTCTCACGGGAGCGTTCAGCCGGATGTCGACGTGCTGCTGCTTCAGCCGGTCGATCAGCGCCTGCGCGACGGTTACGGCTTTGTCCGTCACCGGAAACATCCGCCCGCGATCCTCTTCTTTCAGGGCGACCCCCAACTCCTGGAAAAACTCGATGATGTCGCGGTTGCCAAATTGCGCAAGCGCACTATACATAAAACGGCCGTTGCCGGGCATTTGCCTGATAAGCTCGTCCTGCTCCTTGGCGTTGGTCACGTTGCAACGACCGCCGCCGGAAATGATGAGCTTGCGTCCCAGCTTGCCGCCTTTTTCCACCAGGCAGACACGCGCTCCACGGCCTGACGCCGCAATTCCGGCCATCAGTCCGGAAGGCCCGCCGCCGATAATGATAACGTCGTAGTCGTACTGTAATCGGTTCATGTATTCTCGTCCTTTTATGGTGTAGGGTAAGGCACCCTTCATTTTACCACAAGAAGCCATGGCAGCGCGCAGATCGAGAGGAAGGGGAGGGTACGCCCAAGCCTGAATGACACGCCAAAAAGGGCGGGTTTGCCTGAAACCCACCCTGCCCCGACGTTCCACTTACCCAAGCACCGCAGACAGCGGCTTCTTCTCCAGCACGTACCGGACAACCGCTTCATCGCGGACGATGTCTGTGACGATGTAGCCTTTGGCGAAGCAGCTGGTGAACAGCTCGCCGGTTTGCTTGCGCCAGGCCAAGGCGATATTCATGTCCGCCTGCTTCACCTGCTGGAAAAAGGCCGGGACTGGCAGCAGCAGGACAGGCGCTTCCTGCGCAGTGTCAGCAGCGATGGGAGCCGGGATGCCGTCGACGATTTCATAGCGCAAAATTTCCGGGGCATGGTCGTAAGCACAGCGCGGTGCGCCTTCCGCCTGGCGTGCTTCCACACGGCGGCTGTCGATGAACCATTCGACGAGAAAGCGGTCGGTCGGCAAGCCGCGGTTGAGGTCGTCGTCGAGGTCGCCGTAGCAGTTGGGCAAGTACGTGCGGACAATTCCACCGAGCTTGACAATGTTCAGGACGCCGTTCACCGTTTCCAGCGGGTCGTAGGTCCAGGTGATTTTGGAGTGGCCGAGCGCTTTGGCCTCTTCCTTTTGCAGCCATTTCATTTTGACGCCGAGCCCTTGCTTGCGATACTCGGGCAAAAAGCCCAGCATGTGGGAGCAGAGGTGCATCTCGCCGTCGGTATAGCCGGGAAAGCTGTACAAAAAGCCGATCATCTCGTCCCCGTCAAACGCCCCGAGGAACAGTCCGCCAAATTTGTGGATCGTCAGCGTCATGTGGTACGGAATGGCTGAGGACGGACTCCATATTTTTCCTTCCAACGCTTCCAGTTGCTCGATTTCGCTCGTCTCCGTCAGTTTTCGCAAGGTGATTGCCATTTGTTTGTCCTCCTGCCCAGTTTTTCGTTTTTACTTGATTCGAACAAAGGGAGGCATATTCCTGCCTGGGCAACGGTTGCATCCCCGATCAGCCTCACAGATAATAGGAGTGGCTGACCACATGAGGGGAGGTGGCGCTTTTGAACGCGATTGTTTTGTACACAAAACGCCAAGGTCAGGCGACGTCTTACGAATTTAACTTCTTCGACAACCAGTTCGCCACGGAAAATCTGGCTGTGCGCAAAGTGCTGATGTCCATGCTGGAGTCCGTGCGCGAACGGCTGACGGATGTGGAAGTGGAGTACAACGACAGCATGCTGGCGGAAAAGCTGGGAGCGAGGCGCGCGGCAGAGACGTTGCGTTTTCTTGGGGCAACCAAGGAAAACAGCAAGGAAAACCGCAGCAACGGCATCGTCGTCAGCCGCTCGTTTCAAGCGCCGCTCACTTCTGAGCGCTATGCGTACTTTTACGAGCTGACCGACATTGCCACGCTGTCGCACTACCGCTTGAAGGAAGGCAGCGAGGATCGGATCGTCTTTTACTTCACGCGCTATTTGCAGTTGATCGCCCCTGACGAGCAGGCCAGCCGGGCCTTTTTGCAAAAGCTCGACGATTTTTCCTTGCCGTACAAGCTTGTGCCGATCAACTGAACGGAAAAAGCCATTTCCGCCGCTTCAGGGAAATGGCTTTTTCTCATGCATCGGCGTGCGGCGATAAACCACAGCCGATTGTCAGGTCGCAGGGCGGTTCGGCCCTTCCAGTTTTTTGTCCCCGTAGCCGGGGGCGTTGTTTTGCACAGACTGCGGCTGGCGGCTGCGGTCAGCTTCCCGCAATTGCCCGGCTTGCTCCTGCTTGTTTTGCCTGCTCATGCTAGGTGGCACCTTCCTTTCTTCCTGTTTTCGGTTCGGGAGCCTGCTCTGGATTTTTGTAGCGCGGCATCGCGTAAATCGCGAACAAGCCGAGCAGCGCAGCCAGCAAAAGCGTAATGATCCCGTAGCTGATCCACGGGCTGCGGCTGCCGACTCCCCCGAGTTTCTCCACCATGGCCCCGCCGATGCTCGTCCCAAGGGCCGTGCCGATGCCGGATACGAAGTTGGAGAAGCCAAAGTAGGCTCCGAGCCATTCTTCCTTGGCAAAATGGGTGACGAGCGAGTCCTGGACAGGCATGAACAGCATTTCGCCGACGATAAACACGACAGCTGCGGCACTGAGCGTAACGAATTGATTGGCCCAGCCCATCGCGGTCAGGCCTGCGCCGAGCAAGGTCGTTCCGGCGGCGAGTGCCACATACGGGTTGATGCGCGACAGGACAAACCGCGAGACGAAGCCTTGCAGCAGGACGACAGTGATTGAGTTGATCGTCCAGACGAGACCGATGAGCGTCGCAGAATGCAGCACGTGCTCGCCGCGCAAAGGCAAGACCATCGCAAATTGCGCATACAACGCCCAAATCAAGAGGGTAATGCCGGAAAACAGCAGAAAGCTGCGGTGCTTCAAAATATGCCGGTATTCCGAGATCGGCGTGTGGCGGCAGTCTGGGCCGATACAGCGATCATCCGGCAAGGCAAAAAACGTGAGCACGGCGAGCAAGCCAAATACAGCGGCTGCGATCATAAACGGCTGCTGACCGATAGACGTCATCCACGTGATGACCAGCCCCGCTACGATGATGCCGCTATGCGCGAGAATGCCCCGCCACGAAAAGGCGGCGGTACGCTTTGCTTCCTCGACCTCATCTGCGATCATCGCCTTGATCGTAGGCGCCAACAGTCCTAGCCCCAGCCCGTTCACGGAGGAAAAGAGCAGAAACATGCCGTATCGCGTGCTGTAGTGATAGCCGAGCATGGCCACTCCCTGCAGCAGTGCGCCAAGGGCGATGATCGCGCGGCGGCCCCAGCGATCCGACATCGGCCCGCCGATCAGACTGCCAATCTGGTAGGCAATGCTGCCCGCTCCCAGGATGAAGCCGACCTGGGCGAGATGCAGCAGCCGTACTTTTTGCAGGAACACCGGAAAGACCGGAATGACCAGATACGAGGCCAGGTGCATGAAAAAGACGAGCAAGAGCAGGATCAGATAAGGCTTGTTGCGCCAGAGAGCTCCACTTGAGGCTGTCATAACCGCCTCCTTCAATTACGGTATCGTCTCTTCTAGTATGAGTGAATGAGGTTTGTCTCTATGCAACAAAATGGGCGAGCATACAAATGTGCGCGACAGGCAGGCATATGTCCAATCCAACCCTTTCCCCGCTACATATACCTATAGAGAAAGGTACCATGGGCGGTATGCCAGGTGCGACGGTTCGAGGCCAGCGTGAAGGGGGGATCTGTCATGAAAGGCTTCGGCTTTTTCAACCAGGATGGCTTTGAAACGGTGATCTGGATTATCGTTATCATCTTTCTCCTCTCCATATTCTTTGACGAAGGGATAGATTGAGATGAGCGCATATCGGCCGGTTCGCCGCCTGAACAATCACTATCGCTCGAATCAGGGCTTTAAAGCCTGGATCAAGGCCAACGAGCAATGGTTCAAGGAAAATCCGGAAGTGTTCAAACAGGTAATGAGCAACCCCAACATGGTCAACCTGTTTATGGATCTCATGGTGATGAACTCGCCGCGCATTCAGAGACGTCTGCGCAGGCAGGGCAAAAACAAGACATGAGCGCATGCGGCATGCTATGAACAAAGGCATGCCATCTTTTTTTGAACAAGCAGGCGGTCATCCTTTCGCGCAGGCCTGACAGCGGCTTTTCAAGCATAAAAGCCAGACAAGCCGCGTAGGGATAAGCATAGGCAGCGCGGTCGAGAGGGTGGGGAACTGCATGGCACAAGTCATTTTGACGTTTTTTGTGGCCTACGGCATTGTCGTGGGGGGAGCTTTGTGCGGTGGCTTGGGAGCCTTTTTGACGGAAAAGCCCCCGTTGTTTTCGATGGTCCAACTGGCGGACCAGTTGAAAATCTGGGGCCTGGTCGGTGCTTTGGGCGGCACCTTTGACTCATTTTTGCAGATTGAAAAAATATTAATGGGCAATTTCTCGCCGGTGTTCAAGCAACTCGTCATGATCGTCGTCGCCTTTTTGGGCGCTCACATCGGAACGATCTGCGTGCATTGGCTCGTGCAGGTGCGCTCATGATGGTCGTCCAGTGGAAACGCTATCTCGCTCTTCTGCTCATCGGCTGCCTGTTGGGCGGAACGGCGGTTCTTTTTGTGTACGGGCGCGAGATGGAGCAGATGATGCTGGTCCGCAAAAGCCTGGAGCTGCAAAATAAAAAGCTTTATGAGGAAAATCAGGAGCTGAAACAAAACCAGCGCGTGTATCGCAAAAAGCAGGATCAGGTCATCGAGGAAGTCCGCGCCTTTGTCATGCCTGTGGAACAGAAGCAGCCGCTGCACGGAACAATCATCGTGCAGGTGGTCGACTTGATTGAAAAAGATTTCGCCTCGCTCAAGGGCAAAAAAGCAGAGCAGGTCGCTGAGGTTCACCAGATGCTGCACGAAATGCTGCGCCGCCGGGAATATGTTTTGTCTGACCGGACGATGGTAGAGGTGCGGATCAAGACGGTGGTGATCGCGCGGACGCTGAAAGTGTTTGTGACGGCAGAGGTTATTTCAGATGACGTCTGGCAAAAGGTTGCGCGAAACTTTCTTTTTCTTCCCCCGTATATTTCTACATAGAAATCTGAACGCAGGTCTGTTGCTGGATCTGGGGGAACGCAAAGGAGAGGCGAGTACATGTCCATGTTCAAAAAGTTGCTGGCCAGTGTCGGAATCGGAGCGGCCAAAGTCGATGCCCGTTTGGAGCAGGAGTCTCTGGTTCCGGGAGATCTCGTAAAAGGCGAGGTGCACATCACCGGGGGAGACGTGGCACAGGAAATTGACGAAATCTATATGTACGTGGTCACACACTACGAACGCGAAGTGAACGACAACAAGGTGAAGGAAGAGTGCACACTGGTCAAGTACCGTCTGACCGAGCGCGTGCAATTGCAGCCGAAGGAGGAAAAGGTACTGTCTTTTGCGTTCCAGCTTCCTTATGAAACGCCGTTGACCATGGGACGTCAGCCCGTTTACTTGCGGACGGGATTGGACATCAAAAACGCGATTGATCCGGGCGACTCCGACTTTATCGAAGTGCGTCCGCATCCGTTGATGGCAAAAGTATTGGAAGCGGTTCAATCGCTCGGCTTCCAGCTGTACAAGGTAGACTGTGAGTACAACCGCTACCTGGGCCGGACGTATCCGTTTGTGCAGGAATTTGAATTCCGTCCGACAGGGGCATATCGCAGCCGTCTGGAGGAGCTGGAGATTGTCTTTTACTTGCGCGAAGGCGAACTGGAAGTGCTCCTGGAGCTTGACAAGCGCGCGCGTGGCTTCCTGGGTGTCTTGGAAGAAGCATTTGACCTGGATGAACGCTATGTCCGCTTCCGGCTGTACGATGCCGACCTGAAAAGGCCGACTTCCGCGATCGCGGATGCCATCGAGAAACTCATCAAGCAGCAACTGCGCTAGTCGGGCTTTGCCTGTGAATGAAAAAGAAGGCTGTCTGGGAAACGAACCAGGCAGTCTTTTCTTGTGGATGGGCAAGGCTGATGATTAGTCGTTTGCGCCAACGATGGTCAACAGAACGAACATTCCCTGAGTTGTCTTTCCAATTTTATGATTTGCATGTATAGGGCTGGATTTTTCTGACAATACTGTGAGCATGAAGAACTCCAAGGAGGATATTATTATGAACTTGTTAGAAAAAACCAGGAAAATTAATGTGATGCTGCAAAAGACAATGGGGGGCAGCGGAGTAGGCTTTCAGGATCTCGCCAAGTTGCTGTCTGAGGTCATCTCAGCGAATGTTTACATCATTACGGCGGATGGAACGATTCTCGGCAGCGGCTTGAACCAGGAAATTGCGCTGAACGAGGAAGGGCAGTCTTCCACCCAACTGCAAAGCAGTGTACACCAAAAGCTGCTGGAAGTGACGCAGACGCTGGCAAACGAGCCAATCGACAGTCCGTACAGCTTCGTGCCAAAAGAACTGGCAGGGTTGTTCCCGCAAATGATGACGACGATCGTGCCGATCAATGCAGGAGGAAGCCGTCTGGGTACACTCGTCCTGCTGCGGGCGTATGGTGAGTTTGAAACCGAGGATCTGATTCTCGGCGAAATCGGCGCGACTGTGATCGGGATGAAAATCGTTCGGCAGCGCACCGAGCAGATTGAAAATGAAGTACGGGACAAGACGTTTGCGAAAATTGCGCTGTCCTCCCTGTCCTACAGTGAACAGATTGCCATCGAAAAAATCATGGAGCAGCTCGATGCGCGCGAAGGCTTGCTTGTCGCAAGTCAACTGGCGGACCAGGCCGGCTTGACTCGTTCCGTCATCGTCAACGCGCTGCGCAAGCTGGCCAGCGCAGGTGTGCTGGAATCCCGTTCGCTCGGCATGAAAGGTACATATATCAAGGTGCTCAACGACAAGTTTCCATCCGAATTGGCGAAGTGGAAAACATCGTAATGCGATGGGCAAAAAGTCAAAAGGCTCTCTCGGCAACCGGGAGGGCCTTTGCTTGTGTGTGCAAGTGGCGATTTCTTTATCGCTCAACAAGTACATTCTCGTTGGACAAAAATTCATGAATGAATCATTGATTCGTGCTTTTTTTGCCGATATAATTTGCAAAAAGGATAAACTTCAAAAAAATCAAAATGTAAAGTATGAACTTCAACATGCAGTGCAATGGGCACCGCCATCGAGTTGAGCATGGGCGTAAAAAACAGGCTGCCTGCACGGCCTGCCGCTCTGCCCCCGATCCTACCATAGTTGACAAGGAAGTAGAAAGCGATGGAACACGTACAGGAGCGTATTCGCAAGCATTTTCCGACACTGACCGCCCGGCAGAAGCTGGCCGCCAAATTCATTCTCGCTGAACCACAAATCGTAGCCCAAAAGCCCGCAAAGGTAGTGGCAGCGCTGAGCGGGACGAGTGAAACGACAGTCATTCGCCTCTCTTACGCGCTTGGTTACTCCGGGTACAGCGAATTGCAAAATGAAGTTCGCAGCTCCCTGCTCGAACGCGTGCAAAAAGCAGATGCGATCAGCAGTCTGCGGGCGGTGGCGGAAAATATTCGCGGACAGGACGATCTGATCCGCTTCAACATGGAACAGGATATCGCCTACATCCGGCAAACGCTGGGCGGGCTGCAAAAGGAACAGCTTCAACAAGCCATCACGCGCATTATGTCCGCCAGCCATATCCTCGTCGTCGGCTTCCGCAGCTCCTACGCCCCGGCCCACTGGCTCGCTTTTGCGCTCAACTTGGTAAAAGGAAACGTGCATCTGTACAAAGGCCCTGTAGATGATGCGAACTATTTGCTGACCAGGATCGATGCGGGCTGGCTCGTCATTGCGCTCTCTTTTCCCCGCTACGTCAATGAAACGATTTTGTTCACCAAGGCAGCGAAGGAGCGAGGCGCTGTCGTTTTGGGAATCACGGACGACGAATTGTCTCCGGTCGGCACGATTGCCGATCAGGTTTTGAAAGTGTACGCGCCTGCGCCAACCGCCCTGAAAGGAATGACCGCGATTTTTTCCATGCTGAACCTTCTCGTCAACGGCGTGGTCCAGTCTGACGGCAAGCAGGTGCAGGAGCGGCTGCGCCATTACGAGAACACGAGCCGCCAAATCTATCCGTTTGCGGGAGAAACCTGACCGACAGGTGAAACATCAATACAGAAGGGATGAAGAGCATTGAAAATCGAGCGCATTGAGCTTAAGCAACTGCACATACCGCTTCGCTTCCGTTTTGAAACAAGCTTTGGCTACACGCTGGTCAAGGAGCTGATTCTCGTTAGCGTCTACGGAGAAGGGGAGGTCGGCTACGCCGAGAGCGTGGCAATGCCGGACCCTTACTATAATGAAGAAACGACCGAAACCGTATGGCACATGATGGAGCGCTTCCTCGTTCCAAAGCTGTTTGCCAACCCGATTGAGACGCCGGAAGATGTAGATCGGCTGTTTGCCCCCGTCCGCCGCAACAACATGGCGAAGGCGGCATTGGAAGGGGCCATCTGGGATTTGTACTGCAAGCAAAAAGGGCTGTCGCTGGCAAAGGCGCTGGGCGGAACCAAATCGGTGATTGATGTCGGCATCAGCATCGGGATTGAACCGACAGTCGATCAGGTGCTGGCAAAAGTCGAGCGGCACCTTGCGGAAGGCTACAAAAAAATCAAGGTAAAAATCAAGCCAGGGTTTGATGTGGAGCTGATTCGCGCGATCCGCAAACAATTTGGCAACGATGTGCCGTTGATGGCAGACGCGAACTCGGCCTACACGCTGGAGCACATCGACGTGATGAAGGAGCTGGATCAATACGGACTGATGATGATCGAGCAGCCGCTGGCGCATGACGACATCATCGATCACGCCAAGCTGCAGCGCGAGCTTTCCACGCCGATTTGCCTGGACGAAAGCATTCACAGCGTGGAGGATGCGCGAAAAGCAATCGAGCTTGGCAGTTGCGGCATCATCAATATTAAAATCGGCCGTGTCGGCGGGCTGACCGAGTCGAAGCGGATTCACGATTTTTGCCAGTCGCAGAACATTCCGGTCTGGTGCGGAGGCATGCTTGAATCCGGGGTCGGCCGCGCGCACAATGTCGCCATTACCAGCCTGCCAAACTTCACGATACCGGGCGATACAGCGGCATCCAGCCGTTATTGGGAGGAAGATATTGTGGAGGGCGGCATCGAGCTGATCGCTCCAGGTCAACTGGCAGTCCCGGATGGTCCGGGAATCGGCTACGCCCTGAATACACGGGCGATTGGCAACTACGTGCTTCGCTCGGTGAATTTTCGGCCGTAGCCTGCCCGGTTTTCACGATTTTTCCCGGACATTGGATCGAAAAAACGCGCTCCTGCAAGCATGTCGCTCGCTTGCCAGGGGCGCGTTTTTCAATCCGGCTGCCGACTCATTTACTAAATATAATTATTGAAAAAGTATAATATCATGGATACAATAAGTGGAAAAGGCAAAAGAGGAAGATGCAGGGATGAAAGAGCTATGGAGACAGCAGCCCTTTCGCATGTACTGGCTCGGCATGTTTTTGTCGGGACTCGGCGATCAGTTTGGCTGGATGGGGCTTACCTGGTTTGTCATGAAAAAAACAGGCTCGTCAGCCGCGATGGGGGGCGTCGTGCTCGCGTACATGCTGCCTGCTGTGTTTGCGGGTCTGGTGGCAGGAGTTTTGCTGGACCGATTTGATCGCCGAAAGCTGATTGTGCTGGACAATGTAGCGCGCGGCCTGATTTTTCTTGCACTGGTGACTTTGCTGCAGGTCGACCATGTTCCGCTTTTTTGGGTTTACGTGTTGATTGTGATGGCAGGCACGCTTTCTCCGCTCAGTACGGCGGGTGCCCAGACGCTGCTGCCAAGGCTGGTGGCTGACAAAGGACATCTCATCAAGGCGAACGGCCTCATGGAAAGCCAGTGGCAGATCCATTACATGTTCGGTCCGGCGCTGGCCGGGGTATTGATCGGGCTGATTGGCGAAGCAAACGTGCTGTTGATTGATGCCCTAAGCTTCTTTGCCTGCGCACTCTGTTTTTGGCGCTTGCCAAAAGAAAGGACGAAAAGCGCCCTTCCGGAATCGGCGGCGCAACCCGCGCAGATCGGCCAGTTTTTGCACTCGCTCTTTACGGACATGAAGACGGGATACCGCTATTTGTTCGGAAAAAAGCAAATGGTGGCGCTCGTGCTGTTCACCTTTTTGTTCAATATGTCATACGGGCCAATTGAGGTCGCGCTGCCGCTGTATGCCAACCAGGAGTTGCCGGGAGGTTCGGTTGCGCTGGGGATGCTCTGGTCGTCGCTTGCGGTCGGGGCGCTGCTCGGGTCTTTGTTTTTCTCGACGATTTCCTGGCGGATACCTCTGGGGGTGACATTGGCGGGCATTATCGTTTTGTGGGGAATGACGACCATGCCGCTTGCGCTCTTTTCGCGGCTGGAGGTGGCGATGATCGCGATGGCGTTGGCCGGCTTCAGCTTTTCGCCCTATAACATCATGTACAGAAGCTACCTGCAAAGAGAAGTCCCGGATGCTTTGCTGGGAAGGGTGATGACGAGCATCCGGACGATTACAGGTACGGGCATGCCGGCTGGCGCGGCAGTCTCGGGGGTGCTGATCCCTGCACTGGGCGTACAGGGACTGTTCGGGGCAGCGGCGGCTGTTTGCATCGTGTGTGGGCTTGCGGCCTTCCGGGTGCTGCGCGATCTGGACAAACCGTCACTTGCGGTTGAGGAGCGGGGCGACTAGCTTTTTGAGGCGCGCAGGCAACAGACCGTAGAGCACGGACAGCATTTTCAGGCGATAGGGCATCGCCACTTCGGAACGGTTGGATTGGACGGCTTTGTAAATGTGGCGGGCCGTTTCGTCTGCGGTGAGCAAATAACGAGCGACCTTGCTGCGATACGCTCCGGTCCTGTCTGCCTTTTCCAAAAAAGGAGTGTCGATCGGTCCGGGCATGGCGCAGGTGACGCGAACGCCGCTTCCGGCAAGCTCGTGCTGCAAACCTTCGCTAAAGCGGATCACCGCCGCTTTGCTCGCCGCGTAGACGGATGCCTTGGCGGTCGCGACCTGTCCGGCGAGCGAGGCGATATTGACGATGTGCCCTGAGCCGTGGTCGAGCATCATCGGCAAAAAGGCGCGGGTGGTGTACATCACGCCGGCAATGTTCGTGCGCAACGTTTCCTCCAGCTCGTCAATGTCCATGCCGATGAGCGTCTCGAACACGGCAATGCCCGCATTGTTGTAGAGGATGTCACATCGGCCGAAGCGGACGTGCACCCAGGCAGCAAAGCGGCGGACGTCCTCGTTGTTTCCGACATTGACGGTATAGGAAAAAAAGCGGTTTGGATCAGGGGCAAAAACTGTGGACTCGTGGGTGACGGGCTTGCGTGTTGCGGCGATGACGAGGTCGCCTTTTTCCAGATGCAGCCGGGTCAACGCCTGACCGAGACCGCCGGAAGCCCCGGTAATGACGACCACACGGGGAGCGTGCATAAGACCATCCTCTTTTCTATGGGAATTGTTGGCAGCTGTTTGTGTTTCATAAGTATAAGCCCCAGACGAATGGTGAAGGATAGCGTCTAGGAGGTGAAAACTTATGCCACAAGTAAAATGCAGCGTAGCAAACTGTGAGTATTGGGCGCAAGGCAATCTTTGCAGCGCCGACGAAATCATGGTAGAGATCGACTCGCATGCCAGCGCAAACAAAATGAAGGAAGAGTTTGCCGGCGAGTATGGGCAAAACACAGGCCACCAGGATCATGCGAGCAAGTCGTCCGAAACCTGTTGCCAGACGTTCAAGCCGAAAACGTCTGAGAAGAAGTAACTGCCCCGATCTGTTTGCGGACAGGGCGTTTTTTTGCCTGCTGTCTGATGCGGACAATTGCAGGGCCTTCTCGTGCGCTTTGGCACGCAAAAAGACGTATCCCGCGATGGAGATACGTCTTTTTGCTAGGCATAACCAGGGGGCTGCTGTTACACAAGGGCTTGTCCAAACGTAAGCGCCTTGAGCTTCCGGTCGACTTCCTCCCAGGAGCTCACGCGGTGTACCAGCTCGGGGAGCCGGGCCTGGTTGTATGGCGTATCGAATAAAAAGACGGGAATTTGCAACGCTTCGGACAATTGCAAGGCATTTTCCAGCCGATCCTCCAAAAACAGGTCCACGCCCCATTTCCGTGCAGCTTCCAGCTTGTCGTGGGAGCCGAGCAAATCCACTTCATGGTACGGGATTTGGTAACGGGCAAACCAGTTCAGCGTCACGTCATGATGCCGCGCTTCCCTGGCGCTGATGTAGATCAGCTTGTGCGCAGGATACCACTTGCGCAGCACCTGGTCGGCAATTCCGTGCACAGGTGCTTCGTTGTACAGGCGCTCCCCGTTCTGGTCGAGCCACTGCTCAAATTCCGCCTCTGTAATCTGATATACGTTGGCCAAATTGTAATCGTAACAGTCTTCATATCGTAAATCTCTTCCAAAGCTCTCGTTCATCATTGGCACAATACTGCTGGGTGACGTCACTGTACCGTCAATATCAATGCCAATGGTTAGGATTTTCTCTGGTTTCATCCTCTCGCCTCCAGTTTAAATTGTACACCGCAGGCAGACAATAAGGCTACTTCCTTCACTAACAAAACCTTTGCCAAAAAAGGGGCTGAGCATGGTATGTTGGATCGACGTGAACGCATGAATGCGAAGCGGAAGGAAGATACCGGCTTTTCCGAGACCGTAGACCAGCACGACAGGGAGTTTACGGTGGAAACCTGGACCCAGGCTGCCTTCGACGAACACGAGGGACGCTCCAGGCGAGGGATTCACTACGACCCCCACTCTTTGACAGAGCGCTACTCAGGCGAGCTGGAGGACAGAGTGGAAAACGGCAGGGGGGAGAAAGATTTTTCCGAGCGCCTGGATGGAGAGGTTCTGACACAGGAGGACCGTGCGCCGGCCGCTTCTGTACGAGACGATGACATCGAGGCAGCATCGGAAATCGCCGAACCGATCCCTGCACGTCGTTCTGGGCGTGAGGTCAACGATGACGACGACAGTCGGGAAAGCGGAGCCAGCGGGATTGGCATAACAGGTCTGGGGCTATCGATCCTGTCCCTGTTCCTCATGCCGTATTTCATGGCCCCTATCGGGATGGTGCTTGGCTATCTGGCGTATCGCCGGGGCTCGCGAACACTGGGCGCCTGGGCGATGATCGTGGGTGCGCTCGCCATTTTGGGAGCGCTGGTGATTTACCCGTACTACACGGCCCGCTAAGCAGCATCAGACCGCAAAAAACCTCTCCGGGCATAGAACAGTCCGGAGAGGTTTTTGCCTTTGCCCGCTTTAGTTTGTGTACAAGCGGGATAAAAACGGAGTGGTTGCCGCAATGACCGCCTCGCAAAAAACGTCCGCCCTGTTGACACGTCCGCCCGTCAAAAAGGCGTACGCCCCGCCGCGGTGGTTGCTTCCGGTCGTCTGACCCCATTCGTCGATGACGACATTCAGTTCGATGCCTTCTGCCATAATGCGTTCTGCTGCCTGTCTGGGGAGCGGAAAAGCCAGTCCTTTTCCCAGATACAGTTCGCTTCCATTCCAGGCTGCGCAGACGGAGATCAAATACCATTGCTGGGTAAATTCCCGATCATACATAAGGCCGCCTTCCAGTCCAAGCCCGATGTCCGCGTGGGGTGCGGAGGCCAGTGCCGCTTTTGCCCGGTTAATCGCTCCGGTAATCGTCTCTTCCTCGCTCATCGGTTGGCCAGACACGCCTGATGGGACGGATAGACAGATGGGGTCTGTTCCCGTCGCTTTTTGTACCGCCAGCCGTTTTGCTTCGTTTTGGGTGCCGAGCGCATAGCGTAATGGTGCGTGATTCATCTGGATCGTTTTCTCCTCTTCTGTCAGGATTGCTCAATCGCTACTGGTAAGTATACCACTTCCCCAAACAGGGAGCTGTTGTGTTAAGATAAGTCCATATAAGAACGAGTCAGAAATTACAGAGAAAACGGGGAGTGGCAGATGAATTTTACCAAATTGCATGGCTTGGGCAACGACTATGTGTACGTCAACTGTTTTGAAGAAAAGTTGACCGGGGTGGACCTTCCGGAGCTGGCAAGACGGGTCAGCGACCGCAACTTCGGCATCGGCGGCGATGGGCTGATTTTGATTTTGCCATCGGAGCGCGCTGATTTTCGCATGCGTGTGTTCAACAACGACGGAAGCGAGGCGAAAAACTGTGGCAACGGCTTGCGCTGCGTGAGCAAATACGTCTACGACCACGGCTTGACCCGGCAGACGACGTTTACCGTTGAGACGCTCGGCGGGATCATGAAGCCGGTTGTCTCGCTCGGGGCAGACGGAAAAGTCGAGCAGGTGACAATCGACATGGGCGAACCGCGCTTTGAGCGGGCGGCGATTCCGATGACAGGCATCCCGGAGGAGCAGGCGCGTGAGGAAGTGCTGGAAGTGGACGGGGCTGTGTTTACGATGACGGCCGTTTCCATGGGCAACCCGCATGCGATCATTTTCGTCGAGGAAGTCCGGGACGAGGACGTGCGCAAATACGGCCCGCAGATCGAGTTTCACGAATGGTTCCCGGAGCGCACCAACGTCGAATTTATCCAAATATTGAATCGGGAAGAAATTTTGTTCCGCGTCTGGGAGCGTGGATCGGGTGTGACGCTCGCATGTGGCACAGGTGCTTGTGCAGCGGCAGTGGCAGCAGCGCTCGCGGGCAAAGTCGACAGAAAGGTAACAGTGCATCTGGCTGGAGGAGACCTTTTTATCGATTGGCGGGAGGAAGACAATCGCGTCTACATGACAGGGCCTGCTACCGAAGTGTTTGCAGGGAAGTATCTGGGAGAAATCCCGTATAAATAAGTAAGCGCCAGTCCTCTTGGGGGAGAGCACGTAAAAAAGCCGTTTCGGTCGCATCAGCCGAAACGGCTTTTCATATTTTTAATAGGCTTGGCACAGCCAGGTTCTATTTTCCTGCCGCGATTCGGATGGCGGCCTGATGGTTCGTGTCGACCTGGTTGTCATTGTGGCGCAAGCTGCCGGGGAAGTGAATATCGAAATGCCCGTCAAAATCGTTATTGGCAATGTACTCGATGCTGTGCGGCATGGACGACATTGAAGCGGCGAGGCGTCTGCCATTTACCTCGACGATAACAGGACGGACGCTCCAGGAAAAGTTGCCTCCCCAAATGCTCTTGATCGCAGCGCTGTCAGCGGCAGTCAGCGGCTCGGTGTCCGAGTGGGAAGCGCCGATCGTCCGTTTGACCATGAAGTTTTTTCCGGTGGCAAAATCGGTCACTTTCGCAGTTGCGTTGATCGGGAACAGGTACTGGACAGCTTCGAACCAGTCGAGATACTCTCCGTATTTGGCGCCAGCCGTCGCTGTTTGCGGGATGTGGTGAACGGGAACGGTGACGATCTGGCCGATTTGCAAATAGTCCGATTCAGACAGCTTGTTGGCTTGCAAAAACTCGGTCAAAGGGATGCCGTGGGCAATGGAGATCGTCCAGGGTGTATCCCCCTTGACAACCTGATAGCGCGTATTTTCGACCCAAGGCTTGTCCTGCGCAGATTTGTCCTGCTCGGGTTTTGGCTCAGGCGCTGGCGTTTCCGCTGCCTGTTCCTCCGTTGGGATTAGCAGTTTTTGCCCGATGAGAATTTCCATTGTTTGCAGGTTGTTCGTATTCACAATAGTTTGAATGCTTACGCCGTGATTGGCCGCAATTTTCCACAGGACATCGCCGCGTTTCACCGTATAGACGATAGAGCGGGGAGGTATGTACAGCTTTTGTCCAACCAGAATCATGTCTGACGTCAATTGATTCGCCAACTTGAGCTGCTCGACGGTAATCTGGTGTTTGTAGGCGATATTGCCGAGCGTATCACCAGGCACAACCTGAATCGTTTGGGCAAAAGCCGATGTGACAGGGAGCAAGCCAGCAACCAGTGCAGTCTGCAGGGCGAGACGTTTCCAGCGTGTTGTTTTGAACATGAAAGTCTCCTCAGATGCCGTAGCGTGATATGTGACGTGGTTCATTTCAATTGTACGCAGTCGGCAGGTCCGCTTTCATCCGGTAAATCTATCCTCCATTGGTCGGCACTCCCACTGGACGCGAAAATGGCATCCTTTTGCCTCGAACGCCATGCGCAAACAGTGCTTTTGGACATAAAAATAGCGCGGTTGCCGCAACAAAGTTGTGCCAGCACCCACGCTATTAAAAGCAAATTAAGCGAAAAGTCACCCGTTGTACACCTCATTTAAATATGCGACGTCATTGCGGTTGAATTGAGGAGTGGTCTTGTTGATTTTGGCCAGTTCCGCCTTCAACCTTTTCAATTCGGCTTCCATCTTGCTGATTTTTTCCTGCATGGCTTGTGTTGTCATGGCTGTTCTCTCCTTGTTCCTTGTGATTATATTTTTTCTAAATTTATTGACAATTCTAACGAAAGGCTGTGGTGTTGTAAATAGCCCAATTTTGGATGTAAGCGCTTTAGTTGTGAAAAGTGTGTGAACGCTCGATCGGATTTTTGGGAAGCTGCTGTTTGCACGGCCAAATGTGGGAAAATAACAGGAGAAGTACACTCGACAGTATGTTCTTGACGGGCAGTCATGTTATGATGAAGGGTAGACTTAGGGCAGTGCGCCCTCGGGAAGGTGTGGACTGGTGATTTACTTAGACAACAGTGCGACAACCCGGCCTCATCCGGAGGTCGTGGAGACTGTGAGACGGGCAATGGAGGACTATTACGGAAATCCGTCCTCGCTGCACCAAAAAGGGGTAGAGGCGGAAAAACTGCTGAAGCAGGCGCGAAAGGTTGCCGCGCAATACCTTGGCTGCAAAGAGGGGGAGATCATTTTTACCTCCGGAGGCACGGAAAGCAATAATACGGCAATCAAAGGCATTGCCTTTCAATATCAAAACAGAGGGAAGCATATCATTACGACGCAGGTGGAGCATCCGGCTGTCTACGATGTGTGCAAGCAGCTCGAAGGCTTCGGGTTTACTGTGACCTACCTGCCCGTGGACCGGGAAGGGCGCGTATCTGTGGAAGATGTAAAGCGTGCACTCCGGCCGGATACGATTCTCGTTTCCGTCATGCACGTCAACAATGAGCTGGGGACGATCCAGCCTGTTGCGGAAATCGGACAGTGGCTGAAACAGTTTCCAAAGGTGCTGTTCCACGTGGATGCCGTGCAAGGGATCGGCAAAGTGCCGCTGCGGCTGCAAAACTCCGGGATTGACCTGCTGAGCGTCTCGGCGCACAAGTTTTACGGTCCGCGGGGAGCAGGCATTTTGTACAAGCGCGAGGGACTGATTATTCACCCGCTGATGATGGGCGGCGGTCAGGAAGGCGGGATTCGTTCAGGGACGGAAAATCTTCCGGCGATCGCTGGTTTGGCCAAAGCGATCCGGATCGTAGAAGAACTCGGCCAGGCGGAAGTCGACCGGCTGCGTGACTTGCACAAGCAGCTTCGCGAAGGCATCGAGCGAATCGAAGGCTGTATCGTCAACACGCCCGAAGCTGGCGCAGCACCACATATCATGAATCTGTCTGTGCCAGGCGTGAAGGCGGAAGTGCTGCTGCACGCTTTGGAAGAGCGAGGCTTTCTCGTCTCCACCAAGTCGGCCTGCTCCTCCAAGGTGAACGAGCCGAGCCGCGTGCTTACGGCAGCGGGGATTGAGCGTGATTGCGCGCTGTCGTCGCTGCGCATCAGTCTGGGTCGGGAAAATACGAGTGAGGATATTGCTCAATTTTTGACCGCGCTGGAAACGTGTGTGGGCGCCTTGCGCTCGCTTCTCAAGCCGCAGTCTGTTCCAGATCGCCGAAAATAGCGTAAAACGAAACGGTTAAAGGAGATAATTATGAACTACGATGTAATTTTGATTCGTTATGGCGAACTTGCCCTCAAAGGCAAAAACCGCGATCAATTTGAAGATGCGCTGGCCAGAAGCGTGAAAAGCGTGCTGCGTTCCTTTTTCAAGGTAAAGGTGAGACGCAACTACGGACGGATGTACGTCGAGCTTCACGGAGAAGATGCTTACGCCGTCATGGACCGCTTGAAACGCGTTTTTGGGATTTCTTCCATCAGCCCAACCATTCAGGTTGAGCCGGATATGGATACGATCAAGGAAAAGGCGCTTGAGCTGATCCGCCAGTTGACCCCGGAGCCACGCACGTTTCGCGTCGTAACGCGCCGCGCCGACAAACGTTTTCCGATTCCTTCGATGGAAGTCAACCGCATCGTCGGCACGCACATTTTGCGGGCACTTCCTGCGATCAAGGTGGACGTGCATGAGCCGGAAACAGTTGTCAATCTGGAGATTCGCGCAGAAGGAACGTACATCAGCTGCGAAACGATTCCGGGACCAGGCGGCCTGCCGGTTGGCGTGAGCGGAAAAGTGCTTTTGCTTTTGTCAGGCGGAATCGATAGCCCTGTCGCCGGCTGGATGATGATGAAGCGCGGGGTTACGCTCGAAGCGATTCATTTCCACAGCTATCCGTTTACCAGTGAACGCGCCCTGCAAAAAGTGCGCGATCTTGCGCAAAAGCTGACCAAATGGGGCGGGACGATTCGTCTGCACGTCGTACCTTTCACCGAGATTCAGACGGCTATCCGCGAAAAGTGTCCGGAAGATTATTTGATTACGATCATGCGCCGCTTTATGATGCGGATCTCTGAGCGTGTAGCGGAAAATACGAAAGCAAAGGCTTTGGCGACTGGCGAAAGTTTGGGACAGGTTGCTTCGCAAACGTTGGAGAGCATGGATACAATCAACAAGGTGATTTCGATTCCGATTTTGCGTCCGCTGATCGGGATGGACAAAGTCGACATTACCGATCTCGCGCGCAAAATCGACACGTATGAGCTGTCCATTTTGCCGTACGAAGATTGCTGCACCGTATTTACGCCGAAAAATCCTGTGACAAGACCAAAGCCGTATCTCGCTGCCAGGTTTGAAGAAGCGCTGGATGTGGAAGCGCTTGTCGAGGATGCGGTAGCACGCACCGTCATCGAAGAGATTACGACCAAGCCAAAAGAAACGACAACCGATCTGTTTTAAAGTTTTGTATAGAGAAAACGCATGACAGGGGAGAAGAGTCATGATTATCCGCTATGAGCGTAATGGCAAGGTAAAGCATGGGTGGATGGTAGAAGAGGATCACAAGGTGCGGGTGATCGAAGGGGATATTTATAAAGTCCAAACAGCCAAACCGATCATGACGGGACTGGAGCTGCCGCTGGACGAGATCAGCCTGAAAGCGCCATGCGATCCGAGCAAAGTCGTGTGCATTGGCTTGAACTATCGGGACCACGCCGCCGAGATGGGGATAGAGTTGCCGAAAGAGCCGCTGATGTTCTTGAAGCCGTCCACTACTGTTGTAGGTCCGGGCGAGCCGATTGTTTATCCCAAGCTGACCGAAAACCTTCATTATGAAGGCGAACTGGCGATTGTCATCAAAAAGGAAGCGAAAAGGGTAAAGGCTTCTGAAGCGGACCACTACATCCTTGGCTTTACGTGCGCGATTGACGTAACCGCTCGCGATTTGCAAATGAGCGATGGGCAATGGACGCGGGCTAAAGGCTTTGACACGTTTTGCCCGCTGGGACCAGCGATCGCTCCGAAGCTGGATTATGCGAATCTGCGCATCGTGACACGAGTAAACGGAGAAGTGCGTCAGGATGCCAGCACAGAGCAGTTGATCTTTACCATTCCGCAGCTAGTGGAGGCGGTATCCGCAGTCATGACTCTTCGGCCTGGCGATGTGATTTTGACTGGAACACCGTCTGGCGTGGGCGAGTTGAAGATCGGAGACGAAATCTCTGTCACGATTGAAGGGATTGGAACGTTGACGACACATGTAGTTGGCGAGGAATAGTTGCCAGGGCAGCCCCCTTTTTTTTGAAGGGGGCTTGGCTTTTTCTCCTGACTTTTTTAGGAGATGCGAAAAAAAGTGTTTTCCGGCTGTGCGCGGTGGCAAGGGAGGCGCATTTATTCTTTTTCGTTCGGGTCATCGTGTATCGGATGAGCCGACGGGTCCTGGCGCGGCAAGTCCTGATGCATTTGGCGTGTTTCATAAGTAAAGCGAGTCGTCGTGGAATGTTGTCCAGGCTCCCAGCCAGTGGCTTTTCCCAATCGCGTTTCATTGGTGGAGGCACCGTATGGACCTTCCGGGAATTCCTCCTGAAGAATTTCGTTGCGCTGTGATTCAACTGTTGATAACTCACTGTATTGTTCGTCTTGGTCATAGGTTGGTTTTGGAGCCATCGTAGCACCGCCTTTTCGTAGTAAGGTAAGGGGAACAAGACAAGCAAGGGCGTTTTTGCAGGAGTTGCATGCATAGTGTGAAATAAAAAGGGAAGCACTATTCGCTTTTTGTTGACTAACTGTTTGCGTTTCGTTATACTTAAATTCCGCTTTATAAAATTCATCTGTAGTGAAAAGTTTGCATAAAAAGTGAAAGAAAGTCTTGACTCAATACAGGTGATTTTGTTATATTAATACTTGTCGCTGCTGAGTACAGCAAAATGGTTGAAAAAACCTCTTGCAAAACGAAGTGCGATGTGGTAATATTGAAAAGTCGCCTTTGGGCGATTGGTTGATGAAAATGCTCTTTGAAAACTG